>NZ_JAHLMF010000050.1 GCF_018919385.1 Geomonas diazotrophica
TGCCGACTATTCCAAAAAAAAGAGTAACACTGACCCGTTTGGCCTCCTTCTTGGAGATTGTTGCTCCTCGAAAGACTACCTTGTAGTCATCTTCATCTTTATTCATCATTCTTCTCGCATAACGGGTCGGGAGTTGACCGGGGGGGTCTCCGCCCCGGTCCAACTGCCTTGTGTACGCCCGGCATGGGCGTGAACTTATGGGGTGTAAGTCCCCTGTACGTAGAATCCAACACCGTCGCGAGACGGCGTCAACGAAGTACTAGCCGACGGCAAGGGCGTCTCCGCGAGGAGG
>NZ_JAHLMF010000051.1 GCF_018919385.1 Geomonas diazotrophica
TGAACGCGAGCATGCAGATCCATCAGGTTGGCTTCAAGGTGTTGCTCGTAATCTTCCCATGTCACCCCATCAACCCCGGGTGCCGCATCCCGTTTCAACCAGGAGAAGGATTCCCTGAGCAGTTCAACGGTTAAATGGTGATACAGAGCTGTGAACCGTTCTTTCTTTCCTTTGCTGTCTGCCGTACACGGTTTAGCCCCTGGGACACGCTTTCCCGGCTCGGTGTCCGGCACGTGCGGTTCCTCCCCGTGTTTCCCTTGGCCTCCCCCCTTGGCTCCATCG
>NZ_JAHLMF010000052.1 GCF_018919385.1 Geomonas diazotrophica
TCCACCTAGGCCCACCATTTTCATCGAGTACCCATTTTGAAAATGGGGGTGTAGCTCAGCTGGGAGAGCACCTGCCTTGCACGCAGGGGGTCATCGGTTCGATCCCGTTCACCTCCACCATTTTATCCACCGAAGCTTTAGCGAAGGTGGATGATACCGTTCTTTGACAATTGCATAGTAGTGAATGTAGGTAGCAACCGAAATGACGTAAGTCGTTTCGGGAAGTATGCATGGCAGTGAGATCATTTACAGTTTTTTTATGGTCAAGCTACTAAGGGC
>NZ_JAHLMF010000053.1 GCF_018919385.1 Geomonas diazotrophica
CCAGACTCCTACGGGAGGCAGCAGTGGGGAATTTTGCGCAATGGGGGAAACCCTGACGCAGCAACGCCGCGTGAGTGATGAAGGCTTTCGGGTCGTAAAGCTCTGTCAGTAGGGAAGAAATGAGCTTGGCTAATATCCAAGTTTCTTGACGGTACCTACAAAGGAAGCACCGGCTAACTCCGTGCCAGCAGCCGCGGTAATACGGAGGGTGCAAGCGTTGTTCGGATTTATTGGGCGTAAAGCGCGTGTAGGCGGTTTCTTAAGT
>NZ_JAHLMF010000054.1 GCF_018919385.1 Geomonas diazotrophica
CGGTGTTCGGATCAGCATCGGCCACGGCGTACTTGGCGTAACGCGCGTAGGTGTGGCTCTTGCTGATGGAACCGCTGGTGTCGGTGGAGGTGGTGCTGGCACTACCGTCGCCCCACGCGAAGGTGACGGAGGTGTAAGGACCGCTGATGGTCAGCGGGATGGTCGTTGCCTTGGCGGCGTCCACCGTAATGGTACCGACGGTGACCGGGTCCGCAGCGACGACGTTGACCTTCTGGTTCACGGTGGAGA
>NZ_JAHLMF010000055.1 GCF_018919385.1 Geomonas diazotrophica
ACTGGTTCACTATCGGTCAGAGAGTAGTATTTAGCCTTGGGAGATGGTCCTCCCGGATTCCCACGAGGTTTCACGTGCCTCGAAGTACTCGGGGACACCCTAGGGTGAGTCATGGTTTCGGATAAGGGGCTATCACCCACTATGGCCGGCCTTTCCAGACCGTTCTCCTACCAATCATCAATCCCACGTCGGGGCCCCACAACCCCGGTACCATCGAAATGGTGCCGGTTTGGGCTGTTCCGCTTTCGC
>NZ_JAHLMF010000056.1 GCF_018919385.1 Geomonas diazotrophica
GCCGCAGTCGGGATGTCAGACCGATCATAAAGGCCGGTATCCTTGAAACCTGTTACTTCGGCTCCCCTGCTGCACCAATACGCATTCGGATTTACAACAAAGGTAAAGAAGTCCTCAAGAAAGGGGAAAAACTGTGGTTCGCTGATATGTGGGGAACCGATGACCTTGAAGATATTTGGCGAGTGGAGTTCCAACTAAGAAGGGCTGCTTTGAAACAGTTCAAGGTCAACGATTTCTCAGACCTCTGGC
>NZ_JAHLMF010000057.1 GCF_018919385.1 Geomonas diazotrophica
CAACGATTTCTCAGACCTCTGGCGAAGGGCCGGAGGGGTCTGGAAATATCTGACTGAAGAATGGTTTTCTCTACGCTCACTGGATAATGACCGACAGAACCGACGCACTATCCATCCATGGTGGGTTGAGGTGCAAAACTGCGCTGAACGCCTTGGCAACGGTCAGCACATAAGCCGTGATTTCAGCACGGGCACTCAAACTTCGGCGCTGTTCTACATTTCCCATATTGCCGGCTGTCTCCCAGCCTA
>NZ_JAHLMF010000058.1 GCF_018919385.1 Geomonas diazotrophica
GAAAGCGTAATAGCTCACTGGTCGAGTGGGTCTGCGCGGAAAATGTAACGGGGCTAAGCATAGTACCGAAGCTGCGGATTTGATCCTTAAGGATCAAGTGGTAGGGGAGCATTGTGTAAGCCTGTGAAGGTCGACCGTGAGGACGGCTGGAGGTATCACAAGAGATTATGCTGACATGAGTAGCGAAAAACAAGGTGAGAAACCTTGTCACCGAAAACCCAAGGTTTCCTACGTAAAGGTAATCTGCGT
>NZ_JAHLMF010000006.1 GCF_018919385.1 Geomonas diazotrophica
TACAATCGCAAGAGGCTACACTCTGCCATTGGCTATTGCTCCCCAGAAGAGTTCGAGCAGCAGGAGTTGAAGATGGCAGCATAAGGGTTTCTAACGTGTCCTCTATTGCGAAGATAGGCCAGACGTATTTCATGGGGGGGGGCCTCCACGCAGGGGGGATTAGGGGGATTTTATCTTGGTTTTGCGGGAAGGCAATTCCACCTTCGTTAAACGCCTGGCAAGGCCAGGCAACTACGGTGGACTATAGTCCGGAAAAGACTACGGGCGTAAAACCACGCCCGAAGGTAATGGAGTTGGAAACCAGCGGAGGCCCACCTTCGTTAAACGCCTGGCACGGCCAGGCAACTACGGTGGACTTTAGACAGAAAGACTACGGGCGTAACATCACGCCCGGGTGTAATAAAAGACTGCAAAAGGTGGAGGCCCACCTTCGTTAAACGCCTGGCACAGCCAGGTAACTACGGTGGACTATAGGCAGAAAGACGGCGGGCGTAACATCACGCCCGCGTGTAATAAAAGACTGCAAAAGGTCGGAGGCCCACCTTCGTTAAACGCCTGGCACGGCCAGGCAACTACGGTGGTCAACCTCCGCAAAAGACAAGGCTCCGGTCGGCTCGTTAGAGCCAACCGGAGCCTTGGCGGAGGTTGGTGGAGGTGGCGTCCATCCAAAAATATCTAAAAGTAATTGATTTTATTGGCTTTAAAAAATAGACACCCTATAAATACCCCTAAACAGACCCCAAAACGCAGACCAAATCTGCCGTGGCGAGGGACTTTAAGAAAGACATTAGCTCTCTTGTCTCACCTCTCTAACTACGACTGAGCCCGCACCAGACCGGATCTCCTGGATTATACCTGATCTACAGCAACGGGGGCGGCCTTGACCGACGGCGTCAGCCGTCCGCGTCTAAGGCCGTGGTTGACGTCATTTAAAGTCTCTGCCCACTGCCCCCCCTACAAGTAGATCAAACTTTCTCATGACAGCGGCTGCATCGTGCTTCAGCACCTGTCCAAAGAAAAAACTTAGGAAGTGGATTGTATGAAGGAAATAACTCGATCTCAAGTTTTTTGCCGCAATATTCACACCGCAAACTTCCAATAAAGAAAAATGAAACGACTAAGGCAATAATCGAGGCAAGTAAAATAAGCATGCAGGTGCCCAAACTTTCAAGCGAATATAGGCCTAAAGAAAACAACCCCATACTGATCACAAAACTAATTAACGCCATGGCCGATGTGAGCTGATTTTTTCGCATAGACATATCAACTCCGGGGTAATTGAGGTCCAACGTGGTCGAGGCGCAGCGGCGGAGCGAAGCGAAGACCGTCTGCCGCCGAGTGGTTAGGCGCTACGTTGAACAACCTTCAACTCCTCAAGTGCATCAACAATATTGGAGATGCTTTCGTCAACTTCATTTGAACCAGATTTATGTTCATAAAGGTAAACTATCATGTTGATTGTATTGGTTAAGCACCACTCTGCGTTTGAGAAACGGTACGCGGAAAACTTCCAATCAACACCAACTTGAATATCGGGCCTTGTACATGCATTTTTCAATTCTTGTGATGGGTGGACCGCCATATCCCTGTACTTAATAACCTGACTTATACATTTACTAAAATCATTCAAAACGTCGGGCTTCAGCTTGTGTGTGCGCCTGAGCATTTCAACAATTTGTTTGGCCCTGGAGGTCTTATTTTTCCGCCATGCTTCAATTTCTTGAGAACTGATCTTTGCGTAAGGTCGAAGGGTGTCATACAGTGCGTCAAGGCCAATACCACAAGAGACAAATACCTGCATGGATGGAGCAAGCTCCGCCATCAACAGCTCTTTTTGAAGCTCAGAGTTTTCATTCCACTTTTCAGATATGGACTCAGATGCTGATTTAGATTTCTCACCGTTATCATTTACTGAGATACTGAAGTCCCCAGGCAAAAACCCGACCTTCATCCCCTTAAATATTAAAACTCCATCCGCCACACAAACCCCCTTGGCTCTACTTTTAGTCACACGACTACGGGGGCGGCCTTGACCGGCGGCGCTAGCCGTCCGCGTCTAAGGTCGTTGTTGGGATCCTTTGCATTTCCTCTCAAAAGTAGTCATCCTGTTGATGGCCGTAATCTGCCATTACTCTGGAACGGGCATCAACTCGTCTAAACTACAGCTGTCACTATGAAACAAATGGCTGCAGTAACGAGATATACTGAAACCATTGAGTAGTAGCTAGTTGGATTGTTCTCCCTTGTATAGACTTTACCGCGCACATAAATCTGCTTTTTCACCAGTGGCTCTAGCCCCAACACAAGAGACAAGCTTCCGAAAGCTAAGATGACGTAGTGACCATCAACTCTCAAATAGGTCATGATTACAGCGGCAACAACTATCGTTGCTTCAGTAACATCCCATCCATTCGCAAATATTTTCTTGGGTTCCATACCACTGCGCCTCTGCGATTCTTTTGATCTTGTCCAACGGTGTGCCCGGTTGACCCGCCTTG
Organism: Geomonas diazotrophica; assembly: GCF_018919385.1. Taxonomy (GTDB): domain Bacteria; phylum Desulfobacterota; class Desulfuromonadia; order Geobacterales; family Geobacteraceae; genus Geomonas; species Geomonas diazotrophica. The sequence goes on from NZ_JAHLMF010000006.1 coordinate 2,499, forward strand.
GGCGGTGTCTAACCGGCTGGTTGGGAATCTTTACTCCCTGTCATATTTGAACCAAGTCTTTTCATAAGCGAGGGATGCCTGCCATGAGTCAACCCACTTTTCACCAACTTCTATGATCATAAACTTCAGGAAGTTGGCTATACCCTCTCTCTGGCTTTTCGTGAATATTTTCCATGCCTGTTCCAACTCTTCTGGCTCCTTCTGCAGAGCATAAATAGGAGCGTCAACCGAAGCAGAGGCACTAGATCGGTAGTTTTTAAGAGCAAAGATCATGTAGGCAGGCAAATTGAATCGCAGGCCTTTTGGGTCCATAAAGCAAAGCGCCGAATAATTTTCAGCTATCACTTCATCTGGAATAGTCTCCCAATTTTCCCTATAATCGTTATTTCTGGCTTGCTCTCTTTTCTTGTCGCTCACGCACCCGTCTATTGCGTCGCTCTCAAGAATGCCGATCCCATCCTCAAGTGTCACGCCTGCAAATGCAGCCCTGATTTGTTCTATAACCTCTGCAGAGTCCATCTCATACCTTACCAACGGCTGGCCGGTGACCGGCGCGGGTTTTAGCGACAGGTCCACTGGCCTTGTTGGGATCTATCGCTGGCAGTTATCCATTTCTGAATGCTTGGCCATATTGACTCGCCTCCCCAATCCAACAGTAATTTCACTAATTGGTTCAGCCTTTTAGATCCCCGGTCCACCATTTTCGCGAGCCGCCGGTAGATTTACCGACCGTATCACCGAGATCGGGCCTATATGGGCGCAGCAATAGCAGTCCAGAGGCAACGGCCAACACGAACGTCCCAGTGAGGATGGATGTAATGAAGTCTCCCCCTTCTGGGTGAAAACGAAAGAAGACGCCCCAAGAAATGAAGGCAATTCCTCCAATCGCCCACCAGATCCCAACGCATCTTATCAGGACGGCGAATCTGCGCCAGTGCCTTCGTGTGTATTCTTCGCTAAACATTTTTGATCCGTTAACTTTTCAATCCCCAACGAGGCTGCGGGGTAGTGGCGAAGCCCACTGCCCCCGCTGGTTAGACCAAAATTTTGGAATCAATGTTGTCTTCAGAGGCACACGGCGGCACGGGTTCACCGACGAAATGTGAAGGCGTGCCGTCCTTGTACTCGACTCGCGCCCAAAGGCCGGTTCGTTTCACATAAGCGAGAACATCGTCAGCTTTTGCCTCACCGGTTAGAAACCTACGGCGAAGCTCGGCAAATGCCGCATCCTTGAGAACCGGCCATCCGAGACTAGCAACTTGGGTTGAAAGCGACTGAGCGACATCAGTAAGTATGTAGAATGCAGCCTTTCGCATTTCTGGTACTGAGCATGACAACGGCCACGCGATGTGGCAGAACTCGCTGCATTCGTGCCAATACTTTGAAAGCTTACCTATCTTAGGAGTGTCGAGCGGTGTATCGATCTTCAAAGCGACGAGTACGACACGCATGAACTCGAAGTGCCCATCTATCTCTCGTTGGTGACCAGCGAGTTCGTAGATCCGGTGCTCGACCCGCTTGAAGGACTCTATGTCGCGTAAGTCATGCTCTTCGGGCTTTCGGTCGAGCAAGGTCGCCCAGTAGTGGACAGCAAGGCGCTCCACGGCAAGACGCAGTTCAAATGCGGCATACGAGATCGCCGCAGTGTTCTCGCCTTCAGCGCTGGATGATAGCCATGCCATGCCTTGGTGAATATGATGTTCCAACCCAGGTCTGTGCTGGATGCTTATGTCAGTCATCGAGTGTCCTTGGGTCTAACGGTGCGGGAGATCCCCTGACGGCATTTTGGTCAGGTGCATCTTCCTGGTTAACTACATCCGGTAAGATGTTTCTTAATCACGCGCCAAAACGGGAGATTGCCCCTTTTGAATTTCTGCTTTCCATCGGCTTAGTTTTCCATCATCCATTTTCCAAAACATTTTACATAGGTTTAAGTACTCAATTACAGTGCTTCTCTCGCCTCGTTTTAACAGTTTATTGGCTAACACCATATTAGGCCCAAAAGTGTTGAGTTGAGGAGAACCAGGTGTTTTGCCCGCTTTCAGTAAATACGATTTTGCTTCGTTTATATTTCCATTTTCGACTGCTATTAAACCGAGAACTATATTTGCATCATGAACTGCATTTCCGTAGTTATAGCCGCAAGGGCTTTTTGCAGCTGATTTAAACATTTCTTCTGCGTAAAATTCAGCTGAAATAAAGTCTTTGTGTTTCATTGCTCTATTGGCGGCAAATGGAAGATAGAACTCGTAACGCCCCCCACCCAAAACAAGCCAGTAACTTAATCCAAGAGAGCTGAGAAAAAATAACAATCCAAGCGATATCGCTATGCGTTTAATCCATCTTCGCATTATTTCTCCTAAAGCTAACGGGGTGTCCCCATGACCCGCCCGCCGGGCTTTTTCGGCGGTCGGCGTCCATGGGGCTGGTTGTACGTTACGGTTTTATTTCTACAGGAGTTCCGTTCGCCACCAATCCTCCGATTTCATCAATTTCCTGGTTAGTTACGGCAATGCAGCCCTTCGTCCAGTCTAACCATCTGTGAAATTTGCCAATCCAGCCCAATCCGTTCCTGATACCGTGGATCATGACGCTGCCGCCCGGTGGGACTCCTTGCTGCTTTGCACGCTGAATGTCTTGTGCATTTGGGTAAGAGATATGAAGGGCAAGGTGGTAACTGCTTTTTGTATTGCGGGTGTCGATGGTGTAAATGCCTTCAGGTGTTTTATTATCGCCTTCCTTTTCCTTTGCTCCCTCTGGGTTTCTTCCTAATGCCACTTTATATGTTTTTATGATTTCTCCGTTTGACGACAGGGTGAGAGTTCTCATTCTCTTCTCGATTAGGACCTTGTCGGCCTTTACCGCATTTACCGCTACGACTGGAGGGTGGCTTTCTCGATGCTTTGTCAAATAAGGAATGACTATTGCTGCGACGACACCAATAGCAGGCACTAAGGTCATCCATAACATTATCTTCGCTTCTTTTTTGAAAAATCCGTCTTTCATTTTTCCTCGTACAACGTCGTAGCGCTTGACCTGGCGGGCAGCTTTATCGCCCGATCATGGTCTGAGCGTCTAGTTGGCCATTTTCCTGTTAGCGATGGCACTTCCCCACCACGCAAATAGCATGCATCCTACTAGGAACGTAAGGTGTTCGATAATTGATATTGTCCCGACAAACCAGTTGAACTGCTCAATCACATTCGGGAAGTTGTAAAGATTAAGCCCCGTCCCGACCACTCCAAGTGCCCCACCGACAATAAATGGCCTTTCTTTTGTCAGGTATCCTAGCGGCCACGCAAGAACGAACGCAATAATGACCGAACCCGTTGCCGCTCCTGCTGACAACCATGCTCCACAAACCAGTTTTGTTCGGGGGAGACTCGACGTGAATGGAATATATAGCGTTGCCCAAAGACCTTGAATTAGCGGATAAACCCATGTAGACAGGATGGTGAAACCAATCAGAATGACAATGATTTTTGTGGATTTATTCATCTTGTTTTATTTTCTTCTTTGTCTGGCCAACGGGTTAGCGCTTGACCTGACGGGCGGTCTTATCGCCCAGTCATGGTCTGAGCGCCTGGTTATGCCTTGTCTCCTAGCTCCTCAGTATCAATCCATTTATTCATAAGACCTTGGTAGGAACGTTCCACTCTTGCTTTCGCCTCCTCAACAGTACGGAATCCTCCTTGTACGCCCAATGAATTCCATTCACTGTCACAATGCTCGACCAATATTTCTGTTTCATCCGGGAGTTTGCAGATTGCAAGCCGTGGGACTGGTCCGAGCAACTTGCCGTTAACAAAAAAACAACCACGTTCAACATACTCGATTGAATCGTCGACTTCGGCATATGCAAGGACACTTGCGCCCCACAAAACTCGGGGTGAATTAGTTTGATCCATCTTTAATTCCCATCTCGTTTCCGTTTAGATTCTCTGGCATAACGAGTCAGCGCTTGACCTGACGGGCAGCCTTAGCGCCCGGTCGCGGTCTGAGCGCCTGGTTATGCGTCCCTCTTTTATTTGTAAATTCGTTTCGCAATACCGAAATACCCGATGAGTGCGAGGATAAAAGACAGCACAAAAACTAAGACTTTGTTCGTCAAGCCGAGCGTCAAACCGATTGAGATAATGCCGACTATTCCAAAAAAAAGAGTAACACTGACCCGTTTGGCCTCCTTCTTGGAGATTGTTGCTCCTCGAAAGACTACCTTGTAGTCATCTTCATCTTTATTCATCATTCTTCTCGCATAACGTAGTGGGCGGTGAGCACGTTTCACTGCTCCACCGTCCTGGTTGAAACTGTCTTGTATGCTGTCGGCAGGTGGTGATGTAGCCCATGAAGGCTCATTTACGCTTACACCTGGTGCACTAATTCCTATCGATTGTTTATGTAGATAATCGTGGCTATCACTGCAGCTACGAGAAATACGAGAGCTAAGGCATTACGGGCGTCATTTTCTTTGTTAAATTCGCTTCTAAATGATGAAGGACGGCCACGTAAAATCCATAGACAAAAAACACCGGTTACCAAAATCAATCCCAATATTATTTTTGTTATGGCTTTTTCCATTTTTCCTGTTTCAACGGGGCTGAGGCTGACCCCCGACCGTAGGGAGAGGGGTCGTGCCGATGGTTAGGTGGCTTTGGTTGTTTGTGCTGTTGCAGAAGTGCGTTGTAAGCTAAATAACTGTGCAAGTATTTCTACCTTCCGAAAGAGTTCGTCGTAGGTAACAATTTCCACTTCGCATGATGCGCGAAACAGTTCGAATGATCGCCTTTTTTCCGGGGTATTCAACTCAGCATGTGCGTTGCCAATTATCAGGACGCATTTTGGGGCGAATGCCTGAAGAGTTACAGCAGATCCATCTGTTACAGATTGAAGATTACGAATAAGCTCAGTGCGATAGGTTAACACCTGCACAACTGCACCTGTTAGTTCTGCTGATGGCGCGAAAACACCAGCTCGGTACCGACTACCTAGCAGCCTGCTTAAAGGTGTTTTTATTTCGACAAGAAGTGACTCGCGGGATGACTCAGCTGAGAATAAATAATCAACGAACTTTGCCTCGCTACGATCAACTCTCATTCCTCCGACATATGCTTTTTCCCCTACGAATACTACTGGAACAGCGAAAACCTGTGACAGAACATAAGAATGCTCGCTAAGAGTGAGTTGCCAAAACTCTTCATCTCCTTGTTTTTGATTTGAGTCCCAAATCTGAAGTACGTTGATAACACGCTTTGCAGAGTGCCCCATCCAAACAACCTCTTCAAGATGCTGTTTATAGATGAGCATAGCGCGGCATCTTTCCGCACATGCCGTTGCCCAACTTGCTTTCTCTGCATCATTAGATTCACGAGCATCACGTGCGACTGCCAGAAAGTGTCCCGACAACATTGCCCAGAATTCAGGACGATGCTTTTGCCCAAGAAGTATCTCTAAGATTTTTTCAATATGATCTGGATTATTGATGTCAAGAGGCTGAATTAGCTCCGATGAGTTAACAATAGTATCAATTTGAGCCTCAAGTGCAGTAATATCGACTAAAAAGGTTTCTTCTTTGTCAGGTAGTCCGTCTATAAATATTTGCGAAGCAAACCACTCCAACCCTGCAGTAGAAAAGTTAGCAGAGCTTTTTAGTGGATTGAGTGAAAGCTTTATGTACCCCTCAGGAATAATGAAAGTGTCACCGGCTGATATTTTAATACCTTTACCATGTTCCCCTGGTTCAACAATATGCATTTCCCTACCACATGCCGTACACTTCCTGATGACATGTGGCACGTCTAAACGTTCTTGTACATCACGGCAGACTTCACAGGCCATATCTGTATCCTTAAAATGATTATTTTCACCTAACGTGGGAAAGCACAGCAGTGGAGCGAAGCGGAGACTGCTGCTGCACGTTGTTGGGCGTTGTTTAAAGTTGATATACGAAGCTCAGATACAAAAATGACACGATCACTAGTACTCCGTATTCGATGCTTTTTATCTGAGTAAGAGTTGATTTAACGGTCATTTTATCAGTTTCGGGAAGAACCGTTTGGAAGAACCTCGCAGCTAAAAACGTGGACAATGCGAATGTCGGCAGTAAAAACACCATGATCACTAGAACGTTCAACCATCGATATGCTTCGTCTTGTATTAAGACTACTGATCCAATTGTAAGGCTGAAAATCACGTCTAAGGCTGATGCTGGATTTCGAATTATTGTAAATATTCCTGTGGTTTTGAAATGCATTGCTTCTATAACAAGGTGTCGCACGTAAGTATGAAGCCAACTTTCCAAGACCATGAATACAACCGCAAGCAGGTGGACTGAAATACCAACCTTCAAGACCTTAAATTTCTTTTCAGCAAAATTTCTGGAAAGGTAAACAACTTCACATACAACCAATGGCACGAGAATAATGAGGTATGAGGGAAATGTAACAGTGACAGTTGGAGCATCCATAAAGGCTAATGCGGTTCGTGGAGCAAACATTAATGCTGCCAATATGATAATCGGCCTTATCTTCATTCGTGTCCTTGCCCAACGGGTCAGCGCTTGACCTGACGGGCAGCCTTAGCGCCCGGTCGCGGTCTGAGCGCCTGGTTATGCGTCCCTCTATTATTTGTAAATTCGTTTCGCAATACCGAAATACCCGATGAGTGCGAGGACAAAAGACAGCACAAAAACTAAGACTTTGTTCGTCAAGCCGAGCGTCAAACCGATTGAGATAATGCCGACTATTCCAAAAAAAAGAGTAACACTGACCCGTTTGGCCTCCTTCTTGGAGATTGTTGCTCCTCGAAAGACTACCTTGTAGTCATCTTCATCTTTATTCATCATTCTTCTCGCATAACTAGGGGATATACCGCATCGCTTTTAATCTTTTATTTATTCTGTTTCTACCCAAATTTTTCAAAATCACCCTACCACAGCGACATATTATGTCACAGTGGTGCAATATATTGGCCTCAAATGGGGGGGATATACCGCAACTGCATAAAAAAGGGGGATTTTTATGTTTGCACGATTTGAACAATTTCTAATCAGCAATGGAACAGTCCAGCAAAAACAAATTCCTTATTACGTTAAGTGGGTTACAAATTGCTACGCCGCTTGCAAGTGTCCCACTGACAAAACCCTCTCGGCCGAGCAGAAAAAACAGTTTCTTGATATGTTGGAAAACACTCGTGAAGATTGGCAGGTCAAGCAAGCTGAACAGGCATTACGGTTATACACGTATTTTGTTTCGCGATACGGTCAACGCCCTGCGCCGACAAGTGACGAAGGAAAGGAATGGAATCGAGTCACCGAAAAAATGATTAAGGTTTTGAGGCTCAAGCACTTATCACTGAACACTGAGAAAACTTATACTGGATGGAGCAGGCAATTTCAAGGATTTCTTAATGGTAAGGCTCCTGATGATCTCTCGACCGACGATATCCGAGGCTTTCTCTCGTATCTGGCGGTCGAAAAAAAAATTGCCGCATCAACTCAGAATCAGGCTTTGAATGCCCTCCTGTTTTTATATCGACACGGCCTGGGGAAACAAGTAGCAGACCTGGATGCTGTCAGGGCCAGAAAGAAACGGAGGCTCCCTGTTGTGTTTTCCCCAGACGAAGTCTGTCAGGTTTTCGATCACATGAACGGTACAATGCGGTTAATGGCCATGCTAACGTATGGCGGAGGTTTGCGGCTTACGGAGTGCCTCAGCCTTAGGGTCCAAGACATAGATATTCATCGAGGAACCATAACAGTCAGATCGGGTAAAGGCGACAAGGACAGGACTACACTCCTTCCGGATGTGTTGAAAGACGACTTAGCGGCACATTTAACTAGAATTCGGAAGGTTTACGATCAGGATCGATCTCAAAATGTGCCAGGGGTATATCTGCCGAATGCTCTCGAAAGAAAATACCTTAACGCTGACAAGGAATGGAAATGGTTCTGGCTCTTCCCGGCGCCAAGCTTAGCTGTTGACCCTCGCCTACTGATCGTCAGGAGGCATTTTCTCCATCCATCAATCTTCCAAAAAGCCTTTAAACAAGCAGTTACCAAAACTGGCATAAGTAAGCGGGCAACGGTACATACCCTTCGCCACAGTTTTGCTACGCATCTACTGGAAAACGGCTACGACATCAGAACCATTCAGCAGCTGCTCGGGCATAATGACATCAAAACAACAATGATCTATACCCATGTCACCAGCAAGACATTCCTTGGTGTGCGCAGTCCCCTTGATAGAACTTGAGATGGATGCAGGGTGACGCGAGAACTCTCGGTGAACGGCTTACATTTTCTGATGCGGGAGTACTGGCTGCGCCGATCGGACACCGTCGCGAGCCCTTCAGATAAATCACAAAATATGGTTTACAATAATAACGTAGACAGAACCTACCATCAATCATGCAATATGGTTTTGTACGTCTTTTCCAACTAGGCTGCCCGTAACGCTATACATCACAAATTCTGAATACCCAAAAAAAAAACTCCTCTCAGCGCCAAAGGCGCTGAGAGGAGTTTTAGAAGATAGTTACGAAAGAGGTCCTTCTGAGACTACGGCCGCGTCGCTTTAGATTGCTACGGTCAGCTTGCTGCCGTGGCCGATGGTCTCAATTTAGACCACCGCGGGAAGCTCCTTCCCGATTCGCCCCCTGATTATCCAGCGTGGGACTGTTCGCCGCTGCTACCCTTTGCAACACGTGCCGGTTTGGATAGAACCATAGGCAGATTTACACTTGCGTCGGCTCTGCAGGGCCAATCCGTGTGTCAAAAAGACAAAGCGTCACGGTACGCAAATAATGGTCCTATTCTGCCTATTTATGGGTACAATGTCAAACAGAAATTTCTGATTCATCTTCCGTTTTTTCTATTTGCATGTTGCGTTTAAGCCGTTTTAGCTTTTCCTGCAGACCTATTTTGTCCTTCTCGCAGTTTTTCAATCGCATAGACAACTCTTCATAGTCCTTATGATCAGATCTAAGAGAAATAAGGGCTTCCATCTCTTCTGCTATTGCCTTTCGTTCCGTTTTGATATTATCGCGTTCCTTTCGATTAAGTTTATTTCCCTCATCGATACTACGGCCAAGACCTGAATAAAATTCACTCATTGCACTTGCATCATTCATGATATCATTACTAGTTTGGACCGCAAAACGGGCCCAATCCTCGGCAACCCTAACTCTTTTGGCTGATTTTCCCTCTGACATAACGTACCCTAGACACCACGCTGCTTCAATGAAAGTTAGGTAAAAAGGTGTAGTTGTCGTCAAGACATTACTGCCATACGCAGGTAGAATGATCCACTTTAACCAGATAAGGGACACAAAGGCTAATACAGTCAGGATAACAAAATGTTTGTTGTTCATCTCAGGTATGCCTCCGTCGTTTTTTTTTCAAAATGCCCTACCTCTTGGGCCGTTATAGCCTTCGCCTTGTCATAGGGCATCCCACCTCGCTGCAACTCATCCATTCTCTCCTGGGCATAGCTATGCCTTAAGCCATGAGCCCCATTGGAAAATCCAAGGGCCCGAGTGCTGGCTGCGGAAAAGCTCTGGCTCCACGTCCTGCCGCCTCCGATGTTGTAGAACTGCGAGTATCTCACCACCCGGTCAACAATCTGGTTAGGTACGGCAAGGCGTTTTGATTCCAGTTCCACCGCGAGTGCTTTATCCAAGAGGACTTCACGGATGAGTCCCCCCTTGCCTTCAACGGTATATCTGACCCCGTCTCTACCTAAAAAGCGCCTTGTACTCCATTCTCTGTGACTTGAGGGGGCTCGTTCCTCCTCTCGTCGAATGGTCAATAACTCATGGGCCCTGAGCCCTGCACTATAAGCGATCTTAGTTGCCAAACTGTTCCTCTCTGACTGTGAAGCAGCGATTCGTTGAACTTGTGCTGGCGTGTAACTGCGGGTAGAGAGGATGGTAACCCTCGCGCTCTTCACCACATCTAAGCGTTCCCCCAGATGCATTTGGATGGCTTGCCGGTCCAAGTCTAATGTCTTCTGTGACACGGCTTCTGCCCTTTCAGCGAGATAGCGGATCGCCGTTTCTCGCGTGGCGTCCCCAAGGCTCCCAAACCGGTTCTTCTGGATGTAGTTAGCGAATCCCTTGAGAGCCTGTTGATATCCTCTCGCGGTTCCTACACTGTGGATCTTTCCGTCATCCCTGTGATCGTGGCGTCCAGTTCCAAGAGCCACCTTGTTTGAAACCGCGTGCTCTGCTTGTGATTTAACTGATCGAAATCTCATGCGCCCTCCGATCCGCACAACTCCGCTCGACGTATCGTATCTGCCCGCCCCAGTTCTGGAAGCGTTTTCAGGAAACGATCTATGGAACTGCGATGCACTTTAAGTCGGTGGCATAATCGTAGCCACTCTGCCAAGTCAGCGCATGATGCCCCAGCTTCCCGCATAGCAATCAGTTCCGAGCGGTATTTAGCTAGGCAACTCTTGCGATACCTCTTGCGGCGTAATTCCGCACGAAAAGCTATCACCCGTCTCAACTCACCTGGAGCATCAAATGTCTCATCGATCCTGCTCATTGCTCTGTCCTCCGTATTTTGTCGCGTCAATCTGCCAAAAAGGTCGCCTGTGCTGATTCCGCGCTATGTCGGCGAAGGCTGACATAGCGCGGAAACTTAGGGGGGGCACGGAGAGCCACGTTCTCTTGCACCTGTGCAACGGATTCGAAGGGACAATACGGCATATGACCTTTGGTCCCCCCCTCAGTTTTCGAATTCGCGCGACAGCGCGAATTTGCGTGCGGGGCGAAGCCCCGCCGCCGGTTTCACTCATTCAGACACGAGGAAATATCAGCACCTCCTACACGGTCCTGTTGCGACCGCAAGGCGTCCTCCCATGCAAGAAACTTAGCCGTTTCCACGCACGAGGTCGTCAGGGAAGATGCCAACGCCGAAGGTAACTCACTTCGAGCAGAGGTTTCGTACCTTTGCCGGTCCTCCTTCGGCAGGGATTCCCAAAAAGCATTGCGAGCTGCCGTTTCTGCACGCTCCTTGCTACGCAATTCCTCCAGCTCCGCTTCCTGTGCAGCGTTCTCTCGTTCGCGGGCCTGGATGGCTGCATTTCGAGTCTCAAACGCCACGTACCAACCTGGAAGAATGAGATCAACGCAAAAAGATCTGAGATACCCAGCAGGATTGCCGACATCTCCTTTGCGTCGCCTCCAGGTCTCCGCAGCAACGTCTGCAGCTTCAACAAGACGTTGTTCTCCGTAGGTCTTGCAAAAAGACGTCAACTCCGAATCAAGGATTTTGAGAAACGGAGTGCCAGCGAACAACACACGCAGGTGTTCTTGTGTTGTATCCTCAAGTCTGTGCTCTTCTTTGTTCTCCAGTGTGACGTCACGTGACAGCGATGGACAACTGTCACGTGACGCGGTTGTGAGACTCGGCAAGAAAATTTTTTCGCGTTCGCTGTCCCTTTGGCGTTGCTTACGCTTTCGATCAGATTCCCGCCTGGCCCCTAGCTTGTCCTCGCTCTGGTACTTGGCCCAGTTCTTTATGAACACGGCCCCCTCGTCCTGGTCGATCATCCCTAGCACTGAGAATGTCTCAAGCCCCTTCTGAACGATTCGCAGCGGCATGTTAGCCACCACTCCTATTGTTTCAGGGGTGTAGGGCATTGTGTCAGATATCATCAAGTAGCCTCCGTGGTTTGATTTACCTGCTTCTGCTAATAACACTATCCATAGAAGCGCTAGGCTGTCCCCTTTCTGACCTTTCCGAATCATTTCGATTTTTCGATGATGAATCAGATTACAACTGACTTTAAACCACTCCATTTATCTACCCTCGTAAGCTTCAGTCTGTGCAGATCCGGTTTCGATTAAGCTCCTAATCTCCTCTGCGCGATATACAGCAATCCTTTTACCCAACTTCACTGGCTTTGGGTAAATCCCAGACTTGACTCCGCTATACCAATGGCTGCGTGAGACACTTAGTAGAGCTAAAACTGTTGACAGCCGTACGAACCCTGTTTGAGGTAATGTGATTTGTGCCATAGTAGCCTCCCGACGTCGTTTTAAGCCTCATTGCTGTGTTAGATAATGTACGTTATGAACCTGATAGACACTGTAATGGACTAAATTTGCAAAATCAACACCAATAAAAAACTATTTTACAGTATAAAATATTAAATTTATGAGCTTTTATATAATTAATGTTGTTTGTACTGTTTTGCACACTGTCGAACCTCGACCGTGTACTATTTTATTCAATTTAAATATTGAATTCATAGCAAAGTTGTTGACTGTATGTTTTTTGTGTAATAATCTCAAATCAGGTTAAAAATTGCAGAATAGGTGATTTAAATGCAATCTGAGTCAAAAGTCATAGCTGAACAGTGCATAGAAATTATCAAACGACGCCTACCACTCACGGCGAGCGAGGACAGACTCCTTGGCAAGATCGTTACGGATATTCGGCTGCACTTCGAACTGGAGAATGAGAGGAGCCGATCCGTTTCGGTGACAGCTGAAGATGGGCCAGTGGAATGGTTTTGGTAGGGTTAAGACATGCGAGAGGAGGGGGGGGATGGAAAACCTTATTCCAGAAGACATGAAAGAGCCAAAGTGGATGATGCCGGTCTGCATCCTAACGTTCACCATTGGCATTTTCCTTTTGACAGTGCTCAGTACCGAACTTGTACCAGAGATGAGGGGACGTGCCGCCTCCCGTGGTCTGACTCAGTTCCTAGCTGCGATAGCGATTCTCAATGTTGCCAGTCCTATTGCTGTCCTGTATTACTATTGTGCTCAACAGGATAGCAGCGGAACGCCTCGAGCTTAGATTCAAGCGGCAAATCAAAAAGCAGATGGGTTTCTCAAAATGGGATACGAGTACCGTAGGTACCGAGGGGGAATTATGGCAGGCATTGTTACAGTGGCGACTTTAGAAGCAGCTATAGCGTTTGCACTACTGCCATGGTTACCTAAAACCTTACATGGCTTTGATGCTCTTGCTGTCTCAGGGATTTACATGGGGGTGTTCCTTAGCACCGTCGCCCTTTTGGACTACCGGAGTCGGAAACGGGATAGAGCCAATAAACTTGTGCTTAATTCTCAGAAAGGGAATTGGTTTTAGAGAGAGCACCAGCTAAGGGGCAAGAAGGGGCGAATATGAAGAGAATCACAGCTGGCGTGGCCATATTGGCCATCGACATTTTCATCGTACTAGTGGCTATGAGGCTGCTACCTACAAGCATTTCTGGAATTGATGTGGTATTGGTTGTAGGCGGATTAAGCTCTTTGGGAGGCGTCTCCCTGTTGGCCTGGTATTACCTCTCGACTTGGAGCGGCAGGAGTGGATGAACCCGAACGCAACCCGTAGTATCGCTGCCATACGATCATTCGCAGTTGGAGGTTTCTGGTAAGCAATGTGTAGTCCCCCTTGCCGTGTTCACGCAGAACAGCAGCACAACTCGAATTTAGATACAGGCCCAATGGGGAGTCACGCTGTGGAGGGTCAAATGAAAAAGCAAGATGACAATTACCTGGTTTTCCTTGTCAGCCTCTGCCTCGTAGTTGCATTCCTGGTTTTTGCAGCCGGTTTCATCCTATATCAGATTGGTTGGAGCGGAGTTGCTGCGTTCGGCATATTTGGGATGTTTTTCCTCCCACTGCTCATTGCCCCCGACTTAAAGTCCTCCCGAAAGTCCTCCCGATGCAGGCCGATGGGCGACAACTACTTTCTCGACCCGATATACAAGGGTTGGTTAGGGAACGTCTTCACCAAAAAATAAGTCCTTCTTCGCCGTGTGGCTTTGATCAGCGCAATCTCAGACTCCAGATAATAGCCAAACCATACTTGGCAGCGCACTCTATTGGCTTAGAGTGCGGGCAATTATTCTTGCCCTCGTTGTTTCAGTGGGATCTCCCTGGCCCCGGCCACCAGGTCATCTAGGTAATCAGCCCACACTTGCATCATCTTCCTGCGTTCCGCCAGATGGGCTGTACGATTATAGGCCCTGCCATTGGGGTCTTTAACGGCATGGGCGAGTTGGTGCTCGATGTAGTCGGGGCGGATGTTCAGAACCTCATCGAGTATGGTTCTGGCCGTCGCACGGAAACCGTGTCCAGTCATTGTATCTTTGTCAAAGCCCATCCGCCGCAGCGCGGCGTTGACCGCATTATTGCTCATCGGCCTCGCCACCGACCGCGCACATGGGAAGAGGTAGCGCCCTCTACCGCTGAAACTGTGCAACTCCTTGAGAATCTCTAGCGCTTGAGACGACAGCGGAACCGTGTGGGCCGCTTTCATTTTCATTCTCTCTGCGGGGATCGTCCATAGTGCCTCATCAAAGTTCACCTCTGACCATTCTGCCTGCCGTAATTCCCCAGGGCGAACAAAGAAAAGCGGGGCCAAACGAAGGGCGCATCTAACGACGAAGCCTCCTTCGTATTCCTGGATCGCACGGATTAGGTGCGCGACCTCCTTGGGATCAGTAATAGAGGCATGATGCTTTTCGGGTGGGGGAGGAAGAGCTCCCTTCAAATCGGCGGCCACGTCCCGCGTTGCCCGTCCAGTTGCGACCGCATATCTAAAGACTTGTCCACAGATGGTTTTTATGCGGTGTGCGGTCTCAAGCGCACCGCGTGATTCTACTCGACGTAAGACGGCTAGGACATCAGGCGGCTCAATTTCACTAATCGGCCGATCACCAAGCCACGGGAAAACGTCACGCTCCAGGCGTTTAAGGATCGTGTCTGCGTGACCGACTGTCCATGTATTCAAGAAGCGCGTATGCCACTCCCTCGCTACGATCTCGAAAGCATTTTCGGAAGCAGCCACCTGGGCGGCCTTGAGAGCCTTCTTCATTCCTGAAGGGTCGATTCCCGCTGCTACCTGTTTACGTGCTGCAGCGAGCTTCTCTCTTGCGTCAGCCAACGACACCTCAGGATAAGAGCCGAAAGCCAGCAGTTTTTCTTTACCTCCGAACTGATACTTGAAGCGCCACAACTTTCCACCCGATGGGGTGATAAGCAAAAACAATCCCTTTCCGTCGAACAGCTTCGCTTCCTTTGCCTGGGGCTTTGCCTTCCTTACCTGCTGTTCCGAAAGGGGGAGTATCCTTTTGGGCATAATCACTTACCTCTGCTTGGGGGTATCGAGTTTGCCTTTGGGGTAGATCACTACACTGCGTACCCCTAAAAAGAGTGGATCTCAGGATACAACAGTAAATCTCCGAGGACAATTGAAAAAGAAAAAGCCCTAGAATGTCTAGGGCTTTTACACTTCTCCGGTCCTTGGAGGACCTTCAATTGGTGGAGGTGGCGGGAATCGAACCCGCGTCCGAGAATCGTACACATAAGGCGTCTACATGCTTATACCTGTTTTTACTTTAGCCGCTCGGGACTCCACAGGCCGGGATTCCCGATTGCCGATTCCGCTAAATTTCGCCGCAGGGCCACGGACTCTCCCTGAAACTATCCCACTGAATGACGTTCTATCCTCCCACGTGGGAGATGGCAGGTAGAACGTTAGCAGGTTATTAAGCTGCTAAAGCGTAATCGTAATTGTCGGCGCTTAATGCGTCCCGGATTGTTTAACGAGCCACCCGGACCTCGGCATGCAACCTTAGCTTCTTACCCCCGTCGAAACCTTTACACCCCCGTAAAACCTAAAATTTTAACTTAGTCCCTGTCCCTGGATCCTCGGTTTCTTTCTTTCAGCGCGACCACGACGTCGCGCCGCATGTCCTTCTCCTTCATGACTTCACGCTTGTCGTAGTTCTTCTTGCCCTTCGCCAGACCCAACTCGGTCTTTACTTTGCCATCTTTGAAATAAACCCTGAGCGGAATCAGCGTGTAGCCCTGCTCCCGGATCTTGGAAAAGAGCTTGACGATCTCTTTCTTGTGCAACAACAGCTTCCGCATACGGTCCGGATCGTGATTCTCACGGTTGCCGAAATCGTACGGGTTGATGTGGAAGTTGTGCAAAAAGGCTTCGCCGTTCTTCACCATGGCAAAGGAGTCGTTCAGGTTGGCCTTGCCGTTGCGCAGAGACTTAACTTCGGTCCCCTGCAACACCATGCCCGCCTCGTAACGCTCTTCGATGAAGTAATCATGGAAGGCCTTCTTGTTGTTGCAAATCAGCTTCTCACCCATAAGGGGACATCATATCAGATTACCCCGCAAATGGACAGGGGGAAAAACCGGTACAAAATCCGGGCGAGACACCCCCCTCCGGACCACGGCTTAGTGACAACAAGCAGACGTGAAGGTGAAGAATCCTACCCCTTCTGCAATGACAGTGATGGGAAGTGCTGTATAATCTGAGTCTGAATTCGGCATTAAAATTTAAACATCACTCACTGGGCAGATCCGGAATGAATAGACCACTACCAGCAGGCGAACCAGGACAAGAGAAGGACAGTTTCTTCAGTAGCCTCGTCGCCGGAATCATATTGGTCAATTTGTTTGTCTACCTCATCGTCGGAACCTCCCTCTACAACAGCCGCAAGCACTACGACAAGCTGGCTGAAGTCACTACTCAAAACCTCGCCAAGTCTCTCGAAGCCAACGTCTCCGACATCCTCGACAAGATGAACATCGTCCTTTTTTCCGTCGCCACCGAGACGGAAAGGCACCTCTCCTCGCGCCGCATCGACAAGGCGTCGTTGAGCTTGTTCGCCAGGGAGCAGATCCGGGTGCTGCCGGAACTGGATAGAATTGTCATCGCCGACAGTTCCGGAACGGTGCTTTGCGGCAGCGACAACACGGCGGACTCGGTTAACTTAAGCGATCGCCAGTATTTCAGCAGAC
The DNA here is from genome assembly GCF_018919385.1 of Geomonas diazotrophica. Lineage (GTDB taxonomy): Bacteria > Desulfobacterota > Desulfuromonadia > Geobacterales > Geobacteraceae > Geomonas > Geomonas diazotrophica. Next base: position 19,281 of record NZ_JAHLMF010000006.1, read on the forward strand.
TCAGAAGCGACCCCGACCTGCAACTCGTGGTGTCGAACCTGCTCAAGGGAAAAGTCACGGGCCAGTGGAGAGTCGCCGTCGCCAGACGCGTCAACAACCCCGACGGCACCTTCGCGGGCGCGGCGATAGGGACCTTCGACGTCACCTTCTTCGACAAACTTTTCTCTCACCTCGATATCGGCAAAAACGGCGCGGTCGGCATCAGGGACGCGGAGTTCAAACTGATCGCCCTGAACCCGAAGGGGAAAGAGGCCGCCAGCCAGATCGGCTCCGACGTGGTTTCGCAAAAGACGCGCGACATGGTTCGTGCGAATCCGGTCACCGCTACCTACAAGACGGTGTTCGCGCGGGACAATATGGAACGCATGGTCACCTTCCGCAAGGCTGCCAAATACCCCTATTACATCTTCGCCACCCTCTCACCCGTCGACTACATGACCTCCTGGCGCAAGGAAGCCGTCGGGGGGCTGGTACTGTTGCTGCTGTTCACCTCCATGACGCTGATTTCGGCGCGGTTTCTGTACAAGAGCAAGGTCAATGCCCTGCTCCACGCGGAGGCGAAGCGCTACGGCGACGAGATGAGACAACAAAACGAGGAACTGAACGCGGCAATCTCGAGGGTCAAACGCCTGGAAGGAATCATCTCCATCTGTTCCTACTGCAAGAAGATACGCACCGAGGAACAATCCTGGGAACAGCTCGAAAAGTACTTCAGCGAGCATTCCGACGCCATGTTCAGCCATGGCATGTGCCCCGATTGCGCGGCAGAGCAGCAGAGGATCTTTCGCGAGGCGGCCTCTTCCAAAAAGGACCCCAACGATTATCACTAAACCTGTATCGGCAACCTGCCGAATTACTATCCTATAGCGGTGATCACTCGAAACAATACCGACTCAGACCAGGCGGTGCTACTAGATGCTTTCCCGACTCTTCACGACCCGACGATACGCGCTGGCAATAAGCTTCTTCTGGGTGCTCTTCATCGCCGTCTCGCTGGCTTGGTTCTACGTACAGTACAGAAATAACCTCTTTGAACTCGCCAAGGCGCAGGCCCGCATCGCCTTCGAGAAGGACCTCCTCTACCGCAAGTGGGCTTCCCAACGCGGCGGCGTCTACGTCCCCGTCACCCCCGCGACTCCGCCCAACCCGTACCTCTCCCACATCCCGGAGCGAGACATCAAGACCCCCTCGGGGAAGGAGCTCACCCTCATCAACCCCGCCTACATGACCCGTCAGGTCTTCGAACTGGCCGAGACCGAAAAACAGATCGCCAAGGGACACATAACCAGCCTGAACCCGATCAGAGGTGCAAACGCCCCCGACCCCTGGGAACGAAAGGCGCTGGAGGCCTTCGAAAAGGGGGAGCAGGAGGTGAGCGAGGTGGTCTCCGTCGAGGGGCACCGCTTCGTAAGGCTCATGCGGCCTTTCAAGGTGGAGAGTTCCTGCCTGAGATGCCATGCCTCGCAGGGCTACCGAAAGGGGGACATCCGCGGCGGCATCAGCGTGACCGTGCCGCTGGCCATCGTCTCGGCAGGCTCCAGCCGCATACTTGCCACTACCACGGCCACCCTCCTCTTGATGGGCATCGCGGGGGTCGGCCTGATCCTGGCCGGGGCCTCCCGGGTCTCGAAGGATTCGGCCCGGCTGGAGGAGAAGAACGCAGAACTGTTGCACGAGGTGACCGAGCGGGAGATCACCCAGGAACAGCTCAGGGAACAGACCGTCCTCCTGGAGGAGGAAGTGGCGGAACGCGAGGCGGCCCAGGAAGAGGCCGTGGCCAACCAGAGGAAGCTGCGGCTCATCATGGATTCCACCCATGCCGCCATCTACGGCATAGACACCACCGGCAGATGCACCTTCGCCAACAAGACCTGCCTTGAGCTCACCGGTTACAGCCTGGACGAGTTGATCGGCAGGAACATGCACGACACGATCCACCACACCCTCCCCGACGGGATGCCCGCGCCGGTGGCCAAATGCAAGATCTTCCGGGCCTACAGCGAAGGAGAAGGGTGCACCGTGCGCGACGAGGTGTTCTAGCGCAAGGACGGCACCTCCTTCCCGGTGGAATACTCCTCCTACCCGATCCTCAACGACGGGGTGATCGAAGGCGCCGTAATAAGCTTCCTCGACGTGTCCGAGCGCGTGAAACTGGAGGAGCAACTGCGTCAGGCGCAGAAGATGGAGGCCGTCGGGCAGTTGGCCGGAGGGGTGGCCCACGACTTCAACAACATCCTGCAGGTGATCAGCGGCTACGGGAGCATCCTGAAGCTGGATGAGAGGCTGGACGACCGGCAGCAGGAGGAAATCGACCATATCCTCTCCGCGGCAGAGAAGGCGGCACAACTCACCAGGGGGCTGCTCGCCTTCAGCCGCAAGCAGGTGATCACGCTCTCCCCCGTCAAACTGAACGACATCGTCGAGAACGTCCGGAAATTCCTGGCGCGGATCATAGGCGAGGACATCCACCTGAAGACGACCCCGAGCGAGGCCCCCCTGTACGTCATGGCCGACCTGGGACAGCTGGAGCAGGTCCTCTTCAACCTGGCTACCAACGCACGCGACGCCATGCCAAGAGGCGGGGTGCTCGCCATCGAGACGGGGAGCCAGGTGGTGGAGTCACCGCTGGACCAGGAATCGGGCCTGATCAGGCCCGGCAGCTACGCGGTATTGACCGTCACCGATACCGGCTGCGGCATGAGCGCGGAGACCTGCAAGAGGATCTTCGAGCCGTTCTACACCACCAAGGAAATCAGCAAGGGAACGGGACTGGGCATGGCCATCGTCTATGGCATCGTCAAGCAGCATAACGGCTTCATCAACGTCTACAGCGAACCGGGACATGGCACCACCTTCAGAATCCATCTCCCCATCTACCATGCCGAACGGGTCATGGACGAGGAGAGCGCCAAGCAGGCCGCGCCGCCGCGGGGGGGGAGCGAGACCATACTGCTCGCCGAAGACGACGAGGGGGTACGAAACCTGGTCCTGTCCGTGCTGACACGCTTCGGGTACCGCGTGATCCAGGCGGTGGACGGCCAGGATGCGGTCGAGAAGTACAGCGCGCACCGGAACGAAATATCCATGATACTCATGGACCTGATCATGCCGCGCAAAAACGGCAAGGAAGCCTACGACGAGATAGCGCAGCTGGACCCTGAGGTAAAGGTGTTGTACGCCAGCGGCTACACGGCGGATTTCATCAAGAACCGCGGGGTGCCCGAGGAGGGGATCGACCTGATCATGAAGCCGATTCAGCCGATGGAGCTGTTGCGAACGGTGCGGGACGTCCTGGACGCATAAAAAGGCGCGGCGCCTCACCCCGCATGGAGTGCCTTACGGCCGCGCTGTTCCCGCGAGGTATACCCGCTCCAGGCGCCCCCTGGCCAGGACGGTGGACTCGATCCCGGCGCCGGCGTCGTGGTTGCAGCCGCCGAGGACCTGGAAGTCGGCCCGTTTGCCGGCTTGCAGCGACCCGGTGTCGGCGTCGATACGCAGCGCCCGCGCCCCCCCAAGCGTTGCCATGGTGAGCAGCTCCTGGCAGCTGAAGACGCCGGGGGCAACCTGCTGGAGGAAGTTGATCTCGTCCCAAAGGGAGAGCGAATCGTTGCTGGCAAGCGAGTCCGTGCCGAGGGCCAGTTGCAGCCCGGATTCCTTCAAGAGCTTGTGCGGAGCGCAGCCGACGAAGAGACGGTCGTTGCTGCGCGGGCAAAGGACGACGCTTACGCCGCGCTCCTTGAGGATGGAGACGTCGTTCGGGGTGACGTGGACGGCGTGCACCGCAAGGGTCGCGGAATCCAGGACGCCGAGCTCGTCCAGGTAGCGGGTCGAGGTGGTGCGCATCGGGTGCGGCAGGTACTGCTCCCAATGCGCCATGGGGTAGAGCAGTTCGGCGATGGCGCCGCTGCTGTCGTGCATGAAGAGGGCTTCGTCGGCCGTCTCGGAGAGATGCACCGCCTTGGGCGCCGAGATTTTCTCGGAGAGGGCCTGCAGGCAGCGGAACAGCTTTCCGGAAACGGTGTGGGGGGTGTGCGGGGAGAGGCCAGGGAGGAGTCCCCCCTGCAACGTCTCGAGCGTCGCTTCAATCCGCGCCACGAGCGTGTCGCACAAAAGCGGGTCGTGGCCGATCGCTTCCAGGAAGAGCCTCCCGGTGAGCGGTGTGTCGCGGTACAGGGGAACGAGCGAGAGATCGGAGAGGATGTCGCCCACGGCGGTGGTGCCGGATTCCAGGCAAAGCCGCATCCCTTCCCGGACCGAATGCTCCAGATCTCCCGGTTCCAGGGCCCGCTTTATCTTCACCACCTGCTGGATCCACTCGACGTAGCGCTTGGGGAGGTAGTCGAGCTCTTTGCGCAGCTTCCACGCGGGGAAGTGGGTGAGCTCGAGGTGGGTGTGGGCGTTCACCAGGCCCGGCATGATCACGGACTCGTGCAGGTCGGTGACCGGAGCGGAAAACTGCGCACGGAGCTCGTGGACCTTGCCGACCGCGACGATGCGCCCGTCTTTCACGGCCAGGGCACCGCCCGCTATCGGCGGAGACGAAATCGGCAGCAGGTAGGAAGCGGCGTAGATTCTCATTCGGACCCCCCAAAAGCTCTTGCCACAGAGGACACAAAGGAAGATGTGCCCCGTGAACTTGCAACAGATGCAGTTTAACAGGTAGTGGGAGGTTAGGCGAGAGGGAGGTGCGCGAAGCAAACCCAAATCCCCCCGTCCCCCCTTCTCTTCTATTCCAGACCGGACCAACAAAAAGGACGCTGACGAATTCCTTCGTCAGCGTCCCTGTCGTTTCTTCAAAGCGGTTGCTAGTTCTTCCAGTGCACGCTCTTCAGGGTCGCCTGGCCTGCGGCCTCCTTGCGGGTGGGTAGCATCCTGTTTTTCTCGTCGACGAAGACCAGTTTCGGCTCGTGCGCGATCGCCTCGGCGTTTTCCATGTTGACGAAGCTCGCGATGATGACCAGGTCCTGCGGCGCCACCAGCCTCGCGGCCGCGCCGTTGATGCAGATCACGCCGGAACCGCGCTCCCCCTCGATGGCGTAGGTCTCGAAACGGCTGCCGTTGGTGACGTCCCAGATGCAGACGGCCTCGTAGGGTATGATGTCGGCCGCTTCCATGAGGTCGAGATCGATGGTGATGCTCCCCTCGTAATGCAGGTCGGCACCGGTGACGGTGGCGCGGTGAATCTTGCTCTTCAGCATCTTCCTGTCCATATCCTTATTCCTCCCCTAGTACACAGTTGTCGATCAATCTTACCGGGCCGACCCGCACGGCCAGTGCGAGCAGCGTTCTCTCATCCGCTATCTGCAACGGGAGCAGGGTATCCTGATCCCTGAACTCCAGGTAATCGAGCTCCGCGGCGCTCTCGGCCTCGATGAGGGCGAGCGCCTTTTGCCGCAGGACCGCCACTGCGCGCTCGCCGCCCCGGAAGGCCTCGCGGGCGGCCGCTATGGAGCGGGAGAGGCAGAGGGCCTGCCGGCGCTGTTCCGGATCGAGCCGCGCGTTGCGGGAACTGAGCGCCAGGCCGTCGGCCTCGCGCACGATGGGCATCCCGACGATCTCGACGTCGAAGTTGAAGTCCTGCACCATGCGCCGGATCACGGCGAGCTGCTGGAAGTCCTTCTTGCCGAAGAGGGCGACGCTCGGCATCACGATGTTGAAGAGCTTGGCGACCACGGTGGTCACGCCACGGAAATGGCCGGGACGGCTCGCGCCGCAAAGCTCGGTGGTGAGCCCCTCGACGTTCAGGTAGCTCTGGTAGCCGGCGGGGTACATGTCAGCGGCCTTGGGCGCGAAGATCACGTCCACCCCGGCCGCGGAGGCGACCTTCCGGTCGCGCTCGAAGTCGCGGGGGTAGCTGTCCAGGTCCTCGTTGACGCCGAACTGGGTCGGGTTCACGAAGATGCTGACCACGACGGTCTTGGCGCGCTTGCGCGCCTCCACCATGAGGGACGCGTGCCCCTCGTGCAGGTAGCCCATGGTGGGTACCAGGGCGATTTCGCCCCGCCTTTGCCGGGCAAACTGCTGCATCTCGGCGACGGATTCGATGATTATCATTTGAAACAATGCCTTTCTTCGGGAAATGCGCCGCCCTTGACGTCGGCGATGTAGTTGGCGACGGCCTCGCCGATGATCGGCGCGAGCTCGGCGTAGCGCTTGACGAACTTCGGGGAGTACTTGCTGCAAAGCCCCAGGATGTCGTGGATCACCAGCACCTGCCCGTCGCAATGGGGACCGGCACCGATACCGATGGTCGGTATGGTGAGTTCCTCGGTGATCCGCTTGGCAAGGGCCATCGGGATCCCCTCGAGGACCACGGCGAAGGCGCCTGCCGCCTCCACGGCGCGGGCGTCCTCGACCAGTTTCTCCGCCTGTGCGTCACCCTTCCCCTGCACCTTGTAGCCCCCCATGCGGTGCAGCGACTGCGGGGTGAGGCCGATGTGCCCCATCACGGGGATGTCCATGGCGGTGATGGCGGCGATGGTCTCGGCGACGTTGACGCCCCCCTCGATCTTGACCGCGGCGGCACCGCCGTCCTTCACCAGCATCCCCGCGTTGAGGCGGGCGCTCTTCAGGTCGGTCTGGTAGGAGAGAAAGGGCATGTCGGCCACCACGAACGCCTTGGGGCGCGCCCGCATCACGGCTCTCGTGTGGTAGACCATGTCCTCCATGGTGACCGGCAGGGTGTTGTCGTAACCCGCCACCACGACCCCGACCGAATCGCCGACCAGGATCATGTCGATGCCTGCGGCGTCGATGAGCCCGGTCATCGGGAAGTCGTAGCTGGTGAGGACCGTTATCTTTTCCCCTTCCGCCTTCATCCTGTGAAAGTCGAGAACGGTTTTGGTCTTTTGCATCTTTTATGCGGCTCCTGTCAGATAGCGAACGTTGAAGTTTCGGCCGAGAGCCCTCACCCCTGCCCCTCTCCCGGAGGGCGAGGGGTTAACCGTATACAGGTAAACAGAACAGGGTACCGGCGGATTCGGGGCAAGCCGGACAAGCCGCCCTGAGCCCCCTGTCCCGCCTTTCGGGCAAAAAAAAACGTCTCCGGCAGGGAAGACGCTGTATAAAGGAGCATGCGCACACGATTATGGCGCAGCTTCACTCAGCTTATCGCTTCCCGTACCGGTTCCTTGCGAAATCCAGGCGGTATGTACGTGATGTCGGCGCTCTTGGCGGCTCCACTTGTCGATAGCGGGCCAAACGCCGTTAGAAACTAACACAACCGTTGCGGCAAAGTCCAGACTTTTCTGCCTACTCGGCGCTCGCCCTCATCTGCTCGAGGTCCCTGACCACCTGGCTGCTCTCCTGCTGGCGCTGCTCGATGCCGTCGAAGATCGCCTCGGCCATCCTGGTGACGTAGTCGATGCTCCCCTTGATCTCGCCGCTGTCCGCGCTTTGGCGCCCGGCGGCGTTGACCATGTCGTGGCTCATATCCTTGACATCCTCGAGGGCGCTCGCCACGGCCTTGGTCGCCTGCCCCTGCTCCTTGGAGGACTTGAAGATCTGCATGGTCATGGAGCTCACGTCCTCGATGGAACGGGTCACCAGCTGCACGCTGGTCGCCTGCTCCTCGGTGGCGAGCTTGATCTGCTCGGTCATGTCCAGCGCCTTCTGCGAGCTCTCCAGGATGCTTCCCAGCGAGGCGCCGGTCTGCTGCCCGAGCTTGACCCCCTTCTTGACCAGCTCCTTGGTGTTGGTCACGTTGTCGGCCGCGGTGCGGGACTCGGACATGATCTCCTCGATGATGCCGGTGATCTCGCCGGTGGAGAGGCCGGTCTGCAGCGAGAGGTTCCTGATCTCGTCGGCGACGACGCCGAAGCTCTTGCCGTACTCGCCTGCCTGCGCCGCGATGATGGAGGCGTTGAGCGCCAGGAGGTTGGTCCTCTTGGTGATGTCGTTGATGACGCTGACGAACCCTTCGATCCTGCCGCTGTTGGCGCTCAGGCGCTTGATCCCCTCGTAGGAGAGATCGACGGAGCGCTGGATCTCGGCCAGGGCGCCTACCGTCTCCTGCACAATGCGGGTCCCCTGCTCGGCGTGCTCCTTGACCCGGCTGGAGAGGCTGTGGGAGTGCCCGGTGCTCTTCTCCACCTGCCTGAGGGTCGAGGTGATCTGTTCCATGGCGGAAACCGACTTGTACACCGAGTCGGAGAGCGCGTCCATGTTCTGGGTGATCTGGTCGGTGGCAACGGAGATCTGGGCGGCGGAGACGCTGGCGCTGTCGACCGATTCCATGACGCCGTGGCTTGCGGCGTCGATCTTGATGGCGCCCCCGGAGAGGGACTCGGCGGCGTTCATCAGGCGGTAGAGATTGGAGGAGAAGTTCTCCCTCTTTTGGGCAAGATCGGAGAAGGTTCTTCCCAGTTCCAGGGTGAGCCGGTCGATGGACTGCAAGAGGCTGATGCGCATCAGGGCCGCGGCCGCCTGGTCGGCGAACAGGCGGATGGTGTCGACGTCGGTATCGTTGAGGGCGCGGTGGCTCTTCTTGTTGTCCAGGCCGAACACCCCGATGGTCTCACCCTTGAGGATGATGGGGCAGAGGATGAAGGTGGAGGAGCGCAAAGGCTCGATGGAATCGTAGGGGGACTGCAGCAGGTACTCGGCGGGGTACTTGGAGATGTCTTCCACGAAGTAGACCTGCTTCTCCTGGAAGCTCTTGTAGATGACTCCGGAACGGGCGTCGAGCGGGACGGTGACCTCGGGTCCCACGGCGCTCTCGTTGCCGGCGCTGACGGCGAAGTAGAGGTTCTTGCGCTCGGCGTCCACCATGAGGACGTTGACCCGCTCGTACCCAAGCACCTCGTGCAGCCCCTCCACGCAGAGCGCCAGCACGTCGTCGCTGCGCATCGCCTTCTGGATCCGGCTGCCGATCTTGTGGAAGTTCTTGATGTTGTTGTCGAGCACCTTGTAGCGGTTCTCGAAGAGTTTCTTCTGTCCGTCGACTTCCTGGACCAGCTGGTCCAGCTTTTGACCCTTTAGGTGCAGCTCGTCGATGGCACGGCCGATGAAGAAGCCGACGACGGCAAGCACGACCGCGGTCCCAACGCCCATGTAGACGTAAAGGGCCATGCCCTGGGCGCTGTGGGTCATCTCCGAGAAGAGCTGGGAGCTGAGGGGGAGGTTGGGGTCCGAGAACAGCAAAAGACGCAGGATGATCCATCCCAGGGGGGCCATGGACCCCATAAAAAAGCCGGCAAGCGCGTAGAGCTGGCTCCTGTTGGCTCCGGCGATCGGGTTCTTCATATGTAAACCACCTCGTTGCGTTCTTTGCCGCTGGGTGCGGCCGGAGAAATTTTCCGCAGTCTAGTTCAGAGATTAGGCAAAGTCAACCATATCCTTAAAGCTATCTACCCAGCATGATTCCCAATGCCTCGGCATGCCGCACCATCTCCCCGGCGGGATCGATGAGGTTCAGGCTGCGCACGGCGTCCTCGATGGGGACCGAGGTGATGCGCCGCCCCTTGAGGCAGACCATCTGCCCGAACAAACCGGCCTCGACCAATTCCACCGCCTTCACCCCGAACCTGCTGCCGACGCAGCGGTCGAAGGTGGAGGGAGTGCCGCCGCGCTGCAGATGCCCCAGCACGGTGACCCTGATGTCCATCTCGAGGACGCCGCCCAGTTCCCGGGACAGCGCCTCCCCCACCCCGCCCAGCCTTTCCACCACGGATTTGCCGCCGGCCGTCTCCTTGAGCACCCGGTTTCCACCCTTGGGATAGGCCCCTTCGGCGACCACGACCACGCTGAAGCGCCGGCCGCGTTTGCAGCGCTCGATGATGGCGTCGCGGATCCTGTCGATGTCGTAGGGGATTTCCGGGATGAGGATGACGTCGGCGCCGCCGGCGATGCCCGATTCGAGGGCGATCCAGCCGGCGTAGCGTCCCATCACCTCGAGCACCATGACGCGGTGATGGCTTTCCGCGGTGGAATGAAGCTTGTCGAGGGCGTCGGTCGCGGTCTCGAGGGCGGTGTTGTAGCCGAAGGTGACGTCGGTCTCCAGAAGGTCGTTGTCGATGGTCTTTGGAACCCCCACGATGGGGATGCCGCGCCTCATCATCTCCTGGGCGATCTTGAGGGAACCGTCCCCCCCCACGACGACCAGCGCGTCCAGGCCGAGCTTGACAATCCGGGAGCGGACCTCGTCGGAGACGTCGACCAGTTCCACCTTCCCCTCGCGCATGATGGGGAAGGCGAAGGGGTTGCCGCGGTTGGAGGTGCCGAGGATGGTGCCGCCGCGCGGCAGGATGCCGCGCACCTCCTCGAGTCCCAGAGGCCGGCACTTTTCCGGGTGGAGGAAACCGTCGAAGCCGTCCTCTATGCCGACCACCTCCCAGCCGCGCCCGACCGCCGCCTTCACCACCCCCCTGATCACCGCGTTCAGCCCCGGGCAGTCCCCGCCTCCGGTCAAAATACCTATCTTCGTGGTCATCGTCCCCCCCTTAAGAATGCTCACGCAAAGACGCTAAGACGCCAAGCGAAGCAAAAAAATTGACAGACGCCTTTGTCTTTCTTTGCGCCTTTGCGCCTTTGCGTGAGGCGCTTCACCTCAGCGCATCGAGTATGGCCTGCGGCTCCAGGCGGTTGCGGGGATCGCTGTCGGCATAGCTGGTGATGATCCTGCCGTCCCGCCCCACCACGAAGGTGCCGGGCATGGGGAGCTCCCAGGACTCGTCGGCGTTGAACTCGGGAAGGTTCACCCCAAGCCCCTGGTAAAGATCGCGCACCCATTCGGGAAGCCGGTACACGAGACCGTAACGGCGCGCCACCACGTTGCCCAAATCGCTCAACACCTCGTACTGCAGGAAATTGTTCAACAGCGTCGCCTGCGACTTGTCCGGACCCTGCGGCGAAATCGCCATCAGGGAAGCGCCGCGCTCCAGTATCTGCGGGAGAATCTTCTGGTAGGCCCTCAACTGAAGGCTGCAGTAGGGTCACCAGATCCCCCGGTAGAAGGTGACCACGGCGGGACCGTGCGCGAGCGCGTCGGCCAGCGCGACCGGAATCCCCACCGCGTTGGGAAGCACGAAGTCGGGGGCCGTTTCGCCCGCCTTGGGAACCTCGGCCGTGATCACCTTCTGCGCGATCTCGGCGTAGGCGCGCTCCAATTGCGCCTTCACCTCCGGGAGGAACCCCTTGCCCTGTTCCAGTCGTTCGATCTGAGATCTGAGGTCCTGCTCCATGCTGCACCTCCGATTTTTTTTCCGCTGTCGCCCGCTTTTTGCCAGCCACGCCAGCGATCCATTGTACGCGGATTCGGCAAAACGTCAATGTTTCCCCACAATTCGGCGGCAGCGGCACAGATTCAGACAATCGAATATTTTTGACGCAGGTCATAAACAATTTGAGGCGGGAGGGGTATTGTCAGATCATCAAGAACACGGGAGGAAGCAGATGGAATTCAAAAACGGCTTGGGCGATACGGCGATTCAAAACGTGATAGCGAACCACCCGGAGATCGGGGAGATCCTGAACCGCTACGAGATCGGATGCGTCACCTGCAAGGTCGGCATCTGCCTTCTCAAAGATGTGGTTTCCATCCACGGTCTGACTCCGGAGCAGGAGACGGCGGTGGAAAAAGAGATAAATGACTATTTGGACGCAAAAGAGGAAAATCGCAGGGTCGCCTAGAAAAATCGAAACGGCACACGCCACAACCAAAACGAAGACAACCATATAAAAGGGAGAAACGAAAATGGCACATGCAGGATGCGGCTGCCCCGGCAGCATGGCAAGGGTTATCGAGAGGAACGAGGCAACCGAGAACGAGAGCACCGTGAAGGCGGCTTCCGAGCTCAGGCAGTGGCCGGTGCAGCTGCACCTGGTCCCGCCGACCGCACCGTGGTTCCAGGACAGCGAGATACTGATCGCCGCCGACTGCGTGGCCTTCGCCCTGGGGAGCTTCCACAGCGACCTGTTGAAGGGCAAGGCGCTGGCGATCGCCTGCCCGAAGCTCGACGACACCGCCCCGTACGTGGAGAAGCTGGCCCGGATCTTCAGCGAGAACAACGTGAAGAGCATCACCGTCGCGATCATGGAAGTCCCCTGCTGCCGCGGCCTCGACGTGATGGTACGCCAGGCGCTGGCCCAGTCCGGCAAGGAGATCCCGCTGGAGACCGCGGTGATCGGCATCAACGGTGAGAGGAGAAACTAGGTCATGAAACAGGACATCACCCAAAGGCTAAAGGACGAGCACCAGTTGATACTGAGGATGCTCGCCCTTCTGGAGAAAAACGCGCGGCTCACCGAGGAAGGAAGCTTCAAGAATTACCAGTTCTACCTGGACGGTGTGGACTTCATCAGGAACTACGCCGACCGTTTCCACCACGCCAAGGAGGAGGATGTCCTGTTCGAAGCGCTGGTGGCAAACGGCATGCCCCGGGAGAACAGCCCGGTGGCAGCCATGCTGATGGAACACGACCTGGGGCGCTCCTACGTGAAGGGGATGGAAGAGGCGGCGACAAGGGCGCTGAAGGGCGAGGCCGGGCAGGAAGAGGCCATCGTCGCCAACGCCAGGGGGTACCTGGACCTTCTGCGCGAGCACATCGCCAAGGAGGACGACATCCTCTACCCGCTCGCCGAGCGGATCCTTCCCGAGGGTGTCCGTCACGGCATAGTCGCCGGGTATCAGAAGGCGGAGCAGAAGTCGGAGACCGGATTCGAGGAGCACTACCGGAGCGTGGTGGAGAAGTACGAGAGAGGCTGACGGACATCTAAGCCTAAGTTCTATGTTCTACGTTCTAGGTTCTAGGTTCTAGGTTAAACGCAGACCTGAAGACGGAACACGGAGAAACCACGGAGGTCACGGAGTAAGGAAATAGTTCGGCCCCCCCCTGAACTGCCTTTACTCTGTGGCCTCTGCGGCCTCGGTGTCATATGCGGTAACGCCTTAAAAAAGAAAGGGCGGGGATTCGATATCCCCGCCCTTTCTTTGTCCTGGCTGCTACAAGTCCGTTACTCGAGGTTGTCCTCGATCCTGATGTAGGTGCTCTTGGCTCGGATCACCTCGAAGGTGTCGATCTCGGCCAGTGCCTTCCTCACGTCCTCCTCGCGCGCCTCGTGGGTGGTGATCACGATGGGGACTTCGTCGGCGCTCCTGGCACTTTGCAGCATGGAGGCGATGCTGATGCCGCGCGCCCCCAAGGCTCCGGCGATGCGGGCCAGTACGCCCGGACGGTCAAGGGCCTGGAAACGGATGTAGTACTTGTTGACGATCTCGCCGATCGGCTTGATCGGCAGCGTGGTGACATTGTCGTCCAAAAAGCCCAGCGGCGAGCAGCGGCGGGTGATGCCGGCGCACAGGTTCCGGGCGAGATCGACCACGTCACCGACGACGGCGCTCGCGGTGGCCTCCATGCCGGCACCGCGGCCGTAGAACATGACCGGACCGACGAAATCGCCGGTGAGCCTGATGGCGTTGAAGACGCCATGCACGTCGGCCAGCGGGTAGTCGATGGGGATCATGGTCGGATGGACGCGCGCCTCGATCTGGCCGCCGTCCATCTTGCCGATGGCCAGAAGCTTGATGCGATAGCCGAAGGTGTGGGCGAAGTCGACGTCCTCGGAGGTGATCGAGGTGATACCCTCGGAGTAGACGTCCTTGAGGTCGATCCTGGTGCCGAAGCAAAGCGACAAGAGCAGGCAGAGCTTGTGCGCGGTGTCGACCCCTTCGATGTCGAAGGTCGGATCGGCCTCGGCGTAACCCAGTTCCTGCGCGCTCTTCAACACCTCGGCAAAGTCGGCGCCTTCCTGGGTCATCCTGGTGAGGATGTAGTTGCAGGTGCCGTTCACGATGCCGAGCACGGTGGAGAAGCGGTTGCCCGCCATGTTCCCCTTGATCGCGGAGAGAACCGGGATGCCTCCACCCACAGCCGCCTCGAAGAGGACCTCGACGCCGTGCTTCTTGGCCGCGGCGTAGATCTCCTCGCCGTGCACCGCCAAGAGCGCCTTGTTGGCCGTGACCACGTGCTTGCCGTTGCCGATCGCCTTGAGGGCGAAGCTGCGTGCCGGCTCGTAGCCGCCGATCAGCTCGATCACCACGGAGATCTCCGGGTCGGTGAGCACGTCGTCGGCGTTCCGGGAGAGCGTGATCCCCTCGGTGCAGACACCGCGGTCGGTGGTGATGTCCAGGTCTACGATGGTCTTCAGAGAGATCCGGGTGCCGGTCTTCTCTGTGAGGAGGGTGGAGTTTTCCTTGAGCAGCTTCACGACGCCGGCACCGATGGTGCCGAAACCAAGCAGGCCTACCTTAATCTCTTCCATATTCCCTCTTTGATCGATTTCAGATTTAAATTCAAAGGCATTGAACAGGGATAAAAGGGATCAAAGGGATAACAACTGAAGCACATCACCTGAAGCAAATCCCCCTTGTCCCCCCTTCGCAAAGGGGGGGACGTTAGGCAGAGTTCTCATCCCGGGTTCCAGTTTATCCGGTTTCGGTTTAACCCGTTTTATGCTTTAACGGGTTATCCGGTTCATGGTTTATCCCGTTTATCCCTTTTATCCCTGTTATTTATGTTTTCCTGTTTATCCGGTTTATTCCTTGTCGGTCACCGTGGAGGCGATCTCGTCCAGGATGCCGTTCACGAAGGAGGCGGAATCGTCGGCGCCGAACTTCTTGGCGACCTCGATGGCCTCGTTCATGGTGACGTTCTTCGGGATGTCCGGACGGAACAAAAGCTCGAACACGGCCAGGCGCAGGATGTTCAGATCCACGCGCGCCATGCGGGCCATGCTCCAGTGTTTCGATTTCTCGGCGATGCGGCCGTCGATCTCCTGCAGGTGGCTGGCAACCCCGGCGACCAGCTCGGACGCGAAGGCGTAGGCCTTGGAGTTGGCCGAAAGGGTCGGGTCCTCACCTTCGCCGAAGCTCTCGACGATGCGTTTGAGCGTGATGTTCGGGTCCTGCGTCACCAGGTCCTTGGAGTAGAGCGCCTGCAGCGCCAGTTCTCTACCTTCTCTGCGTGTGGTCAATTATTTCATCTCCCTGAACAGGTTTGCGGTTTCGATCACCGTCACGGCGGCCTCGAATCCCTTGTTGCCGGCCTTGGTCCCGGCACGTTCGATGGCCTGCTCGATGGTGTCAGTGGTCAGTACGCCGAAGGCGACGGGAACCCCGGTCTCCAGGGAGACGTGGGCGATCCCCTTGGATACCTCGGAGGAAACGTAGTCGAAGTGGGGGGTGGAACCGCGGATCACGGCACCCAGGCAGATCAGGGCGTCGTAGCTGCCTGTTTTGGCCAGCTTCTGCGCGGCAAGCGGGATCTCGAAGGCACCCGGCACGCGGACCACGGTGATCTGCTGGTCATCGGCGCCGTGGCGCACCAGGGCGTCCAGCGCCCCCTCGAGGAGCCTTTCCCCGATGAAGCTGTTGAAGCGGCCGACCACGATGGCGAACTTGAGCCCTTCGGCGTTCAGCTTTCCCTCTAAATATTTAGGCATAATGACTCCAATCAAAGATTAAGATTAAGATTAAGACTAAGACTAAGATTAAGACTAAGACTAAGACTAAGACTAAGACTAAGAGTAAGACTAAGACTAAGACTAAGACTAAGACTAAGACTAAGACTAAGACTAAGACTAAGATAAAGATAAAGATAAAGATAAAGATGAAGACCAAGTTACAGAGGGGATTCCTCAATCTTAATCTTTATCTTTATCTGCCTTTCAGGATTCCTCAATCTTAATCTTTATCTTTATCTGCTTTTCAAGATTCCTCAATCCTAATTTTTATCTTTATCTGCTTTTCAAATGTTTTCCAGCAGGTGCCCCATCTTCTCCCGCTTGGTCTTCAGGTACTTCTCGTTGGCTTTGGAGGGCTTGATCTCGATGGGCACGCGCTCGACGATGTTGATGCCGTACCCCTGAAGACCGATCAGCTTCTTCGGGTTGTTGGTCATCAGACGGATGTTCTTAACACCCAGGTTGACCAGGATCTGCGCCCCGATGCCGTAGTCGCGCAGGTCGGCCTTGAAGCCGAGCGCCAGGTTCGCCTCGACGGTGTCGTGACCCTGGTCCTGCAGCGCATACGCTTTGAGCTTGTTGGTGAGGCCGATGCCACGCCCTTCCTGGCGCATGTAGAGGACGATCCCCTTTCCTTCCTTCTCGATCTGCCCCATGGCGGCGTGCAGCTGCTCCGCGCAGTCGCAGCGCACGGAACCGAAGACGTCGCCGGTCAGGCACTCGGAGTGCACGCGCACCAGAATCGGCTCGTCACCCTTGACGTCCCCCTTCACGAGGGCCAGGTGCTCGAGCTTGTCGATGTCGTTTTCGAAGGCGACGGCGCGGAAGCTGCCGAAGGAGCTGGGGAGCGCCACGTCGACGGAACGGCGCACCAAGGACTCGTGCTTCAAGCGGTAGGCAACCAGGTCGGCGATGGTGCAGACCTTGATGCCGTGCTCCTTGGCGAACTTCTTAAGCTCCGGCATGCGCGACATGGTGCCGTCTTCGTTCATGATCTCGCAGATGACGCCTGCAGGCTCCAGGCCGGCCAGGCGCGCCAGGTCGACCGATCCCTCGGTCTGACCGGAGCGGACCAGGACGCCGCCGTTTTTCGCGCGCAGCGGGAAGATGTGCCCCGGGCGCGCCAGGTCGGCGGCCTGGGCGTTGGGCGCCACAGCGGTCAGGATGGTGTGGGCGCGGTCCGCGGCGGAAATGCCGGTGGTGACCCCCTTCTTCGCCTCGATGGAGACAGTGAAGGCGGTGCCGAAGGAGGAGGTGTTATCCTGCACCATGGGCGGCAGGTCGAGCCGATCGCAGCGTTCCGCGGTCATGGTGAGGCAGATCAGACCGCGGCCGAAACGGGCCATGAAGTTGATGGCCTCCGGGGTCACGCACTGGGCCGCCATGGTGAGGTCGCCTTCGTTCTCGCGGTCCTCGTCGTCTACCAGGATCACCATCCTCCCGGCTCTGATTTCCTCAATGGCTTCCTCTATGCTTGCTACAGACATTATGTAACCTCTCCTCGTTCAGTATCGGTCGCCGTGGAAGCGACGGCTGTCACGGTCCCGGCGCCGATTTGGTTGGACAACAAACCTTAGGGCGTAGACCATAACAAAATTTTCGTCCAAGTGGAAGCAAAAGCAGCTAGATAAAGCCGTTTTTAGCCAGCAGGTCCAGGGTAACCCCGCCTTCTTTCTCCTCTCTTCCTGCCAGGAGGCGTTCGAGATAGCGGCAGAGCAGGTCGGTCTCGATGTTCACCTCGTCCCCTACCCTCTTGGAGAAAAGCGTCGTCTTCGCGGCCGTGTGCGGGATGATGTTGACGCTGAAGCTGTCCGGGCCGACGCCGTTCACGGTGAGGCTGATGCCGTCGATGGCGACGGAGCCCTTGGCCGCGATGTATTTCGCGAACTCCGCGGGGAACCTGAAGGAGAAGATGATGTTGTTCGCCACCTCGCGGCGCTCGGTGATGGTGGCGACGCAGTCGACGTGGCCGGAGACCAGGTGGCCGTCCAGCCGGTCCGACAGGCGCATGGCCCGCTCCATGTTGAGCGGCGCCCCGCCTTTGAGGTTCTTGAAGGCGGTGCGGTCGATGGTCTCGGGGGAGACGTCGAAGGTGACGGCACCGCCCCCCTTGCGGACCACCGTAAGGCAGGCGCCGTTGACGGCGATGGAATCGCCGATCCGGATCTCGTCCGGGGGGAGCGAGGTCTTGACGGTGAGGCTCCCCGACGCGCCGCGACGCTCGATGGATACCAGCTCGCCTACTGTTTCAATCAAACCTGTGAACATAAAACCTCTTAACGGCAGTTCTACGTTCTACGTTCTATGTTCTACGTTTAAACCAAACCCATTCGTGACATCCGCAGGAGACATCATGACGTGCATGGCAAACACGTAACTTAGAACCTAGAACTCAGAACCCAGAACTTAGAACCTAGAACTTAGAACCTAGAACGTAGAACATGCTTCATTCTCTGGGCGTTTCATCCTCTGGGCGTTCCTTCCACCAGGAGGTCCACACCTATCCGCCTTACCTTCACGTCTTCCAGCCGGATGGCGTCGGCCATGAGACGGACTCCCTCGCCGGCGAAGAGCCCCATGCCGGCGCCGCCGATGAGCTTCGGGGCCAGGAACAGCATGCAGTGGTCGATCAGCCCTTCCCTCAGGAAGGCCCCGGCCAGGTGACTGCCACCCTCCAGCAGGACGGACTGCACGCCGCGCTCGCCCAGCTTGGCCAGGAGGTCGTCCAGGTCGACGCGCCCTTCGCGCTCCTTGCAGACCAGCACCTCAACTCCGTGCGCCGTGAGCGCGTCGATCCGCGCCGGATCGGTGCAGCAGGTGGCGATCACGGTCTGCGCCTGCGACTTCAGGCTGAACAGGGCCGCGTGCCGCGGAATCCTGAGCGTAGAGTCGACGACGACGCGCAGCGGGTCCTTGCCTCCGGGGACCCGGCAGGTCAAGAGCGGGTCGTCCTTGATCACGGTGCCGACGCCGACCATGATGGCGTCCAGCCTGCCGCGCAGCCGGTGCACCTCGCGCCGTGCGGCATCGCCGGTCACCCACTTCGAATCGCCGCTTGCCGTGGCGCTCATGCCGTCCAGGGTGAGGGCGCTCTTCAAGACCACGAAGGGACGCCTGCTCTGGATCCACTTGATGAAGGGACGGTTCAGCTCGCGGCTCTCGTCCCCCAAAAGCCCCACCTCGACCTCGATCCCGGCCTCCCGCAGCATCCCGATGCCGCGGCCGGACACCAGCGGGTTGGGATCAACCATGGCGACGAAGACGCGGGCCACGCGGGCCTCGAGGAGGGCCTTGGCGCAGGGGGGGGTCTTGCCGAAATGGGAGCAGGGCTCGAGGGTCACGTAGGCGTCGG
Organism: Geomonas diazotrophica; assembly: GCF_018919385.1. GTDB lineage: Bacteria > Desulfobacterota > Desulfuromonadia > Geobacterales > Geobacteraceae > Geomonas > Geomonas diazotrophica. Next base: position 38,092 of record NZ_JAHLMF010000006.1, read on the forward strand.
CGCCTTGGGCGAGCGCACCGGCCTCCCTCAGGGCATGGACCTCGGCGTGCGGGGTGCCGGCTTTTCTGTGCCACCCCTTGCCGACGATGGCGCCGTCCTTCACGATGACGCAGCCGACCGCCGGGTTGGGGGCGGTCTTGCCGACTCCCTTTCTCGCCTCGGTAAGCGCCAGCCGCATCATTTTCAGGTGGTGAGCAGACATTTCGCTCCTGGCACTCGGTATCTCTAATCTCCCTCTCCCCCTGGGAGAGGGTCGGGGTGAGGGCGCTGCAATGACCGGCAAGCTTTCCTCTATGGCGATCTCCCTCACCCGGCCTTCGGCCGCCCTCTCCCGGTGGGAGAAAGGTGATCGGACGTGGCGGGGACACCGGGAGCTATTTCTTGAGGAGGTCCTGCAGCTCCACCATGAACTCGTTGATGTCCTTGAAGGAGCGGTACACGGAAGCGAAACGGACGTAGGCGACCTGGTCGATGCCGTGAAGTTCGTTCATGATCCATTCGCCCAGGGTGGTGGTCGGGATCTCGCGCTCGCCGCTCTCCTGCATCCGGGTCTCCAGGCGGTCCACCAGCTTCTCGATGGTCTCCACCGAAACCGGCCTCTTCTCGCACGCCTTCTGCAGACCGGCCACCAGCTTCAGGCGGTCGAAGGGCTCGCGCCGGCCGTCACGCTTGGTTACCAGGGGGAGCACTTCCTCGATCCGCTCGTGGGTGGTGAAACGCTTGCCGCAGGACTCGCATTCGCGCCGACGGCGGATGGCGGCGCCCCCCTTGTCGGGGCGGGAGTCGACTACCTTGCTGTCGCTGAAACTGCAGAAGGGACATTTCATGCTTGCGGCTCCTCGTACTTCTCGACGATGACCCCAGACTCGCGGATCATCTCCTCCGCCAGTTGGTCCGGGTACCCGGAGAGGTAAACGACCCGCTTGATCCCGGCGTTGATCACCATCTTCGAGCAGATGATGCAGGGCATGGTGTTGCAGTACAGGGTGGCCCCTTCGATGGAGGTGCCGTGCTTTGCGGCCTGGATGATGGCGTTCTGCTCGGCGTGCAGGCCGCGGCAGAGTTCGTGGCGCTCACCGGACGGGATTCCCATTTTCTCCCGCAGGCAGCCGATGTCCAGGCAGTGGGCGGTACCGGATGGCGCGCCGTTGTAGCCGGTCGCGAGGATGTTCTTGTCCTTCACCAGCACGGCACCGACCTGCCTCCTCAGGCAGGTGGAGCGCTTGGCGACCAGACGCGTGATCTCGATGAAATATTCATCCCAACTCGGACGCACCATAACTAGCCCCTCTCATGTGAAATTTGGCCAGAATAGCCGTTTTCGCGGGCCCGGTCAAGCGGCGTGAGAGTACGGAGGGACCGATTCACATGAGGACGATGCCGTCGCGGAGGCAACCGCCAGCGTTTTGGGGGACGCGGGGAGAGCGACCTCCGGTTCGCCCTGGCTTGTGTGGAGGGCGAAGAGGGCGACGGCGCCAAGCCCGATGGTCCCCGCCGCATGGAACACGGCGACCAGGCCGAAGGCCCCCTGCAGGAGCGCGCCGAGAAGCGGCCCCGCGGCGAAACCCAGGTTGAGGGCGGCGTTGAAGGTCCCCACCGTCACCGCCATGCCGTGCCGCGCCCCCTCCTCCACCAGGAGCGCGCTGCTCGCCGGCTGCGAGACCACGCTGCAGACGCCGATGGCCAGGGTGAGCAGCAGCATCTGGTAGAAACCGGGTGCCGCAGGGATGAGGAAATAGAGCAGGGATACGGCGCTCCCCCCTGCCAGCACCAGCAATCGGCGCGGCGCGCGGTCCGAGAGGATCCCCATCGGGCGCAGGAGCAGCGTCATGGCGACGGTGCCCGAGGCGAGGACCAGGCCGCTGCGCACTCCGGTCAACCCCAGCTTGCCGGTGAGCAGGATGGGAAGAAAGGCGCCGGTAAGCGAGATCCCGAAGGCCCTGCCGAAGATGAAGGCCAGCAGCGCCCGGTAGCTGCCGGGGCCGCCACTGCGCCAAAGTCGCGGGGCGCCGGTCCGGGCATGGCGCGGGGCGTTGCCGGCGAAGCGCCCGCCGCCGGGGATGCCGCGCAGGGCGGCAAAGAGGGCGATCACGCACAAGAGCGCGACCGCCGCGAAGACCCCCGCAAAGCCCCCGCAGTCCTTGAGTATGCCGCCGGCAAGCGGCCCAAGGCAGAGCGCGCCGTAAAAGGAGATGTCGAAGGTGGCGAGGACGGTGCCGCGCTCCTCCTCCCCGGCGCAGCCTCCCACCAGCGACAGGAGCACCGGGCGAAACAGGGCGCAGCTCACCCCCTGCAAAAGGCGGAGCACGGTGAGCGCCGCAACCGAGAGGTTCAACAGGTAGCCGACCGACACCAGCAGGTAAAGGGCGAGGCTCAAGAGCACGGCCTTTCGGTAGCCGACCCGGTCCGACCAGGCGCCGAGCGCCGGGCCGCACGCTATCTTGGAGAGGGAATAGCAGACCAGCGGCAGCCCGAGCATGAGGCCGCGGGCGCCGAGGCTGAAGAGATAGGTCGAAAAGAAGGCGTCGGCGATGCCGAAGCCGAGCGTTACGGCGAAGTTCACCAGGAACAGGGTGCCCAAAAGCTTGCGGCCTCGCATCGTTTTCACCCCCGTGCGGTCAGAAACGCCTCGAAGGCCCGGTCGTGCACGTCGATGTGCTCCAGCCAGAGACGGCGGATCTGCTCCAATTCGTCGGCCGGCGTCCCCTTCCCCATCGCCAGGCGGTAGCGCAGCTTCGCCGTCCCTATGCTGATCGACTGGTGGCACAGCCGGTGCTCCCTGGCCTTCGGGAAGGCCACCAGTTCCATGAAGCTCTCCTCCGGGCCGATGTGGGTGAGAGTCGCCGTCACCAGTTGGTCGAGTTCCCCGCTCACGTCGCAGCTCGGCTGTCGGCGCAACTGCTCCAACATCCGGTTCAGGCGGTCGATGATGCTGCGGTAGCGGCTGTCCCACTGCCGCGCTTCTTGGGACGGGTCACGCACGGTCGGAGTGAGGAGCTGGCTGTTCTTTTCCATCGTTTTCTTCCATTTGACTATTGAGCATGAGCTTCGCACATGCGTCCACCTCCCCTCTTCCCCTGGGAGAGGGTCAGGGTGAGGCGTTGCCAGGGGCAAGATAACCGCGGCGGGCAGAACCCTCACCCGCCCTTCGGGCACCCTCTCCCGGAGGGAGAGGGACCTGCGGGAGATCATCGCCAATCGGGTTTCATGAAGGCGGGGGGAGCACACCCCCCGCCGCCACTGCTGCGATGTCCGGCTGCCGCCGGAGCATCCGGGTGTTAAAAGGTCATCTGCCACTTGGCGCCGGCGATCAGGGAACGCGGCTCCTTCTGTCCCAGCGAGTTCTTGAAGTCGTTCAGGTAATCGACCTCCGGGACGATGTTGATGTGCTTGCCCAGGGCATAATTCATGTTCACGAAAGCGGCCATGCGGGCGTCGGCATGCGCGATCGGGTTGTCGTCGATCACGTAGGACGCGCCGGTGTAGAGCATGGCCCGGTCGCTCGCACGGTACCCCACCTGGCCGAAGCCGCCGTAGGTGTGCGAGTTCTTGCCGTGCAGGGTGTCGTAGTAGGCGCCGTTGGCCTGGCCCGGGTTGGCCAGCGTGTTGCCGGTGCCGTTGCCGGTGGCGGTGCTCATGAGGTCGCCGGTGTTCTGGCCGGTGAAGACGTTGTAGCTGAACTCGACCGGGGCGAAATCCACCTTGCCGTGGAAGAAGGCGAGGTAGGAGTAGATGTCATGCTTCAACGGGGTGGAGTTGTTGGTCGAGCTGGTCACCTTGTACCAGTTGCCGGCGACGCCGCCGCCGTAGGTCCAGTTGTTCAGCTTCCCTTCGTAGCCGACCACCATCTTGGGGAGCATGGTGTCGTAGTCGGTGTAGGTCGCGGCGTAGCTGTTGCCGGTCTGGCTGTAGGCCGCGGTCACGTCGGCGTTGGGGGAGACGTTGGTGGTGTTGTTGGCCTGGTTGCCGACGCGCGGCTGCATGGCGTCGACGTAGAAGCCGTTGTTCATGGTCACCTTGATGTTGGCGTAGCGGCCGTCCCAGAGCGAGCCGTAGCCGTTGAAGCCGCCGTCGCTGTCCCAGACCTGCTGGGAGCGGAACACGTAGGGGCTCGGCGTCTTACCGATGCGCAGTTTCCCCTCGCCGAAATCCCACTCGCCGTAGAGGAGCCGCACTTCCACCCCCTTGGAGTACGCCTTCGGGTTGTAAAGCCCGATCTCGGCCACACCAGAGTATTCCCCGTCCTTCACCTTGACGCCGACGAAGCTGTCGCCGAAGTTGTCCAGGCTGAAGTCGCTGTCGTGTCTGGCGGCCCCGGTGGCCGGGCTGTAGAAGGAGTTCTGGGTCCAGAAGGTCCCCAGCTTGATGTTGCCGTAGGCGTTGAGGTCGATGGCCAGGGCGGGTGCGGAGCACGCCATGGCGGCAGCGAAGGTCATGGCGGCTAAGTTCATCTTCTTCATGGTACTGTTCCCTTTCGATTGGTAGTCGTTGATTTAGTTGCAATACCTGCGTCTGCCGTGGCGGGGTCACCGCCACGGCAGGAAAAGCGCTACTTGGTCATGCCTGCGTACTTGAGGGCGTTTTCCGCCGCGATGCGCCCGGAGTTGATGGCGTAGCCCGCGGTGCCGCCTCCCAACAGCAGGTCGTAGCTGTCGCCGTACATGCCGCCGGAGTCGGTGCCGACCGCGTAGAGGCCCGGGATCGGCTCGCCCTTGGCGTTGAGCGCCTCGGTGTTGCCGGAGATCTTCACACCACCAAGGGTGCCCAGGTGACGCGGCAGGAGCTTGACCGCGTAGAAGGGACCGGTGGCGATGGGGCGGAGGTACTTGGACTTCTTGTTGAACTGGCTGTCCTCGCGAACGGAGGCGGACTTGTTCATGGTCTCAACGCTCACCTTCAGGATCTTGGGATCCATGTTGAGCTGCTTGGCCAGTTCCTCGATGGAATCGGCCTTGAAGGCGAAGCCGCGTTTTCTGGCCAGCTCCTTGTTGAAGGACTCGTCGAACTTGGCGAGCTTGGTCCCCTGGAGCACCCACTCGCCCAGCGGCATCTCGATCCCCTTCTCGACGGCCTGCTTCCTGGTGGCCTCGTCGAAGATGGAGTAGGCGGTGCCGCCGATCCTGGTGATGGCGTTGCCGGCGTAGGGCCAGAACTCGACGCTGGATTCGTCGACGTAGCGCTCGCCGCGCGGGGTGACCCAGAAGTAGGGCTGCACCGCGAGGGCGATCATCTGGTCGGCCGGGTGGAAGCCGGGGAGGCCCGGGCGGTACGCTTCGACGGTCCCCATCCCCTCAAGCTGCGCGCCGACCTTCTCGGCCATCCTGATGCCGTCCCCGTCCTTGCCGATGTTGCCGACCGGGATCACCTCCGGGTACGCGACGTACTTCTTCATCATCTCCTTGTTGTTGGCGAAGCCGCCGGTGGCGATGATCACGGCCTTGGCCCTGATCTTCAGCTGTTCGCCGGACTTATCCTTGGCCACAACGCCGACCACCTTGCCATTGTCGGTGATCAGGTCGGTGCCCGGGGTCTCCAGGAGGATCTTGCCGCCGTGATCCTGCACGTACTTCTCGAAGACGTTGATCATCCTCTGGCAGTGAAAGTCCCTGGGGTTCTTGTCCGGGTAGTCCGGCCCCGGCGCGATGACGTGCCAGGTGAGCGGGCCGCCGAAGCCGCCGACGCCGACGTACTCGATCTTCACGCCCAGGTCGTCGAGCCAGTCGATGGTCTCGGCGGACTTGTCCACGAAGTTCTTGGCCAGGGCGCCGTTGGCCTTCCAGTGGCTGTAGTTCATGATCAGCTTGAAGGCGAAATCCTTGCTGACGTCGATGCCGATGCGCTTTTGCTGCTTGCTCTCGGCTGCGAAGACCCCTTCGCAGAAGCTGCCGGTGCCGCCGACCTTGGCCTGCTTCTCGAGCACCACCACCTTGGCGCCCTGCTGCAGTGCCTGTACCGCGGCCGCCAGGCCGGAAGTGCCGGCGCCCACCACCACTACGTCGGTCTTCATCTCCTTCTCTGCCATCGCCGGAGCGGCGAAGGCGAAAAGGGCGACGAACACCACCGCCATACCTCGAACTCTCCTCATCGATTCCTCCTCTTTGATTTCCCCTCAGGGGTTGGTGAGACGCGGGGTCGCCGCGTCCTGAACAGTTCGAGCTACTTGTCCTTGAATTCGAAGTCGCTGTGGCACTCCAGGCACAGGTATTCCGAAGGTGCGTGCACCCGGTGGCACTTGAGACACGCCATCCTTCCCAGGTGGGAGTCATGCGGGTTGTTGTGCATCCCCTTGGTGCGCTCGGCGACCTTGTCGTAGCCGCCGTGGCAGTCGAGGCACGCCTCGATCCCTGCCGCCGCGGTCGGCTTGTCCGTCTTGTGGCAGTCGGCGCAGCCAAGCCCCTCGGAGGCATGCTTTCCCTTGATGTCCGCCGCGAAGGCCTCGCTCCGGGTCAGGAACAGCCCCGCCCCCAGGGCAGCCAGCAGCGCCAGCGATACGAAAAATTTCTTACCCACCTTGAACCTCCTATTCGTGTTGTGCGCCTTTACTCGCGGGGGCCAGAGCCGCGGAGCAGGCCCCGTTGGGTCGACGGGCGGCAAAAAACCCGCCTTGCATGGGTGAATAGCAGCGAGCGTGCCACCAGAAAAGAAATGCGAAAACGGCAACTTGCAACAAAGGCACGTATACAGCGTGAAAAATGCCTATCATTATGATAGTGTGCTTTATTATTCTGGTAGGCAGCTAGGAGGCGGGGATGCAATCGGCGGATCTGGATTTACGGGAGCTACTTTCCTTTCGTCCCGACGGGGGGACCATGTTCTTCATGGGGCGCAGGGCGATCATCTTCGATGCCGTCGCGCTGGGACTTTTGCGCAAGGAACTGATCAGCTCGCTCGGCGTGGCTGCCGCGCGCAGCATCCTGACCAGGTTCGGCTATGCCCACGGCAGGATGACGGCGGAAAGCCTGAAGCAGGAATTCCCCGACCTCTTCGCGGACAGCTGGACCGGTCCGAAACTGCACATGCTGCAGGGGATGGTCCGGGTGGAGGAAAACAGGCGCAGCGACGGAAACGACGACCAGCCTCTGGTCCAGTCCTTCTGGTACGACTCCTACGAGGTGGAGCAGCACCTTTTGCACCTGGGGCTTTCCGAAGAGTCGGTCTGCTGGACCCTTACCGGTTTCGCCAGCGGCTACGTCTCCTATTGGAGGGGCGAAAAGGTGTACTTCATCGAGGACCGCTGCTGCGGCAAGGGGGACGCGGTCTGCCACGTCGAGGGGAGAACGAGGGAACAGTGGGGCGAGGCCCTGGAGCCGTATCTCCCCTATTTCGAATCCGAGACCGGCGACGAGGTGTTCCAGAACCTGGCCAAGGCGTTGCGCGATACCGAAGAGCGCCTGAAGAAGCAGCGGCGCCAGATGTCGTGCCTGAGTGCGGGGGCGGAGGAATTCGGCTGCATCACCGCGCGTTCGAGCGCCATGCGGCAGGTGGTCGAGCTGACCCGGCGCATCGCGCGCGTCGATTCTTCGGTGATCGTGACCGGCGAAAGCGGCGCGGGAAAGGAGCGTATCGCCCGGCTGATCCACGAGGAATCGGCCCGCGCCGGGCGCCCCTTCGTCGCGGTGAACTGCGGCGCGCTTACCGAAACCCTTTTGGAGAGCGAGCTCTTCGGCCATGCCAAGGGGGCGTTCACCGGGGCGGATCGGGACAAGATGGGGCTCATCGAGGCGGCAAACGGCGGCACCCTGTTCCTGGACGAGATCGGGGAGGTCTCCCAGTCCATGCAGGTGAAGCTGCTACGGGTGCTGCAGGAACGGGAGGTGAGACGGGTCGGGGAGAACCGGTCGCGGCAGGTGGACATCAGGGTGGTCGCCGCCACCAACAGGAACCTCTCCGACGAGGTGAGCAAGGGGAACTTCCGGCGCGACCTGTACTACCGGCTGAGGGTGATCGAGGTGCGGGTCCCTCCCCTGAGGGAAAGAAACGAGGACATCCTCCCCCTGGCGCGCATCTTCCTGGAGCAGGCGTCCAAGCGCGCCGGGCGCAAGGTGACCGGGTTCACGCCCAAGGCGGCCGACCAGCTGCTGCGCTACACCTGGCCGGGCAACGTGCGGGAACTTCAAAACGCGGTGGAGCACGCCGTGGCGCTTTGCCTGGACACGAGAGCCGACCTCGAGGACCTGCCTGAAGAGCTCAGGTCCGCGCTGCCAAGGCCGGGGATCGTTGAGTCGGTGCGCCCGCTGGAAGAGGTGGAGCGGGAGTACATCCTGGCGGCTTTGAGGGCGACCGGAAACAACAAGTCGCGCACGGCGGCGGAGTTGAACATCGGCGTCGCAACCTTGTACCGAAAGCTCGCCGAGTACGAGAAGCAGGGGTTCCTCCCCCACTAGGCGGGGCGGGAAAGTTCTTGCCCCCGGCGCCCAAAGAGTGTAAGAAGTACCTCTTTTTTTGGAGGAGACCGTTTTGACTATTCACGCAACAGACACACCACAACTTCTTGAAATCGTTGTTGAAGAAAGCGGGCTGCCGCGCGGCGGGGTGCTCGCCACGGTCTCGCTTTTGAACGAGGGGGGCACCGTCCCCTTCATAGCGCGCTACCGCAAGGAGCAGACCGGCGAACTGGACGAGGTGCAGATCCGCGAGATCGAGGACCTGCTCAACTACCACCGCGAACTTGCCGAACGCAAGGCGACCGTGCTGAAAAGCATCGAGGAGCAGGGGAAACTGACCCCGGAGCTCTCCGCGCGCATCGCGACCTGCCGCAAGAAGACCGAACTCGAAGACCTCTACCTCCCCTACAAGCCCAAGCGCCGCACCAAGGCGACCATCGCCCGGGAACGCGGCCTGGAACCACTGGCCCAACTGGTACTGGCGCAGGAGTTGACTGCAGGCTCGGCGGCTGATGCCGCCGCTCCCTTCGTCAGCGACGAACTGGGGGTCCCCGACGCGGCTGCTGCCTTGGAAGGAGCGTCGCATATCCTCGCGGAGCAGCTTTCCGAGGACGCCGACCGGCGCGCCATGGTGCGCGACCTCACCCGCGCCGAGGGGATCTTCGCGTCGCAGCTTTTGAGCGAGGGGGCGGATCGCGAAGGCAAGTTCAAGATGTACTACGAGTACCAGGAGCCTCTCAAAACGATACCGTCGCACCGCATGCTCGCGATGAGACGCGGGGAGAAGGAGGAGGTGCTGCGCCTCACCCTGCTCGCGCCGGAAGAGGAGATCGTGGCGCGGCTCAGGGGGGGGCTCATCAAGCGGGAAAGCATCTTCAAGGAACTGCTCGCCGCAGTCGCCGCCGATGCCTACAAGCGGCTCATCGCTCCGTCCATCGAGGTCGAGCTGAGGCTGGAAGCGAAGACCAGGGCCGACGAGGCCGCCATCGCGGTCTTCGCGCAGAACCTGAGAAACCTGCTGCTCCTCCCCCCGGCGGGCGGCAGGAGGGTGCTGGGCGTCGACCCGGGCTTGAGGACCGGGTGCAAGCTGGCCGCCATCAGCGAGACCGGACGTTTCCTGGAGCAGACGACCATCTACCCGCACACGGGCGGGCCAAAAGCGGAGAGCGCCGGCGCCGAGTTGGTGCGGCTCGTTGAGCGCCACGACCTGCGCCTGATAGCCATCGGCAACGGCACCGGCGGCCGCGAGACCGAGGTCTTCGTGCGCGAGGCGCTCCGTTCGGCGGGCGTCAAGGCCGAGACGGTCATGGTGAACGAGGCGGGCGCCTCGGTCTACTCTGCTTCCGAGATCGCGCGCGAGGAGTTCCCGGAGCTGGACCTCACCATCCGCGGCGCCATCTCCATCGGCCGCAGGCTGCAGGACCCGCTGGCCGAGCTGGTGAAGATCGATCCCAAGAGCATCGGGGTCGGGCAGTACCAGCACGACGTGAATCAGTCGCTCTTGAAGAAGGCGCTGGACGCGGTGGTGGAATCGTGCGTCAACTACGTCGGCGTCGACCTGAACAGCGCCTCCTGGGCGCTCCTCTCCTACGTGGCCGGTCTCTCCGAGAGCCAGGGACGCGCCATCGTGAAGTACCGCGACGAGAGCGGCGCCTTCCCGACCAGGCAGGCGCTCCTGAAGGTGCCGCGCTTCGGCCCGAAGGCCTTCGAGCAGGCGGCGGGCTTCCTGCGCATCCGCGGCGGAGAAAACCCCTTGGACAACAGTGCGGTGCACCCGGAGAACTACGGGGTCGTGGAACGGATGGCGGCCGATCTCGGCGTTACCGTGGCCCAGCTCGCCTCCGACCCCGCCCTTTCCGCCGGGATCAAGCTGGAGCGCTACGTAACCGACGGCATCGGCCTCCCCACATTGCGGGACATCCTGGCCGAGCTGAAGAAGCCGGGGCGCGATCCGCGCGAGCAGTTCCAGACCGCGACGTTCCGTGAGGACGTGGTGACCATAGCCGACCTGAAGGAAGGGATGATCCTGCAGGGGGTGGTGACCAACGTCGCTGCCTTCGGCGCTTTCGTCGACATCGGGGTGCACCAGGACGGGCTCGTGCACGTAAGCCAGCTGTCGCACCGCTACTGCAAGGACCCCAACGAGGCGGTCAAGGTCGGCGAGATCGTCAAGGTGAAGGTCCTCTCCGCGGACCCGCAGACCAAGCGCATCTCCCTATCCATCAAGCAGGCCGAGCCGGAGAAGACACCGAAGAGTGCGGCGCCGAAGAACCAGCCGAAGGCGAAGGAACAAAAGCCTGCCAACGACCTGTCGGCGTGGGAGCGTGCCGGGTTCAGGGTCAGGAAATAATCCTTTTCTCCGTGGCCGATGCGTTGTTTTTTTGAATAAAAAAGGGGCTGCCGGATATGAAAACCGGCAGCCCCTTCTTTTTTCGTGCTCTTTCCGATGCTATCTAGCTAGGCGCTTCTCAAAAGCTTGCGGCCGGTCTTGAAGACCACCTCAACCTTGCCCGCCTGGCAGGATGCCACCACGCCGGTCCCGAAGGTGGGATGGCTGATCAACGTGTTGGACTTGAACTTCCCTTCCATGCTGTAGGGAACCGCGAGATCCGGATCGAGAGGGCGGATCATCTCGTCCCAGATCGCCTCGTCCGATATCGCCGGTGCCTTGGCCGCCCTTGTCCGCGGCGTCTTCACCTCTTTTTCAGCCTTTGCTCCCTTCACGGTGGCGGCCTTAGGTTCTTTTACAGGACGATGGTTGTGTTCGCTGCCGCAGGTGTTGCATTTCACCCGCACCACCTGACCCGCCACCATCGCGACGATGGTGTGGTTCAGCAGTGCCTTGCAACGCGTGCATTGCGAGTCAACCATGTCTCCTGCCGTTAAAGCTCTTCTTTCCATTGGGCCTCCCTGACCTTTTTATGCTCAAACAAAAAGGGCTTAACCGTAGGCGGCTAAACCCTTCCCATGCGTTATCTGATCGCGGTGACAGTCCCCCGCTCATCTGTTACGAATCGTTGGTTTAAGCGTTCCTTCTATCGTCAATGTGCTGTTGAAATATAAGGGATTTCGGCCTGCGATGCAAGGGAAAAAACCCGAAGCAAAGCCACGCTGGGCGCGCCACTACGGGAACCCCCGTCAGTTGGCAGAGGTGCGGCGCCTGCAAAAAATCAGGCGGGAGACCATCACCTCGAGCAGGATGGCGAGGTAAGCCCCGACGACGACGTCGCTCAAGAAATGGTAGTTGGTGGCAACGAGCGCGGCGGCCAGCAGGATCGCGGTTACGATGCCGATGGGGCGGCTTTCTGGGTAGAAGCGCCAAACAGCGGCCAAAAGGGCCACGATGACCAGCATGTGACCGGAGGGGAACCCGTCGCAGTACTCCTTCATCTGGAACCAGTGGAAGCCGTAGTCGCCCGGCTCGTGCAGCCAGTAACGGGTGTTGGACCGCCCGAAGGCGATTTTCAACAGAGCCTTGACAAGGTAGGAGACCGGCGCCAGCCAGACCACCTCTTTGGCGAGCATTGTGGCACGGTCGAGGATGCCCCTGCCGTAGCGGAAAAGGTAAAGCAGGCAGGAGCCGACCGTGGCAACGACGACCACGGCGAGCAACAAGTCGGGAAGCTCGGCAGTGGCCCTGACCCAATGCCGGTTGGCATAGAGATAATCCCTGACGAAAACTGCAACCGGTATGTCGAGGTAAAAGACGCAAAGGACCGTCCAGGGTACCAGAAGAGCCCCGATCGCCGCCAGCCTGCGGGATGTCCTGTCATTCACATCGGTCATGCGGATCCTGCCGTATCGTCTTGATGTCGAACACGGCTACACCTAACACAGATGCGATCCGATATGAAGCCGAATTTGCATCAGCTGCTCACTGACAGTTGCGAGCGAGGCACTGGAGACAGTTCCTGAAGGTGCACACGCCGCAGGCATGTTCCATCAGCACCGGGATGTTGTTTGCCTTGGCCACCTGCATCGCCTCGATCTTCACGCGGTGCGACACCTTGTTGGTAAAGATCACCATCGCGTCAGCCTTCTTGAGCTTTGCGGCTATGTTCGTTTCTGAGGTGCTGAAAAACTGCAGCGTCATGCCGGCGCGTTCGGCCTCCTCCATGTAGTGTTTTCCCAGGCGATCCATCCCGCCGATCAAAGCTATGCACATCTCGCCCTCCCCCCGAGGCGCGCACGCCTCGGTTTTGATATTCACTTTCACGATACTGCCAAAAAAGGGGCACGCTCCTGCAGGTACGAATCTGCAACAGTGGTGGAGCTGTTTCTCAGGCAATCGAGCGGGCTGCACCCGGAAGCCAGGCGCGACGACATCCTGCTGCGGCACTCGCGGTGGCATTCCGCAAGACGCAGACTCTGCTCCGGTTTGCCGAAGATCTTCCAAGGGCCCTGGCAGGTGAAGGCAAGCTGCGCCCACCCCATGAAGCCGACCACGTCTTTCAGCGGATAGCCGAGAAAGACGCCGATCTCGTGAGGGAACCCCTCCCCCACCACGCGCGTCTGCAGTTCGTCCAGAACCTCGTCGAACTCATCGACGTTGCGGTAGCCGGCCTTTCCCAGGATGATGCGCACGCTTTTCTGGGCGAGCAGGCCGCCCAGTGCCTCCTGCGAGTAGAGCAGGAGCAGGATGGAGGAACCGCGGTCGTCGAGGACACGCACCTTGAGCCCGCTCTGTTCGAGGAGTACAGCACCATGTTCTTTCCAGAGGAGATAGAGGTTGCGGCCGCAGGAACGGTTCTTGTTGGCAAGGCAGACGAGGTTTGCCGGCTTGGCGCCCTGCAGCACCTCGGCAAGTTCCAGCGCCAGGAAGGAGGCGAGACATTCTTCGTCGGTCGGGTAAAGTCCGGCAAAATCCTGCCAGGCGGCCCTCGACAGGCGGGTCGAATCGGATGCGCCGACGCCGTTTACCGCTGACAAATCCTCTTTAACCCCAACAGCACCGCTCATATCCCCTCCACAGCCCCTGACAGTGGCTTCCGCCTGATTCACAACACGTTACCCGCACTGACTGAATCTTTTCAAATGGTCACCGCGCGGCGATAATGAAAACTGTTATCAGTTTTATAAAGAAGATCCCGCCTTATGTCAACAGCTAATTTGAGGAAGTTTTTTTGGAGCGGGATGGGGTGGATACAGCAGGGGTGAAGGTGGGACTCCCGTTATGAAAGTCGCCCCGACCTCTGCTGCCGCCAGAGGCCGAGGCGTGGGCCTTTTATGTCAGTTACCCCAAGGCTCGGTGAGCTGCAGCGCCCTTTTCAGGGCGTCATCCGCAGCGGCGACGTCGTCAGGTTCGCCCAGGAGGGCCTCAACCCATTGGTTCAAACCATGAATACGACGCACCTCGGGCAGGGAGGACGTGAGCAGCGACTCCAGTTCCGAGCTCTTGTCCTCGAAGTCGATGTCGAGATACCACAGGGCCAGGACGTACGAGGCTATCCCCTGCTCCGACTTGAACCCCTTGCTCTCCGCCAGTTCCGTGGCGCCGGCAAGGAATTGCCAGCGCTGGTCGCGCTCGATCTTGTGGTAATCGGTCAAGTCCCGCATCAAAGCGGCGTCCAGTCGCTCCAAGAACGCAGCCCGCGCCACGTCGTTCTGCTGCAGGTCGAGGATTCGATCCTGCCGCACCGTTTCCGCCGGCGACGGGTCAATGCGGACCGAGTCCTCCCGCGCCGGCTGCGCCTCGGTGGAAGTAGGTTCCTGCTGCACTGGCCGCTGTCTTCCCCACTGCAGGAGCTTTTTGAGCCCTTCCAGCGCCCCCCACAAAAACAGCACGATAAACGGAAGGAGGATCCCTATGCACCACGTCCAGGAAAGCAGAGGAATCATTACGATGGTGATCAGCGTGATTGGGAGCAGCGCCGCGCCGAAGAGCACGTATTTGCAGTAGGTGAGCACGGTGTACTTCACAACGCACCTCCTCCGCTAGAGGTTCGGAAGGATCAGACCGTTCAGCACGTATCGGTACACGAGGTGCCGAACGACAAACAGGATGAGGGGTGCCGCTACCAGCACCGCCGACCATGGGGTGGTGGCAAATACGGGTTGTCGCGCCTCCAAGGACAACGGAGAGGTTAGCATAAATTTAGTAACTGCAAACACCGGGGGAGGATTTTAATTTCTGCCACCACGAACCGCTGTTATGGTATAAACGATGCTGGTTTGGGAGGTAAGGAAAGGGGTTGTAAAGCGGAGTCAGCAGAGATGCCAGGTTTGTTGGCGGACGACATAACGGGGATCATCCTGGTGGGGGGCAAAAGCCGCCGCATGGGACGGGACAAGGCTTTTCTGGAACTGCAGGGGAGGCCGCTCTTCGAGCGGGTGCTCGACCTGTTCCGGGAATGTTTTCCCAAGGTGATGCTGGTAGGCGATCGGGGAGAGCGCTTCGCAGGCTACTCCCTCGACGTCATCCCCGACCTCATCCCCGGCAGCTCCCTGGGCGGGGTCTACACCGGCTTGTCCGGCGCGGACAGCGAGTGGATCTTCGTGTCGTCCTGCGACCTCCCCTTCCCCAGCAAGGCGATCCTGCAGCACCTCTGCTCGCTCAGACAGGGGTACGACGCCGTGGTCCCGAAAACCAGGCACGGGTATGAGCCGCTCTTCGCGCTGTATTCCAAGAGATGCCTGGAGCCGATAAGGGAACTGCTGGAGGGGGGCGAATGCTGCGCCTACGCCTGGTATCCGCAGGCGAGGGTGAAGGAGGTTGGCCCTGAAGCCATCGCGCATCTCGACCCGGCCGGCACCGCCTTCCTGAATCTCAACACACCGGAAGACGTTATCAATACAGGAGGAATCACATGACGGTAAAGGCAGTATCCTTTGTGGCAAAATCGGGCACCGGCAAGACGACCCTGCTGGAGAAGGTGATCATTCACCTGAAAGAACGCGGATACAAGGTGGGGGTCATCAAGCATGACGCGCACCGTTTCGATATCGATCATCCCGGCAAGGACAGCCACCGGCTCACCGCCGCCGGCGCCGACACCATGCTTATCTCCTCACCGGAGAAGCTCGCCATCATCAAGAAGCAC
This sequence comes from Geomonas diazotrophica, assembly GCF_018919385.1. GTDB lineage: Bacteria > Desulfobacterota > Desulfuromonadia > Geobacterales > Geobacteraceae > Geomonas > Geomonas diazotrophica. The sequence goes on from NZ_JAHLMF010000006.1 coordinate 53,516, forward strand.
ACCCAGTCCCCCCCCATCGAGGAGCTGATCGAGACCTATTTCGGCGACATGGACATCGTGGTTACCGAAGGTTTCAAGAAGAGCGGCATGCCCAAGATCGAGGTGAACCGTCAGGAGAGGAGCACCTCCTTACTCTGCCGCGGCGAAAACTACGATGCCACCCTGATCGCGGTCGCCAGCGACGCCGAGCTCGAGCTCGACGTCCCGGTGCTGGACCTGAACGATCCCTGCGCCGTCACCGATTTCATCGAAGAGACCTTCCTCCAGTAACACCCCTTCCAGGAACTGACGCAAAAAGGGGGACCAGCAGGTCCCCCCTTTTTGTTTTCCCATAGTGTGTATCCCACGAGGGCGCCGGCCTCTCCCCCGAAACTAGAGCGCCCCCGTGCGTTGAAGCTTTACCACGTTAGGACTCATGCTTTCTTCACGTACTCGGACTTCAACTGCATGGCGCCGATGCCGTCGATCTTGCAGTCTATGTCGTGATCGCCGTCGACGAGACGTATGTTGCGCACCTTGGTCCCGACCTTCACGACCGACGAGGAGCCCTTGATCTTCAGGTCCTTGATCACGGTGACCGAATCTCCGTCCTGAAGCACGTTGCCGAAGGCGTCACGAACCACGCTCTCCGTATCCGCACTGTGCGTCTCGGCCTGGGACCATTCGTTGCCGCACTCGGGACAGATGTAGAGCGCGCCATCTTCGTAGGTATATGCGGAACTGCAGGAGGGGCATTCGGGTAGGGTTGTCATGTGATTCCTCTTCAAACCTTTGATGTGCTGGACCAAAGAAAAACCCCGGCTGCCTTTCGGGCTACCGGGGTTCTGGTGATTAATTGGAGCGGGAAACGGGGTTCGAACCCGCGACTTCAACCTTGGCAAGGTTGCACTCTACCACTGAGTTATTCCCGCTCAACAGAGATCCTGTTTATAGCAAAAGCCGCCTCCACAGTCAATCCCTTTTTTTAATGACACGAAAATTTTCATCCGCCAATGCGCTAAAAGTCGTATCATATCGCACACCATCAGCTATACTCGTCACATGAGAAAGGATGACAAGATACGTGGGATGATTGCTAGCGAGGCGGCCCGGCTCATGTACGAGGATGGAGTCCGTGAATACCGCGACGCAAAACGAAAGGCGGCCAAGCGGTTCGGCCCTGAGAAGGCGCTCTCCCTGGGTTCCCATCTCCCGACCAACGCCGAGATCCATGAGGAACTCGCCCGCCTGATCGCGACCAGGGAGGAGGAGGTCCTGCCTCAGCGGCTGCTGGGGCTCAGGGTCACCGCCCTCTCCTACCTGGAGCTGTTCGAGGAATTCTCGCCCTACCTGGTCGGCTCGGTCCTATCCGGCGCGGTCACCGAACGCAGCGACATCGACATCCACCTTTTCTCCGACTCCATAGAAGCGGTGGAAAGCCTCCTGCGGCAAAGCGACATCCCGTTCCAGACGGAAACGGTCCCCATCAGGAAGGGAGGGGTGATCAGGGATTACACGCACATCTACCTCGAGGACCAGGGAGTCGAGATCGAGTGCTCGGTGTACCCGGCGGATGAACGACGCAACCGCACCAAAAGCAGCATCACGGGGAGAGCGATGGAACGGGCCAGCGCCGCTCAGCTCAGAAAGCTCATCGGCGCGACTGCCCGCGCGAACGAGGCCTGATTCCCGCGCCCTGCCGCGACCGATTACGAAAGGGCAGACATCGGAGCGCTCGAGTGAGTCCTTCACCTGCAGATAAAATCAGATTTGAAAAGGAGACCCCATGGAGAACAGAAAAGCGGAGCTGATCGAAACGTTGCTCCCCAAGGATACCAATTCTTACGGTAACATCTTCGGCGGCGTGATCATGAGCATCATGGACAAGACCGCCGGCGTGGTCTGCTGGCGTTATTCCCGCAAGCGGGTGGTGACCGCCTGCGCCCAGCGCATCACCTTCCACACGCCGATCAACGTCGGCGAGGTGATCTACTCCCGGGCCACCATCATCCACGTGGGGCGCACCTCCATGGAGGTCGAGGTGGAGGTGGAAGCGGAGAATGTCACCGACGGCAACAAACGGCTTGCCGCCAGCGGCGTCTTCACCATGGTTGCGGTCGACGAAAACTGGCATCCGGCACCGGTGCCTCAATGGCAGCCGGTTACCGAGGCGGAACTGGAAAAATGGCGCGAGGTGGAGAAAAGGAGAAAAAAAGGGTGAGTTTCCGGATGTCCCTGCTGCTGATGCTGCTGTTTCTGCCTGGATGTGAAACGCTGAACGATGCGATGATCCGGTACACGCTCAAAGAACCAGGACTGAGCGGGAGGATCAGCGACCAGATCAGAGAAGGACTGAAGAAACGGGAACAGGCACCGCCGACGGCGAGACCTCAGGAAACCCCACCCCCCTTTATGGATCAGGGGTAGACAAAAGGCGCGGGGGTGCGGGGGATGGCGGATACGTCGAGATGGGCGATTCCCCACTCCAGAAGCTCCGCCGGCGCCGCATCCTGCAATTCCGGCGGGGGAGCTTGCCCGAGAAAACGGAGCGCCGCGAACAGCAGGCGCCCCCCCTCCCGATCCAGGTCACGGCCGGCAGCGAGGGAAACCGCGTTGTCCCGCTTGCTGAGCTTCGCGCCATCAGGGCCGGTTACCAGCGGCAGATGGTAGTAGGAAGGGGTGGGGAAGCCGAAGATGCGCTGCAGGTAGATCTGGCGCGGCGTCGAGGCCAGCAGGTCAGCCCCCCGCACCACCTGGTTCACCCCTGAGGCGGCGTCGTCGACCACGACAGCCAGATGGTAGGCGTAGGGACCGTCGGCCCGGTGGATCACGAAATCGCCGCAGGATGCGGTGAGATGCTGGCTGTAGCGCCCCATGATCCCGTCATCGAAGGAAATCACCTCGTCGTAGACCTTGATCCGCAGCGCACGTTCCACCTTTTCGAGCGGCAGTCCATTGCGACACAGCCCCGGGTAAACCAGCCCATCTTCGTGGGGGGCCGAGGCGATCTGGGCTATTTCGCTCCTGGTGCAGCCGCAGGCATAGGCGAGACCGCGTCGCTGCAGTTGCTCCGCGGCGGCCCGGTAATGCTCGGTCCGCCTGCTCTGGTACAGCACCTCGCCGTCCCATTGAAAGCCGAGCTTCTCGAGGGTCGCCAGCATATCGTCGGCGATGCCCGGCACCACGCGGGGCAGGTCCAGGTCCTCCATACGTAACAGCCACAGCCCCCCCGCCCTCTTGGCGACCAGGTAGCTGCCCAAGGCGGCGACCAGGGAGCCCAGGTGCAGCGGTCCGGTTGGAGACGGCGCGAAACGGCCGACCTGCTTTTCCGTGTCTGATGCGGTGGATGTCAAGGGTTCACCAGGAGCGCCCCCGCCCCAGGGAAAGCCGGGGCGGGGGCAGCTTTATTAGAGGAAAGAGCAGCAGTAATCGGAGACGGCGGTGACCTTCAGCTTGAAGCTCGAGTTTTCAGGAACCTCGAAGGCCTCGCCACCCTTGACGGTAACCCAGTCGGGGGAGCCGGGGAGCAGCACGGTCATCTCGCCGGACATGATCTCCATCAGCTCAGCGGAACCGGTGTTGAAAGTGTACTCGCCCGGCATCATGATGCCCAAGGTCTTGCGCGACCCGTCGGCGAAGAAAATGGTACGGCTGGTCACCCCACCGTCGAAATAGACATTGGCCTCTTTGACGACCGTTACGTTGTTGAACTCAGACACAGTAACCTCCCTCAATGGTATGAAATCGGGCGCAAACCCTGTAGTACGCACTCCGGCGGAGGCTAGCCGCCTCTACTTCTCCCACTCGCCGCTCTCCCAACGCTCCAAGGCGGCCTGGGCACGAAAGCCCATCAGTCCTGGCTCGCGGGCGATGACAGTGAGCGTCGCCACGCAGCGCTCGGGAGCTTCCCCCATGGCGTAGACGGCCACCATGCCGGCAACGACGGGATCGGGGTCTTCAAGCAGGCGGAGCAGTTCGGCCACCCCACCTTCACGCTGCAGAGCGCGGTAGTAGCGGGTGAGATCGGCGACTTCGGCGGCGGCCAGGTCCTCTGCCATGACTTCCAGGGCCTCGGCATGGCGCACGGCCGCCTTGGCAAACCACCCCACCAGCTTTGTCACCTTCTCATGCTGCTGCAACCCTTCCTCCCGGACATGGCGGCCTCTCGTCTGCCGGACCGCGAAGGCTGAAGGTAGCAGTTTTTCCCTGTGTCTTCAAGGATAAAGACTCCACCCGCTGCCTTTGAGTCGTCCTACTCCACAGGTAATCACACACCCAGAATCCTGCGGTTACTGGGTTTCCTATTGCATTGACAGGAATTAAGACGACCTGTATAGTCCCGCCTAATTAGCTTACCGTTACTGTAAGGAGCCTTTGAATGCTTAAGAAGCAAACAGTACCCGCCTTGGCCATGTCGTTTCTCGTGATGATGAGTAGCGGCTGCACTCACAACATGAGGATCACCAATGCCGATGACTATTTCATTCCTCCCGCCGCTGTGCCTAAGCAGACAGTAAAGCTCGGCGTGACTTCGGCCAACAGCAGTCAGCCCCAGAACAGCCGGTACATTTCCGCCATAGTCGATGCTTTGCAGAGAAACAGTGCCGTCGAGAGGGTCATCTATCCATACACCGCGGCGAACAAGGACCAAGCCGATGCCGTCATCGACCTGTCCGTCAACCCTCGTTACGACGGCAAGGGCTCGAACTTCTTCGTGAACTGGCCGGGCTTCCTGATCTTCGCACCCGCCATCTGGGGCTACGGCTATACCGTCGACATAAGCACCGAGGCCACCATCACCAATCTGAAGAACGGCAAGTCGCAACAGCTATCCGTCCCCGCACATTACGAGTTCAGGCAGGCTGAAATCGACAGGACCTGGACCGAGGTCGGCTGGTTCGAAGTCGGGATCATCCCGCTCATCGGTGGCATCGCCTTCACCGGCTATGACGATGATCTCACCCCCGAGTTCATCAAGAACGTGGGGCCGAGCTACGGTCCGTACGTCGCCACCAAAACCACAAAAGCCGTCTTCGACAGCCTGGGCTACTGAGCCAAGTCAGCAAAGAGCAGACGCAAAAAAGGCGGGGGAAAATCCCCCGCCTTTTTTGCTGCCCGTGTGAGCAAACTGCTTAGATGTCGAAGTACAGGGCGAACTCGAGCGGTACCGGACGCATACGAACCGGGTTGACTTCGGCTTCGGTCTTGTACTCGATCCACTTGTCGATGACGTCCGGGGTGAAGACGTCGCCCTTGAGCAGGAACTCGTGGTCGTCCTTGAGCGCGTTGAGCGCCTCCTCCAGGCTGCCCGGAGCGGACGGGATGGTGGAGAGCTCTTCCGGAGACAGACCGTAGATGTCCTTGTCCAGCGGCTGGCCCGGATCGATCTTGTTCTCGATGCCGTCGAGGCCCGCCATCAGCATGGCGGCGAAGGCGAGGTAGCCGTTGCAGGACGGATCCGGCGTACGATACTCGATCCTCTTCGCCTTCGGGTTGTTGGAGAACATCGGGATACGCAGGGAGGCGGAACGGTTACGGCTGGAGTAAGCCATGTTCACCGGAGCCTCAAAGCCCGGCACCAGACGCTTGTAGGAGTTGGTGGTCGGGTTGGTGAAGGCGCAGAGAGCGCGGGCATGCTTGATGATGCCGCCGATGTAGTACAGAGCCATCTGGGAAAGCCCGCCGTATTTGTCGCCGGCGAAGAGGTTGGTGCCGTCTTTCCACAGAGACATGTGGCAGTGCATACCGGAGCCGTTGTCGCCGTAGAGCGGTTTCGGCATGAAGGTTACGGTCTTGCCATTGCGGTTCGCGACGTTCTTGATGACGTACTTGAACCACTGGAGCTGGTCAGCCATGTCGACGAGCGAGGAGAAGCGCATGTCGATCTCGGCCTGGCCGCCGGTGGCGACCTCGTGGTGCTGGCACTCGACGCGGATGCCGACCTTCTGGAGCTCCATCACCATCTCGTTACGGAGATCGTTCTGGGAGTCGGTCGGAGCTACCGGGAAGTAGCCTTCCTTGTGGCGCGGTTTGTAGCCGAGGTTCGGGAACTCTTCGCGGCCGGTGTTCCAGGCGCCTTCCACGGAGTCAACTGCGTAGAAGGAGGAGTTGGAGTTGGAGTCGTAACGGACGTCGTCGAAGATGAAGAATTCGGCTTCCGGTCCGAAGTATGCGGTGTCGGCGAGGCTGGTCGACTTAAGGTAGTTCTCCGCCTTCTTCGCGATGTTGCGCGGGTCGCGGGAGTAGCTTTCCTTGGTGATCGGGTCGAAGATGTCGCAGATCAGGGAGAGGGTCGGCACCGCGGTGAACGGATCCATTTTTGCGGTGGTCGGATCCGGGAGGATGATCATGTCGGAGGCGTGAATCGGCTGCCAGCCACGGATGGAGGAGCCGTCGAAGCCCTGGCCTTCCTCGAAAGTGTCCTCGCCAAACTCGCTCATCGGCACGGTGAAGTGCTGCCAGATGCCGACGAAGTCCATGAATTTGAAATCGACCATCAGCACGCCGTTTTCTTTGGCGAACTCCACTACTTGTTTTGGTGTCATCTACTGTCTCCTTTCGAATTAAGTAAAGAATCAGCCAATTAGAGAGCGTCCTCGCCCCTCTCACCGGTCCTGATCCGGACTACCTCTTCAACGGGGGTGACGAAGATTTTACCGTCGCCGATACGCCCGGTCTTCGCGGCCTGCTCGATGGCGTCAACGACCTTGCCAACCACTTCGTCAGAGACGATGATCTCCATCTTGATCTTAGGAATGAAGTCAACGACATACTCGGCGCCGCGGTAAAGCTCCGTGTGCCCTTTCTGGCGACCGAAGCCCTTCACCTCACCGATGGTGATCCCCTGGATGCCGATCTCATTGAGTGCTTCTTTCACTTCATCAAGCTTGAAAGGTTTTATGATTGCTTCGACTTTTTTCAAGGCAGTTATCCTCCGCTTGTCGTTCAGTGCGCCGCGAATTATAGATACCTTGCCGTGGAATTGCAAGTTTTAATAAACCGCGGGCTGATGGTTGGTAACTCTACTGCAAGACTTCGGCCAATCGGCAGGATGCCAGCACCTGCGTGACATTCCGGCAACTTAGCCAACCAGGTTCACTATCCGATATCGAAGAGAGCAAGGCCGCTGCCGAAAAACTAGGCAAACAGTTGCTTACAATATATCCGGTGAGCCCTCGGGCTTATTAAACGTTTCTTGTTAAGAACAGTTCTAGCGAGGTACCCGACTGTGGCAAAGCTAAAATAGGAGCCCCCGTAAAGAGGCTCCTACTATCAGCCAGGTCAAGATCCAGAGATTACAGAACGAAAAGCATTTCCCTGTAGGTCGGCAGCGGCCAGTATTTGGCAGCTATGATCTTCTCCAGCGCATCGCCGGTGGCACGCAGTTCAAGCATCTTGGTAAATACGTTTGCCCTGAATGCGGCTGCCTGCTTCTCGGCATCGGCAATGTTCAGGGCGTCTTCAAGTGCCTTCTCAAGCGCCTTGGTATTGGCGCTCATCGCGGCCAGTTTGTCGCTGAGCTCTTCCAGCAGTTCCTTCTGGGTGGAGACATCCAGCTTGCCGGAAACGGCGGTAACCGCATTGATCGACGATGCCACAGTTGTCGCATACTCGAGGGCGGTGGGGATGATGCTGTGGTTGGCCATGTCGATCATGGTCAGGGCTTCGATGTTCAGGGTCTTGACGTACTGCTCGACCATGATCTCGTAACGTGCATGAATCTCTTTTTCGTTGAAGACGTTGTGAGCAGCGAACACCTCGACCGCTTCCTTGGAAACGAGCTCCTTGAGCGCGTCAGGAGTGCTGGGAATGTTCGGCAGGCCGCGTTTCGCGGCTTCCTGCACCCACTCGTCGGAGTAGTTGTTACCGTTAAAGATCACGCGCTGGTGTTTTTTCGCGGTTTCCTGCAGCAGTTTGTCGAGGTCGGCATCGAAGTCGGTGGATTTCTCCAGCACGTCGGCGAATTCCTTCAGCGCCTGGGCAATGATGGTATTGATGATGATGTTGGGGCCCGAGATGGAGAAGGAGGAACCGAGCATCCTGAATTCGAACTTGTTGCCGGTGAAGGCGAACGGCGAGGTCCTGTTCCTGTCGGTGGCGTCCTTGGGCAGCGCGGGAAGGGTGCTTACGCCGATGTCCATGTGACCGCTCATGGAGGACGATTTCGCTACGCCCTTAACGATCTGGTCGATGATGTCGGCAAGCTGCTCGCCGAGGAACACGGAAATGATCGCCGGAGGCGCTTCGTTGGCGCCAAGGCGATGGTCGTTGCCGGCATTGGCGCAGGAGCAGCGCAGCAGCCCGGCGTAGGTGTCGACGGCCTTGATGGTGGCCATGAGGAAGGTGAGGAACTGGGCGTTTTCGTGCGGGGTGTGACCCGGCTCGAGCAGGTTCTGGCCGTCGTTGGAGCTCATGGACCAGTTGTTGTGCTTACCGGATCCGTTGACGCCCGCAAACGGCTTCTCGTGCAGCAGGCAGACCATGTCGTGCCTGAGGGCGACACGCTTGAGAACTTCCATGACCATCTGGTTGTGGTCGGTAGCGATGTTGGTATTTTCGAAGATCGGCGCGATCTCGAACTGGCCAGGTGCCACTTCGTTGTGCTGGGTCTTGGCGGTAACGCCGAGCTTCCACAGCTCTTCGTTCACTTCCTTCATGTACCCCAGCACTCTTTCCTTGATGCTGCCGAAGTAGTGGTCTTCCAATTCCTGCCCTTTCGAGGACATGGCACCGAAGAGGGTCCTGCCGGCCATCATCAGGTCGGGCCTTTGCAGGTAGAAAGACTTGTCGACCAGGAAGTATTCCTGCTCGGCGCCGACAGTCGAGGTAACCCTGGTGACATCGTTATTGCCGAACATCTTGAGAACGCGCACTGCCTGCGCGGACAGCGCTTCCATGGAACGGAGCAGAGGGACCTTCTTGTCCAGGGCCTCGCCGGTGTAGGAGCAGAAGGCGGTCGGGATGCAGAGCGTGACGACGTCGGCCTCTTCCCTCAGGAAGGCAGGGGAGGTGCAGTCCCAGGCGGTGTAGCCCCTGGCTTCAAAGGTCGCCCTCAGGCCACCGCTCGGGAAAGAGGAGGCATCCGGCTCACCCTTGACGAGTTCCTTGCCGGAGAACTCCAGCAGTGCCCCGTTCTCTGTGGGCGAAAGGAAAGCGTCATGCTTTTCCGCGGTGATGCCGGTCATCGGCTGGAACCAGTGAGTGAAGTGCGTTGCGCCTCTTTCAACTGCCCACTCTTTCATTGCCGATGCGACAACATCCGCGATAGAGGGATCCAGCGGCAGACCTTCGTCGATGGTTTTCTTGAGGTTCTTGAAAACAGCTTTCGGCAGTTTGTCTCTCATAACGGACTGGTTAAACACGTTTTGCCCAAACATCTCCACGGTACAGCCTCCTTTTTATGCAGCGGTGTCTAAAAAATAAGCAGAATGCTTATCAAGCAGAATGAGGTTCCAATGACTTACAGGATCATTGCGTCAGGTCTTCAATCTGTAGCAAGAGAAGTGCCCAGTACAACACCCTCCTGATTAATATTTACACACCACTGCGACCGCTGGCGCAGCTGATGTCTATTCCGCGTTCTCGCGGCAGTTCAGGGGCGGCACCTACCAGACAATGAGCGGCGAGCGGGTGAACCTAGTCACCACTTGCCAAGAGCCGGCTGGCATACTATAGTACGGCTTGCTGTAAGCACGAGAGCAGGCAGCCCAGAGTTTAGGCAAAGGATTTAGGTGAAGAAACAGGCAATCGCACTACGGTGGAAGGGAAGATCACGGCTGGCGGGTGTACTGCTGCCTGCATCCTTTCTTTGCGCGCTCTCCGTCTCCCCTGCGCAGGCGGACTTTTTCCGCTACACCGACGAGAGCGGAGTTGAGGTCTTCACCAACACCCCCACCACCAGCGGCGCGGTCCGGGTGCTGCGCGAAGCTAAGCAGCCAAAGCCAAAGGCCAGGATGCAGCAGGCTCCCCCCGTTTCCGCGTCCGGCAAGGAAGCTCCGGACCTTGGCGGGCTGGATGCCAAACTTCCCGTGCAAGGGGTGATCACGTCGGGGTACGGCATGCGGCACGACCCGATCGATGGCGGCCTGAGGCATCACAACGGCGTGGATATCGCAGTGCCGACCGGCACCAGGGTGAAGGCGATTGCGGCGGGGAGGGTGATCGAGAGCGGAGTGCACGGCGGCTATGGAAACCTCGTCACCGTCCAACATGCCGACGGCATGGTTTCCATGTACGGGCATAACTCGCAGCTCGAGGTCAAGATAGGGGACCAGGTGGAGGCGGGGCAGACCGTGGCGCTGTCGGGATCCACCGGAAGGTCGACGGGGCCCCACGTGCATTTCGAACTCTGGAAAAACGGCATCAACGTGACGCGGAACTACCTCGACAACGGCGCCGGCATACCCGAGGTGACCGGCAGCATCAGAAGCTACCTCCACAAGGACGGCTCACTGGTCTTCACCAATATCAACTGAGGCAATTGACCAGAGCCACTTTTCCTCAGGCGTGACCTTCCGCCACATGCGTCCACATCCCCTCTCACATTCTCTTCTTCACATGCCTCGTCGCCTGAGCGTTCCAGGGGTCGTCAGGCCAGGGATGCCTCGGGTAGCGACCTTTCAGCTCCTTGCATACCTCACGATAAGCCCCGTTCCAGAAACTTTTCAGGTCGGCGGTGACCTGGATGGGACGCCTGGCCGGTGACAGCAGGTGGATCAGGACCGGCACCCTTCCCCGGGCCAGCCTCGGCGTCTCGGCCAGCCCGAACATCTCCTGGAGCTTCACCGCCAGAAAAGGTTCCCCCTCCGCCGGGTACTCCAGTGAAACGCGGGACCCGCTGGGGACCTGCAGGTGGGTGGGCGCTTCCCGTTCCACGAGCTGCTGCTGCCGGTAGTCGAGGAGGGCCTTCAAAGGCTGCAGCAGATCTACCTTGGCAAGCTGGGCCAGGTTCCGCACTCCCTGCAGGTATGGAAGAAGCCACTGTCCGGCGCTCTCGGCGAGGACCTGATCGGAGAGGTCGGGAAGGTCCTCTTCGGGTAGCGCCCGGGCCAGGAACCGCACCCGGTTCCGGTACTGGGCGGCCTGGTCGCTCCAGTTCAACCCGCCAATGCCGGCCCCCGAGAGAATCCCCTGCAAAAGCGCCGCGGCAAGCTCTTCCTTCTCGGGAACCGCCACCCGCTCCGAAAGGACGACGGCACCCAGCCGCTCCTCGTCGCGTGCCACCACCCTCCCCTCGCGCTCGTCCCAGAACACCCTGCGTTCCCGCGTTATGGCACCCGCGCATCCCGAGCGGACCGCCTCCAGCGAAACCGCGCTGGCCACGTGAATGTCCCCTTCGCCCGCTCCCCCTTCGACCTCGACGGCAACGATGAAAGGTTGCGCCCTCAGGTTGCTGCGCGGAGAGAGCTTGGCACCGGTGCCGTTGGCCATCAGGTAGCGTCCGGAGCCGGAACTCCTCTCGCGCGCCACCCGATCCGGGTAGGCCATGAGGAGCAGCCTGCCGACGATCGCCGCATCGGCACGCAAGGAACCGTCCGGCACGCCGAGGGCGCCGCGAAAATAGGCGGCCAGGCGTTCAACCGTCCGCGCACCCTGCGGGTCGCGTCGTTCGTGCACCGCGTCCAGCCGGTCCAGCAGGTCGCTTTCGGAGACGCTTGCGCTGCCGCGCGGCATGATATCACGCTCGGAGAGGACGGCAGCCAGCATGCATGCGATCTGCGCCTGGCCAGTCGCGATGGAGCCGATCAGCATGGCGGCTAGGCGCGGGTGCATGGGGAGCGCCGCCATCTTGCGCCCGAGCTCGGTGATCGTGCCGCGCTCATCGAGAGCGCCCAGCGCTTTCAACAGCGACCGTCCCTCGGCAAGATGGGCGGGCGGCGGGGCATCGAGAAAGCTCAGCGAGGCGGGGTCGGCCACCCCCCACTGCGCCAGGTCGAGCGCCAGGGGAGCCAGGTCGGAAACCTTGATCTCGGGGGGAGTGAAGGGAAGGAGCGTGTTCTGGGTGTGCTCGCTCCAGAGGCGGTAGCAGACGCCGGGGGCGACCCTGCCGGCACGACCGGCGCGCTGCTGGGCAGAGGCGGCGGAGATGCGCATGGTGTCGAGGCGGTTGAGGCCGGTGGAAGGATCGTAACGGAGCTGGCGGGAATAGCCCGTATCGACCACCACCCGCACCCCTTCGATGGTGAGGCTGGTTTCGGCGATGTTGGTGGCGAGCACCACCTTGCGGCGGTCTCCTGGAAGGATGGCCCGCTCCTGGGCGGCGAAGGGGAGGTCGCCGTACAGGACCGCGATCATCACCTGCGAGCCGACCTGCCCCTGCAGGATGCTTTCGCAGCGCCTGATGTCCCCCGCCCCCGGCAGGAAGACCAGGACGTCCCCTTCGGTCTCGGCCAGTGCCTTCATCACCCCCGCGCAGGCCGTTTCGGCCAGCCTCGTCGCGGGCTCGGTCTTGAGATAACGGACGTCGACGGGGAATTGGCGCCCTTCGCTGGTAACCAGCGGCGCGCCCCCCAGGAGCCTCGCCACCGGATCGGCGTCGAGCGTCGCCGACATGACCAGCAGGCGCAGGTCCTCGCGCAGCCCGAGCTGAACGTCGCGGCACAGGGCGAGGGAGAGGTCGCAGGTAAGGCTTCTTTCGTGGAATTCGTCGAAGATGACCGCCGCCACGCCTTCCAGAAGCGGGTCGCTCTGCAGCCGGCGGGCCAGGATTCCCTCGGTCACCACCTCGATGCGGGTCGCCTTGGAGACCTTGCGCTCGAAACGGATGCTGTAGCCGACCGTTTTCCCCACCTCCTCGCCCAGACACTGGGCCATGTAGCGGGCGGCGTTGACGGCGGCCAGGCGGCGCGGCTCCAGCATGATAACGCGGCCGCCGTCCAGAAGCGGCGTCCTGAGCAGGGCCAGCGGTACCCGCGTGGTCTTGCCCGCACCGGGAGGCGCCTGCAGCACGGCGACGTTCCCTTTTTGCAGTGCCGCGAGCAGTTCCGGGAGTATGGTGTCGATGACGGCCGGTTTCAACATGGGATCAGACGAGCAGACGCAGCCCCTCGAGGTCGACGCCGGAGAGCGAGTTGACCACGCGGCAGGCACCGGTCAGGCGCTCCCTGGGGTAGCTGTTGGTCACCGCCAGAACCTTCAGTCCGGCCCCGGTCGCCGAGGCGATGCCGGCAGGGGTGTCCTCGACGGCGATCGAACCCGCCGCATCGACCTTGCCGGGGAAGCTTTCCTGGAGCCGCTGCACTGCGAGGCGGTAGCTTTCGGGATCGGGCTTGCTCGCCGCGACCTCGTCGGCGGTCACCTTGACGTCGAACGCCTCGGTCAATCCGAGCTGGCCCAGGATCGGCTCGATATCGCTCTTGAGGGCGCCGCTGCAAAGGGCAAGGGGGAGGTTGCCGGAGATGGAGCGGATCAGCTCAACAACGCCCGGGTACGGTGCAACGCCGCCAGACACGATCTTCAGAAAGGCCTCGGCCTTCCCCTTGATCAGCTCCTTGAGTTCCCGGTCGGCAAGCGCCCGGCCATGCACCCGGAAGGCCTCGCGGAAGGCGTCGCGGTCATCGAAGCCGATGTAGAGATCGAGGTACTCCTCCCAGGAATAGCCCAGGCCGAGCGGTACCAGCAGTTCCTGGAACGCCTTGTAGTGCAGCGGCTCGGTATCCACGATGATCCCGTCGAAGTCGAAGATGACTGCCTTCAGCATGCGAAGCTCCTTAAAGGTGAACAGCGAGAGGGTTAAAAAAATGCCGGTTAGCAGCTTTCCGCTGCAAAAGTACCCCATTGGCAAAAGGGGGTTTAGGGGGATTCGCTTTTGCTTGAGGAAAGACAAATCCCCCCGTCCCCTTTTGCAAAGGGGGACGGGGCAGGTAGCGGAAGATTGTCGCTGATCGGCCTTGTCCTCATCCCCTGCGGGAGGGGCAGAGGGCCGGGGCCGGGTCTAGAACTTGCCGACCAGCGCGACCGCGGGCGCGCCGTCCATGGAGAAGGGTGCCACGGTGACGCTTCCGGCGGGGGCGGAACGATACCTGGTGACGGCAGCGCCGGCAAGCTCCCCTATGGCCGCGCCCAGGACCACGTCGCTCGCCCAATGCTTGCCCTGGTACACCCGCGAAAATCCTCCCAGGCCGGCGGCGGCATAGCAGGCCGCCTTGCCGTAGAAGCTGTCAATTTTGGAGGCAGCCACATGGGCCAGGGCGAAGGAGCTCGCCGTGTGCATCGAGGGCAGCGAGTCGTAGCCGTCCTTGAACTGGAAGGGGCGGTAGCTCGAGTTGTTGTCGGTCTGGTACGGGCGTCCCCGCCCGATGACTCCTTTGAGAACGAAGGTGGCGCCGTCGGCCAACAGCAGCGCCTCCCCCATCTCCTCGCCCAGTTGCATGACCTTCACCTGGTCCGTAAAGGCACCGGTGCCGTAGAAGGCCGCGGCGACGCCCAGGTGGAGCAGCGGGTTGCTCACCGCGTTGCCGGCATCCGTGATCCCCCTCATCACCCCGTGATGTGAACCGGAGAACTCTTCCCTGATGTCCTCATCAAAGATGTAGGTAAGACCAAAGAGACCGGCGGTCACGAAGGTTCCGGTGAGATAGGGATCGACCGGCCCTTTCAGAAAGAGTTTCCCCTCACCTGCGAAGCGGCCGGCCTCTTCCTTGATGGCGGTCACGCTGGTGAAGACATTTTCGGCGGCATAAAGCGGCGTGACGAGCACCAGTTGGCAGATGGCGAGCCAGAAAAGGAGCAGGACGGGTAATGCGCCAGCCAGGAGGCGGCGAGAAACGGTGCGGAGATTTGGTTCAGACTGCTGCGCTGGCGAGGTGCTTCCTGTAACGGTCCCTGTCCTGGTCATCGACTTTCTCCGTTCTGTATTTATCTCACTCTTCGAGCGACTTGGGAGGGGACGGCGACCACTGACGCTACGGCAGCCTGGTCCGCGGGGTACAGCTTAAAAAAAAACAGCGCCCTGCTTCTGGCGCTGTTTTTAAGGTGGTGATCCCAAGGGGACTTGAACCCCTGTTACCGACGTGAAAGGCCGGTGTCCTAACCACTAGACGATGGGACCTGATTATGTAGCAGCTTGCAATGAAGCTGGGGATGGTATGGCTGGGGTACAAGGATTCGAACCTTGGATGACGGAGTCAGAGTCCGTTGCCTTACCGCTTGGCGATACCCCATCGCGAGAGACCAGTTTAATACCAGAACTGAGACGCCAAAGTCAAGCTTCTTTTTTCGCCCTGGCCGCCTCGGCTCCGGTTTCTATCGCCTTGACGTTGGCCGGGATGAACCTGTGGTTGCGCTCCGGGAGCGCCTGGGACAGCGCGGCAGCCAGGGACGTGACCTGCACCGCATCGGTAAGGGCGGCGTAGGCACCCAGAGCCACCATGTTCACCATCCTGGGATCGCCCAACTCGGTTGCTATCTCGTTCATGGGGACCGACACGATCTCTATGTCGGTGCGCCCCAGGGAAGAGACGTCGACCAGGGACGAGTTGGCGATGAGGACGCCGCCCGGGCGAACCCGCGCCCCGAAACGCTCCAGCGACGCCTGGTTCAGCACCACCAGCACCGAGGGCTGCCCCACCACCGGAGAGCCGACCGCGCCGTCGGCGATCACCACCGTGCAGGTGGCGGAGCCGCCGCGCTTCTCGACCCCGTACGCCGGGAAGTAGCTGACGTTCTTTCCTTCATCTAGCGCCGCATAGGAAAGCAGGTTGCCGGCCAGAAGCACCCCCTGGCCACCGAACCCCGCTATCAAGACATCTTTACGCATCCGCGTCCCTCCGGAACATCAGAACCTGTGCTACGTTCTATGTTCTACGTTCTAAGTTACCTGCCCTACGCCTCTTCCTTCTTAAACACGCCCAGCGGGAAGTAGGGGATCATCTCCTCCCCTACCCTGGCGTTGGCCTTCAAGGGGTTCATGCCCCAGTTGGTGGGACAGGCGGAGAGGACCTCGACGAAGGAGAACCCCTTGCCCTCGACCTGGTAGCCGAATGCCTCGCGGATCACCTTCTTGGCCTCCAGGACGTGTTTGGGGGAATCGACTGCTACACGAGCGGAGTAGGCGACGCCGCCCAACTGCGCCAGCAGCTCCGCCATCCTGATGGGGGAGCCGTCCTTGGACTTGTCCCTGCCGTAGGGGGAGGTTGACGTCTTCTGCCCCACCAGGGTGGTCGGGGCCATCTGGCCACCGGTCATGCCGTAGGTGGTGTTGTTCACGAAGACGACGGTGATGTCCTCGCCGCGATTGGCGGCGTGGATGATCTCGGCGGTGCCGATGGCGGCCAGGTCGCCGTCCCCCTGGTAGGTGAAGACGAAGCTCTCCGGTTTGGCGCGTTTGACGCCGGTGGCCACCGCGGGCGCCCTGCCGTGGGGAGCCTCGACCACGTCTATATCGAAGTAGCCGTACAAGAAGACTGAGCAGCCGACCGATGCCACGCCGATGGTCCGGTCCTGCACCCCGTAGAGGTCCATGGCATCGGCCACCAGGCGGTGGATGGTGCCGTGGTGGCAGCCGGGGCAGAAATGGGTCTGCACGTCCTTCAAACTCTGCGGTCTTTTGAAAACCTGTTGCATATGGATCAACCCCTCTCCCGGCCTAGCGCGCCGTCCCCTCGTAGTTCTTCCTGATCACTTCGAGCAGCTCCTCCGGTGACGGAAGGGAGCCCGCTCCCGGCGGCCTGCCGTAGAAGGAGACCTGCGCTGCGGCACCAACGCTGAGACGGACGTCCTCGACCATCTGTCCGGTGTTGAGTTCAACGACGAGCACCTTGCCGGCTCGTCCCGCGGCTTGCGCCAGCGCCTTCTCGGGGAACGGGAACAGGGTGACCGGACGGAACAGCCCCACCTTCATCCCCTCCGCGCGCGCCATGGTCACTGCGGTGTGGGCGATCCGGGAGACGGAGCCGAATCCGGCGACGATGAGGCGGGCGTCTGCGGTCTCGTACTCCTCCGAGATGCACTCCTTCTCCTTCATCACCTGGTACTTGGCGTGCAGGTGCCAGTTGTGGGCCTCCAGCTCCCCGTCGCCCAGGAACAGGGACTTGACCACGCGCTGCTCAGCCCCGCTCTTGCCGCGCACCTCCCACCCCTTGGCCGGGAGCTCGCGAACCGGACGCGGGTTGGGAACCAGCGCCTCCTTCATCTGGCCGATGACGGAATCGCCGAGGAGCATGACCGGGGTACGGTACAGGTCGGCCAGGTCGAAGGCGTGCATGGTGAGGTCGTACATCTCCTGGACGGAGTTGGGGGCGAGGACCGGGATGTGATAGCCGCCATGGCCGCCGCCTTTCACGCATTGAAAGTAGTCCGACTGGGAGGCGTCGATGCCGCCGAGACCGGGACCGGAACGGGATATGTTGATGATGACCCCGGGGAGCTCGGCTCCGGCCATGTAGGAGATCCCTTCCTGCTTAAGCGAGATGCCGGGGCTCGAGGAGGAGGTCATGGCGCGCGCACCGGTTGCGGAGGCACCCAGCAGCATGTTGATAGCCCCTATCTCGCTCTCGGCCTGGATGAACTCGCCGTTCAGCCCGGGCAGTTCGCGGGAAAGGTATTCCGGTATATCGCTTTGCGGTGTGATGGGATATCCGAAGTAGTAACGGCAGCCGGCCTCTACTGCGCCCATGGCAGCGGCCTCGTTTCCCTTGACAAAAAGCCGTTTAGACAATTGACCCTCCCACGGATCCTGCCGACCGAGGTGAAGCACCGAGGTGGAACACCGAGGTCAACGCGGCACGGTCGCTGCCCGCGCGGCGGCCGGTCGCTCAATCAGCAGGTAAAACTGATTATTAAAGTGTTAGCGGAAATGATTATTTGAACACGGTTATGGCAACATCGGGACAGATTTCGGCGCAGAGAGCACACCCGGTACACTGCTCCAGATCGGGAGCCTCGGCCGGAGCATACCCCTGGATATTGACCTTCTCGCAAAGCCTGATCAGCTTCTTCGGGCACGCAATGGTGCAGATACCGCACCCCTTGCAGCGCATTTCGTCTATTACAATTCTCCCCATGCCTTAAGTCCCCTCATTGTCTCCTGGCCTACTCCGACCATGCAATCAGCGCTGGAAACTAGCAGAAATTTGTGAAGCCAGTCAACTTTTTTGTTTACACTTGTGATTTATCACTTGCTTTTGAACCTGTGTATAGTTTAATAATAAGCGTCTAATTTGCGCACCTTAAAACTCTAAAAGGAGGAGCGAAACGATGGCATCATCACTGCTCGAATTGACGGCAAGCATAGTCTCTTCACATGCCTCGGTTACAGAGATGTCAGGCGAAGATTTGCTTCTTGAACTGCAGAAGGTGCACGGCGCCCTGCAGAAGCTCGAAGTGGAAACCGGTGAGGGGGTGGAAAGGGGCGAGGGCAAAGGACCTGCCGTTCCCCTGAAAAAGGCGTTCCAGCCTGATCAGGTGAGCTGCATGCTCTGCGGCAAGAGCGGCATGAAGACCCTCGCACGCCACCTGGCACAGGTGCATGGCATCAAGCCCGGCGAGTACCGCAAGCAGTTCGGTATTCCCAGCAACCAGGCCTTGACCGCGAAGAACTTCTCCGAGGCGCGCAGGAGGATGGCGCAAGAGAAGGGGCTGGCGGACAACCTGGCGAAAGCGCGCGCCGTACGGGCGGCGAAGTTGGCCGCCAAAGGTGGTGCCGAAAAAAAGCCCGCGAAGACGCCGCGCGCGCCGAAACAAAAGCAGCAGATGAGCGCGTGACACGACATGCGATGATGCCTGCTTGCTTTCAGTGGGACGGTTCGGGTTTTCCGGAGCCGGAACGGGACGATTCCGGCGGGAGCTGCCCGGTCTGACGACTCCCCGTGCTTGCAGCTTTGAATATATGTGAAAAAAGCCGCCTCCCAGGCGGCTTTTCTTCTGTTGGACTGCCGGCTCAAGAGAAAGCTTCACCTGCGCGGTGCGGTCTTTCTCCTTGCCACTACTCCCGTTTTCCTGGGGCCGCGTCCGGTGCCGCTTGGGACAGTCTTCCGCCTGAGTTTCGCCACCTCTTCGGCGCTCAAATGCCTGAACTCCCCGGGCTTCATGTCGCCGATCTCGAGGAAGTCGTAGCGCGACCTCTTCAGACGCACCACGTTCAGCCCCACCGCCTCGCACATGCGCCGCACCTGGCGGTAGCGCCCCTCGTGGATGGTGATCGATATCCAGGAGTTGTTCTCGCTTTCGCTCACCGGAAGCACCTTGGCGGGGGCGGTCATGCCGTCCTCAAGCTGCACCCCTTCGGTGAGCTTCCGGATCTGCTCAGCGGAGACGCGGCCGCTCACCCGCACCAGGTATCCCTTGTCAACCTCGTGGCTCGGGTGCATCAGCATGTTGGCGAACGCCCCGTCGTTGGTCAGAAGCAACAGACCTTCGGTGTTGTAATCCAGACGCCCCACGGGGTAGACGCGTTCCTTGATCCCCTTCAAGAGGTCGGTGACGATGGGACGCCCCTCGGGGTCCTTCATGGTGGTCATGTAGCCGACCGGTTTGTAGAGGAGCAGGTAGACCCGCATCTCGGTGACCAAAATGGGCTTGCCGTCCACGGTGATGGTGTCGCTGTCGGGATCGGCCTTGGTTCCCAGCTCGGTGACCACGACGCCGTTCACGGCCACTCTCCCCGCGGCTATGATGGTTTCAGACTCGCGCCTGGAGGCGATTCCGGCCTGCGAAAGTATCTTTTGCAAACGCTCCTGCATCTGTTCTCCTTACCCGGATCTTCCCGGTTTACTAAACGAAGCTACTCATAACATGGTGCTGTAGCAACCGCAAGCTTTAAGCCTTCGATGCCCATGCCTGCCATCGCCGCCAAAGATTATAGATTTCCAATCACACTTTGATACCCTTGCTTGGTTTGAGATCGGATACCCCGGCGTCGCGGCGCCACGACTTACCCATCACAAAGGAGACTCCCGCACATGACCAATCCCTACCGAAGAAACGGCCAGCAGTACCTCTACTTCTCCCAGAAAACAGGCGACAGCGTGTGCGTCATGGACATCGGCAAAGACAGGCCGAGGTTGGTGGAGACCATCAAGGTGGGCATCCAGCCGGAACGGCTCGTCACCAACAGGAGCAAGACGCGGCTGTATGTCGTTAACCGGGGATCGGACAGTATCAGCATAATAGACACGACGACCGACCCCATGGGGATCATTGCCACCCTGTCGCTGGGGGCGGAACCCTACGCGGTATCGGTAGACCCCGAACAGACCAGGGTATTCGTCAGCTGCGGACCGATGGATGCCGGCAGCATCAAGATCGTCGACCTGACCGTCACCCCCCCGGTCCTGAGAAGCACCACGCCCGTGCGGGGCATAGTGTTCCGAGGCATGGCAGTGTCGCCTGACGGCAAACGCCTGTTCGTAGCCGGCGGCCTCAAGGACGACACCATCAACGACAGCCTCTCCGTCTACGACATCACCGGCAGCACGCCGGTACTGATAGCCGCCGTGGCCGGGCAGAACGAAAGTCCGGAATTCGTCTACGTCAACCCGACAGGCTCGTTTGCCATCGCGAGCTTCAGACAGGGGGGGATCAACGTCTTCGATGCGGCCGCCACCCCGCCGGTGCTGCTGTCGACGGTAGGCAGCGGCGAGGTGAACGGCTCGGCGCTGAGCCCCGACGGACGCCTGCTCCTCATGGGCTATGCCGAACCCGCAGGGGGACAAGGGAACTACGCGGTTTATGACGTCTCGACCATCCCCTTGGGCACCGGCCTCTTTTTCACCAGCGCCTATGCGCCCGGACCGATGACCTTCAGCGCCGATGGGGCGCGGTTGTACATGGTGAGCGGCAACGAGCTGGTAACCTTCGACATGACCATGCACCCGCCGGAAGTGGCAAACCACGTCACGGTTACCGGACCGGCAGGAGGCATCACCATTTGAGATCAGTGCAATTCTGGTTATTGCCTTGTTTCCGGCAACCTGATAAAAAGGTGGGCCGCCATCGGCAACCGAAACGCCAGGAAACAAGGAGTAGCCACAGATGGATACCAGACACACAGCACTTAAAAGAAACAAGACCATTGCCGGCGCCCTATTGGTGGGCGCCGCGCTGCTTTTCATCGTGGCACGACTCAACCACGGCACCGGGGCCTGGGGCTGGGTCGCCGCCTTCGCGGAGGCCGCCATGGTAGGCGCTCTCGCCGACTGGTTCGCCGTGGTCGCGCTGTTCCGGCACCCGCTGGGGCTCCCCATACCGCACACCGCCATCGTGGCGGAAAAGAAGGAGAGCATCGCCGACAACATGGGGCGCTTCATCCAGGAGAAGTTTCTCGCCACCGATGTCCTGGTAGAGCGGATGCGGGAATTCGATCCGGCCGGGCACCTTTGCAACTACCTCCTCTGCCGTGACAACGCCGAGGGGGTGGCCAGGGGCATCTCCCGCGTCCTCTCGGAGTCCATCGAATTCCTCGAGGACGAGCGTGTCAACAAGGTGGTGAGCGCGGCCCTAGGCGAGCGCATCGACAAATTCGACGCGGCCACCTCGGCTGGCACCCTCCTGGAGGGCCTGAGGAAGGAGAGCAGGCACCAGGTGGTGCTCGACGAGCTATTGAAGCGCCTGGGGGGGTGGCTGGCGACGCCGGAATCTCAGGAGAAGGTTGCGGTTGCCCTCGACAACTGGGTGGATGCCGAGTACCCCCTTTTGAGCAAGTTCATTCCTAACCGTCCCCAGTTCTCCCGCAACGCCGGCGAAAAGATCGTGCAGAAGGTGAGCGGGTTCCTGGACGCGGTCAACGCTGACCCGACCCACGAACTGCGGCACGAATTCGACCGTGCAGTGGGCGATTTCATCGTGAAGCTGAAACACGACGAGGGGATGAGGACCAAGGTGGCAGAACTGAAGCGGGAACTGGCCAACAACCAGCAGATCTCCCACTACGCGAAGAGTTTAGTCGGCGACCTGAAGAACTGGATGGTGCAGGACCTGGATCGGGAGCACTCCAACATCCAGAAGAAGGTTGCCGACGCGGCTGTGGCGCTGGGAAACACGCTTTCCCATAGCGGCGAGTTGAAAGATTCCATCAACGAGCACCTGGAGGGGGTGGTGAAAAGGTACGCAGGCGATCTGAGAAGCGGCCTCGCCAGACACATCTCCGGGACGGTGAAGGAGTGGGAGAACGAGGAATTCGTCAACGAGATCGAGCTCAGCATCGGGTCGGACCTGCAGTTTATCAGGATGAACGGAACCCTGGTAGGGGGCATGATCGGCATCCTGCTGCATGCAGCATCGCTGCTTCTCGACTGACCCTTCTGATCGCGGCACCCAAAAGGCCAAGACTGCCGGCCTTTCAAGCGGGAGCGGCCACACGAAGAGACGAAGTAAAGAAGGGGGCACGGCTAACATGGCCATGCCCCCTTCATTTCATCATCACATCATCAGTTCATCACTTCAATTCACTACAGCATCGCGTCATGCTGCTCCAGGGCAAATACCCAGTCCGACCGCAATCTGCTACGTTGAACCAACCGACCTCTCCAGATATGCATACCGAACCAGAATTGGCGGGCCGGAGATGTACTCTGACAATGAACCAGGAGTAGACGCAGCAATTCGCGACACCAGCATTTGGGGCGCCGATAGACCACAAAAAAGGCGCACCCCGTTTACGGGGTGCGCCTTTTTTTAAGTTATTTAAACAGACAACTACTCGGCGAAGCGGCTCATCTTCCTGAACTTCTGGTAACGCTGCTCGATCAGTTCCTCTGCGGGAATCGCCTTCAGCTCCTTCAGGTTCCTGGAAAGGGCCTCGTGCAGATTCTTCGCCATCGCCTCGTGGTCACGGTGCGCGCCGCCGGCCGGCTCGGGAACGATCTCGTCGATGACTTCGAGATCCTTGATGTCCTTGGCGGTGAGCTTGAGCGCCTCGGCGGCCTGGGCTCCCTTGGTGCCGTCGGACCAGAGGATCGCGGCGCAACCTTCCGGGGAGATGACGGCGTACACCGAGTGCTGCAGCATCAGGATCCGGTCGCCCACGGCGATGGCGAGCGCGCCGCCGGAGCCACCCTCGCCGGTGATCACGACGATGATGGGCACGGTGAGGCGGGACATTTCCCTCAGGTTCCTGGCGATCGCCTCGGCCTGGCCCCGCTCCTCGGCGCCGATGCCGGGGAAGGCGCCCGGGGTGTCGACGAAGGTGATGATCGGGAGCTTGAAGCGCTCGGCCATCTCCATCAGGCGCAGCGCCTTTCTGTACCCTTCCGGGTTGGGCATGCCGAAGTTGCGGAACACCTTCTCCTTGGTGTCGCGTCCCTTCTGGTGCCCGATCACCATGACCGGCTCGCCGTCGAGCCTGGCCAGGCCGCCCACTATGGCGTGGTCGTCGCCGAAGTTGCGGTCGCCGTGCAGTTCGACGAACTCGGTGAAGATGAGGCTCAGGTAGTCGAGGGTGAAGGGACGGTTGATATGGCGGGCCACCTGGGCCGTCTGCCAGCGGGAAAGGTTGGCGAACATCTCTTGGCGCATCCTCTCGGCCTTCTCCTCGAGATTGGCGACCTCGGCGGAGAGATCGACCCCTTCGGTGGAAAATGCCAGCAGTTCCTGGATCTTCTTGTCCAGTTCCGCCAGCGGCTTCTCAAAATCAAGATAGCTTTGCTGCAGTGCCATATATCTCTATCTCCTTGGTTTCAAATAAAAATAACCACATACGTCCTGAGGCTACTCGAAGGACACGGCATTATAGCCGAAGAGGTTACTCACTTCCACTGTTAATTCTTCGCTGGCCGCCACTTTGTATACATCGGAGAGCCGGATGGTGACTCGCGAACTGTTCTCAATGTCAAGGTGCAGGAAGCTGCGGCAGATCCCCTGGTAGCGGGAGATGATCTCTTTGAGCGTCTTGAGCTTCCCGGGATCGGCCTCCTTGGCGTCGATGGTGAAGTTCACCCTGCGCGTCTCGCGCTCGACCAGGTCGCGCAAGAGAACGATGTCGCTGGCCATGATCTTGGCCCCCTTCTCGCCGTGCTCGACCGTCCCGGTTACGTGCACCGGGTCGTCTCCCTTGAGGAACTCCGAGCAGCGCGCATAGACGTCGGAGAAGACCACCACCTCCAGCGAACCGATCAGGTCCTCGAGGGTGACGAAACCCATCCGGTCCCCCTTCTTGGTCATGATCTCCTTGAGGCTCGCCGGTACTCCGCAGATCTTCACCTCGCTCTTGTCCTTCGCCTCGTTGATGGTGAAACAGTCCACCGTGGAGAAGCGGCGCATGTCGGCCACGTAGCGGTCCAGGGGGTGGCCGGTAATGAAGAAACCGATCGCCTCTTTCTCGCAGCCGAGCCGGTACTTCTCGTCCCACTCCGGGATGTCGGGGAGCCGGTTACCCGACCCGGTGGAGCCGCGCTGGATTTCGGCCATGCCGAAGAGGGAGACCTGGGCGCTCTCGCGCTCCTGCTGCACGCGCTGTCCCTGAGCTGCGGCGTCATCCAGGACTGCCGTGAGCTGTGAGCGCTTGGCCCCGGTGCAGTCGAAGGCGCCGCTTTTGATGAGCGCTTCTATGACCCTCTTGTTGCAACGGCGCAGGTCGACCCGCTCGCAGAAATCGAAGATGTCCTTGAAAGGCTCGTTGCCGCGGGCTTCCAGGATGGCCTCTATGGCCCCCTCCCCCACGTTCTTGACGGCACCAAGGCCGAAGCGCATCGCGGTGTCGAGCACCCGGAAGGAGCGCAGCGACTCGTTGATGTCAGGCGGAAGCACCTCGATGCCCATCTCGCGGCAATCGCCGATGCTCTTGATCACCTTGTCGGTGTTGCTCATGTCCTCGGTAAGGAGGGCTGCCATGAACTCGACCGGGTAGTGCGCCTTCAGGTACGCGGTCTGGTAGGCGACGAGCGCGTAGGCGGCGGAGTGCGACTTGTTGAAGCCGTACTCGGCGAACTTCGCCATGAGGTCGAAGATGGCGGCGCACTTCTTGGAATCGAGGCCCAGCTTTTCGGACCCCTCCATGAACTTCAGGCGCTCCTTCGCCATCTGCTCGGCGTCCTTCTTACCCATGGCGCGGCGCAAGAGGTCCGCGCCGCCCAGCGAGTAACCGGCTAAGGAACGGGAGATCTGCATGACCTGTTCCTGGTAGACGATGACGCCGTAGGTGTCCTTGAGGACAGGTTCGAGCTGCGGCAGGTCGTAGACGGTCTGCTTGCGGCCGTGCTTTCTCTCGATGAAGTCGTCCACCATGCCGGAGCCGAGCGGGCCCGGACGGTAGAGGGCGCAGACCGCGATGATGTCCTCGAAGCAGGAGGGCTTCAGCTTGACCAGGAGCTCCTTCATGCCGCTGGACTCGAGCTGGAAGACGCCGGTGGTGTTGCCGGCCTGCAGAAGCTTGTAGGTTTCCGGATCGTCGTCCGTCAAGAGCGTGATGTCGAAGTTGGGATCCTTGCCGTTACGGATGTGCTTGCAGGCGTTGTCGATGACCGTCAGGTTCTTGAGGCCGAGGAAGTCGAACTTCACCAGGCCGACCTTCTCCACGTACTTCATCGAGTACTGGGTGGTCAGCGAGCCGGTCTTCTGGTCCTTGTAGACCGGGCAGAATTCCTCCATCTGCCTCGGTGCGACAACGAGACCCGCGGCGTGGGTCGAGATGTGGCGGGCGAGTCCTTCCAGGCGCAGGGCGACGGTCATGACCTCGTTCACCTTCGCGTCGGCCGCCATCAGCTCCTTTATCTTGGGCTCCTGCTCGATCGCCTTGTCCAGCGTGATGCCCAAAACCTCGGGGACCAGCTTGGCGATCTTGTCCACGTCGGCGAAGGTGAGGTCCAGGGCGCGCCCCACGTCGCGGATGACGCCGCGGGCGGCCATGGTACCGAAGGCGGCGATCTGGCACACCTTCTCCCTGCCGTAGCGCTCGACCATGTACTGGATCACCTCTTCGCGGCGGTCCTGGCAGAAGTCGACGTCGATATCCGGCATGGAGATACGTTCGGGATTGAGGAATCGCTCGAACAGCAGGTTGTACGGCATCGGATCGATGTCGGTGATCCTGATGCAGAAAGCGACCAGCGAGCCGGCCGCGGAGCCCCTGCCAGGCCCGACTGGGATGCCGTGGTCTTTGGCCCAGTTGATGAAGTCCGCAACGATCAGGAAGTAGCCCGGGAACCCCATGTGCTTGATACAGTCCAGCTCGATGCGCAGGCGGTCGTGGTAGGCCTGCTCCTGCTCGGGGGTCAGGTTCGGGTACTTGATCTTGATCTTCTCGAGGCGCAGCTTGAGACCTTCGATGGACTCGCGCTCCAGCTGCTGGTCGAGAGTCTCCCCCGGCGGCGCCTCGTAAGCCGGGAAGTGGTAGGTTTTGAAGTCGAACTCGTAGTGGCAGCGCTCGGCGATCTTGACCGTGTTTTCCAGCGCCTCCGGGCAGTAGTGGAAGTCTCGCGCCATCTCCTCGGGGCTCTTCACGTAGAACGCCTCGGTGGTGAAGCGCATCCGGCTCGGGTCGCTCATGGTCTTGCCGGTCTGGATGCAGAGCAGGATCTCGTGCGCCTTGGCGTCTTCCTTGTTGAGGTAGTGGCAGTCGTTGGTGGCGACCAGCGGCAGGTTCAGCTCGCGCGCGATCTCCATCACGCGACGGTTGGCGATGGTCTGCTCGGGGAGCCCGTTCTCCTGGATCTCCAGATAGTAGCTCCCCGGGAACATGTCCGCGTACCAGATGGCGGCGGCCTTGGCCTCGTCCATCTTGTTCCTGCCGGCGAGATAGGCGATCTCGCCCTGGAGACAGGCGGAGAGGCAGATCAGGCCTTCCCGGTGCTTCTCCAGCAGTTCCTTGTCGATGCGGGGGCGGCGGTAGAAGCCATCCTTGTAACCGGCGGAAGTGAGGTAACAGAGGTTCTTGAAGCCGGTCATGTTCTCGGCCAGCAGGATGAGGTGGTAGCTGGTGACCGGATCAGCCGCGGTGGGGGCTTTCTTGTCCAGGCGGGAGCCCGGGGCGATGTAGACCTCGCACCCGAGTATCGGCCTGATTCCCTTGTCCTGGGCCTTCAGGAAGAATTCGAGTGAGCCGAACATGTTGCCGTGGTCGGTAACGGCCACCGCGGGCATGTGGTATTCCTTGGCCTTTTTGACCAAGTCGCCGATACGGATGGCGCCGTCCAGCAGGGAGTACTGGGAGTGGAGATGGAGATGTACGAAATTGGCTGGTGCATCCATAAATCGAAGGCCCTAACTAAAAGCGAAACTGATTGATTTGAAAAGACAAAAGGAGCCGTGACTCAGCGGGCTCCAGTTGCTGATGAACAATAAAAATAAGGGAAGTTTTAGCACTAGGCGGCTGTCGATGTAAAGGCCAAAGTATGCGCCCCTGTTGACAAACAGGGAGGATATAATTTAATATCAAATCATACAAGGTCAAACAGTTTGGCTTTCGTAAGGATTCGTGAAACTTAGGCAGGAGGACGCCATGATCACCATCAGAAGAGCAAACGACAGGGGCCACGCCGACCACGGTTGGCTCAACACCTACCACACCTTTTCCTTCGCCGACTATTACGACCCGCGTCACATGGGGTTCAGGAACCTGCGAGTCATCAACGAGGACCGCGTCAGGCCGGGCGTGGGCTTTCCCACCCACCCGCACAGCGACATGGAGATCATCTCGTACGTGCTGGAAGGTGCGCTCGCGCACCGCGACAGCATGGGGACCGGCTCGGTGATACGCCCCGGCGACGTGCAACGGATGAGCGCAGGCACCGGCATCACCCATAGCGAGTTCAACCACAGCAAAGAGGAGCCGCTGCACTTTTACCAGATCTGGATACTGCCGAAGCGGGCCGGGATCACCCCGAGCTACGAGCAGAAGTTCTTCTCGGATGAGGAGAAACGGGGGAGCCTCAGGCTGATCGCCTCACCGGATGGGCGCGACGGTTCCGTCACCATCAACCAGGATGCCAGGCTGTACGCCACGCTCCTGGACGCCGGCGACGAGATCGTGCATCGCCTACCGGCGGGACAGCACGCCTGGGTGCAGTTGGCGCGGGGGAAGGTGTTGCTGAATGGCCATCTTCTGGAGGCAGGAGACGGGGCGGCGGTCAACAGCGAAGAACTGCTGCGCCTGACGGGGAAGGAGGCGAGCGAGTTGCTTCTTTTCGAACTGCCGTAAGCGGCTGGTACGATGCAAACACCAACGCGGCAGGACAGCCCCCTGATCGAGTCGGGAAGCCAGTCCTGCCGCGTTCTGTTTTGGGACCCCGTCCCCCTCCGGGGGAGGGTGGCCGATGGCCGGGTGAGGGAGCCGGCACTGCAGCACTATCTTGGTACACCGCCCTCACCCCACCCCTCTCCCAGCGGTAGAGGGAGAGGGGGCAGGAGGGGGAGTTTGCTGTCGGGTAAAACTGCCCTTGAAAGATTAGGCCCCGCCGGTCATGGCGGCCTGGATGCTCGCCGCATCGAGCGCCACTTCGTCCTGCGTACCGCCGTCCATGTTTTTCAGCGGCGCGGTGCCGCGAGCCAACTCGTCGCCGCCGATGATCAGGGTGAAGCGGGAGTTAAACTTGTCGGCGCGCCTCATCTGGCTCTTCAGGCTTTTGCCTTCGTAGTCGATCTCGACGGCAAAACCCAGGCGCTGCAGGGCGCTCATCAGTCGGAACGCCTCGGGATGCGCCTCGTCCCCAAGTGCTGCGATGAAGAGATCCGGACGGCGCGAAAAATCCTTCTCGGCCAAAAGGAGCGCCACGCGCTCGACGCCCATGGCGAAGCCGATACCGGGGATCTGCGGACCGCCGATGGAGGAGATCAGACCGTCGTAACGACCGCCGGCGGCGACGGCGCTCTGCGCCCCCAGCATGGTGGTGACCATCTCGAAGGTGGTCCTGGTGTAGTAGTCGAGGCCGCGCACCATGCGCTGGTTGATGCTGTAGGGGGTGCCGACCAGTTCCAGGTGTTTCCTCGTCTTGTCGAAGTGGTCGCTGCACTCGGCACAGAGGTGGTCAAGCATCGAAGGCGCCCCCTGGGTCGCCTCCTGGCAGCCGGCGGATTTGCAGTCCAGCGCCCGCAGCGGGTTGGTATCGTAGCGACGTTTGCAGTCGTCACAGAGCTTGTCGATGCGGTCGAGCAGGAACTTCTTGAGCGCCTCGCGGTAAGCGGGACGGCAGCAAGGGCAGCCCAGCGAGTTGATCTGCAGCGAAGGCTCGGTAAGCCCCAGTTCCTGGAAGAAATGGGTCAGCATGGTGAGCACCTGCGCGTCGACCGTCGGAGCGGCGACACCGGTGATCTCGGCGCCGATCTGGTGGAACTGGCGGTAGCGCCCCTTCTGCGGGCGCTCGTAACGGAACATCGGCCCCATGTAGTACAGGCGCGCAACCGGGTCCAGGGCGTGCATCTTGTGCTCGACGTAGGCGCGCATCACCGACGCGGTCCCCTCCGGGCGCATGGTGACCTTGTTGCCCCCTTTGTCCTCGAAGGAGTACATCTCCTTTTCCACGATGTCGGTGGCGTCGCCGATGGAGCGGCAGAACAGCTCGGTCTTCTCCAGGATCGGGATCCTGATCTCGGAAAGCCCGTAAAGCTCGAAAACCCGGCGCGCCGTGGCCTCGATGTGCTGCCACTTCTCGACCTCGCCCGGGAGGATGTCGTTGAAACCTTTAATGCCGGTGATTGCCACGATTAATCCCTCTCTTCACTCACGAAATAAAAAAACCGAACGACTTAACGCAGAGCCGCAAAGCCGCTAAGGCGCAAAGAAAAACTGACGCTGGGGGGGGGAAATCAAACCTAAAGCGTTGGGTTCACCTTTGCGACTTTGCGCCCCTGCGTCTTTGCGTTCAGTCTTTTTGGAAACAAAAAAAACCGGCGTAGACTACTGTCCGGTCCGTTGCAACGTTTTGTCGCCACCGCGCAGGTCAGGGAGGCGTGGACAGCCGTTCCGCATGGAAGGCCCGGTTCTTGCCGGCGCTCTTGCCGCGGTACATCGCCTGATCCGCCATCTCCAGCAGTTCCGCCTTGCTGGTGGCGTCATCGGGGGCGCAGGCGTAACCGAGGCTCACGGTGAGCTTGATGGCGAGACCGTCGGCCTTGGCAAAGGTATGCGCCTCGATGGTCTTCCTGATACGCTCGGCCACGATCGCGGACCCGTCCATCCCGGTCTCCACCAACACGATGGTGTACTCGTCGCCACCGTAGCGGATCACCGCATCGACGTCACGCACGCTCTTTCTGACCAGCGAACCGACCTCGCGCAGCACGCGGCTGCCGATCAGGTGGCCGAAATTGTCGTTCACCGACTTGAACAGGTCGATGTCGAGGAAGAGGATGCCGAGGTTGGAACCGTAGCGCTCGCAGCGCTTCAGTTCCCGCTCCAGCACCACGTCCAGGTAGCGGTAGTTGTACAGGCCGGTCAACTCGTCTATGTAAAGGAGATCCTTGGCGATGTTGTAACGTGCCGCGTTGTCCAGGGCCAGCGAGCCCTGGTCGAGCAGGAAGGAGATGTGTTTGCGGTTGATGTCCCTGGGCAGCAGGACGCCCGGGTCGTTGAACAGGATGATCACCCCCTGCAGCTCGGCCTTCTGCCGCAGGTAAACGCACATGGCCTCGGTGACTCCGTTGCCATAGTCGGCGTCCCCCGGGAGAAAGTTCCTCAGGAGCAGCAGGTTGGAGCTGCCGTCATCCCTAAGATCGCACTCGCTGATCACCGCCTGTCCCAGCAGGTGCGCGTTCAGCTCCTCGATCCCCTTCAGCTCGCGCAGCATGAGCTGACCGTTGTCGCTGAAATAGCCGAGCGCCCGGGTGACACCCACTTCCTTCACCACGGCATCGGTGAGCATCGAGTAGATACGGTCGAGTTCGAGGCAGTTGGCGATGTTCTGGCTCACCTGGAACAGGTTGACCAGTCCCTTCAGCTCGAGGTTCTCGTCCAGGAGCCTGCGCTGCTCCATGCAGTGGGCTACTATGTGGCGGAACTCGTCCTGGTTGATGGGCTTGATGAGATAGTCGGTGGCGCCGTTTTTAAGGGCGTATATGGCGGTTTCCACGTTTGCATGCCCGGTGACCATGATCACCGCAGTAGCGGGATCGAGCCTCTTCACTTCGGAGAGGATGTCGAGGCCCGAGACGTCGCGCATCACCAGGTCGGTGACGACCAGGTGGTACCCCCCCTTGCCGATCATTTCCAGCGCCTCTTCCCCGGAGGCGGCCACTTCGACGCTATAGCCGTCTTCCTTGAGCAGATCTGTATAGACCTCCCGGAAAAAGCTGTCGTCTTCGACTAAAAGAATCCTCTCCATGCAACGGATCTCCTGGAATGTCGGGTTATACGCGGGACAATGCCAGCATAAACTAGCAGATAGGACTCTTGAGTGTCAATTAAAATGCCCCCAAGGGGTCGATAATATAACCACACCGTCCGCTTTGCAGTCCGCCTCGACCGTGCC
Organism: Geomonas diazotrophica; assembly: GCF_018919385.1. Taxonomy (GTDB): domain Bacteria; phylum Desulfobacterota; class Desulfuromonadia; order Geobacterales; family Geobacteraceae; genus Geomonas; species Geomonas diazotrophica. The sequence goes on from NZ_JAHLMF010000006.1 coordinate 84,829, forward strand.
TTCAAGGTCGGTGCGGCAGATCCTGACACCGTGGCGTTGCAGTCGGTACAGCGTTGCTGGCGCAGGGAGATGGAAAGCGTTCCGGTACCCTGCGGAAATGACCGCGGCAGTCGGCTGCACCGCGGCTATGAACGGCTCGCAGGATGAGTACCTGCTGCCATGGTGCGCCACCTTCAACAGACTGCACCGTCGCAAGCCTCCCCGCTCAAGAAGCTCCTGCTCTTCCCTGACGCCGATATCGCCGGTGAAAAGTACGGATGTCCTGCCGTAGGTCAGCCTGAACACCAAAGATGCGGCATTCGCGTCCGCCTGCAGCGCCGTACCGGCAACCGGCCACAGCGTCTGCAGCTGCACGCCCCCCACCTGCAGGGGTGCCTTTTCCGCTCCAAGCTCCCGCACCGGGACGTCGCGCGCGGCAAGAACCCATTTGAGCTGCTGCAGCTCGGGAGAGGCCAGCGTCAGGGGGTGGACGAGGAATTGACCGACCTCGTAGTTGGCCGCCAGGTACAGCACACCCTGCAGGTGGTCCGGGTGTCCATGGGACAACACCAGGTAGTCGATGCGCCGCGCCGAGAGTGCCCTCAAGGCCGGCAGTAACAGGCGCGATCCCACAGGGGTACCGGAGTCCGTGGCGTTGCCGCCGCCATCAACCAGCATCCACTTGCCGTCCGGAAGGTGAACCAGCGTGGCATCCCCCTGCCCCACACTGAGGAAGGAAAGCCGGAGGGTTCCTTCCGTCGCCCGGGCGGGGGGTACCGCACGAAGCACGAGGACGACCATCAGCGGAATCCCGATCGCTGCACGCCAACGTTTCGATTTGAAGAAGGTGATCGCGCAGAGAACGAGGCATGCCAGCAGGAGGTCCAGGCGGTCCGGGATGTACCCGGTGATAACCGGCGCCCGGGACAACTGCTCGACCACCCGATCCGACCAGCGCACCAGGGCGGCGGCAAGGTGCAGCAGCACGGCCGCGGGCCTTTCCCACAGGCAACTTACAACCAGGGCGCTGAAGCCGAGAACAACCGCGCCGTAGCCCATGAGCGGCACGACCAGGAGATTGGCAACCAGTCCCACCAGCGCTATGCGCTGGAAGTAGTAGGCAACATGGACCGAGGTGGCCAGTATGGCAGCCACTGAAGCGATGAAAAGCAGCAGCAGCCACCACACAACCCTTCCCGCCTTATTTTCGGGGTGGGCGAGGGTCGGCGTCAGGACGGACAGCCCCCAGATGGCCAGGAAGGAGAGTTGGAATGAGACGTCGAAGGCGGTTTGGGGTGCGCAAAACAGCATGGCGCAGGCGGCCAGCATGATGGTGTGGACCAGATCCACTTCGCGCTTCAATCGCAGCGCCGCCACCACGATACAGATCATCAAGACGCTGCGCAGCGTAGCGGGAGCCTGCCCGGAAAGGACTAGGTAAAAGACCACCATCGGCAGGGATGCCAGCATGACGAGCGGCCTCAACTTGAGATGCAGGGCGAGCCATTCCGAACGCCGGGCCAGGTAATAGAGGAATTGGCACAGGGAAAGGAAGAGGATGCCGACATGGAAGCCTGAAATGGAAAGGATATGGTTCACCCCGCAGCGCGCAAATGCCTCCTGCAACTGCTCCGGAACGTCCCGCCTGTCTCCCAGCAGGAGCGCCTTCAGGACTCCCCCTTCTGTCCACGGTTCCACCCTGGTGATGAAGTTCCCCAGCCTCGCCGCCAGCAGGTCGATGTCGTGCAGCCACCCCGCTCCCGGGCGCAGCAGCACCAGGTCCTCCGCGGCAAGGACGAAACCGGTGGCGTACACCTGTTGGTAGGCCAGTCTGCGCACCGAGTCGGATTCGCCAGGCAGCCCAAGGTTGCGCGGCACCCTGATCCGCGAAGCAAACCTTATCCTGTCACCGGTGCTGAGTTCGGCCCGCCCTTCTTTCACGTAGACCAGCAGACGCCCCGATGCCCGCTGTTCCTGGCCGGCAACGCTCACCCCTTCTACCTGCAGATAAACCCTGCTCCCTCCGGTCATGGTCGGCTCAGGCCGGCAATCCAGCACCCCCTCGATCGCCACCGGCCGGTCGGAGGCAAAGCGCTCCAGGCCGGGCCGCGGCCTCAGAAGCGGCTGCAGCGACAGTTGGCCCCACGCGAAAAAGAGCAGGGCGAGGGCGAGCAAAAAGGGGAACCGGGAACTCACGAAGGAGGCGACGAGAACCGCGACAAGGAGGGCTGGCAGGACCCAGGTGGGCGGGAAGGTATTGAGCAGGTGTGTGGTGGCCAAACCTGCAAGCGATGCAGCCAGGGGCACCAGCAGAGGTCTCTCCAGAGGTCACCTCCCCGCTTCAGGGTTGTGAGCGCCATCACAAAAAAATTAAAAACAACACACGTTATAGCAGATGGCACGTGTTGCACAACGAAGCCTGTGCATTCCACTCCTGCTGTTCAGACTTCGCAACGTCCTCAACCACCCGTAATTGCTATAGAATTTCACAACGCAAAGACAGTCTTGTGCAGGTTTAGCACAGACAAGGCATCTCGATGCCTCGCTGGGAATGCGCTGCAAGCAAAGAATTTACTATGAAATTTCAATGACTTACTGCAAGCAACCACCCCGGGACACTTTTGGTACGCCAGTTGAAAAAGAAGAGGAAAACGGCACGACTACCGGGAGGACATCATGGCACACAGAGATCGCAGCACCAATGAAAGGTCCGGATCTTACGCTTATACCATCATGGAAGTACGCCTGAGGAAGAAGGGAGCACCGGAGGGAACCAAGGATGACCTCCGCTTCATGACCGTGGACAGCCACTGGGACACCTTGCGTTTCGTGCAGGACAACATGGATCAGTGCGTGGGGAACGTGGTGCGGCTCAAGCGGACCGAACCGGTGCGCCACACCGTGAATGAAAGCGCCGAGCTCTTCCAGAAGAACCTGGAACCGCTGGTCTCTTCCCTGGCCGCAACCCATGGGCAGGGGGTCATGGACAAGCTCTCGGCCTCGCTGAAGAAGGCCCTGCTGCTGATGGTCATGGAGCGCTATCAAAGCGACCGCGAGACGGCCTGCCGCGTGCTCGGCATCTCCCGCGAGAAGCTGGAAAACGAGTTGAGACTCTGCGGCGTCTCCAGGTAGTCCGCTAGTAGTATTCCTCTTGATAAGAAGGGATTTCCGCACACCAGCGGGGGTCCCTTTTTGCTTGTGCGATTGCTGCGTCGACCGTATCGATCAGGCGCTGCCGGTCTTTCGGGTAGCTCCCGGCGAGCTCGAGGAAGTTCGAGACGTGGTTTGAGCGCAGGATGGTCCCCTGCGGCTCGAGCCCCTCGAGAAGCACCTTCGTCTCCAGCAGGATCTCGCCGTGGCTCAAAGGCTCGATCAGCTTGAGGAAGTCGTCGTTGTGACGCTGGAACATGGTGAGCAGCGAAAAGTACTCAGGTGAAAGGGCGGTGATCCATTGTGCCGTCGCGGCGGCATGTTCGGCGCTCCGCTTCCTCCCGGCAAGCCCCAGGATCGCGGTGACCGACAGCTTCATCCCGGCAGCCATGGCCTTTCGGCACTGCTCGAGCATCTCCTCCGGCGTGAATCCCTTGTCCACCAGGCTGAGCGTCTCGGCGTCGCCGCTTTCCAGGCCGTAGTAGAGGATGCGCAGCTTCCCCGCGCGCAGCACCTGCAGTTGTTCGAGGCTCTTGCCGCTCAGGCTGTTCGGCGAGGCGTAGGCGCCGATCCGGGTGAGGGAGGGAAAGACGGCGTTCAGTTCCTCAAGGATCCGCTCCAGCCCGTTTTGGGGGTAGATCAGCGCGTCGCCGTCGGCGAGGAAGACGCGCCGGACCGCGTCCCGGTAGCGTGGAGGTATTGAGCGGATCTCTTTCATGACCTCGTCCAGAGGTCGCACCCGGAAGCGCTTCATCTTATACATGCCGCAAAACTTGCAGCGATTCTGGGAACAGCCGATGGTGATCTGGAAGATGAGGCTGTGCGCCTCGGAGGGGGGACGAAAGAGGGGCTCATCGTAATTGAAGAAGTACATCGAAGCTCCGCCTGAAAAATGAGGTTTGCAAAAAGGGGGGCGACTCACGTCGCCCCCCTTCCCTTTTTTCCAATATGAAACCGGCCGCCTTCTAGGCGAGGCGGTCGGCGTACATCGGGAAGCGTTTCATCAGCGCGTTCACCTGGGTCTTGACCGCGGCGAGCTTGGCTTCGTCGTTGACGTTGCCCAAAACATCGGCGATGAAGCCGGCTACCTGCTCCATCTCGGCCTCTTTCAGGCCGTGGCTGGTGGCCGCCGGGGTGCCGATGCGGATACCGGAGGTGATGAACGGCGAACGGGTGTCGAACGGTATGCCGTTCTTGTTCACGGTGATGCCGGCGCGGTCGAGCGCCTCCTCGGCGACCTTGCCGGTCAGCTCGGTCTGGGAGAGATCGACCAGCATCAGGTGGTTGTCGGTGCCGCCGGAGGTGAGCTTGAAGCCGCGGCTGGTGAGGCCGGCGGCGAGCGCCTGGGCGTTCTTAACGATCTGCTGCTGGTACTGTTTGAACTCCGGAGTGAGCGCCTCTTTGAAGGCGACCGCCTTGGCGGCGATCACGTGCATGAGCGGGCCGCCCTGGATGCCCGGGAAGATGTTGGAGTTCAGGGTCTTGGCCCACTCTTCGCGGCACATGATCATGCCGCCGCGCGGTCCGCGCAGGGTCTTGTGGGTGGTGGTGGTCACGAACTCGGCGTAGGGAACCGGGCTCGGGTGCAGGCCGGCAGCAACCAGGCCGGCGATGTGTGCCATGTCCACCATGACCACCGCGCCCACCTTGTCGGCGATACGACGGAAGGCCTCGAAGTCGATGATGCGCGGGTAGGCGGACGCCCCCACAACGATCATCTTCGGCTTGTGCTCGACGGCGAGACGCTCGCACTCCTCGTAGTCGATGGTCTGGGTCTCCTGGGAGACGCCGTACGGGACGATGTTGAAGAGTTTACCGGAGAAGTTGACCGGGGAACCGTGGGTGAGGTGGCCGCCGTGGGCGAGGTTCATCCCCAGCACGGTGTCGCCCGGCTTCAGCACGGAGAAGTAGACGGCCATGTTGGCCTGGGAACCGGAATGCGGCTGGACGTTGACGTGGTCGGCGCCGAACAGCTCCTTGGCGCGCTCGATGGCGAGGTTCTCGACCTTGTCGACCTCGTGGCAGCCGCCGTAGTAACGCTTGCCGGGGTACCCCTCGGCGTACTTGTTGGTGAGAACCGAGCCCTGCGCCTCGAGCACCGCGGGGGAAACGAAGTTCTCAGAGGCGATCAGTTCGAGGTTGTACTCCTGGCGCTCAGTCTCGTGCCTGATGACTTCCGCCACTGCCGGGTCGAATGTTTCCAGTACTGACATGTCTGATTTCTCCCTAATCTGAAATTGCTGGTGAAATGAGAAAACGGGACTCTGGGAGTCCCGTTCTTTGCTTAGATCGTGTGTCTTACCCGTGCTGCCGCCGAACCGCCTTGGAAAGCAGCATCATCCCTTCAGTTCGCGCTCCAGCTGGGTGATCTTGTCCAGGCGGTTCTGGTGTCTGCCGGCGGCGTACGCGGTGTCAAGCCAAGCCGTCACCATCTCGCGGGCCTTCTGGGTGTCCAGCACGCGGCCGCCCAGCACCAGGATGTTGGCGTTGTTGTGCTCCTTGGCCATGGTCGCCATGAAGACGTCGGTGGCCAGCGCCGCCCGGATGCCGGGGAACTTGTTGGCCACGATGGACATCCCGATGCCGGTGCCGCAGACCAGGATCCCCTTCTCGGCGCTACCCTCTGAGACGCGGCGCGCCACGGCCACCCCGAAATCGGGATAGTCGACGGAATCGCCGTTGTGGGTCCCCAGGTCCTCGCAGGGAAGCCCTCGTTCTTCGAGCAGCTTCTTTATCTCGTTCTTCAGCTCCAGGCCGCCGTGATCACTACCGAGAACTATCATCCTTACACCTTCTTGAAGAGCAGCGACGCGTTGGTGCCGCCGAAGCCGAAGGAGTTGCTCATGGCGTACTCGACCTTCGCTTCGCGCGCCGTGTTCGGTACGTAGTCCAGGTCGCACTCGGGGTCAGGATCGGTGTAGTTGATGGTCGGGGGCACGACCGAGTTCGTCATCGCCATCAGGGAGAAGACAGCCTCCACGCCGCCGGCGGCACCAAGGAGGTGGCCGGTCATCGACTTGGTGGAGGAAACCATCAGCTTGGTGGCGTGATCGCCGAAGACGGTCTTGATGGCCGTGGTCTCGCCGACGTCCCCGAACGGAGTCGAGGTGCCGTGGGCGTTGATGTAGTCGACCTGCTCCGGGTTTACGCCCGCCGTGCGGAGCGCCATCTTCATGCAGCGCGCCGCCCCTTCGCCGCCGGGGGCGGGGGAGGTCAGGTGGTAGGCGTCGCCGGAAAGGCCATAGCCCACGATCTCGCCGTAGATCTTGGCGCCGCGCGCCTTGGCCGCCTCGTACTCCTCGAGCACCACGATGCCGGCTCCCTCCGAGAGGACGAAACCGTCCCTACCCTTGTCGAACGGGCGCGAGGCGCCAGCCGGGTTCTCGTTGTTGGTGGAAAGCGCCTTCATGACGGAGAAGCCGCCGATACCCAGAGGGGTCACGGTGGATTCGGTCCCCCCCGCGATCATGGCGTCGGCGTCGCCGCGCTGGATCATGTGGTAGGCGTCCCCGATGGAGTGGGTGCCGGTGGCGCAGGCGGAGACGGAAGAGACGTTCGGGCCTTTCGCCCCGTACTTGATGGAGATGTGCCCCGGAGCCAGGTTGATGATCAGCATCGGGATGAAGAACGGGGAGACCTTCTTGTACCCCCCCTCCAGCAGCGCGGAGTGGTAACGCTCGATGGCCGGGAGCCCGCCCAGGCCGGCGCCCACCAGGACGCCAACGCGCTCGGCGTTCTCCTCGGTGATCTGCAGACCGGAATCCTCCATGGCGAAGTGAGCCGCGGCCAGCGCGTACTGGATGAAGAGATCCATCTTCTTGATCTCTTTCTTGTCGATGAAATCCTCAGCGACGAAGTCCTTAACCTCGCCAGCGATCCTCACCGGCAGGTCGGAGGCATCGAAACGGGTGATGGGAGCGATGCCGGACGTGCCGGACACCAGTGCGTCCCAGTTCTTGCCGTTACCGGTCCCCAGCGGGGAGACCACGCCTACCCCCGTGACAACAACTCTTCTCATACTCTGAACTCTCCTTAGGTACTGTTGACTCATGGCCGCCCGGAGGCGGCATGAAAAAGGGGAAGCATAACTCCCCCCTCTCTACTAGGTGTGATCAGTGATGTAGTCGATTGCGTCCTGAACCGACTGGATTTTCTCGGCGTCCTCGTCGGAGATCTCGATTTCGAATTCCTCTTCAAGGGCCATCACCAGTTCAACGGTATCCAGGGAGTCGGCGCCCAGGTCGTCCATGAAGGAGGACTCGTTGGTCACCTGAGCCTCGTCAACACCAAGCTGCTCAGCTACTATCTCTTTAATGCGTTTCTCGATCGAAGCCATTCAATTACCTCCATTTGATTGTAACGTTAGACGTTATTTGATTTGTTATGCCCAAGACTGCTATTTCATAGCATGAAACGTAGAATTTGCAAAAGGTATTTTTGGCGCTGAAAGTAAAAACAACGCCGCTACCCGGCTCACATGTACATGCCACCATTCACCGAAAGAACATGGCCGGTAACGTATGCCGCGGCGTCGGATACGAGGAACAGGACCGCCCCAGCTATGTCGTCCGCACTCCCGAGCCTCCCCATGGGAATCTGCTCCTGGAGCGCTTCCCTGGTCTTTTCGGAGAGCTCCGAGGTCATGTCGGTCTCGATGAAGCCGGGAGTCACCGCGTTGACGGTGACGTTTCTCCTGGCGAGCTCCTTCGCCACCGACTTGGTGAGGCCGATCATGCCGGCCTTGGAGGCGCAGTAGTTGGCCTGACCCGGGTTCCCCATCTCGCCCACCACGGAGGAGACGTTGACGATCCGGCCGAAGCGAGCCTTGGACATCAGCTTCGCCGCCTCGCGGGTGCAGTTGAAGCACCCCTTGAGGTTCACGTCGAGGACCGCGTCCCAGTCATCTTCCTTCATGCGCAGGAGCAGGCCGTCCTTGGTGATGCCGGCGTTGTTGACCAGGATGTCTACCTTGCCGAACGCCTCCACCGACTTCTTGAAGAGGTTCTCCACCTCGGCGACCACCGAGACGTCGACCTTGACCGCCAGGGCCTTGCCGCCCGCGGCGACGATTTCATCGGCGGTCTTGGCAGCGCCCTGCTCGCTGGTGGCAGTTACCACCACGGCGGCGCCCTCTGCGGCGAGTTTCAGGGCGATGGCCCGGCCGATGCCGCGGGAGGCACCGGTGACGACTGCTACCTGTCCGTTCAGGCTCATTACGCGACCTCCGTCATGGCTTTTACGCCTGCTGCGTCCTGCACGTTGGAGCAGGCAGCTTCCTTGTCGATCCTCTTCACCAGGCCGGCCAGCACCTTGCCCGGGCCGATCTCGACGAAGTTGGTGACGCCTGCCGCGACGATGCTCTGGATGATCTGCTCCCAAAGGACCGGGGCGCACACCTGCTCGACGAGGAGCGGCTTCACGCGGGCGGCGTCGGAGTTTGGTTTCGCCTCGACGTTACTGACTACCGGGGCGGTGATCGCGCCCACCTGCACCGACTCGAGCGTCTGGGCTAGGCGGTCGGCGGCCGGCTTCATCAGCGCGCAGTGGAAGGGTGCGGAGACCGGAAGCAGCATCGCCTTCCTGAAACCCCTCGCCTTGGCGATCTCGATGGCGCGGTTCACGGCACCGGTGTGGCCGGCGACCACGATCTGTCCCGGCGAGTTGAAGTTGGCCGGGGAGACCACCTCGCCCTGCGCTGCCTCGGCACAGATTTCTCTGAGCACGTCGGCCTCGGCTCCGAGGATGGCGGCCATGGCCCCTACCCCGACCGGCACCGCGTCCTGCATGAAGCTGCCGCGTGCCCTAACCGTCCTGAGCGCATCTGCGAAGTCCAGCGCGCCGGAGGCGACCAGGGCCGAGTACTCGCCCAGCGAGTGGCCGGCCAAGTAGGACGGTGCGATGGGGCATTCCTGCTTGAGCACCCTGAATGCGGCCACGCTGGCCGCCAGGATGGCCGGCTGGGTGTTCGCGGTGAGTTTCAGATCCTCCTCGGGCCCCTCGAAGCAGAGTTTCGAAAGGGAGAAGCCGAGCGCGTCGTCGGCCTCCTCGAAGGCGACCTTGGCGGTCTTGAAGTTATCCGCCAGATCCTTCCCCATCCCGGCGTGCTGGGACCCCTGCCCCGGGAAGATGAATGCATAGGATTGCATAGGTAACCTCTTTTCTTTAATTAACAGCGCGGCTTGGACAGCGTGTCACAGCTGCCGGCGCCCTCACCCCTGCCCCTCTCCCGAAGGGCGAGGGGAGGCGTTTTACCAGCGCACCAGCGCGGAGCCCCAGGTGAGGCCGCCGCCGAAGGCGTCGAGCAGCAGTAGGTCGCCTTCCTTCAGACGCCCGGCGCGTACCGCCTCGTCCAGCGCGATAGGGATCGACGCAGCCGAGGTGTTGCCGTAGCGGTCCAGGTTGACGAAGACGCGGTCGCCGGTGATGCCGAGGCGCTTGCCGACGGAGTCGACGATCCTCTGGTTGGCCTGGTGCGGGATGAACAGGTTGACGTCGGCGGGGGTGAGACCGTTGGCCTCGAGTGCCTCCATGGCCACTTCGCCCATGGAGCGGACGGCCAGCTTGAACACCTCGTTGCCCTGCATCGTCAGGAAGACCAAGCCGTCGTCCACGTTCTGGTGGGTGGCCGGGTTGCGGCTGCCGGCCCCCTTCTGGTACAGGATTTCCCAGTAGTTGCCGTCGCTGTGCATGTGGGTGGAGAGGATGCCGTTCTCGCCTTCCTGCGCCTCGAGCACCACGGCGCCGGCGCCGTCGCCGAAGAGCAGGCAGGTGTTACGGTCGTTCCAGTCTACTATGCGGGAGAGCACCTCCGCGCCGATCACCAGGGCCTTCTTGACCTGACCCGAGACCATGAACTTCTGGGCGGTGGCGAGGGCGTAGATGAAACCGGAGCAGGCGGCGGAAAGGTCGAAACAGAAGGCGTTGGTGGCCTTGATGGCCTGCTGCACGATGCAGGCGGTGGCGGGGAACGGGAAGTCCGGGGTGAGCGTGCCCACCACGATCATGTCGATCTCCTCCGCCTTTACCCCGGCGGCGGCCATGGCCCGCTCGGCGGCGGCGATGGCGAAGGTCGAGGTGTACTCCCCCTCGGAGGCGATGCGGCGCTCGCGGATACCGGTCCTGGTGACGATCCACTCGTCGGTTGTGTCCACCATCTTTTCCAGGTCGAAGTTGGTCAGCACTTTCTCCGGCACGGCGGAACCGGTACCGGTGATTCTCGGTCTAATCATGAAGCAACCCTTTCTGTGGCGTCCGGATTTTGGCCGGCACGCTCGCGAGGCTCGCCGGGGAAACTCTCGTTGAGTTTTTCGGCCATGCGGCCGTTTACCCCTTTGAGTGCGTATTCATGGGCAAAGCGGATTGCGTTCTTGATTGCCTTGGTGTTCGAACCGCCGTGGCAGATCATCCCCACGCCGTTGATCCCAAGCAGAGGCGCACCGCCATACTCGGCATAGTCTACGGTCTTCTTGAAATTATTGAAAGCCTTGCGGCTTAGCAGGTAGCCGATCTGGGAGAGGAAGCTGCGCTTGATCTCGGCCTTGAGCATCTTGCCCACCGCCTCGGCGAGTCCCTCGGACAGTTTCAACGCCACGTTGCCGACGAAGCCGTCGCAGACAACGACGTCGACGGAGCCGTTGAAGATATCCCGCCCTTCCACGTAACCTATGTAGTTGATTGGCTTTTCGCGCAGGAGGGCGCTGGTTTCCCGGGTGAGTTCGTTCCCCTTGCTATCCTCCTCCCCGTTGGAGAGCAGGCCGACCTTGGGCTGGTCGACTCCCATCACGAACTTGGCGTACACCTCACCCATGACGGCGAACTGGACCAGGTGGATAGGCTTGCAGTCGACGTTGCCGCCGACATCGAGAACGAGGGTCTTACCGGTAACGGTAGGAAAAAGTTGGGCGATTGCAGCGCGGTCGATCCCCTTCATCCTTTTCAGGACGAACATGCCGGCCGCCATGGTGGCGCCCGAGTTCCCCGCGCTTACCACGGCGACGGCCTCGCCTCCCTTTACCAGCTCGAAGGCGACGCGGATCGAGGAATCCTTCTTCTTGCGCACCGCATCGGAGGCGGAGTCGTGCATGCCCACGACCTCGGAGGCATGCCAGACCTCGATGTCCAGCCCCTTGCAGTCGTGGTGGGCCAGCTCGGCTTGCACTTTTTCAACGTCTCCAACCAGAGTTACCGGGATGCCGAACTCTCTGGCCGCAGCTACTGCACCTTCTACTTCAACATGAGGGGCGTTGTCGCCCCCCATTACATCGACAGCAACTCTCATATTTCCCCTAGGGAGCGGATTCCGAACAGTCACGGCTTAGATGGAACGAAATCCTAGAGCTCTTCAGCCTTCAGCACCTGACGCCCTTTGTAGGTGCCGCAGGACGGGCAGACGCAATGCGGAAGCTTCGGGGCCTTGCACTGCGGGCAGGTCGAGACGGTGGGAGCGGTGAGGAAATCGTGTGCACGCCTCATGTTCTTGCGCGACTTGGAGGTCTTCTTCTTAGGTACAGCCATGGTGTTCTCCTTTTTACTTTTCTATCTTGATCTTCTTCAGGGCGGCCATTTTCAGATTTATCCCGCCGCGATCGCAGCCGCATTCTCCGGCGTTCAGGTCAGCTCCGCACTCGGGGCACAGGCCGCGGCACGTCTCGCTGCATAACGGTTTATAGGGTACTTCCAGCATGACCTGCTCGGCGATCTCGGGATCCATTTCGATCTCGTCGCCGCTGTAGGTGGCCGAAACGAGTTCCTCGTCGGAAAGCTCGACTTCCTCGTCCAGCTCCTCACCCTTGCTCTCGGTGTAGAAGATGGTGAAGTCCGAGGAGATGGGGAGATCGTACTCGACGAGGCAGCGGGAGCAGGTGAGGCGCACAGCGCTCTCCACCTTGCCGGCGGCCCTCACATGGTCGTATTCCCAGATCGCGGCGACCCGGGCGTTCACCGGCGCGGTGAAGACACATTCACCGGCTTTTTCCATCGCTACCAGGGTCGGGAAGTGTGAGGCAGGCTCCGACTCCGAGAGGTCGAGCTGCTTCTTTTTCACCTTTTCAATCTCTATCTTCAAAGGAAGATCTCCCCTTTTTCAAAGTTTCCCAGTATATAGATGGCGGTTTTTTTGTCAAGGTAAATCTAAAGAGAGCGGCGGGGCCACAGGCAAGGCTTCAGCCACTGACAGAGCCGGCAAAAAGGGGCTCTCTTTGCCTTCTTCGCCCTACCAACCGAGCCGATAGTCGACGCTCACACCGCTGTCCGAATCAGACAGCACCCCCAACCGCTGGGCCGCACTCTCCACCAGGTAGTCGAGGGCACGCCCTCTCTTTTTGGCCGGCCGGATCAGCCTCGGCTCGCCCTCGATCCCTCCCAGCCGGGCGGCCTCGTCGATCGCGTCCTGCATGGAGCCGATCCGGTCCACGAGCTTCAGGGCAAGCGCCTGCTCCCCCGAGAAGATCCGGCCGTCGGCGATGCTCCGCACCTGGGCCTCCGGGAGCCTCCTCCCCTGCGCCACCGCCTTCACGAACTGGCCGTGGGTGGAGTCGATCACCCCCTGCAGCATCGCCTTTTCCTCGTCGGTCATGGCCCGCGCGGGGGAGCCTGTGTCCTTGAACTTGCCGGTCTTGATGGTGAAGGCCTTCATGCCGACCTTGTCCATCAGCCCCTGCAAGTTGGAGAACTTCATCAGCACCCCGATGCTCCCGGTGATGGTGCCGGGGTTGGCGTAGATGAGGGAAGCAGGTGCCGAGACGTAGTAGCCGCCCGAGGCCGCCACGCTTCCCATGGAGACGACCACCTTCTTCGCCTTGGCCAGGTCCTTTACCGCCGCGTAGATCTCCTGCGACGGGCCGACCACGCCTCCGGGGGAATCCACCCTGAACACCACGGCCTTCGCGTGCTCGTCCTTTTTCATGGCCCGCAACTGGCGTATGGTTTCCTGCCCGTCGACGATGACCCCTTTCAGCTCGACGACGCCTACCCCGTCCCCCCCGGCGAGGGTGTCATGGTCGCCGACCAGGGAGTTGACGATGGCGACGCAGGCGCCGAAAAGAAGGACCAGGCCGAAAACGAAGGCGGCGATCCACAGTAACAATTTCTTCATGACTCCTCCGTCTCTTCCATCTGCAGCCGTTCACTGTAGGGGCGAATGCTCATTCGCCCGCCTTTACCGCATCTGATAACCTCGGCATCTCACGCCATCGGAAGTGACCGGGCAACGGTGCTGGGCAAATAATTATGTGCCCCTACAACAACTCAACCACCACGGGAACTATATATACAAGAGGCGAATATCGTTCGCCCGGCCTCTGCTCACTGTCACGATGAAAGTGATGCAGCGGGATAATGAAACAAGGGCGAATGGTTATTCGCCCCTACAGGATCAAACGTTTACAGCTTATTTTGCTTGTCTTTTGCCATTACTCTGTCCTATATCTGAACAGTAGAGACAGGACAAACCGGTAGGCGCAACGCCAACCACTCTACACTATGCAGGCGACTGCGCAAAAGCAAATATGACTTCAGGCGGACCCGTCGCTATGCAGTGTTCGCCTTAAAGAGATGCGAAACGAAGAGGCACTATGAGAGTACTGGTAATCTCCGACAGCCACGGCAACTACGCCCACGCCTTCAGGGCGCATGAACTCGCCGGTCCGGTGGATCACATCGTTCATCTCGGGGATGGCTGCGAGGATGCTCGCATGATGGAGGAAGTGCTGGAGGTGCCGGTACACCGGGTCGCGGGGAACTGCGACCTGGATCGGCACGTACCGGCGGAACTCACCCTTGAACTGGGGGCATGCAGGTTCCTGCTGACCCACGGCTACCGTCAGCACGTGAAGAGCGGACTGTCCCTTCTGATTAACAGGGGAATGCAACTGGGAGCGTCGGTGGTGCTGTACGGCCATACCCACTGCGCCGCGGTCCAGTCAACCGACGGCATGCTGCTGGTGAACCCGGGAGCCCTGAAGGAGGGGCTGCCCGGGAGCTACGCCATCGTCACCATCGAAGGGGGCACGGCAAAGGCCGAGATCTTCCCTCTCTAGCAGCCGCAGCCGCAGTTGTGGCAGACTTTCCGGTTCTCGGCATCGGGAGCGACGGTCTCCGGCGCGAAAGCGATGCGGTTCACCGCACGCCGGATGTCCTCCTGGAGGTCAAGGCGCGGACTCTGGCCGATGACGTGTCCGATGCAGATGTTGCTGATGCCGTCCGACGGAGAGGCGATGCGAATCGAATTCAACAGGTCGCCGTAGCCGTTCACCTCGATCACCTGCCCGGGGCCCTCCCCCAGTTCCAGCGTGATGCCGAAGCGCTCCAGCTCCTGGGCCAACTCGGCGAATAAGATATCGAAGGTAAATCCCGAAAGGATCGCTTCCCACTCCGGCTTGCTCTTGCTGCGTCCGTAGCAGGTCAGTCTCATCTGTTTTGCCATGCTGTGTAACTCCTAAAACCAAGGGGCCAGGGGTGGTGGCCAGGGACTGATGAAAACCATCCCCTACCTTCTCAACGCCTGTCCTTGTAATAATTTTTTCTCCCGCTGCAGCGATCAACCAAGTCCCTAGTCCCTAGTCCCTGCAGTCAACTCCCCGCGGCCTTTCTCTGCATCGAGCTGAAGATCATATCCAGCACCGCCTTCTGCTTTGCCTCGTACTTGTTGAGAACCGCCAGGCAGGTACCCATGGGAAACTGCTCGTGCAGGTAATCTGAGTCCCGCCCGGAAAGGATCACGATCCGGTTCTTGTCCATCCCGACCGACAGGGCGTAGCTGAAAATCTTGGAACCGTCGAGGGTCGGCATCTCCAGGTCCACCAGCAACAGGTCGACCTTCCCCTGCTTCAGTATGGTCAAGGCCAACAGCGGTTCGGTACACGTTATCACGTCCAACAGCGGGTAGAGCGCATGTATCTTATCCCTCAGTGCTCCCACGAAAGCGGCGTCGTCATCAACGATCAGAATTTTTCCCATCCATACCTCTATGTATCTATTTAAGCACCCGGGTCGCAGCGGTGAGCACCGGGAAGGGGACGTTCAGGTCAAGCAGCCGCGCGGCTTTCAGGTTCACGATCAGGTCCACCCGCTTGGGCGTGGCGACCGGCAGGTGCGACGCCTTCTTCCCGCTCAGGATGCGCGCCACGTACTCGGCCGCGATCTGCCCCTGCTCGACAGGGTCTGCCTCCAGGGAGATGACGGCACCCTTGTGCGCCGCCCCCGGCATCTGCGATATCACCGGGATCTTCAACTCGTTGCAGCGATGGACGATCTTCTCGAAGTAGCGGCTGCCGGCGGTGCATTCGGTAACGTAGACGCAATCGACCCTGGTGGCGAAGAGGGTGGCCAAAGCCGCATCCAAGGCGGTCGGAGAGCCGACGTTGGTTTCCACCAGCACCACCCCCGATTGGGCCGCGATCTTGCGCGCCTCCTTTAGCTGCGCCAGGGCTCCTTCCTCGCGGTTGGCGCAGATGATGCCCAGGGTCTTGATCGACTTGAGCTCCATGGCCGTCTTGATCAGCGTGACCAAGGGAACCTTGGAACTGACCCCGGCGCTGTTGCGCCCGCTGGAGGTCATGCTCTTGGCGATCCCCGTCTCCACCGGGCCGTAGACGTCGGCATAGACCACCGGGATGTCCTGGGCTTCGCGCAGGGCGGCCAGGGTGGCGGAGGTACCGTAGGCGACGATGACGTCCGCGCCGATGGCGTTGAATTTCCTTACGCTGTTGGACCACGAGATGAGGTCGGGGTTCGGAGTCTGGGTGATGACCTCGACGTTGCTCTGATCGTATCCCTTCTGCACCAACGCCTTCACGAAGGCCTTGTGGGCATCCCGGTAGCGCGGCAGGTCGCAGGTCAGCAATGCCGCCACCAGTTTTCCGGCCGCACGGGAGTCCGCCGCGGGGATCACCGCGCAAAGCAGCAGGAGCAGAAGTATGGAACGGACCAGTGTCTTGATACGTTACCCCTTGGTCACCACTTGGCCGCCAGGCCTGCTACGATGGCGTGGACGGTGCCGCTGTAACTCTTGTACGCGGACTTTAGCTCGTTGTAGTCGTTCAACGTGTACTCAAGCGTCGTGGACAGGACGCTCGAGAAGCGGTACTCACCCCGTGCGGAAAGGGAGCTGATGACGGTGTCCTGTTCGGTTATCGCCTTGATTCCCGTCGTGCTGCCGGGGATCACCGTGAAGGTGGTATCACTCGGTGTAAAGGCGGCCGCAGACCTGATCTGCTGCGCCGTTACCGCGAGGTCGCACTTTTCTCCCAGGGTGTACGAGGCGTTCACGCCGTAGACGTGGGACCTGCTGGAGAACTGCGAGGCGGCCTCGCTGCCGTTGAAGACGCCGGTAAAGAGGATCCCCTGCTCCACCTCCTGGTGCAGGTAGGAGTAGTTGGCCCCCACGGTCAGTTTCGGGATGGGCACCCACCACACGCCGATGTTGGCGTTCTCGCTGTTGCCGCTACGGGAGGTCAGCGGGGCGAGCGAGTAGCTGAGGGGCTGGAAGGGGTAGTTTATCAGGAACTTATCGATATCTTTGTTCTCATCCCGGCGCAGGACGGCGTGGCTGGTGAGCCCCCAGCGGTTGTTGAGCGCGTAGGTCAAAAGGACCTTCGCCTCCTGCCGGTTCTGGAAGGAAGCGCCGTAGCTCGGGTTGTCGGTGGTGGCGTAGCTGTAATGGACGCTGCTTCTGAGCCCCTTCACGGGGCGGTAATAGACCGACAGCGACCCGGTATGCGTCGCGGTGCTGTCGGGCAGGGCCCAGGTCGTCGACGAGGGGACCGGGCTGACCTCGCTTCTCCTCTGGAAATCGCCGCGGTACTCGCCGACCAGGGCAAGCTTGAGGCTCGGCCGGTAGGATACGGTGCCGGTTACCAAGTCGCGGGTGGTCTCCACGGCCGGTTTCGCCAGCACGGGATCCACGTAGGAGTTGTTGGTCAGCGGACCGCGATTGCCGTGATCGATCTCCTGGCGCCGGTACTTGAGGGCGAAGGTGTAGGTCCGGCACGGCGTGTAGACCAGGTCACCGGCCGCGTTCTGCAGATAGACCTTCATGCGCCGGACTCCGGTGGTATCGCTCAACTCGGTCAGGTTCTCGCGTTGCTCGAAGCTGTAAGAACCGGACCCGACCAGACCGCCCGCCAGGGAGGAGTGCAGCTTGATCGTGTGGGAAAAAAAGCTGCTGTCGGGGTTCTCGTTGTGCTGCCGCAATCCGCCCAGAAAGTCCGGTGTGCTGTCGATGGCGTTACGCGGCTCGTAGGAGGCTACCGGGGTGGAGAGCCGGTCCTCGAAGTAGCGCACCTTGAAGTCGTAGACCAGATCGACCGGGCCGAGGTGGGAGTCGAGCCCCACGCGCCCCTCCTGGATCTGGTGGTCAACGCTGCGCGGCTGGGCATAGAGGGTGTTGGTCGTTCCCTCAAAGGCGGTGTCCGCGAAGCGCTGCTGGATGGTCCCCTCCTTGACGTAGCGCCAGTAGCCGAGGTTCACGTGCAAGGGGAAGTTGTGCAGCCGGTAACGGAAGTCGGCCCGGTCCTGAACCACGCTCACCCCGTAATCTCGCACGGGATCCTGAACCGCACTGTAGGTGGCCGGAGTAGGCCCGTCGTTCCTGCCAGCCTGGAAACTGGGGGTGAACAGGAGCTCCCGGTCCATGTTGTGGTACAGGGATTCCGTCCTCAGATGCAGGCGGTAGTCCCCCCGGTAGTCCATGAGCAGGTCTCCGTGGTAGTCGTTCTCGTTCAGGTAGAACCCTTCCAGCTCGAGGTTGGTGTCCTTCTCCATGTGCCGGTAGAAGAGCCCGCCGCTGCGGCTGGACTTGAGAAAGCCGTACTCCAGGGCCCGGGCGCGCTCCCCCTCTCCGAAGACGAAGTTGTAGCCCAAAGCCCCGCCCTTTCGTTCCAGCACCTCCACCTGGCGCTCGTCCTCGGGAAGTGGTCCCCCCTCGATTACGTGCGGCTGCACTTCGGGTCCCTGGACTGCCGGATACGGCAACGCCTCCCCTCCGGCAGGCGGCTGGTCCGCAGGCACGGGAGCGACGGCATCCCCCTGCTCCTCTTGGCCCGCAGCGGTGCCGGCCGGTTCGTCGGCGGGAGCGTCCTTTTCCGCCGCCGTAGCCGCCTCCAGGTTCGCGGCCGGAACCGGCTCCAGTTCCGCCGCAGCCACGCCCCCCACGGCCAGGAGCAGAAGCAGCAGAGGCGAGACGAACGTTGATATGAGTGGTTTTTCCACCATCCGGCTCCTTTCCTTTACTGGCGCAGCGTGCCCCTGCCGGTTATGGCCGGGGAGGGGGTATCGGTGCCATGCACCTGGGAATGACAGTCCGTGCAGCGGTTGACGAAAAGTTGCTTCAGCCCCGGCGTGCTGGTGGCCAGGTGCCCGGTGTGGCACTGCAGGCACAGAAACGGCATCGCGGCATTGAGGAGGTTGTTGTTAACCGACCCGTGCGGGGTGTGGCAGTTCATGCAGTTCTCGGTGACGTCGCCATGCTCGAAGGCGAAGGGGCCCTGCTTTTCCATGTGGCACCTGGTGCAGGTTTCCTTCGGGGTGTTCCCCCTGAGCAGGCGGTCCTGCGTCGAGCCGTGCACCTCGTGGCAGTCCACGCAGAACATCTTCTTCTCCCGCAACGGATGGTGCGAGAACAGTGAGTTCTCCGCCTTTACCTCGGGGTGGCAGGTAAAGCACATCTCGGACATCTGCTGCCGGCTCACCTTCTGCTGCGGCCCCTGGTGCAGCTTGTGGCAATCGAAGCAGCTCACGTCGTGCAGCGCGTGCGGACTGGCGTTCCAGTGGGAGAGCACGGGGATCGAGGCGGCCGAGTGGCACTTCAGGCAGATCAGGGACTGGGCCTGGGGCGGGAGGTGCATGATGTCCAGGAAGGTCGTGGTGTCGCACTTCTTCTTGAGGCGGGTGTTCTCCTCGCGGTCGTCGCCCAGATGGGCGATGGCGAGGCTGCCGGGGCCGTGGCACGATTCGCAGTTGACCAGCGGCAGGCCGGTCTCGGGCTTGATCTGCTCACCGTGGACGCTGTGGCTGAAGTCGTCGGTTATCTTGTCGTGGGCGTGGCACTTGGAGACGCAGTTGTTGGTGCCGACGTACTCAGCATCGAGGCGGCCTACGATCATCTTCTCGTAGTCGCGAATGGGGAGGATGGGTTTGCTCTGTTTGAGCTCGGCGCAGGAGACCGACAAAAGGGGGAAAAGCGCCATGAGGATCAAGAATTTGCCGCGGCGCAGAAGACGTGCTGACATCTATTCCCCCCTTATCCCCTTGGTCGTGGTGTAGATGAAGCCGCGCACGATGGGATTCTCGCTGTTCTTTATCTCGCGTGGCGTGCCGATTTCGACCACGGAGCCGCCGTGCATCATGGCGATCCGGTCCGAGATGTACAACGCGAAGTTCAAGTCGTGGGTCACGATCACGGTGGTGTTCCTGGTACTTTCCTTGAGCTTCAGGATCGTGTTCGCCAGTTCGTCCGTGGTGACCGGGTCGAGCTCCGCGGTCGGCTCGTCGTAGAGGATCAAGTCCGGGTTCATCGCCAACGATCGTGCGATGGCCACGCGCTTTTTCATACCGCCGGACAACTCGGAGGTGCGCAGCTCCTCCTTCCCCACCAGCCCGACCATCTCCAGCTTCTGCTTGATGATCTCGCGGACCTGCAATTCCTTGCAGACCCTCTTCTCCCTGAGCCAGAGCCCCACATTCTCCCCGACGGTCAGCGAGTTGAACAGGGCCGAGGACTGGAAAACCATGCTGTAGCGGTAGTCGTGCGCCGCGGGCTTGGCCCCCGCCCCGAAGATGGGGAGGTTGTCGATGTAGATCTCGCCGCTGTCCGGGGTCTCAAGCTTCACGATGTGCTTGAGCAGAACGCTCTTGCCGGTACCCGACGGTCCGATGATGCAGAAGGTCTCCCCCGCCTGGATCTCGAGGTTCACGTCCTTGAGCACGTGGTTGGGCCCGAAGGACTTGTTCAACTGCTCGATCCTGATCCCCACGCCCCTGGTGTCGTGCAGGTTGACCGGCTGCTGGCCGTTCTCGGAGTGAAAGAAAGACCCGGGAAGGCCGTGTTTTAGCTTCTCGAACATCGGTATCCTTTTGAGAACGAAGTGTCATACCGGCCACCGCGATAAGACCGGCTTTGCCAGTAAATTCTGCCACCTGCCGTTGCAAAGAAGCGCGCACATACTACCAGAGTTGTGAGGCCGCTGGCAAGGGGGAATATTTGAGGACACTTAACGTTTACACAATCTTCGTCGGACGCGTGAGAATCAGAAAAGGTAGGGAGAAGGATTGTCGAATTCACGCCTGATCCTGAAGATGTACAAGTTCATGAGGATCAGGGCAATGGACGCGAGCAGCGTCGAGGAAAGGAGATCCCCCTCGGGGACGGGAGAGTCGGCCAGACGGGCGTACTCGGCCGCGGGGATCAGGTAGAGGTTCGCCCAGGCGTTGCAGATGTCGAACAGGTTGTAGCCGATCAGCAGCCAGACGGTGAGCCGCTGCCGCTTGAGCACCCCGAGCAGCAGGTACAGCGAGATCAGGCTGTCGGCGAGGACGAAGCGCTGGGCGGTCCCCCCCTGGTACAGGGTCCCCATGAAGGGGAAGGGGTTGCCGTAGCTGGAAAAGCAGAGCATCAGCGAGAAGGAGGTGAGCAGGACCAGGGGCCAGAGCGAGGCGGGGCGCCTGCCGCTTTCATACGACATGGATCACCCCGCCGTTTCCGAAACCAAAGCGCAACGAGCAGCTCAACGTTTCACCACCTTGACGTGCTCCTTCAGCATGCAGCGGTCCATGACCACCTCGAGCCCGGCCTCGCGGGCGCGCCGCGCGGCCTCCTCGTGGACCACCCCTTCCTGCATCCAGATCACCCTGGCCCCCTTGGCGATGGCCTGCTCCACGATCTCCGGCACGAACTCGGAGCGGCGGAACACGTCGACGATCTCGACCGGCTCGGGTATCTCGGCGAGGCTCGGGTAGCTCTTCTCGCCGAAGACCTCGTCCACGGCCGGGTTCACCGGGATAATGCGGTAGCCGGCGCGCTTGAGATAGGCGGCGACCTCATGACTGGGCTTGCCGGCGTCGGGGGAGAGCCCCACCACGGCGACGGTACGGTACTTGGTCAGAATTTCCTTGATATCCGGAACTTGCATGGGCACCTCCCTTGAGACCAGAGTCAGGATGCGTTGTTGAGATTGCGCGGCACTGACCGCGGGCGCCGCTGGCAGCGAAGCGGTGCCCCTTCTCTTGTCCTTATCAGCGCTCTTCGCGGTTGTCTTGCGTTCGCGTGACCGCTATTGTCAGTTCACCGTTTGCGCATCCCGCTCACGGCGACAAAGAAGAAGATTACCACCATTACGCCGGCGATGAAGATCCAATCTGCCGGGGTCAATCCGAACATAGTTCCTCCTACTGTTCCAGTTGCTGCAGCGTGGTCTTCGCCTCTTCAAAGTCAGGGTTGATCTTCAAGGCTTGGCGCAGGTAAAAACGTGCATCCCCTGCGGCGCCGAGATCCTTGCAGCATAGCGCCAGCAGGTACGGGATCTCGGCCATGGGGAACTCCAGGGCGAACCAGGCGTCGGCCATGACATCGTTCAGGATGGCGGTCGCCTCCTGGTAGCCGCCGTCCTCGCGCAGGGCCATGGCGCCCGCGATAGCTTCGAGGTAATCGACGGCGGGCACCCGGGGCACCTCGCCCCGCTCGATCCTCTCCAGGCGCGCCCTCAGCTCGGCCTGGGCGGTCGCCTCGACCTGCGGCATCAGCGCGCTCCAAAGGGAGGCAGCCTTGTCGTACTTGCCCAGGAGGAAAGAAACCTCCGCCAGGGTGGTCAGGCAACGGGGCTGGTCGCCCCCTAGCTGGCGCGCCCGGTCCAGGTATCCCTCCGCCTTGAACAGGGTGACCGTGGAGAGGTGCAGCGCCGAGAAGCGGCAGGCCTGCTCCAGCAGGGTCGCACCGATCTCCAGCGGGAAGTGCGCGTTCTCCGGCTCCATCAGGGCGAAGATGCGCAAAAGCTTCACGCGCCGCTCCAGGTAGGGAACCTCCACGTCCTTTTCCCCGAGCATCAGGATGTGGCTGGCCAGCTCGGACACGTAATGGGGATACCCCTTGAGCATCTCCGCGTAGAGTTCGCAGTAACGGCAGCCGGGATCCATGCGCAGGGCCTGGTACACCCCTCGCCCCACGGCGTCGTAGCCGGGGAGCTGCCCCTCGAGGGCTTTGTAGTCGTCGTCCAGAAGCGGAATCGGCTCCGGCCCGACGGTGAAGACGACCTTGCCGTCCAGCCCGCTCACCTCCGTCCCCTGGGGGGGGCGATAGTAGGTTATGCCCGTGAGGGGGGTCATTTCTCTTTCCATGAAACGCACTCCTTTTTCCGCTAACGCTCCCGTCCCGGGAACGTGTTGACACCGGCGTGCACGCCGATGGTCTTGTAGATGCGCACCTCGTCCCATGGTTCGTCGAGGATGCCGTCGTGGATGGCCCAACTGCGCCCCTGCACGCTTTTTTCCATCCCCGGCCGACGGAAAGGGGTGGAGCCGTCCAGCCTCTGGTACAAGACTCCGCCCGGGGCGAAGCCGGAGTCGATCTCCTGCATCAGCCTCTTGCCCACGGTGTAGTCGAAGCCGTACTTCTCGTAGCGGATCGCGTTGTCGTAGGTGAGGGGCTCCCCGACGATGAGCTGCATCCCCAACGCCGCGGTGAACCGCTCCAGAAGCGGCAGAAACTCCCCGAACATCCTCAGGCCGCGCCGGGTTTGGTTCGGGAACAGCCCGGCGTCCATGGCGCGCTTCTCCTCCGCCAGGTTGCGCCCAAGCGTCGCGAAGAGGTTGTTTTTGCCATGCTGGTCGAGGTCCACGTCGAAACGGGGCGCCGTCGGGTCCGCTATGGTGCAGAAGGAGAGTTCCATCTGGCCGTGGTGTGTGTCGCACAGCTCCAGGAAGAACACCGGGTCACGGTCCTCGGGGGCGCGGCGGGCCACCAGGCGCAGGAAGCGAAGCCCCTGCGGCGCGATCACCTCGACGCTCCCCCTGCCCCGGATCAGCTCCAGCAGTCGCTCGGGCAGAAGTCTGCCGTAGATCGCCTCCTTCTCCGCGGCAGGCAACCGGTTGATGTCGTACAGGGAGAAGAGCTGCCTCCCCCCGCTGTCCCTCAATACCTCATGTCCGGTATCGTTTGCCATAGTCGCCGATAAGGACCGGGAAGATGTTGTCGCGCACGTAGGCGATGCTCTTCTCCACCGCGTCGAGCGCTCGGTTGCGGTCGTCCTCTTCCGCCCAGTGCATGGCGTCGAGCAGCATCCGGTGCGGGTAGCCAAGCTGCGAGATCAGCTCGACGAACGGTGCGGGGAGGCGCGGGGGGAGTTCCCGGTCGTTCATGATGCCCCAGGCGATGGTCCAGGCCCTGGCCACGTTCATCTGGTCGTAGCCGCCTCCCCCCACGGCGACCCACGGGATCTCCAGGGCGCGCAGCTTCCTCATGATGTAGGAGTAGGCGTGGGTGGTCACCTCGAGACGCGTGAGGGGATCGGTCCTGAAGGTGTCGGCGCCGAGCTGGGTGAAGAGGACGTCGGGGTCGAAGGCCGCGATCAGGGGGAAGGCCACCTCGTCGAAGGCCTTCATGAACAAAGCGTCGTCGGTGTGGGCCAAAAGGGGGAGGTTCACGCAGTATCCCAGCCCCGCGCCCTCCCCGGTCTCGTTTTCAAAACCGGTCCCCGGGAAAAAGTAGACCCCGCTCTCGTGCAGGGAGATGGTGAGGACCCGGTCGTCGGCGTAGAAGGCGTTCTGCACGCCGTCGCCGTGGTGGGCGTCCAGGTCGAGGTAGACCACCGTCTTCCCCTGCTCCAGCAGGTGGTTGATGGCGACCACGGCATCGTTTAAATAGGAGAAGCCCGAGGCCCGCCCGGCCTGGGCGTGGTGGTACCCTCCCAACGGGTTGAAGGCGGCGGCGTAACCCTCCTCGGAGACCAGCCGCGCAGCCTCCAGGGTGCCGGAGACCCCAAGGCAGGCCCAGTCGTAGACGCCGGGGAAGACCGGGTTCTCCACGTCACCCAGCCCGTAGCGGAAGTCGGCCCTGGGCTCGCCGGCCGCGCTGAACTCCCGTAGCCGCTCCAGGTACTCGGCGGAGTGGGCACCGAGCAGCTGCGGCTCGCTCACCGGGCGGGGACGCACCTCGGTCATGGCGGGCAAGTCCAGCAGTCCGTAGGCGTCCATCAGGTCGCGCGCCAGACGGTAGCGCTGCACCTTGAACGGGTGCTGCTCGCCGTAGCAGTACCCGGACAGGTCGGTACAGGCAATGAGTGCGGTCTTGCGCGGCAACTGTCCACCTCCGGCGAAAATTCTGCACAAATTTACCTGCTGGCCGTTTACAGGTCAACCTTTAAATCCTGCCCACGCCTTAAGCACCAATGCCTATTTTCCGGGCATCTTTCCGCCACACTCTCATTAGTCCCGGACCGTCCCACTCGTAATTTCAAGGGCATAACGGCTTGGCAGACTGCTTGCTTGTGTCTGGCGTTCTCCAACGACGGGGAGCGAGATACCAACGGAGGTAGTAAATGAACGGGATGTCAACGATGACGACGCTTGCCAACAGTAGCGATGTACTTTTCCTGATGCTCGGGGCGGTCATGGTGTTCGCCATGCACGCTGGATTCGCCTTTCTCGAAGTGGGAACGGTGCGTCAGAAGAACCAGGTGAACGCCTTCGTGAAGATCCTGACCGACTGGTCCGTCTCCACCGTGGTCTACTTCCTGGTCGGCTTCCCCATCGCCTACGGCATCAGCTTCCTGAAGCCGGTGAAAGAGCTCCTGGGGCCGAACCAAGGCTATGACATCACCCACTACTTCTTCCTGCTCTGCTTCGCGGCCTGCATCCCGGCCATCATATCCGGCGGCATCGCCGAGCGCGCCAAGTTTTGGCCGCAGGTAGTGGCAGGCGCCGTTTTCGCCGGCCTCACCTACCCTCTCTTCGAATCTCTCATCTGGGGCCAGAACTGCTCCGCGCTGCAGGGGCTCTTCAAGCAGTTCGGCGGCGCCGAGTTCCACGACTACGCCGGCTCCGTGGTGGTGCACTCCATCGGCGGCTGGCTGGCCCTTCCCGCGGTCCTGATCCTCGGGCCGCGTATGGGGCGCTACCTCAAGGGTAAATCCCACCCGATCCCGATCAGCAACATTCCCTTCCTGGCCCTTGGCTCCTGGATACTCGCCATAGGGTGGTTCGGCTTCAACGTCATGAGCGCCGGGCACCTGGACAAGATCTCCGGCATCGTCGCCGTCAACTCGCTTATGGCCATGGTGGGCGGGGTGCTGGCGGCCCTCATCGCCGGCAAAAACGACCCGGGCTTCGTGCACAACGGAGCACTCGCCGGGCTCATCGCCGTTTGCGCAGGCTCGGACATCATGCACCCCCTCTTCGCCTTCGTGACCGGCGCCATCGCCTCGGTGATCTTCGTGTACGGCTTCCACATCGAGCAGGAGAAACTCAAGATCGACGACGTCCTGGGCGTCTGGCCGCTGCACGGCATCATCGGCTCCTGGGGGGGTATCGCCGCCGGCATCTTCGGGCAGGAGGCGCTGGGCGGCCTGGGTGGCGTCACCATCGTCTCGCAGTTCCTGGGCTCGCTCTGCGCCATCGCCTTCGCCCTGATCAACGGCTTCATCGTCTACGGCCTTCTCGCCAAGACCGTGGGGATCAGGCTCAGCCAGGAGGAAGAATTCGCCGGTGCCGACCTCTCCATCCACAGCATCGGCGCTTACCCGGAGGAGCACATCCGCTAACCCGGCACGGACGTTCCCGACAAGATCGAGGCCCCCCAAAGGGGCCTCTTTTTTTTGTTTTGTATTTTCCCGAGAAGAATGTATTATTTGCAATGTTAATAAATTCTAATTACAGTAAAAGGCGTACCTTATCATGAAGATACCCTTGGGGCAGTTGCTGGTTCAATCCGGCATCATAACGGTAAAGACACTGGATCGGGCCTTGGCGCGGCAGAAGAGCTGCGGCCTGAGGCTTGGTGGAGTGCTCCTGGAGATGGGAGTGATTACCGATGAGGAACTGCTCGAGGCGCTGGGCCAGCAGTCGGGACTCGAGACGGTTAAGAGGATCCCGCTCGACCACTTCTCGCCGGAACTCCTGGCCCTGGTTCCCGGCGAACTCGCCATGGCGAAGCAGCTGTTTCCGCTCAGGCAGCAGGACGGCGCACTGTTTGTCGCGGCGGGGGACCCGCTGGACGGCGCGACGCTGCGGCAGTTGGAGCGCGGCAGCTCGCGACGCATCGTGCAGTTGCTGGCTACCCCGGACGAGATCAAGAACGCGGTGAAGCTGTATTACCGCCAGGCCCAGGCGCTCGCGGAAATGAAGATCCTGCTGGTGGACGACCCGGCGGCCATGAACTGCGATGTTGAAGGGGCCCTCAGGAAGGAGGGATACCAGGTCTTCATCGCGCGGGACGGGGTGGAGGGGCTGAAGATCGCTTTCTCCCAGAAACCCGACCTGATCCTGTGCGACGCCACCTCCCCGAGGATGGACAGCTACGCCCTGATGCGCGCCATCAAGGCCAACCCAGCCAGCGCCGGAACCCCGATGATCCTGCTCACATCAAAGGCATCTCCCGAAGAGGAGCACCGTGCCCTCAAGGCCGGGTTCCATGACTTCATCGCCAAGCCGGTGATGACCATCCGCGTGGTCTCCCGCGTCAAGCGTGCTTTCGAGATCATGGACAAGTACCGCGAGCCTCAACCGGCTCCCCCCGCCTGAGCAGATTCGCCCAGCTTCCCGGCAGCACCGCCTGTTGCTGCCGGGATCCCTTCCTAGGAATTCTTTCTCCTGGTCAGCTCGATCAACGCATCGGAAAATTTCCCCAGCGCCTCCTTCAGTTCTGCGTCTTTCACGTTCAGAGGCGGTATCAGACGGACCACGTTGCGTTTCAAACCGCAACCGATCAGGATCACCCCCTTGGCCAGACACTCGTCGATCAGGTTTTGGCAGAGCCTGCCGTCAGCGGCACCCGCCTCGTCCACGAACTCCACCCCGACCATGCACCCCATCCCCCTTACCTCGCCGACGCTCGGGTTGTGCATGGCCACCTCCTGCAGGTAGGAAACCATCTTGGCGCCGGCCACACAGGCGCGATCCAGGAGCCCCTCTTCCTTGATCACCCGCAGTGTAGCGAGAGCGGCGGCGCAGGAGACCGGGTTCCCGCCGAACGTCGAGCCGTGGGAGGGGGAATCCCATTTCGTCATGAGCTCTTTGGAAGCGACCACCGCCCCCAGCGGCAGACCGGAGGCGAGCGCCTTGGCGGTGACCAGGATGTCCGGGTGCACCCCGGCATGTTCGCAGCAAAACCACTTCCCGGTCCGGCCTATCCCGGACTGCACCTCGTCGAAGATGAGCAGGATGCCGTACTCGTCGCAGATTTTTCGCAACCCCTTGAGGTAGGTCCTGGGAGCCGGGTAGTACCCCCCCTCGCCCAGAAACGGCTCGACGATGATGGCAGCAACCTCCTCGGGGGGTATCTGGCGCTGGAAGAGCCGGTCGATCTCCTCGAGGCATTTCCCGCCGCAGGCCTCGGCGTTCATGCCACAGGAACAGATGAAGCAGGCTGGATAGCTGACCTGGTACACGGAAGGTAACAAAGGGTGGTAGCGCCTGCGGTAGGCTGATGAGCTGCTGGTAAGTGACAGTGCCCCCATGGTGCGGCCGTGGAAGGCGCCGGTGCAGGAGATGATGGCCTGGCGGCCGCTGGTGTAGCGCGCCACCTTCAAGGCTCCCTCGACTGCCTCGGCACCGGAATTGCCGAAGAAAAGCATGTTCAACCCGTGGGGCGTGACCGAGACGAGTTCTTCCGCTGCCGCCATGGTGGCTTCGCTGTAGTAGATGCCGCCGGCATGGAGATACCGATCGGTCTGCTCATGGACGGCCTGTATCACCCTGGGGTGGTTGTGTCCCAGGTTGAGCACGGCCAGCCCTGAGGAGAAATCGAGGAAGCGCCGGCCATCCTTGGATACCACCTCGGTCCCGCTGCCGTGGGCAATGGTGATCGGGTAATAGTGATGCGCCGGCGGCGCCATGACAGCCAATGCCCTTTGAACCAGCCTGTCGTCCTCGATCATCGTGCACCCCCGAATCAACATTAACTAAGACAAATGAAGAGTAGATGATAGCAGAGTCATGAGGGTGCGCAACACCACCCTTAATCCCTACGGAGAACTTTTTTCGCGGCTGTTGCAAACAGAAAAGATTAGACTACACTAACGTCTGTGCCGAAAACGCCGGTCAAAAAACCAATGAAGGACAAAAAAAGGAGGGGCGATGTACAAGGAAAAAAGAAACTTCGCCAGGCTGGCCTTACACGCGAAAGCGAACCTCCACCAGGGAGAGCGCACCATCGAGGGAGAGGTCGAAAATCTCAGTATGAAGGGTGTGTTCGTGACGGTGGCACGGAAGCTGGAACTCAACGACACCGTGGCCGTTACCATCTATCATACGCTGACGCCGCAGGTGCTCTGTGACTTGAAAGCGAAGGTGGTCAGGGTCACCGACCAGGGGATGGGACTCCAATTTGAAAAGACCCTTCTCGACTGAGAAGGGTCCCGATATACCTGCCTGCAAAGGGGGAGTTGGTCGAGACGTAGCGCCTCAGCAGATGCGCGGCAGTTGTTCCCCTGCCAGCATCTCCACTCCCCTCACTCCACCAACGACGGTTTCCATCTGCACCTTGCCGGACGAAGTCCCGGTGACCTCGCCGATGATGGCGGCATCCTCTCCGAGAGGGTGCCGGCGCATCACCGCCAGGGCCTCCTCGGCCCGTTCCGGCGCCACGAATGCCAGCAGTTTCCCTTCGTTCGCCACGTAGAGCGGGTCGAGCCCGAGGATGGAGCAGACCCCCTTGACCCCCGGGTTGATGGGGAGGCTCTTCTCGTCCAGGGTAACGGTCACCCCCGACTGCAGGGCGATCTCCTTAAGGGTGGTCGCCACGCCGCCGCGGGTGGGGTCGCGCAGCACGTGCAGCGCGCTCCCCAGCGGCAAGAGGCTTGTCACAAGGCCGTTGAGCGCGGCCGAATCGCTTTGGATGCCGCTGTCGATCTCGAGCCCTTCCCGGGCCGAGAGGACGGCGATGCCGTGGTCGCCGATGCAGCCGTTGACGATGACCTTGTCGCCGACCTGCGCCGAGGCGCCGTCGATCTGCAGGTTGTGCTCGACAGCCCCGATGCCGCTGGTGTTGATGAAGATGCGGTCCCCCTTGCCCTTCGGGACCACCTTGGTGTCGCCGGTGACGATGGCGACCCCGGCGGCCTCAGCCGCCTCGCGCATGGAGGCGAGGATGCGGGCGAGCTCCTCCTTGGAGAAACCTTCCTCGAGGATGAAGCCGACGGACAGGCACAACGGACGCGCTCCCATCATGGCCAGGTCGTTGACCGTGCCGTTGATGGCCAGATCGCCGATGTTGCCGCCGGGGAAGAAGATCGGATCGACCACGTAGGAGTCGGTGCTGAAGGCGAGCTTGATGCCGCCGATGTTGAGCAGTGCCGCGTCGTTCTGTCCTGCCACCGGCACGCTGGAGAGTTGCGGGATGATCAGTTCCTCCAGTAGCTGGTGTGAAAGCCTGCCGCCGCTGCCGTGGCCCAGGAGGATGAGGTCGTTGTTCAAGAGGTTCTCCTTTTTCTGTCGGACTTGTCTGACGGGTCTGACCAGTCGGACAGGTCAGAGTCGGACTTTTTTTGCCGGCCTAGCGGCCGTACTTGTACGCGGCGGCGCAGGTCCCTTCCGAGGAGACCATGCAGGCGCCGACGGGGGACTCGGGCGTGCACTTGCCGCCGAAAAGGGGGCAGTCGAAGGGGGAAACCTTCCCCTTCAGGATCTCGCCGCACAGGCACCCCTTGTGCTCCTTCAACTCCTCCACCTGCACCGGTATGGCCAGCTCGGCGTCGAAGGCGGCGTACTTGTCGGCGATCCTCAGGCCGCTCCCCGGCAGCACGCCGATGCCGCGCCAAGGGGCGTCGAACGGGGTGAAGACGTCGGCCAGCATGGCCTGCGCCTTGGCGTTTCCTTCCCAGCGCACCACGCGCGAGTACTGGATCTCCACCTTGCTCTCGCCTGCAAGCGCCTGGCGCACCAGCAGCTCCACCCCCTGCAGCACGTCGGCGGGCTCGAATCCGGTCACAACGCAGGGGACCTTGTACTCCTCGCACAGGAAACGGTAGGCGTCGGCGCCGATGATGGCGCTGACATGGGCCGGGCAGAGGTAGCCGTCGACCTGGAGCTCCGGGTCGGCCGACAGGATGGCCATCGGCTGGGGCATGGTCTTGTGCGA
The DNA here is from genome assembly GCF_018919385.1 of Geomonas diazotrophica. Taxonomy (GTDB): domain Bacteria; phylum Desulfobacterota; class Desulfuromonadia; order Geobacterales; family Geobacteraceae; genus Geomonas; species Geomonas diazotrophica. The sequence continues at coordinate 115,238 of NZ_JAHLMF010000006.1, forward strand.
GGCGAGCACGAAGTAGTTCGTCACCCCCTGCGCCTCGGCAGCCAGGATGCTCCCGGCGATGGTGGGGGCGGTGGTCTCGAAGCCTACGCCCAGGAACACCACGCGCTTCCCCGGGTTCCTGGCCGCAATCTGCACGGCGTCCAGCGGCGAATAAACGACCCTGATGTCGGCACCCTTGGCGCGCTCCTCCATGAGCGAGGAGCTGGAGCCGGGCACGCGCAGCATATCGCCGAAAGTGGTGATGACCACGTCCGGGAGACGGCACAGGGCGATGGCCCGGTCGAGGTAGCTGTTGGGGGTGACGCAGACCGGGCACCCCGGGCCGGAGATGAGCTTCACCTGCGGGGGGAGCAGGCTTCTCAGGCCGAACTGGTAGATCGCCATGGTGTGCGTGCCGCAAACTTCCATGAAGACCAGCGGCTTGTCCAAGCCTTTGGTCAGCTCGGCGATGCGACGCGCCAGCCCCTGCACGAGTTCCTTGTCGCGAAAGCTGTCCGAATAGTTCATCCCATCAACTCCGGCGAGTAGACTTCACGCATCAGTTCCAGGGTCGCCTTGGCGTCCTCCTCGTCCAGTTTCGAGATGGCGAAGCCGGCATGCACGATAACGAAATCGCCGACCTTCACTTCCTGGTCCAGCATCATGAGGCTCGCCTCGCGCTTCACGCCGTCGACCTCGGTCATGGCGAAATCGCCATCAATGCTGATCACCTGCATCGGTACACCTACACACATCTTCAGACTCCTTTTTACAAATGGCTGAACCGGCAAAATATCGTTGTAGATCCCCCCTCCCGTCAAGGGAGGGGAGCGCGTCCCTGTAGGGGCGAATAATCATTCGCCCCCCTTAGTCGCACCTGCGCCGTTCATGGCATGCGCGGTGGTCGGGGAACGGGCGGCTGGGCAAATGATCATTTGCCCCTACAGTGCCATCCCTTATGTTTCCTGAAGAAACCTGGCGGCGATGACCGCCTGGCCCAGGGCAAGACCGCCGTCGTTTGGTGGCACCAGCCGGTGGCAATAAACCTTGAACCCGGACGCGGCAAGCTTGTCCGCCACATCTTCGGTCAACAGCCGGTTCTGAAACACACCGCCGGAGAGGACCACCCGATCCTGCCCGCTTGCCGTCCTGATCCCACCGCAGACCTCCACGATTCCCGCGGCGACGGTGCGGTGGAAGGCGCGGGCGATATCGGAGCGGTTCCTGCCGGTGGCAAGATCGGAACAAATCGCCGCGACGGCCGGGCCGAAATCCAAGACTCCCCCATCGGTCACCAGGCACGGGTACGGCTCGCTCGGACTCCCCGTCTCCGCCAGCGCCTCCAGCTCGATGGCGGCCTGCCCCTCGTAGCTGATCCGGTGCCGTACCGAGAGGAGTGCCGAGACGGCATCGAAGAGCCTGCCGCAGCTCGAAGTGAGCGGGGCGTTGATCCCCTTCTCCAGCATCTTCAGAAACAGCGGGCGGTCACCCTCCTGCACCTGTCCGCAGACGGCGAGCGGCTGGCGGAACAACCCGTCGCCGTGCAACCGGTACAGCGCCGAGAGCGCCATGCGGTACGGCTCCTTCACCGCCGCGTCACCCCCGGGCATGCGGAGCTGGGCGAAGTGCCCACGCCGCTCGAAGCCTTGGTAGCCTCCCACCAGGAACTCGCCCCCCCAGATGGTGCCGTCGCTGCCGTAGCCGGTCCCGTCCAGGATCACCCCGATGGTCTCTCCGTCCAGACCGTTTTCGGCCATGCAGGAAGCCATGTGGGCGTGGTGGTGCTGCACCGCGACACAGGGCAGTCCCAGCCCCTGTCCATAGACGGTGGAGAGGTAGTCCGGGTGCAGGTCGTGGGCGACCAGTTCGGGGCCGATTTCCAGAAGACGCTGCAAGTGCACCGCACTTTCCTCCAGCGAGGACATGGTGGCTGCGTTCTTCAAATCACCAATGTGCTGGCTCAGAAAGCCCCGGTTTCCCCGGGTGAGGCAGAGGGTCGCCTTCAGCTCCGCCCCCAGCGCCAGCACGCTCGCCTGTTCGCCCGGAAGCGCCAGCGCCCGCGGCACGTAACCGCGCGAGCGGCGCAAAAAGAGTGGTTCGCCCCGGTAGAGGCGGATTACGGAGTCGTCGGTCCGGGTGTGGATCTCGCGATCGTTGGTCAGAAAGAGGTCCGCGATCCCCGAGAGCATCCGGAGCGCCTCGTCGTCGCGATAGGCGATCGGCTCGTCCGAGAGGTTGCCGCTGGTCATCACCAGCGGTCCGCCAAAGCCGTGCGCCAGCAGGTGTTGCAGCGGGTTCCCCGGGAGCATGAAGCCGAACCAGCCGTTGCCGGGTGCCACTGGTTCCGCTATCGGCGTCTGCGGCCGCTTCCGCATCAGGACGATGGGACGTTCCACGCCCGACAGGAGCCTTCCTTCCAGCTCGGAGCACTGCACGAAGCTGCGCACCGAGTCGAGGTCGGCCGCCAGCATTGCGAACGGTTTTTCGTCCCGCTTCTTGCGATGGCGCAACAGCCCCACCGCTGCCTCGTTGCAGGCATCGACCGCCAGGTGGTACCCCCCCACCCCTTTCACCGCGACGATGCGCCCTTCCCTGAGCGCGGCAAGTGCCCTCTCAAGAGGATCGCCGGCGACTACGGCGCCGGCGCGATCGACGAGACTCAGGCGGGGCCCGCAGACCGGGCAGGCGTTGGGCTGGGCATGGAAGCGGCGGTTCAGGGGATCGTGGTATTCGGCCAGGCAGTCGTCGCACATGGCGAAGCCGGCCATGGTCGTGGCAGGGCGATCGTAGGGGATGCCAGTGATGATCGAGTAGCGCGGGCCGCAGTTGGTGCAGTTGATGAACGGGTAGAGGTAGCGCCGGTTGCCGGGGTCGAAGAGTTCGGCCAGGCAGTCGTCGCAGACGTTGCAGTCGGGAGAGATCTCGCCCCCCGTCCCCGCCTTGGCGCTGTCCAGGATGACGAATCCCTCCCCACCTGCAGGCGTGAGGTTCTCGATCTTGAGCGATCCGATCACGGCCAGCGGGGGCGCCTCGTCGCGCAGGGCGTGGCAGAAGGCGAGCAGGTCGCCCCCCTCCCCTTCCGCTTCGATCTGGACCCCTTGCCCGGTGTTGCGCACCCATCCGGAGAGCCTGAAACGCAGGGCGAGACGGTACACGAAGGGGCGGAAACCCACCCCCTGCACGATGCCGTCGATCTCCAGGCTGGCGCGCTCGCGTGAAGTCATCTCGTTACCGAAAGGTCCGGGCTAGGCCTTGGACCGCTCCATCCCTTTCTTGAGCCAGGCGTACCACTCGTCCATCCCCTCACCTGTCTTGCTGGAGACCTCGAGGATATGGATACCCGGGGAGACGCGGCGCGCCATCTCCTTGCACTTCTCGACGTCGAAGTCGAGGTACGGGAGCAGGTCGACCTTGTTGAGCAGCATGATGTCGGCGGCATGGAACATCTGCGGGTACTTGAGCGGCTTGTCCTCGCCCTCGGTGACGCTTAGGACCACCACCTTGTGGTGCTCGCCGAGATCGAAGGAGGCGGGGCAAACCAGGTTGCCGACGTTCTCAATCAGGAGCAGGTCCAGGTGGTCCAGGTCGAAGCTCTCCACGGCGTGCAGCACCATGTGTGCATCGAGGTGGCAGCCGGCGCCGGTGTTGACCTGCTTCACCGGGACGCCGGTGGCGGCGATGCGCATGGCGTCGTTATCGGTCTGCTGATCACCCTCGACCACCGCGCAGCGGCAGGTGTCGGAGAGATCCTTCAGCGTCCGCTCCAGGATGGTAGTCTTGCCCGAACCGGGTGAGGAAACGAGGTTCAGTACGAACAGGCCCTTCTCCCGGAACAGCGCGCGGTTGCCCGAAGCCATCCTGTTGTTCTTGGCAAGGATGTCGGTCTCGATCACGACCTTTCGGGCAGGCTGCTCCTCGCCGGCATGCTTGTGGTCATGCTGGTGTTTATGCCCCTCTCCGTGCTGATGGCCATGGTCATGGTCATGCCCGTGATGGTGGTCGTGACCGTGGTGGTGCCCATGGCCGTGTCCGTGATGGTCGTGGTCATGATCGTGGTCATGATCGTGGTCGTGGTTCGGGCCGCAGCCGCAGTCTACGCACATATCGGTTCAACCTCCGGTCTAGCCTTCTTTCTTCTCGTTCTTCTCGTTGATCTGGACCACGTCCTCGCCGTTCATGGCCTTCTTGAAGCCCCTGATGCTGCTCCCCAGCGCCTGTCCGAACTGCGGCAGTTTGCTGGGACCGGCCACCACCAGGAGGATGACGGCGACGATGCACAACTCGGGCAAACCAAATCCAAACATATCGTTTCTCCTTTTCACGCTGATCCGCTGACCGAATCAACTGTTTTCCCAACATCCGTCCACATTACCTCTCCCGCTGGGAGAGGGTCAGGGTGAGGGAACACAGCCGACAGAGCCCTCACCCGCCCTTCGGGCACCCTCTCCCGGAAGGAGAGGGACGAGAGCTAAGCAGCTTTTCTTCTGAGTTCCACACCGACTTTCGCCAGTTCTTCAACGACGAGCGCGGCCACCTTCTCGAGCCCGGCCTGAAGCGGCGGGGTGAGCTGGTCGCCCGGGTCGAGCGACTTCGCCACGATGCCGAAGAAGGTGAGGTCGGGTTTAGGGGCGTCGCGCATCTCGGAGATCAGGAGCATCTCCTGCAGCCCGATCTGGTGCGGCGACATCTTCACCGGGATGTTCTTCAGCATGATATCTTCGCGCTCGTAGCGGAAGATGTCGCCCGGCTCCCCCTTGGCTTGCACCACGTCCACCAGGATGACCTTGTCGGCCTCCTCGAACTTGAAGTGCACCATGATGCCGAGGGTCCCGCCGTCGTAGAGTTCGACGTTGTCCGGTATCTGGTAGTGCTGCTCTAAATGTCTGACGAAATGTACGCCGAACCCCTCGTCTGAGAGGATCAGGTTGCCGGCGCCATAGATGAGGACCTGCATGTAACCTCCAGAAAAAAAGAAAGGCCGGGGGGAAAACCAGGGGCTAGAGGCTAGGGACTGGGGGCTAGCAAAACCAGGCTCTAAATTAAACGAGTAAAGGCGGCGGCACAAGCTTTTTTCGCTGCTGCGCACCCCTTAAGCCTTTTGATTTTGCCCTGTCTTTACCGCCCCCAACCCGAACATCCCTAACCGCTTGTCTTCCCGTCCCGGCCCTTGATTCGGGGAGCCGGGGAGCGGGAACCAGTCGCCTTTTCCGGCCCCTAGCCCCCTCTCCCCAGCCCCTGTTTTTCTACAGCACCTTCACCTTGGTGATTTCCGCCCCTTCCGGGTCCACGGTGTGGACGGCGCAGGCGATGCACGGGTCGAAGGAGTGGATGGTACGGAGCACCTCGAGCGGCTTGCTGGCGTCCGCGATCGGGTTCCCCATCAGGGACGCCTCGTACGGCCCCATCTCGCCCTTGTCGTTTCTGGGCGCCGCGTTCCAGGTGGAGGGAACGACGGCCTGGTAGTTCTCGATCTTCTTGTTCTTGATCACGATCCAGTGGGACAGGGTGCCGCGCGGTGCCTCGTGGAAGCCGACACCGCGGTACTCGCCTTTCGGGATCACGGTGTGGTTCGCGTAGGTCTGGTCGCCGGACGCGATGTTGGCGATCAGCTTGTCCAGGTTCTCCAGCGACAGGTCGGCCATGACGTGGGCGCGGGCGCCGCGGCAGAAGAGACGGCCCATGGTGGAGTGGATGTCCTTCAGGGAGATCCCCAGGGTGGATACCGCGCCGTCCACGAGTTTCTTCACCTTCGGGTTGCCCGCGGCGTAGGCCGCCATGATCTGGGCCGGCGGGCCGACCTGGACCGGCTTGCCGTCGAGGGTCGGAGCCTTGCACCAGGAGTACTTGCCGTTTTCCTTGAAGTCGGTGTAGTCCGGCTTGGTCTCGCCGTCCCACGGGTGCAGGGTGCCGTTACCCTCGTACCAGGCGTGGGTTACGTTCTCCTTGATGTTCTTAATCAGGTAGTCGTCGCGGTGATCCTTGACCATCCTGATGCCGCCGATGTTGCCGCCCATGACCACGCCGCCCGGAAGCATGAACTTCGTGTTCTTGGTGTCCTCCGGGAACTCCGGCACCGCCATGTAGTTGGTGACGCCCGCGCCGTACTTGAACCAGTCCTTGTAGGCGCCGGCGATGGCGAGGAGGTCCGGGTAGTAGACCTTCTGGACGAAGTCGCGGGTCTCTTCCATCAGGGTCCGCAGGTAAATCAGGCGCTCCATGTTGAGGGTGGCGATGTTCTCGGTGTTGATCGCGGTGGCGACGCCGCCGACCACGAGGTTCTGGATGTGCGGGTTCTTGCCGCCGAGGATCGCGGTGGCCTGGGAGGCCTTTCTCTGGTAGTCGAGCGCCTTCAGGTAGTGGGCGACCGCCATCAGGTTCACTTCCGGGGAGAGTTTCATGGCCGGGTGACCCCAGTAGCCGGTGGCGAAGATGCCGAGCTTGCCGCCTGCGACGAAGGCCTTCAGTTTGTCCTGGACCGCCTTGAACTCCTTCTCGGAGTTGCCCGGCCAGTCGGAGATGCTCTGCGCGATCTGCGCGGTCTTCTTGGGATCGGCCTTCAGCGCGGAGACGATGTCGACCCAGTCCAGAGCCGAGAGGTGGTAGAAGTGGACGATGTGGTCCTGTACCGAGTGCTGCGCGATCATGATGTTACGGATGTACTGTGCGTTCAGCGGCACCTCGACGTCGAGGGCGTGCTCGACGGCGCGGATGGACGAGATGGCGTGCACGGTGGTGCAGACGCCGCAGAAGCGCTGCACGAAGCTCCAGGCGTCCTCCGGGGCGCGCCCCTTGAGGATGACCTCGATGCCGCGCCACATCTGGGCGGAGGACCAGGCATTGGTGACCTTGCCGCCGTTTGCTTCGACATCGATCCTCAGATGTCCTTCGATTCGGGTGATGGGATCAAGCGTGATTCTAGACATTTATTCCTCCAAAAGGCTAATTGCTTAATTAATGTTAGTGCGCGTGCGCCTCGGTCTGCGGCAGCGGCTTCTCCGCCCCCTTGTGCTTCTTCGCATGCCCCTTCTTCTTGTGTCCGCCGTGCAGGTCCATGTTGGGGAGGACCGGGAACAGTGCCACGAAGACCTTGTAGCCCAGGATCTCCAGGGCCACGATGCCGACCGTGATCATCACCTCGGCGAAGGAGGGGAAGTACTTCCAGCCCTGGCCCGGGTTGAAGCCGATCAGGTAGACGTTGAAGCGGTACAGGGCGCCGCCCAGAACGATCATGGATGCCGAGATGAAGAGCCAGCGCGCCGACCTTCTGCACTTCTTGAAGAATAGAATCAGCGAGCCGCCGGCGACCAGCAGGAACTCGGTCATGAACCAGCCGGAGTAGAAGTCGCCCTTCAGCGCCGCGTGAATCTGGCCGCGGTAGGAGAGGTCGCCGATCACGACGGTAAGCCAGATCACGGTGACGAACGGGATCAGGCCGGCCAGGCCGGAGAGTTCCTCGATCTCGAAGGGACGCTTGAAGGAGTAGCTCGAGATGATCGACTCGAGGATGGCGATGGAGTAGCCGATGAAGACGCAATTCAACAGGAACAAAAGCGGCAGGAAGCCGGTGTGCCAGAGCGGATGCAGCTTGGTCGAGGCGATGAGGAGCAGGCTCCCCAGCGAGGACTGGTGCATGGTCGGCAGCGTGATGCCCAAAACGATGAAGAAGATGAGGACCTTGTTCAGTCGCGGGTTGAGCCAGGCGGCCCCGAGGCGCACCATCTCCAGCTTGTCTTCCATGGTCTTCTTGTCCGGCGCGATTTTCGGGTGCAGCCAGTTGCGGATCGCGTTCATGCGGTCCCACTTGCTCTTTTCGATCGAGGTGAGGATCGCCGGGAGGAACTCCAGGATGAGAACAGTGGAGTAGGCCATGACGCAGAGGGCAACCTCGAACATGGCGGAGTTGGCCTGCCACTTGCTCGGGATGAAGAAGTTGTAGGCGTTCCAGGGACGGCCGAGGTCGACCATGACCGAGAAGCCGGCCAGGCCGTAGCCGAACATGGAGGTGAGGATCGCGGAGCGGATCATCGGGTGGTACTGCATCCGGTTCCGGATGTAGACCAGGATGGCGACCGCGTAGCCGCCGCAGGCGATGGCGGTGCCGGTGGCGACGTCGTAGGTGATCCAGATGCCCCAGGGGTAGCCGTCGCTCATGTTGGAGACGGCGCCGATCCCCTTCACGTAGCGCACGCCCACGAAGTAGAAACCGAGCAGCACGACCGAGAGGAGGATGAAGAAGGATTTGGTAAAGATCTTACCTTCCAGCTTTTGGAATTCTTCGCTGTGTCCCATTACTTATCCCCCTTCTTGTGATCGTCGTCGTGCCCTTGGTGTTTCTTCATGTTCTTCACCGCGATGAAGCAGAGGGTGCTGTACAGGGCAACCGGGGCGATGAAGCCCTTGTAGATGGTGTGCTGGATCTTCTCGGAGAACTCGGCCGGCGCTTCCGGCTTGATCTCGGGAAGACCGAGCTTGTTGAACGGCATGGAGGCCAGGTAGAGGTGGTTGGTGCCCCCCCCTTCATGCTCGCCGTAGACGTGGGCCACGTACTTGTCCGGCGCGTCCTTCAGCCTCTGGTGTGCCTCCTCCAGGAGATCCTTCCTCTTGCCGAACTTGATGGCGCCCGCCGGGCAGGTCTCGGCGCAGGCCGTGATCCCCTTCTCGCGCAGGTTGGTCGCCTTGCACAGGTCGCACTTCACGATCTGCGGCACCGCCTTCTCCCACTGGAACTTCGGGATGTTGTACGGGCAGGCGATCTGGCAGTAACGGCAGCCGATGCAGGTGTTCTTGTTGTAATCGACGATGCCGGAGATCTTCTCCTTGGTCATGGCTGAAACCGGGCAGACCGAAACGCAGGAGGGTTTCTGGCAGTGCATGCAGGAGTACTTCACGTAGCTCCAGCGCTTCTCGCTCTCCTTGAAGAGCTTGATCAGGGTACGGGTCGAGCCGGAGAGATCGCTCGGGGCATCCCACAGGCCGTCCTCGTCGAACTTCGCCTTCTCGTAGGAGAGTGAGCCGTAGTCGGAGTTGACCCTCTTGCAGGCCGACATGCACGCCTTGCAGCCGACGCACTTGGTGGCGTCGTAGAGCATGCCGAGTTCCTCGTTGTTGACCTGGAGTCCCTCGTTGGCCAGGGCGTTACCCGCGCCGCAGGCGAGAAGCCCCGCGCCGGTGGCGCCGGCCAGCTTCAGGAAGTCGCGTCTACTTGTCTTTTTCATGGGCATCCTCCTGCGCCTCACCGCCCGGAAGCTTCTTGGCGAGCATTGCGCCGGCGCCAAGTGCCGCACCTGCCGCGAGTCCGACGAAGCCGGTGGTCAGCGGGTCCGGACCCTTCCCTTTCTCCTTCAGGTCGACCGGGGCGTAGCTGTCGAACGGCGTAGGCTCGTGGATCTGCACCTTCTCGGCAATGGCGGTCTTGAAGAGGATATCCGGCTCGGTGCAGCCGATGCAGGGGTGACCGATGGAAACCGGCCAGGCGCCGACGTCGTTGAAGCGCTGCACGGAGCAGTTGGCGTAGGTGGCGGGACCCTTGCAACCCAGCTTGTAGAGGCAGTACCCCTGGGCGTGGGTCGGGTCGCCGTAGGCCTTGGCGAAGCGGCCGGCGTCAAAGTGCGGACGACGCTCGCAGTGCTCGTGGATCCTCCTGCCGTAGGCGAACTTCGGGCGGCCCAACTGATCGAGCTCGGGCACCTTCTTGAAGGTCAGGTAGTACAGCACGGTGGACAGGAAGTTGTAGGGGTTGGGGGGGCAGCCGGGGATGTTGATGATCGGCTTGTCCTTGATGATGTCCTTCACGCCGACCGCGCCGGTCGGGTTCGGGGAGACGGACTGGATGCCGCCGTAGGAAGCGCAAGTGCCGATGGCGATGATGGCGGCTGCGCCTTCTGCCGCGTGCTGCAGCGATTCGAGGGCGGTCTTGCCGGAAACCTTGCAGAAGATGCCGTTCTGCTTGGTCGGGATGGCCCCCTCCACGACCAGGATGTACTTGCCGTGGTTGGCCTTCATGGAATCGTGCAGCGCCTGCTCGGCCTGGTGGCCGGCGCCGACCATGAGGGTCTCGTGGTAGTCCAGCGAGATCATGTCCAGGATCAGCGTGGAAATGGTCGGGTGGGACGAACGCAACAGCGACTCCGAGCAGCCGGTGCACTCCTGGAAGTGAAGCCAGATCACCGCAGGGTTGCCGTTTTTCTCAACGGCCTCGGCCACCTGCGTATGCATGGCGAAGGGAAGCCCCATCATCGCGGTGGCGGTGACACAGGCCTTCATGAAACTCCTGCGGGTGACCCCTTCGCAAAACATCTCTTCTTTCATAACAAGCCTCCTCGAGATAAATCAAACCGCACGTATACGGCAACACCCGTGCCAATCGAGTAAACAAAATTTGAAAATGTAATACACTGGAATCATTGGCCAAAAAAAATGGCGCCCGCGGGGGTCCTCCGCGCTGCGCCTTTGGTTGCTTCATTTTGTTGGGTACTTCTGTCCCGGTTTTGTATCATTTTGTCCCGAGCGTGATACAAAACGGATCAGGCAAGCTCCAGTTCCTTCACCCTCAGCTCCTCACCCGAGACGACGGAGAGACCGAAGGCACCGCACCCGGGGCAGGGGGAGAAGAGGCTTTGCAGCGGGAATTCGCCGTGGCAGGCAGGGCAGCTCCCGCGCCCTGGCACCTCTTCGATGGTCAGCTTGGCCCCCTCCAGCAGGGTCCCCTTGCTGCAGGCCTCGAAACAGAACTCCACGCTCTCCGGCACCACACCGGATAGCTCCCCGATCTCGAGAACCACCTCCACCACCTTGCGCCCCGCCGCGTGTCCCTCGCAGATCTCCACCACGCTCTGGGTTATGCTCATCTCGTGCATGCCCGCCTCCGATTTTAATGTGAAGGGATGATAGCAGATCGGGCCGCGCAGCAAAAGGGACTTTTCAGGTTATGCACGACTGCAGCGTGAAGTAGAAGGTGGCCCCCTTGTCGATCTCTCCTTCGGCCCAGATGCGCCCGCCGTGGCGGTTGATGATGCGCTGCACGGTGGTGAGGCCGATGCCGTTTCCGGGGTATTCGCTCGAACTGTGCAGGCGCTGGAAGGCGTGGAACATCCGCTCGGCGTTGGCCATGTCGAAGCCTATGCCGTTGTCCTTCAGGAAACAGGTCTTGTCCGAGGCGCTCTCCTGCGCCCCGAACTCTATGCGGGCGGCCTCCCGCATCTGGGTGAATTTCCAGGCGTTCCTCAGAAGGTTTTTCATGGCGATTTCGAGCAGGTTATGGTCGCCGAAGGTGCGGATCCTGGGCTGGATCACGAATTCGACCTTGCGCTGCGGGGTTCCCTGGGCCAGGTCGGCCGCGGTGTCGCTGACTATCTCGGAGAGGTCCACCACCTCCCGCTTCAGGTTCAGGTAGGAAAGCTGGGAGAGCTGCAAAAGTGCCTCGATCAGGTCGTTCATGTGCTGGCTGGACTTGAAGATGCGCTCCAGGTAATCCATCCCCTCCAGGTCGAGCCGTCCGGCGTACTGCTCCTGCAGCGCGCGGGTGAAGCCGCAGATCCTCCTGAGCGGCGCGCACAGGTCGTGGGCCACCGAGTAGTTGAAAGCCTCAAGGTCCCGGTTGATGGATTCCAGCCGCTCGGTCTGCTCGGTGAGCAGGCGCTCCACCTGCTGGGTCAGCAGGCTGATCTCCTCGTTGTTAGGGCGCTCAAGGAGCATGTTGCGAATGGTCTCCAGCGAGTTATGCACGGCCGACTTGAGATCGACCGCGTAAGACGCGTTCAGCATGCTCGACGCTATTTCCTTGTCTATGCTCAAAAAACGCCCCTCCCCGTTGTTCCTCTTTGCCTTGTACGTGTCGGTCATGGGGCACCCCCTGTTGACCTTGCCCCCTTGCGGGGCTCGCCATGTGACGTCTTTCCCGGTGCACCTGGAAGCGGCCGCGGCCGCTTCCCCGAACAGACGTCCCTGCTACCCTGTAAAGATCCCATTTTTCGCCATTGCGACTCGATCCGTCCTGGTACATCAGCAGCAACCGTGCCCATGCCCCCCTCCCGATCTGCCCGCGACATTCCGGCCACTTACCCATGCCGGGTACCAAGCGCGGCGCTGGGACAGGCAACAAAGGTTTACCGTTTTGGTGGCTGAGGGCGCCGAGGCCTTGCTGGCGGCGGATCGGAGGCAGGCAACGTTTGTGGCAGGTGCAACTTCCGTTGCAACCGGTTCAGGCCGACCTCCTCCTGAGCCGGTTGTTGAGGGCTTGCCTGGAGATCCCCAGCAGAGTCGCGGCCTCGCCCTGATTGCCGTTGGACATCCGCAGCGCCTCGCTGATCAGGTGCGACTGCGCCTCCTTTATGCTGGGAAACCCGTTGAAGATGACCGTGACGATCTCGTGCCCCTCAACGGTGAGTCCCTTGCCGGAGGGGGCGCTCATGTTGGTGCGGAAGGCCGCCAGCGAAAGGGGGCCCTTCTCGTGCAGGGCGACTGCGTCGTAGACCATGGCCTGCAGCTCGCGCACGTTCCCCGGGAAGTGGTACCGCTGCAACAGCCGCGGCAGCTCGGAAGGGTACCATGGTCGCTTTTTCCCCATCTGCCGGGAGGCCAGGGTCACGAAATGTTCCAGCAGCAAGGGGATGTCCCCCTGCCTCTCCCTAAGCGGCGGGATGTGGAGCCGGTGGCAGCTCAGCCGGTAGTAAAGGTCTTCGCGCAACTTCCCCTGCTCCAGAAGCTGCTTCAGGTCCCGGTTGGTGGCCACCACGATGCCGGCGTCCGTTTTCGCCGCCACATCGCAACCAAGCGGCAGGTACTCGTGCTCCTGGATCAGCCGCAGCAGTTTGACTTGGGCGCCCTCGCGCAGGTCGCCGATTTCGTCAAGGAAGAGGGTCCCCCCCGCAGCCTTCCTGATCAGCCCCTCGCGGTTCTCCTGGGCGCTGGTGAAGGCCCCCTTGCGGTGGCCGAACAACGTGTCGGAGAAGACGGCATCGTCAAGCCCCGCCACGTTCACCGTGACCATCGCCCCCTTTTTCCCCGAGCAACGATGCACCGCCTCGGCGAAGAGCTCCTTGCCGACGCCGGTTTCCCCGGTGATCAGCACCGGCTGCCCGGTATGGGAGACCGCCTGGGCCCGTTTCATGAGCCGCAGCATCTGCGGGTCCTCGGTGACGATGTCGGGGAAGGGCATGCGCCGCCGACGCAGCCGGTTCTCGTCCTCGGATAGCCCCAGCGCGCGGTCGATGGCAGCGAGGAAGAGCGCGTTGTCGATCGGCTTCAACAGGTAGTCGCAGGCCCCGGCACGCATGCAGGAAACCGCCTGCCCCACCTCGGCCAGGCCGGTGATGATCAACACCGGCAGATGCGGAAATTCCTCGACCAGGCGGGGCAAAAGATCACGCCCGGTTACGGTGGGAAGCGCCAGGTCCAGGACCACCAGGGCCGCCTCGTTGCGGCGCAGGTAGAGAACCAGCGTCTCGCCGTCGTCGAAAGTCAACACCGGCCCGACGCCGTGCCCCTGCAAAAGCGCCCGGTAGATCTGCAGCATCTCCTGGTCGTCATCCACCACCACTACTGCCGGCGTCGCTTCGTTGCTTTTCATGACCAGCCTCTCTGCCTTAAGGCGTCGCTAGACCTGGAAGTAGAGGGTCCCCCCCTTCCCTGCCTGCTCCGCGCTCCAAATCCGCCCCCGATGCAGGTTGATGATGCGCTGTACCGTGGCGAATCCGATGCCGCGGCAACTTCCTTCCGGACCGCTCCCGCCGCCGGTCGCCTCACACAGGCTCGCGCTCAGCCGGGGGCCGTTGTCGCTCACATAGCAACTGCGCTCCCCCTCGACCTGCGCGGTGCCGAACTTGATCACCGGGTGTTTGACGCCGATGGTGCAGTGCCAGGCGTTCCCCAAAAGCTGCTCCATCGCCAGCCGCAGCATGTCCTTGTCGCCGGTGACCGTCACCCCATCCTCGATCCGGAAATCGACCGGGCGTTGGGCGTGGTCGCTTAGCTGGGCCGCGATCTCCGATGCCATGGCGCTCAGGTCCACCTCCACCGGCTGCAGCTCCGCCGCGGTCAGCGCGGTCATGCGCTCCAGGGCGGCGACGGCCCCGGAAAGCTCCCGCGCCGCGGCGCCGATGTCCTCCAAAAGCTCGCGGCAGGGAGGGTCGAGCTGGCTTTTGTTGAGCTTTTGCAACCTGCCGCAATCCCCGCTGATCCGTGCCAGCCGCGCCCCCAGATCTTGGGACACCGCCTGTCCGATGGCCTCAAGCTCCGCGGTGCGGGCCTCCAGCTCTCCCTTTAGCGCCCTGAGCCCGTTCTCCGCCTGCACCCTCGGGGTCACGTCCAGCCCGATGATCCAGTTCACCCACCCCGTGATCGGCACGTAGCGCGAGATGTTGGACCAGGAGATGAGTTTGGGGGAGCCATCCCTGCAGCGGAGATTCCATTCCCGCCCCCGGTAGTCCCCCCCCTGCGGCGGGTGCGCCGACACCACATCCTCGCGTAGCGCACCGTCGACCTGGAGCAGCTCCAGCATCGGTTTCCCCATCACCTCCTCGCCCCGGTAGCCGGTCACCCGCTCGAACTCGTGGTTGCAGGCGGCCAGGCGATCGGCATTGTCAAAGGCCATCATGACCGCCGGGAGATGCTGCAGGATGGTCTGCAGGCGCCTGCGGTTGGCGAGGAGCGCCTCGTCCTTCTCGTGGATCTCCTGTTCGCTGGCCCGCAAGGTGTCCTCTTCCTGCCAGTTCTCGTAGATCTTGCGGGCCAGGGCCGCATAGGCCTGCTCCAGTTCCTGCTTGAGCCGCTCCGTTTCCGCCTCCACCGTGGTGATGCGCTGGGAGGCGGCCAAAAATACGTCCAGTTCGCACACCGCAGCCTTCTTGCGCGGCTGCGCCCCCGGCGGGATGAACAGCGGGTTGCCGCAGACCCTGCCGCCGCTGACCACCCCCGGGTGGATGCGGGCCAGTTCCAGGAGCAGTTCCGGGCTGAACAGCCGCCGGTCGTACAGGCAGAGCAACGCCGTATCGTGTTCCGCTGCAAACGAGGTGAGGTCGCGCTCGAACCGGTTCAAAAGCTCCAGCGACTTGGCGTCCTTCACCGCCCAGGCCATGTCGCAGATGATCCGGGTCCCGCTGAATCCCTCGGCCGCGGCGCCAGCACAGATGTTGCGCAAAAGCTCCAAGACCCGCTCCTGCCTGAACGTCCCTCCCCTGAGCCAGGTCTGCTTCACCGGCAGCAGGACCAGCGCGCCTGAGTCCTGTTTCTGTACCTCGACTACGTTTTGCAGCAGCCGCTCCAGCTTCTGCTGGGCGGCGTTCAGGTAGACGCAGCGCTCCCCTATCGCCACCCCCTTCTGGATGAAGTGGAGCACCAGGTTCAGCACCTCTGTCTCTTCCTGGTACAGCAGGCAGAGGTGATCGTGGCTGTTGACGATTCCGATGTCTGCGATTTCCACGCTCGGTTTCTCTTCTTCCATCTGGGTCGTCTCCTCGCTCGCGGATTTACATTAAAAAACACCAACACAATATACTGGAAGCGGGCGCCTTTGCAATAAGCCGAGGGGCGAATTTAGCGACTGTCGGGGGTGGAAATCGTTTGGTAAGCGCGGTTTTTTGACCGAGGTCAAGGAAGGCGGGAGCGGCGCCGTGCTAGCCTGCGGCACGCTGGTGAACCAAAAAGAAACAAGGGAGGAAGGATGTGCGATTGCGGTTCGGGTAGCTCCAGGAGCGGTGGCCCCTACGCTACGGGAAGGGAACTGGTTGAGTTTGTACTGGCGGCTCACGGCGGGCGGGTGGCATGTTCGCCGCTGCCCAACGCGCTGGAGGTACGATGCCAGGAATGCGGCAGGGAGTTCGTGCTGCGGACGTTCGTGCAGGGGTGCCCCTCCTGCGGCGGCGTGCACGCGGTGTCCCCCCCGAGGGCGAACGATCCCGCCGCGGTGCAGTACGCGGGCGCCGATTTCGGCGCGGCCGCCTGAGGATAGGGGGCAGCGGTGGGCGGTGCCCTGCGGCTGGCAGGGAGACTTTCGCCTCCCCTCTCCCTCAGGGAGAGGGGGGTGGGGGTGAGGGCGCGGGAGAGTCGGGGGCGGTTGGAATTGTTAGCTGGAGGTACCTGTCACCGGCGGGACGGCCGTTTCGGGCGCCCTTCCGGACGAGATTCAGGACGGGCCGCCAGGCGGGCCAGGTAGACGACGTGCCGCAGTCCGCCGCGGCCGGGACGGTCGCAGGTGACCGAGAAACCGGCCTGGCGCAGGCGCTTGTCGAAGCCCTGGTCGTAGTTTTCACCCCAGACGGCGAACACGCCGCCAGGCTTTAGGGCCCCCTTGCTCATCTCGATGGCGATCTCGCCGTAGAGCGGGTCCGCTATCTTGTCCGTCTTGGCATGGGGCCCGGTGTAGAGATCGAGCACGATGGCGTCGAAGCTGCTTTTCTGCATGGCGCTTCGCCTGATCACGTCGGCCACGTTGGCGATCTCCACTTCGACCCGGGGATCGTCGGCCGCCCCGGCGGTGAGCGGCGCCAACGGTCCTCGGCACCACTGCAGGACCACCGGGTTCAGTTCCGCCACCAGCACGCTCGCCTTCTCCGGCAACTGGTCCAGCACCGCCCGCAGGGTGATCGCCATCCCCAGTCCCCCCACCAGCACCCGGGGCGCCGCCTCGTGCTTCAGATGGCCGCAGGCCACCTCCCCCAGCGCCACCTCCGACCGGTGCAGAGAGCTGTTCATCAGCACCAGTCCGTTCACGGTGATCAGGAAATCCCGCTCGCCGCGCTGTCTCAGTTCCAAGATCCCGTCGCCGGTGCTCACGCTTTGCAATACTTTCCAGGGTACGGCCATGTATCTCCTCTTTACTCTCTATTTCTTCCAGTTGCGCCGCAGCGCCTCCTCTTCCAGCGCCTCGACCTCGCCCAGGAGCACCAGGTAGGTCTGGTAGCGTTCCTCGCTGATCCCCCCCGAGGTGACCTCGTCGCGCACCGCGCATCCCGGCTCCTGCCGATGGCGGCAGTCGTTGAACCGGCAACGGTGGTCCTGCAGCGACTCGAAGCCGGGAAACCAGGCGGCAAGCTCCTGCACGGTGATGTCCACGAGGCCGAAGTCCCTAAAACCCGGGGTATCCACCAGTTCTCCGCCGCCGGGAAGGGCGTGCAGGGACGAAACGGTGGTGGTGTGCCTGCCGGTCCAGTTGTAGTCGGAGAGCGCCCCGACCTTCAGGTTGAGCTCGGGGCAGAGCGCGTTCATCAGGGAGCTCTTCCCCACCCCGGTGGTGCCGACGAAGGCGCCCCGGTGCCCCTGGCGCAGAAAGTCCCGCAGCGGCTCGATGCCGGCTCCGGTGACGGCGCTCAAGGGGAACAAGGGAAGGATGCCGTCGTAGACCGAGCCGATCACCCTGCCAAGCTCTAAGGCCTCGGGAAGGTCGCACTTGTTGAGGACGACGAAGGGGGCCAACCCGGCGGTGCGGGCTGCGACGATGGCGCGGTCCAGGAATCCGGAGGGGGTGCCGGGAGCGAGAACCACGCCGAGCACGTCGAGGTTGGCGGCGACCAGGTGGATGCCCCCGCGGGCGTCACGCCGGCTCAACTCGGTCCTCCTGGGGAGCCTGTGCAGCACCTCGCCGACCACCGTGACCCCGTCGCCGACCACGTGCCCCGAGTTGCGCTTCACCTTCACCATGCGCCGCTCGCCCGTCTCAAAGAGCACCTCTACAGCAACCCCGAAATGGGAGACGATGAGCCCCTGCTCGGCCAGGCCTTTCCCGTGCTGATGTTTGTTCCCCATACCCCTCCAGATCGAAGTTTCAGGCAGTTGCGCCGCGATTCCCTTCAAGACAGGCTCCGAGAGTACGGCAGGAGCAGAAAGTTGTCAACTAAAGCAAAGTTGCGCCGATAAATGGGACAGATACGCAAGGGGAGAGCTGTTGACACCTAGGCTCTTTTGCACCATAGTTTTCCTTATGCAAGGCTCGACCTCCGCCGATGCCAGAGCCCTTTCCCCCTACTTGATCCGAAGGGCGAATGAACGCCCCTCACATAGAGATCCGACCGGATGCAGGAACAGGCATCCAAAGGTGGCAGCCATGAGCAAAGAGACAGTGGACGAAGCGATCGACATGTACGTGAAGGAACGGATGGCGAAGGGCAAAGAAAAGGCGAGCACCCATTTCCTGGCCAGCCTGTACCTGAAGGAGCAAAGCGAAGGGATCATCGACTGCATGCGCAGGGTGCGGGGGCTTACCCGCTACTACATGGACCTCACCAAGGTCATGCTCAACCCGTTCAAGGGTCCCGAGGTGGCGTGGCTCTTCTCCATGGTGAACATCGCGGTCTACGCCTGCTTCCTGTTGTCGGTCGAGGAACAGAGAATGCTGGGCATCGCGCTCCTTTCCGGGACCCTGGTGAACGGAGGCTACCTGATCCACGCCATGACCAGGAAGTGGTGCGACATGCACGTCATGCTGGCCATCTACGACGAGATCGTGCAGATAGCCGACCATGAGCTGGAGACGCTGGCCTGAAGCGCCTGCGCCAGCTCGGCCAGGCTCCCGACCGCGAGGTCGGTGAGCTCGGGCCAGCGGAAGGCGCGGGCAGGATCGACATGAACGGTGCCGGCGCCGGCCGCGCGACCGGTCTGCAGGTCGAAGGCGTAATCACCGACCATTACCAGTGCCGCCGGGGAGACTCCCCAGCGGCACGCCAGTTTGTGGATGCCGTCCGGGTCGGGCTTGGCCCGCGCTTCGTCCCGCCCCAGCACGTCCCCTGCCCCGATGAAGGGAGTGAGCCCGATGCGCGACAGGGTGGCCAGTGCGTTTTCCCTGGTGTTTCGGGTGAGGACCCCGATCCGGGTGCCGCGCTCGTGCAACAGCTGCAAAAGCTCCAGCGCCCCCTCGGCCGGTTCCGTCCTTCCCGCCAGCTCTTCCTCGATCGACTGCAAAAGCGCCCGCGCCCGTATCCCCTCCGCCTCGGGTAGCTCGTCCAGGTGCCCCAGGATGTCGCTCCCCTGGGGGACCCCCAGCACGCTCCTTATGTGAACGAAGTCGTGGATGGCCACGGTGAGGGTGCCGTCCAGGTCGAAGACCCAGTGCCTCTTCTGCAATATCCCCTGCCAGTTGTCGTTTCCCATACCACCCTTGTAGCAGATCCCGACAGATCTGAAAAGCCCGCTACCCCTGCTGCGGTCCCTCCCCGACGCCCCGAGCCCCCGGCATGGCGTCGAGGAAAGCGCCCACCGCGGCGTGCACCTCCTCGGAGCCCGCGCCGGCCAGGATGCCGTGGCGCTTGAGCGGGAACCTCCGGTAGCTCTTGTGCTCGCTCCCCAGCATCTCGAAGAGCCGCTGCGAGCCGCGCGGGTCGACCACCGGGTCCCCCTCGGACTGCAGCACCAGGACCGGCGTCCGGATCCCGGCCAGCTTCGGCTCCAGCTCGCTCATGAAACGCTCCATGGCACGCAGCGCGCTGACCGGGATCCTGGTGTAGTTCAGCTCCGGGCGTTCCGGGACGCTCTCCACGAACTCCTTCTTGGCCCACTGGTAGCTGAAGACGTCCATGACCCGGTTCCAGACGGTGACCGCCGGCGCGAAGCGGGAGGAGATGTCCAAAAGCCGCTGCGGCGGGCAGACGGCGAAGACTCCCGCCGCGTCCCCCACCCGGCTGGCGCAGTCCAGCGCCACTCCCCCTCCGAAGGAGAAGCCGCCGACGACGACCCGGTCGCAGAGGGCCTTCATCAGGGCGTAGCCGAGATCCACCGATGCCACCCAGTCGTTGCCGTTTCTGAGGGCGAGGTCCTCCGGGGAGGTGCCGTGCCCTTTCAGGCGCACCAGGTAGACCCAGAGCCCCTTCCCCTGCAGGTAGCGGGCGAGCTCCAGCATCTGCGCCGGTACCGAGAGAAGGCCGTGCACCAGCACCACTCCCAGGCGGCGCGAGGTCCCCTTCAGGAGCACGGGCATCCCCACCTCGCTCTCCTTGCTCTCCCCCTCGCGGAAGTATGTGCGGTAGTCGGCGTCGAATTCCTCCAGCGCCTGGGTTTCAAGGATCTGCGCCACCTTCTTGCGCACCAGCCAGACCGGCAGCCACGCCATGAGGTGCACCTCGCGCTGCAGCGGGGTGAGCGGGAGCACCTCGTTGGCGATGACGCCGATGGGGTTGTCGATCCTGGCGCGCTGCATCTCGAAGGGAGCGGAGAACTTGGCCCGGTCCTTCACCAGTTCGCCGTCCTTTTGCACCACCACCCCCTTCTCCAGCGCCAGTTCGCGGAACTCGCGGTACTTATGGTAGCGGTCGTCGGTCAACAGCGACACCTGGTCGGTACTGAGGCTTTGGTGCAGCCTGCAGGCGGTGTCCCTCAGGCAGAGCTTGGTCAGCAGGAAGACCCTGCGCCTGAAGTCGTCCTCGTCGATCGCCTTGAAGGGATAGGCCCTCAGAAGAGAGGCGAAGAGATGGTCGTGGTTCACCGTGGTGAGGCTGTAGATGCTGCTCATGTAGCGCTGCATGAGGCGGTTGGCCGCGTGCTTCATCTCGCTCAGCGAGGGGAGGTTATCGTCGAAGCCGTAGCTTGCCGTGGAGACGATGTCGGCCTCGACGCCCCGGCTCGTGAGATAGGCGGAAGGGTCGATGGGGCTGCCGAAGCGGATGTCGATGTCCACGCCGGAGAGGAGCATGCTCCCCTCGGTGAGGATCTCCTCTTTCAGGTGCAGGGGGGCCTCCCCAAGGAAGAGCTCGGTGAGCCTGCTGAGCGCGTTCTCCCGTGCACGCAGCGGGTAGTAGGTGATGTTCACCGGGACGATGTGGCACTTTACCTTCTTGAGCGGCCCGAGGTCGGGGATCTGGAACATCCCCTGGAGCCTCGCCACCTCCTCCGGCGCCACCCCCTGCAGCCTCAGCATCCTCTGCCGGTAGAACTCGGTGCGCAGCGCGAGCGTGGCGGCGCCGGAACGGGGACGCACCCCGCTGGGAGGAAGGAGCAGGTGCTTTTTGAACAGCTCCTTGTCCTTCACCATCCTCCCCTCCGGGAAGATGATCCAGCTCGCCTCGCCGGTGAGCAGGGTCTTGACGATGACCCGGTCGCGGTCCGGGTTCTTGGTGGAGACCGCCCCCATCAGGTCAAGAAAGCGCCCCAGCGGACCCGCGAACAGCGAGGCGTCGGCCAGGGACCAGACCGGGATTTTGGTCAGGCGGTAGATGTGGTAGGGAAGCAGCACCGTCTCGATGCGGGTGAAGTGGTTCACCACGAAGACGACGGGACCTTCGGGGATGTGCTCCTTGCCGTGGACGTTAACCCGCAGCTTGGAGAACCCCTGGAGCATCGCGATCATGCGGCCGGTGGCGAGGTATGCCTTGCGGTTCATGCTCTCTCCTGCGGCAGCTCCAGGGCACGGCGCAGCCATCCCGGGCGGTTGGTCATGATGGAGTCGACGCCGAGGTCGCAGAGCCTTTTGGCGTCCCGTGCGGAGTCGACGGTCCAGACGTGGATTTCCAGCCCGCGTTCCCGCACCCCCCCCACCAGCGAGGCGTCGAGTATGGCGCGGTCCCTGCTGGCCAGGCCGTCGGCGCCGATCTCGTCCAGCCGGGAGAGTACCTCTCCGGCCGAGGGATGCCAGCCGCCGCGCCAGCGGTAGTCGCAGAGCCAGCAGGCGCGATGGTCGGGAAGGCGCTTCTTGAGCGCGGCCACCAGCAGGTGGTCGAAGGCGAGGAAGCGGATCCGTTCCGCCGGGACCCCGGCGCGGGCGAGGTCTGCGGCCAGGGGGGGGAGGATCTCGGCCCCGCACTTGAGCTCGATGAAGAGCCTCTTGCCGGCGGGGAGCGTCTCGAGCACCTGTGCCAGGGTCGGGATGCGCTCGTCACGCCACTCCCCCCCCTTCCAGCTCCCGGCGTCGAGACGCTGCAGATCGGCCAGGGTCGCCTCGGCCACCTCGAGGTCGCTGCCGGCGGTGCGGGAGGCGCCGGCGTCGTGCAGGCAGACGATGCGGCCGTCACGGGTGAGCCGGAAATCGGCCTCGATGCCGTCCGCCCCCTGCGCGAAGGCGAGCCTGAACGAGGCAAGGGTGTTTTCGGGAGCGTCACGGGAGGCGCCACGGTGGCCGATGATGAGCGGGATGCTGGGCATGCTTTCCTCGCGTCGGAGTGATCAAACGTTCATTAGCATACCCGGCCGCCGTGGGGAAAGCAAACGGCAAAGGGAATCTCCCCCTTTTCACCCTTCCCGGCGCAGGTAGTGGCCGTAGAGGGAACTGGCGCAGATGGTGAGGAACTTGGTGAGGTCGCTGTCGCTTCTGGAGGTAAGGATGATGGGGGCGCGGGCGCCCAACACCACGTTGGCAACCTCGGCCCCCATGGTGAAGACCCAGCTCTTGTAGAGGAAGTTCCCCCCCGAGATGTGCGGCACCACGATGATGTCGGCCTGGCCGGCCACGGGGTTCCCGGTAAGACCCTTCTTGCGCACCGACTCCGGGTAGAGGGCGAGGTCGTAGGAGAGCGGACCGTAGACGTCGGCCTGCGGCCATTGGCGCCGGGAAAGCTCCTGTTCCAGGAGCGTGGTGGGGATGTTGGCGGAAGGGACCTCGTTCGCCTCCAAAAGCGCCACCTTGGGACGCTCGACCCCCAGGGCGCGCGCCACGTGGATGGCGTTTTCGATGATGTCGATGGCCGAGGCGGCCTCCTGGTGCGCGAAGAGTTCGGGGTTGATGGCGGGGTCGGTCAGGAAGATGAGCCGCTCCACGCCCGGAAGCTCGAAGATGCTGACGTTGGAGAGCCTCCTGCCGGTGCCGATCCCGGTCTTCTTGGCGAGGACCGCCTTCATCAGGACTGCGGTGTTGATCCCCCCCTTCATGAGGAGGTCCCCCTGCCGGCCAGCCACAAGCTCCACGCCGGCCAGCGCCGCCTCCCGCTCGTGGTCTGCTCCGGCGGGGACGGTGACGAAACGGTACTGCTTCTCGAAGATCATGAGGTCGGCGCAGGATGCGCGCACCTGGACCGGATCCCCCACCAGGAAGGCGGTCTCCAGGATCCCCTCCTCGATCCCCTTGTTCACCGCCTTGAGGGAACAGGGGTCGGGGCAGACCAGGACCACGTTCTGGCGCGGGGCGAGCCTCGCCGCCTCGATGAGGCTCTTCATGCCGTGCCCCTTGGTGAGCTGCAGCATGGACTCGCCCCGGTAGAGCACCGCCATCAGCCGGGTGTGTTCGCTGAGGGAGACCAGCACGTGCGGCAGCAGGGAGTCGAAGTACAGTGAGTCCCCCTCCTCGAGGTGGAAGGGTTCGCCGTCCACGTTGACCTCGAGCTCGCCGGAGAGGACGAACAGGAACTCCTCGCCGGGGTGGCGGCTCAGATCCGGCTCCGTTTCCGGGGCGCGGTACAGGTCCACCACGAAAGGCTCCAGGTGCCGGCCGGCGAAGGCCTGCGCCAGACTCTCGTAGTGCAGGGCGTTGCGCCGGTCCACCCCGACCCGCTCGTCCTTGCCGGTCTTCACCGCGCGCCGCCCCGACTCCTGGTCGCCCCCCAAAAGCCGGGAGATGCCGACCCCCAGGAAGGTGGCGAGCCTCAAGAGCTCCGAGATGCCGGGGGAGAGCCGGTCGGCGAGCACCCGGTCCAGGGTCTCCCGGTCCCACCCAAGCGCCTCGCGCACCTCGTCCATCGGCACGCCCTTGGCCGCGACCACGGCCCTCAGATTAGGTCCGATCTTCATCGGTTCCTCCCGGGTAACGCCGCGCCTCTTCGGCGCCGGAGAGGACCCTTGACGCCCCCCCGATCAGCGCCTCTATCTCGAACTCCCCCGGCAGCACGAATAGCGGCGCGATGAAGGCCACCCGCCGCCGCACTCCCGACACCACGGCGTCGCTGAAGGCGAGCCCACCGGTCAAGACGATGCCGTCCACCTCCCCGGAAAGGGCGGCGGCCAGGGCGCCGATCTCCTTGGCGACCTGGTAGACCATGGCCTCCAGCACCAGGGCCGCCCACCGGTCCCCCTTTTGGGCGTTTTCCTCCGCCTCGCGCAGGTCCACCGTCCCGAGGTAGGAGAAGACGCCCCCCTTGCGCGCCACGATGCTCTTCAGCTGCTCCGTGGTGAAGGCCCCCTGCTCCACGAGCTGCAACACCCCGATCACCGGGAGGCCGCCGGTCCGCTCGGGGGAGAAAGGGCCGTCCCCGTTGAGGCCGTTGTTCACGTCCACCACCAGCCCCTTGCGGTGCGCTCCCACCGTGATGCCGCCCCCCATATGCGCCACGATCAGGTTCAGCTCCTGGTACGGCTTCCCCAACTCCCGCGCCACCTCGCGCGCCGCCGCCTTCTGGTTCAGGGCGTGGAACATGCTGCGCCGCTCGATCCCCGCCATGCCGGAGATGCGGGCTACCGGCCACATCTCGTCGATGACCGGCGGGTCCACCACGAAGGCCGGTGCCCCCTGGCGCGCCGCCACCGCGTGGGCCATGACCCCGCCTAGGTTCGCCGCGTGCTCGCCGTTCACCCCCCGCATCAGGTCCCCAAGCAGCGGCTCCTCCACCAGGTAGACCCCGCTCGGCACCGGGCGGACCAGGCCGCCGCGCCCGACCACCGCGTCCCAACGCAGCTGCTCGGCACCGGTTTCACGCAGGTAGCGGACCAGGTGTTCCATCCGGTAGTCCAACTGCTCCATCACGGCGTGGAAACTCTCGATCTCGAGGCGGGGGTGTTCGATGGTCGCCTTGACGAGTTTCCCCGCGCGTTGCACCCCTACCTTGGTCGACGTGGATCCGGGATCGATGGCCAGGATGTTCATGAGGACCTCGTTTTGCGGTCAGTGGTTGCTCTTGGCAGCCATGGACGAGATGTCCACGACGAAAACCGTGGTTGCGGCCAGGGTCGCCTCCGGGAACTCGAAACTGTCACCGGGGGCGTACTGAGCCATGATTATACCCAGCGCCTCGCATTTTTCCCGGTAGCCGTCGATCACCCGCGCGGTGCCGTACCCGACCACGCTGCGGTACTTCATGGTGAAATCGCAGGCCTTGTCCGCGGGCAGGACTGCGCCGTGCTCGACTACCGTGAAGCAGACCCGGTTGTTCTGCTCCAGAATTTCCAGCTTGCGCCCCGCCTTCGCGCAGTGGAAATACAGGGCGGAGTCCCGGTAACCGTAGTTCAGCGTCACCAGGTAGGGCTCCCCCTGCGCCGCCATTGCCAGCTGGCAGATGCTCCCCTGTGCCAGGATCTCGTTGGCGGCCCGCGCCGAAAGTTGCCGGTCCTTTCTTCTCATCGTGTCATCCATGTCATCCTCCTGTATTTCCTGTACCCCCATTCATAGCCGCAGGTCAATAAGTTCAATCATATCTCACACAAAGGGGCACATAATGCATCGAACGAGAGACGAAGTCTAGGACTTTTAGAACACAGCAGATCCAACTTTCCTACGGCTCATCGAAAATTTTTCTTAATCCGCCCGCAATGAGGCCGATATATACAGATAGTTCAACCGATCCCACCCCGCCTCTGACATTGACCTCCCCAACAGCTAGGGTCACACCAGTATCTTAACAGAAACAGGAGGACGTCCCATGGCAGTTGAGACCATCACTGAGACAATTCAGTACCTGACCTTCAACCTCGACCAGGAACTGTTCGCGCTCGATATCGGCAAGGTCCGGGAGGTGCTGGATTTCACCTCGGTCACCAAGGTGCCCGGGACGCCTGACTTCATGCGGGGGGTGATCAACCTGCGCGGCAGCGTGGTGCCGGTGCTCGACCTGCGCCTGAAGTTCGGCATGAACGGCACCGAGCAGACCGTAAACACCTGCGTCATCATCACCGAGATTGAACTGGAAGGGGAAACGCTGATCATGGGAGCCATGGCCGACGCGGTCCAGGAGGTGCTCGACCTCGAGCCGGAGCAGATCGAGCCTCCCCCGCGCATCGGCACCAACCTGAACGTCGACTTCATCAAGGGGATGGGAAAGCACAACGAACAGTTCATCATCATCCTGGACATCGACCGGATCTTCAGCAGCCACGACCTGGATGCGGTCCAGGAGATGGAGGATGCGGCTGCGGTGAACGCGTAACCCCGGCAGCACGACCGGCCGCGGCAGCGGCCCTGACACCAACCAAGAAGAGGAGTGAGACATGAAATGGTTCAATGACATGAAGATCGGCGGGAAGATCCTGGCGGTCGTAGCGTCGGTACTGCTGCTCGCCACGACACTGGGACTCTTCTCCATCTGGCAGCTGGCACGCCTGAACCAGGACACCGTCGAGGTCACCACACAGTGGCTGCCAGGCGTAAACGCCCTGGACGACATGCGCATAGGGATGGGGGACGTGCGCAACACCGAATTCCAGCACGTCCTGGCCACCACGCAGGAAGAGATGAAAAAATGCGAGAAGACCCTGGAAGAGGAGATCGCCGGCATCAGGAAGGTGACGGCCCAGTACGAGAAGGTGACCGATACCCCGGAGGAGAAAAGGAGCCTGCAGGAGTTCACCGCCGAGTGGGGCCAGTACCTGGCAGACCACCAGAAGGTCATCGAGTTTTCCCGCCAGAACAAGAAGCAGCAGGCCCTGGCGCTTTTGCAGGGTGACGGCGCCAAGAGCTTCAACGAGGCGGTGGTTTCCATCGAGAAGGGTGTGGCCATGAACGACAAGGGGGCCGAGGAGGCGGCGCACCGCGCCACCCGGACCTATGCAAGTTCCCGCTGGATGATCATCGCCGCCCTGGTGGCCGCGGTCCTGATCGGGGCCTTCCTGGCGGTCCTGGTCTCCCGCATGATCAGCCGCGCGCTCGGCACCGGGGTCGACATTGCCGAAAAGCTGGCGCGGGGGGACCTCTCCGTCAGCATCCCCGAGACGGGAAAGGACGAGACGGGGCAGCTTCTTCGGGCCATGCAGACCATGGTGGCGAGCATCAAGGGGCTGGTGGCGGACACCATGGCTCTCTCATCTGCCGCCATGGAAGGGAAACTGGCCAGCCGCGCGGACGTCTCCCGGCACCAGGGCGCCTATCGCGAGGTAGTGGAAGGGGTGAACGGCACCCTCGACGCGGTGATCGGCCCGCTCAACGTGGCGGCCGAATATGTGGAGCGCATCTCCAAGGGGAACATGCCCCCCGAGATCACCGAAGAGTACAAGGGTGACTTCAACGAGATCAAGAACAACCTGAACGTGCTGATCCGGGCCACCGAAACCATCACCGCCGCCTCCAGGGAGGTGGCCGGCGGCAACCTCACCGTGACCATCACCGAACGTTCCGCCGAAGACGAGCTGATGCGCTCGCTGGCCAACATGGTCGGCAAGCTGTCCGAGGTGGTCAACGACGTCAAGAACGCGGCGGACAACGTGGCGGCCGGCAGCCAGCAGATGTCCTCCAGCGCCGAGCAGATGTCCCAGGGCGCCACCGAGCAGGCCGCCGCCGCGGAGGAAGCCTCCTCCTCCATGGAAGAGATGTCCTCCAACATCAGGCAGAACGCGGACAACGCCCTGCAGACCGAGAAGATAGCGGTAAAATCAGCGACGGACGCGCAGGAGGGGGGCAAGGCGGTGGCTCAGACGGTGACCGCGATGAAGGAGATCGCCGGCAAAATCTCGATCATCGAGGAAATCGCGCGCCAGACCAACCTGCTGGCCCTGAACGCTGCCATCGAGGCGGCACGCGCCGGCGAGCACGGCAAGGGGTTCGCCGTGGTCGCCTCCGAGGTGAGAAAGCTTGCCGAGCGCTCCCAGAAGGCGGCAGCCGAGATCTCGGAGCTCTCCTCCTCCAGCGTGGAAGTGGCCGAAACCGCCGGCGCCATGCTGTCGACCATGCTCCCGGACATCCAGAGAACGGCCGGGCTGGTACAGGAAATTACCGCGGCGAGCAGGGAACAGGACACCGGAGCTGAGCAGATCAACAAGGCGATCCAGCAACTGGACCAGGTGATCCAGCAGAACGCCTCTGCAGCCGAGGAGATGTCCGCCACCGCGGAAGAGCTCGCCTCGCAGTCCGAACAGCTGCAGCACACCATCAGCTTCTTCAGGGTGGCCCACTCCGCCTCGACGGCGACCGCCCCGCGCAAGGCGGCACCCAAGCCGGCTAAGAAGGTGGCCGCGCAGGCTCGTCCGCTCACCCGTGCGGCGGGCCATGCCGTCGAACTGGACCTGAGCGACGAGGCCTTCGAGAGCTTTTAGCAACCGATTCCCGCCGGCGCAGCGGCATCCTGCCTGGGACCGCTGCGCCACCTCCTCCCCTCTCCCCTCTCCCCTCTCCCCCCGGTCATGGAAGTCCCGGACAGATTATAAGTTACTAAGCACGTTTTTTTTGGCTCAACCTGCATGAGAAAGTGTCGATATAGTCAATGGGTTCCGGCTGCACGGCCGCGGGCCCGGTTCGAGCCAACCCCTTATTTCGTCGTTACTCATAGCGGGGCGCACCGATAGTCAACACTGAGAGAGGAGAGCAAACATGGCGGTCGAGACAATCACGGAAACCACCCAGTACCTGACCTTCAAGCTGGAGGACGAGCTTTTCGCCCTGGACATCGGCAAGGTACGGGAAGTGCTGGATTTCACGTCCATCACCAAGGTGCCTCAGACACCGGACTACATGCGCGGTGTCATAAACCTGCGCGGCAGCGTGGTCCCGGTGGTGGACCTGCGTCTGAAGTTCGGCATGGCGATGGCGGAGCAGACGGTCAACACCTGCGTCATCATCGTCGAGGTGGAGCTGGAGGGCGAGAAGGTGGTCATGGGGGCCATGGCCGACGCGGTCCAGGAGGTCATGGACCTGGAGCCGGACCAGATCGAGCCGCCGCCGCGCATCGGCACCAAGCTGAACACCGACTTCATCAAGGGGATGGGCAAGCACAACGAGCAGTTCATCATCATCCTGGACATCGACAAGGTCTTTACCGGCGGCGAACTGGAAATGGTCCAGGAGCTGGAAGGGGCCGCGGCCTAGCGGGGTGAAAAGCAGAGAATAACAAAGGGGGGCAGCCGCATCGAGCGGCTGCCCTTTTTTTTGCGCGTACTCCAGGCTTTTCTTTTTTCCGTCTCTCCCCCCTCCCACCGAACGCCATGCCCCCCCTCTCCCTCCGAGAGAGGGGCTGGGGGTGAGGGCGCCGCCATCGGCACCGCCATCGGCACCGCTGTCGCTTCTGCCATCTGCCTCGGCCGCCCTTCGGGCACCCTCTCCCGGGGGGAGGGGAAACGTAAAAAAAAGCGCCGTCCCGGAGGACGGCGCTTGATGGCATGGCACCGCAGGCGTCCCTCAGGACGCCGATCAAGTGAAGGCTAGTACTGCTCGAAATCGGCGTCGCTCACGCTCTTGTCGCTCAGGTCGAGGTCGTGTCCCACGACCTTCTTCACCGCTGCATTTGTACCGCCGGGTGTTGCGGTTTTGGAACGGGTGAACTGCTTGCCGTGCGCCGCGCCGGGCTGGGCGGTGGGCGCCGCCTTGGACACAGAAGCCGCCTTTCTCGTGCGCTCGTCGCCGATCTTGAAGAAGGAAACAGCGGTCTGGAGCTGCTCGGCCTGGCTGGACAGCTCTTCGGCGGTCGAGGCCATCTCTTCCGACGCACCCGCGTTGGCCTGGATCACCTGGTCCAGCTGCTGGATCGCCTTGTTGATCTGATCCGCCCCGGTATCCTGCTCCTTGCTGGCAGCGCTGATCTCCTGTACCAGTTCGGCGGTCTTCTGGATGTCCGGAACCATCTTCACGAGCAGGTCCCCCGCCTTGACCGCGACATCCACGCTGCTCGCCGAAAGCTCGCTGATCTCCGCGGCCGCCTTCTGGGAGCGCTCGGCAAGCTTTCGCACCTCGGATGCGACAACGGCGAACCCCTTGCCGTGCTCCCCCGCCCTGGCCGCCTCGATGGCCGCGTTCAGGGCGAGGAGGTTGGTCTGGCGTGCGATCTCCTCGATGATGCCGATCTTGCCGGCGATCTCCTTCATGGCGCCTACCGTCTCCTGGACGGCCTGTCCCCCTTCCCGGGCATCCTGGGCAGACTTCACCGCGATCTTTTCGGTCTGCATCGCGTTGTCCGCGTTCTGCCGGATGTTGGACGACATCTGCTCCATGGAAGAAGAGGCTTCCTCGGCGGAGGCCGCCTGCTCGGTGGCCCCCTGCGACATCTCCTCTGCCCCGGAGGAGAGTTGCTGGCTCCCCGCCGCCACGTTGTCCGAGGCGCTCTTCACCTCCGCGACGATTCCCTTCAGGCGCGCCACCATGATATTCAGGGCCGCCGCCAGTTGCCCGACCTCGTCCTTCTGGTCGACGCCACTGTCTGGGTAAGATCCCCCTCCGCCACGGCGGCCGCAAACTCCACGCCGCGCCTGAGCGGTACGCTGATCATGCGCGAGATGATTATTCCCAGTGCCAGGCCTATCAGGACGCCTCCCGCCACCAGAGCCGCCATCAGGGTGAGACTCGCCTTGTAGATCCTGGTGGTTTCCACGGACGCATCCTTTGCGTTTTCCTCCTTCAGCCGGGCCAACTCCGTCAGTGTGTCGTCTACCGCATTCTGCTTTATGTGCGCCTCTCCGAAGGAAAGAGCCACCGCGGGCGAACTGTCGTTGAGTTTGTCACGCATCCCAAGCTCGATCACCTTCTGCTGCAGGGCAAACCACTCGTCGTTCGCCGTCTCCAGCTTTTTCAGGATCTGCTTCCCCTTCTCCGAATAAAACAGCGGCCTCGCTTTGTCCAGCCACTCCTTATAGCCGGCCTTGTATTTGTTTATGTTGGTGACGTACTTCTCCCGCTCCTGCTGATTGGTGGCAAGGAGAAAGTTCTTTTCGGCCCGCGAGACGTAGATCAGGTTGATGTTGGCCTCCTTGATGTAGGAGACCCCCATCAGTTCCCTCAGGTACATCTCATCTGCCTTCTCGTTGATGGTCCCCATGTTGCGGATGCCGATGATGCCTACCACGGCGGTTATGACCGATACCGCTACAAACGCCGCAACAAGCTTAGTGCCGACTTTCAGATTGGTGAACCATTTCATGTTCGCTCCGTCCTCTGGGTGTGGTTGTCGCTTTGCGAGTCACCCGCTGCGTGTGGGATCCTCGCCGACCGTCCCATGCTTCATCGACAGAAAAGGCACGCCGTGAATCAGAAAAAGGCCAGGTTCGGGCGGCATTTTGGCCTAGTCGCGGAAGAGGCGACGAGTCGCGGGCGGCGGCGCGGACACGTAAAGACGAGGGAGCATGTGAAGAACATCAGAAGAGGGGTGAGGCAGGACAGGCAGGCGTGCGGCCGGCGATCAATCGAGCGGCAGCAGTCCTTCCCTGATGGCGTACTTGGTGAGGCCGGCGATGCTGGTGAGGTTCAGTTTTTTCATGAGGTGCATGCGGTGGGTTTCCACCGTCTTGGGACTGATCTGGAGCAGGACGGCGATCTCCCGGGAGTTCCTCCCCTGGGCCATCAGCACCAGCACCTCCTCCTCGCGCGAGGTGAGCGGCAACCTCCCGGCTGCCGATGCAAGTTCGTGTTCCAGGACCCCCTGCACGTGGGATCAGGTAGAAACCGTTGTCAGAAACGATGCGGATGGCTTCGATGATCTCGTCGGACGGGCTGCTTTTGACCAGGAACCCGCGCGCCCCTGCGTCCAGGGCCTGCCGCACCGAGCGGGCATCGCCGTACATGGAGAGGATCAGCACCTTCATTTCGGGAAAGGCGCTGAGGATGCAGCGGCTCGCTTCGATGCCGTTGCCGTCGGGCATCATGAGGTCCATGAGGACGATGTCCGGTTGCAGATCGTAGGTGAGCCGCACGGCCTCCATCCCGCTCGCGGCCTGGGCCACGACTTCGAGTTCGGGGGATTTCTCAAGCATCGCGATCAGGCATTCTCGGATCAGCGTATGGTCGTCGGCAAGGAGGATTTTTGTAGTCCGCATCGGTCCCGGTAGTTGCTTTCGCGAGGTGGTTTAAGATCGCAAATGAAAGGCAACTCTAACAAATAGAAACCGGTCTCGATATCAGGGTTTATATGAGGTGAAGCGGAAATTTTCCTGACCTTGTCAATTCTCCAGGCTGGTGACCCCTTCCCGTATGGCGAACTTGGTCAGTTCGGCGATGGAGTACAGCTTCAGCTTCTTCATGATCTGCTGACGGTGGGTGTCGACGGTCTTCACGTTGATTTTAAGCAGGAAGGCGATGTTCTTGGCGTTGTTCCCCTCGGCGATCAGCTGCAGTACCTCCCTTTCCCGCGGGGTCAGCGCCGCATCGCTCTGTCCGAAGGAATCGGGGATCCTCTTTATGTAGTCGTCGATGACCACGCCGATGATGCCGGAGCAGACGTAGATCTCGCCCGCCGCCACCGCCCGCACCGCGTGCACCAGCTCGGCGGAGGTGCAGTCCTTGAGCAGGTAGCCGCGCGCCCCCGCCCGGAAGGCCTGGGCGACGAAGCGCTTGTCCTTGTGCATGGAGAGGATCAGTACCCGCGCCGACGGGCATTCCACGCCGAGCCGCCGGGTCGCCTCGATCCCGTTCATGCCCGGCATGCTGGTATCCATCAGCACGACTTCGGGCGAGGCCTCCCCGGCAATCTCCAGGGCGGACCGGCCGTTGTCGGCGTCTGCTACCACCATGATGTCCGGAAATTTCTCCAGCAGGATCCGTATCCCCTCCCGGACTATGCTGTGGTCGTCCACTATCATCACGCGTATCATCGCGAACTCCCTGCGTTGTTAATGGTCGGCGTCGGACAGGGGGACGCGGACCGTGACCTCGGTGCCGCCGGGGCCTGAAGAGAACTCCAATTGGCCGCCGAGATGCTGCACCCTTTGCCTGATGTTGAAGAGGCCGAACCCGGACCTCACCCCACCTTCGTCGGCCTGGGTGGGAAAGCCTCTGCCGTCGTCGGAAACCTTGAGTTCGAGCCGCTGCGACGTTTCGCTGAGGGTTATGGAGACCTTCCCGGCCCGGGCGTGCTTGACCACGTTCACCAGGAGTTCGCGCGCCACGTGGTAGAGGGCCGCCCCCAGCTCCTCGTGCAGCGGGGAGCGGAGGTCGCTCTCGACCGTCACCTGCAACTTGTGCTTTGCCTGGAACTGTTCCGCAAGCCAGTCCAGCGCCGCCTCCAACCCCACCTCGTACAGCAGCGGAGGGCTGATCTGGAAGGTGAGGGTGCGGACTTCCTGGATGGTCCGCTCGAGCAGAAGCTCCAGTTCCCTGACCGTCCGGGTCGCGGCGGCGGGAAGCTTGAAATCCTGCCGGCAGTCGCTGAGCTTCAACTTGGCCAGGGCCAGGTTCTGCCCGATTTCGTCGTGCAGGTCCGCGGCGATGCGGCGGCGCTCCTTTTCCTGCGCCAACGACAGCTCGATGGCCAGCGCACTTAGCTGCTCCTGGTTGGCGAGCAGCAGTTCCTGGGCCTGCACCAGCTCGGTAATGTCCCGGGAGATGCTGAAGATGCCGCTCACACGGCCGTTGGCGTCGAAGAGGGGTCCCTTGGTGGAGAGGAAGACGCAGGGGCGCCCCAGCCGGTCGACGACCCGTTCCTGCAGGGTCGAACTGGCGGCCGAGGCCATCACCCGGTGGTCGTTTTCGCGCAGGACCTGCACCACTTCATCCGGGAAGAGGTCGCTGTCGTCCAGCCTCAGGATCTCCTCGGCCGGTTTGCCGTACCACTCGGCCGCCTCGCGGTTGATAAGCAGGTAACGTCCCTCGAGGTCCTTCGCGTAGATCAGATCTGAGGTCCCGTTCACCACCGCATCCAGCAGTTCCCGGGTTTTCCGCGGCTCGTGCTTCAGGCAGCAAGACATGACTACGACGCTCCCGCCCTTCGCGCCGCCAGCAGTTCCTCGATCGCCGCCAGCCCGGGGGGCGATGCCTGCCCTCGCTCGCGCGACAATTCGAGCGCGACGCTCCCCAGGGCGCGGTAGATGGACGCCAGTTCGCCGTCGAAGCTCTCCAGTGCATCCAGTTGCCGGGCCACGACTCCCGCGTCGCCGCGGGCGATGGGGCCGGTCAGGGCCCCGGCGGTGCCTACGCGAAAGACATTGTCGACGGTGCCGCGCACCAGCGGCTCCATGACCTGCAGCGCGGTCTCGCGGGGGACCCCCCCCTTCTGGTAGGCCCTGAGCCCCGCCTCCAGCAGGGAGGTGAGGTAGTTGCAGACCAGCACGGAGCCGGCGTGGTAAACGGTCTTGAAACGGGGGTCTATGCTGAATATTTTCCCGCCGATGCCGCTAAAAAGCGCTCCCAGGAGTTCCTGCGCCTCCCGGTCCCCCTCGATACCGCACCAGGTCCCGGCGAAATCCCCGACACAGACGGCGGGGTCGGCGAAGCTTTTCACCGGATGAACGCTCGCCACCTGCGCCCCCAGAGCCGCGGCGGGTCCCAGCACCTCGCTCCCCAGCGCGCCGCTTAGGTGACACACCGTGGTGTGCCGGTCGAGGAGCTCGGTGCGGCAGAGCCCCCGGACGCAGCCGGCGATGGCGTCGTCGGGACTGGCCACCAGGTACAGGTCGGCGCGCTCGAGTTCCCCGAAATCGGCGACCGGGCGCCCCCCCCCGATGAAATCGGCCGCCGCCTGCGCGCTGGCCGCAGAACGGGTCAGGATGTCCCTGAGTTCCACGGTGCCCGACTGCCGCAGCAGGCGTCCCACAGTCTTACCCACTGCGCCGCAACCGATGATGCTGAAGGTTTTCATCGCCTCTCCCCCTGAGTCCGGACAACTCGCACAGGTTACGCTAAATCAAACGGGGGTGTCAACGCTACCGGCACCGGGAGGAGAGGAGTTGCGAAAAGGATGAGGAAAAAGCCGCTGAAAGAGAGAATCCCCCTCCGGGGGGAGGGGGATTCTTTGGGAGAATAGCAGGAACGGGGACTCAGGACTTGCCGTCCAGGGTGAGGCTGTAATCGTCCCCCTCGACGGGCTCGCTCGCGGCCTGGAGAAACGATTCCGCCTGGGGGTCCTTGACGATCTCGATGACGCCGTGGTTTGCGGACCAGACCGTGCCGCAGACGCTGCATTCCGTGATCCCCTCTTTGAACCCCTCCGAATGTAGGTTGGTGTCGACCTGCGCATGGTTCTTACATACCGGGCATTGCATGGCTCTCCTCCTCCCGCGGCAACTGCGGTCGCTGATCTCATGAGAGAAATTATGACGGCATTTCCCCCCGTGGCAAGTGACAATTATACGACCCGCCGTCCCCTGCACCGACGGGAACCGGCACTGCGCAGCTCGACTACCCGCTGCCGCCTCCGAGCCCTACTGCGGGGTCGCCCCGGCCGCGGCCTTCTTGCCGCGGGGCGCCTTAGCAGCACAGGGCGCCTTGGCAGCACGGGGCGTCTTGGCCCGCGGCGTCCCCGTGCGCCCTTTCTCTCGCGCCTTCTGCTCCTTCACCGGCGGATGGTAACTGGCCGGGTCGGCGGGATGGAGGTCGTTGAAGTGCGAGGAGATGATCTTGCGGACCATGCCGTCGCTGAAGCGGATGGTGGCCCTGATGTCGTCCACCTCGACCACCTTGCCGATTCCCCATTGCTGCGCCATTGCATGACTCACCACGCTGCCGCGCTTGACGATCATATTTTTACCCTCGCTGTGACGTTTTCGGTCCAGGGCGGACGCGTCGACACGCTCGGCCGGAAGGGTCGAGGCTGCTGGCTGCGAACTTGGATCGATTGTTGGAAAGACAGATCAACTGATCAAGAGATGTGGCGACTGCTGCTGCAGGGAGCGACGCCCCGGAACCTAGGCACCATGAGAATATACACCGGAAACGGGAAATGGACAGCGGGACGGCAATTTTTCCGGCAGAAGCGTTACGGTCCCGGCGCCCGACCCGACGGCCCAACCTGGGCAGGAGGCGCAGCCGCCGGTTCGGCAAGCGGCTGCAGCTGGTCGGGAGGCACCTGCGGCTCACCCATGATGATGACAGCGGGTCCGCGCAACCTCTGCAGCCTGCCGGTGTCTCGCGAGCCGACCGCCCAGCGGTAGAGCGTCTTCGCGTCCATGAGCAGGGGCTTGGCAGGCTCCCCGTAATAGGCAAGCTGCATTTCCTCGTCCGTTAGCCCGATGCAGCCGTGGGAGGCGGGATAGCCGGGGAGGTCGCGGCCGTGGATCCAATAGGAGGTCCAGCCGTCATCCTTCTTGTCCACGTGGAAGCGCAGCCCGTAATGCATCGGGTAGGGGCGATCCGTCCCCTCCACCGGGAAGAGGCTCGACTCGTGCACCGGATCGACGGCATCCACCCGGTAGCTGCCGTTCCTGAGGCGGTACTCCTCCACCCCGACCGCGACCGGGGCCGAAAAGACCAGGGTGCCGAACTCGTAGGCTCCCAGGAACATCTCGTTCTGGTCGATGAGGATCAACTGCGGCTCCTTCTCCGCATCGTGGTAGAAGGGAGGCATGGGGTTGAACTCCTTGATGTCCTCCATGTGCTTGGGAACCTTGACGGACATGCCGGCCAGGAAATGACGCCGGTCCATGCGGTTGAAGCGCAGGCCGTCCTGCCACTGCTTGCCGAAGATCTTGTAGGGGGAGTCCTTGCTGGTGACCTTGACGCAGTCCCACTCATAGAGGTAGTCGGTGGGATAGTGGATTTCGCATAGGGATCGTATCTTTTCGGATGCAGAAGAGGGGAGGATGGTTGCACCCAGGAGTATCAGGACGGTAAGCAGTATGTGCAGCGGTCTCATTGTGCGCCTCTTCCTGGGCCAGTGAAGCGGCTGGCAGCCGGTCGGGAGACGAGTACATTGTACCAAAACACTCATGAAAGGGAAAGGGAGCACCTGCTCATCAGGGAGCGGCTCCCCACGTTCATCAAATAAAAAGCCCCGTGACTGTGTCCGGGGCTTTGGTCTTGTACAGTTTGTGGCCAGGTCAGACGGTCGAGCGCAGCAGTCGGTTGACCTGGCCCCACCCCCCATGGGCGCCGGTCGCGGCCAGGAACTCCTTCACCGCCGGTTTCATCTCCTTGGCGATCCGGCTCACCTCGTCGTTCAGATGAAACACGCCTTTTCCGGTCGACACCTCGCCCCCTGCGGTTGCCGCCAGGGTGAAGCCGAAGCTCCTGTCGGTAAGCTCGGCGGTGCTCCCCTGGTAGCCGAGGGAGATGCCCTCGGCACCGCTTTGGAGGGTGGCGGAGCGCTGCTCGACGGAGAAATGATCATACTGCAGTTCCAGACCGTAGCTCACTTCCTTGCCGTCTTTGGTCGAGATGGTTCCGCTGAAGGAAAGCGAGGCCTGCTCCGCGGAGAGTTCGGTCTGCTGGTAACTCAACTGCTGGACGTCGCCGCCGGTGATCCGGGTTAGGAGGTCCCCCAGCAGCTGCAGCGTCGCGTCCCCGGTTGCCGACGTTTTTTCACCGGCCTCCCTGGATGCTGCCAGCGCCTGGTCCGAGACGTCCACCCGGTCCGTTGCAGCCGCACCCGGAACGGTCTCGGCGCCAACGGTCTCGCTGCGTTTAAATGGCTGCCCTACAAGTGGAAGAGCCGTCGAGCTTTGCGTCGTCGCAACTTGCATACCCCGCCTCCTGACTTTGTCGTGGCTAACAAAGTGAAATATCGGCAAAAGCGGACGGTCACTTTAACGTTTTCCGATCATGCCCCGAGACGGCACCACGAAAAAAGCCCCGCGGCTGCAATAGCCTCGGGGCTCGGTGGTTGCAGCGCAGACGTCCCGTATCAGGGGGGGCACTGCGCGCACATCGATTTGAAGAGGTTGGTGCTCAGGTAGCGGTCGCCGCGGTCGGGGAGGATGACCACGATGGTGCCGGACTCCAGTTCCTTCGCCAGCTTGAGCGCGCCGAAAACGGCGGCCCCGCCGGACATGCCGCAGAATATGCCGTGCCGCGCCGCGAGGAGCCTCGCGGTCTCGAAGGCGTCGTCGTCCTCCACCACGAGCTTTCGGTGGTAGGCGCTTGGGTCGTAGATGGGAGGGACGATGGCCTCCTGCATGTTCTTCAGCCCCTGGATCTTGTGCCCCAGCACCGGCTCGACGCCGACCACCCGGACCTGCGGCGACGTCTCACGGAAGAAGCGGGACAACCCCATGAGCGTGCCGCCCGTGCCCATGCCGGCCACCATGTGGGTGACGGCGCCGCCGGTCTGCCGCCAGATCTCGGGCCCCGTCGTCTCGTAATGGGCGAGGACGTTGTTCGGGTTCGCGTACTGGTTGGGCATGTAGTACTTCCCGGGGTGCTCCTCGAAGATCTTGTGCGCCAGCCTGATGGCACCGTCGGTCGCCTCGCACCCGGGGGAAAGGACGATCTCGGCGCCGTAGGCCTCCAGCACGCTGCGCCGTTCCATGCTGACGCAGGCCGGCATCACCAGCTTGATGCGGTAGCCCCTGGCCGCGGCGATCATGGCCAGCGCGATCCCGGTGTTGCCCGAGGTCGGCTCAAGGATCACCTTGTCCACCGTCAGCTCGCCGCTTTTCTCGGCCGCCAGGATCATGTGGCGGGCCGGGCGGTCCTTGACCGAGCCGCCGGGGTTGCTCCCCTCGAGTTTCGCCATGATCTTCACGGCGGGGTTGTCACAGAGAGAGTCGATCTCGATGAGCGGCGTGGAGCCGATGGAATCGATCAAGCTTTGCCCTTTCAATATGCGCCTCGCTTTCTATCAACGTATCGAACTATACCGGTTTCACGGACAGCTCGGGAGCATAGCACGGCAGCTCTGCAATCAACAACCGATAATTTTGGCTCTTGATCCAGTCGCCGCCGCCGACGGCCGCCGCCCCATCCAATCCTATTTTTATTTACAGATCATGAGTATTCCCATATATTCCGGCAGCACAGCCGACTCCTTACCGTCCGGAGGAATGATGATCAAGTTGCTGAAACTGGCAGTAGCGTTGCTGTTTTTCGTTTTCCACCTCGCCGCGGGTCACCCCGCAGTCGCCGCGGAAAAGCCCGCCGCCCCCAAAGTGAACGGGGCCATCGCGGGAAGGATCACCGACGAAGCCGGGACTCCGATAGCCGGGGCCGCTGCGGAGGCCTTCCCCTGCTCCGCCGACGACACCCTGGCCGGTTCCGCCGTCACGGACCAAAACGGCGAATACCTGATCAAGGGGGTGGTCGACGGCTGCTACCGGGTCCGCTTCAGCGGCAACGATCTCGAATCCTCCTGGCACGGCGGGAAACAGCTGAAGGACGACTGCGCGGAGGTGACGGTCAGCGGCGACCAGCAGCAGGGGATCGACGGCAAGCTCTCCGAGGCGGGGGCGGTTCTGACCGGCAGCGTCACGTCCACCGAGGGAACGCCGCTGGCCGGCGCCTGGGTGACGGTGATCCAAAACAGCGGCACGGAGAGCGGACCTTCCGTGAGCGACGGCCGCAGCGACGACAAGGGAGCCTTCTCGGTACGCATCTTCCCGGGCAAGTGCATCGTGGTCTTCGCCCGCAAGGGGTACGTCACCAAGCTGCACGGCAAGTCCGCGACGGAACCCACCGTGGTGGAAGCCGCCAAGGGGAAGACGGTCAGCGGCATCAACGGCTCTCTCGCCAAAGGGGGGCGCATCGCTGGGAGCGTGACCGACGGCAGCAAGCCGCTCCCCGGCATCTACGCGGTCGCCTACTCCACCGACACGAACGTCCTGCCGGTCTTCGCGCGCAGCGACTCCTCCGGCAAATTCGTCCTCGACGGCCTGGGGAGCGGCAAGTACAGGATCGCCTTCGGAGACCGGGAGCAGAAATTCCTGCTGCAGTGGCACGACGGCAAGACCAACCCGGACGAGGCTACCGTCATCACGGTGACGGCGCCCGCTACGGTCTCCGGGATCAAGGGGGTGCTGCGCCAGTCCGGCGGGATCGCCGGCATGGTCACCGACGAAAGCGGCAAGGCCATCCCCGAGGTCATCGTGATAGCCGAACCGCTGGAGCGCAACTCCCGCGGCGGCAGCGCCGTCACCGACCAGACCGGCTCCTACGCCATTCACGGGCTCGACTCGGCCCACTACCACCTTTCCTTCCGCGCCACCTCGACCCACCACCTCCCCCTTTACTACCGGGATGCGGCGAAAAAGGAGGAGGCGCAGGTCGTGGAGGTCACCGCACCGCAGACGGTTTTGGGGGTGAACCAGTTCCTCCGGCAAGGGGTACTCCTGACCGGGAAGGTCTCCGACTCCTCCGGAGAACCGGTCCAGGCCGCGGTGATGGTCTACCCCGCCCAGGCGAAGGAGGAAAGCGGCGCGGAATACGGGACCACCCAACCCGACGGCACCTTTTCCATGGCGGTGGCGGACGGGGCCTACCTGGTGGAAGTCCGGGCGCCGGGTTACCTCCCCCAGTGGTCAGGCAAAGCCGCCACCAGGGGTGAGGCGGCACCGGTGACCGTCTCCGGGAAGGAGGGCTCCCAGCCGCTGGAAGTGGTACTGGAACGGGGCGCCTCGATATCGGGCACGGTCAAAGACCGCACAGGGGCGGGGATAGCCAGGGTGCGGGTCTCCGCCAGGGATGCCGCCACCGGGGACAGGGGCGAATCGGCCGTCACCGAGGAAGGTGGGAAGTTCACCATCCAGGGGCTCAAGTCGGGGGCCTACCGGCTCAAAGCCGACGGCAGCGAGCAGGGGTACATGGAGGCGAAACTGCCGCAGCCGGTCCAGGTCACGGCGCCGGGTGGCGCCGAGAACATCAACATCGTGCTCGCCCCGGGGGGGGGCTTCTCGGGCAAGGTCACCGACCCCGCGGGCGCCCCCTTGGCCTCGGTCAGCGTCGCCGCCTACGACCCCGCCACCTGGGACGAGGTCGGCAGCGCCTACACGGGGATCTCCGGCGACTACAAGATCGGCGGCCTCCCGGAGGGGAGCTACGCCATCCGTTTCGAGAAGAGCGATTCGAAGTACCCGGTGCAGTGGCACAAAGGGAAGTACC
This sequence comes from Geomonas diazotrophica, assembly GCF_018919385.1. Classification (GTDB taxonomy): domain Bacteria; phylum Desulfobacterota; class Desulfuromonadia; order Geobacterales; family Geobacteraceae; genus Geomonas; species Geomonas diazotrophica. The sequence continues at coordinate 155,922 of NZ_JAHLMF010000006.1, forward strand.
GCCGCGAGGATTCGGCACGGGTGGAGGTGAGCGGCACCGCCACGCTGGGCGGCCTCGACGCGGTGCTGCAGCCCGGCGTCTCCCTCACCGGAGTGGTGACCGACACCGGCGGAGTCCCGCTCGCCAACGCCAAGATCGAGGTCTACGGCGGCAGCGAGGACGAGCCCTTCTCCGACACGCGCACCGATTTCCAGGGCTCCTTCACCATCCCCTCGCTGGCTCCCGGCAGCTACCGCATCCTCTTCAGCCACAGCGACCACGTCTCCAGGTGGTATGGAGGGAGCGACCGCAGGAACGCGGCCCGGCTGGCCGTCAAGGAGGGAGCCCTCCCGCCGCTGTCCGTCGCCCTGGCGCCGGCCCGGGGGAAGTTCTCCGGCAAGCTGATGAATCCGGAAGGGAAGAAGATCGGACAGGCCTGGTTAACGGCGATCGACGCCCTGAGCGGGGCCGCCGTCGCCGACGAGAGGATCTGCGAGTGCTCCGGCGAGTTCCACACCCCGGTACCCGGCGGGATGTACCGGCTCCGGGTGGAGCGCCACGGCCAGGTCGTCTGGTACGGCGGAAACAGCCAGGAGGAGGCCCAGCAGCTCCCCGCCGTCGGCGAGATATCGGGCATGGAGCTGGTGATAGACGACAGGGGCGTGCGCGGCAAGCAGTAGCAGTAGCAGTATCAGTAGCAGCGGTAGCGCGAAGCGGGAAAGGACGGCCGGTGTCGGGGCAAAGTCCAGAGTCAGGATGCGACAAGGGAGCTTGTACAGGGTGAAAGATTGCAGATGGATGGTAGCGCTGTCCCTTTTTTCTTTGGTGGGATGCGCCGGTGGCCTCTCCCCCTCCAGGGGGTCATGGCCGTGGGATTATGACGGGGATTACGGGAAAGCCCGGACGGGAAACTACATCGGCGTCAGCGGCGCGGTGGCCAAGTTTGGGGATCCGCCTCCTGCGGCCGGCAAGGCGGCAAGCGCCGAGAACATCGCGCTCCCGGAACGGATCTCCGAGGAGAAAGGCGCTCCCTTCGCCAAGGCGGCGGACACCACCCGCTCCTTGCCGGAGGAACCGGCTCCTGCCAGGTCGAAGAAAATCTACGACTTTACCGTGCGCGACGTCAAGAACGTCCCCCCCGGCTACGTACCCGACGGGTCGGTCGACACGACGCACGCCATCACCGCGGTCAACCACGGCATGGCGCCGGTGTCGGTCGTGTTGGATATTGACAGGGACCGATCGGACAACCTGAGGATAGACGGCGAAGGGCCGCTTTACGCGGTGGTCCCTCCCAACAGCGAACAGGTTCTTTTTCGGGCCAGGCCGGAACAAAGGGGGAGTTCCTACCGGGCAAGGTACTCGTACTCCTGGGGCATCGGCGTCTACACCGCGAAGCACAGCTGCCCTGAGCGCTACCGCTTCCCCTTCGGCGGCAAGGTGAAAGCGTTTGCCAGCCTGGCCGAAGGGGAGCAGCCTCCCCCCGACCGCTTTGCCATCACCTTCTCCATGCCCGCAGGTACCACCGTCCTGGCAGCGCGCAAGGGTGTCATCAGCAGGATCAAGGAAAACCACACGATCGACATCCTCCACGACGACTCCACCATCGCCACCTACCAGCATATCGGCAGGATCGGCGCAGAGATCTCCGAAGGGAAAGTCGTTTCGGCAGGAGACCCGCTCGGCGTGCTCAGTCCCATGGGCAAAAGCGGTGACTCTTACCTGCATTTCATGGTCTGGCGCCCGGAACCGCAGCATTTTGACGGCGCCGCGCCGCAGAACTCCTCCCTGGGATTCTCCTCGGTCTCCTTTCCGGTCGAATTTTGCACCGACACCGGCACCTGCTCCGTCCTGACAAAGAACCAGCCGGTGCCTTTTGTTCCCGCGGCAAAGGCAAAATCGCGGGGCCGGGGAAAATCGTGATAGGGACCCGCCATGCCCTCCATGCTCTTTCGTAGGGTCCGTATTGTATCAGTACCGCCACTCGTATCTTACTTGCTGATGGTTTTTCTGTTTTACATTACATGAACATTAACCTATAGTCCGCTGATCACAGTATCATTGGTTGCTGACGGGGGAGCAATGAAGGAAATAGTTGTCGCGGTCGCGTTGAGTATGGCGTTGTGTATTGCGTTGTGTGTGCCGGCTTTTGCCGATGAGATAAAGATCGAGGGGGGCGGGACGGCGATCAACACGGTCTTCCTCCCCATCAAGAAAAGGTATGAGAAGCTGCACGGGGATTACCTCACCATAGTGCAGTCCTCGGCGGTCAAAGGGCTGATCGCCCTCAACGAGGGCAAGGTGGACATAGCGACCGGTGCTCATCCGCTCGAGGACATCGTCGCCGGCGCCGCGAAGGACGGGGTCGTCATTGATCCGTCCACGTTCGTGTCCACGCAGATAGGGGACAACGAGCTCGTGGTCATCGCCAACCGCGACAGCGAGGTGCGGCAATTGTCGAAAGAGCAGCTGAAAGGGGTCTTCACGGGGAAGATCGGCAACTGGAAGGAGGTCGGAGGCAGGAACCTCCCCGTCGTCGTGGTCTGGGGGAAGGAGACGGAGGGACAAAACGTCCAGTTCACCCGCATCGCGCTGGACGGAGAGCCGGTCACCGCGACCAGGCACCCCGCCGCCACCTACCGCGACATAGCGGAAACGGTCGCCAGGGTCCCGGGGAGCGTCGGCGTCGTCTCCCACGAAATGACCACCGCCGCCACCCGCTCCATCGACACCATAGCCATAGCCAGCCCGATCTACGCCTTCACCAAAGGGGCTCCCAGCGCCAAGGTGCAGACGGTGATCGACTTCTACAAGACCGAATACGGCTTCCTGAAGTAGCCCCCAGGGCGGCCGCACCCGCGCTCCCGGCCGTTACCTTACCGGCTCGCCTCGACCCGCCGCGAGATGAGCCGGTCCAGAGACCAGCTCCCCCCCCCGCCTATCAAGAGCGCGAGCGCCATCCCCAGCACCAGGAGGTGGTACTCGAACCCCTCTCCGGCCTGCTTGCCGCTCCAGTTCATGAAGAACCCGTTGTGCAGGTGCACCAGGATCGCCGCCACCGCCATCTCGATGCCCATCACCAGGGCCGCCGCCCTGGTGGCAAGCCCGGCGACCAGCAGCAGCGGCCCCACGAACTCGGTCAGCACCGCCATCAGACTGAAGAGGTAGGGGATCCCCATCATCTTCGTGAACATGTCCATGGTGCCGGGAAAACCGGGGCCGCCGAACCAGCCGAGCACCTTCTGCGCGCCGTGAGGAAACATCACCAGCGCAAGGAACAGTCTCAAAACCGCCAGGCTCGCCGTTTCCTCCGTTGCCAACACTCTCGCCAACATAGCGCCTCCTTGCCCCACGCGATTAAAAACCGGTCAACGATATCATTCTCACCGCAGCCTGCAAGCCGACCCTCCTCCCCTCTCCAACATAACCTTGGCGCTGTCACATAATTTTGTCGCGTCGCCAGCAAAAACAGTCACTAAAAACACTTATCCTGCGTGAAATTACTCATTAGAAGTAGCACCACACCCACAACTAGAGAAGCATTATCAAGACCTTTGGTCATTGAAAGCCTCAAATGTAGTTATTATAGGGGAAATGCACCCTTAGCCTCTAGATATTCCTATGCGGGGTGGTATACGTTTTTCTCATTTATTATATTACATCGCACCCACCCAGTGAGCAGCACGATGACCGAGTCGCAAAGACAGTCCATGGGACCGCACAGACAGAAAACGCCCCTCGCGTTGTTTCTGAGGCGACTGATCTGGCTCAGCATTCTACCGCTCATGCTGCTGTCCCTATGGCTCGCGGTGGACACCCTGCGCGCCCGGTACCAGCAGGACCGTCGCCAAGCCGCGATGCTGGCCGGCAACTTCGCCACCGACCTGGACCAGTTCCTCGCCTCCCGGATCGGCGCCCTCCAGATGCTGGCCAATTCCCCTCTGCTGGAGGACCAAAGCCGGTGGCCGGACCTGTACCGGGAGGCCCAAGGGTTCCGGAGCGTTTTCGGCAGCCATGTCATCCTGGCCGATGTCGGGCGCCCGATGCAGATGCTTTTCAACACCAGGGTCCCCATGGGGAGCGGGCTCCCGCCGCTGCCGGTCCCAACGGGAAGGGCAGCCGCACCCGCCGCCGTGGCCACGGGGAGGCCGGAGGTGGGTGACCTCTTCATCGGGCCGGTGAGCAAGAGTCCGCTTTGCTCCATCGCCGTCCCGGTACTGCGGGAAAACCGCCCCCGGTACGTGCTGCTCACCCTGCTGGACTCGAACCTTTTGCAGCAGCGCATCGACCAGCGCCTGCTTCCCGAGGGGTGGGCCATCGCGGTCAAGGACAGCGTCGGGCGGGTGATCGCGCGCCGCAACGCGGCCCACCACCAGGAAAGGGACCCGGCCGACCGGGTGGTGGTGAAATCCGGGCTCGCCCCCTGGACGGTGGTCCTGGAAATCCCCCAGGCCGCCTACCGGGCTCCCCTGGTGCGATTTGCCTTCCTGCTGGCGCTGGGACTCCTCTTGGCCACCGTCGCCGGCGTCCTCGGCGGCAGCCTCGCCGCCAGACGCCTGGGATGGGCGGTCCGGGGCCTGGTTCATTCGACACCTGCGCCGCAGCCGGACACGGAAATCGCGGAGATAGCGGAGGCGCGCGAGTTTTTGGAAAGACGGCCGCAGCAAGGCGGGAGAGCGAGGAACGCCAGAAGATTTTCATCGAACACGCCCCCGCCGCCCTGGCCATGTTCGACCGGCAGATGCGCTACCTGCATGTCAGCCAGCGCTGGCTCAAGGATTACGGGCTCCTCGGCCGCGACATCGTAGGCCAGTGCCACTACGACGTCTTCCCCGAGATTTCCTCCGAATGGCGGGAGTTCCACCGTCGCGGCCTGTCCGGCGAAGTCATCCGTGCCGATGCGGACCGCTTCGTCCGTGCCGACGGCTCGGTGCAGTGGGTACGCTGGGAGATACGCCCCTGGAGCACGGCGGACGGCGGCATCGGCGGCATCGTGCTCTTCTCCGAAGACATCACCGGCCTGAAGGAGGCGCAGGAGGAGATCCAGAGCCTCAACACGGACCTGGAGCGGCGCGTCGAGCAGCGCACGGCCGAGCTTAAGGCGGCGAACGAGGAACTGGACGCCTTCGCCTACGCGGTATCCCACGACCTGCGCGCGCCGCTGCGGGCCATGATCGGCTTCAGCCAGGCGCTGCAGGAGGATTGTTCGCAGCAGCTTTCCGAGGAGGGGCTCGACCACCTGCGGGAAATACGGCAGGCAGGACACAAGATGGGTGAACTGGTCGACGGCCTCCTCGCCCTCTCCCGCAGCCTCCGGGGCACCCTGGAGTGCCACACGGTAGATGTCAGCGCCCTCGCAAGGCGACTGCTCCAGGACCTGGAGCGGGCTGAGCCCGGACGAAAGGTGCAGTGGCAGATAGACGAGGAACTCAAGGTGAATGGAGACCCGCGCATGGTCGAGTTGCTGCTCACCAACCTGCTCTCCAACGCCTGGAAGTACTCGGCGGCGGCGCAGAGCGCCCGCATCTCGGTAAGTGCTGAGCAGCGCGACGGCAAAAGCTTCATCCGCGTCGCGGACAACGGCGCCGGCTTCGACATACGGCACACCGAGCGGCTTTTCAAGCCATTCCAGCGGCTGCACCGCCAGGACGAATTCCCCGGCATCGGGATCGGTCTTGCCACGGTGCAGCGCATCGTTAATCGCCACGGCGGCACCATAGCGGCGGACGGGGAACCGGGCAAGGGGGCCACCTTCCGGTTCTGGCTCCCTTCATGACAGGAGAAATCGATGGCAGAACAAAAGACCATTTTGCTGGTGGAGGACAACGCCCAGGACGAGAAGCTGATCCTGCGCACCCTGCGCAAGATCAACCTGGCCAACGACGTGTTCGTCGTGCGTGACGGCCAGCAGGCGCTGGACTACCTGTTCCGGGAAGGGGAGTTCGCCGGGCGCGGCGGGGATGATCCCACGGTGGTGATGTTGGACGTGAACCTCCCCCGGGTGAACGGCCTCGAGGTGCTGGCGCGCCTCAGGGAGCGCCAAAGCACGCACCTGCTCCCCATCGTCATGCTCACCTCCTCCGACGAGGAGACCGACAGGTTGAGGAGCTATGAGGGGGGGGCGAACAGCTTCGTGCGCAAGCCGCTGGACTTCGCGGAGTTCGCCGAGACGGTGGCGCAACTGGGGGTCTACTGGCTGGCCGTGAACCAGTCGCCGGAGGGACCGGCATGACCGGCGCACCGCTGCGCATCCTGGTGATCGAGGACTGCTCCACCGACTTCAAGCTGATCAGGCGCCAGGTGGAGGGGCTGGGCTTCGCCGCGTCCTTCTCCTGGATCGCCGACCGCGACCAGCTGTCCCAATCCCTCTTGGAGAGCTGGGACCTGGTCCTTGCCGACTACAACGTCCCCCACATGGTGTTCGAGGAGACCCTGGAGACCATCAGGGGGCGCTATCCGGAACTGCCGGTGATCCTTGTCTCCGGCAGCGTGGGCGAGGAGCAGGCGGTCGAGCTTTTGAAGCACGGCATGTCCGACTTCGTGCACAAGGACAACCTCCCCCGCCTGGCTCCCTGCATCACCCGGGCGCTCAAGGAGGCGAAGGAGCACCGCGCCCGGCTGCTGGCGGAGGAAGCCCTCATGCTCAGCGAGCGCAAGTACCGCAGCATGTTCGACCACGCGCCGGTCGGAGTGGGGATCGGCGAGCTCGATACCGGGCGCTTGGTGGAGACGAACCAGGCCTGGCTCGAGATCTTCGGGTTCGAGCACGACGAAGTGGTGGGGAGGACCGGGACCGAGCTCGGCATCTACCTGAGCGGCGTGCAGCGCCAGGCGATAGTCCGGCACCTGCAGGAGCACGGGCGCATCATCAACCAGCCTCTCAGGCTGCGCAAGAAGTCCGGCGAGGCGGTGGATCTGCTCTACTCCGCTGAGATCCTCAGCATAGGGTCAACCTCCTATCTGCAGTTCATGCTGACCGACGTGACCCAGGAGATGCAGACCCGGCAGGCCCTGGCGACCTCCGAGGAGACGCTGAGAAAGCTCTACGTGGCGGTGAACCAAAGCCCGACCGCCATCGTCATCACCGACCGTCACGGCACCATCGACTTCGTCAACCCGCGCTTCTCGGAGCTGACCGGCTACACAGCTGAGGAGATGGTTGGGAAGAACCCGCAGCTGCTCTGGGCGAACCTGTGCAAGGGGGAGGTCTGGCAGGGGGACTTCTGCAACACCAGGAAGGACGGCACCGTGTACTGGGAGCACGACATCATCTCGCCGATCAGGAACCAGGCGGGGGAGATCACCCACTACATGGCCATCAAGGAGGACGTGTCGGAGAAGCGCGCCATGGAGGAGCAGCTGCGCCAGGCCCAGAAGATGGAGGCTGTGGGGCAGTTGGCCGGGGGGGTGGCGCACGACTTCAACAACATCATGCAGGTGATCACGGGGAACGCCTACCTGCAGATCATGGAGAACCAGTTGCGCGGCGTGGAGACGCAGCACCTGGACGAGATCGTGAAAGCGGTGGAGCACGGCTCCTCGCTTACCAAGAGCCTCCTCGTCTTCAGCCGCAAAAACGCCGTCGAGCTCACCAACTTCGACCTCAACGACCTGCTCGGGCAGAGCCGGAAGCTCGCCACCAAGCTGGTCACCGAGGAGATCGCCATCGAGCTCGAGCTGTGCCCTGAGCCGCTGCACATCCTGGCGGACGTGGGACTGGTTCAGCAGATCGTCTTCAACCTGGTCACCAACGCCCGGGACGCCATATCCGCGCGCGGCAGCATCACCATCAAGACCCTTCGGGTCGAGGCGGGACAGGCTACCCTCCCTTGCGGCTGCGGCGCCACCTGCGGCAGCTACGCCCAGCTGTCGGTGCGCGACACCGGGCACGGCATCCCCGAGGAGATCAGGGGGCGCATCTTCGAGCCCTTCTTCACCACCAAGGAGGTGGGCAAGGGGACCGGGCTCGGCCTCTCCATGATCTACGGCACCGTGCAGCGCATGAACGGCTTCACCTCGGTGAGCGCGCCGCCGCAGGGGGGAACCGAGTTCATCATCTGCATCCCGCTGACGGCACCGCCGGCGGAGGCACCCAAGCTGACCGAGCAAGGCGGACTGGCCGGCAGCGGCGAACTGGTCCTGGTGGTCGAGGACGAGGAGGCGGTGCGCAGCGCCCTGACCCGCACCCTGGTTTCCTCGGGATACCGGGCCATCGCGGCCGGCAGCGGGGAGGAGGCCCTGGCCCTCGCCCGCAGGAACACCGGGATCGCGCTGGCCCTGATCGACGTGATCCTTCCCGGGATCAACGGCATCGAGTGCGGGCAGGGGCTCAACGCCCTGCACCCGTCCCTGCCGGTCATCTTCCTCACCGGCTACGACAACGACATCCTCGCGGGAAGGGGGATCATGGCCAACGTGCTGCACAAGCCGATCCAGAGTTCCCGGCTGATACAGCGCATCAGGGAAGTGCTCGAGGCGCGGGCGGCGCAGGGAGGGTAGCGGGAATCAGGTTGTTCGGATGCATATTCCCGCGAAGCGCTGCACGTCCCCTCACGCCCCCCCTTTTGCGAAGGGGGGCAGGGGGGATTTGACTACGGGGGGGTGTCCGAGATCCCGTACTCCTGCATCTTGCGGTACAGGGTCTTGCGGTCGATGTTGAGGGCGCGGGCGGCGCGGGACTTGTTGCCGGCGTTGCGCGCCAGCGCCTCCAGGATCCGCTCCCGCATGGTCGCCCCGTCAAGGGCGGCGGCAGCATGGAACACCGGCGGGAGATGGTCGGGCAGGATCATCCTGGTGGGGCACATGATGAAGGCGTGCTCCAGTGCGTGTTCCAGCTCGCGCACGTTGCCGGGCCAGGGGTAGCCGGACAAAAGCCGCAGCGCCTCGTCGGAAACCCCGCTGATGTTGCGCCCGAGTTTCGCATTGAGCCTCCCCAGGAAATGTTCCACCAGAAGCGGCAGGTCCTCCGGCCGCTCCCTCAGGGGCGCCACGGTAAGCTCCACCACCTTCAGGCGGTAGTAGAGGTCCTGGCGGAACCTCCCCTCCTCCACGTCTTTCGCCAGGTCCCGGTTGGTCGCGGCGATGATGCGGACATCGACCTTGATCGGCTCCGTCCCCCCCACCCTCACCAACTCCCTCTCCTGCAGCACCCGCAAAAGCTTCACCTGCATCTGCGGCGAAACCTCGCCGATCTCGTCCAGAAACAGGGTCCCCGAGTCCGCCTTCTCGAAAAGGCCCGCCTTGTCGCGCAGCGCGCCGGTGAAGGCCCCCCGCACGTGGCCGAAGAGCTCGCTCTCCAAAAGCGTCTCGGTCAGGGCGGCGCAGTTCACCTTGATGAACGGGCGGTCGTGGCGCCCGCCGTTGGCGTGCAGCGCCGCTGCCACCAGCTCCTTCCCCGTGCCGTTCTCGCCGCGGATCAGCACGGTGGAGGGGACGCCGGCCAGGCGCTCGATCATCGAGTAGAGCATCTGCATCGGCGAGCTCTTGCCGATCAGGCCGGAGAACGAGCTGCGCGGCATCTGCTTCTTTTCCAGCCGGTACAGGGAACTCTCGTCCCGAACCACGATCACCGCCCCCTCGACCTGCCGCTCGGTGACCCGGCGCGGGGTGACCGATACGCTCACATACTGCTCCCCGCCACCCCCCCCTGCCCCGCCGCACTTGAAATAGCGGGTCTGGACCGGCTTCCTGGTGTGGATGGCGGTCTCTAGGGCGCCGCGGCATTTCTTGTCGCACTTCAAGGGGAGGTCGTAAAAGGAGGTGCCGGGGGCGGCACTGTCCAGCCCGCAGATGGTGGCGGCCGAGCTGTTGAAGTTGAGGACCCTCAGGTCACGGTCCACCGAGATGATGGCGTCCTGGACGCTGGTGAAGATGGCCTCCAGATCATTCCGGAAACGGTCGTTTTCCTGCGATACCCGCCTGAATTCCAAGGCGCGCCGAGCCTCAGCGCCTCGGAGGCGCTCTCCACCATGGGCGAGCCGGTGATCATCACCACCGGGCAGGGGTCCTCCAGGCTGCGGACCGTGCGCAGCACGTCAAGCCCCGACCCCTTGGGCATCACGATGTCGGTCACCACGAGGTCGTATTCCAGGGCGTTCAACAGGGCGAGGGCCTCGCCCACGTCGGCCGCCTGGGTGACGAAGCAGCCGAGCTCCTCGAGGAACTTGGCCAGGGTACAACGGATGGAAGGCTCGTCGTCGACGAGCAGTACCTGTGCGATCACGTTGCCTCCGCAACTACTCCAGTGCCAGGGTGTCACAGTCACGGGGCGCCCGCTCACTGTCGCAAGGAGCCGCGCCGCTCTTTGTACGACCCGCACGGCCGCCGCCCAGCTTGGCGTGCCACGCTTTTGTTTACTTCATTAGAAGTCGGCCACCCCCTTTTCTCGCCCCCGTCCCGTTTTATTTCTGCAGACAACCCGAATGGTTCCAGACAGTTGTCACCCGGCCGGCGGGACTGCCCTCTTTTTTTCACTACACCGGCGGCCGTGGGAGTGGATCTTGTACCAATAGCAGGCAATCAGGGCGGACCGGCAAGCCGGCGCCCGCTCACCAACGCCATAGGAGGAAACCATGCTGACCGACGCACGCTGCTACCTGGAAGGGGAATGGACCATGGACCACGTGAAGGAACGTTCGCTCAACCTGAGAAGCCATCCGCTGTTCGCCCTCACCACCGAGGGGGGTAAAGCGGCGTCCAGGCTGATCATCAACGTGGAGGGGGTGACCACCATAGATGCCGCCGGGTGCCAGCTCCTGACGGTGTGGCTCTCCTACCTGGAGTTCTTCGGGGTGCACCCGGCGCTCGAGAACGCGCCGGAAACGCTGCTCGAGGCCGCGCGCCGCATGGGGTTCGACTACACGATCGAGCAGTACCTGGCCGACAGATAAAGAGGAGGTGACCCGTGGTCGACCTGGCGCAATTACACCAGCTCTTCTTCGACGAGAGCGAGGAACAGCTGCTCCAGGTGACCACGCGCCTGCTGGGTGCCTGAGGTCCGCACGCCCTGTCGCACCTCCGGACAAGCTCCACCCCCCCAAAGGGGAGGTTGGGAGGGGGGGACCTCCGCCCCGGGCTCCCCTCCCCTTGCCTTTCCGCTCCTCCCCATGCCTGGCTCCTCCGATGACGCAATCCTGGAACAGGCACTCTCCAAAGCCCCGCCTCGACTGTCATAGACGCGCTTTACCGGCTCTTTTTAATTTACATCACATAAATATTCACATATATTTCCCGCCATCGACCGTACTGCGGCATTCCAGGAGGAAAAAGATGGCACAAAACGCATCTGCGTTTGAGCAATACCTGAAGGGGCAGGAAATCACCCTGGAGAAGAACACCCACGAAGACAACACCCTGTACGTGATCCGGGAGAATATCGAAGAAGTCGGCCCGGTTTCTCTCATGGCCCTCTTCAATGACAGCGACAGGTATGTTACCCTTATCTGCTACAAGTATTTCGCGTTCCCGTCGGAGAAGAAACCGGCGATGCTCGAGATGATCAACACCCTCAATGCCGAGTACACCATGGTGAAGTACGTGGAAGCCGGGAATGCCCTCTCTATCCAGGTGGTGGTTCCCTTCCATGACAACTTCTCCAGTGAAGTGATCGTCGACATGATCGCACTCATCTTCCGCGCCATGAAGGAAGAACACCCGCGCATCCTGAAGGCTTTGCAGTAATCGCAGCGCCCCCCCCAGGGGGAGGAGCGCTGCGGGACGAGGAAAGAAAGGCCGGCCTTTCATCGTCAATCGTCAATAATCCGTTGTCAGTTGCCTTAGACTTTTATGTTCCGCAATACCACGAGCTTCGATAGGAAAGCGATCGCCCCCGGAGGAACATTGATATGGAGAAGGTCTCTTTTGTAATCGACGATGCGCTGGCGTTCATCGTCCGGGCGCCGCTGGTGACGCCGTTTAGGATCTCCACCGGCCAGCACGACGAACTGGAAAACGTCTTCATCCGGCTGCACGCAAGCGACGGCGCCTGCGGTTTCGGAGAGGCGGCCGTCGCGACGCACATAACCGGCGAGACCGTGGCCGAGACCCTGGAGAACCTGCAGAGCGCGGCATCGGCGCTGCGCGGGCGCAGGATCACCGACCCGGCCGCCGTCTGCCGCGAGTTCGCCCCCGCCTTCGCCGACAACCACGCCGCGCTGGCCGCGCTGGAGATGGCGCTGCTCGATCTATCCTCCCGGGTGCAGGGTATCCCCCTTTACCGGCTCTTCACGCCGATAGCGGGGCAGCCGCGGCTTACCTTCAAGACCGACATCACCGTGGTGATCGGCTCGGTCGAAGAAGCCCGCGCCACGGCGCGGCGGTTCGCACAGCGAGGCTTCGACTCCTTCAAGATCAAGATCGGCAAAGACGAAGAACAGGACCTGCAGCGCGTCCTGGCGGTACGGGAGATGGCGCCGGGCTGCACGCTCATCCTCGACGCCAACATGGGCTTCAGCGCGCAGCGCATGCTCGCCTTCCTGGACCGGCTCGACGCCGGGGGGGCGCGCCCCCTGCTGTTGGAGCAGCCGGTCCCCAAGCAGGACTGGGAGGGGCTCGCCGCGATCACCGCGGCGCTTGAGGGAAGCGGCACCCTGGTCTGCGCCGACGAAAGCGTCGGCTCGCTCGCCTCGGCCCGGCGCGCCGTCGAAACCAACGCGGTCAGCGCCATCAACATCAAGTTCATGAAAAGCGGCATCCTGGAGGGGGTCGAAATCGCCCGGCTCGCCGCGGCCAACGGCAAGCGGCTCATGCTGGGGGCCATGATGGAAAGCGCCCTGGCCATCACCGCCTCGGCCCACTTCGCCGCGGGCCTTGGCTGTTTTGACTTCATCGACCTCGACACCACCTTCTTCCTCAAGGGAGACCTGTCCCGCTCCCCCTACCTCGACGACAGCGGCAGGTTCGACCTGACCGGCGCGGGCAGCGGCATAGGCGTGGTGCCTGAACTGCCATGATCAGCAACCCGCTGCTCATCGTCGCCTCCCTCCTCGGTATCGAGGCAGTGGTGCTGTGGCTTTCGCGCCACGAGCGCACCGCGCGCTACTTCGACCTTTTGCCCGCGGTGTTTTGGATCTATTTCCTCCCCATGCTGGCCGCGACCTTCGGCATCATCTCCACCGAGAGCCCGGTCTACGCCCTGATCAGGACCTGGCTTTTGCCGGCGAGCCTGGTGCTGTTGCTGCTGCCGGTGGACGTGAGGGCGATCCTGAGGCTCGGGCCGACCGCGCTGGCCATGTTCTTCATCGGCGCAGCCGGCATCATCGCGGGGGCGGCGCTCTCCTTCGCCCTGTTCCGCCCCGTGATCGGCTCCCAGTTCTGGTCCGGCTTCGGCGCCCTTTCCGGGTCGTGGACCGGGGGGAGCGCCAACATGATCGCGGTGAAGGAGGCGCTTTCGATTCCCGACGCGGTCTTCGCCCCGATGGTCATCGTGGACACCGTGGTCCCCTACCTCTGGATGGGCTTCATGATCGCCATCGTGGGGCTGCAGCCGGCCTTCGACCGGTGGAACCGGTCCGAGCGCGGGGTCCTGGAGCACCTGGGTGAACAGGCGGTCCAGCACCTGGCCAGCAAAGGAGGGCGCAGGACGCTCGGGGGGATCGCCGCCTCCCTTGGCATCGCCCTGGCAGGAGGCGTGCTGTCGCACCTTTTGGCCGGGCAACTGCCGCAGGTCCCGGACGTGATCACGCGCTACACCTGGACCATCATGATCGTGACCCTGCTCGGGATACTGCTCTCCTTCTCGCCGGTCCGCAAACTGGAGCGCGCCGGCGCCTCCCGCACCGGCTACGACCTGCTCTACTTCGTGCTGACCGCCATCGGCGCCAAGGCCTCGGTCGCGAGCATCGGCTCCGCCCTGGTGCTGATCGCCGCGGGGCTCCTGATCGTCGCCATCCACGCGCTCTTCCTGCTGGTCGGCGCACGCCTTTTGAAGGCGCCCATGTTCCTGGTCGCGGCCGCCAGCCAGGCCAACGTGGGAGGGGTCGCCTCGGCGCCGGTCGTGGCAGAGGTGTACCATCCGGGACTCGCCTCGGTTGGGCTCTTGCTCGCGATCCTGGGCAACATCGTGGGCACCTGGCTCGGCATCCTGGCCGCTCAGCTTTGCCGCCTCTTCACAGCATGACGACCCTGCGCCGCCTGAAACTGCTACTCTCCGCAGCGGAACTGGTCTGCGTCGCGGCGTCGCTGACGGCCGCCTGGCAGGCACACGCGTCGATGGAGATGAGCGGGCTCGGCGACCTGGACCGGTTCGCGTTCTGGAACAGCATTATCGCGCTCAGCCTGATGCTGTTCTTCCTGCTCTGGGTGGCGGCGGTACTGCTGGCCCTGTTTGCCAGGCAGCGTGAGCATTTCGGCTCTGCGGCGCGTTACTGGAAACACCTGGTTCCTGACGTGCTGCTCCCGCCGGTGCTTCTTGCCGCAGGGTGGCTCGCTTTCGTGGTGCTCCAGTGATTCCGAAACATCGAGGTGCGCACATGCACATGGTCAGGATTCTATTCGCGGCGTTCTCCCTGATGCTTGTGACGGCAACGGCTTCCCAGGCCGTGTGGCCCGTCTACCACGAACCCGCCTTCGACGGGAAGGTGCTGGACATCGATACCAAGCAGCCGGTCGAGGGGGCGGTGGTGGTCGCCATCTACAACAAAAGGTCCATCGGCGCCGGAGCGGGACAGTCCGCCGCGGTGATCAACATCAAGGAGGCGCTCACCGACAAGGAGGGGAAGTTCCACATCCCCTCGTACACGACCATCCTGGCGCAGCCCTTCACCCGGCAGGACCGCACCGGTTTCCTGATCTACAAGCCCGGCTACGCGAGCGTCCTGCTCCCCCTCAAGAACCACTTCACCGGAAAAACGACCGCCGAGCGCGAGCTCTCTCCCTGGTACGACCCGGTCTTGAGCGGGAAGTACAAGATCAGGCTGCGCGGTGCCGGCATCGTGGAACTCCCGAGGCTCGCCACCAAGGACGAGAAGCTGAGGAACCTGCCGGCGCTTCCGGACCAGTTGGAAAACCTCGGCAAACAGAAGAACCTGACCAGGCTGATCAACGAAGAGAAGAAGGAACTGGGCGAACCGGCGCTCGATCCATACAAGGTCCGCCAGTACCTGATGAACCCGGCCAAGGGGCAGAAGTGACGAGACTCCTGGCAACACACAGACCATAAACTGGATCCCTTGAAAAGGCAGCACCCACCATGAAAAGACACCTGATTCCCGCGGTCGCGCTCGTCGCGCTCCTTGCCGCGCCGGCCGGCGCCGGCTCTCCCCGCGCCGTGCAGCAGACCGCAGACTCCATCGCCGCGACCATGAGCAGCAGCACCTCGTCTGCACGCAAGGAAAGCTACCAGTCCATCCATTTCGACGGATGCCGCCTCGGTTATACCGTCTCCGGCACCTACCCTTCCGGAGGGCTCTACACCATAGAGTTCCAGGACCTCGACTTCTCCGCCCTCGATGTCGCCGCCTCCAAGACGGGGCAGGACTACACCGACTACGTGGTGCTGAGGTTCCAGAACCCCTTCAGCTACCGTTCCCTGACCGACACCCTCTCCGTCAGCACCACGGTGATCAACGTTGCGGACCGCGAGGCGGCGCAGACCCTCCTGGAGGGGTTTGTGCGGCTCGCCGGCCAGTGCCGCTAAGCCCCCCCCACGGAGCCCTTACAACATGACCCGACTTTTCTCGTTCCGGCGCCTGGCCCCCCTATTCATCACCCTCGTGCTCTTCGCCGCGCCCTCCACGCAAGCGCAGGGGGGCGACACGGAAAGGCTGCGCGCCCTGGCCCGGGAGTTCAACGCGCTGAACACGCAGATCCGCGACAACGAAATCCCCCGGGCCGAGGCGAAGGAGCGCTTCAGGGGGATGATCCAGGCGTTGTCGCGGGAATACCGCGCGGCGGGCGGCGTGGAGTACCCGGAAAAGAGCTGGTGCTTTCCGCTCAAGGGATACGGCTACCGAGCCATCGGAGGGGTCCGCGGCAACGGCTACCAGTTGGGGGGGTACGACTACTTCGCCGGCAACAGGCACACGGGACACCCCTCGCACGACATCTTCATCCATGACAAGAGGCAGGAGGGGCTCGACGACCGCACCGGAGAACCGGTGCAGGTGCTCTCCATGACCGGGGGAGTGGTGGTCGCCGAGGAAAAGGAGTGGCAGCCCGGCAGCCGGCTGCGCGGCGGGAAATACCTCTGGATCTTCGATCCGGCCACCGAGTCGCTGGTCTACTACGCGCACAACCGGGCACTGCACGTGGAGGTGGGCGACCTGGTGCGGCCGGGCGACGCCATCGCCGAAGTCGGCAGGACCGGCCTCAACGCCCACAAGAGAAGATCCCCCACCCATCTGCACCTGACCCTTCTCTCCGTCGCCGGCGGCCTCCCGGTCGCCAGGAATCCCTACCGCGCACTGTCAACGGGCCGGTTGACTGACTGATTCTTTCTCTGGCGCTTTTTTCACAGTATCGGGTAAGATAATGGTCGATTCAGCACACTGAGGAGGTGTCTTGATGATCTCAGCACTTTCGGCATACAAGGCGATGATTCTGGAATCAGCCGGCGCCAAGAGCCCGGCCAAGGAGAAGGAGTCCGCCGCAGCCGGCTCTATGCCAGACGGCGCCGAGGAAAACCGGGCAGCCGATGCCGACCTGGTCAACATATCCACCTCGCAGGACGTGTTCAGCGCGGTCGACAGCTTCTTCAACCTCGGCAAGTCCAACCGCTTCGACGCCTTCCACAAGCTCTCCCCCCAGGACAAGGAACAGTTCGTACAGATCGTCGCCGACCTGGCCAAGGCCGGCTACATGGGGTACGAGGAACTCGTGGTGAACAACAAGGTCGAGCGGCACGACCTGGAGAACAAGATCGGCGACCAGCGCATCCGCGGCGCCAAGGTCTACGACAACGCCAAGGACACCAACCGCTGACCACCACTTCAAATGGGTGACCGGCACCCGCCGGTCGCCCCCCTTCTCCCGCCCGATTGCCCCTTCCCGTCTTACCGGCAACAACTCTCATAGCTCGTCCTCCTTCTGTCTCGGCACACCATCCACACTAATGCTATTCCATTTCTTGCACTCCCTGTTCAGCAGTTGCACAGACACGGCACCTCTCCCCTGGCAGATTTCAGCCTAACATCAGCCAGTTACAACTGGCACGCGATCTGCTAACACGGCCATCATGACTTCATCTATAAGCTCGTTGATCAGCGAGTGAAAACGAAGAGGAGGGAGGAGCTATGAAGAAGACAACGGCATTGATAGTGGCAATGGTGACAGTGATGGCCCTTAGCTTGACCGGCTGCGGCGGTGGCGGCGGCACGCAACAAAACCCCGGTGGCGGCACCAGCGGCACCATCCAGGGGAGCGCCAAGTAACCCAACCGATCAAGGAGGAAGTGCCATGAAGAAAATTTCCAGTTCCATACTTGCCGCCGCCACCCTGCTCAGCTTCGGGGCCGGCACCTGCTTCGCCCTCACCGCCAACAGCAACTACACCATCACCACCAGCAAGCTCAAAAGCGACGGCAAGCTGGCCACCATCGAGACAAAGCCCGCGGTGACCGACGCGGACGGCAAGCTGACCTTCACCCTGACCACCCTCCCCACCAACGCCGAGGTCAACTTCATCGCGTTCACCATCAAGGACGCCGCGGGCACCATCGTACGCCAGGGCGTCGCCCCCGCGCCTCCCGACGGCGACGTGAACCAACTCGGCATCAACGACCTGGCCACCGTCCAGGCCGCCACCTTCCTGAAGGCGGCCGAGCTTGCCGGCACCGACGATCCCGTCCTGGCCGCTTACCTGCTGACCCTGCTGCGCTCTCCAGACCTCCAGGCGGGCGACCTGCTAAAACTTGCGTCTCTGGGGCAGGGCGCCATCAAGGGGCAAGGCGGCTTCGAGGACTACCTGCTGGGTAACGGCGTCTCCGACGCCAAGCTCGCCGCCCTGAAGAGCTGTCTCGTCTACAACCCCGACAGCACCAAGGCAACCCTGCGTGACTTCACCAAGGGTTACTACACAGCAGTGCAAAGCGGCAGCACCGCCACCGAAACCAGCGAGACCCAGAAGGCCGGGGGACTCATGGCCGACGTCTTCATGAACGCTGCGGCCTGTGCCGACGTGGAACTGGAACAGATCACCAACGCCCATGAGGCAGCCGGAGCCGCAGCCGACGCAACCGGCCTCTTCAGCGGCCCCGGCGGGATCTCCACCAACCTCAGGGACTCCATCGACCAGTCCATGTCCACCTTCAACCGCAAGATCAGCATGGTCAAGATGGTGACCGACTACACCAACGCCCTCAACACGCTGCAGGCAAGCGGCACCCAGGTCTCCACCTTCATCTCGGCCGCCCAGGCCATGGCGGTGTCGACCGCGGGCGTAGACGCCCAGTACGGCGACTTCTTCCGCGATCCCGCCGCCTACCTGGCCGCCCACCCCGGCACCGACGCCCAGACGGTACAGCAGGCGATCAACACCATCTTCCAGAACGCCTGGACCACCTTCCAGAACGCCATCGCCTCCAGCAACGCCGACATCACCGCCCTGAAGGCCACTATCACGAGCGCCTTCCCCGGCATCATGCTTCCGCCCGACTTCGGGACCAACTACATCGGGCCGCAGACCCAGGTCAACTGGCCCATCCAGCAGGTAGTCATGGTGAACTGGATGCTGAACCTGATCCAGGGGGGCGGCAGCATCAGCTACACCCGGGACACCACCCCCATCCCGCCCATGATGCAGCAATGGCTCGGCTCCTGCTCCAACACCCAGTACTGGGACCAGCAGAGCTGCACCGGTCACGGCGGCACCTGGACCTCGCAGCGCAGCACCTTCGACACCCCGTCCACGGCCTTCAACGCCTACCTCGCCATGCAGCAGGACGTGAACATCGTGGACATGGCCCGGAATTCCATCTGGGATAACAACAACCAGCCGACCCAGCAACAGCGCATGCAGGCGGCTTCCGACTTCATGACCCGGCTCGGCGTCATCGAGGGGAAAATCGTCGCCACCAAGGCCGGCGGAGCCTCGGCAAGCTCCGCCGAGAAGAAGGCGATCATCAAGCTGATGCTGCAGCCAAACGCTAACTAGGGATACGGCCCCTTTCCCCGGGGAAGGGGCGCTCTCGGGTGCGACCATGAAATCAACACCTCTGCTCATATCGGCACTGCTGCACCTGGCGCTCGGCGCGGCCATCTGGTGCTACAGCGAGACCAAGCCGGCGGTCAGGCCGCCCATCCTCTACGTGGACCTGGCGACTTTCGACGCAGCCTCCCCCCCGGAACCGCCGGCAGCGCGGATCGAACCACCCGTCGAACCGGCCGTGGTACAGGAAGACGTGGCCGAGACTGTCGAGGCGAAGCCGGAACCGGCGCAGGCGATAGCCGCCGAGACGGCTGCCGGCGAGGTACAGCCGCAGCAGGCACAAGTCGCCCCCGAAATCAGCCGTGCCTTCGCCGGGGCATGGCACGCACAGGAAATGATGTACAACACGCGCCGCTACCTCCAGGTGGCGGGGCTCGCCATGCGCCAGGTGCTGGAAGGAAAGCTCGCCGCAGCGGAGCGGGAGCGGCTCGCCGGGGCCAAGGTCCGGATCACCGCAAGCTACGACGCCGGCGCGCCCCCGGACTTCTCGGTGCAGACGGACAGCGAGGAACTGCGCGCCCTTCTGGTAAACGACAAGAATGCCTGGTCGCGGGTTCCCTCCCCCGGAGAATGCAAGGTGCAGTACAAGAAAGTTGCCTTCCTGGTAAGCCTGGAGCGCGGAACGATCCAGGTCGGGCTCTCACCCCAGTAACGAGCGGGAAGGCGTAACGTCTTCCTCCGGCGCTGTTCGCAGCGACGGAATTTGGCCCCCGGCACCATGCCGGGGGTCCTTTTTCATTTACACCGCACCCGTCTCGACCTATATTCTCCCTACCTTTGCACCACACCACCCGAAGGTGCGCCGGCGCAGGCGGCGCAGACGGAGAAGGCCATGACCGAGAAACGAGCCACAATCTACCTCGCCTCCCCCTTAGGCTTCAGCCGGGAAAACAACCCGTACCGCGAGCGGATCAAGAGGCGCCTGGGGGAGCTGGGCTGCAGCGTCTTCGATCCCTGGGAGCAGGAGGAAGTGGCGCAGCGGATCAAGGAGGCGATGTCCGTCGAGGACGGGGCCGAGCGGGTGCGGGCGATCAAGGAGGCGGCGCGGTTCACCGGCGCGGTGAATGCACAGGGACTCAAAGGGAGCGACCTGGTGCTGGCGGTCCTGGACGGCACCGAGCCCGACAGCGGCACCGTGGCGGAACTCGGCTACGGCTGCGGGATCGGAAAGAAGTGCTACGGACTGCGCACCGACTTCAGGGACTGCGGCGACTTCCCCGGCGTACCGCTGAACCTCCAGGTCCTCTACTTCATCGAGGAGAGCGGCGGCCGGCTGTTCAGAAGGATCGAGGAGATCGACCTGTAGCAGCCGCACGTTACCATCCCCGCGATGGAAGCCCACTCCCCCTTCGGAAGAGATCCGCTCCCTCCCCCTCCGAAAA
Organism: Geomonas diazotrophica; assembly: GCF_018919385.1. Lineage (GTDB taxonomy): Bacteria > Desulfobacterota > Desulfuromonadia > Geobacterales > Geobacteraceae > Geomonas > Geomonas diazotrophica. The sequence goes on from NZ_JAHLMF010000006.1 coordinate 176,423, forward strand.
AGGTCCACCTCCCCTCTCCCTCCGGGAGAGGGGAGGGGTGAGGGGAATTCTGTGCGAGCGAACCTCCGGAGCCTCTCTCCCGCGGGTTTAATGTTGACAGCGCTCATCGTTGCGGCTAGCTTGGCCGGATCATGAGCGATACCGACCTCGACATCGACCTCACCCGGCAATACCGGACGCCCGGCCATCGCCAGAGCATCCAGGTGCTCACCTGCTGCGTCATCGGCTTCATCTGCTTCCTCGGGGCCTACATGCGCATACCGGTGCTCCCGCTGCTGGCCAGCAGTATCGGCGCCGGCACCGCTCAGATCGGGCTCATCAACGCCGCTTTCATGCTTTCCGCCGGCATCCTCGCCGTCCCCTCCGGCCTGCTCTCGGACCGGATCGGCATCAGGCCCGTCCTCATCACCGGCCTGGCCCTGATGAGCTGCGCCTCCCTTTTGATCCCCTTCTGCTATACGCCGCTGCTGCTCGGCTCCGTCTATCTCATCTTCGGAATGGGGCTCTCCGCCTTCACCCCCACCATGATGTCCTCGGTGGCCCGGGTCGTGCCGCGCACCCACGTCGGACGCGCCTACAGCTGGTACACCACGGCCGTCTACCTCGCCATGACCTTCGGTCCCGCCAGCGGCGGCTGGTTCGGCAAGGCGCTGGGAATCCGGGAAGTCTTCTTCATCTCCGGAGGGCTCATCGTGGCGGCGCTCGCGGCCGTCCTCTGCTTCCTCCCGACCCCGCAGGAGCAACCCCACGACGAGCACGCCGAACAGCTCCCCACCGGCATCCTCGCCAACCGCCGTCTCCTGGCGGCGCTGGTGGGAACGCTGGGGGGATGCTTCGGTTTCGGCATGTTCATCTCCTTTCTTCCCCTGCATGCCCGCGCCCTTGGCCTCAACGTCGGGCAGATCGGCATCATCTTCGCGGCACAGGCACTGGTGAACGTCCTTTTGCGCATCCCGTTCGGCCACCTGAGCGACCGGGTGGACCGCGGAGTCATGTCCGGCATCGGCCTCGTGCTCTGCGCGCTCGCCGTGGGCGCCGCCGGGCTGGCCCACGGCATGGCGACGCTCCTCATCTGCGCCTGCGTCCTCGGGGCCGGCATGGGGATCGGATTCACTGCGCTGAGCGCCCTGGTGGTTGTCGTGATGCCTCCCAAACAGCGCGGTCTTGGGCTTGGACTGTACAACAGCTGTATCTACCTGGGCATGATGCTCAGCTCCGCCACCATGGGCATGGTCATCAAAGCGGCGGGCTTCTCCACCGGCTTTTTCACCGCCGGCGCCGTCACTTTTATCCTGGCGGTGCTTTTCTCTTATCTATACCGTGATAGTATGTTGACTCTGAAAATGCAGGATCAGCAAGCACAGAGATGATGCAGGAAAGGGTGGAGCATGGATCAATACCTCGAGGCGACGGAATACATCGATTGGCATCATCCCGCCGTATTTGAAAAGGCGCAGCTTCTGTCTGCCGGCGGGCTCAACAAGACGGAGATCGCCAGGCGCTCTTTCGAGTTTGTCCGCGACCGGATAAAGCACAGCTGGGATTACAGGCTGGAACCGGTGACCTGCCGCGCATCCGAAGTGCTCGAACACGGCACCGGCTACTGCTACGCCAAGAGCCATCTGCTGGCCGCCCTGCTGCGCGCCAACGGGATTGCCGCCGGCCTTTGCTACCAGCGGCTGTCCCTGCACGACGGCGGTCCCCCATACTGCCTGCACGGCCTGAACGCCATCTGGCTGCCGGACCACGGCTGGTACCGGGTCGATCCCCGCGGCAACAAGCCCGGTGTCGACGCGCAGTTCAGCCCCCCGGATGAGCACCTTGCCTTCACGATCAGCGAACGCCTGGAAGCAGACCTCCCCGAGATCTGGCCCGAGCCGCTGCCGGTCGTTATCCGCGCACTCACCACCCACAAGACCGTCGCCGAGGTTTGCCAGAACCTGCCAGACATCGAACTGGTCGGTTTCGGTTCCGAAACCATCACTTTCTGAAAAAGGAGCACGCGATGAAACGCCCCGCGATACTGACCGAACTCGTCCTGGCCCTTACCCTGCTGCTGGCCCAGGGTGCCTGCGCGGAACTCACCAAACTCGCCGACAACGTCTACTCCTACGTCGGCTCCAAAGACGCCTCCCCGGCCAACAGCTTCGCCGCCAACGCCGGCATCGTAATCGGTAAGGACGGCGTGCTGGTGATCGACACCCTGATCTCCGCTAAGGAAGGGCAACGCTTCCTGGCCGACATCCGGAAGGTCACCGACAAGCCGATCAGGTACGTGGTGAACACCCACACCCATCTGGATCATGCGCTGGGCAACTGCGTCTTCGCCAAGCTGGGCGCGACCGTCATCTCCCACGAAGCCGACCGCAACTATCTCGCCGCCAACGGCGCCGGACTGTTGCAGAGGGCCGCGAGTTACGGCCTGAAGCCCGAGGACATGGCGGGGACCGAAATAGCCGTGCCGACCCTCGCCTTCAGCGACGAAATGCTGCTCGACCTGGGCGGCGAGGAAGTGCGTCTGATCCGGACCGCCCCCTCCCACACCGCAGGGAGCCTCGTGGTGTACCTCCCGGCGAGGAAGATCCTCTTTGCCGGAGACATCCTCTTCACCGACTTCCACCCCTTCCTGGCCGACGGCGACTTCGGCGGCTGGATTCGGACCATCGACGCCCTGCTGGCCATGGACGTTGAAAAGGTCGTCCCCGGTCACGGTCCCCTTTCCGGAAAGAAGGATTTGAAGGAGATGAAAGAGTACATCCGGCTCTTCGACAAGAAGGCGACCGAGCTGGCGGCGAAGACAAGTGATGCCGACGCCATCAGCGCCGAACTGTTGAAGACCCTCCCCAAGCGCACCATGGCCGAATGGATGGTGACCTACAACGTGAAGAGCCGCTACCTCGCGAAGAAGTAGCGGCATTTACCAGATCAAATGCGAGAGTAAAAGGAGGTAATGCAGCCTGTTCCCTTTTCTTTCAAGTGAACCGCCCTCACAACGGAGGTAGCTCCGATGAAGAATGTATTTTTCTCATGTACATTGCTGCTGATGACGCTAATCACAGGTTGCGGAAGCGACGACTTGTCGATAGTTCCGCAGCCCGCAACCCATCCCACCATCACCTCCTCGAACTTCGTCAATGACACCGCCGGGCAAAAAATCGATGTGACCCTCGGATTCAATGCCCCAGTCGACGATCTCGCAGCCCGTACGGCCTACTTCACGAATGCACAGGGGATTGAAGTCTTTCGAGAACAACCGGGGGTGGACGCACCAGCACAGCGCAGCGGTATCCTGACCTTCTCCGAAAGCTATGCCGGTTTTGCCGCCGGAACCTATACATTGACGGTGTACATCTCTAACATGGTAGCCGGATCATCCAACAGGGTGACATACACCTTTACAAAGTGACGCCGTAACCATTCGACAAGACCTGCCCCCCCCTACGCACTGCATTGGGCAAGGCAGACAAACTGCAGACCTACGTGCAAAATATCCATTATCGCGCAAGGACCTCCCGCCATGAAAAAGCTGTCACTATTGTTGACCGTGCTCCTTACCGGTTGCGTGGGAATACCAGAAGGGGTGAAACCGGTCGATAATTTCGATGTTCAGCGGTACTTGGGCAAGTGGTACGAGATTGCGCGACTGGATCATTCCTTTGAACGGGGGCTGACACATGTCAGCGCAGAGTACGCTTTACGAGAGGATGGCGGGCTGAAGGTAATAAATCGCGGCTATTCAGCAAAGGATAACAAGTCGAAGGAAGCCATCGGGAAGGCTTACTTCGTGGAAGACCCGACCAAGGGGTACCTGAAGGTTTCATTCTTCGGACCCTTTTACGGCTCCTACGTAATCATCGATCTTGATAAGGATCAGTACCAGTATTCCCTCGTCTGCGGGCCGGACCGGTCGTATTTGTGGATTCTGTCCAGAACTCCGACGATGCAGCCGGAGGTAAAAAGTAGTTTAATCTCCAAGGCTGCGGTACTGGGGTTCGATACAAGCCGCTTGATAAATGTCATCCAGGAGTAGCCGAGACGAAATGGCTGGTGCGCCCTTCGGGCACCCTCTCCCTGAGGAAGAGGGACTAGCGGAAGATCCCCGCTAACCGGTAACGAGAAGTGGAATGAAACTCCGGGATCACCTGAATTCCAGCTTGTAATAGAGGTCAACGCCGGACTCGGAGCCGCTCTGGGTCTCGATCTGCATGCGCTTGAAGATGTCGTAGCGCAGCCGGAAAAGGTTCTGTCCCGTGATCAGCGACCTGCCGTAGCTGAGGTAGAGATCCGGGGCCAGGTACTTGCCCACCGAGAAGACGGACTCGCCGGCTACGGGCGTCTTGGCGGAAATCGCACCGGTCGGGGTGGTGGCGATCTCCTTGTACCCCATCCGGCCGGTGCTCGATGTGTCGACCGACTCCAGTCCCAGCGTGCTCAGGCCGAGCCGGTCCTTGATCTGCTCCTGCAACGACTCCGACTTCCCGAAGGAGAAGATGCCGGCGGCAGCGGTGGCCAGCGCGCTCCCCTGCTCGCCGCTGGTCCCCATGGGGTGTCCGAGCACCATGTAGGCAAGGATGTCCACCTCGGGCATGGTGGGCTCCGAGTGGAGCTTGACCACCGGTGCGTTCAGGAACCCGCCCACGGTGACCCCCGCCTTGACGTCGCCAACGGTGCGCAGGGCCAGGACGTCAAGGGTGGGCCGGGTCACCGGGTCGTTCACGTAGTAGATCCGTCCCCGCACGATCTCCAGGTTCATGCCGTAGGCGCGGTAGCGTCCCTTGATCACCTTGATCTCCCCGGAACTCTCGATCTTGTCGATCCCGTTCAGCACAAGGTCCATGCTCCCCCCGAGCTGCGCGTCGATTCCTGATGCCTCCACCTGCACCTTGTCCCCGAGCACCACCTTCACCCTCCCCTCCACGAGCAACGGGATGCGGGGCTCCTTACCCTTGGGGGGAGCGCCCTCGAAGACGACGTCCTCGCTCGGCGCGACCACGTGCTGCGTGGGGGAGCCGGAGATCAGCATCTCGGGGACCCCGATCTCGCCGTTGATGGTGGCCTTTTTGGCGTCGCCTTCGAAGGTGAGTTGCGGCGAGGTGTACATGGTGAGTTCCGGCAGGTACACGGTCTGGAAACGCTGCCCGCTCAGGGTGCCCCGGTAATCCTGCACCTGCCACCCCTTGAGCCTCATCAGCAGGGTGCCGGTCAGTTCGCCGCCATCGGAGAGCGCCCTCAACCTCTCGATGCGCATCTCATCGTGGTCCAGGCGCGCCAGGAGTTGCACCCCGGTGAGGGTGATCCCGGCACTGGGGAGATAGGCACCGGCATCGGCGAGCTCCAGGGTCCCGTTCACGGTAGGATCGCCCCAGGTTCCCGCCGCCTTGATATCGACGCTGAGCGTGCCGCGGGTTTCCTGCACCACCCCCGGGAAGAATGCGGTGAGGAAGCCGTGCTCCTGCAGCGTCCCCGACAAGCGCCCCTGCACCGCGCCGGCCTGGTTCGGAGTCACCGGCAGCCGGGCCGGGATCGGCAGGAGGAAGTCGCCCTTGGCCTGCCCGTAGTCGGCGAGGGAAAGGTCCAGGTTTCCGGTCAGGCTCTCGCCGCGCCAGGCGAAGCTCACCAGGGCCGAGCGGATCGCGGCGCTCGCCTCGCCGGTACTTCCCTGCCACCGGGCGCTTCCCTGCGAGAAGCCGGCTTCGCCCGCCAGATCCAGCCGCTTGCCGGGAAGGAGCCTCCCCTTGGCGTTGCCGTGGAGCTCCCCCTGCAGGTCCATGGTCCCCGGGAGCCAGGGACGCAGCAGGGCCGGCTTGATGTCGCTCCACTCGACGCTGAAGTCTCCGGTCTCGGGAAGGGCGCTGCCGGCGGGAGAGTCGGAGGAGAGCACGCCCCTGAGGCTTCCACCGGTGTCGAGCCAGAGGTCGGCGGCGGCACGGGTCCCTTTGCCGTCGGCATCGATGCGGACGGTGAACTGGCTCCCGATCACCTTTTCCCCTTTGGACTGGTAGGCCCCGGTGGCGTCGGCACTGCCGTGCAGGACCAGCTCCCCCCCGGGCTTCCCGGTGTCGTGCCGCTGGAAGGAGAGTTCCGCCCGGTCGATGGAGGCGTCGAACTCGTCCCCCTTGGCCCGCCAGATGACCCTGCCGCCGGCAAGGGAGGTGTTGCCGGCCAGGTCCATGCGCCGTCCCGGCAAGAGTCGCCCCTTCACCTCTCCGGCAAGCCTCCCCTCCAGGCTCAGTTCGGGCGAGAGGTAGGGGCGCAGCAGCGCCAGGTCGAGATTCGCCCAGTTCAGGGTAAGGTCGCCGCGCCGCGGCAGCGCCAGGGCGGCGTGCTCGCCGGAATGGAAGGTGAGACGGGCGCTGCCGCCCCCTTTTTCCAGCGCGAGATCGGCGGTGGCGTCGACTCCCCCTTCCCCTCCCTGCAGCGTGGCCAGCAGCCGCTCCAACCCGACCCGCCTGCCGTCGGCGACAACGGCGCCGCTCGCCTCGGCACGTGCGTTCAGGGTGGCTCGCCCACCGGGGGCGAGCCTCAGGTCGAAACTGCCGGAAGAGGCGCCGGAGAGTTCCCCCTTGGGGAGCCAGACGCCGGCCCGGGCGAGGTTGAGGCCGCTCCAGCTCCCCCGGAAGGCGCCCGAGCGGTCGCGGTTCAGGTTACCGGCCAGCTCAATGCGCTCGCCGGGCGCCCCGTCGATGACCAGCGGCGTGGTGCTGAAGCGCCCCTGCCCGACGGTGAGCCGCGCCGGGGCGGCGAGCGCGAAGGGGCCCACGCCGTCGTTGCCGGAGAAGCGGGAGAGTTCGCCGCGCCAGACGCCGTCGGCGTAGCCGCCGGAGGCGAGGAGATCGACCTTGGCGACGCCGGAGGTGAGCTGCGCCTCGATGGTGTGCCGCTTCGAGGTGCCGCGCAGCGCGAAGGTGGCCGCGTCCACAGCAAGCTCTCCCGCGCGCACGGTACTCGCCGTCCCGCGCAGGGAGACCGGGTAATCCTTACCCTCCCCGAGGCTTGCCTGCAGATCGACGGCACCGGTACGGACGCCGGCCGCCGCAAGGTTGCGTCCCCTGGCAGCGGCCGCGCCGGAGAGCATCCCATCGCGCCAGCGCAGCCAGCCGTCCGCGGCAACGGCACCCGCGCTTCCCGGCAGCAGACCGGAGAGATCGGTCACGTCGGCGGTGAAGTCGAAGCGCCGGTCAGGCTCGCCGCTCCCCCGGAGCCGGAACCCTTTACCCGCCAGCATCAGGCGCTTCACCGCGACCTTGGCCCCGGCGAAGCTACCCTCGAGCTCGCCGGTCAGATCCCGCCCCTTGAGCCTACTCTGCAGCAGCCGCGCCTGAACGCTCCCCTGCACCGCCCCCCGGTCCCGCTGCCCCACCACCCCGGTGAGGTCGAGGTTCACCCTCCCTTTCCAGTCGGCGGCGAGGCTTTCCGGGTCAAGTCCTCGGCCGGTCAGCTTGCCGCTCACCCGCCAGCCGCCGCTCCAGTCCACGTCGAGCGCGCCGCGCACGCTCCCCTTGAGCCAGTTGCCGGAGAGCGGGTCCAGGCGCACGCCGTTCTTGCCACCGCGATAACGTGCGGCTAGCCCCATGCTCTCCCAGCCGGGGCCGCGGTTGGTGAGGGAGAAGGTACCGAGGTAGCGGGCGGGGCTGCCGGAGAAGGTGAGGTCGCCGTCGAGGAGGGCTGGATGGGCGAACTCCCGCCCGAGGTCGAGATTGTCGGCGTGAAGGGCGAGCGCGAAGAGGGGCTCGTCCTTGGTGAGGGTCATGCTGCCGTTGCCGGTGAGAAGCCCGGGGCGGCCGGGGCGCAGCATTCGAAAGCTCCTGAAGTTGAAACCGGCACGGGTGATGCCGAGCTCGCTGGAGATGTCGAGGCGTTTCCCTCCGTCGCGGCTGCCGGTGAGCGCGACCGGCCCGGCCAGCTGCTCGGGCTCCCCCCCCGATTCGAGGCGCGCCTGCACCGAGAAGGCGTCCAGGTCGGCCATCGGCTGCGACGGGGCGAGGTGCAGTTCAAGATGCAGCGATGGGTGCCGCAACCCTGCCGTGAGTTCCCCCGAGGCGCTCCCTTGCGCCGCGGAAACGCTCCCCCCGGAGACGGCCAGGACGCCGTCGCGCAGGGTCAGCCCGGCCGCCAGCTCGCTCAACAGGAAGGGTTCGCCCTGGAGGTGGCGGTAGCTCATCCCCTTCAGGCTGAAACGCTCGACCCGCGCCTCCAGGCGCCGCACCGTTTCGCTCACCTGCGGCCAGCGCAGCTCCGGCGTCTTGGCGACCAGCGGGGTGTCGTCCTGGATGCGCAGCGCGGTGAGGGAAAGATCGTGCACCAGGAGCTTGCCGTGCAAAAGGCGCACGGGCTCCCAGGAAAGCTCCAGGCGCTCCAGCTGCAGCACCACCTTGGGGCGGTCCAGCCGCACCCCGGTCAGCCGCAGCCGGTCCCAAAGCCGCCCCTCGACCTGCCGCACCGAGACCTTCTCGCCTGAGAGCCCCCCGAGGGTGGTCAGGGCGAAACGAGCGCCGGAGCTGGTACCCAGAAGCCAGAAGAGCCCCAGGACCATGGCGAGGAGGAGCCCCAGCAGGGGGAGCCCTATGTAGAGCGCGAACCGTCTCAAAATTCAAACCCCACGGAGAAATGGATGCGAACGGGGGGGGCGCCGGCTGCCAGCGGATGGGCCAGGTAAAGGTTAAGCCCCCCCACCGGCGTGTAGTAGTGGGCGCCCACCCCCACCCCCTGCATCAGATCGATGTTGCCGAAGTCGTTGAAGGCGTTGCCGATGTCGTCGAATATCGAGACGCCCCAGTTCTTGAACAGGGCCCGCTCCAGCTCGACGCTCCCGACCAGCAGGTGTTTTCCCCCCACCACCCTGCCGGCCGCGTCCTTGGGACCGAGGCTTTGATAGGCGTAGCCGCGCACGCTCTGGTCGCCGCCGGCGAAGAAGCGGATCGAGGGAGGGAGTTCCGCAAGCGGGTCGGTGAGGAGGCTGTACCCCGTGTTGGCGCGCGCATGGAAGGTGAGGCGCCCGGGCATGGGAATCAGCACGCTGGCGTTGCCGATGGCCTGGACCAGTCCGGTATCCGAGCCGAGGTACTGGTGGGCGCCGCGCAGGTCGACCGAGAAGCGGTAACCGCTCGTCGGGCGGACCAGGTCGTTGAACTTGTCCTTGGAGAAGCGAAAACCCGGGAGCACCAGCCGAGACTGGGAGTTCACGTTCGCCACCTTGTAGTTTTCCTGTTGGATCTTCAGGTAGGGGGTGGCGACTTCGCCGCGCCCCAGGCCGAAGTTGCGGTCCACCTCGATGGCCGCCAGCCGGCTTTGATAGGTGGAGACGGTCTCGCGCTGCAGGTTCAGCTGGATCGAGGTGGAGCTCCTGAGATCGCTCTTGCTGGGTACGGTGTAGCGCCCCGCAAACCCCTGCAGGCGCTCCGCCACGTAGAGGCTCAGGTCGAGATCGTTCCCCTCGTGGGCGAGGTTGAGATCGCGGTAGTGCACCGAGAACCTGCCGCCGGTATCGGTGCCGTAGCCAATGCCGGGACGCAGGGTGCGCCGCGGCGCACTGGTGAGGCGAACCAGGATCGGGACCTTGTGCCCCTTCGCCTCCTCACGTTGCGGCGTCACCACCACCTGCCGGAAGCGCTCCGCATTGGCGAAGTTGAGCTGGGTCTCGCCGAGCTTGGCGTAGGAGAAGGGCTCCCCTTCCTTGAAGGCGATGAACCGCTTCAGGAAGATATCCGGATATTCAGCGCCCCCCTCGATGCGGGTGCCGTCGAAGTAGTAGCGGGCGCCGGTATCCAGGGTGAGGTGGATACGGGCGGTGGCAAGATCGGGGGAGATCCGGATCTCGTGGCGGGGGAAGCCGGCATCCAGGTAGCCAAGGGTCTGGGCCTGCGCCTGTAGTGCACTCTTGCCCCGCTCGTAGTCGGGCTGCAACAGCACCCCCCCGGCGGCAAGCGGGAAGGAGGCGGCCTGGCGGCGCAACTCCTTTTGTTGCGCCCCTTCCCCCTCGAGCTTCAGGTCGACCTCGACGACCCGCACCGGTTCGCCCGGATCGACCACCACCTCCACCCTCCCCTCTCCCCCCTTCCCTTCCCGCACCGTGGCAGTCGCCTTGGCGCGGTAGAAACCGTAAGGCTGCAGGGCCACCCGCGCCTTTTCCGGCGCCTGGCGCGCAAAGCGCTCCAGCCAGAGCCGGTCGACCTTGCCGTCGCGCACCAGGCCATGCGGCAGTTCCAGCGCCCGGCGCACGTTGTCCTGGGCATCCCCCTCGACGCCGGAGACGGCGACCTCTACCGGCTCGGCGGCACGAAGCGGTGCGGCAAGGCAAAAGAGCCAGGCGAGGCAGAGGGCGATACGAAAGTGTGTGGCAAGGGATCGGGACATGAGGCTCCAGGCGCGTCGGCTTTCCCTTTTTCGCCCCCGCCCCTCCTCGCGCCGGAGGAGCTGCAGATCGAGATAGGAAACGCCTAACCTTTCCAGATTACGAACCCATGAAGTTTACCATGTCGGACGACGATGTTCTTGTTTCCTCAACAATATCCGGCAGGCAGAGCGAAGATGCGGGAGCAAAACCACGACAGAGTTTTCTGCCTATGAGCACGCGACCACGGATTGAACTTGAAAAGCATCGCCGCAACTGAAGTTACGCTCTCCCCCGCCCCGCGACGTCCTGGGAGAAGAAGGTGGAGCTGGGTTCGAATCTCATATTCCCTGCGCCTTTGCGGCTCCGCCTCTTAGCGTAGAAGCTTTTGATGCCATCGACGCCTTACCGTCTTGTCACCCCGCATCCCCCTTGCCAGAAGGGAGGACTGCTGTCTCAGTCCCCCGCGTCGCAACTCTGTTATAATGTCAGCAGCAGCCAACTAAGCCGTTCACGAGGTAGGTCATGCCGCACAACGACCAGCACGAAGAGGAGGCCCCCCGCATCCGGCAGATGATCATCGAGGACCTGCCGGAGGTGTTTCACATCGGGGAGGAGGTCTTCACCGCGGAATATTCGCAAAGCCTCTACCGCACCTGGGACGAATACGAGATCACCACGCTGTTCAACTCGGACAACGAGCTCTGCATCGTGGCCGAGCACGAGGACCGCATCCTGGGGTTCGCCCTGGGCACCACCGTCAAGAAGCACCACTCGCCCTGGAAGTACGGCTACCTGGTCTGGCTCGGGGTGCGCCGCGAGCTGCAGAAGGTGCAGGTCGGCGCCCGGCTCTTCAAGGAACTGAAAAGGCGCTTCAAGGAACAGGGGGTACGCATGATCATCATCGACACCTCGGCCGACAACGAACCGGCCATCCGGTTCTTCAAGAAGCACGGTTTCGACAACGTGCAGGAGCACCTCTACATGACGCTCAACCTCTCCAAGCGGCAAAAGAAGAAGCCGGTGAAAAAGCCATGAGCGGCCGGCTCGAAGAGGTCATGGCCGCCATCGCCCCCGCACGGCTCAAGGGGACCCTCACCGACCTGCTCGACATATACTCACCCTCGGGAAAGGAGGAGGACATCCAGCTCTACCTTGAGGACCTCCTCTCCCGCGCCGGATTCTCCGTGGAGCGCCAGGAGGTCGAGGAAGAGCGCTACAACCTGCGCGTCACCATGGGAGAGGACGAACCGAGGCTCTATCTGGTGGGGCATGTGGACACGGTTCCCGCCTGGGACCTGGAGGAGTTCGGGGCGCGGGAGGATGGGGACTTGGTCCGGGGGCTGGGGAGCGCCGACATGAAGGGTGGCTGCGCCGCCATGCTGGAGACCTGGCTCGCTCTGGCGCAGGCGCTCAAACCTGCGCGACGCCCGAGCGTTGGGCTACTGCTGGTGGTGGGTGAAGAGGAGAACGGGGACGGCAGCGCCGCCTTTCTCAAGCGGTGCAGCGCCCCGTGGGCCGTGATCGGGGAACCGACCGGCCTCTCCGCCTGCTTCGCGCACTTCGGTTACCTGGAAGCGGGGTTCGTCACCCGGGGGGTGCGCAGCCACTCCTCGCTCCCCGAGTTGGGGCACAACGCCGTGGAGTCGATGCTGCGGGTGCTTCTTCACCTCGGGAAGGACTCCCTGTTCAAGCGGGGCGAATCCGAGATCGTCTACTCGATCAGGGAGATGCGCTCCTCCCAGAAGGGATTCGTGGTGCCGGACCGCTGCGAGGCGTGGATCGACCTGCACCTCCCCCCCGAGCGCGATCCGGGATCCGTGGAGCAGGCCATCCGCCGCATCACCGCCGGCGCCGGGCAGTACATACCGGGGCTCGACCTCTCGGTCGCCTTCGACTTCGCCTCCCCCGGCTACAACCTGGGGACCGACAACCCGCTGGCCCGCATCCTGGAACAGACCTACCAGCGCCTCGGGCTCACCCTGAAGTTCGAGGCCTTCCGGTCGCACTCGGACGGGAACCTGTTCCACGCGGCGGGATGCCGGCCGCTCATCCTTGGGCCGGGCGCGCTGGAGATCTCCCACACCCCCGAGGAGCAGGTAAGCTTCCCGGAAGTGCTGGCGGCGGCGAGGATCTATGCGGCGCTCTGCCTGGGGATGGACCAGTACGCGGGGCTCGCCCTGGAGCGCAGGGGGTCTCTGAACTGCTTCGATCGGCAGGCGAGCTGGGTGGGGTGCTAGCGGGAGGGGCGCTACTGCCGAAGCTGTCGCTCATCCCTTTGTGGCAGCGCTTGCAGTCGTTCATAGGGGAGGCGACCAGCATGTGGCAGGCACCGCAGAAGTTTCCGTAGATGTTGGTGTCCATGGTAAAGGCGCTGGTCGACTTCACCTTGATGTTGAAGATGTCGGGGTGGCAGCTGGAGCAGTCGAGCTCGGCGAAATGTTCCTGGTGGGAGAAACCTTGGCCGGCTCGCTGCGGTCCATGGCCGCCCCTCCGGAACTCAGGACGAGCACGAGGGCACACGCCGGCACGGCACGCAACAGCATCCTCATCCCCTTCCCCAGCACCACCGACTCCATCCTGGCACTCCCCCCACCCCGAACAGGTCTACTTGGCCTGGTTGCTCTGCTTGTACTCCAGCATGAACGCGTAAAGGTTGCGGCACAGCGACAGGCGTTTCAGGTACACCTTGCGTACCGACTCCTCCTGGGTCTCGATCACCTTCTGCAGCGCGTCGCACGTGGCCAACAGGTCGCGCAGCTCCTGCACCGACATGGTCATGGCCTGGTTGCTCTTGGAGCAGGTATCATCGAAGGTCGCCTGCCAGGCCTCCTCGGCCCAAACCGGCTGTGCCAGGGCCAGTACCAGCATGGCAGTCGCGATCGCGCCTTTCACGTTTGACAGACCCCCGGCCGAGACAAATTGTGATGCAACTCACCGAAGAACCGCATAGGGCTTGCCTTCGCAGAAAGTTGTGGAGTAAGCTCTGCCATCATCTGAACCAGAAGGCGGTACATCGTGTTTCGAGTTGCACCATCCGTTCTCGCAGTGACCCTGATGCTGTTCCTTTTGTTCCCACTCTCCTCCCGGGCCGAACCCGTCAAGACCGGCGCCGAGATCCTGAGCGAGCAGGGGTTCCCGCCGCTACAGGGAAAGCGCTTCGCCCTGATCACCAACCAGTCCGCCATGGTGGGGGACACCCACGTCCTGACGCTGATGGAGCAAAAAGGGGTGAAGCCCGTAGTGATCTTCTCTCCCGAGCACGGCCTGAAGGGGAATGCCGAGGACGGCGTCAAGCTGGCCGACGACAACGCGGCGGCCATACCGGTGAAGAGCCTGTACGGCGCCAGCAAGAAGCCGCGCCCGGACGACCTCAAGGGTATCGACCTGTTGGTTTTCGACATCCAGGACGCCGGCGCGCGCTTCTACACCTACATCTCCACCATGGGGCTCGCCATGCAGGCCGCCGCCCAGGCCGGCATCCCCTTCCTGGTGCTGGACCGTCCCAACCCCCTTGGGGGGGACTACGTCGCCGGCTTCGTGAGGGAGAAGATCCCGGGGAGCTTCACCTCGCTCTACCCGATCCCGTTGGCCCACGGCCTGACGGTAGGGGAGCTGGCCGGGATGATCAAGGGGGAAGGGATGCTGCCGGACCTGGAGAAGCTCGACCTGCAGGTGGTGCGCATGCATGGGTGGCAGCGGGAGATGCGCTGGCCGGATACGGGGCTGCGCTGGGTCGCCACCAGCCCAAACCTGGCCGCCATCGACTCGGTGCTGCTCTACCCCGGCACCGGCCTGCTGGAGGGGACCGGCGCCTCGGAAGGACGCGGCAGCACGAGACCGTTCCAGATCGCCGGTTGGCCCGGCATCGACGCCAAGGCCCTCGCCCTGCGTCTGAACGAAGAACGTCTCCCGGGACTGCACTTCGATCCGCTGCAGTTCACCCCGGTCCGGCTCCCCGGCATCTCCAGCGCGCCGAAGTACCGCGACCGCGAGGTGGCGGGGGTGAGCATCGAGATCACCGACTACCGCAAGGTCTTGCCGGTGCAGACCGGTGTCGCGCTTTTGGCCGCGCTGCAGGCGGCGCTCCCCGACCAGGCCCGTCCCCTGTTCTTCCGGGGGGGGATCGACGACATGGCAGGTTCGCCTGAGCTGCGCAAGGGGCTGCAGGCGGGCGAGACACCGGCCGCCATCGAAGCCCGCTGGGCGCCAGGAGTGAAAAGCTTCCTGGAGCTGCGCAAGCCCTACCTCCTCTACTGATCCCTCCTCACCACTTCCCGCCCGGACTCCCCCGGAAAAAAAGCAGGGGTACCCTCTCGGGTACCCCTCGGTGCGACTCTCATCGGTATCGGCCGCCAAAGAGCACCGATTACATGGCAGAAGGGACAGTGTTGCCGCGGGCGCCGTTCTGGCACCGGGGCCGGCCCTAGCCCGGCCTGCGCACTTCTGTGCCTGGCATCCCCTCCATGTCAACGCTGTGACCTTATCGCCAGGGTTCGGCACTACTTGAGAGATTTCTGCTGGGCACGCCTGCAGCCGGACCTGATCCGCCTCGAGCGCGCTGCAACTGCAATCGGCGCGGGTTCCCGTTCAAAAAGTCCTCAATCTATTGCTCGATCTGCCGATACGGAAAGGCGATGGAAAAGAGTAAGGCGACGTCGCCATTGGATGAGGTAACACACATGAGCACAAAATATCGGCTGTCCTTTCAAGCAAAGATCCTCCTACTGGTACTGGTAAGCTGCTGCGTACTTGGCGCCCCCACCGGTCTGACAGTTATGAAGCAGTTCTATGACCTTACCACCAGGTTCAACGAGTCCTACCGCGAGTCCCTCTACGCCAACTCCGACCTGCTTGCCAAGGCCGAGGTACAGACCGCTGTCAGCCTGCTGCAGCAGATCAGCGACCGGCAGCAAAGGGGCGAGATCACCGTTGAGGAGGCGAAGAAGCAGGGTGCGGACCTGCTCAGGGGGCTGAAGTTCGGCAAGGACGGATACTTCTGGGCCGATACCTCCGACGGCACCAACGTGGTACTGCTCGGGAAACCCGCCGAAGGGAAGAACCGCATGGACCTCCAGGACGCCAAGGGGAAATACCTGATCCGGGAGATCATCAAGAACGGCAAACGGCCGGGGGGCGGCTTCACCGACTACCATTTCCCGCGCCCGGGCAGCGACACGGCCGCCCCCAAGCGCGGCTACTCGCTCTACTTCCCCCCCTTCGACTGGGTCATCGGCACCGGCACCTACGTGGACGACCTGGACAACCTGGTGGCCAAGGCCGCAGACGCGAACAAGCAGTTGATCCTAAAGGACGTCTACCTGGTGGTGGCGCTCACCGTTGTGATCCTGGCCATCATCTGCCTGGCGGCGGTCCTGGTGGTGCGCCGGCTGATCGCCCACATCGGCACCGAGCCGGAGGAACTGGAGGAGATCGCCCAGCAGGTGGCGTCGGGCGACCTGACCGTGCGGCTGGAGCCGGGGAGAACCGGCATCTACGAGGCGATGCGCCGCATGGTCGAGGGGCTTCGGGAGGTGATGGAAAAGGTGAACCGCAGCGCCCTGGACGTCTCGGCCGCGGCGGGGGAGCTAAACGCCAACGCCCGCAGCATGGCCGACGACGCCGGCGCCGTGGTGAACCAGGCCGAGACGGTGGCGGTGGCCAGCGAGGAGATGTCCTGCACCAGCAACGACATCTCCCGCAACTGCCACCTGGCCGCCGGCAGCTCCGGGCGAGCCAGCACTTCCGCGCAAAGCGGTGCCGCCATCGTCAAGGAAACGGTTCAGGGGATGAACAGGATCGCCGACCACGTGCGCAATTCCGCCGGCGTGGTGGAGCAGTTGGGGACCCGCAGCGACCAGATCGGCGAGATCGTGGCCACCATCGAGGACATCGCGGACCAGACCAACCTCCTGGCGCTCAACGCCGCCATAGAGGCCGCCCGCGCCGGAGAGCAGGGGCGCGGCTTCGCCGTGGTCGCGGACGAGGTCCGCGCGCTGGCCGAACGGACCACCAAGGCGACCCGCGAGATCGGCACCATGATCAAGAACATCCAGCAGGAAACCAAGCTCGCGGTGCGGGCCATGGAGGAAGGGGTCGAGGAGGTGACCCGCGGCACCGGCGAGGCGGCCCGCTCCGGCGAGGCCCTGGAAGACATCCTGACCCAGATCAACGAGGTGACCAGCCAGATCAACCAGATCGTGACGGCAGCAGAAGAGCAGACCGCCACCACCCAGGAGATCACCAACAACATCCACCAGATATCCGGTACCGTACAGCAAAGCGCCAGGGGGGCGCAGGAGATCTCGGCGGCCTCCGAGCGCCTCTCCACCCTCTCGGGCGAGATGCAGGAGATGGTGCAGAGGTTCAGGCTTTAAAACGCACCACTGGCACGGCCCGGCGTTCCATCGGCACCGCCGGGCCGTCCGCCCACTCCGACCGGTCCGCCGTTCATCATCCTCACCACCAATTGGCATTCCAGCTAACTCGTGTATCATATTCGCTATGCCAAAATCCGACCTCGACCGACAATTCCGCCTCAACATCGAAGAATACGTGCCGCTGGCGCCGTTCACCTCCTTCCGGGTCGGCGGGCCGGCCCGCTTCCTCATCGGTGCCCGGACCCTGCGCGAGCTCCGGGAAGCGCTGCGCTTCGCTGACAGGATGAAACTCCCCTTCTGCATCCTGGGTGGGGGGAGCAACCTCCTGGTGAGCGACGAAGGCTTCCCGGGGGTCGCCATACGGCTGCTGATGAACCGGGTCACCCGGTCGGGCGGCATGGTCCGGGTCCAGGGAGGCTTCGACCTGACCGCCCTGGTACACCGGACGGTGGGATGGGGGCTGTCGGGACTCGAATCCCTGGCGGGCATCCCGGGGACGGTGGGAGGCGCGGTGCGGGGGAACGCCGGGGCCTACGGCGGCGCCATCGCTGATGCGCTGGCCACGGTCTCGGCGCTGGACGCCGCCACGCTCCATTCGGTGACGCTGCGCCGCGACCAATGCGCCTTCGGCTACCGGGACAGCCGCTTCAAGCGGGATCCCGGATTGATCGTGGTGGGGGCGCTGCTGGCGCTCACCCCGGGAGACCGGGACGAGATCGGGACGAAGGTCGCGGAAACCCTGGCCAAGCGGGAGGCGAAACAGCTTTCCTGCGACCTGAGCGCCGGTTCCTTCTTCATGAATCCGGTGGTGGACGACGCGGGGCTGATCAGGAGGTTCGAGGAGGACCAGGGGGTGCGCTGCCGGGAATGCCGCATCCCCGCAGGCTGGCTCATCGACCAGGCCGGGCTGCGCAGCCTGAGGGTGGGGGGAGCGGCGGTGAGCCACCGGCATGCCAACTACCTGGTCAACACGGGAGCGGCCACGGCGGCGGAAATCGTTGAACTGGCCAGACAGGTGCGCAAGGAAGTGCAGGTGAAACTGGGGGTCGTACTCAGGGAGGAGGTGAGCCCCCTCGGGGTGGTCATCTAAACGGGCGAGGCCACGCGCCTGAAATCCGCCAGGGCCTGCTCCAGCACCCCGAACAGTTCCGGCAGTCCCGCCCGCTCCTGTTCCTTTTGTGCGGACTCCTCAATCAGCAGCGCCACCGCGCGCATCACCTCGGCCCCGATACTGGCGGCGGCTCCCTTGATGCTGTGGGCCTGCAGGCGCACCTCCGGGTAGTCCTCCGCCTCGATCGCCCGCTGCAAGACCTTCATCAGTTTATCGGTGCTTTCAAGGTACTTCTCCACGAACATCTCCACGAACTCGGCATCACCCAGCCTCCGCACCAGTCCCTTGCGGTCGAAGACGGGAACCTCCACCTGCTCCGGCGAGCCGGCGCTGGGCGAACCGGTGTTTGGCGAGCCGGCCTGCATCGGACCCGCCTGCTCCTCCCCCCCCCGCGCGACGCCGTCACATGGCCCCGGCGCGGTGCAGTCATCTGGGCAGACGGTGGCACGCTCGGGGATCCAGCGCAGCAGCACCTCGGCCAGTTGGCCACAGTCGAAGGGCTTGCTGAGGTAGTCGTCCATCCCGGCGGCGAGGCAGAGCTCGCGATCGCCGGCCAGCGCGTTGGCGGTCAGCGCCACCACCGGCAGGTGCCCTCCCCCCTCGCTCTCCTCCCGATCCCTGATGGCGCGGGTCGCGGCGAAGCCGTCCATGTGCGGCATCTGACAATCCATGAAGACCAGGTGGTACTTCCCCTCGCCGGATGCGGCGACGGCAAGCTCTCCGTTGGCGACGATGTCCACCCGGCAGTTCAACTGCCCCAGCATATGCCGCACCACGTCCTGGTTCACCGGGTTGTCCTCCGCCACCAGGATGAGGGCGTCGAAGCAGGGCTTAGTCCCCCCTTCCAGCGGAGCCTGCTGGTTCGCCAGGCTTTCCGGTACTTCCTTGAGCACCTCGAGCCTGACGCTGAACCAGAAGGTGGAGCCGACGCCGTACTCGCTGGTAAGCCCGAGCTCCCCTTCCATCAACTGGGCCAGTTGCCGGGAAATGGCCAACCCCAGCCCGGTGCCGCCGAAGGTCCTGGTGGTCGAATAGTCCGCCTGGGAGAAGCTCTCGAAGATGTGCGCCTGCGCCTCGGGCCGGATGCCGATCCCGGTATCGGCCACCTCGAACCTGAGCCATCCCTCCCCCTGCTCGGCGAGGCGTGCCGCAGTCAGGCGCACTTCGCCGCGGCTGGTGAACTTGACCGCGTTGCCCAGCAGGTTGACCAGGATCTGGCGCAGGCGGACCGGGTCGCCCACCACGTAGCGCGGCAGGGCCGGGTCGAGTTGCAGCGAGATCCCCACCCCCTTGCGCTGCGCCACCGCGGCGAACATCTCCAGCACCCCCCCGAGAATGTCATGGAGGTCGAAGGGGGCGGGCTCGAGTTCCATGCGCCCGGCCTCTATCTTGGAGAAGTCCAGGATGTCGTTGATGATGGACAAAAGGGACTCGCCGGAATTGCGTACCGCTTCCGCAAACCGGCGCTGCTCGCCGGCCAGCCCGCTTTCCAGCAGCACCCTGGTCATCCCCAGCACGCCGTTCATCGGGGTCCGGATCTCGTGGCTCATGTTGGCAAGGAACTGGGACTTGGCGAGGCTTGCGGCCTCGGCCGCCTCCTTGGACACCATCAGCTCGGCCACGGTCTGGTTCAATTCACGGTTGGCAGCGGAGAGCTGCGCGGTGCGCCGCTGCACCTCCCCCTCGAGTTCCTGTCGCTGCGCCTCCAGTTGCTGGTCGCGCCGCTGGATCTGGACAAGCATCTCGTTGAACCCCTCGATCAAGGTCCCCAGTTCGTCGTTCCCCTGCTTTTTGGCCCGCATCGAGTAGTTCTTCTCCGCCGAGACCGCCTTGATCACCTGCGCCAGGTGCGTGATGGGCGCCGAGATCAGGCGCTGCAGCCACGACGCGAGGAAGTACACCAGGAGCAGGGCGCTCAGCATCACCCCGGTCACCAGGAGGAAGAAACGCGCCAGCCGGTCGGTGAACTCGCGGGGGTCGGATTGCAGCACCACGGTGCCGATCTGCTGGCCGTCCAGCAGGATGTGGTTGACGCCGTAGATGTCTTCGCCTATGGCCAGGGGTGAACGGGATTGCTGCAGGGTGGAGCGGAAGCTGTTCTGGTCGATGCTGATCCGGGTGCCGTCGATTACGGCAAAGGGGAGCGGACGTGCCTGCCTCTCCGGCGCCAGGTACCGGGCCAGCACCGTGTCGTCCTGCAGCACGATGAGGGCCGTGCGTATGTACGGTTTGGCCCGAAGGGCGGCGAGGGTTTCCCCGGCGGCCTGCCGGTCGTTGAAGGCCACCGCGGCGGAGCTGTTGTTGCCGATGACCTCCGCGAGCGCCGTGAGCTCGGTCTGCATCTCGCTGCGGAAGCGGTCCGCCTCGTTCACCACGAACGCAGCCGAAACCAGCGCCAGCACCACGGCGTTGGTGAAAAGGAGCATGGCGATGAGTTTTCGTCGGATGGAGAGGTCGCGGAGCCGGTTGATCATCTACTATCCCGTGGTGCCGGGGAGCGCAGCGCAGGCCGCGGGGTCCCGGGGAGCTTTTAATCCTTAGCTGATTACTCGGCATCGGGCGCGGATTCTTTAGCACCAAATGCTTCGGCAAAACATTGTCGGCGAGGTTTCAGTCGGGCGCGACCTATTTCAGCCATTCGACCTGGCGCGGCGACATCCCCTGGTCGAACATCACACCTATCCCGGGGATGCTGCGACACCGGCCCCAGGGGATGCACCAGCAGACGCCGGCCTCGATCGCCGCCTCGCCGGACAACTCAGGGAAGCGGAGCCGGACGCGGTCGCCCTTGGCGAAGGGGTGGGTGGTGTGCACGAAGGCGCCTCCCTGGGAGATGTTGACGGTGAAGGTCTTGAGGGGGGCGGCGGCGCAAAGGGCGGTGCTGGAGGAAAGCAGCAGGCTCAGGTAGCTGTCCTTCCTGGCGAAACGCCTCAGGCAGCGGGCGGAGAAGCTGCCGCAGCGGTCCTGTACGAAGCGGGCGAGCGCGGCGTCGGTGTCGGCCGCGGCGGGGGAGTTTTCCTGCGGCCCCAGGGTGATGCTCTGCTGCCTGGAGTCCCACTTGATGCGCAAGGTCGGGTAGAAGTTGATGCAATCGTAGGCGATGCTCTTTTCTTCCTTGGAGCAGCGCACCAGGGTCAGGATGTCGATCAGCAGCCCGTTGTAGGCGGACTGCACGGTCATGCGGAGCGCCTCGTTGAAATCGCCGGCGGTGTGGTAGCTGACGCCGATCCGGTCCAGGATCTGTTCGTAGGCCGATCTCGCCTCCGGCTCGCGCACCACCATCAGTATCCTTGGATCTTCCATGACGTCCGATAGCCTCTGTCCCAGAAAAGCCGGTGCCCGGGGGAGCGCCCCCCCGGGCACCGCAGGTAAAGTCCGCACCGGCGCCTATTTCTCCTCGGTCGCCCTGCTCAGCTCCTGCCGCAGCCGGTTGCTCGCCGCGAGCCTCTTGCCGGCCTTGCCCGCCATGATGTCCTGGGTGGGAAACCTCCTTGCCGTAGTAGGAGGCAGCGGCCTCATCGTCGACCTGGAGCGCCGCACCTTCCAGCGAGAGCCGGAGCTGACGGCCCCGGAACTCGGTCCTTTCTAGTGCTGTGTTTGTGTCACACCCCCGTGATACGTCGTCATGCCCCGGTCCCTGACGACCGCGTGTCCCACCACTGCGATGCCAGCCACAATGACCGCGATGCAGCAATACCTCGTTTTCCGGTTGATCTTCATGAACGAGCCCCCCGTTTAAATTAATTTTGACCAATAATGGATATCATAGGGGGAGAGGTTGTCAACGACGGCGACGGCGCCAGGGGCGCGGGGAGGAGGAGGGTATTGCGGAGGAACGGGACAAAAAAAAGTCCCGGATTGCTCCGGGACTTTTTTGCAGCGCTGAGGATGACCTTTTAGACGCGGCTCACATTGGCGGCCTGCAGCCCTTTGGGGCCCTTTGCCACTTCGAAGGTGACGCTATCGCCTTCAGCCAGGGATTTGAACCCGTCGCCGGTAATGGCGGAGAAGTGCACGAACACGTCGTCGCCGTTCTCCTGCTCGATGAAACCAAACCCCTTGCTGTCGTTAAACCACTTCACAGTTCCGTTAACCATTTACTTTTACCTTCTCCATGCTTTCTGCTTGTTATTTATTGGCCGGGTCATTCCGAACCTTGGCCACCTTAGCAGCTTGCCCCTGACAAAGCAAGCTATTTAAGTTTTCGGCATTTTCGCAGCGATCTCCTCGCCGGCTACGGGGTCAGCTTCACCGGATAGTCGATGCCGTCGATGGTCAGGGTAGTGGTAGCCCCTGCGTTGACGACGCTGGTGAAGTTGCGCACGAAAATTTTCTTCGTGATGAAAGTCTGTGTCTGCGTGACGCTGCCAAAGATGACCGTGGAATCGGGATTGACCACACCCGGTTCGGTAAGAGCGAAGATGGCGCTACCGGATGCGGAATCCTTGATGCTGATAGTGTGGGATGCCGCGATATTATCAACACTGCGAATTTCCGCATCGGCCTGGAGATAGGAGCCCACCGTGACCGGTGTACTGAAATCCCCGAGGATTTTAGTGGAACTGACGAAGTTGGCGCTCACGTTGCCAATCGTGAGCGTGCTCACGGTGGACGTTCCGGGGGTGCTTGCCGAGGTATGGGTCACCGTGACTTTCTGGCCGTTACTGACGGAGCCGCTTGATGCAGCGGCGCCGCCGTCGATGGAGAAGGTGCTGTTGCTCCAGGCAGAGCCGGTTATGGATACGGGGCTGGATGCACCGGTAAGACCTGTGACGGTGATGGCATCGGAGGTAACCGGTGCGCTTATTTCAGTGTTTGTTTTTGGCTGGAAAGAGAAGGAATCCGGGGTCGTCGGTTGTCTCACGTAGGGGGGGAACCACTCGATATCGCCGCAGCCGGCGATGCCGAGAACCAGCAACAAGGGGACCGTCCGCAAAAGGGCGCGAAAGAAAGAGGACTTCATGAGATGCCTCGCTCAGGGATTATTGGGCAAAGCCCGGATAGTACGCAAAGAAAGGGGCGTTGACAAGAGGATTAACGGCGCGGGGGGGAGCTCTCCAAGTTCAGCGAGGAGAGCACTTCCCGCAACGCCGAGAGCTTGTAGGGCTTTTGCACGAAACCGGAGATCCCCTTGCCCAGGAATTTGCCGGAGACCTCGTGCTCGCTGAACCCGCTGGACATGACCACCCTCACCCGCGGGTCGATCCGGCGTAGCTCCCTCAAGCACTGCTCCCCATCCATCTGCGGCATGGTCAGGTCGAGCAGCACCAGGACGATGTCGTTGCGGCTGCAGAAAATCTCCATCCCCTCCCGGCCGTCCGCGGCGCTCACCACCTGGAACCCAAGCTCCCCCAGCATCTCGCTGCCGAGGGCCCTGATGTTGTCCTCGTCGTCGATCAAAAGGACGGTCCCGCTCCCCCGCCAATTCTCACCAGACTCGGACTCAGCGTACCGAAGTCGGGCCGGCGCGTCGCCCGCGGGGAGTACCACCCTGAAGGTGCTCCCCCGCCCAGGTTCGCTCTGGACCCGGATCGCGCCAAGGTGGCCGCGCACGATGCCGAGCACGGCCGCCATCCCCAGCCCCCGCCCGGTGAACTTGGTGGTGAAGAACGGCTCGAAGATCTTCGCCATGGTGTCCCGGTCCATGCCGCAGCCGGTGTCGGACACCTCCAGGTAGACGTAGGGCCCCGGCTGGACCGGATCGGAGAGCCACCCCCCGTCGAGGCGGGACTCGGTGCACTGCACGCAGCCGGTCGAGACGGTGATGACCCCGTTCTGGTCGCCGATCGCCTCGGAGGCGTTGATTACAAGGTTCATCAGCACCTGGCGAATCTGGGTGGCATCGGCGGTGACGGCCGGCAGGGGACGGCTCAGGTGGTAGGAGAGCCGGGCCTTCTTGGAGACGGAGACGCTCAGCATGTGCCCCATCTCCTCAACCAGGCGGTTCAGGTCCAGTTCCTCGGTTATGAAATGCCCCTTTCCGGAGTAGGCGAGCATCTGGTGTGCCAGGTCCGAAGCCCTGGTCGCCGCCATCTCGATGCGGCGCAGGTTCTCGACCGCGGGGGAGTCGGGGGTGAGCCGCATCAGGGCCAGGTCCGTGTTGCCGACGATGACGGTGAGGATGTTGTTGAAATCGTGGGCGATGCCCCCCGCCAGCACACCGAGGCTCTCCAGCTTCTGGGCGTGCAGCATCTGCTTTTCCAGCTTCAGGCGCTCTTCTTCGGCCCTCTTTCTCTGGGTGATGTCGTGGGCGGACCAGATCACGCGCCCGCCGGGCATGGGAGTGACGTTGCCGGTGAACCAGACCTCCTCCCCCTCGATGTTGAGGCTGTAGTCAACCGTGACGGTCGTCCCGGCGGCAAGGGCCTTGCCGATGGTGGAGACGAAGAGGTCGGCCTGCTCCTTGGGGAAGAGGTCGGGGATCTTCTTCCCCAACAGCTCGTCGGGGGGGAGATACAGTTTCTTGGTGCTGGTGGGCGCGATCTCCAGGTAGCGCCCCTCGGCGTCCAGGACCAGGATGACCTCGGTGAGCGAGGCGAAGATGGAGCGCAGTTTCAAGTCCGATGCCTGCAGCGCCTCTTCGGCGTGCCTGCGCTCGACCACCTCGCTCTTAAGCCTGTCGTTTATCTCGGAAAACTCGCGGGTCCTCTCCTCCACCATGCGGCGCAGGACGACGGGCTGGCGGGCGAGCCAGTAGGCGGTCAGGGCGGCGAGGGTGCTAAGGACGAGGACCACTCCCCCCTCGGCAAGGAGCACCCGCCACTGGTACCACCCCCCCACCGGCTCCACCGAAAGGTTCCATTCGCCGTTCGGGATCACGATCTTCTGGCTCACCGGTCGCGTCAGCTCCCCCCCCTGTTTCCAGAAGAGGTCGAGCGTCCCGGTGTCGGGCTTGATCCTGGAGATGCGGTAGTTGAAGTCGGCGCTGAGGGTCCGGTGCAGTTGCAACGTGTCGAAGAAGGCCTCCAGCCTGATCATGGCCGCGGTGAAGCCCCAGAAGCGCTTTTGCCCCTCGGCCCCCTTCACGTACACCGGGAGCCTTCCCATGAGCGCCAGTCCCCCCTGGACCAGCTCGAACGGCCCCGCCAACGTGAGCGAACCGTGGCGCAACGCCGACAGGGCCTCCTTGTTGGTGTTGGATTTGTCCAGGAGGTTCAGGCCGATTGCCTTCTCGTTTCCCTGCAGGGGGAAGATCTCGGTGATCACCCCCCCGGGGACGAGTTGCAGGGCCGACAGTCCCGGGTACAGCTCGAGCATCTCCTTGGCCAGTTCCTGGAAGTTGTCGATCCTGCCGTTGCCCTGCCGGATGACCGCGGCCAGCGCGTAGGTGGAGGAAAGGGAGCGGTTCAGCTGCTCCTGGATGTCGTGGGCCGCCTTGATGGTAAGGTCGGTGACCGCCTGGCGGCGGAGGTTCTGGCGCTTGGTCTCGTACAGCAGCATGATGGAGCCGGAGAGTAACAGGCCGATCAGAAAGGCGAGGAGCGCGATGCTCCAGACACGGACGCTGTCCGAGCGGGGCGGGGGGGAGGAGGGTGATGCGGTCGGCGCAGGGCTCATGTGCGCATTGTACATGGGAACTCACTGTAACGGGTGCAATACGGCGAAGAAAGCTGCAACATCTTGAATAGCCGAAACTTCGCCGGAGTGCAAGCCTTTTCAGAGTCCGCCGTTTCAGCCCATCCGGTTCAAAAGGCGCAACAGTCCGTCGAGGATGGTCACCGGGTGCGGCGGGCATCCCGGGATGTAGAGATCGACCGGCAGCAGGGCGTCCACCCCGTCGTGGGCGGCGGGGGAACCTATGAAGGGGCCGCCGTTTATGGCGCAGGCGCCGCAGGCCACCACGAGCTTGGGGGCAGGGATCGCCTGGTAGGTCTGCAGCAGCGCCTCGCGCATGTTTTCGGTAACCGGGCCGGTGACCCAGAGGGCGTCGGCATGGCGCGGGCTGGCGACGAACTGCAGCCCGAAACGCCCCATGTCCCAGCCGATGGTGGAGAGGACGTTGCTGTCGGCCTCGCAGGCGTTGCAGCCGCCGGCGACCACGGAGCGGAACTTGAGCGAGCGGCCGAAAAGGGCCAGCATCTTCTGGTCCAGGGCCTGCGCCAGCCTGCGCTCCTCCCCTCCCCGCACCACCAGGTCCCCGCGTCGGTTCACCGCCAACCGGGGGTCGTTGGTGTAGGAGATGGCGCCGCTTGGGCAGGCGTCGGCGCACTCGGCGCAGAACAGGCACTTACCGAGGTCGACGGAAAGCCCCTCCCCACACCCAAGCGCCCCCACCGGACAGGCGTCGGCGCAGAGGCGACAGTCGGGCGGACAGAGGGAGCTTTTCAGCTCTGGGTAGCCACGGAAGCGCTCCGGCAGCGGCAGCGGCTCCTTCGGGTACGCCATGGTGCGGTGCCCCTGCTTGATGCGGGCGAGTATGGCCTTGATCATGATGCGACTCCTGTCTTCTGATAACCAAAACGTCGATTCATCCCCCCTCTCCCTTTGGGAGAGGGGCGGGCGGGAAGGACAGCACTTCGTGGCTACGCCCTCACCCGCCCTTCGGGCACCCTCTCCCGGAGGGAGAGGGGTTACGATTCCCCACCCACCGGGGAGGGTAAGATCCCCTCGCGTTCAAGGGAGGGAAGGTGCGATTCCCTGTCCCGTCCAAGGGAGAGGGAGATTAAAGGTCGAACCCGCAGTAGGAAAGGTTGAAGCTCTTGTTGCACAGCGGGAAGTCCGAGATCTGCCCCCCCCGGAGCGCCAGCGCGAGCCCGGTCCAGTTGTGGAAGGAGGGGTCGGTCACCTTGTAGCGCTGGAAGTGTCCCCGCGCGTCGGTAACCGCCACGTGACAGATCTCGCCGCGCCACCCTTCGGTGAGCGCCACGGCGAGATGGTCCCCCGCCACCTCGCGCACCGGGTTCGCCACGGAGACGCCGGGAAGCTGGGAGAGCTGTTCCTCGATGAAGTCGAGCGACTTTTCGATCTCCAGCCAGCGCACCAGGGTCCTCGCGTAGACGTCGCCGCTCTTCGCGGTCTCCACAGGGATCTGGCTCATGCTGTAGATGCCGAAGGGGTGGTCGCGGCGGATGTCCCGGTTGAGGCCGCTGGCGCGGGCAGCCGGTCCCACCAGCCCCAGCTCGATCGCCGTCTGCTCGCTCACCACCCCGGCTCCCTCCAACCTGGCGAGCACCGACGGGGTATCCCAGAGGAGATCGACCGCGTTTTGCACCTCCTCGCGGGCCACCTTGATCCGGTCCGAGAGCTGCCCTGCCCCATCGGCGGCGAGATCGAAGCGCACCCCACCCGGAAGGACCAGGTCGCGGCCGAAGCGGCTGCCGCAGATCCCCGCGGTCATGTTCAGAAAATCCCCGCGGATCCTGCCGCAGAAGGAGGCGGTGGGGAGGTACCCGACGTCCCCCGCTATGGCGCCCAGGTCGCCGGTATGGTTCGCCAGCCGCTCCAGTTCGAGGGCGATGCCGCGCACCACCTGGGCCCTGGCAGGCACCCGCGTCTCGGAAAGCGCCTCGACGACCATGGCGTAGGCGGTGCCGTGGCCGATGCTGGTGTCGCCCGCCACGGTTTCCATGAGCTTGCGCATCCGCTCGCCCGGGCGCCCCTGCATCATCCGCTCGACCCCACGGTGCTGATAGCCGAGCGAGATCTCCAGGTGCATCACCTCCTCGCCGAAACACTGGAAGCGGAAATGACCCGGCTCGATGATGCCGGCGTGCACCGGGCCGACCGCCACCTCGTGCACCTCCTGCCCCTCCACCCGGTAGAAGTCCATCACACCGATGGTGGGTGGGGGCTCGGGGGTCTCTCCGGGAAGTGAGCCCAGGGGGGGGGCGAAGCGAACCGGCTTGGGCCAGGGGTGCCCCTCCAGGTTCAGGTAGAACTGCTCGGCGATCTCGCGCTCGAACAGGTGCAGCTGCGGCGCCTGGGGCACCAGCGAGTAGAAGCTCTTGCCGGTGACCAGGGTGCTCATGACGCCAATGGTTGCGTGGCTCTTGAAGGAAAGGAGGCAGAACAGGCGCACCCCGTCCTCCTCCTGCATGCCGAAGTAGGAGACCACCCGCCAGCCGCCGGTAAGCGCGGTGAGAAGGGCCTGGGCGAAACGCTCCGGCGCGTGCTGCGGGATCTCCCGGCGCGACAAGACACCGCCGTTTTGGGTGAAGACCATGGCCGGACTCATGCCTCACCTCCCAAAAGCCGCGCCGCCTCGTGCAGGAGTTCCTGCAGCGGCGACGGGATCCACACCCCCAGCAACAGCACGAGCCCCATCAGCACCAGGGGGGGAAGTACGGTAGGAGCGGCATCGCGGTAGCGGGTCCGCTCGAGGTCCGGCGGCAGCTCTCCCAGGACCACCGGGAGCACAGTGGAGGCCATGCCGATGAAGATCAGCGCCAGGAAGAGGAGGAACAGCCCGCCGGT
The DNA here is from genome assembly GCF_018919385.1 of Geomonas diazotrophica. Taxonomy (GTDB): domain Bacteria; phylum Desulfobacterota; class Desulfuromonadia; order Geobacterales; family Geobacteraceae; genus Geomonas; species Geomonas diazotrophica. The sequence continues at coordinate 204,657 of NZ_JAHLMF010000006.1, forward strand.
CCAGTGGTTCCCCTGCCCGAAGGCCGAGGAGACGATCAGGAACTCGCTGACGAAGGGCGCGAAGGGTGGCGACCCGGTGATGGCGAGGAAGGCCGCCAGGAAGAGCGCCGCCGACCAGGGGGTGCGCCGGAGGGCGCCGCGCACGAACTGGGTGCTCTTGGAGTTGAAGGCGCGGTGGATGTTGCCGCAGGAGAGAAAGAGCACCCCCTTGGTGAGGGAGTTGTTGATCATGTGCAAAAGCCCCGCGAAGAGCGCCCCCTTCCCCAGCCCGAGCGCCACCGCGATGATGCCGACGTGCTCGACGCTTGAGTAGGCGAGCATCCTCTTGAAGTCGCTCTGGCGCGCCATGAATACGGCGGCGAAGGCCATGGAGACGAGCCCCATGGTCAGGAGCACCTGCTGGAAGAGTGCCCCCTCACTGGAGGCGGCGGCCACCTGGTAGACCCGCAACAGCGCCAAGAGGGCGCAGTTCACGAGTCCCCCCGCAAGGAGCGCCCCCACAAGCCCCGGGGCCTCGCCGTAGGCGTCTGGCTTCCAGGTGTGCAAGGGTGCGAGCCCCATCTTGGAGCCGAAGCCGACCAGCAGGAAGATGAAGGCGGCGTGGCGCCACCCCGGGTGCAGCGCAGCCGCGTCCCGGATCAGGGAGGGGAGCAGCAGGCTCACCTCCTGCTTGGCCACGATGGTGGAGTAGGCCAGGAAGAAGAGTCCCAAAAGGGCGATGGCGATCCCCACCGAGCAGATGAGGAGGTACTTCCAGGTCGCCTCGATGGAACGGGCATTGTGGTTGAAGTAGATGAGCGGCGCCATGGTCAGGGTGGTGGCCTCCAGCGCGATCCAGAGGAGCCCCAGGTGCTGCGAGACGACCACCAGCGAGGTCGCGGAGAGGCAGACCAGCAGCGAAGCGCAGAGGACCCGGTTCGGGCGCTTGAGCCGGTAGCTTAGGTATCCCACCGCGTAGAAGGAGCAGATGGTGAAGAGAATGCTGTTGGCCATGAGCACCAGCTTGCCCAGGGCGTCGAGCAGTATCCATCCCGCCGGTGAAGCGGGGGGGGTGTGGACCAGGAGCGCGACGCTCACCCCGAGCTGCGCCAGGGAAAAGACGGGGAGCACCCAGACGCGCCTGCGGTTGTCCGGAACGAGCCAGGAAAATGCGGCGCCAAGAAGCGGAAGAAGGACCAGGGCCCACATCATGTCGCTATTCCTCCCTCAGCGCGGAGAGTCTCGAGGTGTCGATGCTCGAGAACTCGCGGCTGATGTGGTTGATGACGATCCCCATGACGAAGATGCCGACCAGGAGGTCGAGGAGCGCCCCCGCCTCCACCATGACCGGCATGGCGTCGGCGAGAAGCAGGCCGAACAGGAAGATGCCGTTCTCCATGAGGAGGTACCCCAGCACCTGCGAGATCGCCTTGCGCCTCCCCATGAGCACCAGGAAGCCGCTCATGAGCGTCGCGGCGGCGGCCGGCACGATCAGGAGCCCCTCGTGCTCAGGAGCGAGCGGGAGCCTGGCGGCGAAGATGAAGGCGAGCGAGGTGAAGAGCGCCCCCAGCACCAGCGAGGGGATGTAGCCGATGAAGGGAGAGAACTCGCGCTCGATCTCGGCCTTTTTGATGGCACGGATGATCAGGACCGGGATCAGCCCCCCCTTGACCAGGATGATGCTCACGACGATGAAGCTGACGTGCCAGGAGAAGGGGTGCACCAGCGCCGGGAGCGTCCCGAGCAGCACCCCCTGCACCGCCACGCAGCGCACCGAGAAGGCGAGCCGGCTGGTGCCCAGGACGGCGAAATTGATCAAAAGGCAGAGTACCAGCAGCTGGTCGGCCAGGGAATTCATAGGGTCACCTCACAACCAGAACCAGGGAGAATGCGGTCAGGATCAGCGCCGCCACCAAAAGCTGCGGCACGCGGATCAGCCTCAGGCGTGCCATCACCGACTCGACCACCCCGATGGCCACGGCGAGGAGGAGCATCCCCGCCGCGAACACCACCCAGTCGACATAGGGGTTGCCGGAGGCAAAGGGGAGCGCGATGTTCACGAAGAGGGCGCCCAAAAGGTAGAGCTTCAGCGCGGCGCCGTAGAGGACGCAGCTGAAGTAGGGGCCGCTGTGGTCCAGCACCATCACCTCGTGGATCATGGTGAGCTCGAGGTGGGTGTTGGGATCGTCGAAGGGGATGCGGCAGTTCTCCGCCAAAAGTACCACGAAGAGGCCGGCCAGAAGCAGGAGGAGCGAGGCGCCGGTCGCCATCCAGACCGGGAGCGTCACGTGCTGCAGCATGGGGGTGAGGCTCATGGTCCCGGAGAGTCTGGTCAGGGTGATCAGCGCGAAGAAGAGCGTCGGCTCGGCAAGACAGGAGAAGCTCACCTCGCGTGCCGCCCCCATCCCCTCGAAGCTGGAGGCGGTGTCGAGCGCCGCCGTCGTGGTGAAGAAACGCCCCAGGGCGAAGAGGTAGGCGAAGAGGATCATGTCCCCCTCGAAGGAGACCGGGGCCGGGTGCTTGCCCAGCGGCACCAAAAGCGCGGCAAACAAGGTGGCGGCAAGGGTGACCACCGGCCCGGCGCGGAAGATCCAGGTGGTGCTGTCGGAGAGGACGATCCCCTTTTTCATGAGCCGAGCCATGTCGTAGTAGGGCTGCAGGAAGGGAGCGCCCACCCGCCCGGCGAAGGCCGCCTTGGTCTTGCCGATCACCCCCAGTAACAGCGGGGGCATGGCCAGCACCAGCACCACGTGGAAGATTGTGTCGATCATGTCCAACTCCTATTGAGTAAGAGTCGCTCAGGGTTTCGTTGTTGCGTTCTTGTTGCCTTCCCCATGCTCTCCCTCTCCCCCTGGGAGAGGGCACTCTCATCTTAATGCACCCACAAAAGGAGCAGCATCAGCGTCACGAAGATGTAGAGGATGTAGATCTGCACCTCGCCGTGCTGCAGTCGTCTCACGAAGGCGCAGGCGATCCCGGCGACGCTCAGAACCGGCAGCACCACCCGATGCAACAGGGTCTCTTCGGGGTGATACGTGAAGTGCGCCACGGCAGGAGCAAGGCCGCTCACGGGGTCCACGGTGATCCGGGTGCGGATCAGGGCGCCGGACAGCGATGAGAAAAAGGCGCCGAAAGAGCTGCCGGTGTACTGGATGCGCGGCGAAGGGCGCAGATAGCCGCACCCCCAGGTCGAAGCGGTGGCGGTGCGCCCCTTGGTCTTCCCCTGCAGGAACAGGAACAGCCCCGCTGCCAAACAGATCACGCTCCCCCCCGCCAGCGTGAACCAGACCGGTGCTATGGGGAGCGCCATCGAGCGTGCCAGATCGGGGGCGAGCCCCCTGATTGCGGGCTGCACCAGGGCCAGGAAGAGCTGCGGGAAAAGGCCTCCGGTGAGGGCGAGGCATGCCAGCAGGGCGATGGGGGCGAGCATGGTCCCGGTCGCCTCGTGGGCCTTGGCTGCGGCGGCCGTGCGGGGCTCGCCCAGGAACGCGATGCCGTAGAGCTTCACGAAGGAGATCACCGCGACACCCCCCACCAGCGCCAGCACCGGCGCCCCGAGGGCCAAAAAGGGCTGGCCGGCGCGCGCCTCTCCGAAGAAACCGAGATACAGGAGCATCTCGCTGGCAAAGCCGTTGAAGGGGGGGAGTCCGCAGATGGCGACGGCGCCGCACAGGGTGAAGAATGCGGTGTAGGGAAGCCGGCGCGCCAGCCCCCCCATCCGGTCCAGGTCGCGGGTGCCGGCGGCGTGCATGACGCTCCCGGCGCAGAAAAAGAGCAGCGGCTTGAAGATGACGTGGTTCAGCACGTGGAAGAGCGCACCGGCGAGCCCCAGGAAGGCGAGCCGCTGGTTCCCGGTCCCCTCCCCCAGGAGGAACATCCCGATACCCGCGCTGATGATGCCGAGGTTCTCGATGCTGCTGTAGGCCAAAAGGCGCTTGATGTCCTTCTGTGCAGAGGCGACGCAGATCCCCATCACGGCCGAGGCGAGGCCCGCCACGACGAGAACCCCGCCCCACCAGAGGGGGCGCTCCGGGAAGAAGGAGATCACGCGCAGGATGCCGTACACCCCGATCTTCAGCATGACGCCGGAGAGAATGGCCGAGACGTGGCTCGGGGCGTTGGCGTGCGCGGAGGGGAGCCACAGGTGCAGCGGCATGATGCCCGCCTTGGAGCCGAAACCGGCCAGGGCGAGCCAGAACAGGGTGGCGGCAAGCCCCGCGCCGACGGCGAGGGAGCCGGCCGCGGGAAAGCCGAAACTGCCGGTGATCATGAACAAAGAGGCGAACAGGAGCAAAAGCGCCGCTCCACCCAGGTGGCTCGCCACCAGGTAGACGGTCCCGGCGCCACGCACCTCTCCCTCGCGGTGCTCCGCGACCAGCAGGAAGTAGCCGGAAAGCGCCATGAGCTCCCACGCCATCACGAACAGCGCTCCGTTACGGGACACCACCACGAGCGCCATGGCGCAGGCCAGCAAACCGTAAAAAAAGGTGACGCTTCTTTGGGAGCTGTGCGAGGCGGCGGGCCAGTAACCGAGGGCGTAGAGGGAGCCGGCGGGGAAGATCAGGAAGATGGGGATCAAAAAGAATAGAGAAAGAGGGTCTAGGGCGACTTCGCAGGGGCCGAAGGGGAGGTTCCAGTTCAGGAGGAAGCTTGCTTCTCCTCCCCCGAGCAGCAGGTAGAGAAGAGACGGTAACGCGAGGAGAGAGCTTGTCAGCGCGGCTACCGAGGCCAGCCGTTGTCCGAGTGTCCCGTCTCTCAACAAAAGACCGGGGAGCCCCGAACAGCCGGCTAGAGCTATTGAGCAAAGGACCAGGGAAGCCGGGTCCCGCATCATGTCAAAAAACAACATAACCCACCCTTTCGAACCAGGAACGGATCTTCAATCTGCCCATCGAGTTTCAACCTCCCGCCCGGCCGGGATGCCGGCGGTGCGGGAGGGGAGCAAGGCTGCCAGAGCTGCCACTTTTCCCTTCAACCGCAGCGACTGGGTGTCGATACGGTATACAGGGGCGACAGGGACCTCACCATACTCCCTGAAAATCGATTTGTCAAAAAAAGATTGTTAATCTCGCAAGGAAGGCAGATAGAACAACAATACTGGCGGAGTACCTTGTTTTCAAGCGGTCTGACGTTATCATTGAGCACGGATCTCTTTTTTGTTTCGAACATTGTTATAGGAATAAGGACTGCGACGTTTTTTTGCGGCGCCGTCGAGAACTGTTACCACTGGATGAAAGGAGGGAGGCTGTGAAGAGTCATGTTTGGCGCCCGCTAGTCGTGGTGCTGGCGGTAATCGCCGTGGTGCTGGTGGCCCGCAAGTTCCTGGTCCCCGCCGATTTCGGGATCGGCGCGAGGGGGTACATGTACGGCTGGCACCGCGCCGGCAACGAGCAGCAGTGGAAAGAGGTGAAGGTGAAGTACAAGACCGCCGCGTTCTGCAAGGATTGCCACCGCGACAAGTACGACGAGATAAAGGAGTCGCCGCATCGCAACATCAACTGCGAGAACTGTCACGGCCCCGCCCTCAACCACCCGGACGATCCCAAGTCGCTCACCATCGACCGCAGCCGGGAACTCTGCGCCCGCTGCCACACCCGCCTCCCCTACCCCAACAGCAGCCGCGGCGCGATGAAGGGGATCGATCCCAAGAGCCACAACGTCGGTCTGGACTGCGTCACCTGCCACTGGCCGCACGATCCCAGGAAGGAGGGGCACAAGAGATGATTTCGAGACGATCCTTCTGCAAGAAATCCCTGCTCATCGCGGGCGGTCTGGCGATTCCCCTATCCTGCCTGGAACTCTTCGATCCCAAGCGGCTTTTGGCCGAGAAGGACGAGAAGGGGCCGCGCTGGGTCTTTCTGGTGGATACCCGGAAATGCGTGGGGTGCGGCTTCTGCGTCAAGGGGTGCAAGGTGGAGAACGAGGTCCCCTACGACGCCAACGTGACCCGCACCTGGGTGGAACGCTACGTGGTGACCAAAGACGGCAAGACCCATATCGACTCCCCGAAGGGGGCGCGCGACGGCTTCCCCAACAAGGGGATCGACATCGGCCACGGCAAGCTGGAAGAGATCAGGGACGAGGATATCGAGAAGGCCTTCTTCGTGCCCAAGCTCTGCAACCAGTGCGACAACCCGCCCTGCGTCCAGGTCTGCCCGGTAGGCGCCACCTACCAGACCGCGGACGGCGTGGTACTGGTGGACCGCAACTGGTGCATCGGTTGCGGCTACTGCATCATGGGATGCCCCTACGGGGTGCGCTTTTTCCATCCGGTCTTCCACGTGGCCGAGAAGTGCAACTTCTGCTACCACCGCATCACCAAGGGGATGCAGACCGCCTGCGTCGACAGCTGCGCCTTCGGTGCCCGGCGCGTGGGGAACCTAAGGGATCCGGAAGACCCGGTGACCAAGATCATCATGACCGAGCGGGTCAACGTGCTCAAAGAAGAGTACGGCACCAAGCCGCAGGTCTTCTACCTCGGCCTGTCCAAGGAGGTGAAATAGCCATGGTGCACGGAGAAGCCTGGACCATAAAGGAGTTTTTCACCTATCCCAACGAGTACATCTACTGGACCATCCAGATTGTCATGTACCCCTTCATGACCGGCCTCGTGGCCGGAGCCTTCGTCCTCTCCTCGCTGTACCACGTCTTCGGGGTGAAGCAGTTGAAGGGGATCGCGCGCTTCTCGCTGGTCTTCTCGTTCGCGCTGCTGCCGGTCGCCATGCTGCCCCTTTTGATGCACCTGCAGCAGCCGCTGCGCGGCATCGAGGTGATGCTGACGCCGCATTTCACCTCAGCCATCGCCGCCTTCGGCATCGTCTTCAGCACCTACGGCATGATCGTCGCCTCCGAGCTCTGGTTCATGTACCGCAAGCACTTCGTGGAGACCGCGCAGTCGCTAAAGGCAATCGAGGGGCGCAGCGCGCTGCAGCAGGCGCAGTACCTGCTGTTCAGCATCCTGACACTTGGCGCATGGGACATCTCGCACGAGGCGCTCGAGGCCGACGAGCGGGCGGTCAAGAAGCTCGCCGGAGCCGGCATCCCGGTCGCATGCTTCCTGCACGGCTACGCCGGTTTCATCTTCGGCTCGGTGAAGGCGAACGCGCTCTGGATGACGCCGCTCATGCCGGTCATCTTCATCTGTTCCGCGGTCGTATCCGGTATCGCCCTCTGCATCCTGACCTACATCCTCACCATGGAAATCAGGAAGCAGCTGGCGCTTCGGCACAGGCTCGCCCACCCGGAGCTCCCCTCCATGGACGAATTGAAGAGCGCCGAGTCGCACGTGGTGGCGATGACCTCGCGCTACCTGCTCATGTTCATGGTGGCGGCGATCACGCTGGAACTTTTGGACCTGATCTTCAGGGGGTACACCGCGGTGAAGTCGTGGGACATCCTGAGAAGCGTCATCTACGAGCGGGACTTCGTGAACATCTTCGTGGTGCAGTATGGGCTTGGAAACCTGGTTCCCTTTGTCCTGTTCCTGATCCCGGGGTTGACCATCCGGCGGGCCGTGGTGGGGACCGTGCTGGTGCTCCTCGGCGTCTTCATGATGCGCTGGAACGTCGTCATCGGCGGGCAGGCCTTCTCCTCATCCTTCTCCGGCTTCATGCACTACGTCCTACCGCTGTGGCCGGACAGCATGGAAACGCTGAAGGAAGGGCTGGTCGGCGCCCTCATCGTCGCCGGGACCCCCTTCTGCATCTTCTACCTGCTGAACAAGGTGATGCCGGTGTTCAAGGAAACGCATTAACGGCGGTTCTACGTTCTAGGTTCTACGTTCTAGGTTCTAGGTTCTACGTTGCCCCCCTCGCCCTCCGGGCTTGTCCACCAAGGCCTCGGCGTAGGTGGAAGAGGGGCTGGGGATGAGGGAGAGGCAGTTGGTCGCCGTCACGGCGGTACGTTAAAAACAGAGGCGGGCGAATGATTATTCGCCCCTACAGTGCCCCGGGTATTTCCCGAAGGGGACATCCGTAGGGGCGAATAATTATTCGCCCGCTTTTGTTTGAAGGCAACGGGCCGCTACTGCCCGGAGGTCAGCGCGAGCAACAGCACCAGGGTCACGAAGGTGTAGAAGATGTAGATGTTCAGCTTGCCGTGCTGCAACCGACGCACCGGCTGTGCCTTTTCGAACAGGTACTCCAGGAAGGGGAGATACCCCTTCTCGAGTACCGTCTCCGGAAGGTGGCTTTCATGGCGGGCAGGGCCGGGGAAAAGCCCCCTCACCCCTTCCCGGTGCTGCTCGGGGCGGAGCAGCACGGCGAACCAGTGCACCAGGATGGCACCGAACGAGGAGGCGGTGTACTGCATCCTGGGTGCGGGCCTCAAATAGCCGCAGCCCCAGGTGGGAGCGACCGGCACCGGCAACCTGGCGGCGCGCCTGGCGAAGAAGATCCAGAGCAGGGCCAGGAGCAGAAGCAGCCCCACCCCCAGGATCGAGATCCATGAGAAGGGAACCAGGCTCGCAACCCCTTGCGACGCAAGCGACTCGCCGTAATCGCCCAGGGCCGCGTTCAGGACCTCGACGAAAAGGCCAGGCGCCAACCCGATCAGCGCACAGCAGACGGCAAGTACACCCATGGGCACCAGCATCCCCGCTCCCGCCTCATGCCCCCCCTCGTGCTCCTTCGAGCGCGGCACCCCCAGGAAAACCACCCCGTACACCTTCACGAAGCAGGCTACCGCCAGCCCCCCCACCAACGCCAGCACCGGCGCGGCCAGCGCTGGGAGCGACGGTGCCAGGCCTACCGCGGCCTCGATCGCGTGGAAGGCTCCCAGGTAAACCATCAGCTCGCTGACGAAGCCGTTCAAGGGGGGAAGGCCGCAGATGGCAACGGCGCCTACCAGGAAAAACAGTGACGTGCGGGGCAACCGGCGCGACACGCCTCCCAAGAGGTCGATCTCCCTGGTGCCGGTGGCATGGATCACGGAACCTGCGGAAAGAAAGAGCAGCGACTTGAACAGGGCGTGGTTCACGACGTGCAGCAGCGCACCCGCCGCGCCGAGGGCGACGAGCGCCTCCCATCCCTGGTTCGCGCCGATCAGCGCCATGCCCAGCCCCATCATGATGATGCCGATGTTCTCGATGCTGTGGTAGGCCAGGAGCCTTTTCAGGTCGTGCTGACCGATCGCGTAGGCGACCCCGAGGACGGCGGAGACGCTTCCCAGCACGAGCACCACGGCTCCCCACCAAAGCGGCGGATCGCTGAAAGCGGAAAAGACCCTCATCATCCCGTAGATGCCGGTCTTCAGCACCACCCCGGACAGGATCGCGGAGACGTGGCTGGGGGCGTTGGCGTGCGCCGAGGGGAGCCAGACATGCAGCGGCATCACCCCCGCCTTCATGCCGAAACCGAAGAGGGCGGTCAGGAAGATGGTCGTGGCGATGGGACCTGCGGCAGTAAGGGAGCCGGGGGAGGGAAAAAGGTAGGCGCCGGTCGCCGAGTTGAGGAGCGAGAAGGTGGCGAAAAGCGCCAGCGCGCCCAGGTGGGCCGTGATCAGGTAGAGCACCCCCGCCTCACGCACCTGTGGTTTTTCATCCTCGGTGGTGAGGACGAAGTAGGCGGCGAAGGCCATTACCTCCCAGGCCATGAGAAAGAGCATGGTGCTCCTGGCAACGAGCACCATGGTGAGGGCCGCGGAGAGCAGTCCCAGGAAGAAGGCGAGCTTGCCGCCGTGCTCGGGGTGCCGCGCCACCGGCCAGTAGCCGGCGCCGTAGACGGCGCAGCAGCCGGTTACGATGAAGACGGGGAGGAGAAATACTGCGGAAAGCGCGTCGACGCCGACCTCGAGCCTTCCGAAGGGAAGCCCGGAAGGGATGAGCCAGGTTCCGGCGCCGGGAAGGAAGACGGCGCCCAAGGCACCGGCGCAGCCGATGAGCGACGCTGCGGCCATGAGGACGACGCCGGCGCGCTGGGCGGTGCTCGATCCCCTGCGCAGCAGCAGCGGCAGCCCCGACGCGCCCTGGCAGCAAGCGGCGAGCAACAACAGCCCAAGAGAGGTCGCAGGCTCGCCGGAGAAGGTCATGATCAGCTCCTCTTGCCGCGCTCGAAGCGCCGGGCGGCCTCCATGATGGCCGCGGGATCACAGGCGTTGTTGAGGATGCCCCGGAACTCCTGGTCGTGCAGGGCGTAGGCGAGCCGGGACAGAAGGTGCAGGTGCACCTTCACGGTGGGACTGGTTATCAGGAACAGGATGCGCACCGGGATGTTGTCCAGGGCCCCGAAGTCGATCGGGTGCTCCAGGAAGCAGAGGGAAATGGCGGGTTGCGGCTTGGTCTGCAGCAGGATCGGGTTGCGGACGTGGGGTATCGCGATGCCGTCGCCGACGGCGGTGGTGCCGAGGGCCTCGCGGGCCAGCAGCACCTGGAGCAGGAATTCGGGGTCCACCTGCGCCGGGAGCTTGAGAAGGTTCACCACGTTGCGCAGCACGGAGAGCTTGTCGTCTCCGGGCACACCGCAGTGTATGCCCCCCGCCTCCAGGGCCTGGGCCAGGGTCGGGAGGTCCAGGTCCGCCTGCACCGCCTCGAACAGCTCGGGGGGGACCTTGGTGCCGTGCTCGGTGGCCCACTCAAGGAGGTCCACCCGGTTGATCTGGTAGGTGCCGTGCACCAGGGTGGCGGGAAGCTTTTCCTTCTTGATCCACTTGAGGACCGTCCCCTCATCCTGGTGCAGCAGCGCGGCCACTTCTGAAGCCTTCATCAACATCGACTGTTCCCCCCATTGCTGAACACGGAAAGGTATAGCACCGTTAAGATGAAGATGCAACGGCGTTAATGTTGAAAAAGCGAATCGTACCGGCCGGTTGCCGGGCCCGGCCATCAAAAAAGCCCCCGGATCGCTCCGGGGGCTTTCTGTTGCCGCTTTACTTCTTGGCGTGCTTCTCGCCGCCGGGGACGTCCTGGCCCCCTGCCGCATGGCAGTCGCTGCAGTTTGCCTTGTGCAGTTCGTCGCCGATATCGACCGGGTGAACGAACTCTTTCACCACTGTGCCGGCCGGGATGTTCTCCTGCTTCTGGCCCAGCACGGTGTGGCACATGTTGCAGTCCTTGGAGATCACCTTGCCGGAGGCGGTCTTGTGCTTGCCGTCGTGGCAGCGGAAGCAACCCGGGCTGTAGAAGTGCCCGATATGGTTCGGGTAGGTGTTCCAGGTGATCTTCATGGCCGGGAAGAAGTTCCTGTTGTAGATGTCCTGCACCACGGTCACGGCGTGGGCAAGCTCCTTCGCCTTGTCCTTGGCCACCTGCGGGTAGTTCTTCGCGTAGTACTCGGGAATTTCCTTGGCGATGGTCGCCTTGGCCTCTTCCTTGTTCTTGTACGGCCTAGTCAGGATCTCCACCGCGGTCTTCTTCAGGTACGGCAGGCCGAGGTCGATGCGCTTGGCGGCGAAGGCCTCGTCCATCTCCACGCCAGGGGAGCGGTAGACGTGCGCCGGACGGTTGTGGCAGTCGAGGCAGTCCATGACCCTCTTCTGGGCCTTCGCCACGTCATCCTTGGAGAGCGGCTTCTCGGTGTCCATGTACTCGGTCACGGAACCGTCCTTCTCCTTGACCGCGATGTACGGGATGTTCATGCGCTGCCTGTCCAGGGCGATGTAGGAAACCTCCTGGCCGATGTGCCAGTGGATGCCCCTGTGGTGCTCGCTCTTCGGGGTCCCGCCGATGTTGATCAGCATGTTGATCTCGCGCGGGGTGTTCGCCTCGTTGGGAGCGTAGTGGTAGAACACTTTCTGGCGTCCGGCGTAGAACTTCTCGGGCCAGTGGCAGTGCTCACAGGTATCGCGCGCCGGACGGAGGTTGTCGATCGGGGTCTCGATGGTCTCCGGGTAGGTGTGGAAGGCGACCGCGTAGAGCTGCCTCATGCCGGAGATCTTCGCCTTCACGTACCAGGCGGCGCCGGGGCCCACGTGGCACTCGACGCATTTCACCTTGGCGTGCGGGGAATTGGCCCACGCCACATGCTCGGGCTCCATGACCTGGTGGCAGAGCTCGCCGCAGAAGGTGGTCGATTCGGTGAACTCGTACCCCTTCAGGGAGGCGACGGAGACGATGAGCACGAAGCCGATGCTGGCGACGACGAAGAAGAGGAACAGATGGCGCTTGTGCGCGTCGTTGAAGTCCACCCGCGGGAAGGGGGGGATCACCTCGTCCGGATGCCTGCGCCTCTTTTCCCTCACGATGTAGGCGCCCAGCGGGACCAGGATGAGGCCCATGATGAGCATGCCCGGGAAGAGGAAGTAGGTCATCAGGCCGAGGTAGGGCTTCTCGACGCCGGTTATCCCCTCGTAGGAGAGGAAGCCGATGATCAGGCCCGTCGCGGTGACGGCCAGGATCATGCCGACCAGACTGATCAGGTTCCAGGCGTAGCCGGCATACTTTCTAAGTGCCATAGTGTCTTCTCCTTGCGTGTTTTCGTATGGTTCCAGGGAAAATAGGGCAGAACCTTACTATCCGACATGACTTATGTCAAAAAAAACTATGTTAATGTATACGCTGTATTTTAAAACGGCTATCTACTAAAAACCCACAGAAATCATGCGGAATACGCAGTGAGCGTCCGGACCGGCTCCCCGGAAATAAAAAACGATGTTATACTATCAGACAAACTTATAGAATGCAAGCAACTACTCATGAGGAGAGCCCGGAGGACCTCCCCGCCCCCCTCACGACTCGTAGCCGAACTCCTTGAGCATGCGGCTGTTGTCGCTCCACTCGCCGCTCACCCGCACGAACAGTTCCAGGAACACCTTCGCATCCAGCAGCCGCTCGATCTCCTGGCGCGCCTGGGTCCCGATCTTCTTGAGCATCTCCCCTTTGCGGCCGATGATGATCCCTTTCTGCGAGTCCCGCTCCACGTTGATGGTGGCCTGGATCGCCACCACCCCGGTTTCCCGCTCCTTGAAGCTGTCCACCACCACCGCCGTCGAGTAGGGGACCTCGTCGTGGGTCAGCCTGAAGATCTTCTCCCGGATGATCTCGGCCACGATGAAGCGCTCCGGCACGTCGGTCAGGATGTCGTCGGGGAAGTAGCAGGGGCCTTCGGGCAGCAGGGTGTGTACCAGCAGCACCAGCTGCTCGACGCCGTCGCCGGAAGCGGCCGAAACCGGGATGATCTCCTTGAAGGGATAGGTCTCGCCGTAGACGGCCATCCGCCCCAAAAGGTCGCCCTTCGGGATCAGGTCGATCTTGTTCAGCACGAGGATCACCGGTGCTTCGACCCCGGAGAGGACCTCCCTGATCATGCCCGCCTCCTTCTCGGGATCGAAGGCGCCGTCGACCAGGAACAGGATCAGGTCCACCCCCTGCACCGAGGAGAGGGCCTCTTCCACCATGAACTTGTTCAGGCGGGTCTTGGCCCGATGGATCCCCGGGGTGTCCAGGAAGACGATCTGACCTCCCGGCACGTTGTGGATCCCCTTGATCTGGTTGCGGGTGGTCTGCGGCTTGTCCGAGGTGATCATCAGCTTCTCACCCAGGATGCGGTTCAACAGCGTGGATTTCCCGACGTTCGGCCGCCCCACGATGGAGACGAAACCGGAACGGAATATCTTTTCAGACATCTCTAAATGCCCTCCTGGCTCTTGTTACGGTAATCAAAGCGTTACAACATACGGGAATTGGTACGGCAAGGAAAGCGTTACTTCGCATCCGCACCGGTGTAAGGCGCACCGACAGAGTATACCTCGAACAGGCGTTCTGCCTAGTGGCGGGGGCAAGACTCGAAGAGGCGGGCGTGCCGGCTCAGCTCGCCCCACTGCAGGGAGATGACATCGGGGAGGAGTTCGCGGTCCTCACTCACGGAGGCAGCCACGCCGTAGCGCGTCGCCAGCCGCTGCAGGTTTCCCCTTCTCTGCCCCACCAGGTCGGAAACCCTGCCCGGGGGAGCGCCGAAACTGACCCGGCTTCCGGGGGGGATCCCCTCGAGCAGGCCGCACATGCGGTCGAAGCAGAGCTCGGACTCCACCAGCTGTCCGAAGGCGGGATGGTAGGGACCGGCCAGCACCACGCCGGGGGAGTCCAGCTCGGAGGTGGGTTGCAGGCCGAAGCGGATCACCGGGATGCCGGCCTGCCCGGCGGCCTCCAGCATCTCCTTGCACAAGGTCACCGCCTGCGGCAGGGCAAGGGGGTGATAGCTTCCCTCACGGTAGCGCCGCGCCAGTTCGGTCCCCTCGATCACCAGGGTGGGGTAGATGCGCAAAAAGGCGGGTTTCAGGTCGAGAGCGCGCCGCAACGAGGCAAGCGCAGCCTGCGGCGTGTCGCCGGGGAGCCCCGGCATGAGCTGGATGCCGACCTCGATCCCCGCCTTCTTGAGGGTGGCCACGGAGAGTTCCACCTCGGACGCCCCGTGGCCGCGCCCCGAGAGCAGGAGCACCTCGGGGTCCAGGGACTGCACCCCCAGCTCGACGGTGGCGACCCCGTGCGCCTTCAGAAACTCGGCAGTGTCCGGGTCGACGGCGTCGGGGCGCGTGGAAAGCCGGACCGATTGCACAACGCCTGCGGCAAGCAGCGGCTGCAAGGGGAACAGCAGCGCCCCCTGGTCCCGGCGGGGCAACGCGGTGAAGGTGCCGCCGTAAAAGGCGACTTCGAGTTTCCGCGCCGGCGCCCCCAACCGGTACTCCTCGATGCGGCTCAGCAGTTGCCGGGCGGTGGGCAGCCCCCCCCCGACCCCGGCCACCCGCTCCTGGTCGCAGAAGACGCAGCGGTGCGGGCACCCCTGGTGCGGTATGAAAAATGGGACCAGCAGCGGCCTCAACTCTCCCCCTTGAGCAGGAGGGTGGCGGCGCGGGCGGCATCCTGTTCGGCCTCCTTCTTGGTCCTCCCCACCCCTTCCCCCATCAGCTCCTCGCCCAGGTAGATCTGCACGGTGAAGCGGCGGTCGTGGTCGGGGCCGGTCGCCTCTTTCAGCTCGTAGCGCGGCAGCTCCCGCCGCAGGAACCGGGCCCGCTCCTGCAGCTCCGTCTTGGCGTCCCGGCCAAACAGCTGCTCCGGGGAGTCAAGCAGAGGTTCGAACAGCCGGTGCACCACTAGCCGCGCCGGTTCGATGCCGCCGTCCAGGTAGAGCGCGGCAAGCAGGGCCTCGAAGGCGTCGGCCAGAAGCGAGCGTTTCTGCCTCCCTCCCCCCTTCTCCTCGCCACGTCCAAGGCGCAGCGACGCCCCAAGCTCCAGTTCCGCCGCTATGCGCGCCAGGCTCACCTCGTCCACCAGCGCCGCCCGGATCTTGGTCAGCTCCCCCTCGCGGCTCTCCGGAAAACGTCGCAGCAAAAGGTCCGAGAGCAGGAAATCGAGCACCGCGTCGCCGAAGAACTCCAGGCGCTGGTTGTCCTTCCCCCCCGACTCGTTCACGTAGGTGCGGTGGGTCAGCGCCTCTTCCAGGAGCTCACGATTAAGAAACCGGTACTTGATCCGTGCTTCAACCCCGGTGAGGTTGTCATCCTGCTTCTCTTTCATAATAAAAGCCCGTGCCCATTCTTAATTTGAGCCAAATATAGACAAAGGGGCGCGGCATGGCAATAGGCTTCTCCGCGGCGGCCGCCCTGCCAGGAGAGGGACCTGGTCCGGAGGCATTGCGCAAACCGGCACCAGTGGCGGCCAAGGCCTGCGCGGCGCGGCTTCGCGGGGGCATTTAAATCTTGCATAATAATCACCCCTCCCATATAATTCAGTGATTTTATAGGGGATCATGAGACCATAGACATGGGCTTTTTCATTACATTTGAAGGCGTTGAGGGGTGCGGCAAAACGACCCAGTTGAGGCTCCTCAAGGAGCGTATGGAGTCGGCCGGAGAGAAGGTGGTGGCGACCCGCGAGCCGGGGGGATGCCCGATCGCCGACCAGATGCGCGCCATCCTGCTGGACGCCAAGAACAGCGCGATCACGCCGCTGGCCGAACTGCTGCTCTACGCCGCGGCGCGGGCCCAGCACGTTCAGGAGGTGATCGTCCCGGCGCTGGAGCGGGGCGAAACCGTGCTCTGCGACAGGTTCACCGACGCCACCCTGGCCTACCAGGGGCACGGCAGGGAGCTGGACCTCGACGTGATCCGCCAGCTGAACGCACTGGCGACCGGCGGGGTGCAGCCGGGCCTCACCGTGCTCATCGACTGCCCGGTGGAGACAGGTCTTTCGCGGGCGCTGTCCCGCATCGAGGCGACCAGCGGCGCCCGGGAAGAGCGCTTCGAGCTGGAATCGATACGCTTCCATGAGCGGGTGCGCGAAGGGTACCTGTCGCTGGCGCGCGCCTTCCCCGAACGTTTCGTGGTGGTGGACGGCTCCGGCGACGTAGCCCGGACCGAGGTACTGGTTACGGCGGCGCTCATGGACCGGCTCCCGGCGGGCAGGCGCTAGATGCCCTTCTCGGACGTCATCGGACAGGACCGTGCCATCTCGGTGCTGAAGCGCTCCATCGCGCTGGAGCGGGTGGCGCATGCCTACCTATTCTCCGGCATCGACGGGTGCGGCAAGAAGAAGACCGCCCTCGCCATGGTGCAGGCGGTTTTCTGCGGCAAGGAAGAGGCCTGCGGCGTCTGTTCATCCTGCCGCAAGATCGCGAGCGGCCAGCACCCGGACCTGCACATACTGGAGCCCGACGGCGCCTTCATCAAGATCGACCAGGTCCGGGAACTGCAAAAGGAGCTCTTCTACCGCCCCTTCGAGGCGCCCAAAAAGGCGTGCGTAATCGACGGCGCGGAAAAGCTGAACCTCTCCTCGGGAAACGCCCTGCTAAAGACGCTCGAGGAGCCCCCCGGCAACGCGCTGATGATCCTGATTACCGCCGAGCGCTCCGCCGTCTTGCAGACCATCCTCTCCCGCTGTCAGACGCTCGACTTCCAGCCGCTGCCGGCGGAGCTGATCGAGGGGCGCCTGGTGCGGGATCAGTTCCCGGCAGAGGTGGCGCGGGTGGCGGCCTCGCTGTCCGGCGGCAGCCTGAGCCGGGCACTCGAGATCGCCGGGGACGGCGTCCTCGAAGGCCGGGTGAGCTTCCTGGAGCGGGTGCTCGCCCTCAACCTGAAGGACATCAACGCCCTGTTCGCCACGGCAGAGGAACTCGCCGCGGACAAGGAAGGGCTCCCGGGGTTTCTCGAGTTGCTCCTATCCTTTCTCCGGGACGTGCTCATCTACCGCTCCACGCCGGACGCGCTGGCCAACGCGGACCTCGCGCACCTGGTGGCCAGGGAGGCGGAGCGCTGCACGGAGGAGCGCAGCATCGAATTGATCGAGCAGCTCGTCAGCATGCGCCGTCTGCTCGTTCGCAACGTGAACGCGAGGCTCGCGCTGGAAATCTTTTTCATGCACCTGGCGGAGCGGTAGCTCGCTTCGCGAGCAGGTTAAGGTTAAGGTTGAGGTTGAGGTTGAGGTTAAGAAAGGCCCAGCCCCACCTTTTTGACACGACGGCAGTAAAAAAGACATTGCAACCCCAGGTCGGTAGAGGTTCTGCTCAACCTTAACCTCGACCTCAACCTGTTTCTCCTTGGAGGCATTTTTGGCAAAGATCGTAAGGATTCAATTCACCACCGCGGGCAAGCTCTACGACTTCACCGCCAGCAAGGCAAACGTCAAGGCGGGCGACCGGGTCATCGTGGAGACCGAACGGGGTAAAAGCATAGGACAGGTCGTGGCGGGGCCGATCGAGGTGGACGACGCGCTGGTCCCGGAGGGGACCAAACCGGTGCAGCGTCTGGCCGAACTGGCCGACCTGGCGACCTTGGCCGCCAACACGGCAAAGGAAAAGGAGGCGCACAAGTTCTGCCTGGCCCGCATCAAGGAGCGGAACATGGACATGAAGCTCGTCAAGGTCGAATACCTCTTCGACGGTTCCAAGGCGATCTTCTACTTCACCGCGGACGGCCGGGTGGACTTCCGGGAGCTGGTCAAGGACCTGGCCCACGCCTTCCACACCAGGATCGAGATGCGCCAGATCGGGGTCAGGGACGAGTCGAAGATGGTGGGGGGCATCGGCATCTGCGGCCGCGAGCTCTGCTGCTCCTCGTACCTGCGCGAGTTCGAGCCGGTCTCGGTGAAGATGGCCAAGGAGCAGAACCTGGCGCTCAACCCGAGCAAGATCTCCGGGCAGTGCGGCAGGCTCCTTTGCTGCCTCTCCTACGAGTTCGACACCTACTGCTCGCTCAGAAAGGGGCTCCCGAAGTGCGGCAAGCGGGTGCAGTGCGGCTGCCACGACGGAGAGGTGGTCAAGGTGAACGTGCTGGAGCAGACTGTCACGTTGAAGACGGCCGACGACTCGCTGGTCGTCCTGAAGGGTGAGGACATCGCCCCGGAGAACATCAGCGACCGCGTGAAGAAGCCGCCGCAGGGCAAGGGTGAACAGCAGGGGGGCGACAAGGGGAAATCCCAGGGCCCCGGCAAGCAGCGCCGCAACAGGCCCGTCGACGTCAAGGAAAGGAAAAAGGAGAAACCACAATGAAACCAGCTTTTTACGTCACCACCCCCATCTACTACGTAAATGACGTCCCGCACATAGGGCACGCTTACACCACCCTGGCCGCGGACGTGGTGGCGCGCTACAAACGGCTTAAGGGTTTCGACGTCTTCTTCCTCACCGGCACCGACGAACACGGCCAGAAGGTTGAGAAGGCCGCCACCGCCGCCGGGGAAACCCCGCTCGAGCTGGCCGACCGGGTCATGAAGCGCTTCCAGTCGCTCTGGGAGAAGCTGGAGATCTCCTACACCGACTTCATCCGAACGACGCAGGAACGGCACAAGAAGGGTGTTTCCGTCCTCTTCGACCGCGTCATGGCGAAAGGGGACATCTACCTCGGCGAGTACGAGGACTGGTACTGCACCCCGTGCGAGACCTTCTGGACCGAGACCCAGCTGATCGACTACAAGTGCCCGGACTGCAACCGCCCCACCGAGAAGCTCAAGGAGGAGTCCTACTTCTTCAGGATGAGCAAGTACCAGGAGCAGCTTCTGGCCCACATCGAGGCCAACCCGGACTTCATCCAGCCCAAAAGCCGCAGAAACGAGATCATCTCCTTCGTGAAGGAAGGGCTGCGTGACCTCTCCGTCTCACGCACCACCTTCCAGTGGGGCATCCCGGTCCCGGGCAACGACAAGCACGTGGTCTACGTCTGGTTCGACGCGCTCACCAACTACATCACCGCGCTCGGCTACCCCGAGGAGGGGGGCAATTTCGAGAAGTACTGGCCCTGCGACGTGCACCT
This sequence comes from Geomonas diazotrophica, assembly GCF_018919385.1. Taxonomy (GTDB): domain Bacteria; phylum Desulfobacterota; class Desulfuromonadia; order Geobacterales; family Geobacteraceae; genus Geomonas; species Geomonas diazotrophica. Next base: position 223,809 of record NZ_JAHLMF010000006.1, read on the forward strand.
GATCGGCAAGGACATCCTGAGGTTCCACACCGTCTACTGGCCGACCTTCCTGATGGCGGCCGGACTTCCCATCCCGAAGCGAGTGTTCGCGCACGGCTGGTGGACCGTCGAGGGGCAGAAGATGAGCAAGAGCCTGCAGAACGTAGTCGAGCCGAACATGCTGGTCGACAAGTACGGCGTGGACGCGGTGCGCTACTTCCTGTTGCGCGAGGTCCCCTTCGGCCTTGACGGCGACTTCTCGCACCAGGCGCTCATCCACCGCATCAACTCGGATCTGGCCAACGACCTTGGGAACCTCTTGAACCGCTCCACCGCGATGCTCGGCAAGTACTTCGGCGGCGTGCTGCAGGCGCCGGGCGAGGAGACCGAGCTGGACCAGGCCTACCGGGAGAAGACCGTGGCCATGATCGGGCAGGTGGACAGCTTCATCGACGAACTCGCCTTCAGCCGTGCCCTGCAGGCGATCTGGGAAGTGATCTCCGCCGGCAACAAGTACATCGACGAGACCGCCCCGTGGACCCTGGCCAAGGACCCGGAAAAGCGCGAGCGTCTCTCCACCGTCATGTACTACATGCTGGAGAGCCAGAGGGTGGTCTACACGCTTCTCTCCGCGTTCATGCCCAAGACCGCACAGAAGGGTCTGAGCTGCCTTGGGTGGCCTGAGGAAGCCACAGCCGAAGGGCTTGCCTGGGGAGGGTTGAAGCCGGGCACCGCCATCGCCAAAGCCGAGGCGCTCTTCCCGAGGATCGAGGAAAAAGGGGAGTAAAACCGGCCTCACGCAAAGACGCAAAGATGCCAAGCAAAGCAAGCGAGGCAAAACATTAACAGGGATGAAAGGGATAAAGGGGATTACCAACCAGGACTTGGTTTGGTTCATCCCGTTCATCCCCTTCATCCCTGTTTGTTTGTGAAGTTGGTTCTTTCTTTGCGCCTTTGCGGCTTTGCGTGAGGCGCCTTAGTTGTTCCCCGGAAGCGGCCTCAGCTCCCCTGGCGCGAACATGAAGAAGAAACGCAGGATGCAGTACTTGTAGAACTCGGAGAAGAGGAGCTTGAAGCTCCCGGAATGGCTCCACCACTCCTCCTTGAGGTTGCTGGAATCGACCGGGTGCGGGTAGATGGCCACGTCCTTCGGGAGCGCGTTCCTGAACAGGATGGTGGAACGTTTCATGTGGTAGCGCGAGGTGATCAGCTTGATTGAGCCGACCTTGTACTTCATGATCAGATCCCGGGCGTAAATGGCATTCTCCAGGGTGTTGCGTGAGTTCTGCTCCAGGTAGACGTCCGCCGCCCCCGCCCCCTGGTACAGTTCGCGCTTTTTCACCGCGGGATCGACGCCGATCAGGAACAGCTTCTTCCCCTGCCCGGCCCGGTACAGACGCACCCCCTCCTCAACCCGGCCGCGGCCGCCGGTCAACACGACGATGGCGTCGCTCTTCACGTCGCGCGGGGTGAGGGAAAAGGTCTTGTAGACGAAGTCCACAAAGAGAACACTCAATACGATCAGTATCAGCAAAAATAGGGAAAACAGCCCCTTCAATAAAGCCATGATTTAGCACCTGAAAAAACAAGAAGACCGCCACTTTTTGCTTGCAAGCGTGACGCGTTTCTGCTATTAGTTACGACTTCAGTAATCACCGGAGGGTACAAAGAAATGTCCAGAATATGCGAGATTTGCGGTAAAGGCCCTAGCTTCGGGAACAACGTTAGCCACGCCAACAACAAGACCAGCAAAATTTGGCGCCCGAACCTGCAGAAGATCAAGGCCGTGAAAAACGGTACCGTCAGGAGCATCAAGGTCTGCACCCGCTGCATCCGCTCCGGTCACGTCACCAAGGCTCTCTAAGAAGATCTTCCGCACAGTCACTAAAGCCGCGGCGCAAATAGCGCCTGCGGCTTTATTTTTGTCCGCGCCTTCACTAGCGGCAAAGGGCGGTGACTTCGATCTCCACCAGGACGCCGCGCGGCAGCCCCTTGACCTCGACGGTGCTGCGTGCCGGCGGGTTTTCCTGGAAGTGGGCCCCGTAGATGCCGTTCACGGTGGCGAAGTCGCCCATGTTGGCCAGGTAGATGGTGGTCTTGACCACGTCCTGAAAGCCGAGGCCGGCGGCCGCGAGCAGTGCGCCGATGTTCTTCATCACCTGCTCGGTTTCCGCCACGACCCCTCCCTGCACCACCTCGCCGGTGGCCGGATCGAGCGCTATGGCGCCGGAAAGAAAGAGAAAGCCCCCGGCTTTCACACCCTGGGAATAGGGACCGATCGCCTTGGGTGCGTTTTCAGTGCTGATGATTTCCTTCATGCCTTCCTCCTTGATGCTGTCTTCAACTCCTGCAAACGCTTCTTCTCCCTTTGGGATAAGTCGGGGTGAGGGGATCGCCCCCACGCACCACCCTGCCTCTTCGCAGCGCCCTCCCCCCTGCCCCTCTCCCGGAGCGCGAGGGGTAGAAGGAAGCTAGCTCTTCAACCGCTCCACCTTGATGACCCCCTTCACCTTCATGATGGCGGCGAACACCTTCTTCAGGTGATCGAGATCGGTCACGTCCACCTCGAAGAGGTTCTCTCCACGCTTGTCCAGGGTGCTCTGGATGGAGGCGCTCGAGATGTTGGCCTCACAGTTGGTGATCGCGGTGGCGATGTTGGCGAGGATCCCCTTCTCGTCGTTGCACACCACCCGGATCTTGACCGGGAGCGCGCTCTTTTTCCCCTTGTTCCAGGCCACCTCGATGCGCCGCTCGGGCTCGAGCGCCATGGCGAAGGGGCAGTCGGCCGTGTGCACGGTGACGCCGCGCCCGCGGGTGATGAAGCCCGTGATCTCGTCGCCGGGAAGGGGATTGCAGCACTTGCCGAAGCGCACCAGCACGTCCTCGACGCCGTTGATCTGGATGGCGGAGGAGGATTTCCCTTTGAGCGCCCCGATCACCTTGCCGATGCGGGTTTCCTTCTGCTCCTTGGCCGCCTCTATCTTGTCGGCCGGAACCAGCTTGCCGACCAGCTGGTTCGCGGAGAGCTTCCCGTAGCCGACCGAGGCCATCAGGTCATCCTCGGTCTGGAAGCCGAACTCCTGGGCCACCTTCTTCAGCTCGCCCGTCTTTTGCAGCTTGCCGAAGTTCAAGGAGTAGCGGCGGAAATCCTTTTCGCAGATCTCGCGCCCGAGGGTGATGCTCCTCATCCGCTCCTCGGTCTTCACCCAGGCCCTGATCTTGTTGCGCGCCCGCGAGCTCTTGACGATCTTGAGCCAGTCCTTGCTCGGGGTGTGGTGCGGCGATGTGATCACCTCGACGATGTCACCGGTCTTCAGCTCGTACTTCAAGGGGACCAGCTTGCCGTTCACCTTGGCGCCTACGCAGCGGTGGCCGACGTCGGTGTGCACCGAGTAGGCGAAATCGATGGGGGTGGACCCTTTCGGGAACCCCTTCACGTCCCCCTTCGGGGTGAAGATGAAGACGTCCTCCGGGAAGAGCTCGACCTTCACCGTGTCCATGAACTCCTTGGAGTCGTCCAACTCCTGCTGCCACTCGAGAAGCTGCCGGATCCAGGTGAAGCGGCGCACCTCCTTCTCGTCGTACCCCTTCCCTTCCTTGTACTTCCAGTGCGCCGCGATGCCGCTCTCGGCCACGCGGTGCATTTCGGCGGTGCGGATCTGCACCTCCATCCTCTCGCCGTAGGGGCCGATGACCGTCGTGTGCAGCGACTGGTACATGTTCCCCTTCGGCATGGCGATGTAGTCCTTGAAGCGCCCGGGGATCGGCTTCCAGGTGGAATGGATGATCCCCAGCACCTCGTAGCACTCGCGGATGTCGTCGACGGAGACCCGGATCGCGATCAGGTCGTAGATCTCGTCGATGTCGACGTTTCGGCTCTGCATCTTCTTGTAGATGGAGTAGAGGTGCTTGGAGCGGCCGGAGACGTCCCCCTTGATGCCGTGCTCTTCGAGCTGCTTCTTGATGATGTCCTTGACCGTGGCGACGTAGGACTCGCGCTCCTGCTTCTTCTTGGCGACCTTGCCCGCCAAGTCGTAGTAGAGCTGCGGCTCCAGGTAGCGGAAGGAGAGGTCCTCCAGTTCGCCCTTGACCCAGGAGATACCGAGCCGGTTGGCGATGGGGGCGTAGATGTCCAGCGTTTCCTTGGCGATGGTGCGCTGCTTGGGCTCGGGCTGGTACTGCAGGGTGCGCATGTTGTGCAGGCGGTCGGCGAGCTTCACCAGGATGACCCGGATATCGGTGGCCATGGCGAGCAGCATCTTGCGGAAGTTCTCCGCCTGGCTCTCCTCCTTGGTCTTGAAATGGATCTTGCCGATCTTGGTGACACCGTCCACCAGGCGCGCCACCTCGGCGCCGAAGAGCGACTCCAGCTCCTCGTGGGTGGTCAGGGTGTCCTCGACGGTGTCGTGCAAAAGACCGGTCACCACGGCAGGAAGGTCCAGCTTCAGGTCGGCCAGGATCCCCGCCACCTCCATCGGGTGGATCAGGTACGGCTCCCCCGAGAGCCGGGTCTGCCCCTGGTGCACCTTGGCGCAGAAGACGTAGGCCTTGCGCAAAAGGTCCAGGTCCGCGCCCGGGTTGTACGAGGAAACCTTGTCGAGTATGTCGTTGAGTCTTATCATCGCGCCCGTTTCATCCGGAAAAAGAAGGGGCTAACAGCACCGGGGCAGATGCCCCGTCAGCCGATAGCCCCAGCCGGTTTGAAAAAAAGGGAGACCCGTGCATGCGTCTCCCTCTCGATCTGTTAACGACCTTTCTTGCCGATCTCGCAGCCAATCTTGCCGGCGGCGATTTCCCTGAGGGAAACGACCACGTTCTTGTTGGCGCCCCTGTTGTCGATGAGCGGCTTCGCGCCCTTGAAAAGCTGCTTCACCCTCTTGGAGGCGAGCATGACCAGGAGAAAGCGGTTGTCCACCTTCTCGAGGCAATCTTCTACGGTAACCCTTGCCATAAGTGAAATCCCCTTTGTGATATTAAACGTCTAAATCGTGAAGATCCTGGAAAGGCCTTGCAGCAGGCGGGTGGTGCGGCACTGCTCGGCAATCAGCACGCTTTTCAGCTGGTCCAGGGCCACGGAAAACTTGTCGTTGACGATGATGTAATCGTACCAGCGCGCTTCCTTAATCTCGCCGGCGGCGTTGTGGATCCTGCGCTCGATGACGTCCTGCGAGTCGGAGGAGCGGTTGTCCAGGCGGCGCCTGAGCTCCTCGATACTGGGCGGGAGTACGAAGACGTAGACCCCTCCTTCGAAACGCCCTTTCAGCTGCCGCGCACCCTGGCAGTCGATGTCAAGGATAAGGTCGATCCCCTCGGAACGGGATTCCTTGAGGGTGGCAAGCGAAGTCCCGTAGAAGTTGCCGTGCACCTCGGCCCACTCGGCAAACTCCCCGGCCTCAACCATCCGGTCGAACTCTTCCTTACCCACAAAAAAATAATCACGCCCGTGCACCTCTCCGTTCCGGGGAGGGCGCGTCGTGTAGCTGACAGAATGCCGCAAGTTAGGAAAGATGTCAATTATTTCCTTACAGAGCGAGGTCTTGCCCGCCCCCGAAGGGGCCGAAATCACGTACAGTACGCCTTCACGTTTCATAGTTCACCCGTTGCCGTTGTCGGGATCCGCTACAAAAAGAGGCAAGCGGAACCCCCAGACTGTAAAGTTCCCCTACTCTATGTTCTGCACCTGCTCGCGGATCTTCTCCAGCTCCGCCTTCAGCTCCACCACCAAGGCCGCCATCTGGGCATCGTTACCCTTGGAGCCGATGGTGTTCACCTCGCGGTTGATCTCCTGGAGCAGGAAGTCGAGCTTTCGTCCCACCGGCTCGCTCTTGGCCAGCGTCTCGTCGAACTGGCGCAGGTGGCTCTCCAGGCGCACCAGTTCCTCGGTGACGTCGCACTTGTCCGCCATGACCGCGACCTCCTGGACCAGGCGTTCCTCCGGAAGGGATGCCTCACCAAGGAGCTGCGCGATCCTCTCCTTCAGGCGCTGGCCATACTCGGCGACTACCTGCGGGGCGCGCTCGGCCACGCTGCCGATCAGCCGGGCCAGGGTTTCGCGGCGCCTCTGGAAGTCGGCGTAGAGGGATTCCCCCTCGAACAGGCGCATCTCGTCCACCCGGCGCAGGGCGTCCTCCAGGGCGCTCACCAGTTCCTGCGGGATCTCCTCGAGGGTCGCCTCGGCCTCGGCGGCGACGGTGACCACGTCACGCTGCGACGCGACCAGGGCGAGATCGACCTCGCCGGAGAGCCCAAGCGCCTCGCCGATGGCCTGGAACGCCTTGAGATACCCCCGCGCCAGCGGCAGGTTGGCCGTCGGCACCCCGAGCGCCACCGCGTTCTCCACCTGGATGAAGACGTCGATCTTGCCGCGGACCAGCGTCTCACCCACCCGCTTCTTGATCTCGTTTTCGAACTGCAGCAGCACGCGCGGGAGCTTCACGGTGATCTCGCCGTAGCGATGGTTCACACAGCGCACCTCGACGATGAAACGTCCACCTTCGTGGACGGCCTCGCCCTTCCCATACCCGGTCATGCTCTTTATCATGCCTTCTCCTTGTCCCCGCTCTTCAAGCTAGCGGGATTGCCAAAGCTTTTGTTCCCAGCGCCACGCGTCGGCGACGATGGTGTGCAGGTCGTTGTAGGACGGACTCCACCCAAGGACGGTACGGATCTTTTCGGCGACGGCGACCAGGCTGTCGGGGTCGCCGGGACGGCGCGGCGCCTCGTTGACCTTGAAATCCACGCCACTCACCTCCTTCACCACCTTGATCACCTCGCGTACGCTGCTCCCCTTGCCGTACCCCACGTTGATGACGTCGGAAGTCCCGCCCCCCTCGAGGTAGCGCAAGGCCGCCAGGTGCGCCGAGGCGAGGTCCTCGATGTGGATGTAGTCGCGGATCCCGGTGCCGTCGGGGGTGGCATAGTCGGTGCCGAAGATGGAGACGCCGTCGCGAGCGCCCAGCGCCGCCTGGCAGGCGACCTTGATCAGGTGGGTCGCCTCAGGCGTTCTCTGCCCCATGCGCGCCTGCGGATCGGCGCCGGCCACGTTGAAATAGCGCAACGCCACGTAGGAGAAGCCGTGGGCGAAGGCGGCGTCCCGCAGCATCCACTCGCTCATCAGCTTGGAGGTGCCGTAGGGGTTGATGGGGGCGGTGCGGCTCTCCTCCGAGGCGCATCCCTCCTCGGGCATGCCGTAGACCGCGGCGGTGCTGGAGAAGATGAAACGCTCGACGCCGTGCTCGACGCAGGCCTGCAGGAGGTTCAGCGTGTTTCTCGTGTTGTTGCCGTAGTACTTAAGCGGCAGGGTCACCGACTCCGGGGCGATGATGGCAGCGGCGAAATGGAGTACCGACTTGGCGCCGGTCTCCCTGAGGACCTTTCTTATCCCGTCCTGGTCGGCCAGGTCGCCGATGACGAGCCGCTCCCCGTGCACCAGCGCGTCTGCAGAGCCGGTGGAGAGGTTGTCGTAAACCACCACCTCGTGCCCCGCCTCGGAGAGCTGTCTGACCACGTGACTTCCTATGTAGCCGGCGCCGCCGGTAACGAGAATCACACTCAAAGCAATTACCTCCATTACAAAGATAATGAAAGAGGGTCTAGCCATTGGACTAAACCCTCGACACGCGGCAACGGGGCAGGTACGGATGCTGACAGTTCCCCCTGTCCCAGGCCCAAGCGCAGCGCCGATCCTTGTGCAAGCGATCGCGTAAAGTTATAGCACCTACCCCAACACAGCGCAACGCTTAAATCACCGGTTTGCCTGAGCGCTTCCGGCACTAGGCTACTGGCACTGCCACCAATAGTTCCCCCTTCTGACCTTCTGAGCCAAAACGTCACCCGCAAAAGGAACCTGAATAGCGGCGAGCGGAGCGGCGGTTGTTTTCAGCTCTGCGGCAGCGCCCCCGGCTCCTCCAGCCGGTGCACCTTCATCAGGTTCGTCGTGCCGGGGCTCGACAGCGGGCTCCCCATGGTGATCACCACGAGGTCCCCCTTTTCCAGCCACCCCATGGCAAGCACCGCCGCCTCCACCGAGAGGATCTGCGACTCGGTGTCCCCCTCGATGTCGACCCGCAGCGCGTGCACCCCGGCGTAGAGAGCGAGCCGGCGGCGCACCTGCTGCGAGGGGGTCACCGCGATGATGGGCTGCGCAGGGCGGTACTTGGAAACCAGCGCGGCGGTGCTCCCGGTCTGGGTGAAGGCGAGGATGGCCGAGGCATTGACGCTCTCCGCCGCGCGGCAGGCCGCCATGCCGATCACCTCGGAGATGTCGGGAAGGATCCCCTGCCCGTTGGGCGCCTTGCAGCACTGCGCCATGAGCTGGGGGTCGTTCTCGATGTCGCGCGCCACCTGCACCATCATGGAGACCGCCTCGATGGGGTATTTGCCGGAGGCGGTCTCGGCGGAGAGCATGATGGCGTCGGTGCCGTCGAGTATCGCGTTGGCCACGTCCGAGGTCTCGGCGCGGGTCGGGCGCGGGTTGTTCACCATGCTCTCCAGCATCTGGGTAGCCGTGATCACTGGCTTTCCCGCATCGTTGCAGCTACGGATGATGCGCTTCTGGATCAGGGGCACCTTCTCGGGGTTCAACTCCACCCCCAGGTCGCCGCGCGCCACCATGATGCCGTCGGACACCCTGAGGATGGCTGCGAAGTTGAGCACCGCCTCCGGCTTCTCGATCTTGGCGATGATGCGCAGCGACGAACCGGCCCGGTCAATGATCTCCTTGAGCTCGGTCACGTCCGAGGCCTCGCGCACGAAGGAAAGGGCGACGTAGTCGAGCTGCTGGTCCATGCAGAACTGCAGGTCTTCCCTGTCCTTGTCGGTGAGCGCGGGGGCGGATACTTTGGCGCCGGGGAGGTTGATCCCCTTGCGGTCCTTGAGCAGTCCGCCGGTCACGACCTGGCAGCGCACGTCCTCCCCGGAGACGGCGAGCACCTTCAGCTCCATCAGCCCGTCGTCCAGCAGAATGCGGTCCTCCGGCTTCACGTCGCGCGGCAGCCCCTTGTAGATGGTGGGGATGACGTTGTCCTGTCCCAGCACCGCACGGGTGGTGACGACCACCTCGGAGCCGGCCACAAGCTGCATCGAGCCGCCGACCATGAGGCCGGTGCGGATCTTTGGTCCCTGCAGGTCGCCGAGGATGGCCACGGCGTGCTCGTGCTCCTGGGAAAGCTTCCGGATATGGCCGATCACCGCGGCCTTGGAGGCGTAATCGCCGTGGGAGAAGTTGAGACGGAAGACGTCGACGCCGGCGTGGATCAGGGCGTCCAGCATCTGTTCGGAATCGGAAGCGGGGCCGACGGTGGCTACGATCTTGGTGCGACGGAACATGGGTTCTCCTGGTCGAGCCGGACGAGCGCGGGGGGACGGTCCATAGGGACCATCCACCGCGCGCCGCCGGCTCGCGAAAGGGGGATGTGCGGTTTGAGGAACGACCCTAAATAATTACCCGAAATCGGGGCGGGGCGCAATGTGTATCGGCAGGTTTTTGCTGGGGGTTTTGGCGGTCAGCCGTTTTGCAGCTCGCGCCAGCGGAAGCAGTCGACGGTGTGATCGTTCACCATCCCTACCGCCTGCATCATGGCGTAACAGATGGTGCTCCCCACGAAGCGGAAGCCGCGCCGCTTGAGGTCGCGACTCAACCTTTCCGAGACCCCGCTCGCGGCGGGCACCTCGGAAAGGCTGCGCCAGGCGTTTTGGACGGGGACGCCGTCCACGAAGCGCCACAGGTAGGCGTCGAAGGAGCCGAACTCCTGCTGCACCGCGAGGAAGGCGCGCGCGTTGTCCACCGTCGAACCTATCTTCAGGCGGTTGCGGACGATGGAGGGGTCGGCCATGAGTCGGGCCGTGTCCGCGTCGGAGAAGCGGGCCACGAGCTCGGGATCGAAGCCCGCGAAGGCGCGGCGGTACCCCTCGCGCTTTCTCAGGATGGTGATCCAGGAAAGCCCCGCCTGCGCCCCCTCCAGGGTGAGGAACTCGAAGAGGAGGCGGTCGTCGTGCACCGGCACCCCCCATTCGAGGTCATGATAGGCACAGTAAAGGGGATCGTTCCCGGCCCAGCCGCAGCGGTTCGGGCTAGTCGCGGCCGTGACGGTCGCGGTCAAGGTCCCTCTCCTCCCTGCGCTGCTCGTGTTCGCGGTGTTTCTGCTCTTTTCTCTGCTCCTTATCGAAGCGCTTGTCTTCCTTTCTCTGCTCCTTCTCGAAGCGCTTCTCTTCCTTTCTCTGCTCCTTGGCGTACCTCTTCTCGTCCTTTAGGTGCTCGTGGCGCGCCTTCCAGTACCCCCGGTCGCTGCGGTGCCTGCCGTGGTAGTGGTCGCGGTCGTGCTGGTAGACGGCGTACTCGCGGGCACGGTACTCCCGGATCCGCTCTATGCGGTAGCGGCGCAGCGGCGAGGGGAGCTCGCGGTACCCGACCGGGACCCAGCCGCCGCGGTTGTTGGGAGAGCGGTACCAGCGCCCGTCACGGAAGACGAAGTAGACGTTGTTGAGGTAAAAGAGGTCGTAGGGGACCCCCACCGCCACGTAGAAGCCAAGCGGCTGCGGGTAGATGAACTCGACGTCCTCCTCGGGCTCGTCGTAGTAGGGCTCCGGCTGGTACACCGGCACCGGGGCCGGCGCCACCACGACCGGGCGGGGGGCGGGAGCCGGGGCCACCACCACGGGTCGCGGCTCGTTGCCCAGATGAATGTTGACGTCCACTCCGACATTGCCTGCCTGGGCCTGGGCGAGCATGAGCGGCAGGGCCACGGCCTGCAGCACGAGGGCACGCGCTATCTGTTGTATCGTTGACATCTAGTTCCTCCTTGGATGATGAGGTCAGCCTGCGACACTCAACGGTTTGGAATCATCTTCAAGCCCGGAAAAGCGCTTGACGTAGCTGGTGAAATCCTCCCCGGGCATGGGGGGGGCGAAGTAGAAGCCCTGTGCCTCGTCGCAGCGCCGGTCCGCCAGGAAATCGAGCTGGTCGTCGCTCTCGACCCCCTCGGCGATGACCTTGAGCTTCAAGCTGTGGGCCATGGAGATGATGGCCTCGGCGATTGCCGCGTCATCGCTGTCGGTGACGAGGTCGGCGATGAAGGAGCGGTCGATCTTGATGGCGTCGATGGGGAAGTGTTTCAGGTAGTTGAGCGAGGAATAACCGGTGCCGAAGTCGTCGATGCTGAGCCTCACCCCCATCTTTTTCAGCGCCTGCAGCGCGTCGATGTTCTTCTCGGCACGTTCCATGATGACGCTCTCGGTGAACTCGAGCTCAAGGGAGCTTGGGCGGACCCCGGTCTCCTCGATGACGCTGGCGACCGTCTGCAGGAAGTCGGGTTGCCGGAACTGCCGCCCCGAGATGTTGACGGCGACCTTGAGCCCCGGGCAGACGCCGTCCCACGCCACCGCATGCAGGCAGGCCTCCCTCAGCACCAGGTCCCCCAGGTCGAAGATGAAGCCGCAGGACTCGGCGATGGGGATGAACTCGTCCGGCCCCACCATGCCGAACTCGGCGCTGTGCCAGCGCAAAAGCGCCTCGGCGCCGGTCAGTCGCAGGGTCTTCAGGTCCCACTGGGGTTGGAAGTAGAGGTAGAACTCACCCCGGGCCAGCCCCTGGCGCATCCCCGTTTCCAGCGCCACGCGGCGCATGGTGACCTGGTTCATCTCCTGCGAGAAGAACTGGTAACCCGCCTTCCCCTCGCTCTTGGCCTGGTAGAGCGCCGCGTCGGCGCAACGCAAGAGGCTCTCCACGTCCCGGCCATCCTCAGGGTACAGGGCGATGCCGATACTGGTGCTGCCGTAGAGCTCCTCCCCGTCGATGATGAAGGGCTCCGCGAAGAGGGCCTGCAGCCTGGCGGCGGTTGCCGCCACCCCCTCCTCACCCGGGACCGGGTTGATCACGATGACGAACTCGTCCCCGCCGAGCCGTGCCAGGGTGTTGGAATCGCACAGGCAACCGGCGAGCCTTGCCGCCACCTCCTGCAGGAACTTGTCCCCCACCTCGTGCCCCTTGGAACTGTTCAGGTCCTTGAAGTTGTCCAGGTCGAGAAAGAGCAGGGCCAGCTCGCGCCGCTCACGCTGGGCGAGGGCAAGGGCCTGGTGCAGGCGGTCCATGAGGAGCGCCCGGTTGGGGAGCTTGGTGACGCTGTCGTAGTAGGCGAGGGTCTCGAGCTGCTGCTCGCAGAGCTTGCGCTGGGTCATGTCCTCGCAGGCGGTCAACAAGCCGAGGTAGTCCCCGCCGGCGTTTCTGATCGGCAGTGAGGTCAGCTGAACCGGAAAGATCTTGCCGTCCTTGCACACGTTCAGGCACTCGCGTTTCCACAGTCCCGCGGTCCGGTGGTTGATCCGTTTCCCCCCAGCCTTGGCCTCTGGGGCCAGCATGCGGGCCGGCCTGCCGATCAGCTCGGTGCAGGCGTAGCCATGCATCGCCGCCTCCGCCTGGTTCACGTAGACGATCTTCCCTTCCTTGTCGCTGATGGTGATCCCGGCACCGATGGGAAGGAAGTCGATGGTTTCCTTCAGCATCGCAAGGCGCTCCTCGTCCTGCTGCAGTTGATCGAGCGACTGCAGCGAGCAGGAACCCGGCTGCAAGCTCCGTGGTGGGTCGATAGCCGCATCGTGCATGAGGGTCTCTCCTGCCGCCGGCCTGCTGTGGCCTCGGCATGAATATCTGGGATTGACGGAAAAAGTCGATGGGGAGAAGGCGGCTGCCCGACCACGCCGATCACGCCGGCGAAGAGGGAAATGTTTGGGAGAAAATCATTAGAAGCGGGCAAAAAAAAACGGGTTGCCGGTATCTTAGCTGGACCTTTGCTAGATATTTCGGCAACCCGGCTGTCTCAGGGAGACCCTTGGGCTTTCCGTCCCACCCTCGCGGATGGTTTAGTATTATCGTTTATCTTTTTTCCGGTGCTGTCCGTTCTGGCACGCTTAGAGCCGGGCTCGTTAGCCCCTCCGATTGTCTCCGGCAACCGTTACTACCCTTGCCATCGAGTAGAAGGTTTAACCAGATGAGGAGGGAAATGTCAAATGAAATTAAGCTCATCATGAGGGAGAGGCCGGGCAGACGCCGCCCTCGCCAGGTCATGAGGCCTGGTAGGCGGTCATTTTCTGCTGCCGGACCGGGACGGTGACCGTCACCTCGGTCCCCTTCCCCACAGTGGAACGCACGTCGATATCACCTCCGTGCCGCTTGACGATGCCGTAGCAGACGGTGAGTCCGAGCCCGGGCCCCTTCCCTACCGGCTTGGTGGTGAAGAAGGGGTCGAAGATCTTGGCCAGGTTCTGCGGCGGAATGCCGCAGCCGTCGTCGCGGATCACCACCGAGACCTGCAGCGGCTCCCCGTATTTCTTCACGAGGCCGGTGCTGATGTCGATCCGGCCGCCGTTGGGGAGAGCGCTCTTAGCGTTCTGCAGGAGGTTAACGTATACCTCCAGCAGCTTCACGAAGTCCCCCTCGATCCGGGGCACCTCCGGGTCCAGATCCAGACTGACATCGATCTTTTGCTCCTCGAAGGGCCCCGACATGATATCGAGGGTGTCCTTTAGCACCTCGTTGATGTCCATGTCGCTGAAGTTGCAGCGGGCCTGTGTGGTGAAGCGGACCAGATCCTCGACGATCTTCTGGCAGCGGACCGCGGCGCTCTCGATGCTCTCCAGCACGTCGATCCCTTCCATCAGGTCCGGGTCGATGGGATTCGCCAAGGCGTTGCTGCGCAGCATCTGGATGGCACCCAGGATCCCCGCCAGCGGGTTGTTGAGCTCGTGCGCGGCACCCGCGATCACCTCGCCCAGCGTCGCCATCTTTTCCGACTGGATCAGCTTGGCCTGGGCCTCCTTGAGGTGCCGGGTCTTCTCCTCCACCATCTTCTCCAGGCGGCTGTTCAGCTCCCTGCGCTGTTCCTCTACCTGCTTGCGCTCGGTGATGTCCCGGATGATGACCTGGATCGCCTGCTGTCCCTGGAAGACGATCCCCGTCGCCACCGCCTCCACGTCGATCACGGTCCCGTCTTTTTGCACCATGCGCGATTCCCGCAGCGGCGAAGGCTCACCGGTTTCCTCGATGCGCTGGATGCGCTCGAGCACCATGGCGTGGAATTCAGGATCGACGAAGGAGAAGATCGACTGGCCGACCAGTTCCTCGGGGCGGTCCACACCGAGAAGCACGCAGGCCTGCTTATTGGCGCACAGGTAGCGCCCGCCGCTTTGCACCAGGATCGCTTCCGGGGCGTTCTCGAACAGCTTGCGGTAACGGTCCTCGCTCTGCGTCAGTTCGGCCTCCATCTTCTTGCGCTCGGTGATGTCGCGGAAGATCCCCCTCGTGCTGATCGCCTGCCCGTTACTGGTGTTGCAGTTGATGCTCCCCTCGAGGATGATGTTCCGCCCGTCCTTGGCGACGAACTCCACCTCTACGCGGGGGATCCTGGCCCCGCTCTTCAACTGGTCAAACATGGTGGCGCAGTGGCTCTGGCAGCAGGGCTTGATCACGTCGAAGATGTTCATCGAGGCGAGGTCCTGGTCGGAATACCCCATGGTCTTCTTCCAGGCGCTGTTCACGTAGATGAAGTTCCCCTTGGCGTCCACGCTCTGGATCAGGTCGTTGGCGTTCTCCAGGATGTCGCGATAACGCTCCTCGCTCTCCCGCAGTTCCTCCTCGGCCCGCTTTCTGTCGGTTATGTCCAGGAAGCTCTCGATCAGGTGGTCCCGCCCGTACAGTTTCACCCGCGCCACCGTTTTCACGACTGTGATGGAGGCGCCGTTGGGCCTTAGCAGCTGTCGCTCGGCGTTGTCGATGCGCTGTCCCTGGTCGGTGATGGGGCAGTGACCGTCCTGTTCGGGGCAGATGAAGCAGTGGCAGACGGAGCCGACCACCTCCTCCCTCCCGGTACCGATCATCTCCACCGCCTTGGGGTTGGCATCGACGATGGTGTGGGTTTCGGCATCGATGATGACGATGCCGACCTGGACGGTGTCGAAGACGGCGCTCAGCCGCTTGCGGCTCTCCTCCAGTTCTCCGGCGACGTGGCTGAAATCGAAGCAGGCTCGGGAGGCGGGCTCTTCCCCGGCGGCCGCGTTCTGAGAATTGAATGTGTTAGACATGTAATACTCCTGGAATGTTGGGCTGCGGACCGGCCGCCGAGGTCAGCTGCTCGCGGCCAGATCCTTCAGGATCTTCTTGGCATCCCGGTTCCCCTGGGCGGCCGCCCGCCGGAACCAGACCTCTGCCTTCTCTTGATCTGGCGCCGGAACGGCGAGCCCCTGCAGGTACATCATGCCGAGGTCGTACTGGGCGCTGTCATAACCGGCGTCTGCGGCCTTCTGGAGCAGATCGAACGCCTTTTTGAAATCCTGGGGTACCACGTCCCCCCGAATGTAGACGAAGGCCAGGTTCCACAGCCCCGGTGCGTACCCCTGGTTCGCCGACTTCTCGTACCATTTAAGCCCCTCCTGCTTGTCCAGCGGGACCCCCACCCCGGAGGAGAGCATCACCCCGAGCTTCATCTGGGCCTCGGGGTTCCCCTGCTCCGCCAGCGTCCTTATGGCCTTCAGATCGGTGCCGTCGTACCCGTACCCCGGCCCGGCGCCGACGACGACCATCAAGCACATCCATAACACCACCTGTTTCAATTTCATGGCACCCACCTTTCGCATGGAAATAGAATCGTTTCTATGCATTTTACTTGCCAGAACGCACGACGAGGTGGCGGCTCGGCGCCCCGGGGGGAGCGGTGTGGTGAAGGGGCGGGGGTGCGGCGACGACAGGGGAGGCTCGGCACGCATCCTGCTACGGTACCCCCCGCCGATGGCACATTGGCCGGTGTAAAATGCGGGAACGAACCCCCTCTCCCGCTCGAAGCGGTGCTGTCTACGCGCTAACGCAAGGGAAGTTGGTCATTTGCCCCACGGGGGGGCTTGACACCTGCACCGCCGTCGCGGATGGGCAGCAGGGGGCCCGGACTCGTCCCGGGAGGGCATTGCTGCTGCAAAAGCCCCACATCTTTGCGTCAAATCGCGCAGCGACGAGAAAATTGCCCCGGAGGGCCGCGAGACCGCCCGTTCTCCTCCTCAGCGGCGGACGACGCGGGGCAAATGCCGCAAAAGTGGGTGATATCACCCATCACCTGGGTGGGATCCGGGTTTCGGCCCGGGAAGGTCAGCCTCTGCTGTCGTCTGCAGGGATCACGTCACATGCGAAAAAAACGATACACAAATTATTAAATAAATGATAAAGTCCGGCCGCCTGCTGACCGGCATGGGGAGCCGTCCCCCCAACCCGACCGATACCGGTCTCAGCCCATCGAGAACCTGCGGACGCTCCCGCAGCAGGTCCAGGAAGGAACGTTCAACATGAGTAAAAACAGGATCTTGGTCGTCGACGATGAAAAGCTGATCTCCTGGTCCCTCGCCGCCAGCCTCAAAAAGGACGGTTACGAGGTGGACACGGCGGCTTCCGGTGCGGAGGCCGTGCAGAAATTCGAGAGTTTCAAACCGGATCTGGTCATGCTGGACATCTGCCTTCCCGACACCAGCGGTCTCGAGCTTTTGAAACGGTTCAAGGCGGCCAACGAGGACCTCTACGTCATCATGATCACCGCCTACGCCAACGCGGACTCCGCCGTGCAGGCGCTGCAGGACGGCGCGGAGGATTACTTTGGCAAGCCCTTCAACCTCGAGGCGGTCAAGCACGTGGTCGAGCGGGCCTTCGAGAAACGTCGGCTCAAGAAGGAGGTCGACTACTTCAGAAACGAGCTGCGCAGGAAGTCGGACCACGAGAAGATGGTGGGCAACAGCCCCAAGATGATCGAAGTCTTCAAGATGATCAAGATCTGCGCCGACGCCGATGCCAAGACGGTGCTCATCACCGGCGAGAGCGGGACCGGGAAGGAGCTGGTCGCCAAGGCGATCCACTACCACAGCGCGCGGGCCGACGCCCCCTTCATCGAGGTGAACTGCGCCTCCATCCCCGAAAACCTGTTGGAAAACGAGCTCTTCGGCCACGAGAAGGGGGCCTACACCGACGCCTCGCGCCGGCAGAAGGGTGTTTTCGAACTGGCCGAAGGGGGATCGGTGTTCCTGGACGAGATCGGGGACATGCCCTACCAGATGCAGGCCAAGATCCTGAAGGCGACCGAGACCAAGCGCTTCAGGAGACTCGGCGGCCAGGAAGACGTCGAGGCCAACGTCCGGATCATCACCGCGACCCACCAGGACCTCCCCCGGATGGTCAAGGAAGGGAAGTTCCGCGGCGACCTTTTCTTCAGGCTCAACGTGATGAACATCTGCCTCCCGAAGCTTCGGGAGCGCAAGGAGGACATCGAGTCGCTGGTGCAGTACTTCATCGAGACGCTCAACGAGGAGTACGGCAGGAGCATAACGCATGCGGCGCCGGACACACTGGAGTACCTGACCAGGTACGACTGGCCCGGCAACGTCCGCGAGCTGCGCAACTGCATCGAGCGCCTGATGATGCTGGAACAGGGGAAGGTGCTGACCCCGGAGTTCCTGAACCCGGAAATCAAACAGAGCAGGGTCGCGGCGCAGGACCCCGAATCCTCCGGGGTGATCAGCACCGACTTCGCCGGCGAGCACATCGTGCTTCCTTCCACCGGCATCTCCCTGGAAGAGTTGGAAAAAATGCTGATCCAGCTGGCTTTGAAGAAATCCGGCGGGAACCAGTCCAAGGCCGCCAAGTTCCTAAAGACCAGCAGGGACACCCTTCGTTACCGGATGAAGAAGTTCGGGCTTTCCGATTCGGGCAAGGAAGGGGAGAACGAGAATTTGGAGACGCCGGTCGCCGGCAGCGGCGTGCCCCACGCCTCCGCCGACGGCCTGAGGTGGGCCTGACCCCACCCGGCTCACCCCGCAGCGGCACCCCAGGCAAAGGCAAAAAAACGGCCCGAAGGGAAGCTCCCTTCGGGCCGTTCTGCGTCCGGGCTGCCCGGGCTAGACCTTCTCGACTTTCGCCTTGTGACGCAGCTCGGTCAGAAAGGCTGCCACCGCCTTGCGGGTCTGCTCCATCTTCAGGTACTGCACGATCTGGAACTTCACGTCCTCGAAGCGGTCGGTGGAGGGGGCGATCCGCTCCTGCAGCTTGATGATGTGATAGCCAAACTCCGTCTCCACCACCTTGCTGATCTCCCCGTTTTTCAGGGCGAAGGCCGCCTTCTCGAAGGGAGGGGTCATCTGCCCCTTGCCGAAGACGCCCAGCTCTCCCCCCTTGGTGCGGCTGGGGCAGGTCGACTCTGCCTTGGCAACAGCGGCGAAATCCTCCCCCCTTTGCACCCTCTTCAGCAGCGCTTCCGCCTTCTCACGCGCCTTTTTCTTCTCCTCGGCGCTCCCCTTCTGGTCCACGCTCACCAGGATGTGGCTGGCCCGCAGGCGCTCACCCTTTTGGAACAGTTTCGCCTTGTTGTCATCGTAGAATTTCCTGGCCTCGTCGTCGGAGCAGGTCGCCTTGGCCGAAAACCGCTGGTCCACGAAGTGGTTAACCACGATCTCCCTGCGCATCGACTCGCGCACCTCGGCCTCGGTCATCCCGGCTGCCCGCAGCGCCTTTTCGTATTCTTCCTTGGTGGGAAAGGCGGCCCGGTTTTTCTGGTATTGCTGCTCGACCAGCTGGTCCAGGTTCTTGATTTCCAGCTTTTTCCCTTCCTGGTAAAGAAGCTCCGCCGAGGTGAGCTGTTCCAGGGCGACGGCGGTCGCCTTCTTCATCTGTTCCGGCGGCAGGGCCTGGTTAACCCGGTTTTGCGCCAGGAGAGTCTTCACGGCACGGTCCAGCTCCGGCTTGGTGATCGCGGTTCCGTTCACCTTGACGACGGGGGCACCGCCGCCCCCCTTGTCAGAACAGGCAGGAAGCACGCACAGGGCCAGTACGGCCATTGTGGCCGGAATCCAATTCTTCAACGCAGACATGAAAATCTCCTTTTATGAAATGTACGCCTGAAACTGCTGTGAAAGAGCAAGAGCCGTACCCAGAAGGGACCGGAACCCGAGCCGGGCGCCTCGCCACGTTGCCGCACCGGGGGGATTCATGTAATGGCATGTAATTGCGATGGTTTGCCGGGTACCGGTTCTCCTTGAACGCGGCTGAGCCCGGGGTGCCGTGACGCTGCCCGGGAGGGGGTGGGGCATATCGCACACACGTGGGGAAAGCGGTCACCTTGCCTTAGTCGACATGCGCGGGAAGCTTTCGCGACGAAAAAGGCCGCACCTTGCGGCGCGGCCGAGCTGCTGC
Organism: Geomonas diazotrophica; assembly: GCF_018919385.1. Classification (GTDB taxonomy): domain Bacteria; phylum Desulfobacterota; class Desulfuromonadia; order Geobacterales; family Geobacteraceae; genus Geomonas; species Geomonas diazotrophica. The sequence goes on from NZ_JAHLMF010000006.1 coordinate 242,995, forward strand.
GGATCCCTAGCGTCCACTTCCTTCGGTGCTTCCAGCGCCTGTGCCTTGGCCGCTCCCCATGTTGCCGCTTGGGCCGCCCATGGCCGGGGTGCCGTAGTTAGGCTGGTGCCGGTGACGCCGGTCCGGGTGCTCCTCCTGGTCTGTTTTTTGGACTTCTTGCCGCTTTTCTTTCTTTTCTTCTTGGTCTTCTTCGTCTCCGGCTTGGCAGGTTCGGCGCTCCCCTGGTCGCTCTGGGTCCCGGTCGACATGCCGGTCCCCGGGCCGACAGAGGACCCCGTATCGGTTCCGGTCGTGTCTGCCGCCCAGACCATTCCAGCGAAGGATACGGCTACCAGTGTGGCTACGATGGTGGATAGCACTCTTTTCATAGTCAGCCTCCCGAATTTGGTAAACAACCGCCACACTATAGCACAACATTAATTTTTACCAATTGACAGTCGCTTTTTTCCGCTACCCATACACCCGGCGTTTTTTGACCATGGCCGCTTGACATATTATTCTAACATGGTTATAAATTTCTAATTCAATATCGCACAAAGGAGAGCGGCACGTTGAAAAAGATGAAACCCTTCGATCTGGCCCACGAACAGTACCAGCTGCTGATGGCGAAGTTCAAGACCACCAAGGACCTGCAGGAAAAGAACATCCTCTTCAGAAGGCTCACCAACCTTTTGGCTGTCATGGAATTCCTGATCTCCATCCACAAACCGCACTGAGCGGCGTTTCTCCATAGGGACGCATGCAGCGCCCGGTGGTATCAAGTGTGCGCGACCTTACAGCCTTGCCTTTGGACCGGCAGTGATATCCTTTATGCAATGATGCTATAATACTGTCAGTCCTGGTGAAGGCTTATGAGTATTCCCGCCCATAGCACCGCTTCCCTGCAACTCCGTCCGACACGCCTTTGGTTTGCCGCATCCTACCTGCTTGCCACGCTCCGCGAGGAATTCTTCGCCCACTGGCGCGGGGCAGCCCGTGGCTTCGACCTGGACGAGGTGCATGACCTGCGGGTGGCCTCGCGCCGACTGCGCGAGGGGCTTGCCCTTTTTGCCCCCCTGCTGCCGGGCAAGAAGGTGGCACGGCTGTCGCGCAGGGTGAAAAGGCTCACCACCCTGCTGGGAGAATTGCGCAACATCGATGAGGCGCTGCTCTTTTTCTCAGGGCTGGAACCGGAAGAGACGAGCGGCTGCCGCGCCGAGCGCGAGGAATTGCTGCGATCGCTATCAAAGGAGCGGGAGATCACCCGAGAGGGGCTGTCCGGGACGCTGGCGGGGGTCGGCGCGGGGAAACTGCAAAAGGAACTGGGCGGGTTGGCGAAGAGACTGAACCCGTTCCAAGAACGCGAAGCCCCCGGGTTCGACCCCTTCACCGAGGTCGGTCTCTTTGCCGAAGGGGCGTTTGCCGAGCGGGTCGAACTGGTCGAGGAACTCTTCCCGGCGGCGCTGCGCGAAGAGGACACGGTGGCACAGCACAGACTGCGCATCGCCTTCAAGAAGCTGCGCTACCGGCTGGAGATCCTGGCACCGCTTCTGGAGGACGGGGGGGAAGAGCTGCGCCGGCTCCTCAAGCGCTACCAGGACCTCCTGGGGAAACTGCACGACCTGGACGTCTTTGCGGAGATGGCAGAGCAGCGCTTAGCGCCGGGGACGGGACGGGACGAGCTGCTGCAGCTGCTGGCGGCCCACCGGGGCGCGCTCTTCGCCGGCTTTGCTCAGACGAGCCGGGAGCAGCCGCTCGAGCCCCTGACGAGGCGGGTCAGCTTGGAGCTGCGCCTTCCCCACCAGCCATCCCCAGCAGGAACGCGGCCGTAGCTTGGCAGACGCGCACGGCGAAGGCGAGGTTCAGGGTCTCCAAGGTGTCGCTTGGCTCGTGGTAGTGGGGATTGCGGAAGTTTGTGGTGTCGGTCAGCATGATGGCGGGGTAGCCGGCATCCCAAAAGGGAGCGTGATCGGATCTGCGGGTATCGGGCAGGAGTTCGCCGTTGTCCGGCACCACCAGGGGCACCACGGGGAGGGCGATATCGAAGCTGTCCGCGGCCAGCGCAAAGCGTGCCACCACCCCCTGCGCGAGCTCGTTGCCGATCACGGCGAGAAAATCACCGTTGGGCGGCACCTGCAGCGGCACTCCTGCCGGAGCGGCCTGGCGCACCGAGCCGCCGGCGAACGCCACCGATTCCAGCACCACCACGGCTTCAATTTCCCACCCCTGTTGCAGCGCGAAGGCGGCCAGGGCACGGCTCCCCCTGAGGCCGGTCCCGTGCTCGTCCCGGTCCGAATTCTCCTCAAGGTTCACCCCGACGAACTGCAGCGTCAGTTCCGGCCGCCACTCCTTGAACATCGTGGCCAGCTCCAGCAGCAGCGCGACGCCGCTTGCGTTGTCGTCCGCCCCCGGAGAACCGGCGACGGTATCGAAATGGGCCAGCACCAGGACCCGTTTTTCAGGGCGGCGCGTCCCCAGCCTGGTGGCGACCACGTTGTGATACTCCTGTCCGCCGTCGAAAAAACCGTGCAGGTCGACGGCGTACCCCAGTGCGCGCAGCGTGTCTTCCAGGTAGGAGCAGGCCCGCTGCAGGGCGGCGGGTGCCGCCACGGGATGCCGGACCCCCACGAGGAACTTCAGGTGTTGCTCGATCCGGTCCCTGGAGACTGCAGACAGCGACCTTCCTTTACCGGCGGCTCCAGGCGGGGAGCTCACTTCAGCGCCTCGAGTTCCCGCTCCAGCTGTTGCACCCGGGCATCGTCCTCGCGCACTTCCACCAACTTCTTGTAGTAGGCGGCACGGGCGGCGCTCGACGAAGACAAGGCGCGGTTCTTACTGACGTAGGGATTCTTCTCGTCGGTCGTCTTCCCCTCGGCAAGCTGTTTCTGGAATTCCTTGGCCTCGTCCGGGGTCGGGGTGCGTCCCTTGGTCACCATCCACTTGTGATGCAGCTTCTGCAGCTCCTGCTTTTTCCCCTCCAGGCCGCTTCGAGCCTGGGCGAGCTCGGCGGCAACACGCGCCCGCTGCGTGCTCTTGGCATCGGCAGCGGTTGCCGCGGCGGCAGCTTCCTTTGCTGCCGGGGGCACCGCCGGAGCTTCCGGCTTCGGCACGGTCGCCGCGGGCTTCGCGGCGCTCGCCGGATCGACCTCCCGGGCGCGCTTTAGGTACTTGTCCGGTATGCGGTCGGAGTCGTCGGTGAAGTGAACGGTTCCGGCATCGTCGCGCCACTGGTAGGTGCCGCCCAAGGCCAGCGCGGGCGCTGCAAGGAGAAAAACCGTGGCAACCATCGTCGTTCGTCGCATGTCCCCTCCGGGAATGGCAAAAAGGTGCAGTCCAAGGGTGAAGATAATATGCAAGTAGCCGCGTTTGTCAATTTTCTTTTGCCGCGTCTCATCTTTTCAGATCGCAGGGCAGCCGCTCCCGTAGAGCGTGGCGTCCCGGCAGACGCAAAAGGGCCGGGGAAAACCCCGGCCCTCTCTGTTGCCGCAGCATCGGTTGCCGTTACTGCTTTCCTTCCCCGCCGAAATCCAGAGCCGCCAGCTTCGTGTAGTAGTCGAAGCGGTCCGCGGCCCAGGCGCTCGCCTTCTGCATCAACTGCTCGGCCGCCTCGGGGTTCATCTTCCTGAGCACCTTGTAGCGGTTCTCGCCCCCCGCGTACTCCTCGAAGCTGGTCGTCGGGGCCTTGCTGTCCAGCTGCAGCGGGTTCCTCCCCTTTTCGGCCAGTGCCGGGTTGTAGCGGTACAGCGGCCAGTAGCCGGAGGAGACCGCCTTCCTCTGCTCGTCCACGCCGCGGGTCATGTCGATGCCGTGCGCGATGCAGTGCGAGTAGGCGATGATCAGCGAAGGTCCGTCGTGGGCCTCTGCCTCGATGAAGGCCTTGACCACCTGGCCGGGGTTCGCCAGGGATACGGACGCCACGTAGACGTGGCCATAGGCCATGGCCATCATGCCGAGGTCCTTCTTGGCCATGGACTTGCCGCCGGCGGCGAACTGCGCCACCGCGCCGATCGGGGTGGACTTGGAGGCCTGCCCGCCGGTGTTGGAGTAGACCTCGGTGTCCAGCACCAGGATGTTGACGTTCTTGCCGGAGGCGATGACGTGATCCAGGCCGCCGTAGCCGATGTCGTAGGCCCAGCCGTCGCCGCCCACGCACCAGACCGACTTCTGCACCAGGTAGTCCGCGATGGGAAGGAGCTGCGCCGCGGCCTCCTCGTCGCAGCCGGCAAGGGCTTCCTTGAGCCGGGCCACCCTCAGCCGCTGCGCCTCGATGGCGGCCTGCCCGGACTGCTCGGCGTCCAGGATCTCCCGCATCAGGGGGGCGATGGTCGTGCAGGAGACGCAGCCGCAGTCAAGAAGCTGCTCCAAAAGCTCCCGGGCCGCCTGGCTGAACTTGTCCACCGCGAGCCTCATGCCGTAGCCGAACTCAGCGTTGTCCTCGAAGAGCGAGTTGGACCAGGCCGGGCCGCGCCCGTCGGCCCGCTTCGCCCACGGCGTGGTGGGGAGGTTGCCGCCGTAGATCGAGGTGCAGCCGGTCGCGTTGGCGATGAGCGCCCTATCGCCGAAGAGCTGGGAGAGAAGCTTCAGGTACGGCGTTTCCCCGCAACCGGCGCAGGCGCCGGAATACTCGAACAGGGGGCGCACCAGCTGGCTGCCGCGCAGGGTGTCCAGCTTTACCACCGCCGGATCGAGGTCGGGAAGCCCCAGGAAGAAGTGGTAGTTGGCGGCCTCGGCCGCGCGTAAGGGGGGCTGGAACCGCATCTCCAGCGCCTTGTGCCCCGGGTTCTCCTTGTCCTTGGCCGGGCAGTTGTGGGCGCAGGCGCCGCAGCCGGTGCAGTCCTCGGGGGCGACCTGGAAGGTCACCTTGTGCTCCTTGAGCTCCGGCATCTTGGAGTCGGCGCACTTGAACCCTGCCGGCGCGCCGGCGAGTGCCTCGGCCGGGTAGGCTTTCACCCGGATGGCTGCGTGCGGGCAGACGAAGGAGCAGATGGCGCACTGGATGCAGAGCTTCTCGTCCCAGACCGGGATTTCCACCGCGATGTTGCGCTTCTCGTACTGCGAGGTCGCGGTCGGGAAGGTGCCGTCGATCGGCATGGCGGAGACCGGGAGGTCGTCGCCGAAGCCGGCTATGATGCGGCCGGTGACCTCCTTCACGAAGTGGGGAGCGCCCGCCCCTACCGGCGGCGGCATGGTGATGGTGCTGGAGGGTACCGCGGGGACGGCCACCTCGTGGATGTTCAAAAGCGCCTGGTCGACGGCGGCGTTGTTCATGGCCACCACCTTCTCGCCCGCCTTGCCGTAGCTCTTCTTGATGGCCCCCTTGATCTCGGCGATGGCGCTCTCAAGCGGAATGATGCCGGAGATCTTGAAGAAGGCGGTCTGCATGATCACGTTGATGCGGGCGCCCAGGCCGAGCTCCTCGGCGAGCTTGATGGCGTTGATGGTGTAGACCTTGAGCTTCTTGTCGATGATCTGCTTTTGCACCTCGACCGGCATCTTGTCCCAGACCTCGCTCTGCTCGAACGGGGAGCAAAGCAGGAAGGTGGCGCCAGGCTTCGCCTTGCCCAGCATGTCGTACTTCTCCAGGAAGGTGAAGTTGTGGCAGGCGACGAAGTCGGCGTTGTCGATCAGGTACGGCGCGTTGATCGGCTTCTTCCCGAAGCGCAGGTGCGAGGTGGTGATGGTCCCGGCCTTCTTGGAGTCGTAGACGAAATAGGCCTGGGCGAAGTTGTCGGTCGCCTCGCCGATGATCTTTATGGAGTTCTTGTTGGCCCCCACGGTGCCGTCGGAGCCAAGGCCGAAGAACATGGCCTCGTAGGTCCCCTCCATCCCGGTCCTGAAGGAGCTGTCGTAGTCGAGGCTCGCGCCGGTCACGTCGTCGTTGATGCCGACCGCGAAGTTGCTCCTGGGCTGCGCCTCGTTCAGGTTGTCGAACACCGCCTTGGCCATGGCAGGGGTGAACTCCTTGGAGCCCAGGCCGTAGCGCCCCCCGACGATGGTGGGGTAACCGACGAAGTTGCTGAAGCCGGCGGCCATCCCCTCGCCGATGGCGGTGCGCACGTCCAGGTAGAGCGGCTCGCCCAGCGCCCCCGGTTCCTTGGTGCGGTCGAGGACCGCGATCCTGCGTACCGAGGCGGGGAGCGCCTCGACGAAGGCCTTGAGCGGGAAGGGGCGGTACAGGTGGATCTTGACCACGCCCACCTTCTCGCCCCGCGCGTTCAGGGTCGCCACCGTTTCCTGCACGGTGTCCGCGCCGGAGCCCATGATCACGATGACCCGATCGGCGTCCGGCGCGCCGGCGTACTCGACCACGCTGTACGCGCGTCCGGTGAGCGCCGCGAACTTCTCCATCTCCTTCTCCACGATGTCGATGGTGGCCGGGTAGAAGCGGTTCACCGTCTCGCGCCCCTGGAAGTAGACATCCGGGTTCTGGGCGCTGCCGCGCAAGACCGGGCGGTCCGGGGTGAGGCAGCGGGCACGGTGCGCGTTGACCAGCTCGTTGTCGATCATGGCGCGCATGTCGTCTCGGGAGAGCGCCTCGACCTTCTGCACCTCGTGGGAGGTGCGGAAGCCGTCGAAGAAGTGCAGGAACGGGATCCGGGAGCGCAGGGTCGCCGCCTGGGCGATCAGGGCGAAGTCCATCACCTCCTGCACGTTGTTGGAGCAGAGCATGGCCCAGCCGGTGGCGCGGCAGGACATCACGTCCGAATGGTCGCCGAAGATGGACAAAGCCTGGGTGGCAAGCGCCCGGGCCGAGACGTGGAAGACGGTGGAGGTGAGCTCGCCGGCGATCTTGTACATGTTCGGGATCATCAGCAAGAGCCCCTGGCTCGCCGTGAAGGTCGTGGTGAGGGCGCCCGCCTGCAGTGCGCCGTGCACCGCGCCGGCGGCGCCGCCTTCGGACTGCAGCTCGGAGACCAGCGGTACCGTCCCCCATATATTCTTCTCACCCGCGGCGCTCTTCGCGTCGGAGATCTCCCCCATGACCGAGGAAGGGGTGATCGGGTAGATCGCGATGACCTCGTTGGTGGCGTGGGCCACGTGGGCGGCCGCGGTGTTGCCGTCGATGGTTACCATTTTTCTGCTCATGCTCTAGCTCCTCTTTACATAAATGCAGTGAAGTTCTGGTCCCGTCTCCCGAGCCGGCGCTACGGCGCGCCCTGCCAGGGAACCATGTCCTGCAGGGCCTCCCGCATCAGGTCGGACACCTTCATGTTCACTTCCTTGGAAATCTTCTCGATGGTCTCGCGCTCCTCGCGGCTCACCCGCACCGAGAGCACGTGGTAACGTGCGTTTTCTTTCTTTTTCATGACGATCTCCGCCGCCACCTCGCGGTGGCGCCCTTTCTCGCTACGGTGTGTAGACCTTGAGCAGCGCCTGCGCCATCTCGGCCGGGGTCGCCGCGACGCTGATGCCGCACTCCTTAAGGACCGCCACCTTCCCGGTCGCGGTCCCCTTGCCGCCGGAGATGATCGCGCCGGCGTGCCCCATCCGCTTGCCCGGGGGGGCGGTGACCCCGGCGATGTAGGCCGCCACGGGCTTCGACATGTTCTCCTTGACGAAGCGGGCCGCCTCCTCCTCGGCGCTGCCGCCGATCTCCCCGATCATGATCACCGCCTCCGTGTCCGGGTCCTCCTGAAACAGGCGCAGGCAGTCGATGTGGCTGGTGCCGTTGACCGGGTCGCCGCCGATCCCAACGCAGGTAGACTGCCCGAGGCCGATGCTGGTCAGCTGCCAGACCGCCTCGTAGGTGAGCGTGCCGGAACGGGAAACGACGCCGATCTTGCCGGGCTTGTGGATGTAGCCGGGCATGATGCCGATCTTGCACTCGCCGGGGGTGATCACGCCGGGGCAGTTGGGGCCAACCAGCCGGGTCTTCTTGCCCACCAGGTACTGCTTCACCTTCACCATGTCCAGGACCGGGATCCCCTCGGTGATGCAGCAGACCAGCTCGACGCCTGCGTCCACCGCCTCCATGATGGAGTCGGCGGCGAACGGCGGCGGGACGTAGATGACGCTCGCGGTGGCGCCGGTCTCGTGCACCGCCTCGGCGACCGTGTCGAACACCGGGAAGCCGTCGATCACCGTCCCCCCCTTGCCCGGGGTGACCCCACCCACCATCTGCGTGCCGTACTCGCGGGCGCCCTGCGCGTGGAACAGGCCGGTCGCGCCGGTGATCCCCTGCGTGATGACCCTGGTGTCCTTGCCGATCAATATGCTCATGGCGTCCCTCCTAGGCGGCGGCCGCGACGGCGGCCACGATTTTCTGCGCACCGTCGGCCATGCCGTCGGCGGCTACTATGTTGAGGCCGCTCTCGGCCAGAAGCTTCTTGCCCAGCTCCACGTTGGTCCCCTCCAGGCGCACCACCAGCGGCACCTGGATCCCCACCTGGCGCGCCGCCTCGATGACGCCGGTCGCGATCACATCGCACTTCATGATGCCGCCGAAGATGTTGACCAGGATCCCCTTCACGTTCTTGTCCGAGAGGATGATCTTGAACGCCTCGGTGACGCGCTCGATGGTGGCCCCGCCTCCGACGTCCAGGAAGTTGGCCGGGTCGCCGCCGTAATGCTTGATGATGTCCATGGTGGCCATGGCGAGACCGGCGCCGTTCACCAGGCAGCCGATGTTGCCGCTAAGCGAGATGTAGGAGAGGTCGTGCTGGGAGGCCTCGATCTCGTTGGGGTCCTCCTCGTCGAAGTCGCGCATGTCGCCGATCTGCAGGTGCCGGAAGAGGGCATTGTCATCGAAGCCGAACTTGGCGTCCAGGGCGATCAGCTCCCCCTCCGCGGTGACCACCAGCGGGTTGATCTCCAGCAGCGAACAGTCGCAGGCGATGAAGGTGGCGTAGAGGTTGGTGAGTACCTTGACCGCCTTGCCGGTCAGCTTCCCCTTCAATCCCAGGCTGAAGGCGATCTTGCGGCACTGGAACTGGGTGAGCCCGACCAGGGGATCGACCGCCTCGGTGACGATCTTTTCCGGAGTGTTGGCCGCCACCTCCTCGATGTCCATCCCCCCTTCGGTGGAGGCCATCACGGTGACGCGGGAGCTGCCGCGGTCCACCAGAAAGCTCACGTAGAGCTCGTTGGCGATGTTGCAGCCGTTCTCGACCAGCACCCGGTGCACCACCTTCCCTTCCGGGCCGGTCTGGTGCGTGCGCAGGGTCATCCCCAGCATGTCGCGGGCGATCATCTGCACCTCGCTGGAGGTCCGCGCCAGCTTGACGCCGCCACCCTTGCCGCGTCCGCCTGCGTGGATCTGCGCCTTCACCACCCAAGGGCCCTCGCCCAGGCGCTTGGCCCATTCCCTGGCGCTCGCGCCGTTGTAGCAGACGTGGCCGTCGGGAACCGGCACGCCGAATTTCCTCAAGATCGCTTTGGCCTGGTACTCGTGGACGTTCATACTCCCTCCTTAAAGCCTCTGTTTTAGCAAACCTGCCAAGGGTACAACATTAATCGATTCTTGTTTTATTTTGACCAAAAAACGGGGGTCAACGTCGCACCACACTCATATACTCCCCTGACAAAAATTTAGCAAACACTTTTATAATGCGTCGGTAAAAAAATTGGTAAGACCAAGATTGCGACCAGGATCCGAGACACATCCCTGCCATCCGCCTTCTGCAATTCAATCGAACGAATGTTTGAATTATCGGTATTTACAGGCAAATACAAGGACTAGCATAAGGGGCGAAGGGACGGGAGCGCGATCCTAGAACAGAGCCGGCAACGTTATTTGGTTACATTGTAATACAGCGACATTCACCACCAACTGAGGGGACAAACGTTCACGCGCGAAAATAAAACACAGCGTAAACATCTCATGGTCCCGACACAAAAAAATCCCCCACTCCTCGCCTGAACGGGAGGAATGGGGGACCAGGACACGCGGTCCCGCGGCTAGGGATTCTGGGCGTCCACAACGGCAATGGCGGCCATGTTCACGATGTCGTTCACGTCGTCACCGCGCTGCAGCACGTGCACCGGCTTGTTCATCCCCATGAGGATGGGGCCGATGGACTCGGCGCCGCCCAGGCGGCGCAAGAGCTTGTAGCAGATGTTGCCTGAGTTGAGGTCCGGGAAGATCAGCACGTTGGCCGGGGTCTTAAGCTTCGAGAAGGTGAAGCCGTCCAGAAGCTCGGGAACCACGGCGGTGTCCGCCTGCATCTCACCCTCCACGACCAGGTGCGGCGCACGCTCCTTGACCAGTTCCGCTGCGCGCTTCACCTTGTTGGCCTGCGGATGGTCCACCGAACCGAAGTTGGAGAAGGAGAGCATGGCGATCCTCGGCTCGATGTCGAGCATGGCGACCTTCTCCGCGGCGAGGATGGCGGTCTCGGCCAGCTCCTCCGCGGTCGGATCGATGGTCACCGTGGTATCGGCCAGGAAGTAGACCCCCTTCTTGAACACCATCATGTACAGGCCGTGCACGCTGGAAAGCCCGGCCTGCTTGCCGAGCACCTCGAGGGCCGGGCGGATCGTCTCCGGGTAGTGGGTGTCGATACCTCCCAAAAGCGCGTCCGCGTGCCCCTTGTGCACCATCATGGTGCCGAAGTGGGTCCTCGATTTTCTGCGCATGATGCGGCTACTCTCGGAACTGGTGATACCCTTCCTCTGCCGCAGCCGGTAGAGTTCCTCGGCGTACTCCTCGGTGAACTCCGACTCGGTCGGGTCGACGATGGGGACCTCCAGGTCGAGGTTCAGATCGTCCATCTTCTGCTGGATCTTCTTGCGGTCACCCACCAGAATCGGCTGGGCGATACCCTCCTCGACCAGGATCTGGGTCGCGCGCAGGATCTTCTCGTTGTCACCCTCGGGGAAGACCACCTTCTTGGGGTCGCTCTTCGCCTTGTTGATGACCATGCGCATGATCTCCTTGGAGCGCCCCTGCGAACACTCCAACTGCTCGATGTACTTCGCCATGTCCTCGATGGGCTGGCGTGCCACGCCGGTGTCCATGGCGGCCTGGGCGATGGCCGGCGCCACGTGCAACAGGACCCGCGGGTCGAACGGCTTGGGGATGATGTAGTTCGGCCCGAAGGAGAACTTCTCGTTGCCGTAGGCCTTGGAGACCGAGTCGGGTACCTCCTCCTGGGCGAGCCGCGCCAGCGCGTGCACCGCGGCAAGCTTCATCTCCTCGTTGATCGCGGTGGCCCGCACGTCCAGCGCGCCGCGGAAGATGAAGGGGAAGCCGAGCACGTTGTTCACCTGGTTCGGATAGTCGGAACGGCCGGTGGCGATGATCACGTCGCCGCGCACCGCGTGCGCCTCCTCCGGGGTGATCTCCGGGTCGGGGTTGGCCATGGCGAAGATGATCGGGTTGGGCGCCATGCTCCGGATCATCTCCGTCGTGAAGGCCCCTTTCACCGAGAGGCCGAAGAGGACGTCGGCGCCGTTGGCTGCCTCCTCCAGGGTGCGAAACGGTGTGTCGGCGGCGAAGAGCTCCTTGTAAGGGTTCATCCCCTCGACTCTTCCCTTGTAGATGACCCCCTTGGTGTCGCACATGATCATGTTGTTCGGCTTGACACCCAGGGCGATGGCGAGCTTCGCGCAGGAGTTGGCCGAGGCGCCGGCGCCGTTCACCACGATCCTGATGTCCCCGATCTTCTTGCCGGTAAGCTGCAGCGCGTTCAAAAGGGCCGCCGAGGAGATGATGGCGGTGCCGTGCTGGTCGTCGTGGAAGACCGGGATGTTCATGGTCTTTTTGAGCTCTTCCTCGATGTAGAAGCACTCGGGGGCCTTGATGTCCTCGAGGTTGATGCCGCCGAAGGTCGGCTCCAGGAGCTGGCAGGCCTTGATGATCTCGTCCGGGTTCTCGGTGTTGAGCTCGATGTCGAAGACGTCGATGTCGGCGAAGCGCTTGAAGAGGATCCCTTTCCCCTCCATGACCGGCTTGCCGGCCAGCGCCCCCAGGTTGCCCAGGCCAAGGACCGCGGTGCCGTTGGAAACGACGGCCACCAGGTTCCCCTTGGCGGTGTACTTGTAGGCGTCATCCGGGTTCTGCTGGATGGCGAGGCAGGGCTCGGCGACCCCCGGAGAGTAGGCAAGCGACAGGTCTGCCGCGGTCTGGCACGGTTTGGTGGCGACGACTTCGATCTTCCCTTTCCTGCCGTTTGAGTGGTAGTCGAGGGCTCCCAGTTTCTTACTCATCTATGCATTCCTCCTCGTTCAGCCATTTTTTGGTTCAAAAAAAGAGGGCAGCAGCAACAATGGTGCTAGCCCTCTCTCGAGAAGCCCCTCTCGGGGCGAAAATGAAGGGGACGGCCCGGCCGCCCCCGTGAAAACGCTATGCCTCTTCCGGCTCCGGCTCCAAGAGCCCCATCTCGGGCTCCTCCTCGATCTCCTGGTGGTTCAGCACGCGGGACATACGCTCCATGTCGAGCTCGTTCTCCCAGCGGGATACCACCACGGTGGCAACACCGTTGCCCACCAGGTTGGTGAGGGCGCGCGCCTCGGACATGAAGCGGTCGATCCCAAGGATCAGGGCCAGTCCCGCCACCGGGATGGTCGGGATGGCGGCGAAGGTCGCGGCCAGCGTCACGAAGCCGCTGCCGGTGACGCCTGCGGCACCCTTGGAGGTGAGCATCAGCACGCCAAGGATGGTCAGGGTCTGGGTCATGGTGAGCGGGGTGTTGGTGGCCTGCGCCACGAAGATGGCGGCCATGGTCAGGTAAATGGAGGTGCCGTCCAGGTTGAAGGAGTAGCCGGTCGGGATGACCAGGCCGACGACGGACTTGGTGCAGCCGAGGTTCTCGAGCTTCGCCATCATGCGCGGCAGCGCCGATTCGGAGGAGGAGGTTCCCAGTACGATCAGGAGCTCTTCCTTGATGTAGGAGATGAACTTGAAGATGTTGAAGCCGCAGATCTTGCCGATGGTGCCGAGCACCACGAAGATGAACAAGAGGCAGGTGAGGTAGAAGCTACCCATCAGCATCCCCAGCTTCGCCAGCGAGCCCAGGCCGAACTTGCCGATGGTGAAGGCCATGGCCCCGAACGCACCGATGGGGGCGAACTTCATGATCAGGTTGACCACCCCGAACAGGGCGTGGGAGACGTCATCGATGAACTTGTAGATCGGCTTTCCCTTCTCGCCGAGCGCGGAAAGGGCCAGGCCGAAGAAGATGGCGAAGAAGAGCACCTGGAGGATCTCCCCCTTGGCGAAGGCGTCGACCACGCTGTTGGGGATGATGCTCAGGGCGAAATCTGCGAAGCTGTGCGACTTGGCCGCGGTAGCGGTGTAGGTGGCGAGCCCTTTCGTATCCAGCTTGGTGACGTCGGCGTTCATGCCCACACCGGGCTGGATCACATTGATCACCAAAAGGCCGATGCCGAGCGCCACGGTCGAGACCACTTCGAAGTAGAGCAGCGCCTTGCCTCCCACGCGTCCCACCTTCTTCATATCGTCCATGCCGGCGATGCCGGTTACCACGGTACAGAAGATAACCGGGGTGATGATCATCTTGATCATCTTGATGAAGCCGTCGCCCAAAGGCTTCATGGCCGCTCCGGTGTCAGGCAGGTAGTAGCCAAGCGCGACACCGATGGATATCGCCAGCAGCACCTGGAAGTACAGAACCTGGTAGAACTTCTTCGTTTTCATGGTCTCTCCTTTTGATTGGCTCTCGTGAACCTGGATTATAGATCCGACAAAGGCGTTAGCCGATAACACTGTTTGACACTCCATATCAGCAAGAGCGGTACCAAGAGGCCGTATACGGATGCAAGTCGTCGATTTTACATCGGAAAATAATGTTTTACGAATGAAAGGGGCCCGAAAAGGTATTAACCAAAGTGAATACCTTTGTTGTTGCAATCGGGGAAGTGTCTACGTTTCGGGAAGATGCAGGCGCTTAACCATGGTTAAGGAGTTAACCTAGGTTAAGACCATTAGTGCTGCAGCGGGGGGTGAGGCGCGGGCAGAGTGTATTTCGGGGCAGGGGGATAAAAAAAAAGTCGCGGCGGCCGCGGCGGAGAGGAAGGTGGCTCTCCGCCGCGTTGCCTACTTGCGCGACATCTTGAGACGCTTGTTGAGCGCGGGTGCGGAGATGCCCAAAAGCCGCGCCGCAATGGCCTGCACACCGTTGGAGCGGCTGATGGCCTCCTCCACCAGCAGCTCGGCAGCCTCGACGAAGGTGGGGAGGCGCTCGAAAGTCGCAAACGGGTTTTGACTCTGGAGCGGCGGGTTGGCCGTGTCGCGGCTCTGCCCGATCGCCTTGAGGAAACTCTCCATGGAAAGGATGCGATCCTTGTGCAGGCTGACCGCGTTGTAGACCATGCCGCGCAGCTCGCGGACGTTGCCGGGGAAGCTGTAGGTGGCAAGCACCTGGGCCAGCTCCTTTGGGGGGGTGGGCTTCTTCTTCCCCAGCGACTTGGCCGCCTCGTTCAGGAAGTAATCGAGCAGCAGCGGGATGTCCCCAACCCTCTCCCTTAACGGCGGAATGCTGATGCGGTGGGTGCAGAGACGGTAATAGAGGTCGCGCCGGAACTCCCCCGCCGCCTCCCTGGCGGCCAGGTCGCGGTGGGTCGCCACCACGATGCGCGCGTTCATCCTCTTGGGGCGGTCGCCACCCAGCGGGAAGTACTCCCCCTCCTGGAGCAGGCGCAACAGCTTCACCTGGGAAGCGATGCTCAGGTCCCCTATCTCGTCCAGAAACAGCGTGCCGTTGCCGGCCTGCTCGATCATGCCGGGGCGGGCCTGGTCGGCGCCGGTGTAGGCGCCGCGCACGTGGCCGAACAGCGTGTCAGCGAAGACCGTGTCGTCGAGCCCGGCCACGTTGACGGCGACCAGCGGCCCGGAGCAGCCGCTCAGGGTGTGCACCGCGCGGGCCACCAGTTCCTTCCCCACCCCGCTCTCACCGGTGATCAAAAGCGGCTGGTGGCTGGGGGAAACCGCCTCCACGTAGTTGAACAGGTCGTGCATGCGGGGGTCGCAGGTGACGATGTCCACGAAGGCCTCGGGGTGCTTCAGCTCCCGCGACAGCATCCGGTCCGACATGGTGCGGAACTCCTGCTGCAGTTCGAGGATCCGGACGGCGCGCAGCACCCCGCTCACCAGGCGGTCCTCCTCGTCGGTCTTGACGATGTAGTCGAAGGCACCCAGCTTCATGCAGCGCACCGCAGTCTCCAGCTGGTTCATGCCGCTCACGATGATGGTCATGATGCCCGGGTGGCTCTCCCCGATCTGCTGCAACAGCGTTTCACCGCAGGGCTGCGGCATGGTGAGGTCCAAAAGCACCAGCCCGATCCCCCCTTGGTCGAGGAGCCCCATCACCTCCCGGCTCTCCTGGCAGGTGACGATGTTGTTGATCCCGGCGCAGCTCTTCAGGGTGAGCGCGAACGACTTGAGCCAGGCCGGCTCGTCGTCCACCAGAAGGATGCCAAAGGCGGGGAAAAGGGTCTTTTTCATGTCGACGGACTCCTGTCGGGGACGGGAAAAGAGAGGGTCACCGTGGTGCCCGCCCCCGCGTTGGACTGGAACTGCAGGGCCCCGCCGTGCTCCTTGACGATCCCCGCGGAGACGGAGAGCCCGAGGCCGGTGCCGCCGCTCTCCCTCTTGGTGGTGAAGAAGGGATCGAGCAGGTAGGGAAGGTGCTCCTGCGCCACTCCCACCCCCTGGTCGGTGACCTGGAGCAGGACCTGGCCGCGCTCCGCGTCGTAGCTGGTGCCGAGAAACACGCCGCACTCGCGGTTGGGGAGTGCCTGGCAGGCGTTCAGCACCAGGTTGACGATGACCTGCTCGATGCGCTGGCCGTTGCCCGAAATCTGCGGCAGCGACCCGTGGAAGACGGCCTGGAAGTGGTCGGTGGAGGAGCGGATGGTCGGGTCCACCAGGCGCAGCGCGGTCCTCGCCACCGCATCCAGGTCGATGAGCGACTTCTGCCCCATGTCCTTGCGGGCGAAGTCCTTCAGGTCGTTGACGATACGCTTGATGCGCTGGGCGCCGTCCTGCATCTCGTCCAGGATGCGCGGGATCTCGTCGCGCATCTCCGAGTAGGGGACCCCGCCGAGCATGAAGTCACCCTGCTCGCGGTAATGCGCCTCCAGGATCTCCTCCGCGTCGTCATGCACCCGCTTCAGCACCGGGATATCGAGAAGGAGCAGGCCGTTGGGGTTGTTGATCTCGTGCGCGACGCCGGAGACCAGGGTCCCCAGCGAGGTCATCTTGTCGGCCTGGATCAGCTTGTCCTGGTGGCGCTTCAACTCCTCCAGGGCCTTGTTGCGCTCGGCCACCTCCTGGGCCAGCGCCGTGGTCCGCTCCGCCACCCGCTTGTGCAGGGTCTTGGACCAGAGCACCGTCACCGCCAGGATGATCAGCAGGGGAACCAAGACCATCGCCCCATACCTGAGGGCCAGTTCGCGGGTCACCCTGGGTGGATCGTTCACCCCGAGCCAGCGGTTGTAGATCTGGGCGTACTGGCCGGTCTTGATGACGATGGCGAGCCCCTCGTTGAAGCGGGCCAGGAGCTCCTTGTCGCCGCGCTCGACCGCGTAGCAGTACTGCTCGCTCACCACGGCCTTCGCGACCGGAACCAGGTTGGTGAGGCGCAGTTCGCGGATCAGGTAGATACCGGGAAGTTGGGCCACCACCGCGTAGTCACCCTGCCCCGAGGCGAGCAGCCTGAGCGCCTCGGCGGGCGTGGGGGTGAGCACCAGGTCCTTTTCGAACCCCATCTGCTTCAGGCGCTCGTGCATGATGCCGGCCTGGAAGACCAGCACCTTCCTGCCGCGCAGCTCCTCTAGGCTCTTGACCGGTTTGGCGTCGCGCCGGGCGAAGATGGCGTGGTGCACGATGGTGTGCGGCGGCGAGAATTCGACCGAGTTCAGGCGCTGCGCTGAATAGGAGAGCCCTTGCAGGATGTCGATGCTGCCGTTTTGCAGCCCGGCGCGCATCTCGGACCAGTTGCCGAAGACAAAGCGGACCTTCATCCCCATCACTTCGGCGATGGCGCGGGTCAGGTCGACGTTGTAGCCGGCGGGGTTGCCGTCCCTGTCGATGAACTCATAGGGGGGATAGGCGCGGTCCCCCCCCACCACGACGGTCGCGGGAGCCTGGTGCGCGGGATCGGGGATGAACTCGGCGAAGGCGGCAAGACACAGCGGGACCAGCAGCAGGAAGAGGGCGAGCAGGGTGATGCCGGAGCGGAGCTGGGGGAAGCGGGGCCGAAAACTTTTGCCGAAGCGCTGCTTTTTGCCTGTCAAGGCGTGGTGGACCACTGCTCCATCCTTAAAGCTGGGGTGCGGCCTCCCCCGCCGCCGGACGGCAGCGGGAAGGCCCATCACACTATCGCACGCCTGAAGTGCACAAGTCAATGAAGCTCATGAGAAAAATGTCCCGAGCTACGAGGCAAGGGGACAGGCACCTCCGGGGCCGCTCCCCGAAAGCCGCGCCGCCACCAGTTCGGCCAGGTCGCGCGCCGCGAGGTTTCCCTCCAGTCCGCCGGTCTTGATGCCGTCCTCGAACATGGTGAGGCAGAACGGGCAGTTGGAGACCAGCATCGGCGCTCGGGTCGCTCCGGCCATCTGCACCCGGGCGGTGCTGATGCGGGTGCCGACCTTCTCCTCGGCAAGGATGCGCCCCCCTCCCCCGCCGCAGCAGAAGCTCTCCCTGCGGTTTCGGTCCATCTCGGCTATGTTCCCGCCCATCCGTTCCAGGATCTCGCGCGGCGGCTCGAAGATGTCGGCGTAACGGCCGATGTAGCAGGAATCGTGGTAGGTGCAGTCGAAGCCCTCGCCGGGGTCCAGCTTCAGGCGCCCCTGCTCCAGGAGCTCCGCCAGCAACGAGGTGTAGTGGCGCACCGGGATCTCCAGGCCGAGGTCGCGGTAGTCGCGCGCCAGCGCGTTGAAGCAGTGCGGGCAGGTGGTGACGATCTCCCGCACCCCGTACCCCTTGATCCTTTCGATGTTCTCCTGCGCCATGGTCTGGTACAGGTACTCGTTCCCCAGTTTCCGCGGCGGCTCCCCGCAGCACTTCTCCTCCTTACCCAGGATGCCGAGCCTGATCCCGGCCGCTGAGCAGATCTTTGCGAACGCCTTGGCCACCTCCTTGTTCCTGCGGTCGAAGGAGGCATAACAACCCACGAAGTACATCACGTCGAAGGGCTCACCGCTCTCCAGGGTGACCACGTCGAGCCCCTCGGCCCAGGCGCCGCGCTCGGCCCAGGCGAGGCCAAAGGGGTTGCCGTTCACCTCGTAGTTGCCCATGGCGGTCCGCACCTCGTCTCCCGGGAAGCTCCCCTCCATGAGCGCGAGGTTTCGGCGCATCTCGAGGATCTTGTTGACGTGCTCGATGTCCACCGGGCAGATCTCCTGGCAGGCGCGGCAGGTGGTGCAGTCCCAGAGCACCTCCTCGGTGACGTAGCGGCAGAGATCCCCCTGCGGGTCGTTGAGCGCCATCTCCCCCACCTGCTGCACCACCCTCATGGGTGAGAGTGGCTTTTCGGTGTTCCAGGCCGGGCAGCGGTCCTGGCAGCGCCTGCACAAGGTACAGGCATCGGCGTCGTAGATGTCCTTCCAGGCGAGATCGGTCGCCTTGGCGGCGCCGAACTGCTCCGCGCTCTCGTCCTCGAGGTTGATGGTGGCGATGGCCCCCTTGGGGCGCAGGTCGGTGAACAGGTAGTTGGCCGGATCGGTGAACAGGTGCCTCAACTTGGTGAAGGGAATGGCGACGATGAAGCCCATGGCGAGGAAGAAGTGAACCCACCAGAGGGCCTTGTGCGCGACCGAGATGCTGCCGAGGTCCATCCCGGAGAACAGGGGAGCCAGCAGCAGCCCACCGGGCGAGAACCGGGCCAGCTCCGGGTTCACCGTCACCTCGGTGGCGGCCATCCGCAGCGACTCCACCACGAACCCGGTAACGAGGATGGTGAAGAGGAGCGCGTGCGCCAGGTAGTCGTCCCCCTTGGTGGGGAGCGCCGGGGGCCTGACCAGGAAGCGGCGCACGAACAGCCCCCCGAGCATCAGGATCGCGATGATGCCGGCGAGGTCGAGGACCAGAGAGTATGCCTTGTAGAAGGTCCCCTTCAGGAAGGTTATGGCCAAAAGCGGAGCGGTGAAGTCCGCCTGCAGCATGATGAGCAGGGTGCCGATGAAGAGCAGCAGAAAGCCCCAGAAGAAGAAGGCATGCAGCGTCCCCGGCACGGGAACCCGGAGCACCTTGGCCTGGGTAAGGGCGCCGCGCGCCATGTGCTTCAGGCGCAGCGAAAGCCGGTCCAACCGGTCCAGGGGCTTGCCCTGCCGGTAGAGCGGCAAGCGCGACCGGAACCCCCAGGCGCACCCTCCCAGGGCCAGGAAGGCGAACAGGTACATGACCCATATCAGACCATGGTTGACATTCCAGTAGATCTCGCGTGTCGCTTCCATACGGCACCTCTGCAGTTGCGGAATTGGCAAACTATAGCCGAAGCGGGCGCTCCAGGATAGAGAAAAACTAATGGGGGGTGTTTCGGCGGGTCGATCAGGCGTGGTTGCGCAGCATCAGCTCCGCCGGGTGGGGGGAAAGGTACACCTGCTGCTGCAGGTACTGCTGCCGGTACTTGGCGATGTAGTGCCTGAGGAGAGTCATGGGCACCACCAGCGGCACCAGCCCGTCGTGATACTGGCCGATCAGCTGCACGAGCTCATGCTTCTCCTCGGCGGTGAGCTCCTTCTTGAAGTACCCCATGATGTGCATCAGCACGTTGGTCTGCTTCTTCACCGTCGCGTGCAGTTCCAGTGCCTTCATGTAGAGCCCCTGGTAACGCTCCAGCAGTTCCGGGAGCGGGAGCTCCTTCCCTTTGGCGACCAGTGCCCCGAGCTCGCGGTAGAGCTGGGTGCTGTGCGACATGACCAGCAGCTTTTGGCAGGTATGGAACCGGACCAGCTTGCCGAGGTCGGGTTCATGGGCCAGGAAGTCCTTCCAGCGCCGGAAAGCGAAGACCCGCTCGATGAAGTTTTCCCGGAGCACCGGATCGTTCAGCCTCCCCTCCTCCTCCAAGGGAAGCTGCGGGAAGCGCCGCGCCACCGCCGCTGCGAAGAGGCCGCTGCCGCTTGTGGGGGGCATCCCCTCCCGGTACACCTTGACCCGGAACAGCCCCGAGGACGGGGAACCCTTCTTGAAGACGAAGCCGCAGAGATCCTCGCCCGCGAGCTGCTCCACCTTGTCACGGCAGAAGCGGAGCATCTGTTCAGTCTTGTCGACGCGCGTCCTGTGGGTCATGAGCCGCGGCTTGTCCGGGTCCCCCTCCAGGCGCATCGCCTCGCGCGGGGTGCTCATGCCGCACTCAACCTCGGGGCAGACCGGCACGAAGCTGAAGAACCTCCCCAAGACCTCCGTGAGGTAGGGGTCGTGCTTGTGGCCGCCGTCGTAGCGTACCTTCTCACCCAAAAGGCAGGAGCTGACGCCAATCCTGATGGGCGCGCCGGATCCGGACATGGAATACCTCCCCAGTACCCCTTTGCGGGGCGGTAGACATTGTGGCAGAAAAAACGACCCTGCGCCAGCGCAAAGGGCCGGGTCTTCAGAGTAGCGGCGCTTCCTGCTGGCAGAAAAGCCCTTCGCCGACGAAGATACGCACCTGCCGGGAAGGCAGCGGCATCCTCAGGTCGTGCCGGGGAACGAGGTGGGCGTTGCGGTCCAGCAGAGGCCGCTGCTTAGGCAGGCGGTTCTCCCTGCGGTCGGGTGTGGATCTGAGGATCAAGAACACGAGTTTGCTCCTTTTTAGACAGTATCTGCAAACCTGCACCTCTTTGCAATAATCCAACCAAAGTCATAAGATGCCGATTTATCTCCGGTGCCCCATGACAAAGCGGTGCAACAAATACGACAACCATCCAGAATATCGTCACGGAGTGCCGAGACATTGACAGCAGGCAGTGTCGACCGCGGTCATGGCACTATCAAGTGTTTAATACTTTCACTTGGCAGGTAGAGTCTCGCTCAATTGAACTCTCTGCGCTATCTGATATAACCCTATCTGTGGTCTTCTCCATCCTTACCGGCTAAACGAAAAGCGGAGACATGCCGATGTTCGACTCGCTGGAGCAATGCCGTGCGCTGTTCGACGAACTGCCTGTGGGAATGTTCATCCAACGCTCGGACGGCACCCCGCTTGCGGTGAACGCGGCGGCCCTTGAGATCTTCGGGATGGAGCGGGACCTGTTCCTGCAGCACAGCCCCGAGCACCCCCAATGGCACCTCTGCACATCACAGGGCTCCCCTCTTCCGCCCGACCAGCATCCCGCCACCGCCGTCCTGCGCCTTGGCAAGGCCGCGCGCGACGTCAACCTCTCCATCCACAACCGCCGCAGGGGGAGCCCCGTGCCGGTCTGCATCGACGTCATGCCGCTCAGGGCTCAGGACGAAACCGTCCCCTCCCACGTCTGCGTCGTCTTGAGGGAAACCAAGGAGGCGGAAAGGGCGCTTCACGAGAGCGAATCCCGCTACCGGGCCATGGTGCAGACCCAGGGGGAGTTCGTGGTCCGCTACCGGCGCGGCGGCATGCTTACCTTCGCCAACGACACCTATTGTCGATACCTGCAGAAGGAGCAGGAGGAACTGCTGGGGCAGAACTTCTATGTCTTCTTCTTCCTGCAGGACCGAGAGGCCTTGATCCGCGGCGTCGAGACCATGACCGAGGAAAACCAGGGGCAGTCGCTGGAGGTACGGGCGTGGCTCCCCGACGGCCGCCTGGTATGGCAGAAGTGGAACAATAGCGCCATCGTGGACGACACCGGACAGGTGGTGGAGTTCCAGGCGACCGGCATGGACATCACCAGGAGCAAGCATGCCGAGGAGAGCCTGAAAAAAAGCGAAGAACGCTACCGTTCCCTGTTCGACAACATGCTGAACGGCTTCGCCTACTGCAGGATGATCCTGGACTCCTCGCGGCCTCTGGATTTCGTATTCCTTGAGGTAAACCAGAGCTTCGAGCGGCTCACCGGGCTTCGTGCGGTGGGGGGAAAGCGGATGAGCGAGATCCTCCCCGGAGTGTGGGAGTCGGACCCCGAGCTGCTGGCCGCCTTCCGGCGCGTGGCCCTGAGCGGGAAGCCGGAGCAGATGGAGTGTTACGTCAACGCCATAAGCGAGTGGCTCTCCGTGTCGGTTTACAGCCCCGAGCCGGGGTGCTTCGTCATCGTGTTCGAGGTGATCACCAAGAGGAAGCGGACCGAAGAGTGCCTCGCCTTCCTGGCTCAGTCCAACGCGACCGCCACCCCTGACGAGCAGTTCTTCCACCGCCTGGCCCGCTACCTGGCCGGCACCCTGGACATGGACTTCATCTGCATCGACCAACTCGAGGAGGGAAACCTCTGGGCCCGCACGGTGGCGGTCTACTACAACGGCAGCTTCGAGGAGAACGTCCGTTACACGCTCAAGGACACGCCCTGCGGCGAGGTTGTGGGACGCAACATCTGCTGCTACCGCGAGGGGGTACGCCAACTGTTCCCCAACGACCAGGTGCTGCAGGACTTAAACGCCGAGAGCTACCTGGGCGTGGTGCTCTGGGGCTCAACGGGGGTCCCCATCGGGCTGATCGCAACCATCGGCCACAAACCGCTTTTGAACCGGGAGCTGGCGGAAGAGATCCTGCAGATGGTGAGCGGCCGGGCCGCGGCGGAACTCGAGCGCCGGATCCACGAGGAGGAACGCCTGAGGCTTGAGCAGCAGCTGCTGCACGCCCAGAAGCTGGAGAGCCTGGGGATCCTGGCTGGGGGGATCGCCCACGACTTCAACAACATCCTCACCGGGATCCTCGGCAACTCCAGCCTGGGACTGATGCGTATCGACCCCGGCTCGCCGGCGGTGGAAAACCTGCAGAACATAGAGAAGGGGGCGGTCAGGGCGGCCGACCTCGCCAAGCAGATGCTCGCCTACTCCGGCAAGGGGATGTTCGTGGTCGAGCCGGTCAGCCTGAACAGCCTCTTGACCGAGATGGTCCACCTGCTGGAGGTCTCTGTTTCGAAGAAGTGCCGGCTGGTAATGGAACTGGCGCAGGAGCTCCCTCCGGTGCAGGCGGACTCCACCCAGTTGCGCCAGATCGTGATGAACCTGGTGATCAACGCCTCCGAGGCGATCGGCGACCGAGGGGGGACCATCACCATCCGTAGCGGCTTCCGCCACTTCGACGAGCAGTACCTGAAAGGGGCGTGGTCCGAAAAGGAGATAAAGGAAGGGGATTTCCTGTTCCTGCAGGTGGAGGACGACGGCTGCGGCATGGACGACGGGACGCTGTCGCGCATCTTCGACCCGTTTTTCACCACCAAGTTCACCGGCCGCGGCCTGGGGATGTCGGCTGTGCTCGGGATCATCAGGGGGCACAGGGGCGCCATCAAGGTGGAGAGCAAGCCGGGCAAGGGGACCACCTTCACCGTGATCCTTCCCGCCAGCGACCTCCCCATCCAGGACCAGGCAGGTCAGCCGCCGCCGGAGGAAAGCTGGCAGGGGAGCGGGACCGTGCTTTTGGTGGACGACGAGGAGTTCATCTGCAGCGTGGGGGCTTCCATGCTGGAGCAGTTGGGCTACCAGGTGGTGACCGCGCTCAGCGGCAGCAGGGCCGTGGAACTGTACCGTGAGCGCGGGGACGTGCGCTTCGTGGTCCTCGATCTGACCATGCCGCAGATGGACGGGGAACAGACCTACCAGGAGCTGCGGAGGTTCGACCCCGAGGTGAAGGTGATCATCTCCAGCGGCTACAGCGAGCAGGAGGTGACCCGGAAGCTTGCAGGCGCCGGCTACCTCGCCTTCATTCAAAAACCGTACAGCATGCAGGCACTCTCCGAGGTGATGAAGCGCTGCGACAACCGGCGCAGGGTTCCGAAACGCTGAGCGTTGCCCTACCGGAGCAGCCCGAAGCGCTCCTGCACCTCCGCCGGAGCCTCCTCGAATCCCTGGAACTCCATGGTGTAGCTACCCCGCCCCTTGGTGGCGCTGCGCAGCTCGGTCATGTAGCCGAACATCTCCGCCAGGGGAACGGTGGCCTTCACCAGCTCGAGCTCCCCGCGCCGGTCCAGCCCCTCCACCCGCCCCCTTTTCTGCTGCAGCCCCCCAAGCACCTTCCCCAGGTGCTCCGCCGGCGTTTCCAGCTCCAGTTTCATGATCGGCTCCAGCAGCATGGGGGCGCCCTCGCGTGCCGCCAGCACCACGCCACGCTGGGCCGCCCCGCGCAGCGCAAGTTCGGAAGGGGCCGGCGCACCCGGCTCAACCGGGAGCTCCTCTACCCGCACCTCCAGGTCGGTCAGGGCATACCCGGTCAGGCAGCCGCCGCGGCACGCATCGAGCAGGCTCTCCTGCACGGCCGCCAGGAGCTCGGGGGTGATGGGCGCCGCCGGGGCCGGAAGCACGGTCCTCACCCCGCCCCCCCGGGGGAGCGGAACCAGGCGCAGCAAAAGCTCGGCGGGTTCAGGGTGCTTGTCCGCCATGGCCTGGAACAACTCGCGTCTGGACACCTCGCGCCGCAGCGTCTCGCGGTACACCACCCTCGGGCGCCCCGTCTTCACCTGCACGCCGTACTCGCGACGCAGGCGGTCGATGATGATCTCCAGGTGCAGCTCCCCCATTCCGGTCAGGATGGTCTGTCCGGTCTCCTTATCCTCGTGCACCCGGAAGGTCGGGTCCTCCCACTGGAAAAATTCGAGCGTCCCGAGGAGGTGCGCCCGGTCCTCCACCCCCTTCGCCTCCACGGCCAGTGAAACCACCGGCTCGGGCACGCTCACCCCTTCCAGGAGCAGGGGGTGACCTGGATCGCAAAGGGTGTCGCCGGTCAGGGTCGATTGGCAGCCGGTCACCGCCACGATGTCCCCCGCCAGCGCCTCGGCGACCTCCTCCCTCCGGTGTGCGTGCATCCGGAACAGGTGCCTGATGCGCTCGTTGCCGCCGCGGCTTGCGTTCAGCAGGGTGGCCCCCGTCTTCACCCTTCCGGAGTAGACGCGCAGGTAGGTGAGGCGCCTACCCTCCTCGGCCATGACCTTGAATGCCAGTGCGCGCAGGGGCTGGTCGGGATCGCACCTGAAAACCTCGGCCTCACCGTTGCCGGGATGCCTCCCCACCATGGCCGGGAGGTCCGTCGGGGACGGCAGGTAGAGACAGACCGCGTCGAGGACCGGCTGCACCCCCTTGTTGCGCAAGGCCGACCCCAGCAGCACCGGGAAGATCTCGCAGGAGAGCGTCCCCCTGCGCAGTGCCCGGTGCAGATCTTTCGCCGCCACCTTGCGCCCCTCCAGGAAGTCCGCCATCACCTGGTCGTCAAAGTCTGCGGCCACCTCCGTCAACTGCAGGCGCGCCTTCAGTACCGAGTCCGCATACTCGGGCGGCACCGGTGCACGGAGCACCGTCCGTCCCAGATCCTGCTCGGAGAACGTGAGCGCCTCCTCGCCGACCAGGTCTATTACTCCGGAAAAAGCAGCCTCCGTTCCCATGGGGAGCTGCAGCAAAACGGCCCGTGCCCCCAATCGCTCCGCCATGTGCTGCAGCACGTGACCGTGGTCCGCTCCCAGACGGTCCATCTTGTTGATGAGGCAGATCCGGGGTACGCGATAGCGATCCGCCTGGCGCCATACCAGCTCGCTCTGGGGCTGTACCCCTTCGACCGCGCTGAAGATGGCCACCGCTCCGTCCAACACCCGGACGCTCCGCTCCACCTCGATGGTGAAGTCGATATGCCCCGGGGTGTCAATGAGGTTGAGCCGGTGCTCTCCCCAGCGGCAGGAGGTGGCGCTTGCGGTGATGGTTATGCCCCGCTCCTGCTCCTGAGGCATCCAGTCCATGACCGCCTGGCCGTCGTGCACTTCCCCCATCTTGTGCGTTTCACCGCTGTAGAAGAGGATACGCTCGGTGACTGTAGTCTTCCCCGCATCGATATGAGAGATGATGCCAATATTTCGGATGTGAGAAACGTCGGGGGATGGAATCGTCGTTCTCCTTTGCATCGTGATCATCGAACTGTGGCCGGAAAAGTCTAATAATATCCGACATTCTGCAGAAGTCAAAAAGGGAATCCCAGGTATTGCCGTTCCCTCTCTGTTACTTTGCATGCGCGATGGGTTGACATCCTGCACGCTTTACATTAATTTTTACCAATCAAAAAAGAGCAATCCCCAATAACACAAACCAAAGGAGGAAGTTACCACGATGAAAACACTCAATCTTCTACTCGCCGCCACACTGTCAACCGCCATCGCCTTGGGCGCACCGCATGTGCTGCAGGCCGCCCAGGACAAGAACGACACCACCAAGGCCGATAACACCAGGAAGAACAGGGAAGAGAACAAGGGGGCGACCGCCGACCAGCAGAAGGAGAACAAGACCGACCGGGAGATCACCCGGGAGATCCGGCGCACGGTGGTCAAGGACAAGTCGCTGTCCATCACGGCTCACAACGTAAAGATAATAACCAAGGACGGGCGCGTCATCCTGAAAGGCCCGGTCAAGAGCGAAGACGAGAAGAAGGCGGTGGAAAAGGCGGCTGTAGCCGTGGTCGGCAAGGGGAAGGTGAGCAACGAACTGGAGGTTGCGCCCCCCAAGGATAAGACAGAAAAGAAGGAAAAGAAGGAGCAGAAAGAGCAGAAATAACGGAGTAAAAGACGCGTAACGAAAGCGTATCGCAAAGGCCAGGCTGCCAGGGGAGCCTGGCCTTTGCCGTGGCCGGGGCAGCCGGCATATCCTAGCGGTTGCGACGCTCCTGCTTGCGTGCCAGGAGGAGCTCCCACTGGCGCTGAACCTCCTCCGGCGCATAGCGCTTAAAGAACCTGGGGAAAAACCGTGCGATGAGCCTGTCTTCCCAGGTGAAGGTGGCAACCCAGCGTTCCGCGGGATCTGTATCGCGTTCTTCCTTCATGTTTCCCACCTCGACATCACCAACGCCCGGTCAACTGCACCTGGCGCGCCGAAGCCTTCACCCACAGCCGACCGTTGATGAGTTCACCCGCCAACATGCCGGTCGCCGAGCCCAGGCCGTCTGCTAGAAGATCATACCAACTGAAGTGTGTTCCTGTAAACTCGTCTGCCACTTCGATAGCGAAGCCCGGGATCATGGCAAGCCCCGTGGCAGCTATCATCCGCTTTGGCCGTTCCAGGTCCGTAGCGTGATACAAGACCGTGTCCGATGCCAAGCCCAAGATGGCGCCGCCGCAGAAGTGGGAGATCTTGTCCTTGTCGAGGGCGTAAGCAGGCAGGGCTAACAGTAGGGTGAGAAGAACGACGGCTGCTTTCATCGCTGAAACCTCCTGTAACTCGTGCTGCGAACGATTGCACTATGCCTACAGGAAAGCCGCTACAGGGCAACATTCTACCGGATTGCCGGTTAATAACCACCCGCATCTCATTTTTTTATTAGGCAGCACCAATCGACATACGCTACCCTTGCAGCATCCGCCATTGTTGTATAATATCCCTTGTCGCAACCGACAGCGACTTACCAGGCTTGGAAGGAGTATATATGAACAGAAAAGAGATCCTTGAATTCGTGAACTCGAATCCTATCTTTCATATGGCCACAGTGGACGGGGACACCCCTCACGTGCGCGGTATGCTGCTGTACCGGGCCGACGAGAACGGCATCGTCTTCAACACCGGCAAGATCAAGGATCTGTACCGCCAGTTGACCAAGAACCCCAAGGTCGAGCTTTGTTTCAGCAACGGCATCTTCGAGAACCTGATCCAGGTCCGGATTGCCGGAACGGTCGAGGCGCTCGAGGACCTGGAGCTTAAAAAGGAGATCGTTAGCAAGCGGGATTTCCTGAAGCCGTGGATCGACAAGGTGGGCTACGAGCAACTAGCGGTGTACGTGCTTAAGAAGGGTACCGCTACGGTATGGACCATGGCGACCAATACCGAGCCGAAGGAGTTCATCCAGCTCTAACATGCGATTCTTCCCGGCCACAAAAAAGGCGTCCTCCCACACCAGGAGGACGCCTTTCTAATATCCGCTCATCTCTGCTTCGGAGTAAAAGCCAGCATCGGCGACCACGGCCCCGCAACGGCGCGGCTATCCCCCTGACCCGGAAGCCGTGTTCCCGCTCTCGCATGTTCTCAGGAGGGAACCGATGGCTGGGCGTGCGAGCGGTTGGTGGTATATCAGCGGGCTAGGTCTTTGCCCGTTCGATAATCTCCTCCAGGGAGAGTCCGCGGTTGGCCCAGAGGGGGAGTTGGTCGACGGTATCGAAAAAAGCGATCTCGCCGGCGAATGCTTCGTCCCAAGGGGTACCACCGGGAGCGAACTTGCCGCACGGCACGAAGGTGACGTAGCCGGGATAGGAGTCATCGACGTAGTCCGGATCTGGCTCGCCCGGCAGGGGTGGAGGAGCCAGTTCCCCGTCCTTAATGGTCAAGGGGAAGAGCCAGCATGCGGTCGGCTTGAAGGTCCATTTGTGGACGCCGAGTTCCACGGCAAGGGACTGCAACATGCACCTCTCGTCGCTGGTGGCGAAAACACACTTGGTGTTGTTAAAGTGGCGGGGAAAATCTGCAGTTGTGAAAGTAAAGGGCCTGGTCGCGCTCTTAACCCCCTTGGTGCCATCCGGCCACGCGCCGTCGACTAGGTAATCGGCGGGCAGATCCTTAAAATGATCCGGGTATTTTCGTACCACGGCCCGTATCAGCTCATCTTCCCCCGCCAGCAGGTAGACGCCGTCGTAGCAACAAAGCCCCTGGCATCCCGCCGGATCGCACCCTTTGACACGCATCGACACTTCACTTTTCATAGGTTTGAAAGGAAAAAGGGCTATGCGGTGAGCATAGCCCTTCTTTTTGGTTTACCGTGGTGCCCGGAGCCGGGGTCGAACCGGCACGGCTGTGAGGCCGACGGATTTTAAGTCCGTTGCGTCTACCAATTCCGCCATCCGGGCCGATTCCCGTCGGTGTCAACCTGCTAGATGTTGTTCACGCGCTCCCGCAGGTCCTTCCCGGTCTTGAAGAACGGGGTCTTCTTGCTCGGGATGCTGACGATCTCACCGCTCTTCGGGTTCCTCGCCTCGCGCGGCTCGCGGTCACGGATAGTGAAGCTGCCGAATCCGCGGATCTCCACCTTGTCACCGGCGGTCAGAGCCTCGCTCATGGCGTCGAACACCATGGAGACCACAGCTTCGGAGTCCTTGCGGGTCAGAGCACCGCGTACTTCCACCAGTTTGTCGATCAGTTCGCTCTTAGTCATTTAACACCTCAAATACTAAACTATAAGATTATTCAGTCGGCGAAGTGACTGGTCTATTCTTCAGTGCTCTTCTTCAGCTTCTCCTTGAGGAGATCGCCGAAGCTGGAGGTTGCCTCGCCCTGGCTACCCATGTAGGAAGCCATCTCGGCTTTCTCCATTGCGGTCTGCAGCGCCTTGATGGAAAGGGCGATCTTCTTCTCGACCATATCCACGTTCAGCACAACTGCCTCGAGCTCGTCGCCCACGTTGGCGAAGTCTTTCGGGGAAGCCACCTTCTCGTAGGAGATCTCGGAAACATGGATCAGCCCCTCGATGCCTTCCTCGATCTCGACGAAGATGCCGAAGTCGGTCACGGAGGTCACCTTGCCCTTGACCTTGGAGCCAGGCTTGTACTTCCTGGGGATCTCTTCCCACGGATCCGGAACCAGCTGCTTGATGCCCAGGGAGAGACGCTCGTTCTCGACGTCGATGTTGAGAACCACGGCCTGCACGGTCTGCCCCTTGCTGAACAGCTCGCCCGGATGCTTGACGCGACGGGTCCAGGAGATGTCGGAGACGTGGACCAGGCCGTCGATGCCGTCCTCGATGCCGATGAAGACACCGAAGTCGGTGATGTTCTTGATCTGCCCTTCGATCTTGGTGCCGACCGGGTAACGCTCGCCGATCACGGTCCAGGGGTTCACCTCGGTCTGCTTGAGACCAAGGGAGATCCTGCGGTTGCCCGGATCCACACCCAGGATCACCGCCTCGACTTCCTCACCTACCTTGAGGATTTCGGACGGATGACGCACGCGACGGGTCCAGGACATCTCGGAGACGTGCACCAGGCCTTCGATGCCGTCCTCGAGGGAGATGAATGCGCCGTAGTCGGTGAGGCTCACCACTTTGCCGCGCACGCGCTCGCCTTCCTGGTAGCGCTCGGCCACGTTGAGCCACGGATCGGGCACGGTCTGCTTGAGGCCCAGGGAAATCTTCCCTTTCTCGCGGTCGTACTTGAGCACCATCACCTTCAGGGTGTCGCCCACCTTGACCATCTCGGACGGGTGACCAAGGCGGCCCCAGGACATGTCGGTGACGTGCAGCAGGCCGTCCACGCCGCCCAGGTCGACGAATGCGCCGTACTCGGCGATGTTCTTCACTACGCCGTTGGCGATGTCGCCTTCCTTCAGGGTTGCCAGGGTCTCGGTCCTTGCCTTGTCGCGCTCCTCCTCGAGCAGCACGCGGCGGGACAGCACCAGGTTGCCGCGCTTCCTGTTCAGCTTGAGGATGCGGAACTGGTAGGTCTGGCCGACAAAGCGGTCCATGTTGCCGCCGGGACGCAGGTCAACCTGCGAAGCCGGGAGGAACGCCTCGACGCCGACGTCGACGGTCATGCCGCCTTTCACCTTGCCGGTGATCTTGCCTTCGATGACGCCGCCTTCGCCGGCAGCGGCGATGGCTTCCCAGGCAACCTGAGAATCGGCCTTCTTCTTGGAAAGGACCATGTGGCCGCGGATGTTTTCGCCGCGCTCGAAGTAGACGTTGACTTCGTCACCGACTTTGACGGTCAGCTCGCCGTTCTCGTCGATGAACTCGGCGATGCGGATGGCGCCTTCGGACTTGTAGCCGACATCAACCAGCACCACGTCCTGCTCGATCTGAACCACGACCGCCTTGACGACTTCGCCGCTCTGCGGCTGCCTCAGACTGTCCTGGAAAAGGTCGGCGAACTCGCCACCCATTTCTGCCTGGTCCAGCTCCTCGTCATTATCGTGTAACCGCCTAATCGGCATATCTTTTTTCTTGAACGTACGTTTTTCTTCACCCATTGAAACCGTTACCCCCTCGTGTAATCTCCATATAAAATCGAGCTAATTTAGCACATCGACCAAAAATATCAACCTATTTTATCTTTGTCGATAGCCGAAATTCTTTCCGTCACCTCGTCGATCAACCACTTCGGCGTCGAGGCCCCCGCCGTAACCCCGACCCGCTGCACACCTTCGAACCAGGCCGGGTCGATCTGGCCGGCGGTCTCGATGTGGTGGGTGCGCGGCAAAAGCTCGCGGCAGATCTGCGCCAGGCGCCTGGTGTTGGCGCTGTTGAAGCCGCCGATCACGATCATGCAATCCACCTCGCCGGCCAGCTTCTTCGTCTCTTCCTGGCGCACCGCCGTCGCGTCGCAGATGGTGTTGTAGACCCGGGTCTCGCCGCCGCGGGCCAGACAGGCGGTGACAACCTCGTTCAGGTGCTCGAAGGACTGGGTGGTCTGAGCCACCACACCCATCTTGGCCATGCGCGGCAGCCTCTCCACGTCCTTGCCGGAGCTGACCACGTAGACCCGGCCAGTGGCGTAGGAAACGATCCCCTGCACCTCGGGATGCACGGCGTCCCCCACCACGACCACGTCGTACCCTTCCCTGGAGAGCGTCGCCACGTGTTCCTGCGCCTTCTTCACGAAGGGGCACGTGGCGTCGACTATGGCGAGATCGGCGCGCACCGCGGCTTCGAGTTCCTCGGCGGCGACGCCATGGGAGCGGATGATCACGGTACTGCCGTTTTTGATCTCCCCCACGTCTTCGACCGACTTCACCCCCATCTCTTCGAGCCGCTGCACCACCTGCGGCGAGTGGATGATGGGCCCAAGGGTGTAGGTGTCCCCCCCCTTGTCGGCCGCGTCGAAAGCCAGATGGGTGGCCCTTTTGACGCCGAAGCAAAAACCTGCGTGTTTGGCCAGTATCACTTCCATAGTTACCCCTTGTCGCCCTGCACCAAGCGCTCGCGCACGGCGTTCTCCATGACCGTCAGCACCTGATCGATGGAGAGGCTGGTTGAGTCTATGGGGAGCGCGTCCTCGGCCTGTTTGAGCGGTGCGTGCTCGCGCCCCTCGTCCTGACGGTCGCGCTGGATCACCTTGGCGATGGTCTCCTCGAGGGTTGCCTGATCGCCTCGGGCGGCCAGTTCGAGGTAGCGGCGCCGGCCGCGTTCCTCGGCGCTCGCGGAGAGGAAGAATTTCACTTCGGCGTCCGGGAATACCACGGTGCCGATGTCGCGCCCCTCGAGGATGACGCCCCCCTTCGCCCCCATGGCGCGTTGCATGATCAAAAGCGCCTCGCGAACCGGCTTTCTTGCCGAGATGGCGGAGGTAAGAAGACCGATCTCCTCGCTGCGAATCTCCCGGGAGACGTCCTCGCCGTTGGCCAGCACCCGGCAGTTCTCGCCGTCCCTCACGAAGGTGATTTCCAACCCGCGGCAAAGCTCGGCCAGTCCCGCATCGTCATCGCTTGCGATGCCGGCCCGCTTGGACATGAGGGCGACGGCGCGGAACATGGCGCCGGTATCGATGTGGATGTAGCCGAGGCGCCGGGCCAAAAGCTTGGTAAGGCTGCTTTTCCCGGCCCCGGAGGGACCATCTATCGCTACGATTACTCCGTTTTCTCTCACTGCACTCAACGCTGCACTACCCCCTCGAGAAGTTCACGGAAGCCGGGGAACGAGGTGGCGATGCAGTCGACATCGGAGATCGTGGTCTCCCCCTGTGCGACCAGTCCTGCCACCATCATGGACATGGCGATCCTGTGATCGCCGAAGCTGTCGGCGGCGCAAGCCCTGAGGGCGGGCACTCCGGTGATTTCCATCCCGTCCGGCGTCTCCACCACGCTGACCCCGGCCCGTTTCAGGTTGTCCGCCATGGCGGCGATCCGGTCGGTCTCCTTGACCCGCAATTCGGAGGCGCCGCGCACCACGGTGGTCCCTTGTGCGAGCGATGCCGCCACGCAGATGGCCGGAAACTCGTCGATGGCGCGGGGCACCACCTCCCCGGAGATCTCCATGGCCTTCAGCTGCGAGTAACGCACCCGGATGTCCGCCACCGGCTCGCCGGTCTCGTCGCGCTCATTCAAAAGTTCCAGGTCGCCGCCCATACCCTTGAGGATGTCGATGATGCCGGTGCGGGTCGGGTTGACGCCGACCCCGCGGATGACAAGTTCAGCACCCGGGACGATCAGCGCGGCGACCATGAAGAAGGCGGCCGAGGAGATGTCGCCGGGAACGACGATGTCGCGTCCGGTCAGTTCTGCGCCGCCGCGAACCTTCACGCCTCCCGGGAAGGTCTCCACGTTGGCCCCGAAGGCGCGCAGCATCCGCTCCGAGTGGTCGCGGGAGAGGTGCGGCTCGCGCACCACGGTTTCGCCGTCGGCATAGAGCCCGGCCAGCATGATGGCGGATTTCACCTGGGCGCTGGAAACCGGGGAGTCGTACTCGATTCCCTTGAGTTGCGCCCCCTGGATGGCGAGCGGGGCCTTTTCGCCGCCGGCGCGGCCGCCGATGCGGGCGCCCATCTTGGAGAGCGGCCCGACCACGCGCTTCATGGGGCGGGCGCGCAGGTACTTGTCGCCCGAAAGTACCGAGAAGAAGCTCTGCCCGGCGAGAAGCCCGGTAAGGAGCCTCATCGAGGTGCCGGAGTTGCCGCAGTCCAGCACGTCGGTCGGCTCCTCGAGCCCGTGCAGACCCTTGCCCACGATGGTTACCGTCTCGCCGTCGTCGTCGATCTGGACGCCCATGGCGCGGAAGGCTTCCAGGGTGGCGAGGGCGTCCTCGCCGCGCAAAAAGCCCGAGACCTTGGTCACGCCGTTGGCGATGGAGCCGAACATGATGGAGCGATGCGATATGGACTTGTCGCCGGGGACGCGGATCTCGCCGCGCACTCCCTTGGCGGGTTGAACGGTGTAGCTTTGCATGTGAACACCTCAAAGGCGGGGCTAGGGGCTGGGGGCCAGGGGCTAGCGAAAACATACGCCGGCTCCCCTAGTTCCAACACACCCTACCCACGTCGGTTATTTATCCCCAGCCGCTAGTCCGACCTGCCAGTCACCAGTCACCAGTCACCAGCCCCTGCCGTTAAAGAATCGCGTCCCGCTTCTGTTTCGAGTTCAGGAAGAAGGCCTGCAGGCCGTCGGCATCGCCTTCGGCAACGAGAGTTCGCAGTTTCTCCAGGTACACGGAGAAGAAGTCCATCATCTCCAATATCGCCTCACGGTTGGTGAGGGCGATGTCGCGCCACATGACCGGATCAGAGGAGGCTATCCGGGTGAAATCCCTGAAACCGCCGGCGGAAAAGGAGAGGAGATCGCCGCCGAAACGGTCGTAACCATCCACCGCGTTCACCAGGGAGTAGGCTACCATGTGCGGCAGGTGCGAGATCGCGGCCACCACCCGGTCGTGCTGCACGGGATCCATCAGCGGCACGGTTGAACCGGCGATCTTCCAGAGCTCGACCACCTTCTCCAACGCGACCGGATCGGTGTTGGGGGTGGGGGTAACGATGCAGCGCCTTCCCATGTAAAGGGTGGAAAAGGAGGCCTCGACGCCGGAATGCTCGGTCCCGGCGATGGGATGCCCGCCGACGAAGAAGGTCCCTTCCGGCATGAGCGGCTCGCAGGCCGACACCACGGTCTCCTTGACGCTGCCGCCGTCGGTGACGATGCATCCGGGGGCCAGGCAGGGCGCTATCTCGGCGACCACGTTCGGTATGGTGCAGACCGGCGTCGCGATGAAGACGAGATCGGCCCCGGCTACACCTTCCCTGGCATCGGTGGTGTAGCTGTCCAGGACGCCAAGCTCGACGCCGCGTTTAAGGTTCGCTTCGCCGCGCCCGACGCCAACCACCTCGCCCACAGCACCCTTCTCGCGCAGGACGCGGGCCAGGGAACCGCCGATGAGACCGACGCCGATCACGGCCATTTTCTTGAAATAGACCATGCTACGCCCCCCTCACTGACGCGCCCGGGGGTACGATCCCAGAACCTTCACGAACTGGCAGCAGGTAGAGAGATCCTGCACCGCCTCGCCGACGGCGGGATCGGAGATGTGCCCGGAGAGGTCGAGGTAGAAGATGTATTCCCACGCCTTCTTCTTGAGCGGGCGGGACTCGATCTTGGAGAGGTTGATGCCGCGCTTGGCGAAGGGCTCCAGCATCCGGTGCAGAATCCCCGGCTCGTCGCGCACCGAGAACATGAGCGAGGTCTTGTCGTCGCCGCTGCGGTCGGCCATCTTCCGGCCGACGACCAGGAACCTGGTGAAGTTGTTCACTTGGTCCTCGATGCGGGCCTTGACGATCTTCAGGTTGTAGATGGAGGAGGCGTACTCGCTGGCGATGGCCGCCGCGGTGTAGTCCTCGGCCACGATCTGGGCGGCGAGCGTCGTGGAGGCGACGTCAACCAGGGGGACGTTGGGGAGGTTCTCGGCGAGCCACTTGCGGCATTGGGCCAGGGGCTGCGGGTGCGAGTAGACCTTCTTGATGTCCTCGAAGCGGCCGGTCCTGGAGAGCAGGAAGTGGGACACCTCCAAAAGGACCTCCGCGTTGATCTTCAGCTCGCTCTCCATAAACATGTCGAGCGTGTGGGAGATCATCCCTTCGGTGGTGTTCTCTACCGGGACCACGCCGTAGTACGCCTCGCCCTTCTCCACCGCCTCGAACACGGCCGGGATGGAACGCTCCGGCGAAAGCGAGGCGGAAAGGCCGAAATGCTGCATGGCGGCCAGGTGGCTGAAGGTGGCGTTGGGCCCCAGGAAGGCGACCTTCAAAGGCTTTTCCAGCGCCAGCGACGCCGAGATGATCTCGCGGAAAACGCCGCGCACCGCCTCGGCCGGGAAGGGGCCGGGGTTCGCAGCGGCGAGACGCTCGTAGATCTCCCTCTCGCGGCTGGGCACGTGAAAGTCGCTGCGGTTTTCGGTCTTTACCGCGCCGACCTGCATCACGAGCTTGGCCCGCTCGTTGAGAAGTTCCAGGATGCGATCGTCCACCGCATCTATTTCCTGACGGAGTTTTGCCAGAGTCTGCTTTTCTTTCAAAGCTTTCGGTCACCTTTCAGGAGGGATAGTGGCTTTTTGCGGAGCTGATATTTATAAGGCACCCGTCGCAAATATGCAACTTTTTTCTCTTTCTCAGGTCACCTCGGGGTGCGCCTCCGGGTTCATCGGGTTCATGCGGACCGCGAGCGAGAAGAGGTAGGGGTAGTCCTTCTGCAGGTGCGCCATGTAGGAGAGCCACTCCATGAGGAGGTAGGTATGTACGCGTTTCATGTCGCCGCTCAGGTGGTCCATGTCGCTGGCGGGGAGTCCGGTAAGGGAGCGGCGAGCCTGCAGTTCCTCGATCAGGTGGAAAACAGCCCAAAGGAGGTCGGTGAAGGATTCGTGCTCCAACAGGTTCGGGTTCTCCATGAGGGAGAGCATGACCCCTTTCTTTTCGGACAGGAAAGCCCTGAGGGCGGCGAGGTCGCCGGCGCGGGAATCGGGACGGATTTCGTGTTGCTTGAGGAATTCCCTGGCCGCGCGGTAATCCTCCTCGCGCCAGCGCACCGTGACCCCGAGTTTTTTGGAGAGTTCCTCGCCGTCGGGGTAGAAGTCGTGCAGGTCGCGCAGCAGCGGGGACCCCACCTCGCTGAAGAAGATCCCGATCACCATGTTGAGCTTCTTGATCATCGCCTCGCGCTCGCGCTCCTTGAGCACCCGCTCGATCATCAGCGTCACGAAGAGGACGTAGACCGGGAGGAAGGCCACGTTGGACATGAAGTTGAAACCGATCTCCTCGGCGCGGGGGAACAGGAAATAGTCGGCGAGGTACAGGATCAGGGAGACCAGGAGCAGCAGCCAGACGATGCGGTCCTTGGGCAGACGAAGAAATCTCAAAGAAGCCTCCAAGCAAAGCGCCTCACGCAAAGCCGCGAAGACGCAAAGAAAGTCAAAAACAAAAAAGGCAAAACGGGGTTGGCAATCTTATATGCTTTACGGCAAAAGGCAAAGATGAAATTAAGAGCTGGCCTTTGCGCCTTTGCGGCTTTGCGTGATCGGGTTTGTGTGAGAGGGTTCATCCGATCCGTTTCAGGCCGTCGGCGATGCGGATGGTGGCGCCGCGCCAGGTGGGGAAAATGCCCGAAACGACGCCGACCGAGAGGGCGGCCAGCAATTCGAGCAGCAGCGTCTCGCTGGAAACGCTGAAGTAGGGGAAAAACTGGGCGAGCTCGGTCTCGATCCAGCTCGCTGCCGGGAAGGTGGCGACAACGCCGAGTACGCCACCGAGAAAGGAGATGGCGACGGATTCCCCGAAGATCAGCCCCGCCAGGTGCCCCCCCTTGAAGCCGAGGGTCTTCAGGGTGGCGTACTCGCCGATCCGCTCGCGCGCCGTCATGGCCATGGTGTTGGCCGCCACCACCATGATAATGGCGATCACCATGTACGACACGATCTGGATGGCGATCATGATCGCCTCGGTCATGGACACGAAGCTCATGTGGAAGGCCTTCTCGGTTTCCGTCAGGGTCTCCGCCAGCGAGTTCTTGAAAAGCGAGTCGATGGCGAGGGCCACATCCGGGGCGAGTTCGGGCTTTTTCACCCCGACGATGAAGTAGCCGACCTGGTCGGCGCGCCGGGGAACGGTCTGGCGCATGGTCTCGTTCAGGTAGTTCCAGTGGAAGAGGAGGATGCGCTCCTCGGTCGCCTTCTCCTTGCCGTGGTAGATGCCGCGCAGCACGAACTCCCATTGACCCGGGTAGATGGTCCCCTTCAGGGTGATCAGGTCACCGACCTTCCAGCCGTAGGTGCGGGCCAGGCGCTCCCCGACGATGCACCCCTTGCGGTCCAGGAGGAAATCGTTCTTCTCCTTGGGAGAGAGGATGAACTCCGGGTAGAGCTCCATGTACCCCTTGGGCTCGATGGCGTAGTTGGCGAAGAAGTTCTTGGGCTCCTTGTAGTAGGCGCCGAACCAGCTGCCGTAGGAGACCGTGGTGACCCCGGATACGCCCCGGATACGTTCGAGGTAGGAGATGGGGAGCGGGAAGACGAGGGAGATGGCGTTACGGGTGACGAGCCGCGTGTCCGAGGCGTGCTCGGCGCCGGAGTACCAAAGGCCGACCAGGGTGCGCAAGAGGCCGAAGGCGAGCACCGCCACGGCCACCCCCACGACGGTGAGGATGGAACGGAGCCGGTGCCGGAAGAGATTCCTGAGGATGTATTTCAGGATAAACATCAAAACCTCAAAACCACCCACCACGTTTTTTCACGTGGCCCGCAGCGCCTCCACTATCTTCATCCGCGAGGCCCGGAAGGCGGGCAACACCCCGCCCACCAATCCCATGACGGCTGAAAACAACAGCGACTTCCAGACTATGCTGACGTTGAGCGTGAAGGAAAATGCCAACTCGGAGAAAGAGGCCCAGTTCATGGTGGAAATGGTTATGAGCTGCATGAAGGAGGCGGCAAACAACCCCAGCACCCCTCCGCACAACCCGAGCAGGAGCGCCTCGACGATGAACGCGGAGAGGATGCTCTTTCTCTGAAAGCCAAGGGCCCGCAAGGTCCCGATCTCCGTGACCCGGTTGGCGACGGCGGCGTACATGGTGATGGTCGCCCCGATCACCGCGCCTATGGAGAAGACGACGGTGAGCACGAGCCCCAGGATGCGCAGAAACTTCGCCATGGCCTCGGACTGGTCCAGGTAGTAGCGGGTCTCCCGCTTCGCCTCGACGGTGAGCCGCGGGTCCGATTCTATCCGCGCCTTGTAGGCGTCGAAGGCGGTGGTGTCGCGCAACCGGAATATGATCGAGGAATACACCGGCCGCCTGAACGCCTGCATCATCTGGTCGCGGTCCCCCCAGATCTCGGAGGAGAACCCGGTGGCACCGGCATCGAATACGCCGACGACACGCCAGTCGCGCATCCCGAAACGAAGCGTCTCACCAAGACCGCACCCCTTGAAGCGACGCGCCACGCTCTCTCCGGCGACGACCTCGGCGGAACCGGGACGCGGCATGCGCCCCTCCTTCAGGCGGACCGCAGGGCGCAACTTCAACGAGGCCGGGTCGATGCCGCGGATGATCACGTTGGAAGGCTTGTCCCCCACCCGCTTTTTCAGGTTGATCAGAACCACCAGCTCCTTGGCCAGCAGCGGCTCCCCATCCGCCCCCACGGCTATCTCGGGCTGGCTCTCCAGCAGGGAAGCCTGGTCCCTCTCCACCGCGCTTTGCACCTCGGAGTTGGAGGATTTCCTGAGCAGCACCACGTTGTCGCTGGATCCGGTCTGCACCAGGGTCTTTTGCAGCCCCTCGGTCAGCATGAGGGTCGCGGCAAAGACGAAGACGACGAGCCCCATGCCGCTCGCGGTGAGGACGGTGGTGAGGCGCCTGGTCCAAAGATTGCGGAAGCTGTAGGAATAGGGAATGCCCATCTAGGTCACGCTCAGTTCGCCCTTCTCCAGGTGACGGATGATGTGGGCTTTCTCGGCGGCGCGGGGGTCGTGGGTCACCATGACCACGGTCTTGCCGAACTCCCGCACCAGGCGGTCCATGAGCTGAAGGATTTCCTCGGCTGAGACACGGTCCAGGTCCCCGGTCGGCTCGTCCGCCACCAGGATCTCGGGATCGGTGACGATGGCGCGGGCGATGGCGACCCGCTGCTGTTGGCCGCCGGAAAGCTGGGAGGGGTAGTGGTCCATCCGGTCGGCGAGCCCGACCACGTCCAGCACCGCCTCGACGTGCTCGCGCCGCTCGCGCCGGTTCAGGTGGGTCAACAAAAGGGGGAGCTCCACGTTCTCGAAGGCGGTCAGCACCGGGATCAGGTTGTAGAACTGGAAGATGAAGCCGACGCTGCCGGCGCGCCAGCTGGCGAGATCGCTTTCACCAAGCGTCGTGATCTCGACGTCGGCCACCTGGATGGAGCCCTCATCGGCGCTGTCGATGCCGGCTATCAGGTTGAGGAGCGTGCTCTTGCCGGAGCCGGAAGGACCCATGAGGGCGACGAATTCGCCCCGGGCGATGTCGAAGTTGATACCGGTGAGGACGGGGATGATCTGGGCGCCCCGGCGGTAGGCCTTGGAGAGGTTCCTGATACGGACGATCGGCTCGCTCGCTTCGGCCATGGCTACTTTTCCGCCGTCTTGACGCGGCTGCCGTCACGCAGCTTGTCCAGGGGCTTCGTGGCGATCCGCTCTCCGGCCTTGACGCCGGATGCGACCTGCACCAGGTCGCCCATCTTCCCCCCAAGGACCACCGGGGTCAGCTGCACCCGGCCCTGCACCACCTTGAAGACGTAATCCCTGCCGTCGCGGCGGACCACGGCCGTCGGGGAGACGGCGACGCGCGGGGTCCCCTCCCCTTGCTTCATCTCGCGCTCCAGGAAGGCGACCTTCGCGCTCATCTCGGGGAGGATGCGCGTGTCCTTGTCCAGGAAGCGGACTTTCACCATGACGCTCCCCTTGCTGCGGTCGGCCGTGGGGACTATGGTGTAGAGCGCGCCGCGGAACCGTACGTCCGGCAGGGCATCGAGGAGGATCTCGCACGGCTGCCCCACCTTGACCTTGGCCAGGTTGGCCTCGGATACGTCGGCCTCCACCTGCAGCGACCCCATGTCGGCCATGGTGACGACGGCAGCCTTGGCGTTGGCAGAGGCGGCAAGCGGCGAGACGATGTCGCCGACGTCGGCGTTCTTGGTGAGCACCACGCCGTCGAAGGGGGCGCGGATCAGCGTGTAGTCAAGGGACGCCTCCGCACCCCGCAGGGCGCTCTGCGCTCCGCTGATATTGGCCTGGGCTGCGGCGACTGCGGCGACCGCGCGCTGGTAGCGGGCCTCGGCGGTATCGTAATCCGCCTGGGCGATGATCCCCTGGCCGATCAGCTCCTTCGCCCGTGAGAGAGCCCGGGTGGCATCCTTTTGCTCGACCCTGGCCTGCTCGAGGTTGTCCCGCGCAGCCGAAAGCGTCGCCGAGGCCTGCCCCTTTTCGGCAGCCACATCACGGTTTTCGAGCCGTGCCAGAAGTTGCCCCGCCCGCACCACGCTCCCCTCCTCCACCCCGAGCCATTCCAGCCTACCGGTTGCCTTGGAGGCCACCGCCGCCTTTCTCTGGGCCACCACGTAGCCGCTCGCGTTCAAAAGGGAGATGGTCTGCGAGGGATAGATGAGGGACACGGTGGCCACTTCCACCTCGACGCTGCGCCTCGCCGCCACGGTCCAGATCGCCAGCACCAGGGCCAAAAGCACCAGCACCGTCACGACCTGCGTGCGCCGCTTCTTGCCGGCGCCTCCGGCGGGGGTGTGGCGTTGCTTGTCGATGGTCAGTCTGTTCAGGTCATCTTGTGCCATGCAGGGTCACCCCGATTAGCGATTTCATAGAAGCGGAAGCTAACACATTTTCGAATGGGTGGAAAGCCACAATGCTGCTACAGCTCTTCGACCTGCAGGTCGATGATCTGCAGGTCCGGCCGTTCCGAGACCAGCCAGTACTCAAGTTCCTGCAGGAGCTGCCTGGCGCGGGTGGGGTTTGGGGCGACCGTGACGAAACAGAGCTCGGCATCGGCTGGTTGGTCGTTCAGGGCGCTCTCGGAACAGGCGACGTTGAACCGGTTGCGCGCACGGGCCAGCACGCTCTTCACGATCGCCCTCTTCTCCTTGAGCGTGCGGCTTGGCAGCAACAGCCTCATCTGCAGCAGCGCAACGTGCATCGGGTCCTCCTTTGACAAAGACAATGCAGCGATTCTACCACATCGGAGTAATTGCTGGAGCAGGCGACCCGGTATGCGGCTCGTGTGGTGACGGGGGCCGGTTACGTGTTGTTTTGGCGCGGCAAATTGAGTACACTGGCGCCGCTCTAAACGGAGGCGACATGAAGGAGTTCGTACTGATCCTGATTGCCGTCCTTCCGTCGGGATCACCATGAGTTCCGGTGGCGTCCCCTACCCGGCCCAAAAAGCCGAGCCGGAAGCGGGAACCGTTGGCTTTTACCCTTTTTAACTTGCCCCTCAAAGGCAAAAGGTGTATCCATGCTGTCCCGCCCGCGCGGGAAACAAGAAACGCAAACCGAAGGAGAAACATCGATGGGCATCCTCGCCAACACAGTAAGCGTCTGCCACTTCAAGGTCCAGGGAGATCTACCGCCGCAGGAAGAGCTTTACGCCTGGGTCACCAAGCAGCTGGCAGCGAACAGGTTCAACCCGATCGACCAGGGAACCGAGGAAACCTCGGTCGGCTGGGCGCATCTGGACGACCCCAGAATAGCCGACTTCGACTCCCCCGCGGCCTGCTGCCGGGAGCACTATTTCATGTTCACGCTGCGCCGCGACAAGCGCTCCGTCCCCTCCGCGGTCCTGAAGGCGCACCTCGAGAAGGCCAAGGAGGAGTTCCTCGCGGAGAACCCGAACTTCGCCAAGGTCCCCAAACAGAAGCGGGAGGACCTGAAGGAGGCGGTGCACGCCATGCTCCTGTCGCAGACACTCCCCACCCCGGCCACCTACGACGCGGTCTGGGACACGAAGAGCGGCATCCTCACCTTCAGCTCGCTCTCTCCCAAGGTCATCGAGCTCTTCGAGGAGATGTTCAAGAAGACCTTCGAGGGGCTCAGGGTCTCCGCCTTCCATCCCTACGCCCGTGCCGAGAGCGTGCTGGACGAGGGGAACAAGGTACTGCTGCAGCAGGCCAACAAGGCCGGCGGCGACAACTACCTGGAACTGATCAAGGAGAACCAGTGGCTGGGGACCGACTTCATGCTCTGGCTCATGTACCAGACCATGAACGAGTCCTCCGAGTACAGCGTGAACCAGCCGGGCGTGCTGCTCGCCCAGGAGCCCTTCGTGTCGTACCTGGACGACCGCGTGGTGCTGCTTGGCTCCGGCGAAAACGGCGCGCAGAAGATCACGGTGGCCGGTCCGCAGGACCACTTCAACGAGGTGAGAAGCGCGCTCTTGAACAAGAAGCAGATCACCGAGGCGACGCTGCACCTGGAGGCGGGGGACGACCACTACAAGCTGACGTTGAAGGGTGAGCTGTTCCACTTC
The DNA here is from genome assembly GCF_018919385.1 of Geomonas diazotrophica. Lineage (GTDB taxonomy): Bacteria > Desulfobacterota > Desulfuromonadia > Geobacterales > Geobacteraceae > Geomonas > Geomonas diazotrophica. The sequence continues at coordinate 285,890 of NZ_JAHLMF010000006.1, forward strand.
GCGTCCTTCAAGTCTCCGGCGGTCAAGCTGGAGAAGGACAGCACGGTGGACGAGGCGATGGAGCGGGAGGCGGTCTTCTTCGAGAGGATGCTGCTGCTTGAGAAAGGGACCCAGCTCTTCAACTCGGTGTTCGCGACCTTCCTGAAGCTGAGGCTGGGGAACGGATGGGCGGAGGAGTCGGAGGCCATCCAGAAATGGCTCAACGTCTGCAGCTTCTGCAACAGCCAACTCGCCTAACCGCTGCGGCGGAATTGCATCACGGGTAAAGCAAAAGGGCGCCGGGGAATCTCCCCTGCGCCCTTCGTGCATCCGGTGCGGTAGCCATGGTGCAGATCTGCGGGGCAGCGCAGGGCAATGATCATTTGCCCCTACAGTTCCCAGATACCTGCCGAGGTCGGCTACTCCCCTACATGCAGCGCTTTCACGATGCGGCCGCCCCCCACCAGTTCATCCCCCTGGTAGAAGACCACCGACTGCCCCGGGGTCACCGACTTCTGCGGCTCGGCAAAAAAAACTTCGCCCATCCCTTCCCCCAAAAGCTTCACCCGGCAGTCGACGGGCTGCTGCCGGTAACGGATCTTGCACGTGGTCTGCACCGCGTCCCCCGCGACGGGGACCACCCAGTTCAGATCGCAGGCCACAAGTCCCGCAGCGAGCAACCCCCCGACCTCGCCGACCACGACCCTGGCGTCGGCCGCGTCGATGGCGACCACGTAGAGCGGCTCCTTCCAGGCGATCCCCAATCCCCTTCTCTGCCCGATGGTGTAGCGGTGGGTGCCGTTGTGGCGCCCGAGCACGGTTCCGTTCACATGCACGATCTCGCCGCTTCTCCCCTGGAGCCCGCCCCCCTTTTCCAGGAAGGCGACGTAATCGTCGCCGGGGACGAAGCAGATCTCCTGGCTGTCGCTCTTCTGCGCCACCGGGATCCCGAAGCCGGCGGCCAGCCTTCTCACCTCGTCCTTGCTCGGCATATCCCCCAGCGGGAAGATGACGCGGGCCAGTTGCCGCTGGGTGAGGGTGTAGAGAAAGTAGGACTGGTCCTTGGCCAGATAGGCCGCCTTGAGCAGGTGCCAGGTCCCGCCTTCGTCCTTGCTGGTCCTCACGTAATGGCCGGTGGCGAGGTAATCGGCGCCCAGTTCCAACGCCTTGTCCAGCAACAGCCCGAACTTCACGTACCTGTTGCAACGCACGCAGGGGTTGGGCGTCTCCCCCGCCAGGTACTGGGCGCGGAAATCATCCATGATCAGGCGACCGAACTCCTCCTCCAGGTGCACCTGATGGAACCCTATGCCGAGATATTCGGCAACGACCTGGGCGTCCCCCTTGGCCTGGGGGTCCTCTCCATCGCGCCGAAACAGCTTCATGTTGATGCCGATCACCTCCGCCCCCTGCTCTTCGAGAAGCGCCGCGACCGTCGATGAATCCACGCCGCCGCTCATGGCGACGGCTACCTTCTTGCCTTTGTACTCTGCTGACATATCTGCTCCGTTATGCTGCGGGTTACTGCGGTTTGCTGCGCATCCATACTTGACCGAATCGCCGCTCCAAGGCAACCTTTTTCTCCTGTCGCGGCGAGAAGTCCCCACCGGGGCGGGATCCCACTTAAGTTCCACGGCCGCCGACCGATTTGTATTGTGATGCCTGGTTTTTGTGGATTAAACTGTCTTCCGGGTCCGTACCCGTCGAAGGAGAATCGCCATGCCCCTGTCGCTCACCATCAGACGCCTGCTGAGTACGCAGCCGATCGACCTCCCGGTCTTCCACCCCATCGCGGTGAGGATCCTGCACCTGCTGCAGACTCCCGACTTCACCATGACCCAGATCACCGATCTTGCTAACGAGGACCAGTCGCTGGCCGGCCAGATACTGAAGATGGCCAACTCCCCGATGTACATCGGGCGAGTCCGGACCGAGACCATCAAGGAAGCGGTGGTAAGGCTTGGGGGGCAGGAGATCGCCAACCTTTCCATGGCGGCATCGCAGGCGAGTTTGCATACCTCGGAAAACAGAACGATCAACAGCTTCATGCAGTCGCTCTGGCTGCACAGCCATGCCTGCGCCCTAGGCAGTCGCTGGCTGGCGCGGCGGGCCGGCTATCCGCAGCACGGCGACCAGGCTTACATGGCGGGGCTTCTGCACGACATCGGAAAGCTGTACCTCTTGAAAGCGCTGGAGCGGCTGAACCAGATGGGGGTGGCGCAGGCGGCGCTCGAGGAGGACTTGCTGCTGGAGATCTTCGCCGAACTGCACGTCGAGCAGGGGTGCCGGCTCATGGAGCACTGGAACATGCCCAAGGGGTACTACAACGTGGTCGCCAACCACCACGACGAGAATTTCGACACCCAGGACATAGTGCTGACAGTGGTGAGGCTCGTGAACACGGCGTGCCGGATGAAGGGGATCGGCCTGCTGCACGACCCGGAGATCGACCTCTTCGAACAGACCGAAGCGGCCATGCTGCAACTCAGCCAGGAAGAGATGGACGATCTTCTGGACGTCCTGGAGGATTCTCAGGAACTGGTGTTGTAAGAGTTCTGGTACTCCAGAATGATGGGGAGGTCGGCGTCGGCCCACTCCAGCTCCAGCATCCTCTCCGGGGGGAGCCATGTCAGGGCGGAATGCTCGTACAAGGTGATCTCGCCGGATGCGATGCTGCAGACGTAAGGGTACAGGGTCACATCGAAGCCGGGGTACCGGTGGGTGGTCGGAGTGAGCGGGCGCCCCACCGCTATCTCCACCCCCATCTCCTCGACAAGCTCGCGTTTCAGACACTCCTCGCGCCCCTCGCCGGGCTCTATCTTCCCACCGGGAAACTCCCACCGAAGCGGCAGGTTCATGGATGCGCTGCGCCGGGCCGACAGCACCAGCCCGTCGCGCTCGATGATGGCGCAGGCTACGTGGACATGTTTTCTTTCTTGCGTATTCATGGCGTCGGACTATAGCACCAAATGATCCGGCAGTCCCTATTTTTCAAGTTGCGGGGATGCTATTGGCGTCCGGGAGCACCAGCGGGATCTGCAGCTGGAAAACGGAGCCGCCGTCGGGGGAGTTCTCGGCCCAGATGCTGCCGTCCAGCAGTTCGGTCATGCGCCGCGCCAGGGTGAGCCCGAGCCCCAGCCCCGGATAGGAGCGGGTGATCGAACCGTCGGACTGGGTGAAGTCGCCGAAGATGCGCTCAAGGTCCGCCTCGTCGATCCCCACGCCGGTATCGGAAACCGCGAACTGCAGCATAGGCTCGCCCGCGACCTCCTGCTGGCGCACCTCAAGCCCCACGGCACCGCGGGGGGTGAACTTGACCGCATTCCCCAGGAGCATGACGAGGATCTTGTGCAGCATCCCCTGGTCGGTGACCACCGCTTCCGGCAGTGCCGGGTCCAGGTGGACCTTGAAGGCAAGCCCCTTGGTATCGGCCATGGCCCGGGCCTCCATCACCACGATATCGAGGAAGCTCTTCAGGTGGAACGTGGCATTCTCGGGCGCTCCCCCCTCCCCTTCCAGCCGGCTGGTCTCGATGAGGTCCTCCACGATCCCCAGGAGCCTCAGGGCTGATTTCTGCACCATCCCCAGATACTTGCGCTTGTTATCATCCTCTTCCTGGTTGAGCACCAGGTCGGTCATGCCTATGATCGGTGTGAGCGGCGTGCGCAGTTCGTGGCTTACGCTGCGCAGGAACTCCTTCTTGGCACGCTCCGCCGCGCTCGCCAGCTGCTCGAGAAGATCGCGGTATCGCTTCAGTTCCAGGTGGTTTTTCACCCTCGCCCGGACGATGTGCGGGCTGATCGGCTTGGTGAGGTAATCGATCGCCCCCAGTTCCAGCCCCTTGATCTCCTGCTCCTCCTCGATCATGGCGGTCACGAAGATGACCGGGATGTCGCGCGTGGAGGGATCGCCCTTAAGGATGGCGCAGAGCTCGAACCCGTCCATCCCCGGCATCATGATGTCCAGAAGGATCAGGTCCGGTTTGTCGGCACGGATCAGTTCCAGGGCGTCCAACCCGCTAGTGGCGAAGAACAGTTCGTAGTCGTCCCCGAGGCTCTCGCTCAGGATCTCGATGTTGGCGGGGGTGTCGTCGACTATCATCACTGTCTGGCGTTTCATAGCTACTCCCTGTTATCCGGATGGTGCTCCTGCCCTGCCGGAAAGATGGCCAACAGCTGGCGTGCCTTCCTGAAGTCCAGTTTTTCCATGCAGGCCTGGAGCGCCTGCAATTCTTTGGTGAAGCGGCCGCTCGGCACCTGTCTGCAGAACTTGTCGAACTGCCGCTTGGCGTCCAGGCTGTTCCTGGCCAGCAGGCGTTCGAGCTTCGTCTTTTCGGCCGCGAAATGGTCGGGCAGGAAGTGACCTTCGGGTGCCGAAGGTACCGCCCGCGCCACGGGGGGGACAGCCGGTGCGCGTTCCGCCTGGTGCGCCGCGGTACGGGCCAAGGCGCGGATCATCCCGTCCACGAGGAGCGAAGGGCGCACCGGAGCCGCGTAGACGGCGCTCACCCCCCACTCGTCCCCGAGCTGCTGCACCGTCTCCAGTTGGTCCGCAGGAACCGTGGCCACTACCGCGACCTCACTGCGGTACCGGCTCGAGATGCTGCGGGAAAGCTGTTCCAGCCCCTCCTCTCCGGCGGTAACACCGTCAATCACCACCATGTCGAAGGGAATCTGGTCCGCCGCCGGCTGCTCCTTGAGCGCCTCGCAGGCGGCGGCGAAAGTCGGTACCGCCTGAAGCTCGACCGGCAGCCCCTGCAACATCTCCGCAAGCCCCTCCACCGCGGCGGGATTGCCATCCAGGACCAGGAGCCTCAGGTTGCGCAACTCATCTTCCCGGGCTTCAGACACCGGCTTGCCGGCGGCTGGGATCGCGAATCCCACCGTAAAGGAGAAACTGCTCCCCGAGCCGGGCACGCTCTGCACCTTCAGTTCCCCCCCCATCAGTTCGACCAGTTGGCGGCTGATGGAGAGCCCGAGGCCGGTGCCGCCGTACTGGCGCGTGGTGGAGCTGTCCGCCTGGGTGAAGGGGGTGAAGATCTTTTCCATCTGCTCGGGAGTAATGCCGATGCCGGTATCCTGGACGCAGAAGTTGACCTGCACCGCCCCGTCTTCCTGACCGACCGGCTTTACCGCGACCACCACCTCGCCCCGGTTGGTGAACTTGAGCGCGTTGCCGATCAGGTTGTTCAGCACCTGGGTGAGGCGCAGCGGGTCGCCCAGGAGTTTCCCGGGGAGTTCCGGGGCGAGCCGCATCTTGAAGTCGAGCCCCTTTTCCTGCGCCTTCAGGTGGTGCATGTCCGAGATGTTGCCAAGGATCTCCTGCAGGTTCAGTTCGGTCTTTTCCAGCTCCAGCTTGCCCGCCTCCATCTTGGAGAAGTCGAGGATGTCGTTGATGATGTTCAAGAGGGTCCTGCTGGCGGAGCAGATCTTCTCCAGGTAGCCGCGCTGCTTGGGCATGAGTTCGGTCTTCAGGGCAAGACGGCTCAACCCCATCACCGCGTTCATGGGGGTCCTGATCTCGTGCCCCATGTTGGCCAGGAACTCGCTCTTGGCCTGGCTGGCTGCCTGCACCAGGTCGCGCTCCCGGCGCAGTTCCTGGGCCTCGCGCTTGGCGGTCACGTCCTCGATGACGCCGATCAGATACTTCGGCTCCCCCTTCGGTCCGCAGACCAGGGACTTGGTGAGGTTCACCCACACCACGGAACCATCCTTCCTGAGCTGGCGCATCTCGATGCTGTAGTTGTCGATCTCGCGGTTGACCAGCCGGGAGAGCTGTCCCTGTTCGGCAGCGCGGTCGTCCGGGTGGATGGTCTGCTCCAGGGTCCACCCCAAAAGTTCCTCCTGGCTGTAGCCCAGAATGTCGCAAAAGCGCCGGTTGATCCGGATCAGGATGTCGCTCAGGGCGATGTGACAGATCCCCACCGCCGCCTGTTCGAAGGTGTTGCGGAAGCGCTCCTCGCTCTCCTTCAGCTGTTCCTCTGCCTTCTTGCGGAAGGTGATGTCGGTCAGGACGCCGAGCAGGGCATACACCCGCGCATGGTCGTCCTTGAGTGGGATGAGGGCCTTGCTGACCCACTTGCCGTCACGCTCGCGCTGCTCGTCGCGCTCTATGGCGGTCCCTGCCGCCATCACCCGCTCGTCTTCCTCCTGGCGCTTGCGCGCCAGCGGCTCCTCGAACAGCTCGTAGTCGGTCTTGCCGAAGACGTCACTGGGCTCGAGCCCCAGTTCGCGGGCGAAGCTGGAGTTGCAGGAGAGGTAGACCAGGTTGCAGTCCTTGAGGAAGATGCGTTGAGGCAGGTTCTCGATCAGCCCCCGGTAGCGTTTCTCGAAGAACAGGGCACTCTCCGCCTCTTTGCGCTCGGTGATGTCGTGCACCACGCTCACTACGCGAAGAGCGGTTCCGGCATCGTCGCGGAACACCTCGCCCACCTCGGAGAGGTAACGCTCGCCGCCGTCGGGGCGGACCAGGGCATACTCCACGGTGAAGGAATCGTCACCGAACAGCGCCCTTTCTACCGCGGCCGTCACCGCCTCCCGCACCGGAACCGGGAGCAGGTCGAGGAAGTCGGGGAAGTTTTCCGGCGCTTGCTCGAAAGGGATGGCGAAGATGCGGCAGAGTTCCTCGGAGCAGTCCAGGCGGCCGCTGGCGACATCCCAGTCCCAGCTCCCGATATGGGCGATGCGCTGCGAGATGCGCAACTGCTCCTCGCTGCGCCTCAACTCTTCCTCCGACTGCCGGCGCCACTTGAGGCGCAGGGCGTGCAGCCCCCCCACGAAAACCATGGCCAGGGCTCCCACCGACCCGGCCTGGGGACGGCAGACGGCCGCGACCAGGACCAGCAGCAGACACGCGCAGATGCCAAGGGCCAACGTGCTTCGGCTATGGATTGCTGCGGATCGGGTGGCAAAAAGCATGGGGCTCCTTTAACTACCGGAGAGGCTCACAGTATCCCGCGGCATCCTTTTCAAAGGTTGACGCAGCGGTCACCCCACCGTTTGCAGGGGCATAGCCACGTTATCGGCTGCATCGTCCAAAACATTAATGAAATTAGCAGTGACGGGTGAGCCGGGTCACGCGCCGGCAAGCAACGGCCGGCACCCTGCACCGGTGCGCTTGCCTCGCCAAACACCGCTTTTTGGAACGCTCTATGCTTTTTACCAGTCAACCTGCCCGTCCGTGGCAGTTCCAATCGTCGTAAGGAGGTGAAATTCATGGGAAAAGCGGTCCTGTACATTCGCGACGAGGATCTCCTAGAGAGCCTAAAAAACAGGCTGAGGGAGCGAGGTTTTGCTGAAATAATAGCGTCCGGGGGGTCGGGCGAGCTGCTGAGCGAGGCTCTGGCTAACCATCCGGAGGTGGCCGTCGTCGAATTCCGCGCGGGCGACCAGGAGATCGTCGGTACGGTGAAAAAGCTCTGGGACAAGCTCAGCCTCCCGATCGTGATGATCGCGGAGAGCCGTGACCTGGAGGAAGTGCAGACCTGGGGAGAGGCGGCTGTGTCCACCATCCTGGCCAAGCCGGTCCGCGAGGAGGAACTGGTGGCGGCGCTGTTTCTTTCCATCGCCGCGGCGCGACGGGTGGAGCGGCTCAAGGAGGAGGTCTGTTCGCTCAAGGAGAGCATCGAAAGCAGGAAGGTGATCGAGAAGGCGAAGGGACGGCTCATGGAGCGAGACAAGCTCTCCGAGGCGGAGGCCTTCCGCAGGATGCAGCGGCTCGCCATGGACCGCAGGATATCGATGCGGCAGCTTGCCGACGCGATCCTGCTCACCGAGAGCATCGCCGGGTGAGCCCCCGTCCGTAGTGGGGTAAAAGAAACGATTGACACCCGTGCTTCCGTTACCTATATTTCATCATGGTAAAGGGGAGTAGCTATCGGTTGACACGGCAACCGACCCGTGTTCGTCAAGACGGCCGCCAAGGCCCGGACATGGGGCATGACAATCCTGTCAGAGCAGGCAAGACCTTTATCCAGTGCGACTGTGCCTGGGTAAAGGTCTTTTTATTTGACCAGGCGACTCGGCAAGGAGGTAAGTCATGAACAGATTCAAGACAGCGGTCCTGCTCACCACGCTCACGCTGATCATGGTGGCCCTTGGTAGCGCCATCGGCGGCAGGGGCGGCATGTACCTCGCCTTCTTCATGGCCTGTGCCATGAACCTCTTCTCCTACTGGTTCTCGGACAAGATCGTGCTCCGCATGTACGGGGCCCAGGAGATCACCGAGGCGGAGAATCCAGCCTTCTACGGCATGATCAGAAGGCTCGCGGTTCAGGGGGGGCTCCCGATGCCCCGGGTCTACATCATCCCCTCGGAGAGCCCCAACGCCTTCGCCACCGGCAGGAACCCGGAACATGCCGCGGTCGCCGCGACCGAGGGGATCCTGCGCATCCTCACCCCCGAGGAGATGGAGGGGGTTATGGCGCACGAGCTGAGCCACGTCGCCAACCGCGACATACTCATTTCCACCATCGCCGCCACCATCGCCGGGGCCATCTCGATGCTGGCGAACATGGTGCAGTGGGCCGCCATCTTCGGCGGCCGCAGCGACGACGAGGAAGGTGGCGGCTGGGGCGGCCTGGCACTTGCCATCATCGCGCCCATCGCCGCCATGCTGATCCAGCTCGCAGTCTCCAGAAGCCGCGAATACTTGGCCGACGAAAGCGGCGCCAGACTCTGCGGCAAACCGCGCTCCCTGGCCAGCGCGCTGAGGAAGCTGGACCAGGCTTCCCGGGCGCTGCCGATGTACGAGGCCAGGCCGGCCACGGCGCACATGTTCATCGTGAACCCGCTCACCGCGGGGATGCTGACGAGGCTTTTTTCCACGCACCCTCCCATGGAGGAGCGTATCGCCCGGCTGGAGCAGATGGGGCATTAACCGGAGGGAGTTTTGACCGACAGAGAGATGATGTGGATCGCCTTCGCGGGGATCATGACCGTGATGTTCATCCTGGACCTCTTCGTGTTCAACAGGAAGAGCCACGAGATAAAGTTCCGTGAGGCGCTGGCCTGGACCCTGGTCTGGGTCGGCCTCGCCATGGCGTTCAACCTCGGCGTCTGGCAGGTCCTGGGGCCGGCCAAAGCCCTGGAATTCCTTACCGGTTATATCATCGAGGAGTCGCTCTCCGTCGACAACCTCTTCGTCTTCATCATGATCTTCTCGTACTTCAAGGTGGCCCGGGCGCATCAGCCCAAGATCCTGAAATGGGGAATCATCGGTGCGCTGGTGATGCGCGGCATCTTCATCCTGCTGGGGATCGAGCTGATCGAGCGTTTCCACTGGATGGTCTACGTCTTCGGGGCGGTGCTGATCTACACCGGGTTCAAGATGGCTTTCGGCGGGGACGACGAGGTGCACCCCGAGCACAACCCGCTGGTGCGGCTGGTCCGGCGCTTCATCCCCATCACCAAGAGGGCGCGGGGCGACCACTTCTTCATAAAGAGGCGCGGCATCTGGGCTGCGACGCCCCTCTTTCTGACCCTGATCGTGGTCGAATCGAGCGACCTGATCTTCGCGGTGGATTCCATTCCCGCGGTACTGGCGGTCACCCATGACCCGTTCATCGTGTACAGCTCCAACATCTTCGCCATCATGGGGCTGCGCTCGCTGTACTACCTGCTGGCCCACGTCATGGAGATGTTCGTCCACCTGAAGCTGGGTGTTTCCGTGATCCTCGCCTTCGTCGGGACGAAGATGCTCCTGGCTGACCTGGTCGAGATCCCGCTGCAGCTCTCCCTGGGCGTCATCGTGGGCGCCCTGACCATCTCCATCCTGACTTCGATCTTCCTGGCCGGAAAGCATAAAGGCAGGGTGTAGGAGCTGAAAACGACAAAGGCGGGCTTAATGCCCGCCAGTCCCCAGTTCTAGTCCCCAGTTCTAGTCCCCAGTTCTAGTCCCCAGTTCTAGTCCCCAGTTCTAGTCCCCAGTTCTAGTCCCTAGTCCCTAGTCCCTAGTCCCTAGTCCCCAGTCCTAGTCCTCGTCCTTCTTGACGATCCGTACCTGGCTGATGCCGGTGCGGGTCACTTCCTCGCAGGTGAGCTGGTACTCGCCCAACTGCACCTTCTCCCCCTGCTCGGGGAAACGCCCGATCCTGTCAAGGATCAGCCCCGCCAGCGTGTCGTAAGGAAGATCCTCGCCCAGGTCGACCTCCAACAGGTCCTCGAGATCCGAGATGGAGATGAGGGCGTCAACCTGGAAGCTCCCGTCCGCCAGCACCTGCACCCGGCTCGGTTCCCCCACGTCATGCTCGTCCTCTATCTCGCCGACCAGCTCCTCGAGCAGGTCCTCGGTGGTCACGATGCCGCTGATGCTGCCGTACTCGTCCACCACAAAAGCCATATGCACCCTGGTCTTTTGCATCTCCTTCAACAGCTCGCTCACCTTCTTGCCCTCGGGGACGAAGACCGGCGGACGCACTATGGAACGGATGTCGAAGTCGGGCTCGCGCACCATGCGCCCCAAAAGGTCCTTGCCATGGATGAACCCGACCGTCTCCTCGATGCTCCCCAGGTAGACCGGGTAGCGGGAGTACTGGTTGTCCAGCACGCCGTTCAGGATCTCCTCGTTGGAGAGGTTCAGGTCGAAAGCGACCACGCGGGTGCGCGGCACCATCACCTCGCGTACCGCGGTGTGGGTGAAGTCGAAGAGGTTGTCGATGAAGGTGTGCTCGGTCTCGCTGAAGATGCCGCTTTCGTGCCCCTCGGCGACGATGTGCTGCACCTCCTCGCGGGTCATGAAGGCCTTCCCCTCGCCCCTGAGGCCGAACAGGGCCAGGGTAGCCTTGGTGGAGAAGCTGAGCACGGAGACCAGCACGGCAGCCACCCGCGCCAGGAAGGTGATGGTGTGGACCACCCGCAACGCTACCGGCTCGGCGTACTGTAGGCCGATGGTCTTCGGGACCAGTTCGCCCAGGATGAGCTGCAGGTAGGAGATGGCGCTCACGACGATGCCGATGGCCAAAGGCTCTGCCGCGTTACGGACCATGGCGACGGAGGACACCTGCAGCACAGGGCGGATGTAATCCACGGCGATGACGCCGCCCACCGCGGACGCGGTCGAGCCGACCACCGTGACGCCGATCTGCACGATGGCCAGCAGGCGGTGCGGGTCCCTTTGCAGCGACTCCACCAGCGCGGCCCGCTGGTTCCCCAGGGCGACCAGCTGCGCGACCCTGCTCTTACGAATTGAGATGATGGCGAATTCGGCGCAGGAGAAAAATGCGTTCAGCAGAATGAGGACGGCGATGACCAGCAGTTCGACGAAGACGGTGTCCAATTACCCTCCAGGTTAGTTCATGGGTCGCCCGCAGTTGCTCCGCAGGCGTCCAAAGTTCAACAGTTGCTCATTTTCAACGGTAACCGGTGTCTTGTCAACCTTTTGTATCGACTGAGCCTGGACACGGGGCATGGTCCGGCTTGACGGGGGGACCACAAACAGAAAGCGGCCACCTCGTTGGTGACCGCTGCCAGTGGGACGAATTCGGAGAGAAAAGCTACTTGCCGATCTTGAACGAGAGCAGGAAACGCTCATCGCCGCAGGTAAAAGGCATCACCAGCGATTCGGCACTGGAGATGCTCTCCAGGGCGTAGTCGTTGCCGTAGATCACGGTGGGTATGGAGAGGTTGATGTCGGCACCCTTGGGGGAGAAGATGTGCTTCACGTCCCCCCCCACCATGTTGGCGATCTCGCCCATGGCGTCGTTGACATCGTCGTCGACTTCGGTGACGTCCATTCCCAGCATGCTCGAGGTGACCTGGAGGGCCAGCCTCTTGGGACAGTGGATGGCCAGGATCCCAGAGTGGCTTCCGGCCAGCCCGACCATGCTGGTCACCGTTTCATGAAAGGTCAGGACCGGCTCCTCCAGGGGGGGCTCGTCGACCACGTCCAGCATCACCATGGTGGAGAAGACCCCCTTGGTGATCTCGGCAATGGTTTTTCTTACCTCGTCCTCGGTTGTGTTGGCCTCGCTGAGCACCGCTGCATCAAGCCCCATGTTCCGTCCTCCTCACGCGCATCGATTAGGTACGTCTTCCAGCACCCGACAAAGAAGAGCAGGCTGATAAAGATCCGTATAATTGCATTCGGCAGAAATGCGCCGCTCTTTAGCGAATTTTTAACAGACCGGGTAGGCGCCCCGGGCTAGGGCATAACAGAACTCCGTGATGCCGGAGAATTGCCGCTGCATGACCTCCCGCACCTCCCCCTCGACTTCGGCCACGCTGCGCCCGGGTTCCATGACGAGCTGCGCGTTCGCCATCTGCGGCCGGTCCACCGGGTCCCCGATCCGGCTCAGCAGCATGACGTAGGCACCCTGCACGCCGGCGACCGACTTGCAGATCTCCCGCGCGATCCGGTGCGACAGCACGTTGTAGATCTTGCCGACATGGCTCATGGGATTCTTCCCCGCGGCGGCCTCGGTGCCGATCGGACGCGCGATGGGGATCAGGCCGTTGACGCGGTTGCCCCGCCCCACCTGACCGGAATCGGCGTCCTCGGCGGAGGTCCCCAATAGCGACAGGTAGACGCCGTTAAGGCCGCGCCCGGCCTGGTCCAGGGTGTTGTAGTGCACCCGGACCCGCTCGAAGCCGCGGCACCCCCCCGCCAGGAACTGCTGCATCTCTGTTTCGACGGCGTGCTTTCGCTCGAAGTAGTCGCGCTCAGAGGTGATCCGCTCGGCAAGAAGAGGCATGGCGACGGTCAGGTCCAGTTCTTTGCCGTTTCTAAGCCCCATCACCTTGACGTCCTCGCCGGTTTCCGGAAAGAGCGCCTTGAACCGCCCGCTGTTCAACTCCCGCTCCAGGGTCAGCACCGCACGCTCGGTCGGGCTCAGGGGGTAGTACCCCACGGCGGCCGAGGTGTCGTTGGCCCCCCTCACCTCGCCGGGGCGCGCGAAGATGTCGGTCAGCTCCTGCGAACCGGGGGCGAGCTTCAGGCGGTAGGTTACGTGGCGCTCCGGGTCCACGTGGCGCAGGTTGCCCGCGATCCACCCCTTGGCGGCGGCGACCGCGATGTCGTGCACCGGGATCTCCTTGCCTGCCAGAGTGAAGGTGGCCCGGTCGCCGATGGTGAGCTCCATCGGTTCGAGCACCTCGCCGCCGCCGAAGCGCTTTCCCACGCGTCCGGCCGCCAGGAGCCCCTTGTCGATGTTGTGATGCAGGATGGTACCGAACTCGGCGAGGTACGCCTGGGAGAGCGCGACCGAGATGGAGTCCATGATGCAGTCGCAGATCTGGTCCGGGTGCCCCGTCCCCTTGCGCTCCACCATCTCGACCCGCTGCTGCATCACCTGGGTACCGTGAAACTCTTCCACGACCAGCATGGCGTTCCCCTTTCCCCGCAGCAGGCGCACCGACGGCCGCGCGGACACTGGGAAATAGTAGCCCAAAAAGGTGGGGGTGCAATTGGAGCGGGAAACGGAGGGTGCCGCCGGGACGAAGCAGGGATCAGAAGTGTCGGCGCATCACGAAGCCGCCGCGGGCGATCCTGGCCTGCAGCCAGAGCCCGAGCCAGAGCTTGATGTAGCGCCTGGTGGCGGGGATGAGGAAGAAGATACCCAAAAAGTCGGTGAAGAAGCCGGGTGTGGTGAGCAGGACGCCCCCGACGAAGACGAGGGCCCCGTCGAGAAGCTGCGCCGCGGGAAGCCTACCCCGGGAGAGCTCGTCGCGGATCTCCCCGAGCACCCTCCCCCCTTGGTGGCGCATGAGCCACGCCCCCAGAAGGCTCATGAACAGCAGCGAGGCGACGGTGGCGACGCCGCCTATCACCTGCCCGATCTTGATGATCAGGTAGATCTCGATGACCGGGACGATCAGGAAAATGAGGAACAGTCTGAAGAACATGGCGCCCCGCTACTTCTTCATGTCGATGCCGTAGCTCTTGATCTTCCGGTGCAGGTTGCTCCGCTCCAGTTCGATCGCCTCCGCGGTCTTCGAGACGTTCCAGTCGTTCTCCTCGAGCTTCTGCATGATGAACTCGCGCTCGAATTCCTCGCGCGCCTCCCTGAGGCTTGAGAGCTCCAGCACGCTGTCGAGCTTGCCGCCCCCCCCCTCCCGCCCCCCGGCGGAGACGAAATCGTCGGGGAGGTGGTTCATGGTGATGGTGCCTCCGGGGGTCATGATCACCAGGCGCTCCACGATGTTCTTCAACTCGCGCACGTTGCCGGGCCAGTCGTAGCGCTTGAGCGACTCCATCGCCTCGGGGACGATGCGCTTGTGCTCGCGCCCCTCCAGGTCGCAGAAGGCGTCCAGGAAATAGCCGGCCAGAAGCGGGATGTCCTCGCGGCGCTCGCGCAGCGGCGGCACCTTGAAGGGGACCACGTTCAGGCGGTAGTAGAGGTCCTCGCGGAAGGTGCCGTTCTTGATCTCCTCCTCGAGGAGCTTGTTGGTGGCGGCGACGATACGGACGTCCACCTCGAGGGTCCTGGTCCCCCCCACCCTCTCGAACTTCTTCTCCTGCAGGATGCGCAGCACCTTGGCCTGGGTCTTGAGCGACATGTCGCCGATCTCGTCCAGGAACAGGGTGCCGCCGTCGGCCAGGTCGAACTTCCCCTTCTTCTGCGCGACCGCGCCGGTGAAGGCGCCCCGCTCGTGGCCGAAGAGCTCGCTCTCGATCAGCTCCTCGGGGATCGCGGCGCAGTTGATCTCGATGAAGGGCTTGTCCCGGCGCTGGCTGTGGTAGTGGACCGAGCGGGCCACCAGCTCCTTGCCGGTGCCGTTCTCGCCGGTGATGAGGACCGAGGCGTTGGTGGGGGCGACCAGCCGGATCTGCTCGGCGAGCTGCTGCATGGCGGCCGAGTTGCCGATCATCTCGTGCCCCTGCTGCACCTGCCCCCTGAGCGCCGCGTTCTCCTCCTTGAGGCGGTTCATGGAGAGGGCGTTCTCCACGGTGACCACCACCTTCTCCAGGGAGAGCGGCTTCTCGATGAAGTCGTAGGCCCCAAGCTTGGTCGACTTGACCGCGGTTTCGATGGTGCCGTGGCCGCTCATCATGATGACGTTGAGGGCCGGGTGCAGCTCCTTCAGGCGCTTGAGCGTCTCGATGCCGTCCATCTTGGGCATCCAGATGTCCAGGAGCACGAGCCCCGGGAGCTCCTTCTGGCACAGGGCCAGCGCCTCGGTGCCGTCGGCGGCGCAGACGGTGCGGTACCCCTCGTCCTCGAGGATGCCGGCCAGGGAGGAGCGGATACCCTCCTCGTCGTCGACTATCAGAATGGTCTCGGTCATGGTGGTCCCTTCTATCCGGGGAGGCCCGCCTCTTTGGCCAGCTCGCGCCAGGCGGGGATGCTTCTCTCGATCATCCCCTTGTCCACGCAGTAGGCGATGCGGAAGAAGCCGGGGGCTCCGAAGCCGGCGCCGGGCACCAGCAGGATGCGGTGCTTCTGCGCCATCTTCACGAACTCGACGTCGTCGGCCAGCGGCGACTTGGGGAAGAGGTAAAAGGCGCCGTCGGGCTTCACCATGGAGAAACCCATCCCGGTGAGGGAGTCGTAGAGCAGGTCGCGCTTGACGCGGTAGGCGTCGATGTCCACCGAAACGTGCTGCAGCCCGGCCACCAGGCGCTGCATCAGGGCCGGCGCGTTCACGAAGCCGAGTACGCGGTTGGAGAACACCGCCCCCTCCATGAACTGGTCGACGTTCTTCATCCGCGGGCTCGCGGCCAGGTAGCCGATGCGCTCGCCGGGGAGGGCCAGGTCCTTGGAGTGCGAGGTGACGATGACGGAGTTCTGGACGTAGCGGAAGATGCTGGGAACGCTCTTGCCGTCGTAGGCGATGCGGGCGTAGGGCTCGTCGGAGATGACCAGGATCTGCCTCCCCAGTTCCTCTTCCTTGGCGGCTATCATCTCGCCCAGCGCCTTGAGGCTCTCGGCCGGGTAGATGACGCCGGTCGGGTTATTGGGGGAGCAGATGATGATGGCGCGGGTCTTGGCGGTGACCGCGGCAGCGATGGCCGGGATGTCGAGCTGGAAGGTCTCGCGGTCGGTCCAGACCTCGACCGGGACGCCGCCGTGGTTGTCGATGTAGAAGCGGTACTCCACGAAGAACGGGGTGAGCAGGATCACCTCGTCGCCGGGGTTCAGGATCGTCTTCAGCACCACGTTGAGGGCCCCGCCGGCGCCGCAGGTCATCACCACCTGGCCACCCTGCACCGGAAGGTCGGAGGCGGCGGAAAGCATGCGCGCCACTGCGTTCCTGGTCTCGAGGTAGCCGGCGTTGTTCATGTAGCGGTGCATGCCCGGGACCGGCGCATTGGCGAGCTTCTGGAACTCGGCCTGGAACGCCTCGGGGGGCTCGACGTCGGGGTTCCCGAGGGTGAAGTCGTAGACCTTGTCGGCGCCGTACTCCTTCCTGAGCTTCTCCCCCTCCTCGAACATCTTCCTGATCCACGACGATTTCGCAATAAATCCGGCGATCTTATCAGCGACGGGCATGCATCCCCTCCTTTTTTGGTGTCTCGTTTTATTAGCACATTACCGGAACCGGGGCAAGGCGTATTCCCCCGGCGATCAGGCCACCCAGGCGCCATTCTAATATTTCCCTGCAAACGCGATGACAATTCTGCTATAGTACGCGCCTTGCCTTGCTATACAGACTCACGGAGGAGGGAACCATGAAGAAGAATTGGCGCATCGAGACCCAGGCGATCCAGGAAGGCTTCGCCCCCAAGGACGGCGATCCCCGCATCCTGCCCATCTACCAGAGCACGACCTTCAAGTTTTCCAGCGCGGAGCACGTAGCCAAACTGTTCGACCTCGAAGTCGGGGGGCATTTCTACACCCGGCTTTCCAACCCGACGGCGGAAGGGTTCGAAATGAAGATCGCCGCAATGGAGGGGGGGATCGCTGCCATGGCGACTTCGAGCGGCCAGGCGGCCTCCACCATCGCCGTGATGAACATCTGCCGCTCCGGCCAGCACGTGGTCGCGGCCAGCACCCTGTACGGCGGCACCTACTCGCTTTTCGCCAACACCTTTCCCAAGATGGGGATCGAGGTGACCTTCGTCGATCCCGAGGCGGACGAGGCGACCATCGTCGCAGCCTTCCGCCCCGAGACCCGCTGTCTCTTCGGCGAGACCATCGGCAACCCCGGCCTCAACATCCTCGACTTCGACAAGTTCTCCCGCATCGCGAAGAAGATGCAGGTGCCCCTCATCATAGACAACACCTTCCCGACGCCGTACCTCTGCCGGCCGCTCGAGCTCGGCGCCGACATCGTGATCCACTCCGCCACGAAGTACATCGACGGACACGCGACCAGCGTTGGGGGCGTGATCGTGGACGGCGGCAACTTCGACTGGGGCAACGGGAAGTATCCGGAGATGACCGAGCCGGATGAGAGCTACCACGGCCTGCAGTACCTGAAGACCTTCGGCAAGCTCGCCTACATCGTCAAGGCGCGCGTGCAGCTCATGCGCGACATCGGCCCCTGCCCGGCCCCGATGAATGCCTTCCTTTTCAACCTGGGGCTTGAGACGCTGCCGCTTAGGATGCAGCGCCACTCCGAGAACGCGCTCGCCATGGCGAAGTTCCTGGAGAAGCACGAGGCGGTTTCCTGGGTGAGCTACCCGGGGCTCGAGAGCCACAAGAGCTACGCCCGGGCGCAGAAGTACCTCCCGAAGGGGGCGAGCGGCGTGCTCACCTTCGGCATCAAGGGGGGCGCAGCGGCCGGGAAGAAGTTCATGGAGAGCTGCCAGCTGGTGGCCCTGGTGGTGCACGTGGGTGACGCGAGGAGCTGCGTCCTGCACCCGGCCAGCACCACGCACCGTCAGCTTTCCGAGGAGCAGCAGGTCGCCTCGGGGGTCACGCCCGACCTGATCCGGCTCTCGGTCGGCATCGAGCACATCGACGACCTTATCGAGGACGTGAACCAAGCGCTTTTGGCCAGCCAGGAGTAGGTGATCCGCCCGGAGGAAATCCCCCTGTACCCCATTCGCAAAAAGGGGGGCCCTCACCCGGCCTTCGGCCACCCTCTCCCGGAGGGCGAGGGTAGTCGGCACCGTTTGCCGGTGGCAGGGTAGTCGGCCACCTTTTCCCGGTGACAAGGGTAGTCAGCCACCGTTTCCCGGTGGCAAGGGTAGTCCTTCCCCTTCTCCCCTCGGGAGAAGGTGCCCCGAAGGGGCGGATGAGGGCACCCGCAGCTGCCGCACCAACGCCAAAAAAAGAAGGGGCGAGTGGAATTCCACTCGCCCCTTTCCTATTCCCGCTCCGGCCGGTCTACTTGCCGCAGCACTTCTTGTACTTCACCCCGCTGCCGCAGCTGCAGGGATCGTTGCGCCCGATCTTGGGCGAGGTCCTCACCACCGGCTGCCGGGTCACCGGTTTGCCGTCGGTAAAGAGCCACCCCTCCTTCTCCTTCTTGAACAGGGCGCGCTCGTGGTGCACCCGGTCCTCCCCCTGTTCCTTCCAGCGGGCCATGAACTCCACCTCGCCGGTGGCGTCATCCTTGCCGCCGTCCTTGGTGGAGACGATCTCCAGTCCCTGCCATTCGGACTTCTCGGCCCACTCGCGCGTCCCCTGAGCGTCGTACCCCTCGCGGTGCTTTGGGTGGGTGCTCTCCAACAGGAAATCGGTCTCGACGTTGGCGTACGCGGCGTAACGCGCGCGCATCAGCGCCTCTGCCGTCTCAGCGCGGCGCTCCCCCTTGATGACAGGGCGGCAGCATTCGGCGTAAGCCAAACCGCTGCCACAGGCACACAGCTCCATCAGTTACTCCTCCTCGTTGTTTGGTGTTGCTTGCGATCAGACTTCATAGTCGGCGGCGACCACCGAGGAGCAGACGCTCCTCATGTAGGCGGCCACCTCGTTGGCGTGGTACGGGTGCACCTGGTAGGCCTGCAGGTCTTCCAGTGAGTCGAACTTGGTGTACAGGGCGATGTCCGCGGACCGCTCCGAGCGGATCAGGTCCACCCCCACCTCGAGGTGACGCAGCAGCTCCACCTTGCCATCCATGCTCAGAAGACGCTGCCTGGCAGCCTCGACGTTCTCAGCGGTGGCCTCTTTGAGCTTGAAAAGCACTATATGCACGATCATGTGTAGCCCCCAGAATCAGTGATGACGTTCTCCGGATACCTGTAATACATCGGCGCCAGCCCCCCTGTCAACGATGGCAGTCCCGTAGACCGAAAAAAAGTTATTGCGTGGCCGGAACAATGCTGCTATAAGGACCAACAGGATCAAAAAGGTCTTTTTTAAAATTTCATGCAATGGAGGATTTAATGACTGGCGCTTTGAGATTCATGAGTATAATTGTACTGGCGTTCTTAATGATGACCTCTCCCGTGCTGGCCGCAGGGAAGGTGCTCTTCGACAACGGGCACGGCGAACGCTTCCAGGTGAAGGAACAGGGGCCGCTGCAGCTCTCGGGGCTGGCCGAGGTGTTCCAGGGGGCGGGCCTTGAGGTTGGCACCGTGGACCAGCCGCTCACCGATGCCACGCTGGCTGGCGCGCGCGCCCTGGTCATCAGCGGGGGCTTCACCCCGCTGCACCCCAACGAGATCGAGGCCGTGACGCGGTTTATCCAAAACGGCGGCCGCGTGGCGGTGATGCTCCACGTAGCGCCCCCGATGGCTTCCCTTTTGGACCGGCTGCAGGTCAGCCACACCATGGGGGTGATCCAGGAGCGCGAGAACGTGATCGAGGGTGACCTCCTAAGGTTCCGGGTCGTCCGGCTGAAGGAGCACCCGCTTTTCCGGGGCATCAAGGATTTTAGCGTGCACGGCGCCTGGGGGCTCATCAACCAAGGCGACGGCGCCGAGGTCATCGCGGCCACCGGCTTCCAGGCCTGGATCGACGTCGACCAGGACCAGAAGCAGTCCAAGGAGGAAACGGCCTCCTTCGGCGTGGTGGTGGCCGGCGACATGGGGAAGGGCTCCTTCCTTGTCTTCGGCGACGACGCCATCTTTCAGAACAAGTTCCTGCAAGGGAACAACCGGGCTTTGGCGGCAAACCTCGCCGCCTGGTTCAAATAGCGGCACCAAATACCGACCGGCATACAGCGGCAACAAAATACCAACCAACAAAAACAGGAGGGATTCAATGGCTCAGGCTCTGGAAATCTACAAGTGTGAAATGTGCGGCAATATAGTCGAGGTGTTCCATGCCGGCGGCGGCCAACTGGTCTGCTGCGGCGAGGAGATGAAGCTGCAGAAGGAAAACACCGTGGACGCTTCCAAAGAGAAGCACGTACCGGTCATCGAGCGCGGCGCAGGAACCGTCACCGTCAAGGTCGGCAGCATCCCGCACCCGATGGAAAGCGCCCACTACATCGAGTGGATCGAAGTGATCGCCGACGGCAAGGTCTACCGCGCCCAGTTGCAGCCGGGCCAGGCCCCGGAAGCGACCTTCCCGATCAGCGCCGCCGACATCAAGGTCCGCGAGTACTGCAACCTGCACGGCCAGTGGTCCGCCTAGGCACGCACGCCACGCTTTAGATGCAGAAAGGGGGGACGGCCAAAGCCGTCCCCCCTTCTTTTATCCCTTTCAACCTCAACCTGCCTTATCAGGCGAGCAGGTGATTGGCCAGGTTGATGTTCTTAAGGAGCGGGTCGACGGGGGCGATGATGGTGGCGTAGCGCCTCCCCCCCTGTTCGGCGAGGCTCACCAGCCGGGGCGTCTCCAGCGTTTCGCCCTGGGCGCCGATCAGGATCTTCACCGACGGCTCCGCGCACTCCATCGGATGCGGCTTCAGCACCAGGGCGATCTCGTTGGTATCCAGGCGCACCAGGCTTCCCACCGGGTATTCCCCCATCATCGCCTCGAACTGCTCCACCAGCTCGCCGTTTAGCGAGGAGCCCGCCAGGCGGTGCATGATCTGCATGGCCTCCTTGGGCAGGGTCGGCCTCTGGTAGGTGCGCAGCGTGGTGATGGCGTCGTAGCAGTCGGCCACGGAGACGATCTCGGTGTACAGACCGAAGTGCATCTCCCGGGCCCACTCGGGGTACCCGGTGCGGTCGTGGCGGATGTGGTGGCCAAGCACCGCCTCCGCCACCGCCGTGGGGATGTTCTTCATCTTCTTGACGATCTCGGAACCTTCCTCGGCGTGGCGCTTCATCTCCTTGAACTCGGTGTCCGAGAGCTTGCCCGGGCTGTTCAGGATGGTCTTGTCGATCCTGGTCTTGCCGATGTCGTGCAAAAGCCCAGCGGTGTTGATCTCGTGCAGCGCCTCCTTTTCCAGGCCGAGAAAGGCGGCCAGGGTGAGCGCCAGGATGCCCACGTTCACCGAATGGCTGAAGGTGTAGTTGTCGTAGTCCTTGATCATGGCGAGGCCGAGCAGGGTGGTCGGTTCCTCCATGGTCACCGTGACCATGTTCTCCACCACACCGTTGATCCACTCGCCGCTTGGGATCCGACCGTTATCGATCTCGCGCATGGTGTCGCGCACCGCCTTCAGCGCGTCGCGGTAGATGGCGGCGGGGACCAGGGCCTCCCCTTTCCCCTCCCCCTCGCCGGCGACGACCTCGTCGATCCCCAGCCGGACGTTGCTGATCCCCTTCCTCTCCAGCTCTGCCGCGAAGGTCTCCGCGCCGACCTGCCGGTTCGCCAGCAGCGTGGCGAAGCCGAAGAGGTCGTCGGGGGTGACCCCGGGGTAGATGGTGACGGCGTCGACCCCCTTCTGCAGCAGGCGCTCGACCAGTTCGGCGACGGCCGCGTTGGGGGAGACCAGCAGGCACCCTTCGATGAAGAAGGTCCCCTCCACCACGCCCAGGTGCAGTTCATGCCGCTCCCCCATCATCTCGCCCATGAGCCCGACCAGTTCCTGCAAAGGCTGGCGCACCGCCGGATGGGCCAGGGGATAGAGCAGCACCGACTTTATCGAGGCGGTGAACAGCATCGCCGCGCGCTGCACCTCGTTTTTGGTGATCTCACTCATGCCCTGTTTCCTTCTGCGCCATTGTCTGCAGCGCCGCCGCCGCTGGGCCGGCCAGCTCTCCGTTGCCCGAGGCGTACCCCTGCAGGAACGCCCGCGCCTGTTCCCCTCCCAGGGCGGCGATGGCCTCGAGGGCGACGAGTTTCTGCTCCCGGCGGCGGGTCGTGCCGAGCAGGCAGCGTCTGCGGACCACCTTGAACAGTGCCGCGAGGGCGCGCCGGTCGCCGATGCGTCCTACGGCCCTTAGCGCCTCCAGCTGCAGCGCCTGCAGCTTCCCCCTCAGGTCGCGCCTCGCCACCAGCCTGAGCAGGGGCTCGAGCGCCGCCTGGTTTCGGCAGGTCCCAAGCCAGGAGATCGCGTGCAGAGCGGTCGGTTCGTCCCCCTCCTGCACCAGGGAGAGGAGCACGCCGGTGGCCTCCATCCCGCCGATCCGCGCCAGTGCCCGGATGCTCTCCATGCGCACCCGCCCCTCCGGGTGATACGCGGTCAGCACCAGCCCCTTGACCGCATCGCGGTTGCCGATCTCGGCGAGGATGGCCACCGCCATCTGCACCACCTGCACCCGGCCGTCCTTGAGGAGGGTGAGCAGTTGGGGCTGCGCCTGCACCCCGATGCGGACCAGGGCGGTGCCGAGCGCCTTGCGAGCGCCCCTGCTCCCGGTGGCGGTCAAGCGCCGAACCACCGCGTCCACCACCTCGGCACCGCCGAGCCTGAGCATGCGGCAGATCGCCTCCTTGTCGGGGAAATCGACATCCTCCAGGTGGTTCAGCAGGTGTTCGGCCATCTCCCCGAGGATGAGCTGTTGCAGCACCGTGTGCGCCACGTCGCGGCAGACCGTACTCCTGGCCGGGTCCGCCTGCTGTTCCAACAGGCGCGCGAGCACCACGTAGAGCCGGTCGAAGTTACCCTCCAGCTTAAGCGGCAGGGCCTTTTTCAACAGCAGGCGCGCAAGCTGCCGGTAGCGTTCATCATCGGTCTCGGCGGCCAGCGCGGCCAGGAGCTCGTCGACGCCCGGCTCGGCTGCCTCACCGGCCACGCTCCCCTGTGCCGGAGAAGGCTCGAGGGGGCGCTCCTCGGGCACCTCGGCGCCGCCGTCCCCCTCCTCTTCCTCGGCCTGTCCCGCCGACTTCTTGGTGTACACGGCCGATACGTCGATCTGGTTCACCATTACGGCGGAGATGCCGTTTCGGGACAGCATGCCTGCCACGCCACCGTCCTCGGCGATCTTCTGCGGCGACACCGCCAGTGCGGAAAGGAGGGCGGAGAGATCCGCCGGGGACAGCTCCGGGAGGAAGGTGAGCCGCTGCAGCTCGCGGGCGAAGAGCTCCTGGGCCAGGGCCTTGGTCATCGGGTTGTTTTCGATGGCGTCCTTGCGGCCGGCGATGGCAAAACCGCCGCGCTGCACGATCAGGGTGACGGGGCCGCGCCTGACCAGATTGGCAAGAGCCTCGTAGGCAGAGGTGAGTATTTGCGAACGCAGGGGATGGTTATCGGGATAGAAGGAAAAGGCCTTCAATGCCTTGGAGGTTTCGGCGAGCGCTTTCTGGCAGGCGGCGCCGAGATCTTCACTGTCTTCTAGTAGATTTCGTTGGTCTTCCGGCATTTTCCATTCCCGTTGATAGGACGCCAGATTCTAGCCGAGATAATGATAATTATCAAACAATTTTGCAGCGACCGCAATGGCCGCCTCGGCTATACTACTTCACCGTCGCTTTTACCATGCTCTTTGGTGCGCTGCCAACTCATTTTACAGCCTTACGGCGCCTGACCATGTTTTTCAAAGCCAGGAGTTGCTCTTCAAGCCATCGCAGATAGAATTAGGTGACGTTCCGGCCCACGAGCCAGCCCGCGAGGTCACATTGCCCAAAAACAGCGCCAGCAACCTTGATTCGAGGACCGTCCAGTCCGCCCTGGAGGCCCTGTCGCGCGAAACGAAGAAATCCAGACTCGCCCGCGTCTTCCCCTTCCTCGGCCCCGCCTTCATCGCCAGCGTCGCCTACGTCGATCCCGGCAACTTCGCCACCAACATCCAGGGGGGGGCGCAGTTCGGCTACCTGCTGCTTTGGGTGATCATCACCAGCAACCTGATCGCCATGCTGATCCAGACGCTCTCCGCCAAGCTGGGCCTCGCCACCGGCCAGAACCTCGCGGAGCACTGCCGCAACCAGTTCCCCAAGCCGGTATCGATCACCATGTGGATCATCATGGAGGCGGTGGCCATGGCCACCGACCTGGCCGAGTTCATGGGAGCGGCGCTCGGCTTCCAGCTCCTGTTCGGCATCCCGCTTTTGGCAGGAGCCCTGCTCACCGCCCTGACCACCATCGGCATCCTCGGCATGGAGCGCTTCGGCTTCAGACCCCTGGAGGCGGTGATCTCCGCCATGGTCGCCGTCATCGCCCTTTGCTACGTGGCCGAGATCTTCATCGCGAGCCCGGACTGGGGCGACATCGCCGGCCACGTGGTGCGCCCCGCCTTCGCCGGTCGCGAAAGCATCCTCTTGGCCACGGGCATCATCGGCGCCACCGTCATGCCTCACGCCATCTTCCTGCACTCGTCGCTCATGCAGGGGAGGATCGTGGTGAAGGACAGGGCGAAGCTGCGCACCCTGTTCCGCTACGAGATCATGGACGTGGTGATCGCCATGGGGATCGCGAGCTTCGTGAACATGTCCATGCTCATCATGGCAGCGGCCACCTTCTACGCCACCGGCAAGACCTCGGTCGCCACCATCGAGGAGGCGTACCGGACCCTGGAGCCGCTCCTCGGCTCGGCGGCGAAGTACATCTTCGGCATCTCACTGCTCTTCTCCGGTCTCTCCTCAAGCAGCGTGGGGACCAGCGCAGGTCAGGTGATCATGCAGGGGTTCATCCAGCGCCACATAAAGCCCTGGATCAGGCGCCTCGTCACCATGGCGCCTTCCCTGTTCGTGATCGCCATGGGGTTCGACCCGACCCGCACCCTGGTGATCAGCCAGGTGGTGCTCTCCTTCGGGCTCCCCTTCGCCATCGTCCCGCTGGTGCTCTTCACCCGCCGCCGCGACCTGATGGGAGACCTGGTCAACAAGGGGGCTACCACGGTCCTTGCCGGCGTGGCGGCGAGCCTCATCGTCGCCCTCAACATCTACCTGATCTACGCGACCTTTTTCCCAGGATGATTACCATGTTCAAGCACATTCTCGTCCCGATGGACGGATCAAAACTCGCCGAGGCGGCCCTCCCGGCCGCCCGCTTCATGGCCGAAAAGCTGGGCGCCCAGGTGACCCTTTTCCACGTGGTGGAGAAGGACGCCCCGAGCCAGGTGCACGGCCAGAAGCACCTGACCGGTTTCGAAGAGGCGCAGCGCTACCTGCAGGAAGTGGCGCGGCAGTGGTTTGAAGGCATCCCGCGGGTCGAGTGCCACGTACACGAGACCGAGACCCAGCTCGTGTCCCAGAGCATCGTCGCCCATGCCGCCGAACTCGGCCACGACCTCGTGGTGATGTGCTCGCACGGGCGCGGCAAGGCAATCCACCTGCTGTTCGGCTCCATCGCGCAGAAGGTGATCGCCGGGGGGACCCTCCCGGTCCTGATCACCCACCCCGACGAGCGCGGCGAGCCGCCGCCGTTTTGCTGCTGCCAGATACTCCTGCCGCTGGACACCGACCCGGAGCACGAGAAGGGTCTGCCGGTGGTCATGGCGGTGGCGAGGATCTGCAACGCCGACCTGCACATCACCACGGTGATCCCCACCTACGAGTCGCTTCCCCCGGACGAGAAGGTGACGGCGCGGACCCTGCCGGCCACGGCGTCGCGCATCCTGGACCTGGAGGCGCGGGACGCCTCCGAGCACCTGGACGGGGTGGTGCAGGAACTGGTCCGGGAGGGGATCCGTGCCTCGGCCCACGTCCTCAGGGGGGATCCGGCCGAGACCATCGCCCGGGCCGCCCAGGAGGCGAAGATAGACCTCATGGTGCTCCCTACCCACGGCAAGACCGGCATGGCCGCCTTCTGGACCGGAAGCGTGGCCCACGGCATCTGCAGTCGCAGCAGGTGCCCCTTGTTGCTGGTTCCGATATCGGAGCCGTCCCCCGTCGACTGAGCCTGCGGCGTCCGCCGAGGCAACGCTCCGTGTAACGAGCAAAGGGGGACGCCGCAGTGGCCTCCCCCTCTTTTCGTATCCTCAGCGCATCCGTCCTGTTGTCTCTCCTGGCTGCGCTTTGCTATTTCCGTCCCGACCCCTTGCACATGGTGCAGGGAACTTCCTCGACATCATATCCGGACTGCCGGGAAGCCATCAGGATTTTTCCTCTGCCGTTGCATTTGGGGCATCTCGATGCGAGCATGGGTTACCTCCTCAGCCTGTAGCTATCTTCTTCTGTGACAACAATTTTAGCAAAAAAGGGTAAAATGGAATAGTAACATCTCAACAAAGACAATGCAGCTCCATCGGGCGAAGCGGCTATGACATTTCTGACTAGGAGGTGACAATCATGGCATGCAACAAAGAGGGGCACAGCGAGCACATCTGCGCCCTTACCGCGAGAGGAGAGATAGACAAGGTTCACCAACTCACGCTGCAACCTACCGTCGAATGCGGCAACTGCGGCGCCAAGGCCAGGGACGTCGACGCTGTATGCGATCCGGTACAGCTTCCCGAAGCGGGGTGGCTGGGAGACTGAAGCCGGCAGCCACCATGAAAAAAGGGGAAAGTCGCGAGACTTTCCCCTTTTCTTTTGCGCTTGATTGCCGCTGCAGCCTACCTGCCGCTGCGCCGGGCGGCCTGGTTGCCGGGACGCTGCGCGCCGGCGCGCTGCCCTTCACCGGCACCGGCACTGGCACCGGCCGGGCGGTTGCCGCCCTGGCGCTGCCCGGCCTGCTGGCGGCTGCCGCCGGGACGGGATGCACCGGGACCGCGGCTGCTGCCCGGCTGGGCGGGTCTCCCCGCTCCCTGCGCGCTCTTGGCTTCGGCGGGCTTGCCCTGGGTCGCGGCGGCCGGCTGCTTCTTGCGCTGCGGCTCGCGCGGGGCGCGGGCGAACTCGGCGTCCTTTTTCGGCGGCGGCACGGTGTAGTCGAACCCCTCCACCCGGCGCCGCTCGATCTTGGAGCCGAGCACGCGCTCGATGCTTTTAACCATCGCCTCGTCCTCGCCGGTCACCAGGGTGAAGGCGTCGCCGGTCTTGGCGGCGCGGCCGGTGCGGCCGATGCGGTGGGTGTAGGCCTCCGGGGTGTCGGGGATGTCGTAGTTGATGACGTGGGAGATGAGGGAGACGTCGATGCCGCGGGCGGCGATGTCGGTGGCAACCATGATCTGGTAGGTGCCGTCCCGGAAGCCGTCCAAGGCCGCCTGCCTGCGGTTTTGGGACAGGTTCCCCTGCAGGCTGGTCGCCTTGTAGCCCGCCTTCTCGAGCTGCTCCCCCACCCTCTTGGCGCGGTGCTTGGTCTTGGTGAAGATGAGCACGCTCTCGGTGTCGGTGTGTTTCAAGAGCTCGAAGAGAAGCGGGGTCTTCAGGTGCTGCCCCACCGGGTAAAGGGCATGCGAGACGGTCGCCGCCGGGGCGGTGCGGCTCACCTGCACGGTGACCGGACGGCACAGGATCTCGTGCGCCAGGCGGCGGATGTCGTCGGGCATGGTGGCGGAGAACATCAGGTTCTGCCTCTTGCCGGGGAGCACCCGCAGGATCTTCCTCACGTCGGGGAGAAAGCCCATGTCGAACATCTGGTCCGCCTCGTCCAGGACCAGGACCTCGACCTTGGAAAGATCGATGGTTCCCTGGGAGATATGGTCAAGCAGGCGCCCGGGGCAGGCGACCACGATGTCGGCCCCCTCCCTGAGCTTCTTAATCTGGGTGTTGATGTTGACGCCGCCGTAGACGGTGATGCTTTTCAGCCGGGTCTGCTGCGCCAGTGCGGTGAGCGATTCGTTGATCTGCTCGGCGAGCTCGCGGGTGGGGGCAAGCACGAGCGCACGCACCTGGCCGCGGCTCCCCTCCACCAGGCGGTGCAGCATGGGAAGACCGAAGGCGGCGGTCTTGCCGGTACCGGTCTGGGCCAGCCCGAGCACGTCCTGTCCGGCGATCACCGTGGGAATGGCCTGCAACTGGATGGGGGTCGGGGTCTGGTACCCCACGGCCTCTACGCCTGCCTGGACCTTGGGGTGCAAGTTAAACTGTTTGAAATCCACTGGTACTCCTGTTTCTTGGTGTGACGCCACAAAAAACCCCAGAAGCCTGAAAGGCCCATGGGGTCCGTGACTCATTAGAGTTGCGACTATACCACGAAACGGGAGAAAAGACGGCTCAAATTTCTCTAATGCTGCACAGCCGCCGTGGGAAAGGCTTCCCCCTCCCGTCCCGTCCCTCCAGGAGAAGGAGGAGAGCCCGGAAGCCCGGGCACGGGAGGAGGTTGCAGGCCGCGGGATCAGTGGCGATCCCTGTAGTCGCGGCGGTCGTCCCTGCGGTTGTCCCTGCGGTCGTCCCTGCGGTCATCCCAGCGGTTGTCGCGGCGGCCATCCCTGTACCCGTCGCGGTAGTAATCCTTGCGCTCGCCCCAGCGACCGTCGCGGCGCTCCGCCACCGGGCGGTACCAGTTGCCACGGTAGTGGTCGCGATCGCTCAGGTAGGTGCGATACTCGTGGTCGCGGTAGTAACGGATCTGCTCGTAGCGGTGCTGGTGCAGGCCGTAGGGGAGCCGGCGCGGGGCGACGTAGGTCCACGGTCCGCGGTAGCTGTTCGCCACGTACCAATAGCCGTCCCGGTACTGGTAGTAGCCGTTGTCCATGTAGACCACGTCGTAGGGTAGCCCCACCGACACGTAGAACCCCAGGGCAGGCGAGTAGATGAAGCTGGGCGGTTCGGCGTAGGCCACCGGGGCCACAGGGGGCGGGTAGACCACCGGGGCAGGTGCGGGGTAGACGACTGGTGGCGGGGCTACGGGGACCGGGGCGACCGGAATGCCGATGTTAACGCTGAAATCCACCCTTGCCTGGGCCGTGGCGGCTCCGGCAAGTACGATGACAAATGCCAGTGCGATAAGCTTTTTCATGATCTTCTCCTTGCGGCCTCAGGCCGTCTTTCTTTCAGATGATCGTTGCCGTGCTTTCAGTGGCGGCCATGACTTCCCGGTCCGCTCCAATCATTATTTGAGTATCAAGCTAACAGTACAATAAGGAACAATTGTGGAGCAAATGTGGAATTTCCTTCCGGCTCAAAGATGCAATGGCACATTAACCACAACTATGCTAATACAAAGCTGTACGATTGACTTAAACGGTGGATGCCATGAAGGTAAAGATCAAATACAGGCTCTTATTCACCATGCTTGCCGCAACCGGCGCGGTGGTGATTTCCATGTTCCTCATCATGCAATGGAGCATCGGGCACGGCTTCCTCGCCTACGTGAACACCATGGAGAAGGACCGGCTGCAGCGGCTGGCACGCGTGCTGGAGCAGTCCTACGGCAGTAACGGCAGCTGGGAATTCCTGCAGCAGGAGCCCTCCACCTGGTTCGACATCGTTGCCGCGACACGCGAAGGACGCGAAGGCGGCGACAGCGACGGCGCCCAGCACAGGATGGGGCGGCGCGGGTTCATGAACCTGAGCAGCCAGGGGCAGCACCTGCCGCAGCGCTTCCTCTACCGTTTCGAAGGGCGCGTGGTGCTGCTCGACGCCGGCAAGCGCCTGCTCCAGGGGACCCAGGGGAACTTGGACACGGCGCAGGTGAAGAAGCTGACCAGCGACGGCGAGGTGGTGGGCTACCTGGCGCTGCGTCCGAGGCAGCGGCTCACCGACACCTACCAGCTCCTCTTCGTGCAGCAGCAAAAGCTCACCATGGGGCTGGTCGCCGTCGTCATGCTGCTCGTGTCGGCGGCGCTCTCGCTCCCCCTTGCGCACCGCCTGGTCGAGCCGATCAAGAGGCTCGCCGGCTCCCTGCACCGACTCGCCTCGGGCGAATACGACACCAGGGTGCCGGTGGAATCCAGCGACGAACTTGGGCAACTCGCCCGCGACTTCAACACCCTGGCCCTCTCCCTGGAAAACAACGAGCGGGCCCGCCGGCGCTACCTGGCCGACATCTCCCACGAACTGCGCACGCCACTATCCATCCTGCGCGGCGAGATCGAGGCGCTGCAGGACGGGGTGCGCCCGCTTGGACCGGAGTCGATGCGGTCGCTGCACGCTGAGGTTATGCACCTGGGGCGGCTGGTCGAGGACCTGTACCAGATCTCCATGTCCGACATCGGCGCGCTCAACTACAGAAAGGAACTGGTCGACCTGACCGAACTCCTGGAGGACGCCCTGGAGCCGTTCGCCGCGAAGTTCCGCCAGAAGAGCATCGCGCTGCGGCAGCTGCTCCCCCGCGAGGAGCTGACCGTCTTCGCGGACGGGGGGCGCCTGAACCAGCTTTTCAGCAACCTCTTGGGCAACTCGCTCAAGTACACCGACCCAGGCGGTGAGCTCTCGGTGCGGCTCAAGCGTGACGGCGGCCGTGCCATCGTGGAATTCGCCGACTCGGCGCCCGGGGTGCAGCCCGAGGAACTGGCCCAGCTCTTCGACCGGCTGTTCCGGGTGGAGAATTCCAGGAACCGTGCCCTCGGGGGCGCCGGGCTCGGCCTGGCCATCTGCAAGAACATCGTGGAGGCGCACGAGGGGACCATCGCCGCACTCCCCTCCCCCAAGGGGGGGGTGCTGATCAGGATAGAACTGCCACTTACGGGGAGCAGGACATGACACAGACCATCATGATCGTCGAGGACGAGGAAAAGCTGGCGAGCCTTTTGGGGGATTACCTGAAGCAGTCCGGCTTCGAGACCGTGTGGATCGCCAACGGTACCGAGGTGGTGCCGCGGGTGCGGGAGCGGCAGCCGGACCTCGTGCTGCTCGACCTGATGCTCCCCGGGCGCGACGGGCTGGAGATCTGCAAGGAGATACGCACCTTCTCGCAGCTTCCCATCATCATGATCACGGCCCGCGTCGAGGAGATCGACCGGCTGCTCGGCCTGGAGCTTGGCGCCGACGACTACGTCTGCAAGCCCTTCAGCCCCCGCGAGGTGGTGGCGCGGGTGAAAACCGTGCTGCGCCGCAGCGTGGAACAGCCCACCACCTCGGCCGGCGGCCTCACCCTGGACCCCGACCGCTACTCGGCCCAGTTCAAGGGGCGCGACCTCGACCTGACCGTGGTCGAATTCAAGCTCTTGCACTTTCTCTACCAGAACCCCGGACGCATCTACTCACGGACCCAGTTGATGGACCGCATCTACTCCGACCAGCGCATCGTGAGCGACCGTACCATCGACAGTCATATCAAGAAGCTGCGCAAGAAGATCTCCGCCGTCGCCCCCGACCAGGAGCTGATCCATTCCATCTACGGCGCGGGCTACAAGTACGAGCCACCCAGCCAGAATTAGGGGGAGACTTCCCTCCCCCACACTCACTGTCTTCCGCCCTTTCTCTAAAAAGTGCCCCATCCGTCACTTCCGCCGGAGTTGTGTCCCTCCTCTCTGTGGAGAGCTGTCCCCATTTCCTCTCAAACCATTCTTTATTTAAGAAAATCCCACAGGCTCCGATATTCACATAAGCCCACGTGAAAAGTGGCAATGTGCTGATCTTGTACGCCCCGACCAAACGGGACATTTCGAAAATACTGATTCCATCAGTACCATTCCGTATACGATGCAAGAGTCGATATGTCAGTTAACAGCGACGTTACAGATAGGCGCTCTGCCTAAGGGGGGAATAAAAATGCTCAAGAACATGAAGATTGGTACCAGGTTGATGCTCAGCTTCGGGCTCGTTGTCCTGCTGTTGGTCGGAGTTGCCGGCACCGGTTACTGGGGGGTCAAAGACGGCGAAAACACCATGGTCACAGTCCTTGACGGAGAAGCCAAGATCGCCGAGCACGCAGCCAGGGCCAGGGCCAACGTATTGGGGATGAGACGCTATGAAAAGGACATGTTCCTGAACATCACCGATGCTAAAAAGGTCGAGGAGTATTACGCCAAGTGGAACGAGGAGGCGGGCAAGACGGCCGAGCGCGTAGCGGATCTGGAGAAAGTGGTACGGGACAAGGAGGACGTGGAGAAGACCAAGATCATAAAGGAAAGCTTCGCCCTCTATAAGGCAGGCTTTGCGAAGGTGGCCGGCTCCATCCTCGATGGGAAGGTGAAGACACCGGCCGAGGCCAACGCCGCCGTTGGCGCTTTCAAGGATGAAACCCACAAGATGGAGAATACTGCTGTCGAGCTGGCGCAGGAAGGAAACAAGGCCATGCAGCAGGAAAAAGGAATGGTCCTGAAAGCGACCCAGCGGGTGGTCTTCCTGCTAATCACCATCTCCATAGTTGCCGTGCTGCTTGCAGTCGCCCTCAGTTTCCTGGTCACCGCCAGCATCAAAAAGCCGCTGCAGGTGGGGGTCGACACCGCCAACCGTCTTGCCGATGGTGACCTGACCTTCGAAATCGGCCAGACCTCGAAGGACGAGACGGGACAGTTGCTCGCCGCCATGCGCACCATGCTGAACAAGCTCAAAGAGGTGGTGACCGAAGTGAAAGCGGCCACCAACTACGTGGCGCAGGGGAGCCAGGAACTCTCCTCCAGTTCCGAGGAGATGTCGCAGGGGGCGAGCGAGCAGGCGGCGGCCGCCGAGGAAGCCTCTTCCAGCATGGAGCAGATGACGTCCAACATCCGCCAGAACGCCGACAACGCGATCCAGACCGAGAAGATCGCGGTGAAGTCCGCCGAAGACGCCAAGGAAGGGGGCAAGGCGGTACAGGAAACCGTCCATGCCATGAAGGAGATCGCCAGCAAGATCAATATCATCGAGGAGATCGCGCGCCAGACCAACCTCTTGGCCCTGAACGCGGCCATCGAGGCGGCCCGCGCCGGCGAGCACGGCAAGGGTTTCGCGGTCGTGGCAAGCGAGGTGAGGAAACTCGCGGAGCGGAGCCAGAAAGCAGCCGGTGAGATCTCCGAGCTCTCCGCCAACAGCGTGAACATCGCCGAGAAGGCAGGCGAACTCCTGTCCAAGATGGTTCCGGACATCCAGAAGACCGCGGAACTGGTCCAGGAAATCAGCGCCGCCAGCCGCGAACAGGATACCGGCGCCGAGCAGATCAACAAGGCGATCCAGCAACTCGACCAGGTCATCCAGCAAAACGCCAGCGCCTCCGAGGAGATGTCCTCCACCGCCGAGGAGCTCGCCTCGCAGGCCGAGCAGTTGCAAAGCACCATCGCCTTCTTCAAGACCGGCGATGAAGGTACGGCGAAGGCGAGAACGGTCCGCACCACGAAGGCGAAGGAGAGGCCGGGCATGAAGCAGATAACTGCTGCCAAGGCACCCGCGGCCCACGTCGGTGCCGGTCATATGGGTAAGGCCGTCGGCGCCGACCTGGAAATGGACGAGGATTTCGAGCGCTTCTAGGACCCGTCACGCATCGACGAAAAAGCCGGGTGCCCGGCGACCATGACGGTCGCCTGAGCACCCGGCTTTTTTTTTACGCCTTGCAGTTCCCGCGGCTAGAGGAGCTCCACCTCGCTCGCTCTCACGATCAGCAGCGCCTGCCGGAAATCGGCAGTCAACTGCTGCCGGTACTTCCTCCACCAGGCCCGGTCCAGCTCCCTGGTCATCACCTCGTAGATGATGATGTCGTCCTGGACCGTGGTCTCCTTGGTCTCCTTCCAGAGTCCGCGTGCCGGGGAGCGCATGTAGGTGGTGATGCCGCCGAAGCGCTCCGAGAGCTCGTCACGCACCTTGAGGAACTCGTCCTGGGTGAACTGGTTACCCTCGTTGTCGTAAAGCGGCAGCAGGATCTGTATCAGGTGCATTTCACTCCCCTGCCGTCACGAGGTCTCGCGCACGTCCATGATCTCGCGCACGTGAGGCCGGATCGCCTCCACCAGCGTTTCCTTGGAGACCCCCTGCACCTTGAAGGTGTTCACCCAGGTGTCGGCCTGGTTGCCGTCGACCTCGCTGAAGCCAAGGCCGACGATGTTGCCGCCTGCCTCGTAGATGGTCTTGGTCACGTCGGCGAGGGTCCCCTTGGCACCGGTAGTGGCGACGGTGATGCGCACCCCCTGGCGGCGGCCGCCCAGGAGTTCAAGCAGGATGTTGAACAGATCGGATTCCGTGATGATCCCGACCAGCTTGCCCTCTTTGACTACCGGCAGGCCGCCGATCCTGCGATCCACCATGATGCGGGCAGCCTCCTCGAGCGGGGTGTCCTCGAAGACGGTGATCACGTCCTTCGCCATGCACTTCTCCACGGTGAGCTTGGCCAAGAGGTCGTGGATCTCCCAGATGGCCAGCGAGGTAGCCGGCGACGGTGAGGCCTGGAGCAGGTCGCGGTCGGAAACGATACCCACCAACAGCCCGGAGCGGTCTACTACGGGGAGGCGCCGGATCTTCTTTTCGCCCATCAGACGCAACGCCTCGGTCACCGAGATGTCGGGAATGATGGTTATCGGGTTTTGAGTCATCCTGTCTCGTACAAGCATTGTGGCACCCTCCTAGGTTTGTTGTGCTGCAGCCGGCGTCACTGCCGGTTCATGGAATCAGAAGCTGGCATCGGTACCGCCTGGGGCTCGGCCGGCTCTCCGGCGGCCGGACCGGGGAGCTCGCGGTTCGAGGCTTTCTTCATCATGCTGACCGCGCGCTCCTTGATCTTCATGCTGCTCTCCACCATGTAGTCCACGTAGCTCTTGTAAAGAAAGACCATGACGCCGACGAAAAAGGAGATGTAGATCACCCTGGAGAGCATGGGCGAAGAGAGCCATGAGGCGAGTTTGCCGACCCCGACGAAGAGGGCGGCGATAGCGGCGACCACCAGCAGCGGCTTGAGCCAGAGGTGGCGCGCGGTAAGTTGGGCGAAGCGTCCCGGCGGCGCGGCCGGCGCCTCCTGCTGCGCGGACGGGCTCTCCGGCGCCGCTTGAGAGGCATCTGGCGCCTGTCCGGCGGGTTGTTTTTTGGGATCCTCGCGGGTCACCTTCATGGTGGAGCGGTACTTGGCCGGGACAGCCTGCAGCTTGTTGGTCATGTGGACAGTACCGCGGTTGTCGGTGTAGCTGTAATAGTCGGCGAGGAGCCGAGAGGGAAGTGCGCAGATGATGAGCGCACCGAGCAGCAGGAAAAGCAGTGACTTGTTCACCTTCCCCCCTTGCAGCGACGGGTGGCCGCCGCCATTTCAATGTAATTGCATCGCAGGTCCTACGGCAGCAGTCCTTGCACCAGGTCGAGCACCGCCTGGTCTCGGTTCAGCGTGTAAATGTGCACCCCGGGGACGCCGGCCGCCAGCAGTTCCTCGGCCTGCCTCCGTGCGTGGGCCACCCCGACCTTCTGGACGGCGGCTGCCCCCCCCGCCCGGTCGGCAGCCTCCAGCTCGGCCAGGTAGGCCGCCGGGAGGCTCGCTCCGCAAAGGGAGATGATGCGCTGGATCACCTTGAGGCTCACCACCGGGATGATACCGGGAATGATAGGCTTGTCAATGCCGATGGAACGGGCCTTGGCGACGAAATCGAAGTAGAGCTTGTTGTCGAAAAAGAGCTGGGTGATGGCGAAGTCGCCCCCCTGGTCCAGCTTCAGCTTCAGGTACCCCAGATCGTGCTCGGCGTCGACCGCCTCAGGATGCACCTCGGGATACCCCGCCACGCCGATCCCCATGCCGGGGTGGGACTCTTTGATGAAAGCGGCGAGGTCGGAAGCGTGCAAGAGCGTCCGGCAGGCGGAGAACTCGGGGGGAGCGTCCTTGGGGAGGTCTCCCCGCAGGGCCAGGACGTCGTTCACCCCGGCCTCGGCGAGGCTGTCCAGGAAGAGCTGCAGGTCGCCGCGGTAGGCGCCGATGCAGGTCAGGTGGGCCATCGTGTCCAGGCCGTGCTCACTTTTCAACCGGCTCACGATCTCGAGGGTGTCCCCCTGGGTGCTGCCGCCGGCACCGTAGGTAACCGAGGCGAAGAGCGGCTTTAGCTGGGCCAGGCGATCGACCACCTGGAAGAAGCCGGGCCATTCGTTCTTGTCTTTAGGCGGGAAAAACTCAAAAGAGATGAACTGACTACCGCAGTTCATCTTGTCGACTATCTTCATGTATGCTCCACGGGTTGCCCAGGCCTTGGACGGCGTTTCGGCACCGGCCGGATCGACCGAGGCAGGCATCTTTGACTCCTCGACAGCGCTGGGCGTGACTTTAGCATTTTTTTATAAGAAAAGCGACTGCGCCGTACTGCGGCACGGGTACGGTTAAAATCGTGTCAGAAGAGAAAAAAGACGTTGCTCAGCCAGTCGCAGCAATGGTATAAATACGAGATTCACGACCACAGGCTATCCTGTGGTCTTTTCATTTTTCGCAGAAGGAGCAAGCATGATCAGCGCATCAAACGTCACCCTGTCCTATGGCAAGAGGGTTCTGTTCAAAGACGTAAACATAAAGTTCACCCCGGGCAACTGCTACGGCCTGATCGGGGCCAACGGCGCCGGCAAGTCGACCTTCCTCAAGATCCTTTCCGGGGAAATCGATCCTGACAAGGGGGAGATCTCGGTCGGCAAAGGGAGGGTCGCGGTCCTCAAGCAGGACCAGTTCGCCTACGACGAGCACACCGTCTTCAACACGGTGATCATGGGGCACAAGAAGCTCTACGAGGTGATGGCTGAGCGCGAGGCCATCTACTCCAAACCCGAGTTCAGCGAGGAGGACGGCATCCGTTCCGCCGAACTGGAGGCGGAGTTCGCCGAGATGAACGGCTACGAAGCCGAGAGCGAGGCGGCGGTGCTCCTGAACGGCCTGGGGATACCGGAGGAGCTGCGCGGCAAGCTGATGAAGGAACTGGAAGCGGGCGAGAAGGTGCGCGTGCTCCTGGCACAGGCCCTCTTCGGCAATCCGGACGTGCTCCTTTTGGACGAGCCGACCAACCACCTGGACCTGAAATCGATCGCCTGGCTGGAGGATTTCCTGTACCGCTTCCAGAACACCGTGATCGTGGTTTCCCACGACCGCCACTTTCTGAACCAGGTCTGCACCCACATAGCCGACATTGACTTCAGCCGCATCCAGGTCTACGTCGGCAACTACGACTTCTGGTACCAGGCAAGCCAGCTGAACCTGAAGCAGCGCCAGGACGAGAACCGCAAGGTCCAGGACAAGGCCGCCGAGTTGAAGGAGTTCATCCAGCGCTTCTCCTCCAACGCATCGAAGGCGAAGCAGGCGACCTCCAGGAAGAAACTCCTCGAGAAGCTCACCATCGAGGACATGCCGGTCTCTTCCCGCAAGTACCCGTGGGTGGTGTTCAAACCGGAGCGCCCCTGCGGCGACATCATTCTCGAGGTGAAAGGCCTCTCAAAGGCGGTGGACGGCGTGCAGGTGTTCAAGGACCTGGACCTGATCGTGAGAAAGGGCGACAAGATCGCCTTTGTCGGGAGCAGCTCACTGGCGAAGACCACCCTGTTCCAGATCCTCGCCGGCGAAGTGGAGCCGGACGAGGGGACCTTCCGCTGGGGCGTGACCATCACCAGCGCCTATTTCCCGAAGGAGAACGGCGACTATTTCAAGAGTGACCTGAACCTCATCGAGTGGCTCGGGCAGTACTCCCCCCCCACCGAGGGAGAGAGCTTCGCACGCGGCTTTTTGGGGAGGATGCTCTTCTCAGGCGACGAGGCGACCAAGAAGACCAGCGTCCTCTCCGGTGGCGAGCGGGTGCGTTGCATGCTCTCCAGGATGATGCTGACCGGCGCCAACGCCCTCATCCTGGACGAACCCACCAACCACCTGGACCTGGAGTCGATCACCGCCCTGAACAACGGGCTCATCTCCTACACCGAGGTGGTGCTCTTCGCCTCCCACGACCACGAGTTCGTCTCCACCGTGGCCAACAGGATCATCGAGATCACGCCGGGCGGCATCATCGACCGCGACATGAACTTCGACGATTACCTCGAGGACGCCGACGTCATCGCCGAGCGCGATAGACTCTGCAACGGTCACGCGGAGTTGAGCCTGTAACAGGGATAAAAGGGATAAGGAAAGAGGTAAAGGGGGCTCCGGTAAACGGAGCCCCCTTTTTTGTGTTGTGTGCGCCAAGATCTTCCCCACTCCCCCCTCCCCCTCCGGGGGGAGGGGCGTAGGACGCGGAGTGTTCTGTCTGGCTCCCCTCGCCCTCCGGGAGAGGGGCAGGGGTGAGGGCGCTGCAGTATGCGAGATCTCCCTTCGTGGCATGGCCCTCACCCGCCCTGCGGGCACCCTCCCCCGGAGGGGGAGGGCTAAGGGGGAAATATCTAGGCGCCGATCTACAGGAAGTTGCGGACCCCGGTGAAGACGATCTGGGCGGCGAGCGCCGCGACGAAGAGGCCGGTCAGCTTGCTCAGGATGGTGATCCCCTTCTTACCGACGATATGCTCGATGAAGGAGGCGCACACCAGCAGGATGCCGACGCAGAGGACCGCCATGGCGAGGGCGGCGAGACCTACGATGACCTGCCAGTTGTGCTGCACCTCGGCGCCCATGACCAGCAGCGCACCGGTCGTCCCGGGGCCGACCGTGACGGGGATCGCCAAGGGCACCACCGAGATGGCGCCGCGCTTTTCGCTGGGAGGCGCGCTGTCATCGCCGTGCACCATGTGCACCGCCGAGAGGAAGAGGAGGCTCCCCGCCCCGATCCTGAAGGAGTCGAGCGTGATCCCGAACAGGGAGAACAGGGTGTTGCCGAAGGAGTACAGGACGAAGCAGGCAACCAGGACCGCGAGGGTCACCCTGAGGGCGGTGGCGCGCCGCTCACGGGCGGTGAGCTCGGGGGTCATGGCCAGGAAGGTGGAGAGTACGAAGAAGGGGGTGAGCAGGAAGAAGAACCTGATCCACACGGTAAAGAAAAAATCCGAATAAGCTTCCATCCTGTAACTAACTCTCCTTTATTACGGACTCCGCCGTGGTAGTGGAAGCAGTCGGCAGGGCCAAAGTGGTAGGGGCGAATAATTATTCGCCCCTACAGACACCCGCACGCCTGCCCCCACCAAGGGGAGGTCCGCTATTGCGCTATCTTCAGCACGATCTTGCCGAAGTGCTTGTCTTCTTCCATCATCCGGTGCGCCTCGACCACCTGGTCGATGGGGAACACCTTCTCGATGATCGGCACGATGGTGCGGTCCGCAAACTTGGGCATGGCGCGACGCACGAACTCGGCCGCGATCTCCCCCTTCTCGGAGACCGGACGGGAGCGGAGCACGCTGCCGATGATCTGCTGGCGCTTGACCATCATGAGCGCAAGGTTCAGCTCCGCCTTGATGCCGGAGATGACGCCGATGACGACCAGCCTCCCCTTGTACCCCAGGGAGTTCATGTTGGGGGCCAGGTACTTGGCACCGACGTGGTCGAGGATCACGTCCACCCCCTTCTTGTTGGTGAACTCCTTGACCGCCTCACTGAAGTCAGGGGTCTCGCGGAAGTTGATCACCAGGTCCGCGCCCAGCTCCTTGACTCGTTCGAGCTTCTCCGGGGATGCGGTCACGATCAGCTTCGCGTTGGGCACCAGGGCCTTGCAAAGCTGGATCGCCGCGGTGTTCACCCCCCCGCCGCCGCCATGCAGGATCGCGGTCTGGCCATCCTCGAGCCCGCCGATCATGAACACGTTGAGAAACGCGGTGATGTAGGACTCGCAGATGCAGGCCGCCTCCTCGAAGCTGACCGTCTCCGGGATCGGCATCAGGTGGTTGGCGTAGGCCACGGCGTACTCGGCATAACCGCCGCCCCCTACCAGAGACACCACGCGGTCGCCCACTTTCCAGCCGGTGACACCGGCCCCCAGCTCCTCGACGACGCCGGCCACCTCGAGCCCCAGGATCTCGGAGTCGCCGGGCGGGGGGGGATATTTCCCCTCACGCTGCACCAGGTCGGGGCGGTTGATCGAGGTGGCGTGAACCTTGATCAGCACCTCGTTTTCCTTGGGGGCAGGTCTGTCCACCTCGCCCACCTTGAGCACCTCGACGCCGCCGAAACCTTCCATCAGTACCGCTTTCATGGCCTTCCTCCTGTATCGATTGAATTCATGGCAGCCGAGTCACTCGGCCACGATAGTGTATACGGCGCACACTATCTCAAAAATGTGCGCCCTTTATCAATGGAATTTTCTCAGGAGGAGGAAAAAGTCAGCGGAATTTTATGGCAGTCCCCCGGGCGGTAATCTCGCTCTTGGGGAAGAAGATGTAGGTGTCCATCTCCACTTTGACTTCGGGCAGGATCACGGCATCGGCTCCGATCTTCGCCGCCTCGGCACGCAGTGCGTCGTTGGCCCAGCTGTAATCGGCAGGGGTGAGGTCCTCCTTGTCGCCGTAGCGCACGCGGTGCACCTCGATGGTCCCCACCTTCTTGTAGGGGCGCAGTAGTTCGTCCTGTGCCAGTACGGGCGGGGCATCGCGTCTGATGGCCAGCTTGGTGCAGCCGAGGGCGGACAGCATGAGGCAAAGCAGCAAAAACAGAGGCGAGAAGTGTTTAAGCGTGCGGTAGAACAGGTCCATGATCTCTCCCTGACGGAGTTGAATCCCCGCTTCATGCGGGTTCAGCCGCACAGTTTAACTGCCATTTTCCCACTTTACAACACTCTTTTGGCCGTGCTAGTATTTCGCGTTTCATTCACAAACTGATCGGAAAGGAAGCGGATCATGTCAGGTCATAATAAATGGAGTACCATCAAGCACAAGAAAGGCGCCGCGGATGCCAAACGCGGCAAGATATTCACCAAGCTGATCAAGGAAATCACCGTTGCCGCGAAGCTCGGCGGTGGCGACCCCGATGGGAACCCGCGCCTGAGAACTGCTATCGATAAGGCAAAAGGCGAGAACATGCCCAAGGACAACGTCGAGCGCGCCATCAAGAAGGGCGTCGGCGGGATGGAAGGCGTGACCTACGAGGAGACCACCTACGAAGGGTACGGTCCGGGCGGCACCGCGGTGCTGGTGGAGGTCATGACCGACAACCGCAACCGCACCGTTTCCGATGTCAGGAGCACCTTCTCCAAGTGCAACGGCAACATGGGCGAGACCGGCTGCGTTTCCTGGCTCTTCGACAAGAAGGGGCTCCTGGTGTACCCGAAGAGCACCGACTTCGACAAACTCTTCGAAGCCGCCATCGAGGCCGGCGCCGACGACGTCGTGGATGAAGAAGAGCAGTACGAAGTGCTGACCGACCCGACCGCGTTCCACCAGGTGAAGACCGCGCTCGAAGCGGCAGGGTTCAAACCGGAGTCCGCGGAGATCACCATGATCCCGCAGACCATGGTCAAACTGGAAGGGAAGAACGCCGAGAACATGCTGAAGCTCATGGACCGTCTCGAGGACAACGACGACGTCCAGAACGTCTACGCCAACTTCGACATCTCCGCCGAGGACATGGAAAAGATGATGTAGCAAAAGCAGGTTGTTTGTGGTACTAAGAGCGCGGGCACTCCCCGCGCTTTTTTTATTGAATCAAACCACTGGCCACGGAGAAAATCTGAGGATATCTGAGAAAGGCAAAGTCTTGAGAAACAGACTAAAACATCTTTAGAGCCTTTTGCTTTTGGGTTTCTTCGAAGTTCTCAGATTTTCTCCGTGGCTAATGGTTTTAAGGTTTTGACATGATCATTCTCGGCATAGACCCCGGCTCCCGCAAGACAGGCTACGGCCTCATCTCCAAGCAGGGAAACCGCCTGGTCCACATCGACAACGGCGCCATCTTCACCCAGAGCGCAAAAGACTTCCCGCAACGTCTGGAGAAGATCTTCACCGGCCTCTCCGCGATCATCGCCGAGTACCAGCCGGAAGTGGTGGCGGTCGAGGACGTCTTTTTGGCCAAGAACGCGATGAGCGCCCTCAAACTGGGGCAGGCGCGCGGAGCCGCCATCGTCGCTGCCGTCAACGTGGGGCTCCCCGTCCACGAGTACACCGCAATGCAAGTGAAGCAGGCGGTGGTCGGCACCGGACGCGCCGAAAAGACCCAGGTGCAGCAGATGATCAAGGCGCTCTTGAACCTCCCCGAGGTGGCCCAGGAAGACGCCTCCGATGCCCTGGCCGTCGCCATCTGCCACGCCCACTCCGCCGGAATAGGTAGCTTATTGAAAAGCCTCAGGTAGGGAACCGGCGGCGGGCCGTGCGTCCGGCAACGTCCCGTTGTCCATTAACCATCGTCAATTGTCACTTGAAGCAAGAGGTTTAGATGATCGCCCTTCT
Source organism: Geomonas diazotrophica (assembly GCF_018919385.1). Taxonomy (GTDB): domain Bacteria; phylum Desulfobacterota; class Desulfuromonadia; order Geobacterales; family Geobacteraceae; genus Geomonas; species Geomonas diazotrophica. The sequence goes on from NZ_JAHLMF010000006.1 coordinate 327,879, forward strand.
CACCGGCAAGATCGCGCACAAGGCCCCCGACTACGTCATCCTGGACGTGAACGGCGTGGGCTACCAGGTCTTCATCCCCTTCTCCACCTACTACGCCCTTCCCGCCGAAGGGAGCACGACGACCCTGCAGGTCCACACCTCCGTGAAGGAGGACGCCATCAACCTGTACGGCTTCCGCACCCAGCAGGAAAAGGAGCTGTTCCAGCTGCTGATCGGCGTCTCCGGGGTCGGTCCCAAGCTTGCCAACAGCATCCTCTCCAACAGCGAGCCGGCGGAGCTCTCCGAGTCGCTGGTGAGCGGCAACATCGCCAGGCTTTCCGCCATTCCGGGTATCGGCAAGAAAACCGCCGAGCGCTTGGTGCTGGAACTCAAGGAGAAGATGAAGAAGCTGGGAATGACACACGCTGCCACGGGGGTTGCTGCCGCGCCGGCCAAGCCGGAGATACGCGAGGATATCCTGTCCGCGTTGATCAACCTGGGCTACAAGGAGAATGTAGTACAAAAAGCACTGGCAGAGCTCAAATTTCCCGAGGATGCCACCGTTGAGTCGCTTCTTAAGCAGGCACTCAAGAAATTGATGAAATAAAATGGAGCCGGAGCATGAAAAACCGCTCCGGCTCTGACAATTGCAGTTCCTCCCGTCCTCACTCTCATCTCCGTCACCAACTCAAAGTTCTCCCCTCAAATGTTTCCAGCCACGACCTTCACTGTAAACACTGATGCTCATTGATTGTAGAAAGCCACGAGATATACTAGTCGAGTATTGATCCAATCCGAGGTTTTGAGTCTCGATCAAGGAAAGGAGAATCCATGCGCGCAGCAATAACGGCGACAGCAGTATTCTTGATGGTCCTGGCAATTCCACTGACAGCTGTTTGTGCCCCCAGCAAACAGCGAAGCGGTACCGTGACCTTCGCCATAACGGTGACCTCACCCCAGGAAGCTCAAGATGTGAAGATGTGGTTCCCCTACCCCACCTCAGACCTAAACCAAAAGATCGACAACCTGCAGTTTAACGGCAACTATTCCACCTTCACCCTGTCCAGGGAACCACAAAGCGGCGCGCTCTACCTCTACACCCAATGGCGCGGGCCTCAAAAAGAGCGTCGCCTGACGGTGACCTTCGAAGCCACGGCCAAGGAGCGCAAGGTGACCAGGCTCGAGGAGAAAGCTGTCCCCATCCCGCCCGAGGTGACCAAATACGTGCAATCCGAGTTCTGGATACCCTCGAATGACAAGAAGGTGAAGGCGCTCGCGCGCCAGATCACCAAGGGCAAGAAGGGGATCCTGCCCAAGGCGCGGGCGGTGTACGACTGGGTGGTCGACAACACCCGGCGCGACCCCAACGTGCCGGGTTGCGGCGTTGGAAACGTGCAGGCCACCCTGGCAGCCCGCAGCGGCAAATGCGCCGACCTCAGCACGCTGTACGTGGCGCTGGCCCGCGCCGCCGGCGTGCCGGCCCGCGAGGTCTTCGGGCTGAGGCTGGGGCGGCCGGGGCAGACGGACATCACCGACGGGCACCACTGCTGGGCCGAATTCTACCTCCCCGGCACGGGCTGGGTCCCGGTGGACCCGGCCGACGTCACCAAGGCCGTGTTGGCGAAGAAACTGGACAAGGCGGGTGCCAAGCCCTACCGCGAGTACTACTTCGGCGCCGTGGATGAGTTCCGCATCGTGCTGCAAAAAGGGGGGCGGGGCATCGTCTTCAGCGAGGGTAACAAGGAAACGGTCAACTACTTCATGTACCCCTACGCCGAGGTGGACGGCCACGCACTCGACTACTGCCGCCCGGCCAGCTTCGCCTATACGGTCACCTTCCGTGAACGCTGACACCGTTTTTTTGGGGGACGGCCGCCGCCGTCCCCTTCCCCCGCTGCACCGCTGTGAAGAAATCGCCCCTGCGTCCCCGGAGTGGCGCACCAGGAGTTCCATGCATGCGCCTTAGCCTCAACATCTCAATCAACCTCATCCTGCTTGCCGTCATTCTCGCCTTGGGAAGCACCATAGGCGCCTTCTTCATTTCCCAGCAAAAGCTCGACCTGCACGAGGACCTGGAGCACCGGGTAAACCTGCTCGGCCAGCAGGTAACCAGCGAGGTGTACCCCGCACTGGCGCAAGGGGAGATCCATCACCTGGGGCGGATCCTGGAAGCCGCCACCGTCGATCGGGATGTGGCCTTCGTCATGGTCAAGTCTCTGGACGGTGAGGTGATAGCGGCGCGCTGGATGAGCAGTGTGACAGGCGGGGTCAAGGAGTACCACTTCCCGGTACGGGCCCAGTCCCACGAGACCTTCGCCCGCAGCGAGCTGGCGTTCGGAACGGTGACCTCAGTGGCGAACGGCGGAGAGATCGCGACGGTTGCCGTCGGCGTCGACCTGGAACCGATCAGAAAAGCTGAACGTGCTTTGGTGATCAGGACCGTCCTTGCGGTGATCCTCGGCTCGTTCATCGCACTTCTTTTGGGGCTGGCCATCGTGCGCAGGCTGCTTAACCGCTCCATCACTCCCCTGCTCAATGGCATCCGCGAGATCAGTTCCGGAGACTTTTCCAGCCGGGTGCAGCCCGATCCGCACCGGGAGATCGAGGAGATCGGTGCGGCCTTCAACGAGATGGCGGAACGCTTTTCCACGACCCTCATCTTCAAACACGAACTGGAGGAGACGGTGGCCAAGCGCACGGCCCAACTGCAGCAGGCCCTGGATGACCAGATCCGGGTGCGCGAGGCGCTGGCCGAACGGGAGGAGCACATCCGGCTCTTGTTCAACTCCACCGCGGAAGCGATCTTCGCCGTCAGCCGCGAGGGGACCTGCACCTTCTGCAACCCCGCCTGCGTGAGACTCCTTGGCTACGAACACCCCGAGGAGATCGTCGGCAGCCGGATGCACCAGTTCCTGGGGCACGCGGCCTCCGATGGAAGCGCGCTGGAGGAAGCCGACTGCCCCATCTGCCGGATGCTCAACGACGGCCGCGGCAGCCACACCGTCAACGAGACCTTTCGCAAGAAGGATGGCACCGCCATCCCCGTAGAATACTGGTCCCACCCAATCCAGCGTGACGGGGAGCTGGTCGGCGGCGTGGTCACCTTCCTGGACATCTCCCAGCGCGCCATGCTCGAGAGGCAACTGCTCCAGGCACAGAAGCTCGAGGGGATCGGGGTACTGGCGGGGGGAATCGCCCACGACTTCAACAACCTGCTTACCGCCATCATCGGCGGTGCGGAGATTGCCCTTAACGACATCGCGCCGGGATCGAAGGGGGCGAAGGCGATCCACGGGGTGATGGACGCCGCCACCCGTGCCGCCGATCTCACCCGGCAAATCCTCGCCTTCAGCCGTAAGCAGGTCCTCTCCATCAAGGAGCTGAACCTCAACGACGAGGTGCTTTCTCAAACCAGGATGCTGAGGCGCATGATCAGCGAGGACATCAAGTTCCAGGTAAAGCTGACCCCCGAGGAGCTCTGCATAAAAGCGGACGCAGGACAACTGCAGCAGGTCCTGCTCAACCTGGCTGTCAACGCCCGCGATGCCATGTCTCCCGGAGGTACTCTCACCATAGAAACGGGAACCGTGATGCTGCAGCGCTCGGACCGCTGGCTTGAGGAGGGGATGCCTCCGGGGCGCTACGCCGTGATCTCCGTGAGCGACACCGGTATGGGGATGGATGAGGACACCAAGTCCCGCATCTTCGAGCCCTTCTTCACCACCAAGGGGCCCGGCGAGGGGACCGGTCTCGGTCTCTCCACGGTTCACGGCGTCGTCAAGCAGCACCAGGGGAGCATCTCCGTGTACAGCGAACCGGGCAAGGGAACCACCTTCCGCATCTACTTGCCCCGCGTCGAGAGGATCGAGGCGGCCCAGGCGGCGCCCGAGGCGGCGCCGATACCGCGCGGAAAGGGGAAAATCCTGGTGGTCGAGGATGAAAAGGCGGTGCGCGACTTCCTGGAAAGTGCGCTGCAGGATAACGGTTACAGCGTGACCAGCGTTGGGAGCGGACCAGAGGCGATAGAGGCATGCGCCGGCACCACCTTCGACCTCATGGTGTCCGACGTGGTCATGCCGGGAATGAGCGGGCCGCAGCTGTACCAGGCCATAAGGGAACGGCAGCCAAAGCTCAGGGTGATGTTCATCTCAGGCTACCCGGCGAAGTCGGTCTCCCTCCAGGACATCCTCGAATGGGATGCCCCCTTCCTCGCCAAACCCTTCTCCGCGAGCACCCTGCTTGCCAAGACCCACGAGCTGATGCAGTCCACTGCGCCAGCCGGGCATGCCCCTTGACCTTTACCTTCAACTGTTATAATTTGGCTCCCTGCATTCGGGCGGCTCAAGCCGCCGGCAAGGAGAGGTATGACCCGTTTTATCAGCGCCGAGAGATCCGAAGACGACCTCCTTGAGGCATCGCTGCGCCCCCGGGCGCTGGCGGACTACGTGGGACAGGAAAAGGCCAAGGGTAACCTCGGGCTCTTTATCGACGCCGCGCGCGGCAGGGGAGAGGCGCTGGACCACGTGTTGCTGTACGGCCCCCCCGGACTTGGAAAGACCACCCTGGCCAACATCATCGCCTGCGAGATGGGGGTGAACATCAAGTCCACCTCGGGGCCGGTGATCGAGCGCCCGGGCGACCTGGCCGCCATCCTGACCAACCTGGAACCGCACGACGTCCTCTTCATCGACGAGATCCACCGTCTCTCCCACGTGGTGGAGGAGATCCTCTACCCCGCCATGGAGGACTTCCAGCTCGACATCATCATCGGCCAGGGACCGAGCGCGCGCACCATCAAGCTCGACCTCCCCAAGTTCACCCTGGTGGGCGCCACCACCCGCGCAGGCCTCCTCTCCTCACCCCTTAGGGACCGCTTCGGCGTGATCTCGCGGCTCGAGTTCTACACCCACGACGAACTCGCCTTCATCATCACCCGCTCCGCGCGCATCTTCGGGATGGAGATCGCGCCCGACGGCGCCCTGGAACTCGCGCGCAGAAGCCGCGGCACCCCAAGGATTGCCAACCGTCTGCTGCGTCGCGTGCGCGACTTCGCCCAGGTACGCGCCGACGGCGTGATCACCCGCGCAGTGGCGGACCAGGCGCTGGCGCTCCTCGAGATCGACGACATGGGGTTCGACACCATGGACCGCGCCATCCTTTTGACCATCATCGACAAGTTCGGAGGGGGACCGGTGGGGCTGGACACCATCGCGGCGGCCATCAGCGAGGAGAGCGACACCATCGAGGACGTCTACGAGCCCTTCCTGATCCAGAACGGTTTCTTGAACCGCACCCCGCGTGGACGCGTCGCCACCGCCGCCGCCTACCACCACTTCGGAAGGGTCGCTCCGGAGCCGCCTCAGGGAAGACTGTTTTAGGGGTTCTATGCAGCTTATCTTCGATTTCCCGGTAGTGCCGCGCTTTTGCTTCGAGAACTTCGTGGTCTGCGGCGGCAACAAGACCGCCTATCAATTCGCGCAGAGGATCGCCAGCGGCAGCGACGCCGAGAACCTCCTCTACATCTACGGCCCCGAAGGCTCCGGCAAGACCCACCTATTGACCGCCCTCTCCAGCACCATCGACGGCAGGTATTTCTCCTTCCGCGACGCCGATGCCCTTTACGGCAAGAGCTACGGCAGCGAAGGCCCCTCGCGTCTTGCCGAGCACTTCGCCGGCGCCAAGGCCCTCATCCTCGACGACCTGGACCTGCTGCCGGATCGCCAGGAGCTGAGGGTCGAGCTTTGGGAGCTGTTCAACGCCTTCTACAGTTCCGGGAGAAAGATCGCCATATCGGGCCTTACTCCCCCGAAGGAGCTGCCGCACCTGGACGGGCACCTGACCAGCCGTCTGCTGTGGGGATTGGTGGCGCGCATGGACGTTTCGGACGACGAGTCCAGGCGCATGATCCTGAAGAAGCTCGCCGAAGACCGGCAGATGACCCTGCCCGACGAAGTGATCGACGAGATGCTTTTGAAGGTGCGGCGCGACATCCCGTCGCTCGTCTACGCGCTTGAGACCATCAACCGCACCGCCATCGCCACCAAGCGGAAGGTGAGCTTGAGGCTGGCCAAGGAAATATTCAAAAGCAATTGACGAGGGGGACTGGCTCCGCCAGGTGCCAGTCCCCTTAACGGTGCCGCAAAGCGAAAAGCAAAGGCTTCTGAGAGAGCGTCTCCAGAAGCCTTTGCCGTATCAACAACGATTGCTCGCCATCACCGGTTTTGGTTCAATTTTAGATTGTTGATCGTCAATGGATCAACCGCCCTTCTTCGTCTCCAGCTCCTCCCACCGCCCGTAGGCCGAGGCGAGTTCGGCCTCGAGCCTGCCGTAATCGGCGGTAATGGCGGCGACGCCCCCCTCGACCGTGTCGTAGCGGGAGGGATCCCCCAACAGTTCCTGCACCCCGGCGAAATCCTGCTCCAGCACCTCGATGTTCCCCTCCAGTTTTTCCAGTTCGATCCGCTCGGCGTAGGTGAGCCCCTTCTTGGGCTTCTCCACCTTGGCCGCCTGGGCCTCCTTCTTCTCGACCCGCTGCGCGGTTGCCGCCACCCGGTCCGCCTCCTTGCGCTCCCGGTAGTTGCTGTAATTCCCCTCGTAGAAGACCACCTCACCATCCCCCTCGAAGGCCAATATCGCGGTGGCCACCTTGTCCAGGAAGAAGCGGTCGTGGGTCACCATGAGGACGCAGCCGGGAAAGGCGGAGATGGAGGCATCCAAAAGCTGCAGGGTCGGGATATCCAGGTCGTTGGTCGGCTCGTCCAGCACCAGCAGGTTGGAATCCTGCAGCATGAGTCTCGCCAGGATCAGCCGGCTCTTCTCGCCGCCGGAGAGGCTCCCCACCGGCCGCCTGCGATCCTCGCCCGAAAACAGGAAGTCCTCCAGGTAGCCGATCTTGTGCCTTTTCTCGCCGTTGGCGGTGGTCACGTAGTCACCCTCGCCGAAGAAGTCGTAGATGGTCTGGTTCGGATCGAGCACCTCGCGCAGCTGGTCGAAGTAGGAGATCTTGGTCTTCTTGCCGACCACGACCTTCCCCTGGTCGGGCTCCTCCTCCCCCATGATCATCCGGATCAGGGTGGTCTTGCCGCAGCCGTTGGGGCCGATCACGCCGATCCGGTCGCCGCGCTTCATGCCGAAGCTGAGCCGGTTCACCAGCGTCCTCTCGCCGTACCCTTTGACGACGCCGTCCAGTTCAAGGATGGTCCCGCCCAACCCCTCCTCGGTGTTGAAGCCGATCTTGAGGTCGCGGCGCGCCGGGCCGGAGACGCTTTCTTCGAGCGCGTGGTAGCGGTCGATCCTCGCCTTCTGCTTGGTGGATCGCGCCGGCGGGCCGCGCCGAATCCAGTCGGTCTCGGTGCGCAGCAGGTTCAAAAGGCGCGAGCGGCGGCTCGCCTCGTTCATGAGCCGCTCTTCTCTCAAGGTGAGGTAGGTGGAGTATCCACCCTGGTAGGAGACGAGGGCGCCGCGCTCGAGCTCCAGCATCCGGGTCACCACCTGGTCCAGGAAGTAGCGGTCGTGGGTGATCAGCATGACCGCACCCGGGTAGGCCTTCAGGTGCTCCTGGAGCCACTGCGTGGTGTCGGCGTCCAGGTGGTTGGTCGGCTCGTCCAGGAGCAGCAGCTCGGGCGCCTGCAAAAGGAGCTTGGCCAGGGCGACCCGGCGCTTGGTGCCGCCGGAAAGCGTGCCTATCACCTGGTTCGGATCGGGAAGCTGCAGATGGGTCATCATCTCCAGCACGCGGTGGTCGGTGTTCCAGCCGCCGTGGTGCTCGATCCAGACCGTGAGTTCCCCCTGGCGGGCGAGCAGGCGGTCCATGTCGGGTGGGTTCCCCGCCATTTTCTCGGAGAGCTCGTTGAAGCTCGCCATGGCGGCACGGATGGCGGTGAGGCCGCTCTCGATCTCGGCGGCGACTGTGGCCGCGTCATCGAGCACCGGCTCCTGGCTCAGATAGCCGACCGACGCCCCTCGTTTCATGGCGATGGAACCGCCGTCGCGGTCCTCGGCACCGGCGAGAATGGTGAGGAGCGTCGACTTGCCGGCACCGTTGGCGCCGATCAGCCCTACCCGCTCGTCCTCTCCCACGGCGAAGGTGACGCCGTCCATCAAGACGCGGGAGCCGAAGCTCTTGGAAAGTCCGGTGATATCAACAACGTTCATAAAATCTCCAACAAGTCTCTCTAGTAGGCGGTGATCTTACGCCACAGGCGTCCACAATCCCCTCTCCCTTCGGGCACCCTCTCCCACAGGGAGAGGGGACCAGCGGAAGATTCGTCCGTAATGTGGCTAGAATTTCAAAAAGTCGGCGAGCTTGCCGAAGATGGCTGCCGGGCGGTACTTCTTGGGGATGGCGTAGGTGCCGCTCTTTTTGACCGGGATGGTCATCTGCCCCACCGGGGTCTCCAGGTCGAGCCCCGCCGCCAGCTGGTAGGGGATCTTGTCCGGGTCCGGCCTGCGCTTGAAGATCTCCAAGAGGTCGGAATAGGTGATGCGGATCGGTATGCGAACGTCGGTCTCCTCGTTGGCGGGGAAGTTGATCTCCTCCCGCGCCCCCCCCTTGGCCAGGGGCAGCGCCATGATCCTGATGTCATAGCTGTACCCCTGCAGCTTCACGTCGAAGCTGTTGGTGTTCTGCACACTGAGGTACAGTTCCATCCCTGCGCCGGTCGGGTCCACCGACACAACGTTGAGATCCTGCACGGTCACCAGCGGGGCGTTGACCAGTTTGCTGCACCCGGAAAGAAGGACGACAAGTAACAAAAGGCAGGCGATTTTCCTCACAACTCTCTCCTGAAAAAACACGTCCCGCAAAACAAAGCGGGCGGGTCCCCGAAAGAACCCGCCCACTATAGCACAACCTCAACTCAAACAGCAAAAGGACTATCCGTTGACCGCCACCTGCTGCATCAGCATGCCCCTTTGCATTTCCCGCAGTATCTCGGTCCTGAAGCCCTTGCGGATCTTGTCATAGGCCCTCGCCGCCGGCCCGGTGCCGCAGTAGAGCCTCTTGGCGCGGGCCATGTTGCCCCGGGCCATGTCCAGCTTCTCATAGAGCTCCTTCACGGCCGCCTCCGCGCACTTCTCGTCGTCCCACATCTCCTGCGGGGTGTAGCCGTGGCTTTCCGCCCGCTCCGGCATCAACTGCCAGACCCCCAGGGCACCCTTGGTGGATACCGCTCTCGATGAGAGCTTGTGACCGCCTGTTTCCGCCAGGGCTATCTCAGCCAGGTCCAGCGGTGTGAATTTCGTTCCCTCCGTCTTTTCGTAGCAGATTTCCGCGAGCCACTTGGCCCGGGCCGGTGTGGTCCGGCGGGCGAACGTGGCGTAGATGGCGGGAACCAGTTTCTTCCTCCCGTCAAGTTCTGCCGCCTTGGGCAGATCCATCTGCACAGCCGGGGGCGCAGCGGGGGATTTCTCTCCCTGCTTCTCGCTCCCCTCCGCCCAGGTGAGCAGCGCCCGGTCCGACTCCGACACCGAGGGAGTCACCGGGACCTGCGCCTGCTGCAGGTGGGACTGGTCGCACGATGCCGTCATCATGAGCACCGCGACCAGCAGTGCAAGTTTTCTTTTCATAGATCGCTGTTGAATGGCTTTTGCCGGCTTTAGGTAGAGATACTAAATGTCGGTAGTGAAGCCCGCGCCAATCATCTCCTTTCATTAGAATCGCATTGGCTCGTCGCCAATCTGAGGTCCTGTTAGTGTAATCAAATCCGACTGCATTGCAACTGTTACATTAATTTTATGCAATCATGCCGAATAAAAAGGGAGCCCCGCCCAGCGGACCTCCCCCACTAAAGCCTCGAATTTTCTATATTAAAGCTGCACCCCCATAACATCGGCCACGGTATGGATGTCCTTATCGCCCCTGCCCGACAGACAGACGACGATGCTCTCATTGGCGGAAAGTGTCGGAGCCAGACGCAGTGCATGGGCGACTGCGTGGGAAGACTCCAGGGCGGGGATGATCCCCTCCTCGCGGGTCAGCACCTGGAAGGCGTCCAGGGCCTCGTCATCGGTGACGGAGACGTAGCTGGCCCGTCCAATCTCCTTCAGGTACGAGTGTTCCGGTCCCACGCCCGGGTAGTCCAATCCGGCCGAAATGGAATGGGCGTGGGCGATCTGACCGAACTCGTCCTGCAGGAGATACGTTTTGTTGCCGTGCAGTACCCCGACGCTGCCGGCGGACAGAGGCGCCGCGTGCCTGCCGCTGTCGATGCCGTAGCCGGCCGCTTCGACGCCGATCATCTGCACCGATTCATCTTTAACGAAGGGATGGAAGAGCCCGATGGCGTTGCTTCCTCCCCCGACCGCGGCGACCAGGTAGTCGGGAAGCCTCCCTTCGGCTTCCAGGTGCTGCGCCCTCGCCTCCTGGCCGATGATGGCCTGGAAGTCGCGCACCATGACCGGGTAGGGATGGGGGCCGGCGACGGTGCCGATTATGTAGAAGGTGTCATCCACGTGGGTCACCCACTGGCGCATCGCCTCGTTCATGGCGTCCTTCAGGGTCGCGGTGCCGGAACTGACCGGGGTGACCTTGGCGCCGAGAAGCTTCATCCTGAAAACGTTCAGGGACTGGCGACGGATGTCCTCCACGCCCATGAACACCTCGCACTCCATGCCGAAGAGCGCCGCGACGGTCGCCGTCGCCACACCGTGCTGACCGGCGCCGGTCTCGGCGATCACCTTCTTCTTCCCCATCCGCTTGGCGAGCAGGCCCTGGCCGATGGTGTTGTTCACCTTGTGCGCGCCGGTGTGGTTCAGGTCCTCGCGCTTCAGATAGATCTTCGCGCCCCCCATTTTCCGGCTCAGTTTCTCGGCGAAGTAGAGCGGGTTGGGACGGCCGACATACTGGCGCAGGTAGTAGGCGTACTCCTCCTGGAACCCCTTTTCGTTGCGAAAATGGTGGTAGGCTTGCTCGAGTTCGAGCAGCGCCGGCATGAGCGTTTCCGAGACGTATCTGCCGCCGAAACGTCCGAAGTGTCCACTGTTGTCAGGCGTATCCAAAGTTGCCTCCGGTAGGTGTATGAGGGAAGCATTATAGACTATTTGTCGATAAATTGCAAGCTTACAGAGCCACCCCCCCGGACAACCCCCCGCCGTTACACACTTTTAGCCGTTTATCTTTGCCTTATTTTCTGCTTTGAGCTACAAATATCACCTGTTCCGGAAGCTCATTTTCGGGCACGAAATCGGCCTCATTCTGTGCCATTTTTTTCTCTGACAGAGGTCTTTTTTTGCTCCTGAAAAGTAACCGTCACGAGGTAACCGATGTCCTTGCAGCAACCCTTTCACATAGTGCTGGTCGAGCCCGAGATTCCGCCTAACACCGGAAACATCGCGAGGCTCTGCGGGGCCACCGGTACCGTCCTGCACCTGGTCGGCAAGCTCGGCTTCTCCACCGACGACCGTTACCTGAAACGCGCCGGGCTCGACTACTGGAGCGAAGTCGACATCCGCTACTGGGACGACCTGGGGGCCCTGCGAGGGGCGTTCCCCCAGGGGCGTTTCATCTACACCAGCAAGAAGGCGCCCAAAAGCTACCTGGAGTTGGGCTTTCGTCCCGGCGACTTCATCGTTTTCGGGAAGGAAACCAAGGGACTCCCGGAGGAGCTCATCGAAGCGAACCCGGAGACCGCTGTGCGGATCCCGATCATCGGCAAGGTGCGCAGCTTGAACCTCTCCACCTCAGCCGGCATCGTGCTGTACGAGGCGCTACGCCAGACCGGCGCGCTGGAGGGGGCGTAGGCGAGGAAGCGAAGGGGGCCTTGGCAATCTCTCCTTGATGCCACTCTCTCTTGGCCCGAGCCCCAGTCCCCCCTCCCGCAAGGGGAGGGGGAATCACGATAAAGGAGAACGCATGTTCAAGAAGAGAAGCGACGCAGGTTACCGGCAGGTGCTGCCGGGAATCCGGCAGAAGACCTTGGTGCACGGGGATAAGACGCTGATGGTGGAGTTCCTGCTGGACAAAGGGGCCCTGCTGCCGCAGCACAGCCACCCGCACGAACAGACCGGGTACCTGGTGAGCGGACGGATCCGGCTCGACATCGGCGGAAACAAGGAAGAAATACTGGCTGGGGACAGCTGGTGCATCGCAGGAGGCGCCGAGCACAACGCCGAGATTCTCGAGGATTCCGTAGCCATCGAGGTCTTCTCTCCGGTGCGTGAGGAGTACCTTCCTGAGCCTTAAGGCTCAGCTGAACTGGTAGATCACGAGGGCGAAACTGACCGCCGTAACCGCGAACGCGATCAGGGCCAAGAGGCCGTCGCGCGAGATCAGGGCCAGCCCGAACGCAGTCAGCGCGAGCCCGGCGCCGTGTGCCGAGAAGGGGACCAGTTCCATGACCGGCATGACGACCGCTATGGCCGCGCAAGCGAATGAGATGAGGTAGATGCTCCCCCCCCTGATCAACGCCGGCAGACGTGGGCGCATCACCCGGTCGATGAAACGCGCCACGGGGCGCAGCCATCTGACCGCCTTATGCACCTTTTCCTGAGCCAACGAGCGTCGCAGCAACCACCTCGGCAGCCAGAAATGGTCCCTGCGGAAAAACAGCTGCCCCGCGATCAGCAGGATCAGGACCCCGGTGGCGGTGGGCACGCCGGGCATGCCGCTCAGCGGGGAAGCGGCGATCACCCCCACCATGAGCAGCAGCGGCCCGAAGGATCGGTTCCCGACCGATTCCACTATTTTCCCCAAAGAAACGCGCCCAGCTCCGTCAGCGGAGTCTCCGATCCGGTCGAGCATCTCCTGAAGGGTGGTGATCTCTCGCGCCATCTTGCCCCTCTTTGGTGCCGCCGCAAGCAATACCGACACCCTTGCCGCAACACCCACGAAGATTACATTGGCACATTTTAATGTCAAGAAGGCTTCCAGCTCCACCGGTCTGAGCCAAAAAACGTATACATATCAGACAAATATAATGTATCCCTCGCCTTGACTGGGACAGATGCCTCGTTATATTCAAGCTGCACATTTTCACATAACGAGGAGGAAGAGATGTCGACCAGGGATAACCTTGCCGAGGCGTTTGCCGGAGAGAGTCAAGCCAACCGTAAGTACCTCGCCTTTGCCAAGAAGGCCGAAGCGGAGGGGCTGCCGCAGGTGGCGAAACTGTTTCGCGCCGCGGCACACGCCGAAACGGTGCATGCCCACGCGCACCTGCGCGCCATGGACGGGATCAAGAGCACCGTCGACAACCTGAAGGAGGCCATCGAGGGAGAAGGCTTCGAGTTCCAGAAGATGTACCCGCCGTTCCTCGAGCAGGCGAAGCAGGAGGGACACCGCGCCGCCGAGACTTCCTTCAAGTTCGCCCTGGCAGTGGAAGAGGTACATCACGACCTGTACCAGCAGGCCCTGGCGGCGGTACAAAACGGCGTCGACCTCGCCGACCGCCCCGTCTACGTCTGCGAAGTCTGCGGCAACACGGTCTACGACGAGGCGCCCGACAAGTGCGCCGTCTGCCTGGTGCCGAAAGAGAAGTTCACCAGGATCGCCTGACATGAAAAGGGCGCCGCCGAAATCGGCGGCGCCCTTCCTTTTATCAGATCTCAACGCAAAGACGCAGAGGCGCAAAGAAAACGTGGGGCATGGGAAAACTTCGTCCTTCGCCTTTCTTTGCGCCTTCGCGCCTTTGCGTGAAAAGCCCGGGGACTTACGGGTTTCTTATGCTGACCCGTCCCGGCGTCGCCCAGTCGTTGTGCCCCCCCTCGATCTCCCGGAACGTCGTGCCTGGCCGGCTTTCCGCCAGGGTCTTCGCGAACTTCATCGGAATCACCTCGTCGTGGGTGATGCCGAAGATCTCCACCCTCCCCCGATACCCCTTGAGCGCCTCGATATTGTCCCAATCGTCGGAGAGGAGCAGGCGCACCGGCAGGAACGGGTAGTGGTACTGCCCCACCCGGTGCAGCTTGTCAAATGGCGCCACCAAGACGATCTTGTCCGGCTGCGGAACCATGGCGGCCAGGGAGCAGGCGGGGCCGCTGCCTAGGGACTCCCCCACGACACAGACCGGCGTTGCCGGAAACTGCTGCCGCAGCAGCAGGTACCCCTGCTGGGCAGCCCTGTTCAGCGTCTCCTTCGAAGGGGTCCCGGGGCGCCGGCCGTACCCCGGGTACTCCAGGATATAGACGCTGTCGTCGCCGGCAAACGAGCGGAGCGCGTAGGCGCGATCGCTGGCCTGCCCGCCGTTGCCGTGCAGCATGAGCCAGACGTTCTTTGGCGCGGGGACGGTCCGAGCGAAGCCGATCAGCTCCCCCTGGGCGCGCCAGTTTTCCAACCCGTTGCTGCGGTCATGGTGGGTCGGGAAATAGAGCAGCCGTCGCTGCCAGGCCGCGGCACTCAGCAAGAGAGCCACCAGGCAGACCAGCAACAAAAGGCAAAGCCGTGCCATGACATCCCCCCCTAGCCCCGCGGCAGGGTGAAGTAGACGGTCGCCCCCTGGTCCACGACGCCGTTTGCCCAGACCGTGCCGCCGTGGCGCTCTACGATGCGCTTTACCGTGGCGAGCCCAATGCCGGTCCCCTCGAACTCGGAGCCGTGCAGCCGTTGGAATGCCCCGAACAGCTTGTCCTGGTATGCCATGTCGAATCCCACGCCGTTGTCCTTGATGAAAAAGGCTTCGTCGCCGTCGTGAAGCCGGCGCCCGAATTCGATCATGGCCCGCTCCCGGATGCTCGAATACTTCCAGGCGTTGCCGACAAGGTTCTCCAGCATCAGCTCCAGAAGCAGCCGGTCCCCCTCGACCTTCAAGCCGGGCTCGATCAGGAAATCGACCCGCCGCGCCGGATCGGCATCCTGCAGCTTACACCCGATGCCGAAGGCGAGCTCGCTCAGGCTCACCTCGACCCGCCTCAGCTCCGAGCGCCCGATGCGCGACAGCTCCAGCAGGTCGTCGATCAGGTCCCCCATCCTTTTGCTGGAGGTGCGTATCCGCTCCAGGTACCCCCGCGCCTCGGGTACCAGGGCGGGACCGAACTCCTCGAGCAGAATCGATCCGTAACTGTTGATGTGCCGCAAAGGACCGCGCAGGTCGTGGGATACGGAGTAGCTGAATGCCTCCTGCTCCCGCATGGCCGCTTCCAGCCGCGCCGTCCGCTCCAGCACCCGCCGCTCGAGCTCCTCGTTCAAAAGTCGCAGTTCCTCCGCCATGCGTCGGCTCTGCGTGACGTCACGCCCGATGCCGAACAGCCCGACGACCTCTCCCTGATTGTTGTGCAGAGGGCCCTTGATCACTTCCAAAACCAGGGAGTCGCCATTGCCTTTTTTCAACTCCCGCTCCATCGTCAGCGCCTGGTTGCCGTTCAACACCTCGTGGTCCCCCTGCATGACCGCGCGCGCCACCTCTGGGGGGAACACCGCATGGTCATCCATCCCAAGCACCTGCTCGAGTCGCCTTCCGGTCATGTAACAGGCCGCCGCGTTGAAGAGGAGGTAGCGTCCGCTGATGTCCTTGACCCAGACCGCGTCGGTCGTCCCATCTATCACCGAGTTGAGCAGCTCCCGATTTTGCAGCAGCGCCCCTTCCACCGCGGTGCGTTCCACGACGACGCGCTGCAGCTCTTCGTTTAGGGCAACCAGCCGGTTCTGCTCGGTTTCGTGGCCTCTCAGCAGGGTCCAAAGCATCACGGCGCAACACAAGGCAGTCACTGCAAATCCGACCATGTTGTCAGCGATGCGGTCCTGCTCGGAGTGAAACGGCGTGACCCATTCGGGGAACCGCAACTCAAGCACCATGAGGGCGACGGCATCCACGAGCGTCAGCAACGAAGGCAGCCAACGCGCACGTCCCCTGAAGAAGATGGGGAGGTACATCAAGAGGCAGAAAAAATAGCAGGGGAGGCTCCCCTCCGAAGCGCCGTTGGGAAACCAGATCAGGTTCAGCAGGGCCATGAACATGAAGAAGAGCGTCGTCGTGTGATAGCGCTCCCGGGTGGACTCGATCAAAAGCAGCAGTGCGAGCCCACCAAAGACGGCGACGCAGACGTTGACGTAGGCGGGGAGGTGCTGCAGGTAGTTGGTCGGAATGACGACAAAAAACGAGGCGGCGGCGGCTGTCAGGCACAGCAGCACGAAGAGGTGTTGCTCCATGGTGGAGCCCCCCCTTTTCCATATGCAGGACTTGAACCTCGCGACGAGAGATCGCATCTCGCTCATGTGTTACCTCGTGCGCTGCCGGACTGGCCGCGGAAAACGCGAGCGCTAAAAATAACACATTAGCCAAGACTGATAAACACTTTTTTCGTCGCCGCCGCAACTAGAGTGAAGACTCCGCGGGAAGACATGGGCAGTGCACTGGATGGATAGTATGGCAGGGTTTGCGTGATGACTGTTGACGCGGTGCGTCCGAGGGAGTTACCGACCTCTTGGGCCATCACCGTTTCCGTCTCAGCGCCCCCTGAACCCGGTCACCTTGCGGTAGATGACCAGTTGTGCGGTGATGTCGACCAAAAGGACGGCTGTGGTGAAATACAAAAGCCACGTCGTGCGGTCGAAGTAGGCCAGGCAGTTGAAGAACATGTACAGGGCCACCACGAAGGACAACAGCCGGCGGATGCCCCTCGCCGACACCTCCCCCTCCTCTGCATCACTCCCCACCAGCGCGGCCAGCGCCGGTGCGGCGTGGTACCCGATGGTGGCATCGATGAAGGTCAGAAATATGTTGGCCACGAAGGCGCAGGTCAGCAGATCCATATCAACTCCCCTCGGCTGAAGCCGGATGCCGCCAGAAAGTAAGACAAATCGGGGCCGGAATCAAGTGAATAAACGGGTGCGTCAGGGACGAAAAATACCATGCTGGCCATCCTGGTAACATTGAAGTGTGCCGCTTCAGGTTACCGTACGAGGGAGGCCAACATGGCGAAAAAGAGTCTAACAGGAACTGAGCACTTTGTCGCAGGGTATGAA
>NZ_JAHLMF010000007.1 GCF_018919385.1 Geomonas diazotrophica
GACAAGAAGACCCCGGATGAGGCTTATTTCGAAGGACTTGAGAACCTGAGGCCGGCAGCCTGACGCCGGTAATTCCCACATCGACGGGACATTGCTTATTGCGCCCATCAGGCTGTCTCACAAACCCCGGCCACCTCACACAGAGGCAACTGATGACTGTGACCACCGGCAGGAATGAGTCCACGATCAGCAAGAATCCCCAGCCGGAAGCTGTGTCGGATGGCATCCGAAGTAAACATTGGCGACAAAGGTCAAAAGGTAGGCTTCTTAGCTGCGACCGGACCCCGGTTCATCGCGCACCGGCGACAGACTAATGAATTCAGCAAAGTATCCGCAAAGCGTATAATGAATGGAGAGGCGCCGATAAGGAGTCTTTATTTCATTGCACTTTGCGGAGGAAAAGCCATGAGATTCAAAAAAATTCTCGTTGTGAACCGTCTTTCCCAGTACACGAGGGACGCCGTGCGCTACGGAGTCACGCTGGCTACACGCTTCCAGGCCGATCTCCTCGTGCTGCGGGTCATCTCGAATCCTGTGGACCAGGAGGCGGTGAACGCGCCGAGCCTGTTCATCAAGGGAGAAAAATACAAAACGATCGGCAGCATCGAGGAGCAACCCCGGGAGGAACTGGAGCGGACGATCAGGGAAGAGGTGCCGACAACGTTGCCGGTCACCGGATTGGTCACGGACCGAGACCCGCTCCCCGAAATCACCAGGATAGTAAGGGAGGAGAAGATCGATCTGCTGGTCGTCCTCGCCCACGAGCAGTCTCGGCTTGAAAACCTGCTGTTCCCCGAGAACGACGGGCTGATCAGGACGCTGCCTTGCTCCATTCTCCTCATGAAGCATGAGCCTCGTCCGGCAGGATAGTGGAAACGTTGAGCGGCGATTGACGCAGAGAGGGGAGGGTCAGGCGATGACCCGCCCCTTGCGTAGCAGTCGGTAGACCTCGATCTTGACCAGATCGTTGATGACGAACCAGGCAAGGGCGTAGCACCAGACCAGCAGGGCGTAGCGCCAACCGATGGGTGCGATGAACCAGCCGTAGACCGCGAAGAGTGTGGCCGCGACCTTGGTCGAGACTGCCGCCCAGAAGAGCAGGGAGGCCGGGTAGGGAGGTTGCCAGAACCGGTGTTCGGTACGGGTCACGAATATGGTTAGATGCCCGGCGATGGCCAGTTTTAAAAAGACGAAACTCTGCACCACGTCGGGGGGGAGCTTCAGGTAGAGTTTGGCGAGGTAGAAGATCCCGAAACTCGCGATGACGCCCAGGACGCCGAGCACGGTTGCTATGGTCATCACTTCGGTCATATTCCACCGGATCGGCCGATCATCGACCTTGGTGTTGTCCAAAGCTATGGCGAGGATCGGGATGTCGTTAAGAAACGCCAGTATGATGATCATGATCGCGGTGACGGGGTAGAAGTTGAAAATGAGGATCGAGGCGGTCATGAAAAGAATCACCCGGATGGTCTCCGCGATCCGGTAGATGCTGTAGCTTTTCATCCTCTCGAAGGTGATTCTAGCTCCCTTTATCGCCTCGACTATGACCGACAGTCCCGGGGAGAGCAGAATCAGATCGGCCGCGGCCCTTGCGGCGTCCGTCGCTCCGGCGACCGCTATGCCGGCGTCGGCTTTTTTCAAGGCGGGAGCGTCGTTGACGCCGTCGCCCGTCATGCCTACGATGTGTCCTCCCTTCTGCAGTCTGTCCACGATGAGGTACTTGTCCTCGGGGAAAACTTGGGCGAATCCGTTGGCACCCTCGATAAGCGTGATGATCTCCGATTCGTGACTTTGCACGTACCCCTTGGGCAAGGCCAAAGCCCCGAATTCCCTTTCAAGGGCCTGCGCCACCGACCTGCCGAAGCGCTGCGCCTCCTCTTCTTCCACGTCTGGTGACAGCTTTCCCAATACCGCCTTTGCAACCACCTCACCCAAAAGAACCAGCTCCCTGGTGCTTGCCCCGCTGAGTTCCCGCGAGCTCGAAATTTCAGCGCCGATTCCGAGCTCCTCGGCTATGTGCCTGGCGATGGCGATGTTGTCGCCGGTGACCATCTTGATATCGAGACCAAGACGTTTGGCCTCATCGATGGTGCTGCGCGAGTCCTCCCTGGGTGGGTCGAAAAGGGGGATGAGCCCTAGGAAGGTGAATGATTGATCCTCGGGCCGTTTCCTGGCAACCCCTAGGGTCCGGAAACCGCTCTCGGCGAGTTCCTCAACCCGTCGCGCCATCTCAAGGCGCTCGAAATGTTCGTCACAGAGGGAGAAAACCACCTGCGGGGCCCCCTTGGTGACGACGCTACGCTCGCCCCCTGTTTCGACAATCGCCTCTGTCCTCTTGTTCACCGGGTCGAACGGAGTGAAGGATATCTGCCTGTATTGAGTAAGTCCGGTTCCGCCGCGGGACTTAAGCAGGTCGAAGATGGGGCGTTCGATCGGGTCGTCGTTTTCCTCCCGGGAGGCGAGGGCGGCGCAGAGGAGCAGTTCGTTCAGGTCATGCCCCTTAGCCGGTAACGGGTCCGCGACGGTCATCCTGTTCTGGGTCAGGGTGCCGGTCTTGTCGGAACAGAGGATATCAACCCCGGCAAGTTCCTCGATGGCGACCAAACGGCTGACCACCGCCTGCTTCTTGGCCAGGTTCATGGCACCCACCGCCATGGTCACCGAAAGTATGGCAGGCATTGCCACGGGAATCGCGGCGACCGTCAGGACCAGCGCGAATCTGAGGATCTCCAGCATGTTCTCGTGACGGAACATCGCCGTGAACAGGATGAGCGCCACGAGGAAGACGGTAAGCATGATAAGGTAATTGCCGATGTTGATGACCGCTTTCTGGAAATGGCTCTTCTCTTCCCGCTGCGCCTGAGCGACCAGGGACACCGTCTTGCCGAAGTAGGTGTTTAGCGCGGTGTTGATGACGACGCCGAGCATCTCCCCCTGTTTCACCACTGAATTGGCGTAGGCTATGTCGCCTTCCTTCTTGCTTGTCGGCAAAGACTCTCCGGTCAGCGCCGACTGGTCCGCGAGGATGTAGTCGCCAGCGATGAGTTTTATGTCCGCGGGAATCATGTCGCCGATCTTGACCTTGATGATGTCACCCGGCACAAGGCTCTTGGCATCGATGGTGCTGAACCCGCCCTCGCGGAGCACGATCGCGCTTTTAGCCAGCCTCTCTTTCAGTACCGTAAGGGCGTTAAGGGCCTTCGATTCCTGCCAGAAGTCTATCCCCACATTGGTCATCAGGAGGACCAGGATGATGGTGAAATCGTCCCATTTGGCGACTAACGCGGACAAAAAAGCGGCGACTTCGATCATCCCCGGGATCGGTCCCCAAAAACGTCTCAGTATCCTATGCCCCAAAGACTCGACCTTTTCGGGAATTTCGTTGTACCCGTAGAGTTCCAGCCTCTGGCCCACTTCGCTCGATGTGAGGCCTTTGGCCCTGTCCGTCCGCAACTCAAGCAGGGTATCCTCAACGGACAAGGATGAGAACGATTCGGTGCTTCTGGTCACGGCGCCCCCCCTCTATTCGCTAAGCCAGCGTCGAGCCTGTTTCAGGTCGTCGTTGGTGAACACCCTGACCTGTCCGGGCATGAAAAAGCCGAACCCCTTGACCGCCGTGGCGATCCACGCCACGTCCGTGACCACCGCCACCCGCTCCCAGGCGGCCAGGTGCTGCAATCCAACCTTGGCATCCTCCCACATGGCTTTCGCTTCAAAACCGGTGAACTCGTTCCCCAGGTGATAAAGGAACCGTATCTTCATCTGCCGAGCCAACAGTTCCTCAACCGCCGGAATGAGCACCGACCGGTAGTCGGCCCCGGTCACCTCTCCCCTTGCCTCAAATTCGAGCATGTCGTCAGGCAGTTCGTTGATTCGCACCAGCATGGTCGCCTCCCGCTCTTAAATTGCTCCCTCCGTGACATTGTACCATCCGTGTATTGTTCGGCTGCGCACTTTAGCCCAATATCGGCCTTCAAAGTCGCCCCCGGCCCATTCTTCCAGGGCAGCGTCCCAATCCCAAACAGTAATAACCGTCTTGCAGCAGCCTCAGGGACTGCTGCAAGACATTCTCTTACATGCTGTTATCCGTGCCGTGCTGCTCAGTGCCCCGGTTTCAGCAGATCGTCCAACTGGTTGTTGACCTCCCTTAGTTTTCCTTGCAGCACCTTGATCTCTGTGGGTGTGTACACCTTTTTCCCTTTCGCGATCTCTTTGTTCAGTTTTGCGATTTTCTGTTGAATGCTGTCCACCTGGTCCTTGCAGTTCTGAGATGCCAGCAGGCACTCATCTTTGCCTTGTTGGGCAAGAGCTGGAATGCTGGTCATGACCATCGTTGCCATTGTTAGTGCTGCTACCGTTCTTAACATGGTGCACCTCCTGTTGTTGATTCAATGTTGTCGTTATGTACCTGTTTTTTCGCTCCTCATGGGGTTCTCCCTGAGGCTGTGACGCCCACGATTCGATCATCCGATCGTGACAAAAAACTCCGCATCCCCCCGGTGTACCAGCATTAGCACCGGGGTCCCGTGTCCGGAGAGGGCTTGTTTGAAATCATGTGTGTTCCGGATGATCTTGCGGTTCACCTCAAGGATGATGTCGCCGGGGCGTATCCCGGCAATCCGGGAAGGGCCGTCCTCGTCGACATCGGTTACTACCACCCCCCGTCCTTTCGGAAGCCCGCTGCGTTGTTGCCGTAGCGGATCGAGCGGTTTGACTGTGAGACCGAGATCTTCCTCGGAGGCCAAGGCCGGGCGACTTGCCACCGACGTAGAGGCATCCTTTAAAGTCACTCTCAGCGGGATTTCGTTTCCGTTCCGGATGACGGTGATAGCTATCTCCTTACCTACCGGTGCCTCGGCGACGATTCTCGGCAGGTCGTTGGCGTTGGTCACTGCATGTCCGTAGCAGGAGATCACCACGTCGCCGGTGTGGATGCCAGCTGCACTCGCCGGACTGCCGGCCACCACCGAAGATACCAGGGCTCCTTTGGGTTCCTTGAGAGCCAGTGACTGGGCGAGCTCCGGGGTGACCGTCTGCACTGTTACCCCAAGCCAGCCACGGGTAACCTTTCCCTTCTCCCTGATCTGCTCGCTCACCGTTTTGGCGAGGTTGCTTGGGATGGCAAACCCTATCCCTTGCCCACCCTGGATGATGGCGGTATTGATGCCGATCACTTCACCCTGCATGTTTATCAGGGGGCCGCCGCTGTTGCCGGGGTTGATCGGGGCATCGGTTTGAAGGAAGTTGTCGTAAGGACCGGAGCCGATCACCCTCCCCGTGGCACTGATGATCCCCTGGGTCACCGTGTGTTCCAGCCCGAAGGGGTTGCCGACCGCCAGAACCCAGTCGCCCACCCTCATCTTGTCTGAGTCCCCAAGAGGAAGTACCGGAAGTGCCTTGAAGGTCGACGATATCTTGATCAGAGCGAGGTCGGTCTTGGGATCGCGGCCGACGACCTTTGCCGAAAATTCCCTGCTGTCAGAGAGCTTGACTCTGATCTCGTCCGCCTTGTCGACTACGTGGTTGTTGGTGATGATGTAGCCGCCGCGGTCGATGATGAAGCCCGAGCCAAGGCTCTGCTGTTTCACGGCACGGTCAGGGATGTCGTGGAAGAAATTGCCGAAAAAATCGTTCAAGCCCGGTGTATCCCCGTCCTGCCCGAAGAAGTTGCGGAAAGGATCGCCAGGGATCCTGACGGTACTGGTGCTGCTTATGTTCACCACGGCGGGTTGCACCTTTTGAGCGAGTTCCGAAAAGGAGCGCGGGAACGCGACTACCGACGCCTGCTGTGCGTTCTTGCACCCGGAAACCAGCACCAGGATCACCAAGACGAGTGCCCAGGTCCGTCCATGGAGTATGCGTGTCGGTCTTTCATGGTTCATGACTTCACCTCGCCTGCCTGCGGCAGGCTTTTAGGGGATGCGGAAGGCGACGAAAAGGGAGCTTTCCCCTCTCTTCAGCAGCAACCTGGCCGTACCCCCCGTTTTGAGCTGTGCTGCGGCTTTATCGTATTCCGCTGCCGTCGCCACCTTCGTCCCGTTTACCTCGGTTATCACGTCGTTTACCTGTACACCTGCCGCTTCCGCAGTGCTGTTTGCTTCGAGCGAAGTGACAACGACCCCCTTGCGGAAGGAAATCCCTGCATTCGCGGCGTACTCCGGGGTGAGGTCCCGTACGGCAATGCCTATGCTGGACGCCTCCGCTTTTGCCGTAACCTCGCCATCCGCCGGCAGGAGCGCAACCGTGACTGTTTTGTCTATGGTCTTTCCGTCCCGGAGCAGTTTCAGGTGCACGTTTTTGCCCGCAGCGGTCCCTGCCACGAGACGCGGGAGCTCATTCATATCACGCACCGCCTTGCCGTCGAATTCCGTTATGATGTCGCCCGCCTTGACGCCTGCCTTTTCAGCCGGTCCTCCGCTGGTTACTTCGGCTACCAGGGCTCCTTTGGCCTCGTCCATTCCGAAGGAACTGGCCAGATCATCGGTCACCATCTGCACCTTTACACCGAGGTAGCCACGTGTCACCTTTTTCCCTAGTTGCAACTGGGGAAGCACCGACTTGACCATGTTGATCGGGATGGCAAAGCCGATTCCCTGGCCGGAAGCGATGATTGCCGTGTTTATGCCGATCACCTCACCCTTGCCGTCGATCAGCGGTCCGCCGGAATTGCCCGGGTTTATCGAGGCGTCCGTCTGCAGAAAATCGTCGTAAGGACCGCTGCCGATAACCCTTCCTTTGGCGCTGATGATCCCGGCGGTCACGGTACGTTCCAGGCCGAAGGGGTTGCCGATCGCCATCACCCAGTCCCCTACGCGGATCCGGTCGCTGTCCCCCAGCGGCGCGACGTGAAGGGAGCCCTTGGCGGAAATCTTCAGCACCGCCACGTCCAGTTTTTCATCGGTCCCGATCACCTTGGCCTTGTAGTGGTGATGGTCGGATAGCCTCACCGTTATCTCGTCGGCATCGGCTATGACATGGTAGTTGGTCAGGATCTCACCGTCGCCGCTGATGATCACCCCGGAGCCGAGACTCGTCTGCGGCTGGGAGTGCTCGGGGATGCCGCGGTAGAAGTGGTCGAAAAAGTCCTCAAACGGGTCCCGGTTTCCCCGGTTCTGCGGGGATGACTGCGGGCGGGCGGGCTTGAAGCTCTTCCTGGTGCTTACGTTCACCACCGCCGGGGTGAGGTCCGCGGCGAGCTTCACGTAGTCCGGAGTCTGCCTCAAGGGATGTTTCCCCGGCGCCGGCGCGGCCAGGGCCGTCGTGCCGAACATGGTCAATGCCGCGAAACCGGCTGCCAGTAGTATCAGTTGGATTCTCTGTTTCATGGAAATTCTCCAGGCTCCTTTTTCCCTAGTGCTTCAGGCAGGCGGGCTATTTTTTCTGGTCCAGGCGGAAGATCTTCTCCGCTTTCTTCGCCTCTTTTTCGGCCTCCTTGGCGGCCTGGTCCGCAGACTTGGCAGCAGCCTCGCCTTTATTTGCCGCGGCAAGGGCGTCACGTGCGTCAGCCTGTGCCTTTCCAGCCATTTCCACGGCACGATCCGCCTTGGCGCCGTCCTGGGCATGGTACTGCTCGAGCTTAGCCTCATCTGAGGTGAGCCGCGTCTCCAAAGCGTTCACCTTGCCTTCGACCTTAGTCAGTCGATCTGCCAGTGGATCAACCTGTCCCTGGACATACCTGTCCGTCGCGCATCCCGACATTGCCAGTACCAATCCTAAAAGCCCCAGCATCGTCACCTTCTTCATAGCTTATTACCTCCTCTGTCAGATATTAGCCCGGCACCACCAGCCGATCGTGCGGTGCGGCACAGCCCAGGTAGGTGGCCTTGTGCACTGGGGCATGTGCATTCCTGAAAGCATGCGGCGTGCCAGATGTAGAATTATGTGATTTCATGGTGTTATGTCGGAGGTGGCGACCGGCGGGAGTGTCCTGCGATGATAGTGGTATCGAAAATAGATAGCGCGAATGGATAGGTGGGGGGAGTGGGGGGAGATCCCCCGTCACTCCTCGGTGCCGGCAAGACCGTATTTTTCCAGTTTGCGGCGGAAGGTGTAGTAGTTCATAGCGAGCATCGCCGCGGTTTTCATGCGTTTGCCGCCGCAGTGGCGCAGAGCCTGTTCCAGGGTCCAGCGCTCCATCGTCTCCATGGTACAGGGAAACGGTGGGGGAAGAAGTATCTCTGCCGACGTTCGCTCCTCAGGTTTAACGGGGAGATCGGCAAGTGCTTCGATGTCGCTGCTCCGGATCACCCCGTCCGTTTCCAGGACCACCCTGCGCACGAGGCTTTTCAATTGCCGTATGTTCCCCGGCCAGGGAAGCGTGGTGAGCAGGCTGATCGCGGCATCGTCCAGCAGGGGGGACGGCAGCCCCAGTTCCTCGCAGCTCTCCCTGAGGAATCTCAGGGCGAGCGGGAAGATGGCTTCGGGGGTTGAGCGCAGGGGGGGGATGGAGATCACCGTGTCGGCCAGGCGGTAGTAGAGATCCTGTCTGAAACGTCCTGCTGCCGCTTCCTCTTTAAGGTTCAGGTTGCTGGCCGCGATGATCCTTACGTCGATCTTTCTTTCCTCGGCTCCCCCGACCTGGGTAAAACGTTTCTCCTCGACGAAACGCAGCAGCTTGGCCTGCAGTTCCTGTGGTGCGGACTCGATGTCATCAAGGAAAAGCGTCCCCCCGTCCGCCCGTTCGGCGAGGCCGATCCGGGTCCGATCGGCGCCGGTGAACGCGCCCTTGACGTGCCCGAAAAGCTCACTTTCCACCAGGGTCACCGGGAGGGCCCCCATCTGTACCGTCACCAGCGGTGCGGCACGGCGCGGACTAAGCGAGTGGATGAGGGCCGCCAGCCGCGACTTTCCCGTACCGGTTTCGCCTTGCAGCAAAACGTTGTACGAGGTTCTCGCGACCTTTGCCACCTGGTCGGCCATGGAACGCTGAACCGGCGCTCCACCCAGCTGTTCCCACAGGTTCGCCCTCAATTCGTCGGAAAGTCCCTCGATCTCGCGTCGCTGGATTATGGGAAGCACGGCCTTAGTGAGGCTTGCCAGCAGTTGATCGGCGTCGGCCGGCTTTCTTACGAAGGCGCTGATGCCGAGTTCGATCGCCTTGAGCAGATAGCCGGTTTCGGTAAAGGCGGTGCACAGCACCACCGGAGTCCCGGGCGAGAGCTCTTTCAGCCTTGCCGTTAGCTCCAGACCGTCCATGATCGGCATACGGATGTCGCTTAAAACGATATCCGGCGCCTGTGCGGAAAACTGCGCCAGGGCTTCGGTTCCGTTGGCGGCCTCGATGACCCTGTGGCAGTAAAGTGAAAGAAAGGCGGCAGTCTCGTGCCTCAAGTCGGGTTCGTCTTCGACCAGCAAGATGGTGACTTTCTTCAGCGCGTTCATGGTTGTTTTCCCGTGGGCAGCTCGATGTGAAAGGTTGTCATTTCCTGATTGGGGACGAAGCGGATGGTCCCCCCGATGCTTTCTTCGATGATGGTCCTGGACAGGTAAAGCCCTATGCCGGTTCCCCCGCTCTCTTTTTTGGTGGTGAAGTACGGGGCGAAGAGGCGTGGGGCGGTCTCCTCGCTTACACCGCAGCCGTTGTCGTTCACCTCGATGTTCAGCATCCCGGGTCGGTTGCTTGCCACCGTCACCCTTATGATGCCCCGCTCCGGCCCTCGCTGTCTGCTGCGGCGTTCCTGGATTGCGTCGCGCGCATTTCCCAGCAGGTTGAGCATCACCTGCTTGAACTCGTTTCCTCCCCCGTGCACCAAAAGATCCGAACCCGGCCCCCTCGTGAGTTGCACCTCGATGCCGTGATGGGCGAACTGGGCCTCCAGCAACTTCAGGGACTCCTCGATGCATGCTGCGGGGGAGAAGTCCTGGCGCTCTTTGTCAGGGCGGTAAAAATCCCGGAACTCGTCGATGGTTTCAGACATGTAACGGATCTGACGCATGGCGCTGGCCTTGAACTCGTCCAGGTATTCCGGAGAAAGCTCCTGCCGCGAGCCCAGGGCATGGGTGCGCTGGATGATCATGCCGAGGGTGGAAAGGGGCTGACGCCACTGGTGAGCGATGGCGCTGATGAGGTCGCTCATGGCGATTACGCGCGCCTCATAGGCCCGTTTGCGTTCGGTAATGTCGCGGCAGATGCTCAACACGACCGGCCGGTCCCCCCACTGGATCAGCCGCGCACTAACCTCGGTAGGTACCGGCGCACCGTCCTTGCGTCTGTGCGCCGTTTCGTAAGTGACGGACTTGGTTTCCAGCAGCCGCTCCCTGGGCTCTTCCCGCGGGCGCCGCTCCTCATTCGTCTCCACCTCGGTGATGCACATCCCGGTAAGTTCGGGGCGGGGATATCCGAGCCGCTCGATGGCCAGCGGATTCGCCTCCAGGATGCGTCCGCCGATATCCGTTATGAAGATGGCATCGTTTGCGCTGTCGAAGAGGAGTCGGTACTTTTCCTCGCTTTCCTGCAGCAGCGTAGTCTGCCGTGCGAGTGCATCGTTGGCGGCCTGGATCCTTTTGAACTGATCCTTTAGTGAATCGGCCATCTCCCTGAAGTTGCCGATCAGGTAGCTCGCTTCAAAGACGCTGGTCTCGGGCCAACTGACGCTAGCTCCGGACGCAAGCCGGGACGGGAGTGCACGCGTCACCTGAAGCAGTTGCTCCAGGTTGGTCATGATGCGGCGGCTCAGGAATTCAGCCAGTCCCAGCGACATGATCAACACCAGCAAGAGAAGCGTGAACCTCTCGGTGTACTTGGCGTACAGTGCCCTCCGGAATGGAGCGGCAGGTTGCTCCAGAGTAAGAGTCCACTCGCCAAGTTCCCCGACCACGATCTTCGACCGGTAATCGGCAGCCGCGGTGACCATGGCGCCTGAGCTGTCGGTTTCCCTGCGCCACTTTCCCAGCAGGGAGCCCGGGGGCCGTCCGGCGTTTTCGATGGAGGGGGACGCCCCGAGCTCTGCCGGACGGTTGGTCATGATGACCCTGCCGTTCTTGTCCGACAACGTATAGATTTTCTCCGTATGCTCGGTGAACTTGTCCAGCAGTGCCCGAGTCTGCTGCAGGGTTATCACACCGCAGACATAACCGGCAAAGCGGCCCTTTTTAACAACGGGTGCGAGCACGGCGACCCGCGGGCGGGGAGATCCGTTCCAGGAGAAGGAAACATCGGAAAGAATCGGGGTGAGGGACGCTCTGAGCAGGGGCAGATAGCGGCGGTCGGCGAGGTTCAGGCCGACCTCGGACGACTCACCCTGCCGGGGGGGCGGGTAGAAGGCAACGACCTCGCCGTTCGCGTCCATCAGTGCTATTTGCTTGAAGCTGGGATCCGAGCCGGTGGCAAGGAGCAGGTAGTTTCTTATTTCGCCTGAGGTTGCCGCGGAAAGCGTCTGTGCCAGCACGGTAAGGTTCTGTTTTCGGTTCAGCGCCCATGTTTCCATCAGCTTGTCTATCCGCTGCGAATCCTGATTCAGCGAGGTGCTGATGGCGCGTTCGGTTTCCTTGAAATCAGCCCTGCTGCTAACAGCGAGTATGACGAGGCTTGGCAGCAGGACGAAGAGCGAAAACAGGTTTTGCACTATTTCCCGATAGGATAGGGGGACGCTTCGGGAGTAGGCAGCCCATCCCATAAAGAGCATGCGAGCGGCCAAGGCGTTGGCGATGCCGTTCACGGTGAGCTTTGCCATGGTCATCGTCGTGCTCCCGTAGGGGAGCCGCAGCGCCAGATGAAACATCAGGTAGATCGCGGGAATCCCTATTAGAAGCCAGTAGCAGGTGTCCGCGAGCACCATGCTGATGTTGCGGCGCGCAACCAGGAACCAGACCGAGGCCACTTCGGCTATCAGAAGCAGCATGACAAAGGGGTGTCCGTAGTTAAGGCAGGTGACCATCCCGGCAACAGCTGCCACCGCGCAGCCCATACGCGGCCCCATAAACTGCAGGGCCAAGAGCGCGAAGATTGATCCGGTGAAAAATTTTATGTCCAAAAAGAACGTGAAGGCAAAATAGTTGCCGACCAGGCCGGCGATAGCCAGTAATGCAAACGGCAGGATAGTTTGACGGGCATTGACTGCCGGGGGCAAAGGAGGTGAAACAACTGGCATAGGCGGTTCCTGCTCGCTTTCACCTGTGGCCCCCAAAGGATGCCTTCAACGGTGAAGTCGATCAAAGGTTACGAGTTGCACTTTGTAGAGCCGGGTGAATAATTAGATGTATTCTACCTCAATATTATTCACGTGTAGGGAATAACTATGAAGGCTCTACCTTGTATGCTGAATGGTCCATTTTTAGGCTTCGCCTTGCTGTTCGCTCTAGTTGCATGTTCACCTGTGTCGACACGGGCATCCGACATCGTATTCCATGAAGGGTTAGGGGGGGGGCTGCAGACGACAACGACGGGAAGTGATGATTCCTTACCGGAGATCGCCCGCGCCCATGACATCGGGTACAACGCGATAACCGGCGCCAACCCCGCGCTGGACCCTTTTCTTCCTGATTCCGGGAGCACGGTGCTCCTGCCGACGAGTTGGCTCCTTCCCGACGTGGCTGCGCACTCCGGTATTGTGATAAACCTCGCCGAAATGCGCCTGTACCTGTTCAGCGAGCGGGAAAGAGACCGTGTGGCCACATATCCGGTCGGCATCGGGGACGAGGGGTGGGACACCCCGCTTGGGACCTACCGCGTAATCGAGAAGATCGAAAATCCGGCCTGGCACGTTCCCGCCTCGATCAGAGCCCAAAAACCGGAATTGCCTGCGGTGGTCCCTCCCGGCCCGAACAACCCCTTGGGTACTCGCGCTTTGCGCCTTTCCATCGGAACCGTGCTGATTCATGGCACGGACCGCCCTTTCGGCATAGGGATGCGTGTAAGCCATGGCTGCATTCATTTATACCCTGAAGACATCCTGGAGTTGTTCAAGCGAGTTCCGATTGGGACAAGGGTCGTCATAGTCAATCAACCCGTCAAAGTGGCGCTGGTCGGTGGGCGCGTCCTTGTGGAGGTACACGAAAATGGCGTGGCAACTCAGGCTCAGCAGGCATGGCAGTTGCTGGAACGGAAGGGGATCGCCAACCTGGTGGGCCCCGAAAAGTTTCACGCAGCACTAATCTCTCACTCTGGGGTGGTCACCGATGTAACCAAGTAAATCAAGTCTTTACCCCGAATCGATTAAATGAGATAGCCCCTTGCTGTAGATTGGTCTGGCTGTATTTTGTTCCTTACTAAACATGGGAAGGTCTAGCATGATGACAATTGCTTTCATCTTATTGGGAATAGTTGCAGGGACACTGAGCGGACTGATTGGCATAGGAGGTGGTGTGATCATCGTCCCGGCGCTGGTATTCCTGTTCGGGCTTTCGCAGCAGACCGCGCAAGGGACCACGATAGCACTCATGATACCTCCAATCGGCATACTGGCCGCGTGGACCTATTATCAGAAGGGATTTGTAGATGTCAAAATTGCAGCGCTCGTCTGCCTCGGTTTTGTCATGGGGGGCTATTTCGGCGCAAAACTTGCCACCAGTGTTCCGTCAGTGATGCTGGAGAAAATATTCGGTGGGATCATGTTGCTTGTCGCACTGAAAATGTTACTGGCCTAAGTGAGATATGTGAATCGGCTTTGAATTTCTACCCAGGGATCACGCTACGTCGAATTCTGCGGATAGCTTCGGCTTGGTTGGATTTAAGAACATGACATCGCTATTTCGCACCAGTACAGGAGTGATTATGCGCAGACCAGCTTTTCCCCGACCGTATCAACATGAACATGGACCAGTAAGAAACGTTAATGACGTTGTTAAGGAGCAACTAACCGTAGGGCAGAAGGCAGCAGATTGGATTGCTGCGAAGGTAGGTTCATGGGAGTTCATTATCGGTCAGTCAGTCATACTGACAATATGGGCACTGCTCAACGTGACCGCATGGGTACAGCACTGGGACCCTTACCCTTTTATTCTTATGAATCTTGTGCTTTCATTGCAGGCCGCCTACACAGCCCCAATGATAATGATGAGCCAGAACCGGCAGGCATCTCGTGACAGGCTTGAAGCCCACAACGACTATGAAATCAACCAGACTGCAGAAACAGAGATACGTGCAATACTCGACAACCTTGCCGCGCAGAACATTGCAATAACTGAGATTCATGCAATGTTAGAGAATCTTCAACCTTCCCGCATCGATTAGAACCAAAAAAACGGAATTGCCTGGTCCCTCCCGGTCCGAACAATCCCATGGGTACCCGCGCTTTGCGCCTTATCATCTGAACTGTTCTTATTCCGCCTTTCCGGCATCGGGATGCGTGTAAGCCGTGACTGCTTCATTTATACCCTGAAGACATTCTGGACCTATTCATGGTGTCTCAATTGGTACAAAGGTTGAAGGGAATGAGCCTCGAAAATGACGCAATGGGAGGGGCGACACCGTTCCAATTGTGGAAGCCAACACAGGCATCGCCAATAACGGCAAGGAGATGTCTGCCTTCCCGGGGGCAACCGCGAATCAAGGTCAGTATGTTCGGCACTTTGTGAATGACCATGTGAGGAGCCATGTGCGTAAATAGCGCAAGCACGGTTTTGAGAGGGGGGGCTGGGACAACCGAGATAGTAGTAAGGGTACTGCACGAAACTGTCGGGGAAACCAGACAGTAACAGAGGTGCCATCCTTGGGACTAGTAAGGAGAAACCGGTCTACTCGACTGCCGATCGACAGACAGTCTTTGCACCAATTCACTGTACCCTGTGTTGTACCCTAAAGTCTTGCAAACATGGTTAACATGTGATACACAATAACCCAGTCTATGAGTAGCTAACTGTTTATTATTTTAGCAAGTTGTTGATTTTCTTGAAGTGGGATTGGGGTGGCAGGTTGCTCTCATAACCCGAAGGTCACAGGTTCAAATCCTGTCCCCGCAACCAAACAAACTCAGCCAGTTAGCCTAAAAGCTAGCTGGCTTTTTTGTTGTGCCGATGCAGGTCCCCCCTCCACTATCGTTTAGCGAACCTTTCACCCAATTTCCCTTGGCAGGTTGTCTGCAACCGCCGGCCGGCCTCATCCACCTCAGGCACTTCACAAATCAGCCAAAATGCGGCGATTACCTTCAGCAGTTCAACCAACTGGCCGGGATCCTGCGGTTTGACGATATAGGCGCTGGCTCCCAGCGTATAAGCCTTCTTGACGTCATCCAAGTCATTTGACGATGAAAGTACGATGGTGGGAATGATGGCAGATTCTGGGGTACCCTGCAGGAATTCGAGAATCGAAAAACCGTCACCGGGAAACATTTTCAAGTCAGTGAGAAGGAATGAGGGATACTGATAATTTGAACGGTCGGCAAACACTCCTTCTCCTCTGAGGTATGCAATGGCTTCTTCTCCACATGTCACTAATCGCAGTTCTGCCTTTAGGAGGCTGGTCTTAAAAGCACGTTCCATGAGCACCCGATCGTTTGGGTCATCTTCCGCCACGAGAATTGTGTCTTTGCGCGCGTCATGGATGAATTTGTCCTCACTCATCAGTCCGCAGGCTCCATCTATTGTCTGTTGGTCCCATTGTAACACGTTCCTGGGCAGTTATAATGTCAACTGTCGTGACAACAGAGTGTTACGTCTCCGTTAAAAGCTGAAAACTGAGTGCGTCGGTACCAGACAACAAGGTGTGACGTTCAGAGTTTCCGGCACGTGGGAAATCCTGTGCCGACTGGGATGGAAGCTTTGGGCGAGTGCTTCTGTGCCAACCTCTCGGCTTACAGCAGAGGAGACCATGACCGAAAGCGTTACAGGAAATGAAACCGGGCGCATTGAGGCGTTCAGCGACGGAGTTTTCGCCATCGCCATAACCCTGCTTGTCCTAACCATCAAGGTGCCCACTCCTTCCGAGCTTGGTGCCGGTCATAGCCTGGGTTCCGCCTTGCTGGCGCTGTGGCCCCATTACCTTGCCTTCGTGACGAGCTTTGTCACGGTCCTTGCCAAGTGGGTGAACCACCACCGGATTTTCACTTTTGTCCGGACAAGCGACCACACATTCCTGTACTTGAACGGTCTGGTGCTGATGCTTGTGACTTTCCTGCCGTTTCCGACCGCCTTGGTGGCGGAATACCTGCTTCACCCTGAAGCGAAAGTGGCCGGTGCCGTTTTTTCCGGCACTTTTTTCGCGCTGGCGGTGGCATTCAAGGGGTTGTGGCGCTACGCGTCAAAAAATGGAAGGCTGATCGGAGGGGGGGAAACCGTAGATGCAGCGCATATTGAGCAGATCACTAGGCAATTCAGCTTCGGGCCGTTCATGTATCTTGCCGCCTTTGTCGTTTCGTTCCTGTCGACAGGGTTGAGCGTTGTATTCTGCCTCTCCCTGGCGGTAATCGTCGGCTTCAAAGGCTGGCCACGGAGGTAGCATGCCTGCCAAATCGCCTGCTGTTCCAGCCTCCGCTGGGATGCCGCATCGGCAGATCAAAGGAAAAACGGAATGCCCAGGCTGCGTCGCGGGCGGTCGCGAAGACGTCCCGTCTGGCTCGAACTGCGCAGCCCATGCCTCCCTTTTTCTCCCGAGACCCTCCCCTCGATCAAGTCCGGCACCTTTCACCGGTCGCTGCGCGGCGGGGAGCAGACCTGGTCGGAAACGGTACGGAAATGAAAACCGTAGATGGTCAGCGTTATGGTCAACGGGAGTAGTCGCGGTTTGGTGAGGAGCGTCCAGGAAAAAACCTTCCAATAGTGCAGTCGCTCCTTGCCCAGAATCCCCAGAAAAAATATGGATCTGATAAATGCCCTGATGTCCCGCCACTGCAGCGTGGAAAACGGGGATGGTCCCGAAAGCCGGTACTCTTTCAGGAAGGTCATCAAGCGCTCATAGAAATAATCCGGGGAATAAATGGTCCTCACGAGTCGCTGGTAGCCTTCTATCAGCACCTGTGGGCTCATCTTCGGGGCAAAAGTGAGGGTGGTATCGGTGTTGTTGCCATTGGCAGTGCTGATGATCCTTCCCTCGCTGGCGAGCCGGCTATGCAACTTGGTACCCCGCAGGACCATCAGTATTCCCACCATGGCCGTAACGATGCCGCTTTCCTGGATGAAGCGGATCTGCTTGTCGAAGATGGCCGGCGAGTCGCTGTCGAAACCCACAATGAAGCCTCCCTGCACCTGAAGCCCCGCCCGTTGGATAAAGCGCACCGAGGCGAGGAGGTCTCGGTCGTGGTTTTGCAGTTTGCCCGTTTCCCTCAGGGAATCAGGTTCCGGGGTTTCGATGCCGATGAAGACCTCCTGGAACCCGGCGGCGACCATCAACTCGAGGAGGCGCGGGTCGTCCGCAAGGTTGATGGATGCCTCGGTATAGAAGAAGAACGGGTGTCCGTGCTCCTCCATCCAGGAGATCATCGCCGGGAGGACCTCGTTTTTCAGCTTCCGTTTATCGCCGATGAAGTTGTCGTCGACGAAAAAAACCCCACCGCGCCATCCCCTGGAGTGGAGCGCCTTAAGTTCGGCTATAACCTGATCGGTGGTTTTGGTTCTCGGGTTGTGGCCGAACATTGCGGTGATGTCGCAAAACTCGCAGTCGAAGGGACATCCCCGTGAATATTGTATGTTCATAGAGGCGTACTTGCGCATGTCGATCAGCGCCCATCGCGGGATCGGCGTACACGAAAGGTCGGGGCGCTCGTCGGGGAGGTAAAGCCGCTGCGGCGTCTTTTGGTCGAGATCCAACAGAAAACGCGGTAACGTGACCTCGGCCTCGCCGAGCACCAGGTGGTCCACCTCCGGGAACTCGTCATAGCATGTCGAGAAAAGCGGGCCTCCGGCAACGGTCTTGATCCGCAGAGCGCCGCAT
The DNA here is from genome assembly GCF_018919385.1 of Geomonas diazotrophica. Lineage (GTDB taxonomy): Bacteria > Desulfobacterota > Desulfuromonadia > Geobacterales > Geobacteraceae > Geomonas > Geomonas diazotrophica. The sequence continues at coordinate 17,807 of NZ_JAHLMF010000007.1, forward strand.
CGGCTCAGAACTTCACGTGCGGACTCCCTCTGGACCGTCATGGCACTGAGGAACACGTAATCGGCCCACTGCAGGTCATCATCGGAAAGCCCCTCGACGTTGAGATCGATCAGCCTCATTTCCCAGCTGTCTGGGATGAGCGCCGCAACGGTAAGAAGGCCCAGGGGAGGAAACGCGGCCTTTTTCCCGATAAACGGCATTGCATAGCTGAAACTCCAGTAGGTATCCGGGTACTTCGGGTAGACGAACAGGACCTTCATTTTTCCCTCCCAGAGCGATACGAGCAGCCATCAAGAAGATGAACAGGTAGGGGATGATGGTGGAAATGAGGACGTTGCGGCGTTGAATCCTGACCCGTTAGTAAAAGGCACCGACATGGCGATTTCAAGATGGTAAAGGCCGGGAAACTGAAAAAACAGCATGAAGCAGCGTGCCGCTTTTCACCAGGGGCGGTAATCAAAAGGCCCCGGCATCCTGCCTGCGGTGTCGATAGCGCATTTTCTTTATATCATGAATCGAATAAAATGCACGACGGAGAGCCGACGGCCGGCCTGCGGCCTCATGGCCTGCAAACGCGGTTCAGTTCGTGCCGGTGAAGGGGCGAAAATGAACACAAAGCCTCGATTGACAGCAAATGAGGTTTTTTGGGGGGGGAGGGGAGCGCCTGTAACGTGGAGCGCGGACCTTCCCGCTTGGCGAGCTTCACTATGTGACAAAGCGCTGGAAGAACCACCGTTTCATGCCCTCCACCGCCAGCAGATAGGCGAGCAAAATGGCGGCAAGTATCAGAAAAAAGTATCCCGGCACAGCCACAAAACCAAGACTCACGCCGGCAGGGGTGAACGGCAGCGCACCCGCCAGCGCCACCACAATGAGCGAACAGGCGATCAGCCAGGGACTGGGGCGGCTTTTGAAAGGGTTCTTCCGGGTACGGATGATGAAGATGACCAGCACCTGGGTGGCCATGGACTCGATGAACCATCCGGTATGAAACAGCGCCTCGCCGGCATGGAAAACCGTCAGCATGATGTAGAAAGTGAGGAAATCGAAGACCGAACTGACCGGTCCGATCACCAGCATGAAGTTTCGGATGAAGTTCATGTCCCAGTGCCGGGGATGGCTTAGGTAATCGTCATCCACCCCGTCAAGCGGAATAGGGAGTTCCGATACGTCGTAGAGGAGATTGTTGAGGAGGATCTGAACCGGCAGCATGGGAAGAAAGGGAAGAAAGATCGAGGCCCCTGCCATGCTGAACATGTTGCCGAAATTGGAGCTGGTGCCCATCATTATGTATTTCATGATGTTGCCGAAGGTGCGGCGTCCTTCGAGGACCCCGGCATGGAGCACTTCCAGGTCTTGCTCCAGAAGGATCATGTCCGCCGCCGCTTTGGCCACGTCAACGGCACTGTCCACGGAAATGCCCACGTCCGCCGAATGAAGGGACGGGGCGTCATTGATACCGTCGCCGAGATACCCCACCACGTGGCCCCGCCGTTTCAGGGCCAGGATGACCCGGTTTTTCTGCGCAGGGGGCACGCGGCAGAACAGGTTCGCCTGCTCAACCCGCGCGGCGAGTGCCATGTCATCCATCTGCTGGATTTCCGAGCCGGTCAGTACCCCGGTCACCGGAAGGCCGAGCTGCGCGAAGATATGCTGGGTCACCAGTTCGTTGTCCCCGGTGATGATCTTGACCGCGACCCGATCGGCGGCAAGTCCGGCCAGGGCCGCTTTGGCGCTCACTTTGGGTGGATCGAGGAAGGCGGCAAAGCCTGCAAAGACCAGATCCGCTTCATCGCCCACCACGGCATGGGGGTGGGCGGGGCCGACCTGCCGAGTGGCGATTCCCAATACCCGGAACCCCTCGTTGCTGAGCGCCTCGAATTGCGCGTTGATACTCTGACGCGCCGCGGCGTCCAGCGGACGCTGATCCGCTTCCGTTTCCCCCTCGTAGTGCTCCGACAGCCGCAGGATGTCTTCGGGAGCCCCTTTGACCACCAGCATCCTGGTCGTGGAGTTGTCCAAGAGCACGGAAATCCGGCGCCGCTCGAAGTCGAACGGCACTTCATCTATCTTCTGCCAGCCGCTCGCGTCGATCTCGGTGTGCTCGAGAATGGCGTCGTCCAGGGGACTCTTCAATCCCGTTTCGAAGTAACTGTTGTAATAGGCCAATTCCAGGACCCGTCGACTCTCCTTGCCCAGGGGGCTCTGGTGACGTTCCAGATGGATGCGGGCCTCGGTCAGGGTGCCGGTCTTGTCGGTGCAGAATACATCCATGCTGCCCAGGTTGTGGATCGAGGCCAGCCTTTTAACGATTACCTTTTGGGCCGCCATGCGCAGGGCCCCCCGCGACAGGGTCACGGAGACAACCATGGGGAGAAGCTCGGGGGTCAGTCCCACGGCAAGGGCCACTGCAAAAAGGAACGATTCGAGCCAGGGGCGGTGAAAGAAGGCGTTGACCAGCAGCACGAACAATACGAGCAGCACCGTCATGCGCATGATGAGAAGTCCGAAACGGCGGGTCCCCTGTTCAAAGGCGGTTGGGGGGGGCTTGGCAAGCAGGGTGTCGGCGATGGCGCCGAGTTCGGTGTCCTGACCGGTGCGGCACATAAGCACCCTGGCCGTGCCGCTTATCACGGACGTTCCCAAGAGCACCGTGTTCCCTGCGACGAGAACATCGGTTTCTTCAGGTAACTCACTCGGTGCCTTTTCTACGGGGAAAGCTTCCCCGGTCAGCAGGGCCTGGTTTACGAAAAAGTCCTTTGCCTCCAGCACGCGTCCGTCGCAGGGAATCAGGTCGCCGGCGGCGAGAAGTGCAACATCCCCCGGCACCATCCCCGCAATCGGTATCTCCGATGGCTTGCCATCCCGCAGCACCTGTGCACGTACTGCCACAGACTGGCGCAGGCGTTCCGCTGCCTGTCCGGCCCGGTATTCCTGGACGAAATCGAGGGTGACGCTGATGAGGACGATGGTGCCGATGATGAAGAAACTGGTGGCGTCACCGGTGAATGCGGACAATGCGCTGGCTGTCAGAAGGATTATGACAAGGGGGTTGCGGAACTTCACGAGAAACTGCAGGATCAGAGACCTTTTGCGCTCCCCATGGATAAGGTTGGGGCCGAACTGGACCAGGCGACGGGCCGCCTCGGTACTGTCCAGTCCATCAGGGGGCGCGGCCAACTGCTCCAAGAGAGCGGCGATAGGACGTTGCCAGAAACTGGGGTCAGTTTTGACCACGGTTGCAGACATGATGGCTACCCCCTTTCGACCTACGAAGGACGTACACCAAACTGTACCCCAATTCGGTAATTTTTTTGAGATTCAGTGTCGATCTCCAAAGAGCCAGGATGCCAATGAAGAAGGCTTTGCATAAAAAAGGCGCCAGGTTCTCACCTGGCGCCTGTAACAGTAGAGGTCGGGCGCCGAACTCCTCCTACACTCAGAACCTCCTACACTCAGAACCTTCTGTTAACTGCGTTGCTAATCCTGCACCGGGAGCGCGGCGAGGACCATCTCTTCGTCCTCCTCCGTCTCCGGTTCCGCCCCGAGATCTCCTTCCCACTTCGCAACGACGGCGGTGGCGATACTGTTGCCGATCACGTTGGTCGCGGTACGCCCCATGTCGAGGAACTGGTCGATGCCCATGATGAGCAGCAGGCCCGCCTCCGGCAGGTTGAACATGGGAAGCGTCGCCGCAACCACCACCAGCGAGGCGCGCGCAACGCCGGCCATCCCCTTGCTGGTCAGCATCATCACGAGCAGGAGGGCGATCTGCTTGGAGATGGAAAGCTCGATGTTGTAGACCTGGGCGATGAAGATGACGGCAAAGGCCTGGTACATCATGGAGCCGTCCAGGTTGAAGGAGTAGCCGAGCGGCAGCACGAAGCCGGAGACCTTTTCCTTAACCCCGAAGCGCTCCAGGGATTCCAGGGTCTGCGGATACGCGGCCTCGCTGCTCGCGGTGGAGAAGGCGATCAGCATCGGCTCGCGGATCATCTTGAGCAGGGTCCAGGTGGAGTTACGCAGGAACAGGTAGCCGGCCCCGATCAGCACGGCCCAAAGGACAACCAGCCCGATGTAGAAGCTCCCGATGAACTTGCCGTAGGTGGTCAGCACGCCGAGCCCCTGGACGGTGATGCAGGAAGCCATGGCGGCGAAGACCCCGAGCGGAGCGAGGCGCATGACGTAGTCGGTCACCTTGAGCATGATGTGCACCAGTTCCTTCACGAAGGCGACCACGGTCTTGGTGGTGTCGTCCTTGAAGGAGGCGATGGCGAACCCGAAGAAAACGGAGAAGATCAGGATCTGCAGGATCGAGTTCTTCGCCATGGCATCGAGGAAGCTGGTCGGGAAGATGTTGGTGACGAAATCCTTGAAATTGAGGGCGGCGACGTTGAGGTTGGTGGCAGCGCCGGTTGCCGGGGCGGGGAGGGAGGTGCCGACGCCTGGCTGGAACAGGTTGACGAACACCATGCCCAGCACCAGGGAGATCACCGAGGCACAGAGGAACCAGGCCATGGCGCGCATCCCGATGCGGCCGATCGCTTTGGAGTCGCCGTTGCCGGCGATGCCGGAGACGATGGTGCCAAAGACCAGCGGCGCAATGATCATCTTGATCAGGCGCAGAAAGACCGCCGATATGATGTCGAAATACCCTGCGATGGTTTTGGCCGCCTTGGCGTCAGGCGCTGAAACGTTGCAGAAGTAGCCGACGACGATTCCGAGAATCATCGCCACCAGGATGTAGAGGGTCAGTTTGTTCTTTTTCATGCCGCGTTCTCCTTCAAGTTGAATTGCATCGTGGTCCCCAATTTCACAGCTTCCCATAAAATAGTTTTCTACATCCTGCAGTACTTCGCAGATAGCAAGACAACTGCCAACATCGCGCTGAAACGGTAAGTTGCGGTAATTGCGCTACCTTTGAAGAGTGAAAGGGTGGCGGGGGAGGCTCAGGGGGGTATAACCTGCAGGCGGAAAAGCGGGCTCGTGAGCCAAATACTCGTGTGATTATTGGTGGTTGGGACGTTTTTTGGGGAGGTTATAGAAAGGGGTCAGGTTATAGGGGGTTGCCAGAAGGGAAGGGACGCGGAGCCCCTCCCGGCCGCGGAGGCGGCGCGCGAGGGTAAAACTGCGTTGGGTGATGGTGATTACGGTGAAGAATCCCCAGTCTTTTTGAGGCGTTTACTCAGCGCGGGTTGGGAAACACCGATCAGCCGGCAGGCGATGGACTGGTTTCCCTCGGCCCGGCGCATTGCCTCGGCGACCAGGAGATCGCTTACCTCGTGCAGGGCGGGGAGCGGTTCGGTTGGGACGAAAACGCTGCGCTGCCCCTGCTCGTTGAGCCGCACCGGCCGGTTCAGGTCCTTGCCGAGGACCCGTTTGAAGGTTTCAAGGGAAAGCATGTGCGCCTCGTGGCGGCTCATGGCGTCGTAGACCAGCGCCCGCAGCTCCCGGACGTTGCCCGGAAAAGAGTAGTTGGTCAGCAGAACCGGCAGCTCCTTCGGGACGGTCGGTTTCTTCTTCTTGAGCTCCCGGGCCGCCTCCTCGAGGAAGTGGTCGAAGAGGAGCGGGATGTCGTCCGGGCGCTCCCGCAGCGCCGGGATGTGGATGTGGTGACCGCACAGGCGGTAGTAGAAATCCTTGCGGAACTCGCCTGCCGCCTGCTTGGCGGCCAGGTCGTGATGGGTCGCCACGACCACCCGCGCGTTCATCCGTTTCGGCACGTCGCTGCCGAGAGAGAAATACTCCCCCTCCTGCAAAAGGCGCAGCAGTTTCACCTGCGACGTGATGGCCAGGTCCCCGATCTCGTCCAGGAACAGCGTCCCGTCCGCCGCCCGCTCGATCATGCCGCTACGGGGGAGTTCGGCCCCGGTGAAGGCGCCCCTGGTGTGGCCAAAGAGCGTGTCGCTGAAGATCTGGTCGTCCAGCCCAGCCACGTTGACCGAGACGAGCTGGCCGGGGCGCCGGCTCACCCTGTGGACCGCCCGCGCCACCAGCTCCTTGCCGACCCCGCTTTCACCGGTGATCAGGATCGGCTGGCTGCTGCCGGCCACCGCCTCGATGTAGCGGAAGATGGAGAGCATGGCCCGGTCCGCCGTGAGGATGTCGGAGAAGGCCTCGGCGTGTTCCAGCCGGTCGCTGAGGATGCGCGATTTCATCTCGCGGTTTTCCCGCTGCAGGTCGATCATCCGGACGGCGCGGTGGATCCCCTGGATCAGCCGCTCCTCCTCCACGGTCTTCACGAAGAAGTCGAAGGCCCCCTTCTGCATGCACTCAACGGCGACCGAAACCTGGTTCAGCCCGCTCAGCACGATGACCGGGACCTCCGGGTGCTCTTCGATGATGGCGGGGAGGAGATCCTGTCCGGAGAGGTGCGGCATGTTCAAGTCCAATAGGACCAGGCCGATGGGGCGGGACCGGAGCAGCTCCAGGACCCTCCTGCTATCGGAACAGCGCACCACGTTGTTTATGCCTCCCGACATGGCGAGGGTCATGCTGATGCTGCGCAGCCACGCCTCTTCGTCGTCCACCAGGAGGATCTCGAATGCCGGGGTCAGTGAGTCGATCATGGTCATGCTCCTTGAAGGGCGGGCAGTGCCACCCGCACCGTGGTTCCCTCGCCCGGCTGCGACTCGAAAACCATGGTTCCCTCGTGTTCCTTTATGATGGACGCCGATACCGAGAGGCCGAGCCCGGTCCCCCCCGCCTCGCGCTTGGTGGTGAAGAACGGGTCCGCGATGCGCGGCAGATCCTCGCTGGAGATGCCGACCCCCTCGTCCCGGACCAGCAGGAGTACCTCGTTGCGCTCGGCATCGTAACCGGTGGTGAGATAGATCCCCTTTCCCGGATCGGGGAGCGCCTGGCAGGCGTTGAGGATCAGGTTTACCACCACCTGCTCGATCCGCTGCGCGTTGCCTCGGACCGCCGGGAGCCCTTCGGCAAGCTCGGTGACGACGTTGCCGGTGGTCTTGCGGATGGAGTTTTCCACGAGCCTCAGTGATGCCCGGACCACGTCGTTCAAGAGCACCGACTGGTCCATCTGCGAGGTGTCCTTGCGGGCGAAGTCCTTGAGGTCCTCGACGATCCGCTTGATCCGTGTGGCCCCGTCGAGCATCTCGTCGATGAGCAACGGGATGTCCTCGCGAAACTGGGAGTAGCGCATCCCGCCGATCAGGAAGTCCCCTTCCTTTTGGAACCTCTCTTCCAGGTGCTCTTCGGCCGAACGGAAGATCTTCTTCAATACCGGCAGGTTGTAGAGCAAAAGCCCGGTCGGGTTGTTGATCTCGTGGGCAATGCCCGAGACCAGGATGCCGAGAGATGCCATCTTGTCCGCCTGGATCAGCTGCTGTTGCTGCAACTGCATCTCCTGCGTGCGGAGTGCGACTTCCTTGGTGAGCCTGCGGTTGATGTAGCCGATGGCGCTGAGCAGCAGCAACAGCGGCAGCGCCGTGATGGCGGCGTAGGTGACGATCCTGCGCCAGGAGACGGTAGGCGGTTCCAGTGCGCCGAGCCACTTGTCGTGGATCTTCTGGTAGCGCCCGGTGTTTTTCAGGATGGCGAGCCCTTCGCTGAACTGGGACAGGATCTGGTCGTTGCCCTTTTTGACGGCATAGCAATACGGTTGACCGGCGAACAGTTTGCCTACCGGCACGATGTTGGAGAGGCCGAACTCGCGGCTCAGGTAGAGTCCGGGGAGGTTGCCGACCAGGGCGTAGTCGTGCTTGCCGGCGGCGAGCTGGCGCAGCGCGTCGATGTGGGTGTCGACGGGGAAGATGGCGGCTCCCACGTTCTTTTCCAGGAGGTAGTCGTGCATCATGCCGCCGTTTTGCACGAAGACCTCTTTCCCCTTGAGGTCGCCCAGGTTCTGCACCGTCCTGGCGCCGCGGCGGGCGAAGACCGACTGGTTGATGATCGAGTGCGGCGGCGAGAAGTCGTAGTCCCTGGCCCGTACCTCCGCCTGGACCATCCCCTGGACGATGTCCACATCGCCCCTCTGCAGTGCCTTCCGGATCTCTTCCCAGCGACCGAGGCGGATCTCCACCGTCATTCCCATCACCTCCGCGATGGCGCGGGTCAGGTCGACGTTGAAGCCGGCCGGGTGACCGTCCTTGTCGAGGAATTCGTAAGGGGGATAGTTGTGGTCGCCGCCGACGACGATGGTTCCCGCCGCTGCAGCCCAACCGGAGCAGGGCGTGAGCATGCACAGAACCAGCAGCAGAACCGGCAGGAAACGGCGGGTGTATGGGAGGGCGTAAGTCATGCAGTGCCGTACGAAATCAAAGGGAATGTGGAGTAAAGGCTATCTGAGACACCTCTGCGCTCCCGCCTGAACATGAATTGACAGACCTGTGGGCGCACCTGAGCGTACTACCATCGCACAAGCGTTAGCAAGAGGAAATCAACGAGGACGAAAACCAAGTGTCAGCAGCAGCCGCCGCAGTACCAGCCGGAAAACTCGGGCAGGAAGACGTTGTCGATGACCTGGATCAAACCGTTGCCGCAGGTTATGTCGGTCCGCACATACTGAGCGTTGTCGATCACAAGGCGCCCCCCTTGGGTACGGACACTGAGCGATTTGCCACTTTCTGTTAACAGGTGATCGTTCTCAGCGATCTGCGCGGAGTTGTGCGCCCCCTTGACGACGTGATAGGCGAGGAGTGAGGCCAGTTTATCCTTGTCGGCCGCGATGACTTCCACCTTCACGCGCGTGAATGCCTCGTCATCGGGAGCGAACAGGGTAAAGGCTCCAGCGCCGTGCAGCCTCTCAGTCAGCCCGGCGCTCTCCAGCAGCGAGAGCAGGGTCTGAAAGGAACCGTCCGTCTTCAGTGTGTCGATGATGTCTTTCATGTCCTCCCTCCTTCACAACCGGCCCATGTGATCATGGTCCGGTGGGTAGCACTTTTACATAAGGTCGCTGTGCTGTCGGGACTGCCTTAATTATAGAAGGGGCGCAGGATGGATGGGAAGAACAAACATTGTGTCGTATGAGAGGGAAAACGGCCCTCTCGAAATGCCCCTGCCTCAGTCATAGACCTTGCCTTGGAAGGGATGACTCCTTGCAGGCTAAAAAAGGAAACGGTTCAGGGGATTCCTGAACCGTTTCGCTTAGAGCGCAATTTTTCATGACCACCGGCTCGGGTGAACACGAGGGTGCCGTCGCCGGCGCATCAAGGTTTGGCGAGATCGAAGCGGTCGAGGTTCATGACCTTGTCCCAGGCGGCAACGAAGTCGCTCACGAACTTCTCCTGGGAATCACGGCAGCCGTACACCTCGGCCAGAGCCCGAAGCTGGGAGTTAGAACCGAAGACGAGATCGACACGGGTGCCGGTCCACTTCAGTTCACCGGTTCTGCGATCCCGCCCTTCGAAGACGTCGCCTGCCGCCGATGCACTCTTCCAGGTCGTACCCATGTCGAGCAGGTTCACGAAAAAATCGTTGGTAAGCGCGCCCGGCCGGTTGGTGAATACGCCGTGTCTGGTCTGTGCGAAGTTCGCTTCCAGGACGCGAAGGCCACCGATCAGCACCGTCATCTCGGGAGCGGTGAGCGTCAGCAACTGGGCCCGGTCGATCAGCAGTTCCTCCGGGGTCACCGAGTATCGGGCTTTGAGGTAATTTCTGAACCCGTCGGCTGCGGGTTCGAGGGCCGCGAACGAAGAGACGTCGGTCTGCTCCTGGGAGGCATCGGTGCGCCCCGGTGTGAAGGGTACCTTCAGATCGTGCCCGGCGTTGCGGGCTGCCTGCTTGACGGCCGCGCACCCACCCAGGACGATCAGGTCGGCAAGGGAAACCTTCTTGGCGCCCTGTGTGTCGTTGAACTGTTTCCGGATCTCCTCGAGGGTCTTAAGCACCGCCGACAGCCGGGGCGGCTCGTTGACTTCCCAGTCCTTCTGCGGGGCGAGGCGGATGCGCGCTCCGTTAGCCCCGCCGCGCTTGTCGGAACCGCGGAAAGTCGCTGCCGACGCCCATGCGGTGGAGACCAGCTCCGGGATGGAGAGACCGGAGGCGAAGATCCGCTTCCTGAGCTGCGCGATGTCCCGCTCGTCGACCAGCTCATGATCGATTGCGGGGACGGGGTCTTGCCAGATCAGTGCCTCGGACGGCACCTCGGGGCCGAGGTAGCGGGAGCGGGGCCCCATGTCGCGATGGGTCAACTTGAACCACGCCCTGGCGAAGGCGTCAGCGAATTCTTCCGGGCTGTGCAGGTAGCGCCGCGCAATCGGCTCGTAGACCGGGTCGAAGCGAAGGGAGAGGTCGGCTGTGGTCATCATCGGGCGGTGTTTTTTCGACGGGTCGTGGGCGTCGACGACCATGTCTTCTTCGGCAACGTCCTTGGCGACCCACTGGTTTGCGCCCGCCGGGCTCTTGACCAACTCCCATTCGTACTTGAAAAGCACCTTCAGGTACCCCATGTCCCAATGCGTCGGCTGCGGCTTCCATGCCCCCTCCAGACCGCTACCGATGGTGTCTCCCCCCTTGCCGCTGCGGAAGCTGCTCTTCCAGCCAAGCCCCTGCTCCTCGATGCCGGCGGCCTCGGGTGCCGGTCCGACATGCACCGGATTCCCGGCTCCGTGGCACTTGCCGAAGGTGTGTCCGCCCGCGATGAGAGCGACCGTCTCTTCGTCGTTCATGGCCATGCGCTTGAAGGTCTCGCGGACATCGCGCCCTGAGAGGACCGGATCCGGGTTGCCGTTCGGCCCTTCCGGGTTGACGTAGATGAGCCCCATCTGCACGGCCGCGAGCGGATTTTCCAGATCCCGCTCACCGGAATAACGTTTGTCGCCGAGCCACTCGGTCTCTGCGCCCCAGTAGGTCTCGTCGGGCTCCCACGCGTCCTCGCGCCCCCCGGCGAAGCCAAAGGTCCTGAACCCCATCGACTCCAGCGCGCAGTTGCCGGCGAGAATCATGAGGTCGGCCCAGGAGATCATCCTGCCGTATTTCTGCTTGATAGGCCAAAGGAGCCGGCGCGCCTTGTCGAGGTTCACGTTGTCCGGCCAGCTGTTCAAGGGGGCAAAGCGTTGGTTCCCCGACCCCGCGCCGCCGCGGCCATCCCCCGTGCGGTAGGTCCCGGCGCTGTGCCAAGCCATCCGGATGAAGAGCGGCCCGTAGTGACCGTAGTCGGCCGGCCACCACTCCTGCGAGTCGGTCATCAGTGCGTAGAGGTCCCGTTTCAGTGCCTCCAGGTCGAGCTGCTTGAAGGCCTCAGCATAGTTGAAACTCCCGTCCATGGGGTTGGACTGGGGCGAACGCTGGTGCAGGAGTCTCAGGTTCAACTGGTTCGGCCACCAGTCCCGGTTGGTGCGACCGCCGACCGCCGGGGAGCTGGTTGCGCCCGTTACCGGGCATTTGTTTTCCGCCTCCATGGTGTCCTCCTTCTCAGTGTGACAAAACCGTTAACTGGGCCTGCAGCTGTAAATAATACCGTCACAGGGGCCTTGTGTCTAAGGGGTGACCCGTTTGGATAGCGGAAGTGGTGTTTGAGAATCCGGATCCCGGCTTGAAAAAAGGGGCTCGCAGAATCTGCGAGCCCCAAGAATTGCTCTAGCGGCAAAATCCGGTGTCACTGGGAGAGAATCAGCGCGCTGTAAGGACCGATCCCGATGCTCCCCTGGAAAGACAAGCCGTCGCGGCTTGCCGGGTGCGCCTCGGTGGCAAAACTTGCGTGATTCCCGAAGCCCTGGTCGTAATCCCGGGAGTCGCTGTTGAACCGAACCTGCCACAACCCGCCTCTTGGGAACCCCAAGGTGTAACTGTCGTAGGACCGGTTGGCGAAGTTGAGGATGACGACCACGTCGTCCCCCCCGCCCCCCGCATCCCAACGGTGAAAGGCTACCAGCTTGTCGGTGTCGTTGACATGGAAGACGTTGAGGTGTTGACCCCGCAGCCCTCTCGTGTTGTCGTGCCAGTTCCTCCGCAGCCGGATCAGGTCCTGGTAGAGCCGGAAGGTTCCGCTGAATTTCCCTTCGGGGGTGCACCGCTCCGGCAGGTCAGGGCAATCGCTGCAGGAGATGGCTTTCTCGCAGGGGCCTCCGGTCGCGGAGAGGCATTTGAGCCGGCTGTTCAGGCAGCTTCGGCACTCCTTGTCGATCTCGCAGAAGCGGTTCCAATCGACGCCGCTGACCGCGCGGTCGTCGCCGAACTTTCGCCACTCCAAAAGCTCCTGCCCCTGGAGAAACATCTGCATCCCGGGTGCGGTCATCATGAGGGCGGTTCCGAGGCCGATCCGCTTGCGCACCAGCCAGCTTTCGTCGACCCGCCCGAAGTCGATGCAGTCAGTGAGCCGCAGATGCGCAGCCTGGTCGTGGGTCTCGATGGCGACGACGCGCTGGTACCGGTCGGTGCCGTAGCGCCCCTCGATTATCCTGCGGATCTCGTGCATGTTCCGGTCGCCGTCCCAGGTCTTTGCGAGCTGGTCGCGGCTGACACCGATGAATGCCGCGTCCCACTGGGCACCGAAGCCGGCCCCGCCGCTGCCGGTATCCTTGACGATCCATTCGTTCCCCTGGAGGTCCTCCGCGATGGTCAGCAGGTTGCGCCTGGGGTGCTCGGCCCGAACGCAGTTGTTCATCTCCTGCAGCATACGCCAGCCGTCGGGCAGGTCGTTGGCCGGATCGTTGTTGTTGCCCTTGGCGTTGCGTATGTTCACCACGGAGTCGAAGCGCACCCCGTCGATCCGGTACTCCAAAAGCCACATCATCAGGTTGTCGCGCAGGTAGTCGCGGACCTGGGGCCTGCCGTAATCGGGGCGTGAGCCCCAGGGGGTGACGGCGCGCGGATCGTTGTAGAAGTAGACGCCGCCACCTTCCTGGAGCGGACCGCCTCCTACGGAGATCGGTTGCTGCCACGGGGTGATCTGCCACAACGACTTCGGTCCTGCGGGGTTGAGATGGTTGTACACCACGTCTATGAGTACCGCGATACCCCGGGCGTGCGCGGCGTCAACGAACTGCTTCAGGGCGCGCGGGCCGCCGTAGTCCGCCTCGACCGCGTAGAGCCCCGCAGGGTTGTAACCCCACGATCTTTCTGTGGCAAACTCCGTGGTCGGCAGCATTTGGACGGTGTTGACCCCAAGCTTTTGCAGATACCAAAGGTCGTCCAGCACCCCCTTCAACAGCTCCGAGCTTTCCACGGTCTTGTCGGGGTAGGTGCCGGTGTGCATCTGGTAGATTACCAGCTCGTTCCAGGGCGCCATCCGGAAGTCGTTGACCTTCCACGCATACTCCCCCAGGTGGACGATGGAGTTGTCCGCGGCGCCGACCATGGCCTGCGCCCTCGGATCGCTCTTGTCCCTTCCGTCCACACGATAGACGTACTGCTGCCCCTCCTTCACGCTGGCAACCGTAACCGACCAGCAGTCGTTCCACTCGTTGAGCATCGGGTAGATGCGCTCGTTGCGGTCGTCGTCGTAAAGGACGAGCTTCACGTCCCCGGCAAAAGGAAGCCACGCCCGGAACCTCACACCGTCCTCGACGCGAAAGACACCGAGTTGCTGCATCCGGTAGTCCGACGCGTATCGCTCCGTCCCTTCAGTCGTCAAGGTCATGTCTCCTCCGTAAATGCAGGCGCCGGGCAGTTGTCTGCGCCGGCGCCGGCCGTCTGCTTACAGCGGCTGTTCACCGCACCAGCCGTTATTGGGGGCCGTCTGCCAGTTGTGGTAGATACGGGTGTTGGTCCCCACGTAGAATATCTCCAGCCTGCCGTCGGCGTTGCGCCCTACGGTGAGTTGCTTCGCCATCCCCAGCATCGGGTTCTCGCCGCTCCAGCCGTTGTTGGGCCTGGTCTGCCAGTTGTGGTAAATGCGGTCGTTGGTCCCGATGTAGAAGAGCTCCAGCCGCCCGTCTGCGTTCTTTTCCAGCGTGAGTTGCTTCGCCAGGCCGCCCAGGGCCGCCTCCCCGCTCCAGCCGTTGTTGGGCGCGGTCTGCCAGTTGTGGTAGATACGGTCGTTGGTGCCGACGTAGAAGATCTCGAGGCGCCCGTCCGCGTTGCGGCCGACCGATATCTGCTTCGCCAGTCCCCCAAGGGACGCTTCGCCGCTCCACCCGCCGTTGGGGACGATCTGCCAGTTGTGGTAGATACGGTCGTTGGTGCCGACGTAGAAAATCTCGAGGCGCCCGTCGGCGTTGCGGCCGACGGTGATCTGCTTGGCGGCACCTCCCATCGGGCATTCGCCGCTCCAGCCGTTGTTGGGCCTGGTCTGCCAGTTGTGGTAGATCTGGTCGTTGGTGCCGATGTAAAAGATCTCCAGCCGCCCGTCCGCGTTGTTGGCGACGGCGATCTGCTTTGCCGCTCCGCCCAGCGGCTGGTCGACGATCCAATCGCCGTTGGGTGCCACCTGCCAGCTGTGATAGATCTTGCTGTTGGTCCCGACGTAAAAGATCTCGCACCTGCCGTCCTGGTTGCGTCCCGCCACCACCTGCCGGGCCATGCCCCCCAGGGCGACCCCGCCGTGCCAGCCGCCGTTTTGGACCACCTGCCAGTTGTGGTACAGCGCGCTGTTGGTCCCGATGGAGAAGACTTCGAGGCGGCCGTCGGCGTTGTTGACCTGGCAGAGCTGGGTGGCGAAGGGCGCTGCGGTATCGGCCTGCGTAAAGGTCATGACCGGCGCGGGAGGGGAGATCTGCACGATGTTGAGGCCGGAAGGGGAACCATCCCACCACTTCGAGCTCGGCGCGGTCGCCGCGGTGAACTGGGCCGCGGCAGGCGCCGCAAAGAGGTCGTTGCCGTCTCCGTAGTTGGCGCGCCGTTCCAGGTGGAACTGGTTGTCCGCCTGCTCGAGGGCGCACTCGTAGTGCTGGGAGGGGCTCATCTGTTCCCAGTTGTTGCTGCCGAGCTCGTCCACATGCCATATCGCCAGCCCCGCATCGGGAAGCCCCACGTTGCGTCCGGATTGCTGCAGGTTTTCCAGGAGGAAGTACTCGGTCGGCCGGTTGGGGACCCCGTAGAGGAAGAACCGGTTCTGTCCCGCGGGCGCCGTGGCGGTCATCCCGTCGGTGATCCTGGTCACCTGGGTCGCCCAACCCGCCTTGTACTTGAGGTAAGCGCAGACGCTCACCGGGTTCTTCGGATCCGGGCCACCGTAGGCCATCAAGCAGTACTGGCCGTTGCCGTTGGACTCGTAGCCGTAGTCGTAGAGATCCGGAAAATCGCAGAGCATGTGGCCGTTTTCGTGGCAGAAGGTCTCAAGGGAAAGCTCGTCGCCCATGTTGGTGATCTGGTAGTCCGAGAAGGTCTTGCCGCTCCCGGCCTGGTATCCGCCCATCGCCGATGAATGCGGCCACAAGCCTTTGGCCCACTGGTTGACCAAGCCGCCGGCGTAGAAGACGTTGAGGGCGTAGACGTATCCGTCCTCGTCGCTGCTAAGACGGCTGAAATCGAACTGCTTCGCCTTCAGGTCGTCGAGCGCCTCCCGGATCAGCTCCTGCGCCCTCACGCCGCACGGCACCGCCGGATCGGTGTAGTAGGCCCGAGGATGCTTCGCGGTGTAGTAGGTGGGGACGATGTTGGTGTATTGGAGGCGGCCGGCGGAGTTGTCGAGGTAGTAGTCGTAGACAGAGCCGTTGTTGCCGTAGTTGCTGTAGCCCCGCTTGTTGCAGAAGTCGGCGACCTCCTGCTGCGGGATGGTGTCCGGGACGTCGGGGAACCTGACCAAGAGGCAGAGACCGGTGTAGGCGCCGGTACGGGCTTCGGAGGGGGGAGCGGTCAACGGACCTGCCAGCTTCAACGCCTGTTGCAGTCCGGTCCTCCTGTTTTCCCTGCGGATCTCCCAGCGCCGCTTGGTCCCGAGCGCCTGCTGCCCGGCCAGCGCCAGACCGCGGATGGCGTGCGGAGTTGGGCGGAGGCCAGGCTGGAGTCCGAGGCTTTTCGGATCCGCACTCCCTACCCGGACCCCGGACGGGATCAGGGACGCCTGATCCTGGGCCAGCATGGCATAGTCGTAGTAACCGGTCTCGGGATTTGGCACCACGGTGTAGCCGTCACTTTCGAATACGGCAAAGTTCTGGTCTCCCCATCCCTGGACTTCGATGCGGGTTCCGTCGGGGTTGCTGAGGGTGAATGGCTTGTGGGCGAATGGTATGCTCATAGCTTCTCCTTTGCATGATTGGGATCAAAGTCTGACGAGCCGATACGCCTTTATCACCTCCTTTTTTCGCGCTGTTTCCACAGCACCTTCTTTTTCGGAAACAAAAAAAGCCCTCCGCGGCGGCAGAATGCGGCGACCGCGCAGGCCCAACATGGCTGTGGAGGCAAGAGATGTACTTGATGGAGCCGGCGGAGTGGTTTGTTCCGCCGCCCCGGGGCAGGTCAGGAACACGGTGGGAGCGCCCTGGCTTTCGGGTAAATTATAGTAGTTTAATATTTGATACTGTCAAGGCCCGGGAGAACCTCACCAGCGCAGGCAGCCGCAGTTGGACAAAAAAAAGCGGCTGCAGGTGGCTGCAGCCGCGGCAGGAGTTCTACCAGGTCTGGGTTATCGAGTCGGGGGTGACGGCCAGGGTGGCGCGCAGCCAGCCGAACTTCGATTTTAGCTGATCGAAATCGGGTCCGGACGTTATGAATGCGGCCTCCCCCTTGATCAGAAAACCCGCGCCCGGGCCGTGCAGCCCCTGCACCTTGCTGCTCCCCACGGTGATCAGCACTTCCGGGTTGAAGGCGACGTTGGCCTCGGTCCGGTGCATGTAGCCTGCGGGAATGAGGACGCGCCCCTCGTCGGAGATGCGGATATAGCTGTTCCAGGTGTTGACCAGGTGCGGTCCGTTCTCCCCCAAGGTTGCGATTGCGACCACGCCATCCTGTTTCAGAATTTCGAGCAGTTTTTCGGAAATCATTTCTACCTCCTGTTGGTGATCTTGCGCAGCCACACGGCGTGACTGCAAGAGTTTATGTCCATCCTGGGCCAGAACCAGAAAGCCCCTCTCTACCGGCAGCTCCAGGACCAGGTCAGGGAACAGGTGCTCTCGGGAAAGTTCGGGGATCGGGCTCCCCGCCGACGCCTGCGTTAGGCTAGATGAAAATTGCCCCCAGGAGTAGGGTCAGAACAGAATAAATTTGTGGGGTCAGAAGGCCTGCCCGGCAGGTGCGGGTGTAACCCTGCCGGGCAGAGGGGAGAAGAGGATGGGGGCGGGGAGAAGGGGAGGGAAATTGCTGGTGGCGACGGCCCCGGCAATGCCCTTCAAAGCTCGGGAGGCCAGCCGGTTTGGCCGCGGCGAGCACGAGACGAATGACGGCAGGTGCTGCGCGAACATCGCCGCCACTGCGCGCAGCGCCTTTGGGGTGGAAGCCGGGATTACCCCTGAGGGGCGCCGCCAAGGAAGTGCGGTTTGAGAGAGAATACCTTTTCGCCCCTATGCTCGAAGCGCTGATCTCCGCCGAGGCCCGGTTCAGTCTCGCCCATGAAGAGGAGCCCGCCCGGTTTCAGCATCCCCGCCATCCGCCCGACCAGCCCCTGCTGTGTCGCGGGATCGAAGTGGTCAAAGACCTCCTTGCAGAAGATGGCATCGTATTTCCCTTTCAGCACCCATTCTTGCGCTGCGAGGTTACAGGGGAGAAAGGAGACCATGCGCCGGATCTCGGGCACCACCTGGTAGGCCTCTTCGCGGCAGGCGAGCCGGACAAGGTACTTCTCTTTGTACTGCTGGGGAAGGTGCCGCAACCGGTCTGCAGGATATACCCCGTCCTCGGCGACGGCCAGCGCCGAGAGGTCGATGTCGGTGGCGAGAATCTTCATGGATCGTACGTCCCCCCCCAGCGCGTCATGGGCGGTCATCGCCATCGAGTATGCCTCCTCCCCCGTGCCCGCGGCACAAGACCAAAGCAGCGCCCCGGGGGTCCGTAGGACCTGCAGGTACTCCTTCAGCATCGCGAAATGCGCAGCATCTCGGAAAAAACAGCAGGGGGATGAGCCAAGGGCGCTGGTGAAGGCGCCCCACTCGTTCTTGCTGTCGACCACCAGCCGGTCCAGGTACTGCGAAAAGTTCTGCGCAGAGGTGCCCTGCACCCGTTGCGACATGCGGTTGTACACCAGGTCCTTGGTGTGGTGCCCCAACGTGATCCCGGTGGAGGAGCGGTACATGTGGCGTATGCGGTGAAAATCGCTGCTGGTGTAATTGGCCTGTGCAGTCATGGCTTCTCCCTCCGTGCTTGTTGTTCCCGTGTCGTCCGATATGGACCGGCGCGTGCCAGTGTCGTTTTTGGGTATCTCGTAAACACGATCCGTTCCCATCAGGCCTCCGGAAGGGGAAAAAATGTCCCGCCGGGGCAGCTTTCGTATAAGTTGCCGAAGTCTCATGCCTTTAATGGGCGAGTGCCGTAGCTGTCCAGCGTGAAGCCGGTAGCCAGACGGTTTAATGAGGCGCGTAGAGTTGTGGCATGCCACAGTTGTCGGTCCCCAGTATTGTGGCACGCCACACTCGCGAAAGTCGTGAGGAGGTAACGCGGAGGCCGTGGTCATAAAAGGGGCCCGGCGCGCTTTTACCTTAGGCTGAGAGTGTCTCTGCCTGCCTCGCACAGGCATAAAAAGTTGCGAACAGGATGAGAAGTGACTTCTGTCATAAAAAAACATTTGCCATTTGGCGATTACTGTGATACATCTCTGCATACAACTTAAAAAACGTTCTCCGAACGGGCAAAACCAGAGTAATCTGGTGACGCAAAGCCACGGGTCCTTATCACAGAGGATAGCCGGGTTGCCGAAGAGATGGATATGCATCCTGGCACCCGGAACGTATTGGCAAAAGGAGCACTCTCATCTTCGGAACTGAGAGTGCTCCTTTTTTTTGCGCTCTTTCTTCAGGTGATTGCGGAGCCTTCGCAAGGCAGGGTGACCTGAAACAAACGCTCGCAAAGGGCGGTCGCGTCAGTTGTTCGTTCTCGTAAAAATTAAGTCGCGATTCAATCCCCCAGGCAACAGTGCGTCGCAGGGGGTGAGCGAATCGGGAAGTCGCCGAAAGGGTAAAGCACGGGTAACCGTGTGGCACAGAGCCACCATCCAGCGCAGCTGGTTAGAGGGGCCGTCGAAGTGACTCTGTAGCGGGAGTTTATCTTCGTCATGCCAGCCTGCCCTTTCCGGGGCGGGCTGTTTCTTTTTTTGGCCGATTTCTCCTCCCTTACACGAAAAAGGCGGGGAGGGGGCTTCAAATGTCATGCAATGAAATAAAGCCTACGGGAGGAGTCAACTATGAGCACGGTTCGTAGTCTGATGACAGGCAGTTCGGTACTGCTGGCGCTTTGCAGCGCGCCGGCACTGGCGGCGATTGACGCGACACCACCAACCACGACGATCAACGTCGCCGGCGTGAGGGGAGGAGGCGGGGGGTACGCATCCGCGGTGACCGTGACCCTGACGGCCGCGGATGACGCGGGCGGCGCCGGGGTGGCGAGGACCGACTACAGCCTTGACGGCGTCACCTGGCAGCCGTACTCCGCACCCTTCGTGCTGGACACCGACGGAGACAGCTACCTCTCTGTCAGGTCGACCGACCTGGCGGGCAACGTCGAGGCACCGGCCAAGTCGCAGCTGGTGCGGATCAACAAGGCGGCGCTGGTCGGCTGGTGGAAGCTGGACGCGAACTGGAACGGCTCGTCCATCTACGGGAACAACGGCTACCCCATGAACGCGCCTACCTTCAGCACCGACGTCAAGGTCGGCACCGGGTCCGGGAGCTTCAACGGCTCGAGTAGTTACGTCTCGGTTATCGACAGCCCCAGCCTGAAGTTGACCTCCGGCATGACGCTGGCCGCCTGGATCAAACCGTCCGACGTCACCCAGTACCGGCAGATAATCAGCAAGTTCAGTTACGGTGGCTATGCCTACCAGATCGGCCTGGCTCCCACCGGTAACATCCGCACCGACATCAGCAAGGACGGCACAAGCTACGATCGCCTGGTTACTACCAACGCGCCGATCACCCCCAATACCTGGCAGCATGTCGCGGCGACCTTCGACAACGGCGTTCTGAAACTCTACGTGAACGGGGTCGAGGTCGCCGGCAAAACCTCTACGGTCCCCAAACTGTTCCTGGGATCTGCCAACCTCAACCTGGGCCGCAACTCCGACTGCATCCAGTACTTCAACGGCCTCATCGATGACGCCCTGGTCTACAGCAGCGCCCTTTCCGCCGGTGACATTCAGGGCCTTTACCTTGCCGCTGCGGTGGGGCTTCCCACCGTTTCTCCCCTGCCGTCCGCGACCTCCGCGGCAACCGTAACACTGAGCGGCACCAAGCCCGCCAATACCGCCGTCGTGGTCAACGGCACCACCCTGGTTCCCCTGGACGCCGGCACCACCTGGAAGACGACCTACACCCTGGCGCAGGGGATCAACTCGGTATCCGTTGCCGCGCTGGACGGACAGAATCTGAGCAGCGCGCCGGTCACGCAGAGGGTGGTCCTGGACAGCTCGGCGCCGGCGGTGACGGCGACCGCACCGGCAGCCAACGCCCTCCTCCAGACCGCGCCCGGCGCGGTCAGCTTCACCCTCTCGGACGCCTTTTCCTCGCTCGATTTTGCCGCAACCTTGAGCGGCGCCGCGCTGACCAACGCCTCCGGCACCAAGATCGCAGGGACCTGGAGCAGCTCAGGTGCCGGCAGCGGCGGTACCGTGAAGTTCACCCCGGCGTCCACCCTCCCCCAGGGGACCTACAGCTGCGTCATCAACCCGACCGACAGTTTCGCCAATGCCTCCTCCTACCGGCTCGCCTTCACCATCGACAGCACTCCCCCCGCTGCGCCTGTAATCGATCCGGTGCCGGCGCCGACCAACGCCGCCAGCAAGATCATCACCGGTACCAGGAGCGCAGACAGCTCGGCAGTCACGGTTAGCTGCGCCGGGGCCGGCATCGGCCCGGTCTCCTACCCGAGCGCGACCACGTGGGGCGTCGAGGTCACCGGCCTCAAGGAGGGGAGCAACGTCATCACGGCCAGCGCGGTCGACGCGGCCGGCAACCAGAGCGCCCCCAGCGCAACGACGGTCATCGTGGACCGCACCTCCCCCACGGTCAGCTCGACCACGAGCGGCGGCGCCTACGCCTCCTCCCAGACCGCTGCCCTGAGCGCCAGCGAGCCTGCGGTGATCTACTACACGCTCGACGGCTCGGTGCCGACCACAAGCGACAGCGTCTATGTCGCGCCCATCTCCATCACGACCTCGGCAACCCTCAGGTACTTCGCCAGGGACCTGGCAGGAAACGTGAGCGACGTCAAGACCGATAACTTCGTCATCGACACCGCGGCTCCGACCCTGGCCCTGTCCACCCTGAGCGACGGCAGCTACACCAACAATGACATCCTCAACATCGCCGGCACGGTGACGGACCAGACGGTCGTTCAGGAGTTCAGCATCAACGGCAACCCCGTCCCGCTCAACGCGGACGGGAGCTTCACCTACGCGCTGGCGCTCAAACCCGGGGCCAACACGGTGACCGTGGCGGCCATCGACCAGGTCGGCAACCGTAGCGGCGAAACGCGCACGGTGACCCTGGACCAGACGGCGCCCGCCCTGGCGATCGGCAGCCCGGCCGACAACAGCATGACCGGTTCCGCGTTGCTCACCGTCGGCGGGAGCGTGGACGAGACCTCGAGGGTGGTGGTCAGGCTCGGCGACAACGTTCAGGCTGCCGCCCAGACCGGCGCCGCCTTCAGCGCCTACCTCTCCCTGATCCCCGGCTACAACACCATCGAGGTGACGGCCACGGACCTGGCCGGCAACCAGAGCACGCTGAAGCGGACCGTGCTCTATGACAACCAGAAGCCGTCCCTGTCGATCAACGCGCCCAACCAGGACCTGCGCATCAACCAGAGCAATCTCACCATCAAGGGGTCGGTGGCCGACTCTCTGACCGCTGTCGGTGTCACCATCAAGAAGGACAGCGAAACCTTCACCCCCCCCGTGGTCAACGGCAGCTACGAGCAGACGGTCTCCCTGGACCAGGAAAAGACCTATGACATAGTGGTCACCGCGACCAACGAGGTGGGCACCTCGACGACCGTGCAGCGTAACGTCATCTATGACATCACCCCCCCGGTACTGGGCATCGATCCCCCGGTCAGCCCGACCAGCCAGACCGGCCTCACCATCACCGGGATCAGGGAAGCCGGGACGGCGGTGACCGTTGTCTGCGCCACGGCGACGGTAGGGGAGATCGTCTACCCGACCGACACCACCTGGCAGGCGGATCTTTCCGGACTCGCCGAGGGGGGCAACCTCATCAGTGCCGCCTCGACCGATGCGGCCGGCAACGCTGTCACCGCGACGGCGACCGTCGTCCGGGCCACCAAGCCGCCCCAGATCACCCTCACCGCGACGCCCAGCGTCCTGTGGCCTCCCCAGCACAAGATGGTGCCGGTGAAGATCAGCGGCGGAGTGACCGGCAGCGGAGCCCCGGTCAAGTCGGTCTCTGTGTCGGTGAGCGACGAGTACGGCAAGATCGCCTACAAGAACCTGAAGCTCGGCGGCACCATCATGCTGGAGTCCTGGAGAAACGCCAACGACGCGGACGGGAGGAAATACACCATCACCGTCGCGGTAACCGACGCGGCGGGGGTAACGACCACCAAGACAACGACGGTGACGGTTCCCCACGATAAAGGGAAGGGGAAGTGAACACTTCGCCCCGCTAAGGCACCCCGCCCGCCCGAGGCGGAGCAGGCTGTGAAGAGCAGCATGAGAAAAGGCACCCGGTTTACCGGGTGCCTTTTAGCATTGATACGGTGATGCGACTACGGGAGCTCGGTCTCGCCCATCAGGAAGCGGTCGCATTCGCGGGCCGCGCCGCGCCCCTCGTTGAAGGCCCACACGACGAGGCTCTGGCCGCGACGGCAGTCGCCGGCGGCGAAGACGCCCGGTATGTTGGTGGCGTAGCGGTTGAACTCCGCCTTGATGTTGCTGCGCGGGTCGCGCTCGAGCCCGAGCGCCTCGGGAAGCTCCTGCTCGGGGCCGAGAAAGCCCATGGCCAGGAGCACGAGGCCCGCGGGGCGGACCTGCTCGGTTCCCGGAACCGGGACCGGTATGAACTGTCCCTTCTCGTTTTGCTTCCACTCCACCTGGACCGTGTGCACGGCTGTCACGTTCCCCTGTGCATCACCCTCGAACTTGGTCGCGGTGGTGACGAAGACGCGCGGGTCGGCGCCGAACTTGGCTGCCGCTTCCTCTTGGCCGTAATCGACCTTGTGGACCTTCGGCCACTCCGGCCACGGGTTGTCGTCGGAGCGGGTGTCGGGGAAGCGGGGCATGATCTCGAGCTGGGTGACAGAGTTGCAGCCGTGGCGCAGCGAGGTGCCGACGCAGTCGGTGCCGGTGTCGCCGCCGCCGATGATGATCACGTCCTTGCCTTCGGCGGAGATGAACTCGGCCCCTTCGTTCAGGACCGCCTTGGTGTTGGCGGTCAGGAAGTCCATGGCGAAGTGGATCCCTTTTAAGGAGCGCCCGTCGATGGGGAGGTCGCGGGGGAGGGTGGCGCCGGTGGCAAGCACCACGGCGTCGAATTCGCCGCGCAGCTTCTCCACCGGGTAGTCGGCGCCGCCGATGGCGGTGTTGCAGACGAAGTTGATCCCTTCCTGCTCCATCATCTTGACACGGCGCAGCACCACGTCGCGCTTGTCGAGCTTCATATTGGGGATGCCGTACATCAAAAGCCCGCCGGGGAGGTCGGCCCGCTCGAACACGGTGACCTGGTGCCCGGCCTTGTTGAGCTGGGCGGCGGCAGAGAGGCCGGCCGGGCCGGAACCGACCACGGCGACCTTCTTGCCCGTCCTCACCTGCGGCGGGTTCGGGGTGATCCACCCCTCCGCCCAGGCGCGGTCGATGATGCTCACCTCGATATTCTTGATGGTGACCGCGGGGTCGATGGAGCCCAGGGTGCAGGACCCCTCGCACGGGGCGGGGCAGACCCGGCCGGTGAACTCGGGGAAGTTGTTGGTCCGAAGCAGCCGGGCCAGGGCCTGCTTCCACAGGCCGCGGTACACCAGATCGTTCCATTCGGGGATCAGGTTGTTGATGGGGCAGCCGCAGGCCATGCCGCTCACCAGCATGCCGGTGTGGCAGAACGGGATGCCGCAGTCCATGCAGCGGGCACCCTGGGTGCGCAGATGATCTTCCGGCAGGTGCAGGTGGAACTCGTTCCAGTCCTTTAGCCTCTCAAGCGGCTCGCGGTCGGCCGGGAGCTCGCGTTTGTATTCCATGAATCCGGTAGGTTTTCCCATAGCTCTATCCTTAAAATCAGGTTGAGGTCGAGGTTAAGGTCGAGAGGTTCTGCCAGCCTTAATCCCTTCCTGCTTTTCCAATCGGGCTCGAGGCCGGGCAGGGCCGAGGGTGAGTTTTAGCTCAACCTCAACCTTGACCTCGACCTGCTTTTAGTGTGCGGCCTGGTGCGCGTTCTCTTCGAAGGCGGCAGCCAGCGCGTCATCGCCGGTGAGGCCGGAGGCCTGGGCGCGCTCGAGTGCCTGGAGTACCCGCTTGTAGTCCATCGGCATCACCTTGACGAACTTGTGGGCGTGGGTCTTCCAGTCGTGCAGGATGCGCGTGGCGCGTGCGCTGCCGGTCCGCTTGGCATGCTGAAGGATCATTTCCCGGAGGGTTTCCAGGTCCTTCTCGTCAAGCTGCTCAAGCGCCACCATCTCGGTGTTGCAGCGCTCCTTGAAGTCCCCTGCGCTGTCCAGGACGTAGGCGATGCCGCCGCTCATGCCGGCGGCGAAGTTGCGGCCGGTTTCACCAAGGACCACGACGGTGCCTCCGGTCATGTACTCGCAGCCGTGGTCACCCACCCCTTCCACGACGGCGTCGACGCCGGAGTTGCGCACGCAGAAGCGCTCGCCGGCGATGCCGCTTATGTAGGCGGTACCGCTGGTGGCGCCGTAGAGGGCGACGTTGCCGGCGATGATGTTCTCCTCGGCCTTGAACGGGGAGCCGTCGGGGGGGTAAACAACGATGGTGCCGCCGCTTAGGCCCTTGCCGAGGTAGTCGTTCACGTCACCGGTGAGCTCAAGGGTCATCCCCTTGGGTACGAAGGCGCCGAAGCTCTGCCCCGCGGAGCCGCGGAACTTGAGCCTGATGGTGTCGTCGGGGAGGCCGGCGGCGCCGTGGGCGCGGGTGACCTCGTTGCCGACGATGGTGCCGACGACGCGGTCGATGTTGGTGATCGGGAGTTCCGCGCTCACCTTCTCGCCCTTCTCGATGGCGGGCTTGCAGATCTCCAGGAGCCTGGTCATGTCGAGCGACTTGTCCAGGCCGTGGTCCTGCGATTCGGTGCAGTAGCGGCTTCCCTTGATGCCGGTCTGCGGCTGGTACAGGACGTTGCTGAAGTCAAGCCCCTGGGCCTTCCAGTGGGCGACGGCGCGTTTGGGCTCCAGGCGGTTGGCGCGGCCGACCATCTCGTTGAAGGTGCGGAAGCCGAGTTCCGCCATGATCTCCCGAACCTCCTGCGCGATGAAGCGCATGTAGTTGACCACGTACTCGGGCTTGCCGGAGAAGTTTTTCCTGAGTTCCGGATCCTGGGTCGCGACGCCGGCCGGGCAGGTGTTGCTGTGGCAGACGCGCATCATGACGCAGCCCAGGGTGACCAGCGGCGCGGTGGCGAAGCCGAACTCCTCGGCGCCTAGAAGGGCGGCGATGGCGACGTCGCGGCCGGTTTTCAGCTGGCCGTCCACCTCGACGATGATCCTGCTCCTCAGGTTGTTGAGCATCAGGGTCTGGTGGGTCTCGGCGAGACCGAGCTCCCAGGGGAGACCCGCGTGCTTGATCGAGGAGAGCGGGGAGGCGCCGGTGCCGCCGTCGTAGCCGGAGATGAGCACCACGTCGGCATGGGCCTTGGCCACGCCGGCCGCGATGGTGCCGACCCCGACCTCGGAGACCAGCTTGACGCTGATCCTCGCGCGGCGGTTGGCGTTCTTCAGGTCATGGATCAGCTCCGCGAGGTCCTCGATGGAGTAGATGTCGTGGTGGGGCGGCGGCGACACGAGGCCGACGCCCGGGGTGGTGTGGCGGGTCTTGGCGACCCAGGGGTACACCTTGGACCCCGGCAGCTCGCCACCTTCGCCCGGCTTCGCGCCCTGCGCCATCTTGATCTGCAGCTCGTTGGCGTTGGTGAGGTAGTTGCTGGTGACGCCGAAACGCCCGGAGGCGACCTGCTTGATCGCGCTGTTCTTGGAGTCGCCAAGCTCGTTGGTCCAGGTGAAACGTTCCGGATCCTCGCCCCCCTCGCCGGTGTTGGAGCGGCCGCCGATGCGGTTCATGGCGATGGCGAGCGCCTCGTGCGCCTCCTGGCTGATGGAGCCGTACGACATGGCCCCGGTCTTGAAGCGCTTCATGATCTCTTCGACCGACTCGACCTCGTCGATGGGGACCGGGATGCGGATGTCGGTGTTGAAGTCGAGCAGGCCGCGCAGCGTGTAGATACGCTCGTTCTGCTCGTCGATCAGCTTGGAGAAGACCTTGAACTCCTTGTAGTCGTTGGTCCTGGTCGCCTTCTGCAGCGACTGGATGGTGAGCGGGTTGAACAGGTGCTCCTCACCCTCCTTGCGCCACTGGTACTGCCCCCCCGGGTCCAGGGTCGGATCCGCAGGGACCCGCTGCGGGTAGGCCTTTCTGTGGCGGATCAGCAGTTCCTGGGCGATGCCGTCGAGGTCGATGCCGCCGATCCTGGACGGGGTCCAGGTGAAGTACTTCTCGATCAGCGACTGGTGCAGGCCGACCGCCTCGCAGATCTGGGCGCCGCGGTAGCTCTGGATGGTGGAGATCCCCATCTTCGCCATGGTCTTGACGATCCCCTTGATGGAGGCCTTGACGAAGTTCTTGACCCCTTTTTTGTAGTCGAGCCCGGGGAGCATCCCCTGCTGGATCATGTCCTCGATGGACTCGAAGGCGAGGTAGGGGTTGATGGCGGTGACGCCGTACCCCAGGAGCACCGCGAAGTGGTGCACCTCGCGCGGTTCACCCGACTCGAGGATCAGGGAGGCGTGGGTCCTGGTGGCGGTGCGGATCAGGTGGTGGTGCAGGCCGGCCACGGCCAAAAGGGCCGGCAGGGCAGCGTACTCTTCGTTCACGCCGCGGTCGGAGAGGATGAGGACGGTGGTCCCCATCTCAATGTGACGGATGGCGCTGCTGAACAGGCTGTCGAGCGCCTTCTCCATCCCCTCGGCGCCGTCGGCCGCCTTGAACAGCAGCGACAGGGTCGCGCTCTTGAAACCGGGACGGTCGAGTTCACGCAGCTTCTCGAGCTCCTCGTTGGTGAGGAGCGGGTGCTCCAGCCGGATGACGCGCGCGCCGGTCGAGGAGGGTTTCAGGAGGTTCGTTTCCGAGCCGATCCTGACCGCGGTCGCGGTGATGATCTCCTCACGGATCGGGTCGATGGGCGGGTTGGTCACCTGGGCGAAGAGCTGCTTGAAATAGCTGTAAAGAAGCTGCGGCTTCTCCGAGAGGACCGCGAGCGGGGTATCGGTCCCCATGGAGCCAAGCGGCTGGATGCCGTCGGTGGCCATGGGCCCTATGATGGTCTCCTGGTCCTCGAAGGTGTAACCGAAGGCCTTCTGCCGCTGCACCAGGGGGGATTCCTCGACTGCCTGACCCTTCGCCTTGGGAAGGTCAACCAGGGGGAGGTGGTTCACCTTGACCCAGTCAGCGTACGGCTTGGCTGTTGCCAGCCCGTTCTTGATCTCCTCGTCCGGGATGATGCGCCCCTGCTCGGTGTCGACCAGGAACATCTTGCCCGGCTGGAGGCGGCCCTTCTTGATGACCTTCTCGGGCGGCACCTGCAGGACGCCTGCCTCGGAGGCCATGATGACCAGGTCGTCGTCGGTGAGGTAGTAGCGGCACGGACGCAGGCCGTTTCTATCGAGGACGGCGCCGATGATGCGGCCGTCGGTGAAGGTGAGGGCTGCGGGTCCGTCCCACGGCTCCATCAGGCAGGAGTGGTACTCGTAGAATGCACGCTTCTCCTTGCTCATGGTCTCGTGGTTTTCCCACGGCTCCGGCACCATCATCATCACGGCGTGCGGCAGGGAACGGCCGGTCATGAGCAAAAGCTCGAGACAGTTGTCGAACATGGCCGAATCGGAGCCGTTGGTGTTGATGACCGGCAAGAGCTTCTTGATGTCGTCGCCGAACAGCTCGCTGTTGAACATGGACTGGCGGGCATGCATCCAGTTCACGTTGCCGCGCAGGGTGTTGATCTCGCCGTTGTGCGCCAGGTAGTGGTACGGATGCGCGCGGTCCCAGCTCGGGAAGGTGTTGGTGGAGAAGCGGGAGTGGACCACGGCGATGGCAGACTCGACCGCGGGGTCGCGCAGCTCGGGATAGTACTGGTCCAGCTGGGCCGGCATCAGCATCCCCTTGTAGACGATGGTGCGGGTCGAGATGCTGGCCACGTACCAGTACGGATCTACCTCCTGGTCGCGGATCTCGTGGATCGCCCTCTGGTTCACCAGGTAGAGCTTCCGGTTGAACGAGTCCTCGTCCGGGCAGGAGGCGCCACGCTTGAAGAAGATCTGGCGGACCAGCGGCTCGCCCGCCTTCGCCGTGTCTCCAAGCGAGGAGTTGTCGGTCGGCACCTCGCGCCATCCGATCACCTCGACCCCTTCCTCGGCGATGATGCGCTGGAAGATGTGCTTCGCTGCGCTGCGCTCGGTGGGTTCCGGGGAGGTGAAGAGCATGGCCACGCCGTAGTCGCCGGGGGCAGGGAGCTCGAAGCCGGCCTCGGGGCAGACCTTGCGGAAGAAGGCGTCGGGGAGCTGGATCAGGATGCCGGCGCCGTCGCCGGTGTTGTGTTCGCTGCCGACGGCCCCGCGGTGGTCCAGGTTCTCCAGGACGGTGATCGCCTGCTGGACGATCTCGTGGGACTTCTTCCCCTTGATGTTGGTGACGAAGCCGACGCCGCAGGCGTCGTGCTCGAACTGGGGATCGTACATCCCCTGCTTCTTGGGTAATCCGATTGTTTTCATGATGCAACCTTTGCGGGGGTAGTGTTCGGACGAATGAGTCAACGGTTATCAGCAGTTACCGTGCCATGTGAAACGTATACGGCTGTCCGGGGCGATTGACTCGCAAATACAGGAGGTTCCGGGGTGTGTATGTTCTAATACTCGCGCGGCGCGGCGCGTTTTTGTCATACACGAGATTACAACTGTTACTCAGTTGTGTACTCATGGGTGGACGCCGGGAGAAATGTGTAGTCAGCCAGGGATGGATAGCAGTGCCAGATCGCTTGCATCGGCAGAACTCCTTTCATGCCTGGTGGGTCGGTGTTCTGGGTAGAGTGATTCGACGCTGTTACTTGTATCGGCGTGAAGCGGGAAAGGATTTAAGAGAAAACGGTGACCGCTGTCCCATGCGGAAGGCGGAGTCGGCCTTCAGCGAAGAGTCGGATGAGGCCTTTCTTAAGAAAAAAGAGGGATAAACGCCTAAAGCATCGGGCTTGTGGTTCCGAAGAGGTGCCTAGTACAGGCAGGCGGCATCGAGGCCGCTTTGCTGTGAATGGAAACGAACCGCTGGGGACAGCTCATGAACTTTCTGCTCGATCTCTACCTCCATCTCCGGATCCGCACCCGGATCATCCTGCTTTGCATCTGTTACAGCTTCTGCATCGTCTTCGCCGTTGTGGCGGGAAGATCGTTCTCCCTGGCCCTCTCGGTGGTCTCGACCGCGGTGTTCCTGGTCCTTGGTGCTTTCTTCAGCGCGCTGCTGTTCTGGTCGGTCAACGATGCCCTGCAGCGGATCATCGCCTTTTTGAAGACGATGATAGACGGAGACCTGACCAGACCCATCTCCGCCAAGCGCAACAACGAGATCAGCACCATCATCCGTTCGATCGACGCACTTCAGACCACCATGCGCGACATCATCCGCCAGATCCAGCAGAACTCGGAGCAGATGGCCCTCACCTCGCACCAACTGCAGGAGAACGCGGAGCGGATCTCGGCCGGTACCGACGACGCCGCTGCGCAGACCAACGCCGTGGCGGTTGCCAGCGAAGAGATGGCCGCCACTTCCGGAGACATCGCCCGCAACTGCGTGAGCGCCGCCGACAACTCCAGACGCGCCAGCCAGACCGCCGGTTCCGGCGCGGAGGTGGTGCGCCAGACCACGTTGGGCATGGAGCGGATCGCGAGCAGGGTGCAGGGGGCAGCCAGGACGGTCGAGGACCTGGGCGCGCGCTCCGACCAGATCGACCAGATCATCCGCACCATCCAGGATATCGCCGACCAGACCAACCTCCTGGCCCTGAACGCCGCCATCGAGGCGGCCCGGGCCGGGGAACAGGGGAGGGGGTTCGCCGTGGTCGCCGACGAGGTGCGGGCCCTGGCCGAGCGGACCACCAGCGCCACCCGGGAGATCGGCGAGATGATCAAGGCGATCCAGGGGGGGACGCGGGGTGCAATTGCGGCCATAGAGGAAGGGGTGGCCGAGGTGGGGAAGGGTGCCGAGTTTTCGGCCCGCTCCGGGCAGGCCCTGGAGGAGATACTCGCACAGGTGAGCGAGGTGAACAGCCAGATCAGCCAGATCACCGCCGCCGCCCAGCAGCAGACCTCCACCACCGACGAGATCACCCGCAGCATCCAGAAGATAACCGACGTGGTGCATCAGACCGCGCGAGGGGTGAACGATGCCGCCGCCGCTGCCTCCACGCTGGCCCTGCAATCGGAGGAACTGGAGCGCCTGGTGCGTCAGTTCAAGCTTTAGCTTCACCAGGGTACCGGCGGGTGGGGGTTGCTTCCGGCCCGTGAGTGTGCTATAGCTGCGGGCCGGGCTGCGACGCAAACAGCAGCCACCTCTGTCCCCGCAACCATTGTGAAGGGGTTACCCGTCAGGTAACCCCTTTTTATATCTGCTCACGGATGCCTCATGTCGAAAAACGGTAAATTGAAGAAAGCGAAGAAAGTGGAAAAGCGTCGCCTGCAGATGCAGGAAGCCCTGGAGTGTCTTCCTCTGAAGGAGGCGGCGCAGAGCGACCCGGTACCGAGCAGGCCGCTGAAGGATCCCGAGGAGTTTCAACCGCTGCCGGCAGCGAGGAAGCAGCCGAAGCAGTGCACCTTCCCCCCCTGCGGGCGCTATCTCGACCCGGCCTGCAAGGTCTGCCCTTACTGCGGTACCCCGCTTTAGCGGTGTGCCCGCTGCAAGGCAACCCTCAAATGAAAAAGGGACGGCGTTAACGCCGTCCCCTTCCGGTCATGCCTGTCGGTCGCGCGGGTTAGTATTTGCCGCGACGGCCCCTCTCCGCATCGAGTTCGTCTTCGATGCTCTTTTCAGCCTTGCCTGCGTGTTTTTGCACCTTGCCTGCTATCTTTTCCGCTTTGCCTTCGGCTTCCAATGAGACGTTCCCGAATATCTTGCCGGTAGTTTCCTTTACTTTGCCCTTTGTTTCGTGCAGCACGCCTTTTGATGTATCCCTTGTACTGGATCTCATGGCCTACCTCCCGGCTTGCGCCGTTGTCTTGCTCCTCCTTTCGGTTGCATATCAGTTGCTACGATTTGATTTTATCATGTATCCATCGTCTAAATACAGGTGATTATCACCACGGCTGCTCCAAACAATTATGACCGCTTTGCGTAGTATTGTCGTCCGGGGGGGCTTCGCGCGCAGGAACTTGTTTGCCTACATTTTGGGGATGATGACGTGAGAGCGGTGCACCAAAAGACAAGGGATGGACCTGCCCTGGGTCCCCCCCTCGCGTGAGGCGATCCTTCGTTGCCATCTGTGTTGATTTTCGATTCCTCAACAGTTATTGCTCCATTCTGACTTGGTTTCTTCAAAAGATCCCGCTTTTAGGTTTTTGACATTGGATCTGCTTTCACTTAGTCTTCTGCATATAGTGATGCGCAAGTCGTTAAGAGAGACGTCGCTGTCTCATACTGCGACGATTCCCTAAACGGAGCGATAATGAACTGGTTAAAATCCCTGCCGATTCATCTTCTAATAGCGTTCATGCTGACCATCATGGCGCTCCCCTCGGTCGGCCTCATCATCTACTCCGGAATGGAGGGGCGCGCCGACGACCTGCGGATCGCTACCCGCGCCACTACCTACCTCCTTGACAACGTCGCCTCCGAGCTCAACAGCAAGGTTGAAGCATCCCGCCAGTTGATGGAGATGCTGTCGCTGATGCCGCAAGTCCGTCAGAAGGACGCGGCAGCCGTGAATCGGGTGCTGGCGGAACTGCGGCAGAGATGTCCAAGCTATGCCAACATCATGATGGTCGACCGTAGCGGCCTCACCTGGGCCACAGCCCTGCCGACCGCGAAACCGATTTCCCTCGCGGACCGCAAAGCCTTCAAGGACGCCAGGAATAGCGGTCGCTTCTCCCCCGGCGAGTACACGGTCGGCAAGGCAAGCAACAAGCCGATCCTCAATTTCGCCTACCCCCTCAAGGACGATAGTGGCGCCTTCGACGGCGCCATCCTTGTCGGTATCGACCTGACCTACATCGGCACGCTGCTCAAGGCGAGCAAGCTCCCGCCGGGAACCTCCTTCGGCATTTTCGACCACAAAGGGATCTTTATCTACCGTACCGTGGGCGCCGATAAGTTCGTCGGGACCCCCGACCGCAGCAACCAGTTCGAGAAGATGAAAAACGGTCCGGAGACGGGGGTCATCAGGCTGACCTCCAGCGACGGGATCCAGCGCCTGTCCGCCTATCGCAAGATTCGCATCTCTCCGGAACTCCCTCCCTACGCCTACGTGCGGGGGGGCACGCCGATGGACATCCTCCTGCACGAAGCCAACCACCAGCTGGCACTGAACCTGGCCGTCATGTTCCTGGTCCTGGTCCTCGTGTTCGCCCTCAACATCTGGCTCAGCAAGCGGCTCATCGTGAACCGGATAAGTTCACTGGAGAGCGCCTCGCGCAGCCTCGCCTCCGGGGACCTGCGGGTACGGGTGGGCGAGGAGGTCCGCGGCGGCGAACTGGGAAGCCTCGGCGGTTCCTTCGATGAGATGGCCGACGCTCTCAGCTTCGAACTGTCGCAGCGGATGAAAAACGAGGACGTGCTGCGGGAAAAGTCGGACCTGCTCGAACTCGCCCACGACGCCATCATCCTGCTGGAGCTCGACGGTACCATCCTTTACTGGAACCAGGGGGCGGCGACGACATACGGGTACGACTCCGCCCAGGCCATGGGACAGGTCATTCACACCCTCTTGCAGACGGTCTTTCCGAAACCCCAGGAGGAGATCGTGCAGGACCTGCTGCGTGTGGGGCGCTGGGAGGGGAAACTTTCGCACACGACCTCCGGGGGGGAGAGCATCGTCGTCAGCAGCAGGTGGGCGCTGCAACGGGACAAACAGGGGCGTCCCTGGCGCATCATGGAAATAAACAGCGACATCACCGAGCGGGAAAAGTCGCAGCAGGAACTGCTCAAGATGCAGAAGCTGGAATCGTTGGGGGTGCTGGCGGGAGGGATAGCCCACGACTTCAACAACATCCTCACCGGCATCATGGGGAACATCACCCTGGCGCAGATGACCCTGGACGACGCCGCCCAGGTGCACAAACTGCTGAAGCAGGCGGAAAAGGCATGTCAGAGGGCCTCCGAGCTCTCCAACCAGCTGCTCACCTTCGCCAAGGGGGGAAAGCCGATCAAGAAAAACGTGGCGGTGAGGCACCTCGTCGAGGAGACGGTGTCCCTGGTGCTGCGCGGCTCCAACGTCCTGAGCGTGCTGAACCTCCCCACGGACCTCTACCTGCTGGAGGTGGACGAAGGGCAGGTTCACCAGGCCTTCAGCAACATCGTCATCAACGCCCTGCAGTCCATGCCCCAGGGGGGCACCTTCACGGTGACCGCGGCCAACGTCATCCTGGAGGAGGGTAACAGCATGGCCCTGTCGGCGGGGAGGTACGTCAAATTCTCCTTCAGCGACACCGGGTGCGGGATTTCCCCCGAGGACCAGAAGAGGATATTCGACCCGTACTTCTCGACCAAGGCGGGGGGCAAAGGACTCGGACTCTCCTCGGCGCACTCCGTCATCGTGCGGCACGGCGGCTACATCACCGTCCACTCCCGGCCCGGAGTGGGGACGGCATTCGAGGTGTTTTTGCCGGCCGCGAAGGGAGAGGGGCATGCGGTCGTGCCGGAACCGCCTCCCGCCGCGCCCGTCGTGGTCGCCATCCCGCAGCGGAACATCCTGGTTATGGACGACGAGGAGATGATCCGCGATCTGATCTGCGCGATACTCGAGAGTCTTGGCTGCAAGGTGAAAAGCTGCGCGAACGGAAGCGAGGCAATAGCCCTCTATGCCGCCGCCAGGGAATCCGCCACCCCGTTTGACGCGGTGATCATGGACCTCACCATACCCGGCGGGATGGGGGGAGAGGAGGCCGCGCGGCATATCCTGGAAATGGACCCGCTCGCTTCGCTCATAGTTTCCAGCGGATACTCCAACGACCCCGTCATGTCCGACTACGCCCAGTTCGGGTTCAAGGCCACCATGGCGAAGCCGTACCGGGCTTCGGAGGTGGCCGAGGTGCTCGACAGGGTGCTCGCCCACTAGTAGCCGCTCCCACCCCCCCGGGGGCTCCCGTTCCCCGCGTCACGTCCTCCCTTTCGATCAAGCCACCCTCCGCACTTCCTCGCTCAGGTTTTGACAGGCGATGCCGATAGGTGTGACTGAAGAGATCCAGTCTTCGTACCTGAGGGAGTCGCATGCAACTTTGGCTTAAACTGCTGCTGAGTTATCTTGTCATCATCTGTGCCACGGTTTTGATCTCCATCGGGGGGATATCGGGCGCCCAGAAGGTGAGGGACAGCTTCTACAAGGTGAACAAGGAGGTCATCCCGCACCTCCTCGCGCTCAAAGACCTGCGCTACGCGGGACTGCGCATCGTCTCCTCATCGATGGAGTACGCCTTCCTCACCTCGGTACACCCTGCCGGCGGGGAGGGGAAAAAGGAGCTGGAGGCCAAGGAGGAAGAGGTGAGGCTTCTCGCCCAAGGGCGCACCAGCTTTCTCTCCAGCCTGGATCTTTGCACAAGGGTCCTGGTGCATGGGGAGGAAAGGATGCCCGCGGCGCTGGAGCTGGCAGGGCAGTCGCTGCTGAAGGGGTCGCAGGATTATATCGCCGTGGTCGACGCCGGGGGGGGGACGGCGCGGTTGATCGAGGCCAAGGAACGGTTCGAAAACGCGGAAAAGACGTTCCTGGAGGCCGTGAACGTGGCGCACGACCGGGAGATGGCCGACCTGCACCGGCACGTCGCCGGCACGCTGCAAAGCGTCTCCAGTGCCATCGTCTCATCGGTGGTCCTCTCCATCGTGGCGCTGACCGCTGCCCTGCTCTTGAGCGTGGCGATTTCCCTGAAGGTGTCACGCCGCATCCGTACCCTCAAGGAGGCTGCCGCAGCGGTGGCGGCCGGCAAGCGCGACGTGGCCGTTCCGGTAACTGAACGGGACGAGATCGCGGCGGTTTCGGCCTCCTTCAACACCATGGTGCAGCGTTTGCGGGCCTTCGAGGAGGAGCTCGATTCCGCCAACAGGTACCTGGACAGCATCATCGCCACCATGCCCGAGGCGCTCACCGTGGTCTCCTGCGAGGGGGGGATTCTGGACGTGAACAGGGCGACGGAAGAGGTTTTCGGCTTCGCCAAGAAGGATCTGGTCGGGAGGGATTTCTCCGGGCTGTTCGTGGATTTCGACCAGGGAACGATTTCATCGCGGCGGTGCTGCGCCAGGAAGGGCTGGTCGAACGGGAGGCGAGCCTTTTGACCCAGGACGGCCGGGCGATACACGTGACCCTGTCGGCAACCATGCTGGAGCTCAAGGGGAAAAGGGACCGGTTCCTCTGCCTGAGCCACGACATCACCCTGCGCAAACAGGCCGAGCAGGAGGTCCACAACCTGGCCTACTTCGACCAGCTGACCGGTCTCGCCAACAGGACCCTCTTCTACGACCGCTGTTCCCAGGCGCTCGCCCGCGCCAAGCGTTACGGCGAGATGTTCGCCATCCTTTTCTTCGACCTGGACCATTTCAAGGACGTGAACGACACCATGGGGCACCACGCGGGCGACCAGCTGCTGCAACTGGTGGTGCTGCGCTTCAAGAGCATCCTGAGGGCGAGCGACACCTTCGCCCGGCTGGGGGGGGATGAATTCGCCCTGCTCTGCTGCCATGTGCCGGAGCCCGACGGGGCTGCGAAGTTCGCGCAGAAGCTGATCGAGCTGGGCAAGCAGCCCTTCGAGGTGGATAACCGGCAGATCTATTCCGGTGCGAGCATCGGCATCGTGCTCTTCCCCGAGGACGGGGGCGACATCCCGACCCTGCTGAAGAACGGCGACCTGGCCATGTACGCCGCCAAGAGCGCCGGGGGGAACCGGTACCAGTTCTTCTCGGAAGGGCTGAACCAGAAGGCGCAGGAGCGGGCGGCCATCGAGGCAGCGTTGCGCGAGGCTCTGAAAAATGACCGGCTCACGCTGCATTACCAGCCGCAGCTCGATCTTCGGGATGGGAAGGTGGTCGGCATGGAGGCGCTGGCACGCTGGCACGACGAAACCCTGGGCGCGGTGGCGCCGAACCGCTTCATCCCCATAGCCGAGCAGACCGGGCTGATCCACGAACTGGGCGCCTGGGTGCTGCGCAAGGCCTGCGCCCAGTGCAAACAGTGGCACCAGGATGGGTACCTCGTCAGCGTCAGCGTCAACGTCTCCATAAAGCAGATGATGCAGGAGGGGTTCTCCGAGATGGTGGTGGGGACGCTCCTCGAGGCGGGGCTTGAGCCCCGGTACCTGGACCTGGAACTGACCGAGAGCATGCTGATGGAGAAGGCGGCCGAATCGGTGGCCCTGTTGCGCATGTTCAAGTCGCTTGGGGTACAGATCTCCATAGACGATTTCGGGACCGGCTACTCTTCGCTTAGCTACCTGAAGAACTTCTCCGTGGATCGGATCAAGATCGACCAGTCCTTCGTCAGGGACGTCACCGTCCGGGACGACGCGGTGGGGATCATCAAGGCGATCGTCGCCATCGGGCACAGCATGGGGCTCAAGGTGATAGCCGAAGGGGTGGAAAGCCAGGGGGAGGAAGAGAAGCTGCTGTCCTGCCGGTGCGACCAGGTGCAGGGGTACCTGCACGCGCGGCCGATGCCGGCCGCCGAGGCCGAGGCCTTCCTGGAGCGGGCGCAAACCTCCGGATGAGCCGAGGCGGCGCGGTAAACTTGTGAGCCATGCGGAAAGAAAAAAAGGCACCCTGCAAAGAGCGGGGTGCCTTTTAGTTTTGTGGAAGGGGAGGAGTGAGACGTCCACCCGTTCGCTACGGAACCGCTACGGTTTCAGCACGCAGGGCTCGAAGTTGTAGGTGGCGAAGTAGTCCTCGACGGTCTCGGCGCGGCGGATCAGCTCGACCCGGCCGTCGGCGCGCAGCATGAGCTCCTTGGGGCGCAGCCGCCCGTTGTACTGAAAGCCCATGGCGTGTCCGTGGGCGCCGGAGTCGTGGATCACCACGAGGTCGCCGTCCTCGATCGGGGGAAGCTCGCGCTGGATGGCGAACTTGTCGTTGTTCTCGCACAGCGAGCCGACCACGTCGTACACTTCGCTGCGCTCAACGCCCTCCTTGCCCACGACGTCGATGTGGTGGTAGGACCCGTACAGAGCCGGGCGCATCAGCGAGGACATGCAGGCGTCCAGGCCGATGTACTTTCTGTAGGTGTCCTTGCTGTTGATGGCGGTGGCCACCAGGGCGCCGTGCGGGCCGGTCATGAACCGGCCGCTCTCCATGAACATGGCCGGCGCATGGCCGTGGCGGGCGCGGAAGTCTTCGAAGAGCGAGGTGATCTCCCTGGACATGGTGGGGAGGTCGAGCGCCTTCTGCTCCGGACGGTAGGGGATACCGAAGCCGCCGCCGATGTTTACGAACTCGAAGGTGATGCCGAGCGCCGCCTCGACCTCCTGGGCGACCTCGAGCACCATGCGGGCGGTCTCCACGATGTAGGTGTAGTCAAGCTCGTTGGAGGCGACCATGGTGTGCAGGCCGAAGCGCTTGGCGCCGCGCGCCTGGGCTTTGCGGTACGCCTCGACCACCTGCTCGTGGGAGACGCCGTACTTCGCCTCTTCCGGGTTGCCGATGATGACGTTGCCGGTGCGGCGCGGGCCGGGGTTGTAGCGGAAGCAGATCAGCTCCGGGAAGACCGGCACCTTGTCGATCAGTGAGATGTCGTCCAGGTTCAGGATGCAACCCCCGTCCTTGGCGGCGAACTCGAACTCCTCGGGGCTGGTGTTGTTGGAGGTGAACATGATGTCTTCCGGCTTCGCGCCCAGCTCGCGGGCCTGGATCAGTTCGGGGATGGAGCTGCAGTCGAAGCCGAAGCCCATCTCCTTCATGAGCTTCAGGATCTCCCGGTTGGGGAGCGCCTTGACCGCGAAGAACTCGCGGAAGCCGGGGATGCCGGAGAAGGCCTTGATGAGGCTGGCGCCGGTCTCGCGAATGCCCGCCTCGTCGTAGATGTGAAACGGGGTCTGGAAATGCTGCTGGATGGCGGGGATCCGGGGGAACAGACGTTCTTTGAAAGAAGCGGACATCGGCATGACTTTGGTTCTCCTTCTATGGTGGTAGCTGCGTACTGGTTCGTGGTTAAGAGTGACGGCCGTTGCCGTTGTGTTCCGTGAGGTCGACCCTTCTGGTTTCCTTCACCGTTTCCAGGACTACCTGGGTGCGCATGGATCTCACCCCGGGCAGGGGGCGGATCTGCTGCAGGATCCTGGCGAGGGTGGTGTGGTCGGCGGTTCTCAGCTTGACCAGGAAGCCGTCCGGACCAACCACCTGGTGCACCTCCTGCACCGAGGGGATGGCGGCCAGCGCCGTCGCGGTCTGTGCGTCGGTTCCGTCCGTCTCGACCTGGACGAAGGCGGAGAGCCCCTGGTGGAAACAGGCGGGGTTCAGCCTCACCTCGTACCCTTCGATGATCCCCCGCTCCTCGAGCTTGCGGATCCGCTCCAGGACTGCCGAAGGGGCCATGCCGACCTGCCTGGCCACCTCCGCGTTGGGGATTCTCGCCTTCTCCTGAAGAATCTCCAGTATGTGGATGTCTATTTCGTCGAACATTCTTGTTTACACCTTTCGGCGCGAATTTTATTCATAATGTAATACGTTGTAAAGAATTTTTTTCGGGAGCGTTCAGGGTGCCGGGCTCTTCGGGAGAATTATCTGGCACTGGCATGGGGGGGACCGTACAATAGGAGGCAGGTAGGTAAATACGGCTGATTCTCCAGCTGTTGAGGAGGCAGATATGAAAAGGACGATGATGTTCCTGGTGATGATCTTCTTCTCCCTGGCCGCCGTCGGAGTTGCGGCAGAGAAGAAGGGTGGCGTAGCGGCGGTGCGGCAGGTGATCACGGTGCCCGCCGACATTCAGTGGCAGGCCGGTCCGCCGGCGATACCCGGCGCACAGATGGCCGTGTTGGAAGGGAATATGGCCAAGGGCGGTTTTTTCGTGGCGCGGCTCAAGCTCCCGGCCGGGGCGAAGATCGCGCCTCACTACCATGACAACGTGGAACGGGTGACGGTGATATCAGGGACCGTGAAGCTTGCCATGGGGGTGACCCAGGATAACCCCACCGTGCTTCCGGCCGGGAGCTACTTCGCGCTCCCGCCCAAGAAGGTGCATAACGGCTGGGTGGACGAGGAAACCGTCCTGCAGATAGCAACGCGCGGCCCCTGGAGCCTGCATGTCGTGAAGGGCGGGAAGTAGGGCGCAGCAGACAAGACGTGAAGCAGAAAAGCAAAGGGACCAGCCGGCGGCTGATCCCTTTTTGTTGCTCATATTTTCAGGCGCTCGCCTCTCCGGCCCGTTTCCAGCGCCGGTGCATCCAATACCACTGGGTGGGATGGGCCGCCACGAAGTTCTCCACGTAGCGTGACAGCGCCTGGGTCTCCTTCTGGATACCGTGGTCGCTCATGTCCCCGCTGAAATGGTGCTCGGGGTAAAAGGTGATGACGTGGCGTTCTCCCTCGCGGTGGATGAACACGGGGAGAAGCGGCGCACCGCTTTTACGGGCGATGAGAACAGGCGCCTTGGTCGCCCAGGCTTTGCGCCCCATCATGGTCACCAGTACTCCATCTTCCGGCCCGGCGGCCTGGTCTGCCAGGATGCCGACCAGTTCGCCCGATCTCAGCGCCGAGAGTATCCCTCTGAATGCCCCCTTCTTGTAGATCACGCGGCTTCGATAGCTCATGCGCATCCGCTCCACCATCTGGTTGAAGAACGGGTTGTTCTGGCGCCTGGCCACCACGACTCCGTCACCGAACAGACGGCTGAAGGCGAGCGCCATGAGCTCCCAGTTGCCGCAGTGCCCGCTGAAACAGATGATCCCCTTCCCCTTCGCGCGGGCCGTCTCGTAGTGCTCCAGGCCGCGCAGCTCGATCCCGGCGATGAGGTGGTCGCCGCGGCCGTGGTAAAGCTGGCAGATTTCGATGAGGGACTTGCCGAGGTTGGCGTAGTTCTCGGAAGCGATCGACGTCGCTTGGCTGCCGGGGGGGCACCAGAGCGGGTGTTCGTTCAGGTAGGGGAGGGCGTGCTTCAGGTTGTCCATGACGATGGCGCGGCGCCGCGGGAGAAGGCTCCAAAGGACGTATCCCACCATGCCCCCCAGGCGTTGCAATGCTGCGGCGGGGATAAGGGCCCCTGCCAGGGTGAGGCTGTAGAAAAGCGCAGCCTGCAACCTCCAGAATGTTTGTTGCATTAAATACCTATGTACTTTCTCGCTGTGACCCTGCTCTCCCGATCCCGCTACAGAGCGGCATCGGCAATCTCTTCCGGCAGGACGCCGGCCTCGTCTTCGGGGTCACTTTTCTCTTGTTTGCGCAGCGCTTTCTCCTGCTGCTTCTTTTTCCGGTCCAGTTCTTTCTGCCGCTTTTGAAATTTGAAATTGGTATTTGCCATTGGGCCTCCCTATAAAAACGTCTGCGCAACGACATGAAGCGTGTCTTTTTTCGCCTTTTGGTTGCTTAAAAAGACGAAACCATACTGGATTACCACCATTTAAATAGCAACAATATTATGTATTTTGTGGGATTTATAATATTTGTAGGGGGTAAACCACCGAATACGCTCGCTATATTTATATTTAGTTGCACTGCTCACGTCTGATTCAAGGCTCCCGAAAATAGCAAAATTCCCGTCTTGTAAGCAAAGATCACGTATTTAAATAGCTTGCTTTGTGAATACAAACCTGTTACGGTGCCAGAGGATTCGGAATCATCCGGACATATTCGCAACACACTTGGAGAAAGAATCACATGGCAAACGGTACTGTAAAATGGTTTAACGACAGCAAGGGGTTTGGTTTTCTGGAGCAGGAGAACGGTGAGGATGTATTCTGCCACTTCTCCGCTATCAGCGGCGACGGGTTCAAATCCCTGGCTGAAGGCGATAGCGTGACCTTCGACGTGGTCAAGGGCCCCAAAGGGCTCCAGGCTGCCAACGTCAAAAGGGTTTAGTAAACACACCCCCGGCGGGGCGACTGGTTCTGCCTGATCCGCCCCGTACGGCTCCTTTCACGGACGTGGCCCCTTGGTTCAATCTTGGGGCCACATCCTTGTTTGCCCTTCCTGCCGATCTCGGCCACCCGCGCCACCGCCATAGCCACGTACAGCGCAATCCGGCCGCTTCTTCTGCCTCGGCGTCACACCTTCTTCGGCCCACCTGCCCGTACACGGCTATCCAGACACTGTCCCGCAGCCAACCTCGTATCCGGGTGTCAACCCGGAGTGCTATCTTTTTTATGCCGTCAACAGTAAGGGGAGAGGTATGTCCATCAAACGTGGGGACGTAGTAAGCCACTGTGGAGCGAGCCAGTGGGGGGTCGGCAAGGTCGTCGAGGTCTTCCCGACACGGGTGACCATCCACTTCAACGATGGGGTGGTCAGAAAGATCGTCAGCTCGCACCTTGGAAACCTGCAACCGGCAGAGCCGGGTTCGTTCCAGCCGGTACGCGCTGAGGAGCAGAAGGCACCGCAAAAGGCTGCTTTGCCCAGGGTCAAGAAGAGCACGGCTTTGCCCAAGGAGAAGAAGATCGCCTCATTGCCTAAAGAGAAAAAGAGCACGCGCAAAGGCGCGTTAAGCTGAATTTCGATTGCGGTCCCGCTGTGGCGGGTGCCGCGGGTGCGGAAAGGAACGAGGGATGAGCCGATGCGGCTGATCCCTCGTTTGCGTTGGTACTCTGCTGTTTGGTGACGCTTCCCGTTAGCCGGGGGTGAGCCGCAGGCGGATCTGCCGCGCCGCCTGCACCATGTTGGCGAGCGACGCCTCGATCTCGGGCCATCCGCGGGTCTTAAGGCCGCAGTCGGGATTAACCCAGAGCCGCTCCGCCGGCAGGACTTCCGCCGCCAGACCCAGAAGCGTCGTCATCTCCTCGACGGTGGGAACGCGCGGCGAGTGGATGTCGTAGATGCCCGGGCCGACGTCGTTGGGATAGCCGTACTGCCGGAAGTGGGACAGCAGCTCCATCCGGGAGCGCGAGGACTCGATGGAAAGGACGTCGGCGTCCATGGCGACGATGGAGGGGAGTATGTCGCCGAATTCCGAGTAGCACATATGGGTGTGGATCTGGGTCTCGTCGCTCACCCCGGCGGTGGAGAGACTGAAGGCCGCCACCGCCCATTCCAGGTACTCGGGCCAGTCGCGCCGGCGCAGCGGCAGCCCCTCCCGTATGGCGGGCTCGTCCATCTGGATCATGGAGATCCCCGCCTGCTCCAGGTCGGCCACCTCGTCCCGCAAGGCAAGCGCGATCTCCCTGCAGGTCTCGGAGCGGGGCTGGTCGTTGCGGACAAATGACCACTGCAGGATGGTGACCGGTCCGGTGAGCATCCCCTTCACCGGGCGCTTGCTGAGCGACTGCGCGAAACTGCTCCATTCCACCGTCATGGGACGGGGGCGGGCCACGTTGCCGTAGAGGACCGGCGGCTTGACGCAGCGCGACCCGTAGCTCTGCACCCAGCCGTTCTGGGTGAAGGCGAAGCCATCCAGTTGCTCCCCGAAGTACTCAACCATGTCGGTGCGCTCGAATTCGCCGTGCACCAGCACGTCCAGCCCGAGCTTCTCCTGTTTCTCGATGCAGCGCCTGATCTCTGCGCGCAGGAAATCCTGATACCCTTCGCTGTCGAGCGCTCCGCTGCGCCACTTGGAGCGCGCCTCGCGCACCTCCCTCGACTGGGGGAAGGAGCCGATGGTGGTGGTCGGAAGCAGTGGCAGGTCGAAGCGACGCTTCTGCCTGGCGCTCCTCTCCGCGAAGGGGGTGCCGCGCCTGGTCATGGCTTCAGTCACCTGTTCCGCCCGATGCCGGACCGCCGGGTTGTCGGCGGCTGCGGCAGCCCGACGGCGGGCAAGCGCGGCGCCGGCCTGTACGAAGGCTGCATCCTGCGGCTCTTCCTGTTGGGCGGCATCGGCCAGCAGGCGCACCTCGGCTACCTTCTGCGCCGCAAACGCCATCCAGCTCTTCAGCTCCGCGTCGAGCCTGGTCTCCGCGTCGAGGTCGACGGGCACGTGCAGCAGCGAGCAGGAGCTGGCGACCATGACCCTTTCGCTCCCAAGGGCGTCGACGGCCCGTCGGACGGTGCGGTGGGCCTGCTCCAGGTCCGCGCGCCAGACGTTGCGTCCGTCGACGACCCCGAGTGACAGCTTCATCCCGGCCGGCAGCGCCGCAAGCACGCCGTCGAGCTCTTCCGGGGCGCGCACCAGGTCGAGATGCAGCGCCTCGCATCCCGAATCGGTGACCAGCCCAAGGTTTTCGCCGATGGAGCCGAAATAGGTGGCCACCAGCAGACCGGGACGTTTGGCTCCCCCGGCCAGTCGCGTCAGGGCGGTACGGTACGCCTGCTGGCTGGCAGGGTCCAGCTCGAAGCAGAGGCAGGGCTCGTCGAGTTGGACCCAGGTAACGCCGTGGCCGGCGAGAAGCGCCAGCAGCTCCTCGTAGGCCGGGAGCAGGCGCGGCAACAGCTCCAGGGTGTCCAGGCCGGCTGCGACGTCGTCGGCGTACTTGGACAGCTTCAGGAAGGTTACCGGGCCCGGGAGCACCGGACGAGGCGTTATGCCGAGGGCCTGTGCCTCGGCGAGTTCCGCAGAGATCTTGGTGGGGTTCAGGACGAAGCTCTGGTCCGCGTCCAGTTCTGGGACGATGTAGTGGTAATTGGTGTCGAACCACTTGGTCATTTCCAGCGGGGAGAGGTCTATCCCGGCACCGCGGTCCTGGACGCCACGGGCCAGCGCGAAGTAGCGGTTCAAGGGATCTGCTATCTTTTGAAACCGGTCCGGTATGGCTCCGACGGTAACGGCCATGTCCAGCATGTGGTCATAGAGGGAGAAGTCGTTGCAGGGAACCTGGTCCAGCCCCGCCTCCTTCATGATGGACCAGTGCCGGGTACGGATCTCCTGCGCGGTCGCCAGAAGCGACTCCGCCGGAGTCGCGCCGCTCCAGTAAGCCTCGAGTGCCTTCTTCAACTCTCTCGCGATACCGATTCGTGGGTGGCCTAATACAGTGGCAAGAACTGGCATAGTACCTCTCCTCCGCATGCTGTGGACCGAATGGACGACAAGTTGACAATTGTAGCAGCTTCGTTGCGATGTGCAGCTCACCTGTACCGCTTGGCAGCGGCTCTCCGGGGGCAGGAGCCGGCCCAGTCCGGGTGCCGTAACTGCTGAAAGCAATTTGTCATTGACTAGACCAACCATCAAATATAATGT
Organism: Geomonas diazotrophica; assembly: GCF_018919385.1. Lineage (GTDB taxonomy): Bacteria > Desulfobacterota > Desulfuromonadia > Geobacterales > Geobacteraceae > Geomonas > Geomonas diazotrophica. The sequence goes on from NZ_JAHLMF010000007.1 coordinate 62,443, forward strand.
GTTCGCCCGTAAAAAAGGGGTAGAGCCATCACGGCTGATCCTGCCGACCCTGCTCTTGCCCGGAACATCTGCCCAAACATCCAGATCGCGAGGTCTCTTACATGAGGAAATACCTGCTGTTATTTCTCGCTTTGGCCTGTGCTTCCACCTCGGATGCCGCCCTGCAGGGCACCCACCGTTTTTTCACCGGACCGTTGCAGAACGGGCCGGAGGTGACCAAGGCGTGTACCGGGTGCCATGAGAAGCTGACCAACCAGATCACCCATACCGTGCACTGGAACTGGAGTAAAAATCAGACCCTGAACGGCAAGACCGTTGACTACGGCAAGAAAAACGCGCTGGGTAACTCCTTCTGCCTCGCCGTCCCCTCCAATCTCCCCGGCTGCACCAGTTGTCATGCCGGCTACGGCTGGCAGGACGGTACCTTCGACTTCACCAAGACTGAGAACATCGATTGCCTGGTATGCCACGACACGAGCGGCACCTATAAGAAGTTCGCCCTCGGGGCCGGGCATCCGGTGTACCCCGGCGAGCACAAGGAATATCCTGCCGGCAAGGTATGGGAACCGGTGGATCTGGTCCTCTCGGCGCGGTCCATCTCGCGGCCGAGCCGCGCCGCCTGCGGCAATTGCCATTTCTATAGCGGCGGCGGGGAAAACTACAAGCACGGCGACCTCGATGCCAACCTGGATAACCCGACCCCGGAGTTTGACGTGCACATGGGAGCGAAAGGGCTCACCTGCGAATCCTGCCACCAGGCGGCGAACCACGACGTCAAGGGGGAGGCGATCTCCGTCTCCCCCGGTTCCGGCCCGCGCGCCATGGGGTGCGCCGACTGCCACAAGGGCGACCTGCACAAGATCGCCATTCTCAACAAGCACATGAAAAGGGTTGCCTGCCAGACCTGCCACATCCCGACCTACGCCAAAGGCAGCCCCACCGTGCTCTCCTGGGACTGGTCCACGGCGGGCAAGGACCAAAAGGCCGGCGGCGACGCCCTCAACATTTACGACAAGGCGAGGGGAGACCTGGTGCTGGGTAAGGACCTGACCCCGACCTTGATGTGGTACAACGGTACCGTGGAGCGGGTCTTCATGGGGGATAAGATCGATCCCACGAAGGTGGTCCGGCTCTCGACGCCGCGCGGGAACCGCAGCGATCCCGACTCGAGGATATTCCCCTTCAAGGTGATGCGGGCCAAGCAGCCCTATGACCTGGAAAACAATATCGTCGCCGTCCCCAACATCATCGGTTCCGCCGAAAGCGACAGCGCCTATTCGGTAAGGTTCGACTGGAACAAGGCCATCGTCGCAGGCATGACCGCAGCCGGTCTGCCCTACAGCGGTAAGTACGGCTGGATCGAGACCACCACGGTCTGGTCGCTGAACCACATGGTGGTGCCCAAGGACAAGGCTTTAAGGTGCCAGAACTGCCATGGTGAGAATGGGCGTATCGACTGGAAGGGGCTCGGGTACGACAAGGATCCCCGAGGCTAGTCGGACTCAGGCGCAGCAGGTCAAGCAGAAGAAGGGATCAGCCGTTAAGGCTGGTCCCTTCTTGTTTGGGGGCTCTCTCTCGGGGAATTATTGCCAAAGCGCCTGCGGTAGCTTGGCGCCGGCAAGGAACCGTTCCGTTAATTCGGGGTGCTCGAGAAAGGCGAGTACTCCGGTGCCGAGCTCGATGCTGCGGTCATCCAGGCCGACCAGGCGCAGTCCCGAGGCGAGGGCGGTGAAGGCCGTGTCGAAGACCGCCTTCCTGAACAGGTCGGCGGGAACCAGGCGGTCCTCGTCGGTCACCACAGGGAAGAAGGCCTCACTGCAACTCTGGCTGTCCAGCGAGGTTATGGCACGGCAGGCGAGAGGGCGCACGGGGTGGACGCTGCAGCCGCCGTGAGCGTCAAGCAGCGGGCAGGACATCCGCTTCAGGATGCGTTCTTCGTCGTCCATCCAACGTGCCCAGGAGCGGTGTGTGGCAAGGCGCTTCTGCAGCTCGGCCAGTTCCGCGCCCGGAAGCTTTTGGCGCAGCCATAGCGCTATGGTCATCGCCTCCGGGAGTAATACGGCAACGTTGAGGACGCAACAGTGCGGGCAGCCGGCAGCGCAGGCGAATGGGCGATCGACACAGAAACCTTCTGCGGCATCGGCGCAGTCGGCTACCGCTCGCGCTACCGTTGCGGCGTCGGGCCCTTTGCCTAAGGCCTCAACTACCCCGGAAGTCATCTCTGACTGAAATTGCTCTTCATGCCATGACTCGATGCTTTTCATATCGCAAGATTGTACTCAAAGATGTGCAACTGTCACGTTGGGATTTTACCAAAACAGTGGTGGGGCCATACCGACAGTCACGGAGTGGTCCTGATAGCCTTCTTCTGTCAGATGTTCCTTAAATTATTCTTTGACATTGACCTTCATGTACACTAATCTTGCCAGAATTTTAATTTGCCCCTAGCTTCTGTCTAAACCATACCTAGACTGTAGACTCTATTGAAACATGTGAGGCTTTGAATGAGTACCATGCGCATGCTGTTAGTGGCAGTCTTACTGGCCTGTCTGATTGTTCCTTCCGCATCTTTCGCCGACTCCGACGAAGCGTCGATGTTTACCCAGGCCAGGAACCACTACAAGGAGAACAGTTACTATTTTGCCTCCACCTGGCTTGAGAGGATCCTAAAGAAATATCCCAGCACTTCCCAACGGGAGGAAGTGCTTTTGATGCTTGCGAAGTGTTATGCGTCGACCTCGAGGGAAGAGAAGGCGGTACGCACTCTAAAGACGCTGCTGAAGGATTTTCCGAAGGCGTCAGATAAGTTGGAACCCGGCCTGCTCAAGATGGTGCAGGACCAGAGTCAGCCGCCGCCGCAACTGGCAGAGCCTGAACCAGTTCCACCGGCTGCCGAGAAGGCCGCTGCCGAGAAGGTTGCTGCCGAGAAGGTTGCTGCCGAGAAGGTTGCTGCCGAGAAGGTTGCTGCCGAGAAGTCGATGGCTGAAAAATTGTCCGCTGACAGGGTGGCGGCTCAAAGAGTGGCTGCTGAACAGGCCGTTGCTGGGCAAACGGCAGACGGCCAGGTAGGGGGCGCAAAAATCCCAGTTGCCAGACCGACTACCATCGAGGAAGCGGTAGCCGAGAGAACGGCGGCCATAAAGGCTGCAGTTGAAAAAGCCGCGATAGAAAAAGCAGCTACTGAGAAGGCTGCTGCCGAGAAGGCTGCTGCCGAGAACGCTGCTGCTGAGAAAGCTGCTGCCGACAAAGCTGCTGCCGACAAAGCTGCCGTACAGAAAGCTGCCGTCCAGAAAGCTGCATCTAAGAAGGCTCCTGCCAAGAAAACGGCGGCTGCCAAAAGCAAGAAACTGGCTGACAAGAAACCTGCAGTGGACAAAGCTGTGACGCAAGCTCCTGCGCCTCCTTCACCTGCAGTTTCGACGCCGTCCCAGCCGCAGGTGGCATCGGCAGGCGCTGCTTCCGCCACAGGTGCGTACACCCTCGATTTCGGCACTTTTGTACTGAAGTCCGAGATGTTTGGGATCAAGAAAAAGATTAAAAGTGCCGGGATGAAACCGGTAGTGGCGCCCGGTCCCAAGAAGAAAGAGCAGATGAGCCGAATCCATGCCGGCGAGTACACCGAACACCAAGCCGCCGAGAAGATGATGGAAAAACTGCGCAAGGCTAAGGCCGATAATTTCATGCTTCAGGATAAGAGCGGCAAGTTCAACGTTTATGCGGGGTCATACTTCGATAAGGTCGGTGCGGTAGACGAGCAGCTTCGACTGGCCGGCTTTGGCATCACCACCGAACTCAGGCCGACAGCGGTCGAGGTTTCCACCTTCAGCCTGACGGCTGGCTCTTTCAAAAGCGAGAAGGATGCAGCCCGGAAGGGGGCCGAACTGGAGAAGCTGGGCGTGAAACCGACCGTGGTGCAACGTCCGAAATAAGAACGGGGATGGAAAAGAGTAAGAAAGGGAAAGGGGCAACCGCGTGGCTGCCCCTTTCTTATTGGCAAACGGCAACCAGGGTGGCTGCCCTTTGCTGATCTATCTTCAACGGGCGGAGACCCCGCCCGGGAAGCTCATCAAGCCTGTTGGCCGCCCGCCGCCTCGGCGTTACAGCGCTCGACCGACTCCCTGAGCCAGGCGATCTCTTCCGGGTGGAACTGCTTCGAATAGTCGGTGCCGGCGTTGAGCGCCCAGTTGAGCGGCTCCACAGTCCTGAGTGCAAGCAGGTAACCGGGGGCCTCCAAGTAGCGGACCGTGGCGTCCCAGGCATGGAGGCGCTCCAGCGTGCTGAAGAGCATCAGGTAGTCTTTGCCGTCAGCCTCGGTGATCAGCGGCATGACGCCGCCCGATTCTTCCTGTTGCTCACTTTCGCTGAGAATGGGCACGAAAAAGGAGGAGTTGAGAAAGAGGTCGTAGAACTCGCACTGCTTCTTGCCGTCGCTCATGTTCTGGCGCAGGTTTACCAGCGCCTCGTCTAGTTTTTCCATCTAGGGTTTCCTTTGGTGTTGTTATAGTGCGGGAACGGGTGGCCACCACTGGCACCATACCGAACGGGGGGGATCATTTCAAGGATAAAGATAAAGCGATGCGTTACCCCTGCAGCTTGTCGAGGAGTTTGCCCTGGTATTCGGAGAGCAGGTCGAGCGAGAGGGGGCGCTTGCGGGTCATCTCCAGCTTCATCAGCTTGAAATTGAGTTCGCGCACCTTCTTCATCCGCTCCTCGCTCTCCTCCATCTCCAGGATCAGCCGCCGCAGCGAGGCCACCTCGTTGGTCAACTCCACCTCCGGAGGCACGCATCCGGCGTTTTTGAGGACCTTGTAGGCCATGCGCAACTCTTCAGGGACGGCCGAGAGGTCCTCCTGCACCAGCGGCTTTCCGCGCCCGGCGAGGTTGTCGAACTCTCCGCGCTCGATTGCTTCCTGGATCCTTCTCTCTGCTATGATCGCGAAAATTTCCATTCGGCGATTGTGGCAGAACCACCCGCAGATAGTCAACTTTCCTGTCGCCCGGCAAGAGCGTCAGGCGCACGATCACTCGGCCTTGTGCTAAACTCCTTGCCTTGTGTCCACCCCGGGAGCCGGCTTCACAATTCTCATATTAAAACCGGGCCGGCTCGCTTACAATTAAGCAGGTAATTTCACTTCGTTCCCCGGCGTGTTACAACCTGCGGCTCACCGCCGCAGCGCAGTCGTCTTTGAGGATACGATGCAGCATCGGCACCTGAAGGTCAGGCTGGTGAAAAGCGAATGGCTGCGCTACCTGCTGATCGGGACGGGGGTGCTCTCGCTTGCCGCCGGGGGGGTGGGCCTGTTCCTCCCCCTGGTTCCGACGATCCCCTTCCTGCTGGTCGCCGTGATCTGCTTCTCCCGCAGTTCCGAGCGTTTCCATACCTGGCTGGTTGAACACAGGCACTTCGGACCGATGTTGAAGGAGTACCTTGCCCACGGCTCGATCCCGCTCCGCGTCAAGTGCCTGGTGATCGGTGCCATCTGGGTTTCCTTCCCGGTGACCGCTTTCGTCTTTGTGGCAGCGGCGTGGCTGCGGATCCTGCTCCTCTTCATAGCGGCTTGCATCACCGTCTATCTCCTTATGCTGCCGACCGCGCCTCGTCGGGCAAAGGACCCCGAGTCGGGGGAGGGCGAGCCGTGAACTGGGCAGGTTATCGCGTTTTCAGTCGATCCTGAACTGCCGCACCCTTGCCTGGAGCTGTTCCGCGTTCTGGCTCAATAACGCAGCCGCGTCCGCAGAGTCGTGGGCGGCCCGGTTTGTCTGCTGCACCACGAAAGTGATCTGCTGCATGTTCCCGGAGATCTCGTGGGTGGTCGCGGTCTGCTGTTCGGCTGCGGTGGCCACCTGGTTGATCTGCATGGTCACCTCTGCGATGCACTCCATTATCTCGCGTAGCGCCTGCTGCGATTTCCCCGCCTCGACGGTTCCCTTCTCCACCTCGTCCACACCGGCCTCCATGGCATCGACGGCGCTTCGGGTCTCCTGCTGGATCAGCCTGATCATGCCGTCGATCTCCTTGGTCGCCCTCGTGGTACGCTCGGCGAGAGCCCGCACCTCGTCGGCCACCACGGCGAAGCCGCGCCCCTGCTCGCCGGCCCGGGCGGCCTCTATGGCGGCGTTCAGCGCCAGCAGGTTGGTCTGGTCGGCTATGTCCTCGATGGTCCCGAGGATGGCGCCGATCTGTTCGGAGCGTGTCCCCAGCCCACCCACGGTCTGTGCCGACTCCCGGACCCGTGCGGCGATCGAGTGCATGGCGCCGATGGCACCGTCGACGACAGCGGCACCGGCCGACGCGGTGGAGTTGGCATGGCGGGCCAGGTCGGCGGCGCCGGCGCAGTTGAGGGCGATGTCGGACGAGGTGGCAGCCATCTCTTCGCCGGCGGTGGCCACGGATCCCACTTGGCCTGAGACCTGGTCCGCGCCGGCCGCCATCTGCAGTGCCGTTTCGCTGAAACGACCCGACGCCTGGGAGACCTCCTCGGCCGAGTTCCTCACCTGCGCCACCACGTCCTTCAGGTGTTCCGCCATCCTGTTCATGTCCGAAGCCAGCAGCCCCAGTTCGTCGCTCCCCTCGTGTTCGATACGGGTCTTCAGCTCACCCTGAGCGATCAGGTTCACGCCGCGCGCCAGTTGTCCGATGGTCCGCTGTACCGACCTCACCAGTACCAGCATCACCCCTCCTCCCACCACGAAAACGAGCAGTGCAATCAGCAGGCAGTTCACCAGCAGGCCGCGCAGCACACCGTCGATATGACTCATGGAGATGTCGGCGCCGATCACGTAAAGCGTGCCGTCAGCAGAGCGCACCGGCAAAAAGATGGAGCGGAAGGTCCCCCACTTGTCGGAATACTGGTCGTAGTGCAGCTTGTGATCCTGAAATGCGTCCTTGAGCCCCTGGCTGGCGTCCTCGTAAGGATCGAAGAGCTTGCTCTGTTTCCCTGTCTCCTTTTCCTCTTTGGTGTAGCTGGAAGAAGAGAAGACGATCTTTCCGTCCTTTTGCACCATGGTGTAGATGTAGTTGAACCCCGATGCCTTGGCCCAGGCGGTGAGACGGTCGCTAAGGGCATCGAATTCGGCCCGGTTCGGGGGGGCAGTCGCCGCTTTGGCGTGGTAGGGATCAGCGGCAAGACGCACCCCCTCGGCGCAGGTGCGCAGCTCGCGGTCTACGTCGCCCAGGATCTCTTTCTTCTCGCTGTAATAGGTGTGGAGTGTGAAGGCCGCGGTGGTGAAGAGGTTGAGGACCAGCATGGCCCCGAAGAACCTGGTGGACAGTTTTGCCGTTGTGAAGCCTTTCATCGTCTGCTCCTATGTTGCCGGGTATGCTGCGTCTGCACCTTATCGGTGCTGGAACGGCAATCTTTAGAAGCGCGACAGCGGGGAAGGGCAGGAAACGGTGAGACGAGAGGGGGAGCGGGGGGGGGGCGGAATGGGGACCGTTTCCGGTCCCCATCGGACTTATTTCTTGTGCTTCATCGCAACCTTGATCTTCTTGATGTCCTTGCGCATCAAGTCCACGTCGCGCTCGACGTTGAGTACCTTGAGGCGCAGGTCGGTGATCTGCATGGCGAGCTTCTCGTTGCTGGGCACTTCTTTGGCGGCTTCAGCCGCCGGTGCGGGGCTCGCGGGGAGGGGGACCGGCTCGGTCGAGGCAACCATGACCGGTGCGGCCGAGGAGAGCGCCCATCCGCCCACGTAACCTGCGAGCTTGCCGTCATCAGAGGCGACCTTGACCCACCCGCCGGAGCAGCTCTGCGCCGTCACCTTGGCGTCCTTCTTGAGGACTGCTATCACCTTCGCCTTCTTGCTGGCGGTCTTGCGAAGACGGATCTCCGGGGCGGTCACCGTACAGTTGGTGCTCTCGGCTAATGCCGGAACCGCGAATGCTGCTACAGCCGCTGTTGCGAGGATGATGTTGCGGATCATTTTGCTCATGGTGTCTCCTTTTTATGAGTAATGCGACCAAGTGGTCGAGGTTGAGGCGTTAGAGAGAGGCGACGCGAGGCAGTCCCTCATAGTCTTTCAGACTCGGCGTAAAAAATAATACCGGTCAAATTAAAAATAATCAATAATTTTTTGATTCAATTTTTGGCGAGCGTTCTGACTGGCAGGAACCTGTCGTTGTGCGCGGTCATGCCCCGCGCCTCCTTGAGCCTGATCACATGGACTGTTTGCATGACCCTGTTGTACTGAGACAGGGTCACCCGTTCTCCTGACAGTTCGTCGAGCGCCATGTCTGCGATCTCGGGGTACCGTTCCATCGCGGCATGAAGCTGTGAGTACTGGTAGATGGAGATTTCACAACCGCCCTGTTGACTTGCCTTGCGGATACCGGGGTTCAATGCGAAAAGAGCTGTTATGGCGAGAAACAGCAGCACTACGAAGGGTGTCTTTTCCATGAATGACTGACTGCCCGTGGCATCGGGCTTCCTTATAGTTTTCGGTCAACAGTTTTTGTTATCGGCATCGGGTATTTTTACTGAAGAGAAAAATCACCCCAAAAGGAAGAGGCAGCACCTCTCGGTGCTGCCTCTATGCCTTTTCTATGCCGAGGGAAGTCGGCAGCTGCCTGTCATGTCACGTACGATCAGAACCTCTCGAAATCGGAATCGTCCTGATGCATCTCCAATGTCAGTCCGCCCGCAGCGGCCTTCTGCTTCAGGGGCGGCTGAGAGAGGGGAACCGACTGGGTCAGGGTTTTCTTGCGTGCCTGCTTGCCCTTCGGCTGGATGACCTCCTGGACCGGGCGCGCGGGTGGGAGTCGCCTGGCGCCGCGCTCAGTGTCCTCCACCTTGAAATAGGAGATGGAATCCTGCAGCTGCTCTGCCTGGCTGGAGAGCTCCTCGGCGGTGGAGGACATCTCCTCGGCGGCCGAGGCGTTTTGCTGGATGACCTGGTCCAGTTGCTGGATCGCCTTGTTGATCTGCTCGGCGCCGGTGTCCTGCTCGCGGCAGGCCGCCGAGATTTCCATGACCAGTTCCGCCGTCTTCTGGATGTCGGGAACCATCCGGGTCAGCATCTCGCCGGCTCGCTCGGCGATCTCGACGCTGCTGGAGGAGAGCTGCGAGATCTCGGCAGCCGCCTTCTGGCTCCGTTCGGCCAGTTTCCTCACTTCGCTCGCCACCACTGCGAATCCCTTGCCGTGCTCGCCGGCGCGTGCCGCCTCGATGGCGGCATTGAGGGCCAGCAGGTTGGTCTGGCGCGCGATCTCCTCGATGATGGAGATCTTGCCGGCGATTTCCTTCATGGCACCTACGGTGTGCATGACCGCCTCGCCCCCCTCCTTGGCATCCTTGGCGGATTTTGCCGCTATCTTCTCGGTCTGCAGCGCGTTGTCGGCGTTCTGCCTGATGTTGGAGGTCATCTCCTCCATTGAGGAGGAGACCTCTTCCGCGGAGGCGGCCTGTTCGCTCGCACCCTGGGACATCTGTTCCGAGCTCGAGGAGAGTTCCTGGCTCCCCGAGGCCACGTTGTCGGCAGCGCCCTTCACGTCGGTCACCACCTCGTTCAACTTCTCCATCATGGCCCTCAGGGCGATCAATAACTCGTCTTCGGGAGAACGTTCCTGCAGCTTCAGGGTCAGATCCCCTGCTGCGATCTGCTTGGCGACCTCGGCGATGTTGCGGTTGGCCTTGGCCGTGCTGTTGACCGCCTCGGCGATAGTGTCGAAGGTGTGCTTCACCTCGGCAGTGTCGCTGTCGGCCGCCTCCGTCCGCAGCGCAATCGTTACGTCCCCCAGGGCGAGCCTCCCAAGCCCTTCCACCAGTTTCCTGGTCTCGCGGTCCTGGTAGTCCGCGATCTTCTTCGCCTGGCGGGCCGCCGTCTTCACGGAGGTAAGGTCGGTGACCACCTCGAAGGCGCCGATCACCTTGCCATCCTTGTCCTTGATGGGGACGCCGGTGTAGCTGATGTCAAGGTCGAGCCCGGCCGAAGGATGGGCGTCGGTCTCCCGGGTCGCTTCCAGTCCGGTGCCGATGGCCTGGGCGCAGGCGCAGTTGGCGGTCTTGCAGTCGCTGGTCTTGAAGTGGTCGTAACACTTGGATCCGATCACCTGGGCCTGGCTTTTGCCCCCCACCTTCGCCCCCAGCTGGTTCATGTACAGCACGTTGTAATCGTTGTCGATGATCATCGCAGGGGCGGGCATGTTGTCCATGAACCCCACCATGGTGGCCAGGGTGTCGTTGACCCCCTGGACTATGTTGCGGTAGGCACCCTGATGCTTGCGAGTGTCGGCGCGCGCGGTGAGCCTTCCCTCCGTTGCAGCCTGGGCCAGACTGGCGGCGTCGGCATCCAGGGTCTTGATCACCTCGACGCAGCCGTTCACCGCGGCGGCGAGGGAATCGAAGATCTCCTTGGCCGCACCGGTGTCGGCGTCCCCCTCGGCCGTGCTGATGGAGAAGTCCACTTCCCCCTTGGCCAACTTGTCCAGGCCGTGCACCAGCTTCCTGGTTTCCTGCTCCTGATAGTCGCCGATCTTCCTGGCCAGGCGGGCGGCCTGCTTGACCGCGGTCTGGTCGGTCACCACCTCGAAGGCGCCGATGACCTTTCCCGACTCGTCACGTATGGGGAGCCCGGTGTAGGCGATGTCCAGATCAAGTCCAACAGCCGGGTGCGCATCGGTCTCGGAGCTTGCGCTCGCACCGGTTTGCATCGCCCTGCCGCAGGCGCAGTTGGTGCTCCCGCAGTCGCTGGTCTTGAAGTGGTCGAAGCACTTGGTGCCGACCACCTGTGCCTGGGTCTTGCCGCCCACCTTGGCACCGATCTCGTTCATGTACAAGACGCTGAAGTCGCGGTCGATGATCATGGCCGGTGCCGGCATGGTGTCCAAAAGCCCCACCAGGCGTGCCATGGTGGCGTTCACCCCTTCGATGATCCTGCGGTATTCTCCCTGGTGCCGGCTGGCGTCGGCGCGCTCGGTGAGTCTCCCCTCCATGGCGGCCCTTGCCAGCATGTTGGCGTCGGCGGCCATGGCCTGTACCGCGGCGATGGTGACGTTGAGGTTCACGGCCAGTACGTCCTTCTCCGACTTTGGCTGCAACTGGACCGACAGGTCTCCCGTCGCCACTTTCTGGGCAGCCCGGGCGGCTTCGGCGATGTTGTCGACCATCTTGCCGAAGGCTTCAGCCAGGTTGCCGGCCTCGTCCTGCGAGTCGCTCTCGATGACCACATCCACGTTCCCCAGCGCCAACTCGTCGGCCACCTTGATCAGCTTGTTGATGTTCCTGCTGATCCGGGACGCGACCATGTAGCCAAGAAGAAGAACGGCCACCGCAATCGCCAGCGTGAGGGCGGCTATCTTCCAGCGCATCTCTGATATCACCTGGCGCAGGTCGTCCATGTAGAGACCGGTACTGACGACCCACCCCCAAGGCTTGTACAGTTTGACGTAGGAAAGCTTTTCGACGGGGACTGTCGAGCCGGGCTTGGGCCAGCGGTACTGCACGATGCCTCCCCCGTTGTTCCTGGCAACGTTAGCCATCTCGGAAAAGAGCAGCTTCCCGGTCGGGTCCTTGGCGGCACTCTGGTCCTTGCCGTCCAGCTCGGGTTTGATAGGGTGCATGAGCATGACCGCGTTCAGGTCGATGATCCAGAAGTATTCGTTGCCCGCGTAGCGCATTTGCTTGATCCGCTCCCTGGCGCGCTTCTTCGCCTCGTCCAGGGAAAATTCCCCCTTCTGGGCCCTCTGGTCGTATTCCGCGATCAACTCGACCGGCAGGTCGACCACCGCCTTAAGCGTATCCTCTCTTTCCTCGAGGATCTTCGTTTCCAGGGCGGGGAGCAGGTAGAAGAAGTTGACCGCCGCTATGATTACGACGGTGGCCAGTGAGATGCTCAGTACTTTTGCCGAGATGCTCCAGTCTTTGAACCTTTTGATGCTCATTCCATTCTCCCTTTACAGCCTGTTGCCTGTGGTTGGCGCGCTGCAGATTCAGATGAGGCCCACTGGTGAGCCACGAGGTTGTCAGGGAGATTTATCGGTAACCTGTGCGGGAAAATAAATGGGAAATTGGAGCGTGCATTCTGCGAAAAAGAAGGGGCGGCGCTGGCGCAGCAAGATCCCGGTGCGGGAAATGCGACCGGGGGGGAGAGGGGGAGCCGCGGCGGCTATGCCGCCGCGGAGTCCTGAAGCTGGTCTACCTGCCGGGAATGGTTATGCAGAGGCACTGCGCTTCGGCGAAGGTGGTATCGCCGCGGAAGATGCGGCCATGGACCATGATCTTCCTCCCTTCCACGGAGACGACCCGGCTTTCCACGGTCACCACCTTCTTGAGCGGCAGCATGTTGCGGAAACTCACGTTGAGGTTGCCGACCACGATCGGGTAACCGGCCGCCCATGCTGCGAGCCCCAGTGCCTCGTCCATGATGGCCGCCACGGCACCGCCGTGGGCGTGCCCCGGAGGTCCCTCCGCCTCGGGGCCGAGCCAGAAGCGGGCATGCAGATGCTTTTCCGCGTCGCGGTAGTAGCGGGCCCGGAAACGGTCGCCCCTGGAGTCGCCGGAGACGAATCGAAGCGAGTCTCCCACCAGGGCCGGTGCGTCGAACGGCACCCAGTCCGCTGCGCCGCTCAGGTCTATCTCGGTCTGCTCACAAGCTTTCAGTACGGTTGAATTGGGCACTCTGTTTCTCCTTGCTGGGTTTACGTGCACGTAAAGCAGGAGCTACCTTAGCAGACTTTTTTCCGGAAATAAAGAGCGGGGTTGATCCTGTATACAAAAAAACCGACCAGGGACAACACCGTTGTTGAATCGCCAGGTTGCCTTCCCGATACCGGTCATTTTGCAAACTGAAATCAGTTGACAGTTAGCTCCACAAAGCGTAAACAACTCACACCAACGTTACGTCCAGTGCCGGAGTTGCTATGAACGACGAAGTGACAACCGGAGGTCTCCAGGCCGAGGTAGCCAGGCTGCAGGCCGAAAACGCCGCTTTGCGCCGGATACTGAAGGAGCATCAGGAGGCCCTGGAGGAGCAGGACCAAGGCGGGCGCTGCTTCCATTGCCTTTACAACGACACGCCCGTGATGCTGCATTCCATCGACCGCAACGGCCTGCTGCTCGGGGTGAGCAACTACTGGACGGAGGTGCTCGGTTATTCCCGCGAGGAGGTGCTCGGGCGCCGCTCCAGCGACTTCCTGACGCCGGAGTCGCGGCGCTACGCCATGGAGACGGTGTTGCCGGAGTTTTTCCGCACCGGCTTTTGCCGCAACATCGACTACCAGTTGGTCAAGAAAAACGGCGAGGTCATCGACGTCCTGTTGAGCGCCGCCGCCGAACGGGACGCAGAGGGGGACATCGTCCGGTCTTTGGCCGTCATGGTCGATGTCACCGAGTGGAAGGCGGCCGAGAAGGCGCTCAAGGAGAGCGAGGCCCGCTACCGGATGATCGTGGAGACCTCGCAGGAGTCCATCGTCGCCGCCGACCGCACCGGCCGCCTCGTCTACCTGAACCGGCAGTTCGCCGAGATGCTGGGATGCGAGGTGCCCGAGCTGCTGGGGCACCCCTTCCTTGAGTTCGTGGACGACGCGCTGCACGACGAGACCGCCGCCCGGCAGCGCAGCCGCGAGAACGGCGTCTCCGAGCACTACGAAACCATCCTGGTGCGCAAGGACGGCACCAGGGTCTGGGTCAGCGTGTCAGCCAAGCCCATCCGCGACGAAAGCGGCGCCTTCGCGGGCTCCTTCGCCATGATCTCCGACGTCACCCGCAGGAAGCTGGCCGCGGAGGAGATCGAGGTGCTCCATACCCATCTCTCCGCGCGGGCGCTCGAACTGGAGACCGCCAACGAGGAGCTCGAGGCTTTCAACTACACCGTCTCCCACGACTTGCGGCGACCCCTTACCGCCATCTACGGCTTCGCCCAGGTGATCCTCGAGCTTTACGGGCCGAACCTCGTGCCGCCGTGCCGTGATTACGTGCAGGAAATCATCAACGGCAGCATCAAGATGAACCACCTCATCGACACCCTGCTCAACTTCTCGCGCCGCTACAGCGTTCCCCTGAACCGCGAGCAGGTGGACGTGAGCGAACTGGCCGGGGAGATCCTTGCCGAGTTGAGGCTCTCCGACCCTCAGCGCCGCGCGGAGTGCGTGGTCCAGCCGGGGGTGCAGGCCGATGCCGACCCCCAACTGCTGCGGGTGGTGCTGGACAACCTCCTGGGCAACGCCTGGAAGTACTCGGCCAAGAAGGAGGAGACCCGGTTGGAGTTCGGCACGGTGCCGCACCAGGGGAAGGAGGCCTTCTTCGTGCGGGACAACGGCGCCGGGTTCGACATGGGCCGCGCCTCGGTCCTGTTCAAGCCGTTCCAGCGCCTGCACGACTCGGACGATTTCAAGGGGACCGGCATCGGCCTGGCGAGCGTGCAGCGCATCATCCAGCGCCACGGCGGCCATATCTGGGCCGAGGCCGAGCCCGGCAGAGGCGCCACTTTTTTCTTCACACTCGGCTAGCCGCCGGCAAACCCAGGGAGGAAGGATGCTGACCAGGCAGGAATCGCAACAGAGGATCTCGAGGCTGCAAGAGGCGCTGCGGGGAAAAGGTATCGACGGCGCCCTGTTCATCCACCCGATCGACGTCTACTATTTTTCCGGCACCCGGCAGAACTCGACCCTCTGGGTTCCCGCCGAGGGTGAGCCGCGCCTTTGGGTGCGCAAGAGCTTCGCCAGGGGGATACAGGAAAGCTGCATCGAAGACACCCGTCCCTTCCCCTCCAGCAAGGAGTTTCCGGCGCAGTTCGAGGAGGGGGTGCGCAGCGTCGGCTTCACCTTCGACGTGGCGCCGGTGCAGCAGTACAACTATTACCTGAAGCTCCTTCCCGGCCGCGACTTCGTCGACGTCTCCGCCATCAACCGGGAGATCAGGTCGGTGAAGTCGCCGTGGGAACTAGAGCAGATCCGCCACTGCGGCGGGCAGTTGGCCGGCGTGTTCCGCGAGGTGCCCGGGTTTTTGAAGCCCGGGATGCGGGAGGTTGACCTCGCGGCCGAGTTCGAGTACCGGCTGAGAAAGGCCGGGGGAGAGGGGTACGTGCGCATGCGCGCCTTCAACCAGGAGCTCTTCCAGGGGCTGGCAGTCTCCTCGGCCAGCGCCGGCGCCACCGGCTTCTTCGACGGTGCGGTCACCGGGCAGGGGATGTCCAGCGCCTCGCCGCACGGGGCCTCCGCCGCCCTCATCCCGGTCAACGCCCCGATCCTCATCGACTACACCGGCGTCTTCAACGGCTACATCATCGACATGACCAGGTTCTTCGTGATCGGCAAGCTCGCGCCCGAACTCGAGCATGCCTTCCGGACGGCGCTGGCCATCCAGGGGTACCTGGCGGAGCATCTCAAACCGGGGGCGATCTGCGAGGAGCTCTTCCTCAAGGCCGCCGAGATGGCCCAGGCGGCGGGGCTTGCCGAGCATTTCATGGGTGCTCCCGGCGAGAACGCGCGTTTCGTCGGCCACGGCGTGGGACTCGAGCTGGACGAGTTCCCCGTTCTGGCACAGGGGTTCAACGTGGCGCTGCAGGCAGGTCAGACCTTGGCCATCGAGCCCAAGTTCGTCTTCCCGGGCAAGGGAGTCATCGGCATAGAAAACACCTTCGCGGTAACCGACGAGGGGGGTGTCAGGCTGAGCGACCTCCCCGACGACCTCGTCTACCTCTAAGGACGGGGACACCCTTCCTCGCCGGGGGAGTGCCCCCAAATTCTCCACAGTGCCGCAGCGAGCGTTTCGCTTCGGTCCGAACAACCCATCGCGGAAAGGTAGTACCGATGCAACTGAACACCATGGAAGATTTCCAGCGGGACATCTCGTACCGCCTGCTGAAGCAACCCGACGGCACGGCGCTGCTCACCGCAACCATGAAGGACCGTTTCCACGACGTGCTCCTCGAGGTGCGGGTCGAGGTCGCCACCATGAAGATCATCTCGGCTGAGGCCGATTTCCGCATGTCGCCCACCCCCGACTGCCGCAACGTCTCCGCGAAGATGGCGGGGCTGAACGGCTTCGTCATCGGCCGCGGCCTGCAGCGCAAGGTTTCCGAGGTGCTCGGCGGCTCCGCCGGGTGCGGCAACATGCGCAACCTGCTCCTGGGCCTCCTCCCGCTGGCCCTGAACCTGGGCGCCGCCGCCGGGATCACCGACGAGGCGGAGATGCTGGACGCGATCCACGAGAAACTGGTCGGCTCCTGCGCCGGCTATGTAGCGCCGCCGCGCAAAAATTGGCAAGCGATGGGAGAGAGCATGAACATGCAATGGCACCACCTTCTCCTGGGCCCCGGCGATATCTCGGCCGGAAAGGCTACCGCGATCCAGGACGCCTTCACCGCGCTCTTCCGCTCGGCCGGCGGTCCCCGTACCATGGCCCTGTTCCGTAAAGACGCGCAGGACGGCGGGCTCGACCTCTACTTCACCCCCGAATCGACCCTGCACGCCTGGCGCCTCATCGAGGAGTGCAAAGCCACCCCCTGCGCGCCTCCCTCCCTGGCCGGGCTGGAACTCCTGGTCGGGCACAACGAGATCACCTACTACCTCACCACCTGAAAGGCGCTATACTGAGACGGTGATTTCACCGACTTACCAGGAGCGACCATGGACGGCGGCACGCTGGGCAAACTGCGCAACTGGGTCGGGCGCCTCTCGCCGGCGACCGTAGCCTGCATCTACATCCTGGCCAGCATCAGCTGGCTTTTGCTGGCCCACCTCATCTTCGGCCTGCTGCTCGCGGGCCATCCCCTACTCAAATACCTCGCCTCCGGCGGCCTCGAACTGCTGGGGGTCTTCACCATGGCGGCCATCATCTACCTCTTGACCGCGAAGATAGAGGCGCGGCACCGGGCGACCGAGCTCAGCATCAGGGAACAGGCGGTACGCGACGGGCTCACCGGTTTGTACAACCGCCAGGCGTTCGATGACTTCCTGGCGCAGTCCATCGTCTTCGCCAAGAGGCGGAGCGAAAGCGTGGCGCTCCTCTTCCTCGACCTGGACCGCTTCAAGCTGATCAACGACCGGCGCGGCCACTTCGTCGGCGACGCCCTGCTCGCCGAGACCGGGCGCCGCCTGACGCGCTGCGCCATGCGCGGGGAGGACATCGTGGCGCGGGTGGGAGGGGACGAGTTCGCCATGCTGCTGCACCATCCCGAGATGCCCGAGGGACCCGCGGTGATGGCCCGGCGCGTGCTGGACGCGCTCTCGGAGCCGGTGCAGGTGGAGGGGGAGACCCTGAGGACCAGCGCCAGCATCGGCATCGCCCTCTTTCCCTCCGACGCGGACGATCCCATGCAGCTTTTCAAGATGGCGGATTTGGCCCTCGGGCAGGCCAAGCAGCAGGGGCGTTCCACCTTCTGCCTGTACGGCGGCGAGTGGCGCGAGGAGCACGACCACAGGATCCAGCTCGAGCACGGTCTTCTGCGCGCCATCAACCGCGACGAGCTGTTCCTGGTCTACCAGCCCAAGCTCGATACCGCCACCATGCGCGTGGTCGGGGTCGAGGCGCTGGTGCGCTGGCGCCACCCTCACCTGGGGGAGCTGGGGCCGGGGAGTTTCGTGCCGCTGGCCGAGAAGGGGGGGCTCATCTGGCCCCTCACCGAGTGGGTGCTCAGGGAGGCGTGCCGGCAGGCGGCGCTCTGGTACCGCGACGAGGCGCTGGACCTGAACGTGGCGGTAAACATGTCCCCGACGGTCTTCGCGCACGAGGGACTGGAGCAGGCCATCGAGGCGGCGCTGCACGACAGCGGCCTCCCCCCGGACCGGCTCACCCTGGAGATCACCGAGCAGTCGCTGATGATCTACGAAAGCGAGGCGGTAGGGGTCCTGGAGCGGCTGCAGCGCATGGGCGTCAACGTCCAGATCGACGATTTCGGTACCGGCTACTCCTCGCTCTCCTCGCTCAAGCACTACCATTTCCAGGCACTGAAGATCGACAAGTCCTTCGTGAACGACGTGGTCACCTCCTCCGAGGACGCCGCCATCGCCACCACCATCATGTTCATGTCCAAGTGCCTGGACATGGAGGCGATCGCCGAAGGCGTCGAGAACGAGGCGCAGAAGGATTTCCTCACCTCGATCGACTGCCGTCTCATGCAGGGCTTCTACTTCGCCCGTCCCATGCTCCCCTCCGAGATGTCCCGCTTCATCTCCAGGCTCACGCCCGCCAAGCGCGAGCAGTAGAGCGTTTCCGGCCGCCTTGAAATGACCCGCCGCTCCGGTATAATGTGAAAGTTTTTTAACGATGATCATTAAAGGAGATTGCCATGGCAGACAGGCAGAAGACCATAGGCGTCCTGACCGGCGGCGGCGACGTGCCGGGGCTAAACCCCGCCCTGAAGACCCTGGTCGCGCGCGCCTCCGAAAGCGGGTACCGGGTGGTCGGCGTCCGGCGCGGCTGGGGAGGGCTTTTGGGCTACAACCGGGACGATCCGGAGAGCTGGGAGAAGGCCGTGATGCCGCTGGACCGCCACGCGGTACGCACCGTGGACCGCTCCGGGGGGACCTTCCTGCACACCAGCCGCACCAACCCGGGCAAGGTCGCAGCCGGCGACGTCCCCGTCTTCCTGCGCGGCGCCGACTGCGACCCAGCGGTCTCGGGGACTCACGACTTCACCCAGCACATCCTCGCCAACCTGGAGCACCTGGGCATCGACGTGCTGATACCGATCGGGGGAGACGACACCCTGAGCTACGCCGAACGCCTGAACCGCGAGGGGGTCCCCATCGTCGCCATCCCGAAGACCATGGACAACGACGTCTTCGGCACCGACTACTGCATCGGCTTCTCCACTGCGGTCACCAGGAGCGTCAACTTCATCCACAACCTGCGCACCAGCGCCGGGTCTCACGAGCGCATCGCGGTGGTGGAGCTCTTCGGCCGCAACTCCGGGGAGACCTCGCTCATCTCGGCCTACCTGGCCGGGGTGGACCGTGCGCTCATCTCCGAGGTCCCCTTCGACGTCGAGAAGCTCTCCCTGCTGCTGCAAGAAGACAAGAAGGGGAACCGCAGCAACTACGCCATGGTGACCGTATCGGAAGGGGCGTCCATGGTGGGGGGGCAGATCGTGGAGTACGGCCAGGAGGATGCCTACGGCCACAAGAAGCTTGGGGGGATCGGCGTGGTGGTGAGCGAGGCGGTGAAGCGGCTGACCGGCTCCCACATCATCTACCAGCAGCTCTCCTATCTCATGCGCAGCGGCGCACCCGACTCGCTGGACCTCATGGTCGCCTACAACTACGCCAACATGACCATGGACCTGATCAGCGAGGGGATGTCCGGGCGCATGGTGGCCATGCAGGGAGGGACCTACCGGCACATCCCGATCAGCACCATCATGCAGGGGGAGAAAAGGGTGGACGTGGCCGAGCTCTACGATTCCGTCGAATACCGTCCGAGGGTGCGGCACGTGCTGGGCAAGCCGATGTTCCTTTACTGAAGGCGGTGGCGCCATGATCGAGATCGACGGGAGCATGGGGGAGGGGGGAGGGCAGGTGCTGCGCAGCGCCTTGAGCCTCTCCTGCCTCACCGGGCAGGGGTTCCACATCTACAACATCAGGAAGAACCGGTCCAAGTCGGGGCTGATGCGGCAGCACCTGATGGCGGTGCAGGCCGCATCGCGCATCGCGGCGGCCAACGTGGTAGGGGACCGGCTCGGTTCGCCGGAGCTGAGCTTCCTTCCCGACAGCATCACCCCGGGAGAATACAGCTTCGATATCGGCACGGCCGGCTCGGCCACCCTGGTGCTCCAGACCGTGATCCCCCCCCTGCTTGCCGCCCGCAAGGCAAGCCGCGTCACGGTGACCGGCGGCACCCATGTCCCCTTCAGTCCTTCCTGGAACTACTTCGAGGAGATCTTCTGGCCCAGCATCGTCCGCCTGGGGGTGCGCGGCGAAACCGTCGCCCACTCCTTCGGCTTCTATCCCAAGGGGGGAGGGAGGATCGGCTGCCTCGTGGAGCCGGCCGAAGTCCTCGCCCCCTGCCTGGTCCGGGAAAGGGGAAGGCTCACACGGCTGCGCATCGTATCAGCCGTCGGCAACCTCCCCAGGCACATAGCCGAACGGCAGCTCCAGGCGGCCCTCGCCGGTCTCAAGGGGAGGTTGGAGCGCGGCTTGCCGATGGAGATGGAGACGCGGGAGGTGAGTATCCTCGGGCAGGGCACCTTCATATTCATCAAGGGGGAGTACGAGCATGCCGTGGCGGGTTTCACCGGCCTGGGGGAGAGGGGAAAGCCCGCCGAAGCGGTCGGCGCCGAGGCCGCGAGCGAGTTTCTTGAGCACCACGAAAGCGGCGAGCCGATCGACCCGCACCTCGCCGACCAGTTGGTGCTCTACCTCGTGCGCGGCACGGGAAGCTCGTTCTTTCGCACCTCGCGCGTCACCAGGCACCTAGCCACAAACCTGCTGGTGGCGGGGCGCTTCCTGAAGCTCTCCTGCCACCTGGAGGGAAGGGAAGGGGGGCCGGGGGGGGTGACGATCACCCCGCATCGTTGAAATAGAAAAGGCGGCCGCTAAGGCCGCCTTTCTTGTTGTCGGAAATCCCGAGCCGCTAGTACCTTTCGAAACCCGCCTGCAGCAGGCTCTCCTCGCTCCCGTCCAGGTTTATCTGGATGCCGGGGTAGCCCGCGGCCGGGCCACCGGCCCGGGTCAGCTTCTGGTGTCCGATCTTGTTGGCAGTGGGGGCCCCCTTCGCAGGCTGCCTCCGCTCGACGGCAGCCGCACCGACCTTGAAGAAGGCGATGGTCCCCTGCAGCTGCTCGGCCTGGGAGGCGAGCTCTTCGGCCGTGGACGCCATCTCCTCGGAAGCGCCGGCGTTTTGCTGGATCACCTGGTCCAGCTGCTGGATGGCGCGGTTGATCTGCTCCGCGCCGGTGTCCTGCTCCTTGCATGCCGCGGATATCTCCTGCACCAGCTCGGCCGTCCTGTGGATGTCGGGGACCAGCATCTGCAGCAGGTTCCCGGCGTGCTCCGCCACCTCCACGGAGGTCAGGGAAAGATCCCCGATCTCGCCGGCCGCCTTCTGGCTCCTCTCGGCGAGCTTTCTCACCTCCGAGGCGACCACGGCGAACCCTTTGCCGTGTTCCCCCGCCCGCGCCGCCTCGATGGCCGCGTTCAGGGCCAAAAGGTTGGTCTGGCGCGCGATCTCTTCGATGATCGAGGTCTTGGAGGCGATCTCCTTCATGGCCGCCACCGTCCTTGCGACCGCCTCGCCGCTTTCGCTGGCGTCGGTGGCGGATTTCACCGCGATCTTCTCGGTCTGCAGCGAGTTGTCCGCGTTTTGCCGGATGTTCGAGGTCATCTGCTCCATCGAGGAGCTGGCCTCCTCGGCCGAGGCCGCCTGTTCGCTCGCCCCCTGCGACATCTCCTCCGAGGTGGAGCTGAGCGCCTGGCTTCCTGATGTGACGTTGTCGGCTGCGTTCTTCACGTCGGTGACCACGCGGGTCAGGTTCTGCACCATGGTGGCGAGCGCCTGCATCAGTCCGTCGTTTTCCGAGCGCTGCTTCACCTCGAGGAGCAGGTTTCCTTCCGCGATCTCCCTGGCGAGTCTCGTGGCATCGTTGTTGGCATCGATCAGGAGGTTCAGGCTGTTGATGATGTCGTTGAAGTCGCCGTAGTAGGTGTCGGTTATCCTGTCCGGGATGTCACCCTTGGAGATGCGGGAGAGATAGCGCGAGGTGACGTCGATCGGCTGCACGAACGCCTCGATCAGCCGGTTCTGGCCGGTGAGGAGCTCGCCCCAGGCCCCCTGGAAGGCCGCGGCGTCGCCGCGCACGCTGAGCTTGCCCTCCCTGACAGCCTTGATCAGCTCGTTCATATCCGCGCTCAACGTCCCGATGGTGGCGATCATGGTCGAGAGGTTCTTGCCCATCAGGTCGCGCTCCGACTTCGGGGTCACCTGGACCGAGAGGTCGCCGTGGGCGACCCGTTCGGCGGCGAGCGAGGCCTCCTTGATGTTGTCGGCCATGTTCTTGAAGGAGCGGGCCAGCATGGCGATCTCGTCGTTACCCTCGGTGTCGATCTCGACGTCGACGTCTCCGAGCGCGAGCTTGTCCGCGCAGCGGGAGAGGGCCCGTACCGGGCGGCTGATGCTGCGGGTGATGCAAAAGCCGATCAGCGCGCCGATGGCGATGGCCAGAAAAGCCAGGGAAACTGCGATGATGCGGGACCGGGAGGAGACCTGGGCGGCGCTCAGGTAGCGTTCCTCGATCCCCTGTTCCTGGTATTGAACCAGCTCGTTGAAGGCCGGAGCGATCAAGGCAAGCAGGGGCGCCGCCTCCTTCTCGAAGACGGCCGAGGCGTGCGCGCTGTTACCGGCGAGGGCGAGTTCGAGCACCTGGTTGTTGGCCTTGCGGGCGTTGTCCAGGGTCTGCTTCGCTTTGGCGATGAGTTCCTTCCCCTGCCCGGTGGTCTCCAGCTTTTCGAGCTTCTCCATGGACGCCTTGTACTGCTGGCGCGCCTGGTCGATCTTCTTGTTGTCCTCGCGACGTGCCGCCGCGTCGGTTTCCAGGAGCATGCTCTGGACGCTGGAAACGATAGCCGTGACGCTCTTGGCCGCATCGTTGGCCAGCTTGATCTTGGCGTACTCCTTCTTGACGATGGTTTCCAGGCCGGAATCCATTTTCAGCATGCCGACGACGCTTATGGCCCCGATGACAAGGAGCAGTAACAGGATCACACCGAAACCAACGCTTAGCCGTGCACCGATCTTCATGTCCTGAATCTTCATCTTTCCCCCCTGTGTCACTCTTCGTTTTCCGGACGGCGGCAACCGCCCGCAAGTGTTTTGCCTGGTAAAACTAGGCCTGCAGACTCTGGAAAAAGCGGCGTCGTTGTAAGGTACCATCATCCCCTATCGGCAATGCCTTCAACGACTTAAGTGTATACAAGAAAAAAAGTAGGGTATCTTGCGGTGGTGGGGGGCGGCGTTGTTATATTCCGGGAGGAGACTGTTCGGCTGGTAACGGCGGTGTCTCAAAGAAAAAGGGGGCGGCGCGCGGAGGTGAGCTTTTTGGACGGCGGGAGTGGCTGATCAACCGGCCGACCGCAGCAAGGCGGCCACCTGGTCGATCAGGGGGAGCTGGCCGGGGAGGATCTTTTCCCGGGCCTCGTCGATGCCGAACCAGCAGGCGCGATCGACCTCGGGGAACTCGGTCTGCCTGCCGGAGCGCGGCGGCCATTCCATGGTGAAGGTGTTGCTGACGAGGTGCGCGGGGTCGAAGTCGCCGCTAAAGGCCCATGCCCGCACCAGCTTTCCCCCGGGCTGCCTGATCCGGTCCAGCTCGATGAAGCTGCCGCTCGGCTCGTGCCCGGTTTCCTCGCGGAACTCCCGCCGGGCAGCCTGCAAGGGATCCTCCCCCTCCAGGTATTCCCCCTTGGGAATCGACCATGCCCCCAGGTCCTTCCGGGCCCAAAACGGCCCCCCCGGGTGCACCAGGAGGAGCTCCGGCGCGCCGTTTCTCACGCGGTACATGATCAGCCCGGCGCTCCGCCTCGGCATCGGGCTAAAGCGCCTGGCCGCGCGGCAGCTGCCACCCCTTCATGATGGCGGTGCAGCGGATGGTGATGACGGTGAGTGCGGAGACGGTGAGGTTCACCTGGGAGGGGAGCGTGGTCTGGTGCAGGAAATAGAAGAGGGCGCCCCCGACCACGCAGGCCGAGGCGTAGATCTCGCGCTGCAGGATGAGCGGGATCTCGTTGCTCAAAAGGTCGCGCACCAGCCCGCCGCAGGTGGCGGTCATCACCCCCATGATGATGGCGCCCATGAGCCCCAGGTTGAACTGGAGCGCCTTGGAGGTCCCGATCACCAGGAAGGTCCCGAGACCCAGGGCGTCCAGAAGGAGCATGGCGCGGTTCATCCGCTCGAAGCTCCTGGGGGTGAGAAAGACCGCTATCGACGCGGCGACGGCCAGGTAGAGGTAGAGCTCGTTCTTGAAGCAAAAGGGGGGGGTGTCGTTCAAAAGTACGTCGCGGATGACGCCGCCGCCGGTGGCGGTGACGATGCCGAGCACGATGATCCCCAGGAGGTCCATGCCGCGGCGCACGCCCGCGAGCGCCCCCGAGGCGGCGAAAGCGACGGTGCCCAAAAGGTCGAGGGCGTAGATGATGGCTTGCTGGTCCATGAAAAGATCGATTCCTCTGCCGGCGGGATCGGGAGCGCCGGTCTACTCCTCGAATTCCTCGTGGTGCTCCCCCGGAGCCCGGTAATCCTCGACATCGTGCCAGAAACGCTGCTGCAGCTCCTTCAAGAGCGGTTCGAGGCTCTTTCTGTCCGAGGCGCTGATGGTGATGGCGCCGTACTTGCGGGTAAGCTGCCGCACCTTCATGAAGGCGAGGGGGTCCCCCTTCTTCAGGTCGGGGAGCAGGTCCATCTTGTTGAACACGAGGAGGGTCGGCTTCTGGGAGAGCTCCAGTTCCGCCAGGATGGCGTTCACCTGGCTGATCTGTTCCTCGACGCGCGGGTTGCTGCAGTCGACCAGGTGGACCAGGAGGTCGGCATCCTTGAGCTCCTCCAGGGTGGCCTTGAAGGCGCCCATCAGGGACTTCGGGAGGCTGCGGATGAAGCCGACCGTGTCGGTGATGATCACCTCCCGGTCCATCGGGAAGCGCAGCCGCCGGGACGACGTGTCCAGCGTGGCGAAGAGGAGGTCCTCGGTGAACACCTCGCTCTTGGTCATGGTGTTCAGGAGGGTGGACTTGCCGGCGTTGGTGTACCCCACGATGGAGATGATGGGGATCCCCGCCTTCACGCGCTTCTGGCGGCGCTGGTAGCGGCCGTTGGAGAGCTCCTTCAGCTCCCGCTCCAGGTGCGCGATCCGGTCGCGGATGCGGCGGCGGTCGATCTCCAGCTTGGTCTCGCCGGGGCCGCGCCCGCCGATTCCCCCCATGAGCCGCGACATCTGCACGCCGCGCCCGGAGAGCCGGGGCATCAGGTACTTTAACTGGGCCAGCTCCACCTGGACCTTGCCGTCCTGGGTGGTGGCGCGCCGGGCGAAGATGTCCAGGATCAGCTGGCTGCGGTCGATGACCTTCAGCTCGGTCAGCTCGGATATGGAGCGCACCTGGGCCGGGGAGAGCTCCTGGTCGAAGACGAGCATGGTGGCCCCGTACTGCAGCGCCTTGATCACCACCTCCCGGATCTTTCCCTCCCCCAACAGGTAGCGCGGGTTGAACTCCTTGGGGCGCTGGATCACGGTGTCGAGCACGCCGACCCCGGCGGTGCGGGCCAGCTCCTTCAGCTCCTCGATGGAATCGACCGCCTCCTCCATGGGACGCTGGGTCACCGAGATCAGGATGCCGCGCTCCTGGCCGCTGGCGACCACCTTCCCTTCCTTGAGGCCGCGCTCCATGGTCTGTTCCAGGGTTTCCACGAACCCCTTGAAGTCGAGGTCGTATTTCTGGAAGGGGACCGAGGGCTCCACGTGGTAGGGGAGGGGACCGCCGTCGGGCGGGATGAGCGCCGCGGTCTGGATCGAGAAGCGGTCCGGGTTCTGGGTGAGCTGCAGGGCGGCGATGAGGTCCAGGCGCAAAAGCGAGAGGTCGGTCAGGTCGTCGTCCGAGAGGACCTCTCCCTTCAGGTGGGTGTGCACCAGGCGCACGCCGCGCAAAAGCCTCTTCCCGAGCGGGTACTCCTCCAGGGGGGGGATCATGATGCCGCGCTCATCCCCCACCACCACGTAGGCGATCTCGCCGATGCGGCTCACCAGGACGCCGAGCTGGCGCCTGATCTCCAGCGAGATGTCAGCCAGTTCCCGGGCCAGTTCCAGGGAAACCACCTCACCCGGTTTCACCCGGCGGCGGTGCAGCCTCTCAAGCCTCTTTACCTGGCTCGGTTTCAGTCCTGTCAGGTTACCGTGCAGTCCTTTGATGGCGCGCCTCCGCTACAGCCCGATGATGTTGTAGCCGCAGTCTACGAAGTGGATCTCGCCCGTCACGCCGCTTGCGAGCGGGCTGGCGAGGTAGAGGGCGGCGTTGCCGACCTCCTCCTGCGAGATGTTGCGCCGCAGCGGCGCCTTCTCGGCCACGTGCCCGGCGATCTGGCCGAAGCCCCCGATGCCGGCGGAAGCAAGGGTCCTAAGCGGACCCGCCGAGATGGCGTTCACCCTGGTACCTTCCGGTCCCATCGCCTCGGCCAGGTAGCGCACGCTTGCCTCCAGCGCCGCCTTGGCGACGCCCATGACGTTGTAGTTTGGGAACACCTTCTGGGCCCCGTAGTAGGTCATGGCGATCACGCTGCCGTCGCGCCCCTGCATGAGCGGTGCCGCCTCCCGCGCCATGGCGATCAGGGAATAGGCGCTGATGTCGAGCGCCGTGGCGAACCCCTCGCGGGTGGTGTTCAGGAAGGAGCCCTTGAGCTCATCCTTGTTGGCGAAGGCGACCGAGTGCACCAGGATGTCCAGCCCCCCCCACGCCTCGCGCACCTGGTCGAACAGGCGCGCGATCTCCTCGTCGCTTCTCACGTCGCAGGGGAGCACCAGTTTGGAGCCGATGCTCTCCGCAAGCGGCATCACCCTCTTGGCGACCGCCTCGCCCGCGTAGGCGAGGGCCACCTCGGCCCCCTCGCGGTGGAATGCCTCGGCGGTGGCCCAGGCGATACTTTTATCGTTAGCTACACCGAAAATAAGTGCTTTTTTCCCTTCCAGTAAACCCATGAACTCTCCTTGCTGTCGACTGCGGCAGATTAAGCTTCTCTAGTCTGCCGCTTGACACATAGCGGCACATGATAATGAAAAAAGCCGGTGTTGGCAAGGGATATGACAGGTTTTTAAGGAAGTTCGAAGGGGGAGACACCCTCCCCCGGTGAGGGGGAGGATCGGTGAAGAAGGGAGTCGTCGTCCGGGGCGAGAGCTACAGCGGCGGGTCGAGCGGGCGCTGCTCCTCGACGTTGCGATAATCCTGCAGGATTCGCTCGATGTTCTTCAGGCGCTGGTCCATCTCCTCCAGCATCGCAGCGGAGCGGTCCACCCGTCCCTTGATGTTGAAGATCACGAAGGGGAGGATGAACCAGATCACCACCAGGAAGAAGCCGATGATGCTCATCATCATCATGAACCCGCCGAAGATTTCCATAACGCCCCCGTCTAGGAAGGTCTGGTGCTGCATTGCGACTGCTCCAAGGCTCTCGCCAACTGGTCGGGACAGGAGGTGTCACCCTGGCAGGCGATCCCCTTGAGGCGTTTGATGGCCTCGGTCACCTCCATGCCGCGCACCAGGGCGGCGACCGCCTGGGTGTTCCCGGCACAACCGTCCACGAACCTGGTGGCGACGATGACGCCGTCCTCGATCTCTATCTCGATCCGGGAGGCGCAGCTCCCGGATGTGTTGTAGCTCACCTTCATCTTGTTGCCTCTCCTTTTGCAGCTCGTAAAGTATATGCGCCCAGACCCCCCGCGCCAGCGTCCGGTTCACGCATGACGGCGGCGCCGCGAAATCTTTCGCACCGGGCCATATACCCTGAAGTCGAGGGAAAAGTCAATCTGAGAGAAGCGCCTGAGCCATGGTGAGCCGCTCCGGCCCCGGGAAGGACTGCAGGTACAGCGCGTTGACCGTGGCCAGCATCATGTTCAGCCGCTCCAGGTCCATGACGGCGCTGCCGGGGATGCTGGGGAGCCCCTGGAAGTTTTCGGGGCAGAAGTCGACCGACCTTTCCCCCTCGCGCAAGAGCAGAAGCGGAAGGCCGTGGGTGCGGCAGATGATCGGCCGGGCCTGGTAGAGCAGGCAGAGCCCGTCATGGAGCAGCGGGCAGGGGGAGCCTTCCCGTGTCTCCCGGGCCTTGGCGCGGACCAGTTCGGCCTGCTCGGCAGGGAGCTCTCGCAGCGCTTTCCTGAGCGCGGCGGCTTCCACGGCGAAGATGGAGAGATGGCGGCAGCAGGCGTCGCAGCCTGCGCGGCAGGTGATGTATGCGCTGAAGGTTTCCGAGGTGCGCCGGCAGATCTCGTCGACGCGGGAGAGCAGGGCGAGGTAGTTTTCCAATCCGGTCATGCTTGCTCGGGGCCGCGCAGGGTCTTGCTGAACTCTTCCATGAGCTGCTTGTTCAGGTAGAAATATGGTTTCTCGATGGTGCCGCTGAAGCCGAAGCTCTGGTAGTTCATCATGACCGGGTCGTCGGTGCGGCCGCTGGACACGTACCCCCTGGCGCCGGGATCTATCTCGAGCAGACGCTGCATCGCCTCCTGCCCTCCCATCCCCCCGGGGATGTTCAAATCCAGGATCACGGCGGCAAAGGCGTCGCCCGCTTGGTGCCGCTCGCGGTAGATCTCCACGGCCTGGGCGCCGTCGTTGGCGAACTCGACCTCGAAACCGTAGCGCTTCAAGGTTTCCCCCGCTACGAACCGGACCATCTCGTCGTCGTCCATGACCAGTACTTTGGCCGGCCGCTGGTTCTCATTTCCCATAACAAGTTACCCTAGTTACACGGTTGTTAAGCTGCTTTGGACGTGCTATTAATCTATAGCCGGTATGTCCGTGCCTGGCAAGTGACTTTTTTACTAGCGAAATCAAATCTGTTCAAGGAGAACTGCAATGGCCAAGGTGAAGTCGCCGGTCACGGCTGCCGTCCGGGTACTGCGGCAGGCGGGGGTTGCCTTCGGCGAGCACCCCTACCAATACGAGGAGAAGGGGGGGACCGCCGTGTCGGCGCGCGAGCTTGGCGTCGACGAGCACAGCGTGATCAAGACCCTCGTCATGGAGGACGAGACCAAGGCGCCGCTCGTGGTGCTGATGCACGGCGACCTCCAGGTATCCACCAAGGAACTGGCGCGCGCCATCGGCGTCAAGAGCGTCGCCCCCTGCACCCCCGACACCGCCAACCGCCACTCCGGCTACATGGTGGGGGGGACCTCCCCCTTCGGCACCAGGAAGCCGATGCCGGTCTACATCGAAGAGAGCATCCTCGACCTGCCGCTCGTCTACATAAACGGCGGCAGCCGCGGCTTCCTGGTCTCCCTCCCTCCCTCCGAGCTGCAGCGGGTGCTGAAGCCGGTCCCGGTCAAGGTGGGGATCTAGGCGTGGCCGCCGGTCTCGCGGCACTCTTTAGGGAAGCGGCCGAGTCGGTGGCCGGCGCACAGGCGCTCGTTGTTACCGCGGGCGCCGGCATGGGGGTTGATTCCGGCCTCCCCGACTTTCGCGGCGACACCGGTTTTTGGAGCGCCTATCCCCTGTACCGCCGCCTCGGCATCAGCTTCGTCGACGCCGCCAACCCGGAACACTTCGAACGCGACCCCGCCTTCGGCTGGGGCTTTTACGGCCACCGCACCAACCTCTACCGCGCCACGGTCCCCCACGCCGGCTTTGCGCTCCTGCTTGACTGGGCCGCCCGCTTCGGCCTGGAGCTGTTCGTCGCCACCTCCAACGTGGACGGCCAGTTCCAGAAAGCCGGTTTCGCCGGGGACGCCGTCCTGGAGTTCCACGGCTCCATCCATCACCTGCAGTGCACCGGTCCCTGCTGCAACCGGATCTGGGACAACCGCGAACAGTTCCGGATCGACGAGGATACCATGCGCGCCGACCACGTGCCCCTTTGTCCCCGCTGCGGCAGGGCGGCGCGTCCCAACATCCTCATGTTCGGGGACTACGCCTGGATCGAGGAGCGCACCGCGCGGCAGCAGGAGCGCTTCCGGCAGTTCCTTTCCCGCCAATCCGGCAGGCGCGTCGTGGTCGTCGAGCTGGGGGCCGGGACCGCCATCCCCACCGTGCGAGCCGCCAGCGAGCGGATCGGCTCCCTCTCCGGCGCCCGGGTGATCCGCATCAACCCGCGCGAGCCGCAGGTCCGCGCACCGCACCTCTCCCTTCCCTGCGGGGCACTCGAGGGGCTAACCGGGATCGACGCGTTGTTGCGGCGGGATTAGCCGGGGGGGGGCGAATGATTATTCGCCCCTACAGTGGCTGACGATTGCGGGGTTTTGTTGGGGCGAATAACTATTCGCCCCAACAAACGGGGTCGTCCTTCGAATTTTCCCTCTCCCATGTCCGATTTTCCTGATGCATTCCCCTCTTTTCCGTATACGCCCGCCATAAAAAACCCTTGCGTTTTAAATTCTTAGTTGCTAGTATGCACATTTTTTAGGCAGATAAGGAAGTTATCACATATGCAAAACACCGTGGCCATCGGCTCTCTTACCTTGAAGAATCGGGTATTTCTGGCCCCTATGGCCGGCATCACCAACCTCCCCATGCGCATCATCGCTCGCGAGGGGGGAGCCTCCCTCACCTTTACCGAGATGGTCAGCGTCAACGGCCTGACCAGGGAGGGGCGCAAGAGTTTCGATCTGCTGAAGACCACCCCCGAGGATCGCCCGATCGGCATGCAGCTTTTCGGCGACGAGCCGGAGATGCTGGCCGAGGCGGCGCGGCTGGTCGAGGGGTACGGAGAACTGATCGACATCAACATGGGGTGCCCGGTGAAGAAGGTGGTCGGCACCGGCGCCGGCAGCGCCCTCATGAAGGACCCGGTCAAGGTGGGGCGGATCGTCCGTTGCGTGCGCAAGGCGACGGCACTCCCCTTCACGGTGAAGATCAGGACCGGATGGGTCTGCGGCGACGACACCTTCCTCGAGGTGGGGCGGATCGCACAGGAAGAGGGGTGCGACGCCATCACCCTGCATCCCAGGAGCCGGGCCCAGATGTTCGAGGGGAAGGCGAACTGGGCGAAGATAGGGGAATTGAAGAGTGCCCTGAAGATCCCGGTGATCGGCAGCGGCGACCTCTTCAGCGCGGACGACGTGGTCCGCATGATCCAGGAAACCGGTTGCGATGCGGTGATGGTAGCCCGCGGCGCGATGGGGAATCCCTGGCTGTTCCGGGAGGCGCTCGCCCTTATGGCCGGCGAGGTACCGGTGCCGCCGACGGTGGCGGAACGACTTGCGGTTGCCCGCAGGCATTTCGAGCTCTTCACCGAGTTCGAGGGGGGCAGGGTGGCCCTGATGGAGATGCGCAAGCATCTTGCCTGGTATTCCAAGGGGCTTCCGGGAGCCGCGCAGTTCCGTGCCGCGGTGAACCGGATCGAGCATGCTGCCGAGCTTGTCGGGGCGATGGAGGAGTTCTTTGATGGCTGACCGGTTGGAGAACTATTACGCGAATGTGGTCGACAGCGTGGGCGACGGTGTCATCGTCCTTGACAACACCGGCGCCGTGACGCTCGTGAACCCTGCTGCCGAGGAGCTGGCCGGCGTCTCCAGGCGCCAGGCGCTGGGGCATCTCTTCAGCGAGATCTTCAAGGACGACGCCGCCCTCAACGAGCTGGTGGCCAAGACCGTCAGCACCGGGATGTCCGTCTCCGACCACGAGAACATCGTGCTCAAAAGGGGAGGGCGGATCACCCCGGTGGGTACCAGCACCTCGCCGCTTTTGAGCTCCAACGGCGAGCGTATCGGCACCATCGTGCTCCTGCGCGACCTCACCAACGTGCGCGAGCTCGAGAGCGCCGTGCGCCAGGCGGACCGTCTCTCCTCGCTGGGCGCGCTCGCCGCGGGGCTCGCCCACGAGATCAAGAACCCGCTGGGGGGGATCAAGGGGGCGGCCCAGCTCCTGGAGATGGAATTCCCGGACAACGAAGACCTGAGGGAGTACGTGCGGGTCATGCTGAAGGAGGTGCAGCGGGTCAACCTGATCGTCGAGGAGCTGCTCGGCCTCGCCTCCCCCGGGCGTCTTAAGCTCGGCAAGGTGAACCTGCACCGGGTCCTCTCCGACATCGTCCTGTTGCAGAAAAACGCCTGCGAGGGGAAGGAGCTCTACCTGCAGCAGTACTTCGACCCGAGCATCCCCCCGATACTGGCTGACGAGGCCCTCTTGACCCAGCTGTTCCTGAACCTGATCAAGAACGCCATGGAGGCCGTGGGGACCGGCGGCGTGGTCAAGGTGACCAGCCGGGTCCTGGCCGACTACGCCCTGACCCAGAAGGGGGAGCGGCGGGCGCGCATGGTTGCCATCGACATCTCCGACAACGGTCCCGGCATCCCTTCCGACGTCCTGGAGAACATGTTCACCCCGTTTTTCACCACCAAGTCCCAGGGGACGGGGCTCGGTCTGGCCATCTGCCAGAAGATCGTGTCCGAACACCGCGGCATGATCAGGGTCGATTCCGGTCCCTCCCGCGGCACCGTCTTCACCGTCATGCTGCCGCTGGTACAATAACGGCCGTTCCACGTTCTATGTTCCAGGTTCTACGTCAGAAGCAATGAGGCTTCTGCGAGTTCACGGGATCTTGCATACGAGCACAAACGGCAAAGATAAGTCTAACGTCCTATGCTCTACCTAAGTTTGAAGCAGCGCCGCTTCAGGTTTCAACTTAGAACGTAGAACGTAGAACATAGAACGGTTTCTAGGAGTTTATATGTCGATCAACAACATACTGGTCGCGGATGACGAAGAGAGCATGCGCTGGGTCCTTTCCAAGGCCCTCAAGAAGAAAGGGTTCAACGTCGAGCTGGCCAAGGACGGCAACGAGGCGCTCAAGCTGATCAAGGAGAACGTCTACGACCTGGCGCTCCTCGACATCAAGATGCCGGGAGTCACCGGGCTCGAGCTGCTGGACCGGGTCAAGGAGGAGCGCGCCGACCTGATGGTGGTCATCATGACCGCCGAGGCGAGCATGAAGAACGCGGTCGAGGCGATGAAGCGCGGCGCCTACGACTACCTCACCAAGCCCTTCGACCTCGGCGTCATCGACGCGGTGGTGGAGAAGGTGAGCCGGGCGCGCGAGATGACCTCCCAGGTGTCGCTGCTGAAGGAGGAGCTGGCCGACCGCTACCAGCTCGAGAAGACCATCATCGGCAACTCCCCCGCCATGCGCGAGATCTACAAGACCATCGGCAAGGTGGCCCCTTCCGACGTCACCGTCCTGGTGCAGGGGGAGTCGGGTACCGGCAAGGAGCTTATCGCCCGCGCCATCCACTACAACTCGAAAAGGCTCGGCAAGCCCTTCATCCCGCTCAACTGCGCCGCCATCCCCAAGGAACTCCTGGAGAGCGAGCTGTTCGGTTTCGAGAAGGGGGCCTTCACCGGCGCCACCGAGAGGAAGCTTGGGAAGTTCGAGCAGGCCAACGGCGGCACCATCTTCCTCGACGAGATCGGGGACATGCCCATCGACCTGCAGGCCAAGATCCTCAGGGTGCTGCAGGAACGCGAGATCACGAGGACCGGCGGCAACCAGAGCATCCCCGTCGACGTCAGGGTGGTGGCCGCGACCAACCAGGACCTGGAGGAGAGCGTCCGCAACAAGCAGTTCCGAGAGGACCTCTATTACCGCCTGAACGTGATCCCGATCCAGCTGGTGCCGCTGCGCGACCGCAAGGAGGATATCCCGCTGCTGGTGCAGTACTTCCTCGGCAAGATCTGCGCAGAGCTGGAGGTGCCGCTCAAGCGCACTTCCGCCGACGCGGTGAAGCTCCTCAGCAACTACAACTGGCCCGGCAACATCCGCGAGCTGGAGAACACCATCAAGAGGGCGGTCATCCTTTCACCCGACCCGCTCCTGGTCGCCTCCGACTTCCCCGGTCTCAGGAGCCGCCAGGGGGAAGGGAAGGGGGAGGAACTGTCGCTTGAGGGGATCGTCGATCTGAAGCTGCGCGGCTGCTTCTCCAACATGGAGAAGATGGAGAGCGGTGACGTGCATGCCATGGTGCTGGAGCAGGTCGAGCGGCCGCTGATCCGCTTCGTGCTGGAGAAGACCCGCGGCAACCAGGTGCGCGCCGCGGACATCCTTGGCATAAACCGCAACACCCTGAGGAAGAAGATCACCGAGCTGGGGATCGAACTGCGCAAGGAGTAACAGGCAGGCTGAGGCTGAGTCAAAGATACAGAAGAACCGTTCCTATTCTTCCCCTTAGTCTTAATCTTTATCTTAATCTGCTTCTAGGAGGCTCCCATGACGACCCTGATGGACAGGTTTTTTCTGGAAAGAGAGAGTGCGCAACTGGTGGTGGTCGACGTGCAGGACAAGCTCTGCCGCGCCATGGACGAGAAGGTGCTGGGGAAACTGACCGGGAACATCTCGATCCTCCTCGACGCGGCGGCCGAGCTGGGCATCCCCGCCCTCGCCACCGAGCAGTACGTCAAGGGGCTCGGGGAGACTGTCCCCTCCCTGAAGGGGAAGCTCTGCACGCCGAGCCTGGAGAAGATGACCTTCAGCTGCTGCGGCGGCGAGGGCTTTCTGGAGACGCTGGAGAAAAACGGCAGGCGTCAGGTGATCCTGACCGGGATGGAGACCCACGTCTGCGTGCTGCAGACCGCGCTGGAGCTGTTGTCGCGCGGCTACGTGGTGCACCTGGTGGTCGATGCGGTGATGAGCCGGAAGAAGCACAACTGGGAGATCGCGCTGCAGACCATGACCCAGGCCGGTGCGGTGATGACTTCCACCGAGTCGGTCCTGTTCCAGTTGCTGCGCGTCGCCGGTACCGAGGAGTTCAAGAAGCTTTCTAAACTCGTGAGGTAGGGGGCAGGGTACTGACGTAGTGGTCGATCCGCTCGCGGTCGGTCTCGGAGATCCCGATGAACTGGACGCCCAAGCCTTCCGGGAGCGTGCTCTTTCTGCGGGCCTTGCTGGTGTTGAGCCAGGCGATTCGCGCTTTGGTCTGGATGACGGTGCTCACCGGTTCGGGCAGCACGAAGAGCAGTTCCAGCTGGGTGCCTTGTTCGAGGTCGACGTCGGTGGCGAGGTAGAGGCCGTTTTGGCTGAGGTTGATGCAAAAGCCTGAGAGGGTGAGGCCGAAAGCACGGAACTTCACGTTGAAGCGGCAGCTCCCCCTTCTGTCGCGCCGGTCCACGGCGGGCAGGTGCTTGCGGGCTGCCTCCAGGAAAATAAGGCGATCCAATGGTTTGAAGAGGATATCGTCGCAGCCCGCCTCAAGGCAGAGCTGGCGATCGGCCTCCTTCCCTTCAGAAGCGGTGAGTATCACCGCGGTGGAGAGTCGGGGGTCTTTTTTTATGGCGCGGCAGCAGTCGGCGCCGTCCATCACCGGCATGTGCAGGTCCATGATCACCAGGTCCGGGTGCTGTTCCCGGCAGATGCACAGTGCCTCCTCGCCGTTTCTGGCGGTAAAGACGTCGACCGCGGAGAGTGAGAGGAAGTCCTTCTCGAGTTCCAGGAACATGCTCACGTCATCGACCAGCAGGACCTTGTGTGCCACGTGTACTCCTACTTCGGTACCAACAAGCGTTTAGGATGAGGGGGAAAGTGGAACAAATCTGCCACGAAGCGCCGCACGAGCCCTCACGTCTTCCCCTTTGCAAAGGGGAGACAGAGGGGATTTGCCTGTAAAAAAAGGGGGCGAAATACGCCCCCCGATTGCCTGCCGATTACCCTTTCGCCAGCGTCTTCGCGATCACGTCGTGGTTGAGCCAGAAGACCGGCGCCTGCGGCTGCCAGGAACTGTTGAACATGAGGCTCCCTACCCCCTGGAACACGGCGCGGGAGAGCACGGCGCAGACGATCTCCTTCTGATCCGCGTTCATGCTGATCAGCTCGGCGGAGGTGTTCAGCATGTACTCCTGCTGCTCCGGCTTGTTGTGCTGCGGCCAGCTCTCGAAGTCGCGGGTGCTGGTCACAAGCTCCGAGGTGAGGTAGGTGTTGGCGATCTGCAGCAGATCGTCGATGGTCACCCCTTCGCGCAAAAGGGCCTGGCACTCCTTGAGCACCGACTCCACCCCTTCCGCGCGCAGCGCGGCCATCAGGGGGTACAGGGAGTTCTCGACGCCGAGGAAGAGGGCGCTCGAGTTGGTGAGGATCTCGGGGCAGTTGTAGACGGTCGCCTTGATCCCCTTTTCCCACGCCTCGATGGCGATGTCTTCCAGGCGGATCTTGGCCCACCCCTGCAGGTACGGTGTGTAGGACTGCCAGGTGACGACGCCGTCGATGAGCACGGCGGTGCCGTGGTAGCCGTAGGCCGCGTAGCTGGTCTGGTGCTTCTCCCTGAGACCGGCGGTGGCGTCGATGAGGTAACGGAAGGTGTCCGCGGTCACCTCGTTGAAGCTTGCCTCGCACAGTTTCCCCATGTCGGAGTTCCAGAACGCCTCCGAGGAGAGGAAACGGTCCCCCTGTCCCTTGAAGAGCTTGTTCAGGATCGGCATGAAGACGCGGGCGCGCGGGATGCCGCCGGCCATGGTGTGGACCACGAGCAGGTTGCTCCCGGCCGGGATCATCTTTTCCAGTTCTGCCACGACGGCAGTGAGGTTCTTGCAAAAGCGCTCGGTGCCGCGCTTCTTGGAGTACTCGATCTCCGCCGGGTCGAGCTTGATCGAGCCCCAGTCGTCCGGCTTGACCCCCTTGAAACGGTCCACCGGAGAGACGCCGTCCTGGCCGGGCTCCATGTCGAAACCGGCCTCCAGCGGGATGTTGATGATCTTCCCCCCGAGGCCCGCCTCGGCGGTGGCGAGCTCTTCCTCGTTGAGCGGACGGAGCGTGCCGTCCGCATCGCGCCTCCCGACGGTGGCGCCGATGACGGTCATCCCCTTCGCCCTGGCCTCGTCCACGATGCCGTTGGCGTAGCCGCGGCCGAACAGCTCGCCGCAGAGAAACAGCACGTCCCCTTCCTTATATCCGGCGCACGCCGGCACTTCCGTCATTGCATGGTATCTGCTCATCTAGGTTCCTTTCTATGTTGGTGTGCTTCTCCCCCCGCAGGTGGAGAAGGGGAGGGGGATAGGTAGCCGTTCTCCCTCCCTGACCCTCCCCCTTCGGGGAGGGAACGAAACAGCCTAGTATTCTTCCCTGCTGCTCAGGTTCTCGAAGCGGGTGAACTCGCCGCGGAAGGCGAGGTCGACGGTGCCGATGGGGCCGCTTCTGTGCTTGCCGATGATGACCTCGGCCTTCCCCTTGAGGTCCTCGTTCTCCTTGTCGTACACCTCGCCGCGGTAGACGAACATGATGATGTCGGCGTCCTGCTCGATTGCCCCCGATTCCCTCAGGTCGCTCATCATCGGGCGCTTGTCGGTTCTCTGCTCGAGGCTTCGGTTCAGCTGCGACAGGGCGATCACCGGTATGGAGAGTTCCTTGGCCAGCGCCTTCAGCGAGCGCGAGATCTCGGAGATCTCCTGCTGGCGCGATTCGCTGTTGGCGCCGCCGCGCATGAGCTGCAGGTAGTCGATGACGATGATGCCGATGTCGTGTTCGGCCTTGAGCCGCCTCGCCTTGGAGCGGAGCTCCATCACCGTGATCGACGGGGTGTCGTCGATGAAGATCTTGGAGTTGTGCAAAAGCCCGGCGCCCTTGATCAGCTTGGGCCAGTCGTTTTCCTGCAGGTGGCCCGAGCGCAGGCGGGTGAGGTCGACCCGGGAGGCGGAGCACAAAAGCCTCTCCACCAGCTGCTCCTTGGGCATCTCCAGGGAGAAGATGGCGGCCGGGAACTTCTTCTCCGAGTCCACGGACGCGTACTGGGCCACGTTCAGGGCGAAGGTGGTCTTCCCCATCGCCGGACGTCCCGCGATGATGACCAGGTCGCCGGCATGAAAGCCCGCGGTCAGCTTGTCGAGGTCGGTATACCCGGTGGGGACGCCGGTCACCAGCTCCTTCTTCTCGTAGAGGAGCTCGATGTTCTTGATGGTGTCCTTGAGGATGTCGCTGACCTTGTAGTAGGAGGGGCGGAGCTTGTTCTCAGAGATCTCGAAGATCACCTTCTGCGCCGAGTCGAGGAGCTCCTCGACCTCCACCTTGTCCTCGAAACCGTTGCTGACGATGTCGGTGGCGGCGGAGATGAGCTTCCTGGTGATGTACTTCTCCTTCACGATCTTGCAGTAGTAGGAGATGTTCGCCGCCATAGGGACGAAGTCGACCAGGGTGGCCAGGTAGGCGCCGCCTCCCACCTCTTCCAGCTCACCCTTCTTGCGCAGGATGGTGGTCATGGTGATCAGGTCGCAGGGCTCGCCGCGCTCGTTCAGCTCGATCATGGCGCGCATGATCTTGCGGTGGCTCTCCCGGTACATCTCCTCCGGGGTAAGGACCTCGAGCACCCGGTTGATCGCCTCGTTGTCCACCAGGATCCCTCCCAGGATGGACATCTCGGCTTCGATGCTCTGCGGCGGCAGTTTTCTCATCTCCGCTTGGTTCATACAGTTCCTCAAAAACAACTAAGCTGCGCCATGGTGCAGCGGCGCATGCGGGTTTGACTGAAACGCCGAATTCTACCCGTAACCGGCGCTGTGGTCAACAAAATTGACTGGTTGGAATGACGATCGTGGCCCGTGCGCTGCAGTTCCGGCCGGTTGCAGCCGTCACACGCAGCACTCCTTCAGGAAGGCGAGCGACTTCAGTTCCCGGTCCAGGTGGAGGTCGATGGCGGGGTTCAAGAGGAGGTCCGCCTCGTGCAGGAGCGCGTCCGGAAAGAGCACGGCGCCGAAGCGCCCCGTCTGCATGGCGCGCGCCAGCAGGGACGCGGTCTCCTCTGAGACGCCGCGCACCTGCAACTCGGGCTGGTAGCCCAGTATCTTCAGGAGGTTCACCGCGAAGAACCGGCGGTCGGAGGGTGAGGCGGGGGCGTCGTTCAGGCGTTCCAGGTAGCAGTACAAAAGGCGGAACAGGCGCGGGCTCGGTTCTTCCTCGGGGGTGAGCCGCTCCACCAGTTCGCAGGCATAGGCGGCGCAGCCGATCTTGGCGAGGTCGGCGCGGATGCCGGGGAAGATGCCGACGATGTCTGCGCCGGAGATGGTTGGGAGGCCGTGGCCCAGGTGCAACTGGACCTTCAGGTGCGCGAAGGGGTCGAGGGCGCCGGCGAAGCGTTTCTTGCTCCGCTTGGCGCCGCGCGCCACCCCCTGCAGTTTACCCTGTTCCAGCGTGAACAGGGTGACGATGCGGTCCGCCTCCCCGAAGTCGGTGAGGCGCAGCACTATCCCTTCGGCCTCGGCGTTTTTCATGGAGGGAAAGTACCATTGCGGCAGGTGGCGAGTCAACAAAGATGCGGGGGGCGGGATGCACGACCTGTAAGGGCGAATGATCATTCGCCCAGCCCTGGAGCCCCGTGTTGTCATCGGCCCGTGCGAGGGTGGCGAAGGATTATTCGCCCCTACAGTGTAGGCCATGGCGGTTTTGGGCAGCCCACGCCTCACTAGCCCCGCATGTTCAGCCTGTGCATCAAAATCCCCAGATACCGGTTCAGCGGGTGGCTTCGGGGAAGGGACTTGATGGGGGGAGTCCCCCTGGTGCCGCACTTGGCGAGCTCGGTGTAGAACTCCTGTCCCCCGCCCATCTGTACCCCCTTGCGCAGGGTCTCCAGTCCCTTTCCCTTCTCGCCGGTCAGGATCAGTATCCGCCCCAGGTTCAACCGGACGCGCAGGTTGTCCGGGGCGGCCCGCAACGCCTGCTCGGCCAGCTTGAGGGCTTCGTGGCAGTCGCCGCCGCTCTTGGCCTGGCTGAAGGCGAGATCGGAGGCGGTTTCCGGGGCATCTTCCAGGGCCTGGGCCTGTCCGAAGCAGCAGCGGGCCAGGAAGTAGAGCTGGCGGTTCAACGCCTCGACCCCCTTTTGCCGCAGTTCGAACACGTCGCTCCCCGGCTGGATCTGGTCCACCTTCTCCATCACCAGGTAGGTCGTGGGGGGGAAGCCCTCCAGGAACTCCTCCCGGTGCAGCTCGATGAAGGAGCAGGGGGGCTGCGGGAAGTGCACGTCCCCCTCGTAGCGGCCGTGCACCACGGTGAGGTAGATCCTCTGGCACAAGGGGAGCGCCTCGCGGAACACCCCCTCGCCGCCGCAGATGAACAGCTCCTCGTCCCCCTCGGCGGCCGCGATCCCTTCCTGGAGGGTGCGGGCCACGATGACCCCCTCGGTCCTCCCCATGCTCTTGCTGAGCACGATGTTCTTGCGCCCGTCCAGCGGGTGACCTATCGACTCGAAGGTCTTTCTCCCCATCAGCACCGCATGTCCCATGGTGAGGCTTCGGAAACGAGCCAGGTCGGCGGGGATGTCCCAGGGAAGCTTCCCGTGCGCGCCTATCACCCTGTTGTCAGACATGGCAGCAATGATGGAAATGATCATAAGGCCTCCGCGGTCACTTTTGATTGCAAAACACTAGCGCAGCGTCACCACCGTCACGCCGTCGCCCCCTTCGAAGCGCTCCCCGGTCCGGAACTCCGCCACCAGCGGATGGCCGGCCAGGTAGCCCCGCACCCCCTTCATCAGGGCGCCGGTCCCCTTGCCGTGCACGACGCGCACCTCGGAGATCTGCTCCAGCGAGGCGTGGTTCAGGAAGGGCTCCAGCTCGCCGATCGCTTCCTCCACCCGCAGCCCGAGGAGGTTGATGCTGGTTGCGGGCCCCTGCGGGGCGGAGTCGGCCTCCTGCTGCCGGGCGCGCTGCTTACGTACCTTCTTCGGCTCTTTCCCCTTGGGCTTTAACAGGGAGATGAGGGCGACGTCCAGTTCCATGCTCCCGGCGCGCACCCGGGCCCTTCCGGCGCGGTGGTCGACCGAGAGGATGGTGGCGTCGCAGTTGAGCGGCTTGACGAAGAGGATGTCCCCGGCGGCTACCTGTTCCGGAGCGACGTTCTCCTCCGGGTGCAACCCGTCCAGCGCGGCCTCGACCTCGCGTGCCGCCTGGTCCAGCTTCTCCTTGGCTTCGCGTGCCTTCTCGCGCTTGGCCTCGTCGATCAGCGCGGCCACGTCGCGGCGGGCCTTGGAGATGATCTGCTGTGCCTCCAGGAGTCCCTTCTCGCGGGCGTCCTGCACGAGCCTCGCCGCCTCGTCGCGCCGGTCCACCAGGTTCTGCTCGGCCCGGGTCAGCTTCTCCTCGCGCTCGGAGAGCGCCGTAAGGGTGCGGTCCAACTGCTCGCGCTTCTCCTTCAAATCGCGCAACAGGGCATGGAAGTCAGCCTCCATGGTGCCGATCATCCCCCGTGCGAAGCGCACCACCCGCTCCGGGAGCCCGTAACGGCTGGCGATCTCGAGTGCATGCGACTCGCCGGGTTCCCCCACGGCCAGCCGGTACAACGGCGCCAGCTTCTGCCGGTCGAAGGCCATGGCCGCGTTCACCATCCCCGCTTCGCGCTGCACGAAGCCGATGATCTCGGTGAGGTGCGTGGTGGCGACCACCAGCGCCCCCTTGTCCTGTAGCTCCTTCAACACGGCGCAGGCGATGGCCGCCCCCTGTCCCGGCTCGGTGCCGGTGCCGAGCTCATCCAGCAGCACCAGGGCGCCGCGGTCGGCCTGCTCGATGATGCTGGAGATCTTTGAGATGTGGGCCGAGAAGGTCGAGAGGCTCTCCTCGATGGACTGCTCGTCCCCTATGTCGACCAGGATGCTCTTGACCAGCGGCAGGATGGTGCCGGGGAGGGCGGGGACCGGCATGCCGCAAAGGGCCATGACGCTCAGGAGTCCCGCGTTCTTGATGGCGATGGTCTTCCCCCCCGTGTTGGGGCCGGTGACAACCATGACCCGGTTCTCCGAGGCCAGTTCCAGGTCCAGGGGGACCACATCCTTCCCCATCAGGGTGAGGATCGGGTGGCGCGCCGACTTGAGCAGTATGGTGGGGGTGTCGGCGATGACCGGGGTCTCGCTTTTTAGGCGGTCGCTCAAGATGGCGATGCAGTTCAGGATGTCGAGCTCGACCAGCGCCTCGAACTGCCGCAGGAGCTCCTCGGCGTCCTCCCTGATCCAGTCGCAGATCTGCCGGACGATGCGGATCTCCTCGGCCCGCTCGTCGGCCACCAGGTTCTCCAGTTCGTTGGCGAGGCCGATGATCTCGAGGGGCTCCATGAAGGCGGTCTCGCCGGAGTTGGAGACGTCGTGCACCACCCCCGGGACCATCCCTTTGGAGTCCATGCGCACCGGGATGACCCAGCGCCCCGACCTCTGGGTGATGAAGTCGTCCTGCAGGAAGATCGCGGTGTGCCGCTCGCGCACGATCTCCTCGAGCCGCTTCTTGATGCGGGAGGTGAGCCCCTTCTTCCGGCCGCGGATGTCCGCCAGAAGCCGGGAGGCCGTGTCCAGGATCTCCCCTTCCTCGTTCACCGTGTGTTCCAGCGGGTTCAAAAGGTCGGGGAAGCCGCTGATGCAGCCGGCCTCCGAGAGCAGCAGCGGGACGTCGGTGCGGTAGGCGAGCTGGGAGGCCACCGCGGCCATCACCCGCAGGGTGGGGATGAAGCGTTGCAGTGCGATCGGTGCGATGACCGCGCCGGCGGGACGGACCGCCTTCACCTGCGGGGTGATGTCCTCGAAGGGGGCGAGCTTCAGCGCTATGCCGAGCCTGGTCAGCTTCCGTATCTCGTCGACGAGTCCCAGGCGCAGTTCCATCTCCTGGCGGCTGTGAAGCGGGGCTATGGCGAGGGTACCGTAGTGGGATGCCTCGCAGTGGGCGAAGGTTGCGGCGGTTTCCAGGATCTTGTCGAATTCCAGCCGCTTCAGGGTGTCCTTGTCGATCATGTAGATAACTCCGGGTGAATAAACAGGTAAAGGCCAAGAGGGGAGGCTTTCAGCGAAACCCTCGACTCCTTGGCCCCGTTCCGATCAGGTTCGATTGTGCTACAAAAACCAGGCGACCGGGCTGAAGAGGCGCTCAAGGACGCGCACCGGCCATCCCCTTCTCTCGTGCTCGTGCAGCACGATGCACCGGGCCCCGGCAAAGTCGCTCTCCAGCATGTCGGCGACCTGGGCGCCGAAGTCGCGGCTGTCCACCACCACGTTCAGTTCGTAGTTCCTGTGGAAGCTCCTCAGGTCCATGTTGGCTGAGCCGACCATGGTCCAGTTGCCGTCGATGAGGAGCACCTTGGCGTGGAGCACCGCGCGGTCCATCTCGTGGATCTCGACGCCGTTTTTCAAAAGCTGGCCGTAGTAGGTCCGGCTCACCAGACGCACCAGGGGGACGTCGCTCTTGTAGGGAAGCAGCAAGCGCACCCGCACCCCGCGCCCTGCCGCCCTGAGGAGCGACCTCACCACCCGCGGTCCCGGTATGAAGTAGGGGCTCGCTATGGTGACGCTTTCGGAGGCGCCTGCGATGGCCACCCTGAAGGCGCTCCTGATGAAGCTCCGTTTCAGGTGCGGTCCGCCGTTCACTACCATGACTTTCGCATCGCCGTCAAGTTCGGGAAGGGGGGCGGGGTCGGTACCTGCCGGCGGGACGCCGACCTCCCCGGTCCAGGTCTCCCGGAAAAGGCGCAGCAACTCGACTCCCGCCTCTCCCTCGATCTTCAGTCCCACGTCGCGCCACTTGGTCTTTTTCTTCCCGAAGCCGGAGTAGACGTCGGCGATGTTCATGCCGCCGGTGAAGGTGCACCAGCCGTCGATGATGACGATTTTGCGG
Organism: Geomonas diazotrophica; assembly: GCF_018919385.1. Taxonomy (GTDB): domain Bacteria; phylum Desulfobacterota; class Desulfuromonadia; order Geobacterales; family Geobacteraceae; genus Geomonas; species Geomonas diazotrophica. The sequence goes on from NZ_JAHLMF010000007.1 coordinate 105,611, forward strand.
TGGTCGCGCTTGTCGAACCAGGCGATCCCCCGGCTGAAGGGGGGCGGGTTGAAGGGGGCGCAGTTGACGCCTCCCTTGGCGAGCCTCTTGAAGTAGGCGGCAGGGGTCTCGAAACAGCCGATGTAATCGTACAGCACGTAGACCCGGACCCCGCGCGAGGCCGCGGCGATCAGTGCGTCGGCCACCATGCGCCCGGTCTCGTCGTCGGCGATGGTGTAGAACTCCAGGCAGATGCTTTCCCGGGCCAGTGGGAGGGCCTCCAGGAGCGCGGTGAAGAATTCGGAGCCGTAGCGGTACAGCGTGGCGCGGTTGCCGAAAAACGAAACCGCCTCGGTGTTTCTCCGGAAGAAATCGAAGAACTTCGCGGTTTGAAACAGCAATTGCTTTCTTTTTCGCCGCACGCTGGACATAGGCCTGATCCAAAAGCGAAAAGCGCGGAAATAACGTCAACCGGTTACTTCCGCGCTTCGGGTGTTACGACTAAGGGGGGTACCCGTTAGACAGAGACAACTTCCTTGACGCCGGGGATCTTGTCCTTGATGGTCCGTTCGATCCCCATCTTGAGGGTCATGGTGGACATCGGGCAGTGGCCACAGGCCCCAACCAGTCGCACCTTGACAATGCCGTCGTCGGTTACTTCTACGAGTTCAACATCACCGCCGTCGGCCTGAAGCGCCGGCCTGATGCTTTCCAGAATTGCTTTTACTTCTTCGGTCATGTACTCCTCCAGTGAACTTTGGTTTGGAATGGTATGAGTCTATAGGATTTTTACAATAATTGCAAAGCCCGCCGACACCCCGCCGCGCGGGGTGCGGGTTCGCCTTTAATCCTTGCCGTGCACGCCGGGCGTGGTGAGAGGGTAGGGTGCCAGCACCTCTACGAGTTCCTCCTCGGTCAGTATGCCCCTCTCCAGGATCACGTCCCGGATGCTCCTGCCGCTCCTGGCCGATTCCTTGGCGACCTCGGCCGCCGCGGCATAGCCGATGCTCGGCGCGAGCACCGTGGCGAGCCCTACGGACTGCTCCAGGAAGGTGCGGCAGCGCTCCTCGTTGGCGGTGATGCCGGTGACGCAGAGGGTGGTCAGCTGGTGCAGGCAGTTCTTCAGGATCTCCATGGAAAAGAGCAGGTTGAACGCGATCACCGGCATCATCACGTTCAGTTCCAGCTGCCCGGCCTGGGCTGCCAGCGCCACGGTCAGGTCGCACCCCATGACCTGGAAGCAGACCATGTTGGTCACCTCCGGGAGCACCGGGTTCACCTTGCCCGGCATGATCGACGAGCCGGGCTGCATGGCGGGGAGGTTGATTTCAGCGAGGCCGGTGCGCGGTCCCGAGGAGAGCAGGCGGAGGTCGTTGGCGATCTTGATCAGGTTCACCGCGGTTCCCTTGACGCTCGAAGAGAGGGCGACGAAGGGATCCATGTTCTGCATCCGCTCCACGAGACTCTCGCCGCGGGTCAGCTCCTGGCCGGTCTCTCTCGCAAGAGCCTCGACGATCAGGTCGATGAAGGCCTGCTCGGCGTTGAGCCCGGTCCCGACCGCGGTCCCCCCGATCCCCAGTTCCCTGAGTCCGGCGAAGGTGCGCTCGAGGCCTGAGCGGTTGTTGGCGATGGCGATGGACCAGGCGCTGAATTCCTGCCCCAGCCGGATCGGCACCGCGTCCTGCAGGTGGGTGCGCCCCGATTTGAGGATGTGGTCGAACTCGATCCCCTTGCGGGCGAAGGCGTCGGAGAGATCCCGCAGCTCGTTGTCGAGCTCCTGTGCCAGTTCCAGCGCCGCCAGCCGCATGGCGGTGGGGAAGACGTCGTTGGTGGACTGCGCCATGTTGACGTGATCGTTGGCGTTCACGCGGGCGTATTCGCCGAGTTTCCCCCCGAGGATCTCGTTGGCGCGGTTGGCCAGTACCTCGTTCACGTTCATGTTGTGGGAGGTGCCCGCGCCGGCCTGGAACGGGTCGACCACGAACTGGTCGGCAAACTGTCCAGCCAGCGCCTCGTCGGCGGCCTTTACGATGGCTTCGCCCAGATCCATTTGCAGCCTGTGCGTGGTCATGTTGGCGATGGCCGCGCATTTCTTGATCCTGACCGTGGCACGCACCAGGGCCAGGTGCGGCCTGAGCCCGGAGATGGGGAAGTTGTTCACTGCGCGCTGCGTCTGGGCGCCGTAGTAGGCGCCGTCAGGGACCTCGACGGGCCCCATGGTGTCTTTTTCCAAGCGGTGTGTCATGACTAGCTCCTCGTTCTCTTATGTTAAACCGGTCCGAGTCTCTGTCTCATTATTCCGCTATCAGTGTACCAGATCCGCCAGTGTCAGCAGCTCTTCCGTACTCTTCATCTCGAAGACGTGGCACCCAAGGGATTCGGGAACCGCCAGGTCGATGCGGTAGCGGTCACCGACGAAGAGTGTCTCCTGCGGACGGCAAGAGATCTTCGAGAGTATGTCCTCGACGATCCTGCGGTCGGGCTTCGGGATCCAGTAGTCCTCGATGGTGAACACCCGGTCCAGCAGGCCGTTCACGTCGATCTGCGTCATGATCCGTGCGGAAAGGTCGCGGTTGTTGTTGGTGTAGAGGTGGAGCCGGAAGCGGGTCGACAGAAGCTGCAGCAGTTCGCGGACACGGCGGTCCGGCTTTAGAAGCCTTTCGGGATGGCAGTCGGCGGCGAACCTTCTATGCAGCTCCTGCAGGGTCCCCCCGAGGGTCATGACGGCGTGGCTCAGCGTCCCCGCGGCGCCGTCCGCAGCGCGTGTTGCCTCAAGGAGGGCTTGCGCCTGCGCGGCAGAGACCCCCTTAAGGTCCGCCACGTAGAGGACGGCGCTTTGGTTGACCTCCTCTCCCAGCCGCTCCTCCTGGTACAGGGTCCCATCGAGGTCGAAAACGATCGCCTTTACCTGTTCGCGAAGGCCGGGGTGGCGGGTCACAGCCCCATCCCCCATTTCCTCATGCAGAGGAGCTGCGGGTTCTCTACCCCTTTGGCCTGGATCAGCACCTTGAAGGTGTCGCCCATCCCCCCCTCCGGGAGCATCAGCTTCTTGATGGCGAGCCGGTGTTTCAGGCTCTCCTGTTCGTCCTTCGCCTGCGCCACGAGCTTCATCAGCTCCTCGATCAGCCCCACGCCCATGAGGAAGCGGTACTGTTCGCCGTACCAGACCGCTGCCAGTCCACCATCGTTGCCCGCCTCGATCAGCGAGCTGAAGTTGATGTGCGTGGTGATGTCCTGCTCGCCGACCAGCTGGTACGGGTCCTCGTTGGTGCTGTGCTTGTGGTAGCAAAGCAGTGTGCCGTTGCGTCTTTGCGGGGTGTAGAGCTCTTCGGAGAGGTAGCCGTAATCGATGGTAAGGACGAATCCCCGCTCCAGTGTTGCGGCGGCGGAGGCGATCCAGGCGGGTGCGGCCAGGTTGATCTCCGCACGTTGGCCGGGCATGAGCCGCACGTCGAACTTGCGCAGGTAGGCTTCCAGTTCCGGGGTGGACGGGGCTAGGAGCCGCTCGCGGAAACCGTTGGCGTCCGCCGATACGAAGACCTCCCTGAGCCCTTCATCCGTCATCTCGACGAGGTGTACCGGCATGGCGTCGAAGAGTTCGTTGGAGATGACGCAGCCGGTGAACTTGAGGGCGCCGCCGGCCAGTTCCTGCGGAGAGCTCCAGGCCAGGTGCCCGGCGTGCCGCTCGAGGCGCGCGGCCTGGGCCTGCTGGAGGGAGGGCTCCTTCTCTATCAGGCGGTAGGTGAGATGGGCGTAGCAGGCGGGATTCTCCTCGGCGATGGCGTCCAGGATGTCCTGGGCCAGTTGGCCGCCACCCGCGCCGGCTTCGGCGACGGTGAAGGAGTCCGGCGAGCCGAGGAGCTCCCAGAACCGGCCGATCTCGCGGGAGATCAGGCGGCCGAAGGCGCTGTGCACGTTCATGCTGGTGTAGAAATCCCCCTCGGCGCCCACCTTGCGCCCCGGGGAGGTGTAGTAGCCCAGGTCGGGTTCGTAGAGAGCGCTCTCCATGAAGGAGGCGAAGGTGATGTCACCGCGGGAGCGGATTCGTTTGAGTATGATTTCTGCCAGTTTCGTCGTTGCTGCTGCCTCTGCCATTAAAAGCCCTCCTGAATCTGAAGGTCTTTTTATATACGGAACGAAAATGGTTGTCAACGCGGCAGGGGGAGGGACGGTCAACGATCCGGCCAAGACCCGGGAGAGGCAAGCGGGGAGGGATGGTCGCACCTGTTCGGGCGTGCATGATCTATAAAGGAAACGTCGTCGAGATAACTGCCTTAACGCGCTTCTGCGTGCAGCTTGAGGCCCAAGGCTGCAATGATTTTCAGGATCGTGTCGAAGCTGGGGACACGTTCTCCAGAGAGCGCCTTGTAAAGGCTTTCGCGTGAAAGACCGGCTTCACGTGCCACCTGCGACATACCCTTGGCACGCGCAATATCACCAAGAGCCTTTGCTATGAACGCAGCATCACCATTGGCTTCTTCCAGGCAGGCTTCCAGGTATGCCGCCATTTCCTCGGGAGTTCTAAGGTGTTCTGCAACGTCATAGCGACTTGTGGTTGTTTTCGTCATTTTCAGCTCCTAAAGATTCAGCGCTAGGTGCAGCGCTCTTTTGATATCGCGGGACTGGCTGCTTTTATCACCGCCGGCAAGAAGAATGATGACCTGGTTGCCGCGTTTTGTGAAGTAAACCCGGTAGCCGGGGCCATAGTCTATCCGTAATTCAGATACACCATCACTGACTGTCTTGATGTCTCCTGCGTTACCGCAGGCCAGCCGCTCGATTCTGACGAGGACGCGCGCCTTGGCGTCGAGGTCGCGCAGGTTGTCGAGCCACTTCTTGAAGGTGTCCGTCTTCCGGATCTCTGGCATACCTTGACTGTATCCTTCGGGATACATATTGTCAATCCGTGGTCCCTCAAGACAGGCATTGCTCTCGTCTGGAGGAAAGAAACAGTTGCTGGGGGGCGGGAGGCTACTGACCGTTGTGGTAGAGGGACGCCGTCGCCTGGACCATTTCTGCCAGCTCGAAGCGCAGCGCTGCAGGTTTCAGGAGTTCGGCGTGGGCGCCGTAGGAGAGAAGCCAGGCGAGGATCTCCATCTTGCCGCCGGCGTGGAAGCTCAAAACAAGCGAGCCGTCCGGCTGCGCCTCGATCTTTTGGGAGGAGTGCCAGACGCGGTCCCTGATGGCATGCGCGATGGACGCGGAGAAACGGATCACCACGTCCATGGGGGGCTCCGCCACGATGCCGAAGGCCTCTCCCAGCGCCTGGCCGGGATGGAACCCTTCCGGTATCTCGAAGCGCTCCTTCAAGGGCTCCACGCCGCAGATGCGCTCGACGGCGAAGGTCCGCAGCGCCTCACGCTCTTGCGCGTAGCCCAGGAGATAGATGCCCCCCTTCTGGAAGAGCAGGGTGTAGGGATCGACCCGGTAGTCGACGGCTTCGGGGCGCCCGGGAGAGCGGTAGGAGATGACGACGGTGTGCTGGTAGAGAAGGGCGTTGCGGATCTGTTGCAGGTAGTCGGCGCAGCGCGAGTAGTCGCGTTTGCCCTGCAAAAGCGGCAGTGAGACCTCGGCAATGCGCTCCATGTGCGCGGCAAGGCGCGGCGGCAGCACCGAGTTCACCTTGCGAAAGACACTCTGCATCTCCTCCATGAAGGGGGTCCCCTTGAGGAGGTCGAGCTGGGAGCGCAGAAGGGAAAGGGTCATCAGCTCCTGCAGCGTGAAGCTGATGGGAGGGACGTCCTTGAAGCGGGTCAGGAAGCGGTACACCTTTTCGCCGTCCTGCCAGTCCGAGATGAGCGGGTAACCCGCCTCCTGGATGGCGACCAGGTCGCGGTGGATGGTGCGCTTGTTGACACCGGTCTCCTCGGCGAGTTCGGCCACTGAGATGCCGTGACGCGCCTCGATGAGGCGAATCACGTCGTGGACCCTGCCCGCCTGGGAGTATTTGCGCGGGGGACGTCCCTTTCCGGTCACGGCTGCTCGGGCTGCTGCTCGCCGGTCGTGGCCTTGGGCTTGCGGCGACGGCGTTTGCGCTTGGCCGCGGCATCACCTGTGGCGGACTCACCTGCGGGCGCGCTTTCCACCGGAGCCGGTTTGGCTTCCTTCTGCTCGGCCTTCTCCTTGCCGGGGCCGGACTTGACGCCTCTGCCGCGAACTTCTCCGCGTCCTGGTTTCCCCCCGCGATCGCCGGGCTTGCCGCCCCTGCCGCCGGGCTTGTCGTCGGTGCGGCGGGGAGGCCTGGCCGTTCTCTTGTAGTCGTGGACGAACATGTCGTCCTCGGCCCATTCGGTCGGGATCTTCTGCTTGATGAAATCCTGGATCGCCTCGATGTAGAAGGCGCCGTCCTCGTCGGCCAGCGAGATCGCCATCCCCTCTGCGCCGGCGCGGGCGGTGCGGCCGATGCGGTGCACGTAGTCCTCGCAGTCCTGGGGCAGGTCGTAGTTGATGACGTGCGATACACCTTCGATGTGGATGCCGCGCGAGGCGACGTCGGTGGCGATCATGATGGGGAGCGCGCCCGCCTTGAAGTCGGAAAGGATCTTCATCCGCTTTCTCTGCTCCACGTCGCCCGAGATCACCTTGCAGGGGAAGTCGTTGGCGTTCAGGCGGTCCTGCAGGTATTCCGCCTCCCGCTTGGTGTTGACGAAGATCATGGTGCGTTCCATGCCCATCTTGCGCAGCAGGCCGAGCAGCAGGGGGAACTTCTCTTTTCTGGAGGCGTGGTAGAGTACCTGCTCGACGCGCTCCGCGGTCATCTGCTCGGGCGTCACCGAGACCTTTTCCGGCATGTTCATGAACTCGTAGGCGAGCTCCATGACGCGCGTGTTCAGGGTGGCCGAGAAGAGGAGGTTCTGGCGTTTCTCGTAGGTCGGCAGGCGCCGGAGGATAAAGCGGAGGTCGGCTATGAAGCCCATGTCGAACATGCGGTCGGCTTCGTCTATGACCAGGGCCTCGACGTCCTTCAGCGAGTAGACCTTCTGCTTCAGGTAGTCGATCAGGCGTCCCGGCGTGCCGATCACGATGTCTGCGCCGGCTTTGAGCGCGTCGCGCTGTTTCATGTAGTCCACGCCGCCGTAGATGGCCTGGATGTTGAAGCCGGTGTACTTGCCGAGTGACTGGGCGTCCTTCTCGATCTGGACGACCAGTTCCCGGGTCGGTGCCAGGATCAGTGCGCGGGGATGGTGCTCGGCGCCGGTTTTCTGTTGGCTCAAAAGCCTCGTGAAGATGGAGATAAGAAAAGTGGCGGTCTTGCCGGTTCCGGTCTGGGCCTGGCCCGCGACGTCCTTGCCGGTGAGGGCAAGCGGCAGCGCCTTTTCCTGTATCGGTGTGCAGTCGGTGAAGCCGGTTTCGTCGATGCCTTTCTGGACCAGTTCCGGCAGCTGCAGCTCTGAAAATTTCATGTTTGTGTTTTCCTTTTTTGCCTTATTTCAACCGGATACAATTAGCATGTTGTGACTAAAATGGCAATGACAGAAAGGAGAGCAGGGGTAGTATGAAATAAATAGCATTTAACGCAAAGACGCCAAGCCGCTGTGGCGCAAAGACAAAAGCGTGGCTGTTCCCCCGTCTTCCCCCTGATCTCCTTCCGTAGGGTCTTCTCTCCTGGTGTGGGTTAAATACAGATTATTTAACGCAAAGCCGCAAAGTCGCGAAGAAACATATGAGCTGTGTCTGTCCTTTCCCTGCATCGCCTTTCTTGGCGTCTTGGTGCCTTGGCGTCTTTGCGTTAGGGGTTGTGTTGGGCGTGTGTTGTTGCCTTCTTAGCGCCTTTGCGCTTTGCGTTACCCAACGGGTTTTTCTTTCGTCTTCCTTCTTTAGCCCCTTCGCGTCTTTGCGTGTGCCTGATGCCTTTGCGGCTTTGCGGCTTTGCGTGCCGCGGTTTTTTGTGTTATGTTCCCCGCGACAAAAAACGCAAGAGGTACAGATGACGCAATCCTTCATCCACATCGAATCCCCCAACTACCTTAGACTTCAAGACCTTCCCACCCCTCCCGACTGGCAGGGCATTTTCGGCAACGACAACAGGCTCGCCCTGGAGATCGGCTGCGGCGTGGGTGACTTCATGCTGAAGACCGCGCTGGACCAGCCGGAGACCAACTTCATCGCCATAGACTTCTACAACAAGGGGTGCGACAAGACCTGCCGCCGCATAGACCGCCACGGCGTCGGCAACGTGCGCGTGGTCCGTGACGAGGCGCGCGCCTTCGTCACCGAGCGCATCCCCAAGGGGAGCCTCTCCGCGATCTACATCAACTGCCCCGACCCGTGGCCCAAGAAACGGCATCGCAAAAGGCGTCTGGTGAACAAGGAGTTCATCGAATTCCTCCTCGATTACATGGTCCCCGGTGCCGATTTCTTCTTCGCCACCGATTTCGACGACTACGGCATCGACGTCGCCAACGCCCTCCCCGGGGTGACCGCGCTGGAGAACCAGTTCCTCCCGGACCTGTACCGCCACGAGTTCCCCGGCTACCACCTCTCCAAGTACATGCGCAAGTTCATGGCCGAAGGGAAGCAGATCTACTTCATGCACTACAAGGTGAAGTAGGGAGGCGGACAAGACGAGAAGAGGGGGACCCTGACTTTAGGGCCCCCCTCTTTTGCGTCTGACCCTGCGCAGCCTACTCCCCGAACATCCGCATCAGGTGCCCCTTGAGGGTCGCCTCGAAATCCGCCTCCCGGTCGCCGCGGTAGACCAGCGAAGAGCCGATCTCGGCGGCGAGTATCGCGAAGAGGTACTTCTGCGGGAGGTTCCTGATGCGCTTCGCGTACTTGGGTTCCTCCCTGAGCATCTTGGGCAGGTGCGAGAGGATCGCCTTCTTGTAGATCGGCTGAAGGCAGAGTTGCGGCCTTTTCTGGAAGAAGCGGTAGATGGTCGCGTAGTGCTCGTTGATCTCGCCGCTTAGGGCGTCGGAGATCTCGGTGCAAAGAAGCCCAGGCTGCTCGCGGCGCCGCTTCAGGATCAGCCGCGCCTCGTCCGCCGCGCGCTGCTCCAGTATCTCCAGGACGTCCTGGACGTAGCGCTCCTTGTGCGCCATGAACTCCGGCTCGGTGAGCAGCAGGTTGGCGATGATCTCGTAGGAGGAGGAGATGACGCCGCACTTGTTGGCCGAGGCGTCGCGCATGATGATGACCCCCTTCTTCTGCAGCTGCACGCGCGCCTCGGGGGTGATGAAGGAGTTTGCTCCCTCCACGATGGCGCTCGCGGAAGGGGTGCCGTTGGGCAGCAGGTAGCTCTGCCAGTTGTCCTTGTCGATGCTTTCCGGACGCCCCCCCGCCGGGATGAAGAGGTCGGTCTTCACGGTGAAGGGGAGGCTCGCGTAGACCCTGGAAAACTCGTCGGTGGAGATCCATTCCTCCCTCAGCCCCTCCGCGCTCCTGGTCACCTTCCGGTACAGTTCGCGCAGCCCGTCGCGCCGGCTGCCACTGCGGTAGAGCAGGAAACCACCCGGGTGCAGCGCCTGCGGGTCGAAGGCCTCGAGATCCTGCTGCAGCACGATGCGCCCGAGCTCCTTGCGATCCGCCCCCTCGGGGTCGCACAGCGCCGCGGTCCCGTCCAGGATCAGCTTGATCGCCACGTGGGGGGCGCGCTCCAAAAGGATGCGCATGGCGTTGCCCGCCACGTCTCCGTTGGGTCCGCCGGTGAACTTGACGCTGAAGGGATCGCGGTAGATGTCGATCCCCAACTCGGCCATGGTGATCTCGGCGAACTTCACCACCCCCGTTGAGGTGACGCCGTATTCCTTGTGGTTGATCCCCACCTCCTTGCTGGACATGATGCCGATGCCAAGGATGTAGCCGCGCCGCTTGGAGATCCGGGCGATGTTCTCGATCATGGAATCGTGCATGTTCTCGTCAGGTCCCAGTTCGATCGGCTCGTCCTCGCGGTAGTAATCAACCACCGCAGGCGACCTCGCCACCCCGTGGTCGGTGACGAAGATGTCCAAAAAGGCGTTGGTGACGCCGTGCTGCAGCTTGTACAGCCGCCAGTTCTCCATCTGGCGCTCGCCGCCCCGCTGCAGGTCGGAGGAGTCCAGGATCAGCACGAGCTTTGAGCCCCCTTCGTAGATGTCCTTGTTCTTCAGGTGCTGGGTGTGCGCCAGAACGAAGTTCTCCCTGAAGATGGTGTTCGAGTTGGTGATGAAGTCGTCCATGTTGCGGGCGATGACGGTGCGCCAGCCGCCGCGCGCGATGTCGGAGAAGCCGATGTGGTAGCCGAACCCGAAGCGGCTGAAGAAGAAGGTGACCCGGAAGGGAAGGGCCTGCGGCAGGTCGGCGGTGAAGGCCGGTCCGAGCTCGGTGAGGTAGGTGGGGTCGAGCCGGAAGGCGAAGGCCTGTTTCTCGAGCACGAAGAAATTCGTCTTCAGGGTATGGGTGATGAAGATGAGGCAGCAGCGGTAGATGGCCCTGCGCACCTCGTCCAGGTAGCGGTGACCGGTGTTGTAGTCGTTCACCGCCTGCACCGTTTCTGCCAGGATCGAGCCGTAGAGCGGATGGCTCTCGGTTATGGCCGGGTCGAAGCGCGCCTTGAACAGCTTCACGAGCTGCAGCGACATCTCGGGGTGCGCGTGAAAGGCGTTTTGCACGTCGTCCGGGCCGAAGCGGTCCGGCTGGTTGTGGGCGAGGTTCGTGTGGCAGAAGGCGATGAACGCGTTCACGAGGGACGCTTCCTCTCCGGTCATCACGTTGTTGGTGACGAACTCGCGGTAGGTGTGACTCTTGGTCGACACGATCTGGGTGTTGTAGAGCTCCTGCTGCAGCCTGCGGAACAGCTCCGAGCCCGGTTCCAGCACCTCGCCCGAGCGTCGGTTCACCAGGAAGGTCCCCAGGAAATAGGGGTGGACCCCGTTGGAGATGGTGAGGCAGTAGGCGCGGTTCACGCCGAGGTCGAGCCGGTTGAACACCTCCATGAGCTGCAGGAGGAACTCCTTCTGGGGCGGGTTGGCGACCGCGAAATGGACCCGCGATGTCTTCACGTCCGGGGTCGGCTCCACGTGCAGGTACAAGCCGCCGCTGCGGCTCGACTTCTGCAGCAGCTGCAGCACCTGGGCCACGCGCAGCGGCGAGGCCACCTTCACGTAGCTTTCGTTGTTGAGCCAGAGGATCTTGAGCAGTCGGTCGAACTCTTTCAGGTCGAACTCAGGGTAGGTGCTGCGCAGTTCCGCGGCGGTCCTGCGCATCAGCCCCTGCGGGAGTTGCACCTCTCTCCAGGCCTGGATGTCTTCGTTGCTCTTGCGGTCGAACTCGAAGCGCTGAATCTCCAGGGCCTGGCTCATCTCCGGCATGGGGGCGTCGGAGTGGGTGATCATGGCATAGGAGATCTCCCGGTCCTGGAAGTGCCGCAGCGAGTCGTACAGGGATCCCGGCTCGTTCACCCTGGCCAGGATGAGGCTCTTGTCGCGGTCGGCCAGGATCAGGCGCCTGTTGGTCTTGAGGGAACGAAGCTCGCGCTCCAGAAGCATCAGTGCTTCCGGCTCGTCCTGCATCGACGTGAAGAAGTAAGGATTGATCTGCTCTCTCAGCCATTTGCGGTTTTCGGAAAGCTCACTGGCGGCGCTTCTTCTGACACTGGCCTTGCTGGTCATGCTTCATTCCCCTTTAGCTTCGATATAACTGCTTCGAAACCAGTATATCAGCGACGACGGCATTTGCTAAATCGATCTTGCTTCTGGTTGAAAAAAAGTTTGTTCTGGGTAAACGTGGCATTCGCTGTCACCGTTGGTGAAGATTCTCGCTTCCGAGGTAACTTGGGCAGCGGTCGCGGGAATCTGTCAGGATCGGCGTGCAGGAACTCGGCAAAATCAGGAAGGGAAGACGATTTGGCTGCCGTGACAAAACCAGTTGAAACGGGGTCCCCGACTGAGTATGATGCCGTGATCGATAAAACGTTCGGGATGGAGGAGCGGTGCAGAGATATCTAACCGCCGAGGTACCTGGTACCGGCGGCACTATAAAGAACACCCCCGAGGACTTCATCGTCGAGGAGATTCCGGCGTACCTCCCCAGCGGGCAGGGGGAGCATTGCTACGTCGCCATCGAGAAGCGCGGCATCGCCACCCTCGAAGCGGTGCGCCGTCTCGCCAAGGCGCTGGGGGTGCAGGAGCGCGACATCGGCTACGCAGGCATGAAGGACGCAGTGGGCATCACCCGCCAGAGCGTCTCCATCCCCCGCGTTGCGCCGGAGAAGGTGCGCGCGCTCGAAGTTCCGGGGATCAAGGTGCTCTCCGCCGTGTTGCACGGCAACAAGCTGAGGCTTGGTCATCTGAAGGGCAACCGCTTCGAGATCAGGGTTCGCGATGTTGCAGCCGGGGCGCTGGCGCAGGCCGAGACCGTGCTTGCCGTCCTGACGACTCGCGGCGTACCCAACCGGTTCGGCGTGCAGCGCTACGGCGTGCAGGGGAACAGCCACGCCATCGGTGCCGCCATGCTGCGTCGCGACTTCAAGGCCGCGGTCGATACCCTGATAGGTGACCCCGCGCAGGTGACCGACGAACGCTGGCGTCAGGCCATCGAGGCTTACCGGCAGGGAGATTTAGCGGAAAGCCTCCACCTGTTTCCCGGCCACTTCCGGACCGAGCGCGAGCTGCTCGGACGGTTGCAGCAGCGTCCCGACGCGTACGAGAAGGCTTTCCACGCGGTGCAGCCGCGTATGAAAAGGCTGTACCTCTCCGCATTCCAGTCCTCGTTGTTTGACATGGTGCTGGAACAGAGGCTGGAGCGACTCGATCGGATCGAAGAGGGCGACATCGCCTTCAAGCATGACAACGGCGCCTGTTTCCTGGTGCAGGATGCCGCCGCCGAGGCGCCGCGGGTCGAGACCTTCGAGATTTCGGCGACCGGCCCCATATTCGGTTGCACCATGATGGAAGCCAAGGGTGCACAAGGTGAGCTGGAAGCCGGGATCCTGGCAGCCGAGGGGCTGACACCGGAGAGCTTCAACCTTTCCGGTGGGCTGCGCATGGAAGGTGAACGCCGCCCTCTGCGCGTACCGCTCTCGGCCGCATCGGTGCGGCAGGATGGGGGCGATCTGCTTTTCGATTTCTCCCTGCCGCGCGGAGCCTACGCCACCTGCGTTCTGGGCGAAGTGATGAAAGATCAATAAATCGCGTCCCTTTGTGGGGTGTAAGGAGCAAATCGTGGAAAAACTGCAACTGCTGGCGCCCGCCAAGGTGAATTACCGGTTGGACGTACTGGGGAAGAGGGCGGACGGCTACCATGAGCTGCGCATGGTCATGCAGCGGGTCGGCCTTTGCGACGAGATCAGCATTGCCCTGAGCGAGACTCCGGGCATCCGCGTTACCTGCGGCAAGAAGGGGGTGCCCGACGGGCCGGGCAACATCGCATGGCGTGCGGCCGAGGCACTCTTGAAGCTTTCCGGAAAAGAGATAGGCATCGACATCGCCATCGACAAGCGGATCCCGGTGGCGGCCGGCCTGGGTGGGGGAAGCAGCGACGCCGCGACCGTGCTCATGGGGGTGAACCAGCTTTTGGGATTGGGGCTTTCCGACGAGCGGCTCATGGAGATAGGTGTGAAGCTCGGGGCCGACGTACCCTTTTTCATCTTCAAGAAGACCGCGCTGGCAGAAGGGATCGGGGACAAGCTCACCGCCATGGAGTCGATGCCGAGACTGTGGGTGGTCCTGGTCAATCCCGGGATCCATGTCTCTACCGCCTGGGTCTACCAAAATTTAATATTGACAGCGAAAGGGGCTGCCACTATAATTCGCGGTTCGTACGGCAGCGCGGCAGAAGTTGCCGAGCTCTTGTCCAACGATCTCGAGCCGGTTACCTGCGGAAAGCATCCGCTTCTGAACGAGTTGAAGGACATGCTGCTGGCAGCCGGAGCAAGCGGTTCCTTGATGTCCGGAAGCGGCGCCACCGTCTTCGGTATATTCGAGGACGAGGCAGTAGCCCGCAAGGCCGCAGCGGAGATAGCGGCGGAGCGAGGCTGGTTCGCGGAAGCTGTGCAGACGCTGTAGGAAAAAAACAAATCATTGGGGCGTCGCCAAGCGGTAAGGCAACGGGTTTTGATCCCGTCATTCCCAGGTTCGATCCCTGGCGCCCCAGCCAAAAATAACGGGCATTTACCTTTTTAGGTAAGTGCCCGTTTCTACTTTGGTGACCTTTTTCGTGACCGTTTTGGGTACGCATTCAGATGCTGCATCAGGAGGGGAAACGCCCCCAGCCAGAAGCTCCTGAAGAAACTTATTGTGCTTATTTCTTGCTGCAACACCTTGCTCTTCCAGGCTGACCCTTTTCTTCCCGGCCCCGCCACGCCCCCCAACCCCATTTGCCCCGTATCAGCCTCTGCTTCTCCTCCATCCTCAATGAGCGCCAAATCAGGAACCTCTGTAAGGTAACGAATTAGAAATGTTTACATTAGAACAAAGTCACGATATATTGGCGTTCCCGCTCAAGCTTCTCGTGGAGGCGTTGTTGCAAATCTTCCATCTGAAACACATCTGGTGAGATTTTGCAGGGCGTTGATACCATTTTGACTCAAATTCGCGCTTCTCAAACGCAGGAAGCCTCAGAGGTGTCTGCAGCCTTTGGCTTCTTTTTGCTGATGTACATATAGCGGTCGATTAAGCATGGATTGAACAGGAGGAGTAGTATGAGACAGGGAGAACCTGCCAGCGAACACACGATCCTTCTCGTCGATGACGAGGCCCAAATCCGGTCGATGCTTCATGACCTCCTGGTTTGCCACGGTTATAAAGTGATACAGGCCGCTGATGGCTTAGATGCACTTGAAAAATTCAAGCTCAACGTACAAGAAATAAAGCTCGTCGTAACAGACATTGTTATGCCTCGACTGGACGGTTTGTCGAGCATCAAGATAATGAGGACCATCACTCCATCCGTCAAAGTTCTTCTTATGAGCGGATATGCTTCAGATCAACCAGCGCCCGATGGAGTTAGTCTCATCCCAAAACCCTTCACCCCTGCGGACTTTCTTCAAGCCATTCGCTCGAGCCTTGGTGACTAGCAACAAAGCGCCAATCTCTACATCCGGCCTCCGCTCAGTTCCGTGATTCGCCCGCTCCTCCTGCGCTCCTGTTCCGCAGCTCTCCAGAAAATCTCGGCAGGCGGATGCTCCCGCGTCTACAGAGCGGTGCGACCAGCTCGCAACTGTCAACCTTCGGCGTGTTGACAAGCGGTGATACCTGCCACATCTCCAACAGGTCGGACCACCCAGGCCATCGATGTCATCAATCACCGAGTCTTGGAATTACTGGAGCAAGGAACGGTTCCACCTGCTTAGATCCCGGTGCCCCAAGCCAATTTTCGTCTAACAGCCCGCACGTCCCTTCTGTTCTACCTTTCTCGCCAACATCAGGCGACCGGTCGGATTTTTTCATCCATATCAGCGCCTCATAAAGTTGCCCATGCCCTTTTCCTTCCCGGGAGTAGTTACCAATAACCGTTCATCAGCGAGTCGGGTCAAAGTAGAGTAACCATGATGTCTCTTGACTCGAATCGAGTCCCGATCTGATGTAGAATTACCCCCAACCAGACGCTCAGACCATGACCAGGCGATAAAGCGTCGCCCGGTAGTCAAGCGCCGCCTGTAAGACACATGGAGATTCTTATAATGCCGCGACCTCAAGGCGAATCTCACAAATCGAACAGAATTGGTTGGCTTCGAGCCGCCGTGCTTGGTGCTAATGACGGAACAATTTCGATCGCAAGCCTTGTCGTCGGCGTTGCTGCCTCTGGAGCACCACAAAATAGTATTCTGCTTACCGGTGTAGCCGGTCTGGTAGCTGGAGCTATGTCAATGGCGGCCGGCGAGTATGTCTCGGTTCAATCGCAGGCTGATACTGAAGGCGCAGACATTAAAAGAGAAAAGAGCGAGCTACAGACTCAACCAGAGAGCGAACTCGCGGAGTTGACGTCAATTTATGTGAGCCGAGGTCTCGATCAACCGTTAGCACGCCTGGTAGCAGAAAAGCTGACGTCCCGCGATGCACTTTTGGCACACGCTCGTGACGAACTAGGCATCACCGAGACCCTACGGGCTCGGCCGGTTCAAGCTGCTCTCGCGTCTGCCATTTCTTTCGCGGTGGGTGCCATTGTTCCGATAGTAGCTCTGTTGCTCGCTCCTACAGCCTGGGTTACCGAGGTTTTATC
The DNA here is from genome assembly GCF_018919385.1 of Geomonas diazotrophica. Lineage (GTDB taxonomy): Bacteria > Desulfobacterota > Desulfuromonadia > Geobacterales > Geobacteraceae > Geomonas > Geomonas diazotrophica. The sequence continues at coordinate 121,727 of NZ_JAHLMF010000007.1, forward strand.
TGCGACCGCGCTGGTTACTTTAGCCATACTGGGGGCAACCGCAGCATACGCCGGTGGCGCGCCTATTGTGAAGGGTGCAATTCGTGTCGCTTTCTGGGGGGCGTTAGCAATGGGACTAACCGCTGGCGTCGGTAAGCTCTTCGGCACGGTTGTCTGAGTAATATGGCCCAACCATGCCATAGGTTGCTTCGATGACTGTGCCTCTAAAGCCGTACCACCTCTATGGCTACACTGGTATCAGAGGCTTAGTTTCGAAATTTTCGCAAGCCCCTGACTGATGTTCTTCCGCCCTGCGCCTTCTGTCGCCAATCTCAGGCGGGTGGCACCGATAAATGCATCCCCCGTTGTTGCGGTATGTTCAGATTTGATCGATTCCTGCCACACCGTTTCGCCGGTGGCGACCCGCTTCAGCGTCCAACCAGCCTCCATCTTCACGGTAAAGGACAACCCGAAAACCGGTTGCTCCATTGAGAAAATCATCACCGAGAGAAGGTAGTCACCCTCCTTGCCTTCAACGGTCCGTGAAAAAGTACCTGACTTGGTTATGGCGGCCAGCAGCGCCTTCTTGAACTCCTCGTTCGATATCCGTGTCCTCCCCAACTCGTCGAGTTCCTTGCCCCCTCCCACGTCAACGCCCACCGTTTTCTGGTTCTTCGCTCCTGTTTCAAAGGTGGTCGGGGTCATCCCTTCGTGCGTTGCCGTGGTGCAACAACCGGCAACCATGAGCGCGGAGACACAGAGAAAGAGAATCAGTAGCTTCGATATGAGTGTGGCGTCTTCGGGACTTCCATCTCTCTGGCGCATGGCGTCCTCCTTATTTAGCCGGCTTCGCGTTAAAGATGTTGGTCAGTACTTCATCAACCATATCCGCAGGAGGTTTTCTGGTCAGGGAGGCGTGGAGGGAATTGCCGGTGGCTAAGGGGAAGTCGGTCTTAGGATCCCGGAAGATGATGGTAAGCTCAAGCATGTACATCGTGATATCCCACATCCACTTATCGGCGTAGGTAACCACGGCGTCGCTTTGGTATGGTGGCTTCAACTCTGGACCGGTGGTTGCGCCGAATCCCCGCTTTTCCAAATTTTCCTTGATGAGTTGGTAGGTGTTCCTTTTGTCGTCGGGCGCCTGTACGACATAGAAGGTCTTGAGTTTGCCCAAATCTACGCCGGCAGTCAGTGTCCCTGTGGCACGGTTTGCACAGCCAGCCGTGACAGTCAGCGATACACCTAAAAGCAGGAAATAGCCGAGTTTTTTTAACATGGGGCAGTTCCTCCTTGATTGGGATCACTACTGATGCGTACTCAAGATTTTCTTTATACCCGCCATCTGAGATGTCAATTGAGAGGTGGATTATAAACGATTAAATCTGGGAGCAAGGGTGACCCTGCTGAATGGTTTTTACGACGCCACAAGGATCTCGAGCAGGTCCTCTTGCATAATGAAAAGGGATCGGCCTTCTGGCCAATCCCTCGGGCGATACGTCTATTTCTCTCATGATCGTGTGGATGATGTAGAGATGCCGTCGCCGGCGTCTAGACCGGCTGGACGTAGCAGCTGTAGCAGGTCCTGTAGCAGTAACAGCTGTAGCAGTAGCAACTGTAGCAGTAGCAACTGTAGCAGCTATAACAGGTCCCGGTCAGCTGTCCTGCGGCGCCCTCTGCTTGGGCTCCTTCTCCTGCACTCTGCAGGAAGGACTTCGATCCCTGCTGTTGCGGGGGCTGCTGGCTGCCCATCATCGGGTTCTGCACGGCGGTGGGGTTGATGACGTTTATCACCACCCCCTGGGGGCTGCCGCTGCTCTGAGGACCCATCATCTGCTGCCCCATTCCCATCTGGACGTTTTGGGAATACCCGCATCCTGATCCAAGTTTTGCCTGGACCTCTTCTGGGGGGACCTTGTACTGGTCGGCCATGTCGTCAGGAATCTCGTAAAAAGTGCCGTCTAGTCCTCTGGTAATCATGTTCATCCTCCTTTTTCCTGTTGTGGTTACGCGTTGGACAGCAGGTGCTACTCTCCTCCTTGTGCTCCGACCTCGATCTGACATCGGTGGTCGCCGTCTGTCGCTGTCGGTGGTTTCATGCACTGCTGCATTTTTCGCATGGTCATCTCGTGAAGCTTCCGGGCCTGATCGGGGTTGTTGCCGAAGTAGGTCCACATCTGCCTGGTGTAGTTGCAATGGTTCTCCCGGAAGTTTTCGGAAAGGTCGCAGGATATGGGGCAGCCGTGGGTGCAGAAGTGGTTGGCCTTGCAATCGAAGCAGCGGATATACCATGTTCCTTTCCTGGGGAAGTTGTCGCGCAGCCGTTGTACCCCGCATTCGTCGATCTCCTCGCCCAACCGGCCGAGCAGGTAATCCCTGTTCCTGGTTCCACCGCACACGAAGATGTTCCCCTCTGCATCTATGCCGACCTTGTCCTCCGCCGAGTCGCAGGAGCGGTTCCACTGCGGCTGGGAGGCGTTGCCATGGCTGGCGCAGAGGAATTGGTAGGCGAGTCTCCCGATCCTCATGTCGTCCACGGACAAGTCGGTCTTCAGCATGTGCTCTATCATCGCGACGGTGCTCCGGTACATCTGGTCCGCTGAAAGTTGCTCGGCATCGCCACGTCCCTGCGCGACCACGAAGTTCGAGATCATCCCCGCCACCCCCTGCTCACGCAGATACTCCATTACTTCCGGCATCCTGTCGCAGTTGTGCCTGTTTATGGTGGTGACCACGCCCACCTGAATGTTCCGCTTGCGTGCCGCCCCGAACAGTTCGTGGATCTTCGCTCCACCCTCGCGACAGGCGTCGTGGATATGGGGCGGCCCGTCGCAGCTTATCGAGAACGAGACGCCGAGGTCGTGCAGCCTCACCATGCGCTCCTCATCCAGCAGCGTCCCGTTCGTACTCAGGGGAAAGATCACTCCTTTGCCCTGCTGTTGGCCAAGCGCCCTGGCATAGGCGACGAACTCCGCGATCCAGGCGTCCTCGACCAGCAACGGTTCGCCGCCGTATAAATGCAGGACTACTTGTGGGTACTGGGAATTCGCGACCAGGAGACGGGCTATCTCCTTTGCGGTGTCGAGCGACATCCTTGAATCGTTGGCAGGCGTGCAGTCGATGAAACAATACGAGCACCGCAAATTGCAGCGATCGGTGAGCAGCATGGAAACGTTCGAAATTTTGCGAAAGAGCCTCTCCAAAGTGGCGTTGCCAACAGTCATGTTCATCCCTCCGAGGTTAGAAGTGCCGGGCATTGCGACGGAATAAAATTAAAACATGCTAATGGTATCGCGGCCCAGGTGGGAGTCAAGCCGTGATGTGGGCCGTCAGAGGCGACACCGTTGTGGCCGGTATCAACATCGTTGCGATGGTCATCAACACTGCTGCGATGGTCATCAACATCGTTTTGATGGTCATCAACACTGCTGTGATGGTCATCATCATTGTTTAGATGGTCATCAACACTGTTGCGATGGTAATAAACATTGTTGCGATGGTCATAAACATTGTTTTGATAGTCATCAACATTGCTGCGATGGGTATCAACATTGTTTAGATGGTCATCAACATTGTTTAGATGGTCATCAACATTGTTTAGATGGTCATCAACATTGGTGCGATGGTCATCTTCATTGCTACGATGGGTATCAACACCGTTTCGATGGTCATCAACATTGCTACGATGGTCATCAACACTGTTGCGACGGGTACCTTCACTGTCGTGAGGCGTTTCGAACTCGAAAATCAGAGATGGGGGGGCACCGGGGGCGTATTTGTAGAGGAGTTGACGCAGCGGCTGGGAAGGAAGCCCCCCCGGGAACTACGCCATAGGCCGGTTCCTCGGGGGGGATTTCATTTTAGCCTGCTTTAGCTGCTTGGGCCTGACGAAGTGATGTGGTCTTTTTTAACCTGCCATAGGTGCCGGTGCTGTCTTTTTGCGGTACACCGGAACATGGGCGTTGAACCCGGCTTGCATTAGAGCGGGGATATCCTCTTCTGTCGCTACTGACTGTAAGAACGAGACGATTTTCTTGAACATTTCCGTGACGACTTTGCGTGCGTTTTTACGCCTTTGGATCTGTGAACGATTACCGGATTTACCCTCTTCGTGCGCTGCATCATACTCATCTACAGCTTGTTGCACGATATTAATAGGGATGGGGCCGTTCTTGTACAGCTCCAAATCCGCCAATCCACGAGCACAGCGGCGAACGTTGCTTAGGCAGGTGGAGTCTTTACCTTTAACGTCAGCTGATACAGTGATGTAGGACATGGCTATTCTCCTCTTCTCCGGCAGGTTGCGGCCAGCATTAGCAGGATTTCACGAAGTCTAGGGCACGTTTTGGCGGTTTGCAAGCGGCTGAAACCCTCGCGAGCCATTCATTAGTTAAGTGGGGCGTAACGTGATTAATATCTTTGTGGGGAGAGCGGGATTAGCCTTGAAGAAATTGGAATCAATGAGAGCGTCGTCGGTTTAGCGTGCAGCAAAAAAAAGCCGCCCGGCCACGAGGGCAACGGGCGGCCTTCTGGTCTGGTGGGGGGATTACAGCAGGTCAAGCAGCTGCTTTACTTCCGGGGAGCGCTTGCCGGCCTGGCCGGCCGCTATGGTCCTTGGGTCGAGGTTGCCGTAGTATGCGCCGTTGGCATCGTCATCGATCATCAGGGCGGCGCCGTTGAGCGCGATACCGGCAAAGAGACCGCGGCTGCGAGAATAGGAGAGGATCTCGCTTTTCAGGGTGACGTCGGTCGCCCCCTCGGCGCTTCGACCGACCGGCCCTGCGGCCACAGATGCGTCGGCTCCGAGGGTAAACTTGCCCCTGAGGACGCCGTCCACTCCTTTTTTAGTCTTGAAGACCAGGATGAGGTCGGTCGACTCGGCACCGATCTGCCACCCCAGGCTGCCGCCGGCTATTTTTACGAAGACGGGATCGCTCCAGTTCCCTTTCTCGTCGCGTACGGTCAGCACGCCGGTGCCGTACCTGCCGCCGACTACGAAGCCGACCTTCAGCACTTCAGGAATGATCATGATCCCCTGCGCGTTCTTCAGCAGCATCGGGGGTATCCCATCCTCGGGGATGGCCTTGATCGCCTTGACCACCTCGATGCAGTCCTCGATCTTTCTCGACTCCTTCCCGGCATAGGCCGGCGTGACGGAAATGAACATTGCGACAGCCGCGACAGCTGCTGCCAATAGTTTCATCGTTTTCATATGCTCTTGTCCTCCTTTGCGTCCGTGCAGATTGTGGATCCAACCAATGCAAACCCCCTCAGTCTCCCCTTCACAAGGGGGAGGACGCGAGTTCTCGCGCAGCGGTTGATTTAAAAATATAATATTCCTTATATTCCAGGTGCGGACCAAAAAAAAGCCGGGGCCGAATATCAGGTGATAGTTCGGCAACCCGGCTGTCTCGGTGAGACCCTGTAGGCTTTCCGCCCCATCCTCGCGGATGGTTGAGTATTATCGCTTATCGATGCCCCCGCGGCGGCTTGCCTCCAGGTATATGTGTCGGTTCGCAGCTCCCCTTTAGCCGCGCCGGGACTGGGAGTTCAGGTACCTGCCGAAGTCCGCATCGGTTTCCCGTATGTGGTGGGTGACCCAGTTGCAGAGAAACCAGAGCAGCTCGACGGATGCCTTGGTGTCGAGGGGCTGTTTTTTCTTCAGTTGGGAGATCTTGGTGCGAAATTGCCGGTGCTCCTCCTTGTGCGGCCCGAGCTTTGGGTAGGAGGAGTTCTCCATCCAGCGCTCTTCGCAACCGAAATGCTGCATGGAATAGTCGATCAGGATCTCCAGCACGGAGGGGTCCAACGGGTGCCCCTCACGGAAGTGGTCATAGGTTTTGTTGAGATACTGCACCAGGCTTTGGTGGTGTTGATCGATCTCCTGTATGCCAACCACATAACAGTCCTTCCATTCAATTATAGGCATACACTTTCATCTCCTCTACGTTAATGCGCCCCCGGTCCTCCTCTGCGAGGACCGGGGCACTTCATGGCACTCTTATTGCGGAACCAGGACGATTTCACCCAGGTCCCTGGCCTGTCCCTGCACCACCGGTACTGCGGCGGAGGAGTAGAGCGCGAAGCCGTTGGAGTTGACGAAGGCCTTGTAGCCCCACCCCGGTTCGCTCGCCGGCACGAAGGCCGAGAAGGGGGCTTGCCACTTGCCGCTGGTATAGCCGGCGAAGATCTGGCCGGACGCGATGGGCGTGGTGTCGTTGATGGACCCGCGACGCTTGATGGAAACGGTCGCGCTGCTCCAATTCTGGAGGGTGCTGCTGACGTTGCCGATGATGGAGCCGAACTGCGTCAGGACGTCCGCCATCTGTATCAGCCTGATGCCGGTGGGTTTGAGGTTGTACTCGTTGGTGTTGCCGCGCTTGACCACCGCGGTGTTCGGGTCGAAGTCGATCATGACCGCGTTGATCACGCCGGGCTTGACCTCCATCGGCCCGAGGATCTTGAGCCCGGACTGCTGACCGCTCGGGGTGGTCAGCGGGATCTTGGTGTTCGGGTCGCTCTTCAGGGTAAGGTAGTTGACCGGCGCCTGGTTCCCGTTCGGGTTGGGGTACAGCACCAGGCGGATCTGGCGGTAGGTCCCGGCCGGGAGCACCAACTCGCCCAGGGCTTGCTGGACGAATTGCAGGGTCATCACGTCGATGACCTTTTCCTGCGGGTTGAACCTTGCCAGGACCGGGAGGGCGGGGTCGTCATCGGCGGCGTTCTCGTGGCCGGCCGGGACCACCCTGATCTCCTTGACGGAGATGACGAGGTTCTGGAAGTCGTCGCTTTGCTTGTCGGTGATGGCGAGCTTGAGGGTTCCTTTGCCGGCGCTGCTGCCGCCACCGCCGCAGCCGCTCAGGTACAAAAGGGTCGTGGCAACGGCGCAAACGAAAAGGATCATGATACGTAAGGCAGAACGTTTCTCTCGCATGGTGCTATCCTCCTGTCAGTGGGGAGTTATGCTCTCAGTCGCGATGATGTTTCTTGTGCCCTTTCTTTTTACCGTGGTCGTGATGCTCCTTTTCCTTCTGCTTCAGGTACACCCGCTGGTGGTTTTCGACGTAGTAGGGGCGGCCGGATTCGTAATAGATGTGGACTCCCGGCGGGGCGGGGATGTAGCCGTTCAGTTGGACGTTGACGCCGACGGATCCGGCTTGCGCGGTCGGGGCGGTTGCCGCTCCGAGCAGAACGAATGCGGCTCCTGCCGCCAAGACGCTCAGTAACGATTTCATGCTCATGTCAGTTCCTCCTGGGGTACCACTTCGCCCGGCTGGCCACATGAATGTGGAGTCAAAGCAAAGGTGAATACGGGGTTTTGGGCAATAAAAAAGCCGGGGCCGAATATCTAGTCTGATATTTCGGCGACCCGGCTGTCTCGGTGAGACCCAGTAGGCTTTCCGTCCCATCCTCGCGGATGGTTTAGTATTATCGTGTATCGTATGTGGATCTGGAAAATTTGCTGGAACGATAGCGCAAGGCTGGAACCGTGTCAAGGGAGCTTTTGCTTTGTCGGGGCTTTTTCTTCTAATCGAAAGCAGATACTGCAGTCAAAAACACTAAAGTTTCCCGAGCAGTTGCCGAAATCTTACTTCATGGAGGCGATCGTTGCGCCGTCTTCTTTTTAATGATTTCGAGTTGTATCGGGAGAGGGCATGGTTAGAAGCATCCTTGAAATAGGTAATGCCAAGTACAAGATCGACCGGCTTATCTTGGGACGGTTCAAAGAGGAGGTCCGTCAGCACTGGACCAAAGGGGACGCTGGCGTAGAAGCGCCGGTGCCGGGCCCCGCTCCCTCGTTGGATGAGTCGCTGGAGCTTGTGTTCAAGGAAGTGATGCAGTTGTACAACGAATACGCGAAGACCGAGAGTATCGATGTCCTGTTGCGTTTAAAGGACAAACTGGAGCAGGTCTCCCTGAGGTACAAGAGCCTCGCCCTGGCCGAGGAGGTGCTCAATATAAACAGTTGCCTCCCCTACGAGCGGCGCGTTCCCCAAGGCTCGGAGGAAGGCCCCGCAAAGCATTGAGCCGGGGCTAGCGCCGCGGTGATCAGTAGGTGGCCGCCACCGGTTCCGGCATGCCGGCCCTGTCTTCCTCCGCAACTGATTTTCCCTTCTTGAGACTCTCCCACTCCTGCATCAGCTTGTCAGGCTCCGATGTCTTCTGCTTCAGTAATTCGAGCAGTCTCAGTTCCGAATCGCCGGTAAACCCGGTGAACTTCACGCCGATCATCGAGAAGAAGCAGTGCACCACGCTGACCGTGAGGGTCAAAGGTTCTGTGCCCGGTTCGAGGGGGACCGTGAGCCTGCAGGATTCGTTGAGAGGCACCATGAGGCACTCGTCGGCACTGATAAGGGCTCCGCGCAGGGAGACGTTTTCCAGGCGGCAACGATATTTGATGTCATGATGAACCAATTCTCCAGGCGCACTGTATGTGACCCGGTGAAATCGCCGCTGTTCCATCTTGGTACCCTCCTCGCACACATCGGTGATGTTCGCCAGGCATCTTATCGTCAAGATCCCTTACTAGCTGAAGTCTTTTTTGTCAACATTCCGTTGTGCCGGAACTTTTCGACCGCGGCGCGCGAATGGTCCTTCCTGGCGCCGGCCAGAACTCGCCTGCGCGAAGGGGGAGGGAGCCCCGTCACGGTAGGTTTTCCATTGACTTCACCCGGCAACTATTGTATTAAGTAGCGTTTCCTGGGTTTTGGATGCAGGCTGCCCCGCCGTCGCGAGTGGTGCACGCGCAGCCAATTTAAAAAGAAAAAAGTAGAGAGGGCCGGTGCATTGATGGAAAACAAGATCAGGGTGTTCAGCGGTAACTCCAATCCGGTTCTGGCAGAGAAGATCTGTGACTGCCTCAGGGTCCCTCTGGGCAAGGCGAAGGTCAGGACCTTCTCCGACGGCGAGATCATGGTCGAGATCGGCGAGAACGTGCGCGGTCGTGACGTCTACGTGGTTCAGTCCACCTGCTGCCCGACCAACAACAATTTGATGGAACTGCTCATCATGATCGATGCCCTGAAGAGGGCGTCCGCGGCGACCATCACCGCCGTGATCCCCTACTACGGCTACGCGCGCCAGGACCGCAAGGCTGCACCGAGGACCCCGATCACGTCCAAGCTGGTGGCGGACCTGATCACCACCGCGGGCGCGCACAGGGTGGTCACCATCGACCTGCACGCCGGCCAGATCCAGGGCTTCTTCAACATCCCGGTGGACAACCTCTACGCCGCACCGGTGCTTTTGGCCCACCTGAAGAGCCGTTTCGCCGACGACCTGGACAACCTGGTCATGGTTTCCCCCGACGCGGGGGGTACCGAGCGCGCCAGGGCCTTCGCCAAGAGGCTCGGCTGCACCCTGGCCGTGATCGACAAGCGCCGCACCGGTCCCAACGTCGCGGAGATCATGCACCTGATCGGTGACGTGAAGGGGAAGTCCGCCATCATCCTCGACGACATGATCGATACCGCCGGCACCCTGACCCAGGCAGCCCTGGCGCTGAAGGAGCACGGCGCCGCCAGCGTCTACGCCTGCGCCACCCACGGGGTCCTCTCCGGGCCGGCCATCGATAGGATCAACAATTCCGTCATCGAGAAGGTCGTCATCACGGACACCGTTCCGCTGGGCGAGAAGGCGGAACAGACCGACAAGCTCAGGGTGCTTTCCGTGGCAGACCTTCTGGCCGAGGCGATCCGCCGCATCCACGAGGACGAATCCGTCAGCTCCCTTTTCGTGTAGTACTAAAATATAAACTGTCATTGGAAGATCAAATACCAAGATTGACATCGGAGGATGTATGAGTAAGCAGGTGCTTAATGTTGAACTGAGGGAAAAAACCGGCAAGGGGATCTGCCGTCGTCTGCGCGCCGCCGGCCGCGTTCCGGCCGTCGTGTACGGCAAGGGTATCGAGCCGGTCTGCATCTCGCTCGGGCTGAAGGAACTGACCGAAGCCATCGCCGGCGAAGGTGGCCGCAACCACATCCTGACCCTGCAGGGCGTAGCCGCACTGGAAGGCGCCAACGTCATCGTGGCTGACCTGCTGCGCGACTCCCTCAAGAACCACGCACGTCACGTCGACCTGCACAAGATCAACCTCGCCGACAAGGTGAAGGTACAGGTCAAGCTGAACCTGGTCGGCACCCCGACCGGCGTCAAGGCAGGCGGCTTCCTCGACTTTGCGATGCACACCGTTGAAGTCGAGTGCCTCCCGGTTCACATCCCGGGGCACATCAACGTCGACGTCACCGAGCTCGCCATCGGCCACTCCATCCACGTGGGCGACATCAGCGCGCCGGTGGGCGCCGCCATCCTGAGCGATCCGAAGGCTCCGGTGGTCAGCATCCTCGGCCGCAAGGCTACTGCCGAGGAAGAGGCCGCTGCCTAGTCCAGGATCCTTATGGCAGCAAAATTGATCGTAGGGCTCGGCAACCCCGGGCCCAAGTACACATGGACCCGCCACAACGCGGGTTTCATGGTTTTAGACCGTCTGGCGAGCCTGTCCAACATCGCCGTCACCAGGAAGGCGTTTTCCGGCCTTGCCGGTGACGGCAGCTGGGCGGGCGAGCGGGTCTATCTCCTCAAGCCGCAGACCTTCATGAATCTGTCCGGCCGATCGGTGGCCGAGGCGCTCCGCTTCTACAAGCTCTCCCTGTCAGATCTCATCGTGATCCACGACGACCTCGATATCCCGTTCGGCAAGGTGCGGCTCAAGGAAGGGGGCGGGCACGGCGGGCACAACGGCCTGCGCTCGCTGGGGCAGGAGCTGGGCTCCAACGCCTTCGCCCGGGTGCGAGTCGGCATCGGCCGGCCGCTGCACGGCGATGTGGTGAACTTCGTCCTGACCAACTTCGCCAAAGAGGAGATGAACGAGCTGCTGGAAGTGCTGGACACCTCCCTTGACGCCATGGAAATGGCGATCAAGGAGGGGATGCCCAAGGCGATGAGCATCTTCAACGCGAAGTAGCCGAGACCCGGATAGAGAATAACATCGAGACCAAGACCCCCTCGCCCTTTGGGAGAGGGGGGACAGAGATACCCCCTCGAGGGGCTTCAGCCCCGTTGAAGCGGGTTGATTTAAGCTAAAAGGAAACACACATGGGTTTCAACTGCGGCATAGTCGGTCTCCCCAACGTGGGGAAATCCACCATCTTCAACGCGCTCACCTCGGCCGGTGCCGAGTCCGCCAACTATCCCTTCTGCACCATCGACCCCAACGTCGGCATCGTCTCGGTGCCCGATCCCCGCATGGACAAGCTGGCCGAGATCGTGCTCCCGGAGCGGATCCTCCCCACCACCGTCGAGTTCCTCGACATCGCCGGTCTTGTAAAAGGGGCGAGCCAGGGTGAGGGACTGGGGAACAAGTTCCTGGGGCACATCCGCTCCGTGGACGCGATCCTGCACGTGGTGCGCTGCTTCGAGAACGAGAACGTGGTGCACGTAAGCGGCAGCGTCTCGCCGGTGCGCGACATCGAGGTGATCCAGACCGAGCTGGCGCTTGCCGACCTCGATACGGTGGAAAAGCGCATGCAGCGAACCGAGAAGCAAGCGAGAAGCGGCGACAAGAAGGCCAAGGAAGACGTCGAGTTCTGCCAGAAGGTGAAGGCGACCCTGGAGAAGGGGCTCTCGCCGCGGGATCTCCCCGAGAACGAGGACGAGCGGATGATCCTGCGCGACATGCACCTGATGACCGCGAAGCCGGTGCTCTACGTCGCCAACGTGGCCGAAGACGACCTCGAGGGGAAACACCCCTACGTCGACGAGGTGCGCCAGTTCGCCGCCAAGGAAGGAAACGGCGTGGTCACCATCTGCGGCTCCATCGAAGCCGAGATCTCCGAGCTGGCGGGGGAGGAGAAGCAGGCCTTCCTCGAGGAGATGGGGCTCGCCGAATCCGGGCTCGACCGCCTGATCCGTTCCGGCTACGAGCTGCTCGGGCTCATCACCTACTTCACCGCCGGGGTCAAGGAAGTGCGCGCCTGGACCATCACCAAGGGGACCAAGGCCCCCGGCGCCGCGGGCGTTATCCACTCCGACTTCGAGAAGGGGTTCATCCGTGCCGAGGTGATTTCCTACAACGACTACATCGCCTCCGGCGGCGAGAGTGGCGCCAAGGAAAAGGGGCTGATGCGCCTGGAGGGGAAGGAGTACGTGGTGCAGGACGGCGACGTCATGCATTTTAGGTTCAATGTATAAAAGCAGATAAAGATTGAGATTAAGATTAAGAAGACCCGGCCGCCATGGCGGGATTGCGGACAGGGGCTGGAACTTTATCTTAATCTTTGTCTTAATCTGATTCTTTTTCCCTTGTCAAATTTTCATAAGTGTAGTAAGAAGTACCGTTCACCAGAACGGCCTTAGGGCCGTATCTCCTTGCTCCGGGTTGGACCGGGGCTAAATTAACCGTGAGGAGGCTTAACAATGAGCAGGATGTACGAGACGATTTACATCGTCCAGCCGGACCTCGGTGACGAAGAGATCAAAGCTCTTTCCACCAAGGTGCAGGACGTGATCGCCAGCATGAACGGCGATTTCAAGAGGCTTGAAGACTGGGGCACCAGGAAGCTGGCTTACCCGATCAACAAGAACCCGCGTGGCCGTTACTTTTACCTCCGTTTCGACGCCGATGCCCCGCTGATCGCTGAGCTGGAGCGCCGTCTGCGCCTTGACGACAAGGTGATCAGGTACCAGAGCGTTAAGCTCGAGCAGGAAGTGGTTGTCCCGGCAGCCGCTCCGGCCAAGAGTGCCGAGGAAGGGACCGAGGAAGTGGCTGCTGCTGCTACCGAGGCTCCGGCCGAAACGACTACTACGGTGGAGGAATAAAAGATGGCTGACGAAAGAGCACCCCAGAGAACCAGCAGCGGGCCGAGGAAGAAGCGTCCGTTCCAGCGTCGTAAGGTCTGCCGTTTCTGCGCGGACAAGCAGGTTACCATTGACTACAAAGATCCCCGCACCCTCCGTTATTTCGTTTCGGAGCGCGGCAAGATCATCCCGCGCCGCATTTCCGGCAACTGCTCCAAGCACCAGAGGGAAATCACCGAGGCGATCAAGCGCGCCAGGAACATCGCGCTGCTTCCGATTGCCGGCAGCCACGCAACCGCCTAGGTGCCGCTGACGGTGAATCCGTTGCAGGGGAAGATTTTCGATGTGATCAAGGGGAGCGTCGCTACGGTGACGCTCTTCCTTGCTTTCGTCTATCTCCCCGTGGTCGGCACCATTCCCGGGCTCTTTGCCTCGGCTCCTGCCGCGTTCTACGCGGTCAAGCGGGGGAGGGTGACCGGGTTTGCGATTGTCCTTGCCAGCTGCGCCATTCTTCTCGGCGTCGGTGATCCGGCCGCGACGGCCGTCTATCTGTTGCAGGCCGGCGTGCTGTCCCTGGCGCTTCCCGAGTTCCTGCTCAGGAACAAGGGGGGAGCACGCTCCGTCATCTACTCGGTGGCGGTGACCATCGCGGTCCTGTTGGTCGCGGCGGTGGTGTACGGCATGGCGACGGGGGCCGACCTGCATGCCAAGATCAGCAAAGGGGTGCAGACGAGCATCAACCAGACCTCGCAGATCTACCAGAAGGCGGGTGTCAAGGGGGACGAGCTCAAGGCGCTGCAGGATTCGATGTCCCAGGCAGGACAGCTGGTTGTCACCATCTACCCCGCGCTGGTCACCGTGGCCTACGGGATGATCGCCTGCATGAACCTGATGCTGCTGGCCGGGATAGCGGCGCGCCTGCGCATGCCGCTGTTCGTCGGTGACTTCAGGAAGTACAAGAACCCGGAGCCGCTGGTCTGGCTTTTGATCGTGTCCGGTTTCGGCACCCTCGTGCCGGAACCCATCGTGCACCTCGCCTCCCTGAACGTGCTGATCGTTCTGGGCGCCGTGTACTCTGTGCAAGGGTTCGCGATCATCAGCTTTTTCTTCCGTAAGCTCCAGGTTCCGGTCTTTATAAGACTTTTGGCGAGCCTGCTCCTCATCTTTCAGCCCATGATGGTGCTGGCGGTGGCGGCGCTGGGCGTATTCGATCTCTGGGCGGACTTCAGGTCCCCCAATAAACAGGAAAACCTGTAATCAACCAGGCTAGGAGGCAACACATGAAGGTCATTCTCAAAGAAAACGTAGAACATCTCGGCCACATCGGCGACATCGTCAAGGTAGCACCGGGCTACGCAAGGAACTACCTGCTGCCCAAGGGCTTCGCCATCGAGGCCACCGAGAAGAACGCCAAGGCCCTCGAGCACGCCAAGCGCCACCTCGAGTACAAGAAGAACAAGGTCCTCGAAGCTGCCAAGCTGATCGCGGCCAAGATCGAAGGGATCACCCTTTCCATCGCTCACCAGGCCGGTGCTGACGACAAGCTCTTCGGCGCCGTCACCAACATGGAACTGGCCGAGCAGCTCAAAGCTGCCGGCGTGGAAGTCGACCGCAAGCGCATCGTGCTTGCCGAGCCGATCAAGCACCTGGGCGAGTTCACCGCAGCCGTGAAGCTTCACCCGGAAGTGGTCGCCACCCTGAAAGTCGTGATCACCAAGGCCTAAGCCTTGCTGCAAAGCTCGTAGTTTCTGGTAATAATGAAGGGCCGCCTCCCCAGGGAGCGCGGCCCTTTTCCGTTTGGGCCAAGTAACCGCCACAGGGGGAGCCGTGAACATAGAGAAACACCACAAGCAGGATATCGCCACGAAGCAACTGGAGACGGCGCTGTTGCTGTTCTTCGCCCAGAAGGAGCTCTTCAGCATCATCACCCTGGCCGGGGCCGCCGAGGAGATACTGGGGCAATTGCTTGGGTTGCGTGACCGAGGCGATAAGGAGAGCCCGTTTCGGTCGGTCCTGGAACTGCTGCGACCGGCCAAGGGGGGGGCGCGCCGGGACGTTTCGGCGGCGCACGAGACGGAGCTGTACGTGCACATGGACGCGAGGCACGAGGCGGAGTTCCTGCTGGGGCGGGCGATAGACGACTATTTCGCGCTCACCGGCGAGTTGAGCGCCAACATGCGGAAGTACAACGAGGAAGTGAGAAGCAGGAGAGGGTAGGCCGGCGGCGGTAGTAGTAAGGGGACTGCGACGTTCGACGCCGGCAGGACCGGGGCTTCGCCGCCCTGCCCCCCTCCCGCCTTGGCGGACCGTGGCGCTTCGGCGCGCAGGCCCGCAAGGGGAGGGGGTGCCAAGAGACGTCTGAAGGTCGGGGCGGTGACCTTTACTTCTTCAAGGTGGCGTCCTGGATGAGGACGTTGTAGCGGTAGCCGGAGCCGAAGTCGAGGTTGTTATAAAGTATGCCGGAAACGGTTACCACATCCCCTTCCTTGGGAAGGTTCTTCGAAGTGATCACCAGGTCGTCGGTCTTCTGGGCCTTCGATCCGGTGCCGTCCACGAGGTGGATCCAGTTCTTCTTCATGATCTTCTGCGCTACCCGCGCCACGCGTCCGCGGACCACCACCGGCTTTTTCTCCAGTTTCTTGCTCTTGGCGTAGATCTCGGCGATGGTGTAGGCGTTGGGACCCTTGGCTTTGGTCACCTTCTGGTTCTTGGCCAGGGGTGCGGGAGCAACCGCGCGGGCGGGTGCCGGTGCCGCCTTGGCAGCGTCCTGCTGGGCTCCGGGAACCCCCTGGTGCACGGCCTTGATGGCCGACGGGCTCATCTCGATCTTTTCCGCGTCGGCGAGGCCGCCGGAGAAGATAACCCTGTCGAACTTGCGGTTCAGCCCCTTGCTGGTGAAGTTCTTCATCTCGAAGCCGGGCATGAGCGACAACTGCTGCCCGACCTTCACCTTGGTAAGCGGGATGGCGACCCACACCTTTTCCGACCCGTTCTGCAGGTTCACGTAGGTATAGCCGCCGCCGTCCATGGTTTCCAGTACCTTTCCTGAAAGAGGTATTTCCTTGGGCTTGGTGTCCGCTGCACCCACCTGCTGCGCGGTCAGTACGGCGAGGACGATCAACAGAGAGAGAATCTTTACGAGGCGTTTCATTTATTGACTCCTTCAGGGGGTGCTTTTTGTTCACGGCAGACTACTTTTTTCCCGCACTATTGACAAGGTTTTTCTAGAAACGGTGCCGGTCCCCTGCGCGCAAGGCTCCCCTTCGCTTCCTTGCGTTTGGTCTTTCTCCCCCCCTCATGACCGGGCAAGGGTTGCACCCTCGAATTAACCAGTTATATTTTGTGTTGCTACATTAAAGCGCGATTTGCGGTGGATGCCCCAGCGGGGGCGTAGACAACGCCGGTGCGGGGACGCGCGGTGCGCCTGTTCCAATGGGGGGGCGCGAAAGGGGGCATACATGAACAAGAAAGTGGGTGTGCTGCTTGTGCATGGTATGGGGACTTTGGCCGACGATTTCGCTCACGACATGGTCTATGAACTGCGCGAGAGGATCTCCGGGCGCGGTCTGAACCGGGAGGAGATCGCCTGGCAGGGGGTCTACTGGGCTCCGCTGCTGTCAGCCAGGGAGCACCAGATCTGGGTCGACCTGGCGGCGAACAACGACCTGAACTGGGCAAAACTGCGCAAGTTCTTCCTGAACGCCTTCGGCACCATGAGCTCCTACCACGCCTTGGGCAGCCGCACCGACAGTCTCTATCACAGGATCCATGGCGTGGTGCACCAGGGGCTCCAGCAGCTGCGTGCCAAACTGGGCGACCAGGACAAGCCGCTCGTCATCGTGGCGCATTCCATGGGGTCGGTGTTCATGTCGAACTACATCTGGGACCGTCAGAAGGGGTACGACCTGGAGCGCTACGGAAGCACCCCGTTCGAGCGGATGGAAACGCTCACCGGCCTGGTCACGCTGGGGAGCAACATCCCGCTTTTCTGCGTGGACAAGGAGAACCTCGCCTGCATCGAGTTTCCCCCCCGGCACCTCGCCGAGCCGCTCAGGAAAAAGGCGAAGTGGCTGAACCTCTACGATTCCGATGACGTGCTGGGGTGGCCGCTGAAGCCGCTCAGTCTCAGTTACTCGGCATCGGTCTCCGAGGACATCGAGGTGAGCGTCGGCAACATCCTGACCTCATGGAATCCGGCGAACCACTCCGCCTATTGGAGCGACGAGAACGTGATCAAGCCCATGGTCTACCTTCTGAGCAGCATCCTGGAAGCGACCCATGCGCCGGCGACGGGCACCTCGGAGGCGCAGGCCCCGAACGTCGGCGAATGAGAAGCTCCCCCTCCCGCAAAGGGAAGGGGATCGACGAAACAAAAAAGGCGCTCAAACGAGCGCCTTTTTTGTCCTGACTATCCCTGCCTTGAAGACTTACACGATCTTCTGCATACCCTTCATTGCGGCGCGCAGTTCGGCGCCCACTTCCTCGACCAGGTGGTTGCGGATCTCGGCGTTGACCGCGACCAGCAGCTGGTTGTCGACGCTGTTGTCCTTCACGTCGAGCCCCTTGCCGATCACGTCGGTGCCGACCTCGGCCATGAAATCCTTAAGCAGCGGCACGCAGGCGTGGGAGAAGAGGTAGCAGCCGTACTCGGCGGTGTCGGAGATGACGCGGTTCATCTCGTACAGCTTCTTCCTGGCGATGGTGTTGGCGATGAGCGGGGTCTCGTGCAGGGACTCGTAGTAGGCGCTCTCCGGCTCGATGCCGGTGTTGACCATGGTCTCGAAGGCGAGCTCGACACCGGCCTTCACCATGGCCACCATGAGGATGGCCTTGTCGAAGTACTCCTGCTCGGAGATCTCGCCGGCCGCCTCGGTCTTCTCGAAGGCGGTCTGGCCGGTCTGCTCGCGCCAGGTAAGGAGCTTTACGTCGTCGTTGGCCCAGTCCTCCATCATGGTGCGGGAGAACTCGCCGCTCATGATGTCGTCCATGTGCTTTTCGAACAGCGGGCGCATGATGTCCTTTAGCTCGGCCGCAAGCTTGAACGCGACCAGTTTGGCCGGGTTGGAGAGGCGATCCATCATGTTGGTGATGCCGCCGTGCTTGAGGGCCTCGGTGATGGTCTCCCAGCCGTACTGGATCAGCTTGACCGCGTAGGGGGCGGCGATGCCGTTTGCGGTCATCTTGTCAAAGCAAAGGAGCGCGCCCGCCTGCAGCATGCCGCAGAGGATGGTCTGTTCGCCCATGAGGTCGCTTTTCACCTCGGCGACGAAGGAGGACTCGAGCACGCCGGCGCGGTCGCCACCCTGCGCGGAGGCGATCGCCTTGGCGATCTCGAGGCCGTCGCCGTTGGGATCGTTCTCGCGGTGCACCGCGATGAGGGTCGGAACGCCGAAGCCGCGCTTGTACTCGGCGCGCACCTCGGAGCCCGGGCACTTCGGGG
Organism: Geomonas diazotrophica; assembly: GCF_018919385.1. Lineage (GTDB taxonomy): Bacteria > Desulfobacterota > Desulfuromonadia > Geobacterales > Geobacteraceae > Geomonas > Geomonas diazotrophica. The sequence goes on from NZ_JAHLMF010000007.1 coordinate 139,944, forward strand.
CGATCATGACCACGGTCAGGTCCTTGCGGATCTGGGTCCCTTCCTCGACGATGTTGAAGCCGTGGGCGTAGCTGAACACGGCGCCCTGCTTCATGAACGGGATGACGGTCGCGACGACGTTGCTGTGCTGCTTGTCCGGGGCGAGGTTCATGACGATGTCGGCGGTGGGAAGGAGTTCTTCGTAGGAGCCGACCTTGAAGCCGTTGTCCACGGCGTTTAGGTAGGACTGGCGCTTCTGCTCGATGGCCTCTTTCCTGAGGGTGTAGGAGACGTCAAGCCCGCTGTCGCGCATGTTGAGCCCCTGGTTGAGCCCCTGTGCGCCGCAGCCGACGATGACGATCTTCTTGCCTTTCACGTACTCGCAGCCGTTGGCGAACTCGGAAGCGTCCATGAAGCGGCAGGTGCCCAGTTCCTGCAGCTGGCGCCGCAGCGGCAGGGTGTTGAAGTAGTTCTGTCCCATCTTTCCCTCCTGAATATATAGTGTGGTGTGGTTACTCGCGGTCGGTGGTGTGAAAGTGTGGCGAATGTATACCAAATTTCACGTTGCGTAAATTGATTTGTTGTGCATATTGTGTTGCGTGTCGCGCAATAAGTGGCGCGGGCGGTGAAGGCGAGGTCGCGGGTATGACCTCATCCCGACCCACTCCCGGAGGGGGAGGGGGCGGCACGCGTGCATTTATATAGAGGTAGAGGGTTCACATGGATCTTAGAGAGCTGGAGATATTCCTTGCGGTTGCGGAGCTCAGGCACTTCGGCCGGGCCAGCCAGGCCTGCAACCTGAGTCCCTCGGCGCTCACCCGCACCATCCAGCGCATGGAGGAGGAGCTGGAGCAGCCCCTGTTTCTGCGCGACAACCGCACGGTCACGCTATCGCCTGCGGGCGAACGCCTGAAGTCCTACGCGCGGCTTTGCCTCAGCGAATGGCAAAGCCTGCGCTCGTCGGTGAAAAACGAGCAGGCCGTGGCCGGTTCCCTCTCCATCTACGCATCGATCACCGCGGTGTACGGCCTTCTTCCCGAGCTGTTGGAATCGTACCGGGAGAAGTACCCCGAGGTGCAGCTGGAGCTGCGCACGGGTGCCGCGGAGCAGGCGGTGTCCCAGGTGCAAAGCGGCGAGATAGATCTGGCTGTCGCGGCCTTTCCGGACGGGGCGCGCGCGAACATCCAGTTTCTCCCCATCGTCACCATCCCGCTGATCTTCATCGCGCCGCGGCGGTCCGGTGCCGCCGAGGTGCCGGTCGAGGGGGACCGTCTCGATCTCTCCCGGGCGCCGCTTGTGCTGCCGCAGACCGGGCTTTCGCGCCGGCGCCTGGACCAGTGGCTCAAGGAGCACCGCATCACTCCCAACATCACCTCCGAGGTTTCCGGCAACGAGGCGATCATCGCCATGGTTCGCCTGGGGTGCGGGGTCGGCATCGTGCCGCAACTGGTCCTCGAGCGGAGTCCGTTTCGGGACGAGGTGGTTGTCCTGGACAACGCGCCGGTCTTGAAGCCCTACGAGGTAGGGCTCTGCACCAGCAAGAGGAACCTGCAGCGACCGAGCGTGAAGGCGTTCTGGGAACTGGCAGAGGAGCACAACCTGACGGGGATGAAAGGGATAAAAGGGATGAAAGGCAAAAGGTGAGGCCTTTCCTGTGAGGGTACTGTTTTTGGGTTATCCATTTGACCCGTTTTTATCCCTGTCAAAGGTGTCGGCCTGGCGTCTTTGCTGCTTTTCGTGAGTCGGTTTTCGCCTTGCCTTCGTTTCTACCCTGTGCTATATAAGTTTGCTGTTTAAAATTCGCACGCCATTGCAGCCGTGCCGGTGGTGCCCGCCCAGCGGGTTCCGGTATTAATGGGTGGCGGAGGGAAAACCAAAAGGAGAAAGAAAAAATGTCGAACATCACCATGAAAGAACTGCTGGAAGCCGGCGTCCACTTCGGGCACCAGACCAAGAGATGGAACCCGAAAATGAAGCCGTACATCTTCGGCGCACGTAACGGGATCTACATCATCGACCTGCAGAAGACCGTAAGGCTCTTCAAGAACGCCTACAGCTTCGTCACCGACGCGGCCCAGGCAGGCGAGACCATCCTCTTCGTCGGCACCAAGAAGCAGGCACAGGATTCCGTGGCCGAAGAGGCGCTGCGTTGCGGGCAGTTCTTCGTCAACGACCGTTGGCTGGGCGGCATGCTCACCAACTTCTCCACCGTGAAGCAGAGCATCGACCGTCTCAAGCGTCTCGACGCCATGATCGCTGACGGCACCATCGAGGCTTACACCAAGAAAGAGCAGCTCAAGCTCGCCAAGGAGCGCGAGAAGCTCGAGAAGACCCTGGGCGGCATCAAGGGCATGGGCAAGGTTCCGGGCGTGCTGTTCGTGGTTGACCCGAAAAACGAAGAGATCGCCGTCAGCGAAGCCAAGAAACTCGGCATCCCGGTCGTCGCCATCGTCGACACCAACTGCGATCCGGACGACATCAACTACGTCATCCCGGGCAACGACGACGCCATCCGCGCCATCCGCCTTTTGACCAGCAAGATGGCTGATGCAGTCCTCGAGGGTGCCCAGGCTCGCAACGCCCGTCTCCAGACCGGCGCCGAGGAAGAGTTCTCCACCGAGGGCGAGGAAGTGGCTGAAGAGGTTACCGCCGAGGCCTAAGCCTCCCCGTCCGCGGCGACCGCAACACCTTTCAATAACACAATGACTAAGAAACCCGCGCCGCGAGGCGCGGGTGACTGTGGAGGATAACGTGAGCATTACAGCTGCACAGGTAAACGAACTCAGGAAAGTAACCGGCGCCGGCCTCATGGACTGCAAGAAGGCCCTGACCGAAACCAACGGCGATCACGAGAAGGCGATCGACTACCTGCGTACCAAGGGTCTGGCCGCCGCCTCCAAGAAGGCCGGCCGCGCCGCCACCGAGGGTCTGGTCGGTTCCTACATCCACGCCGGCGGCAAGATCGGCGTCCTGGTCGAGGTCAACTGCGAGACCGACTTCGTGGCCAAGAACGAGAACTTCCAGGCCTTCGTGAAGGACATCGCGATGCACATCGCCGCCGCCTCCCCGCTCTACGTACGCCGCGAGGAAGTGCCGGCAGAGCTCATCGAGCGCGAGAAGGCGATCTACCGCGAGAAGGCCAAGGAGAGCGGCAAGCCGGCGGCCATCATCGAGAAGATCCTCGAAGGGCAGATCAACAAGTTCTTCGGCGACATCTGCCTCCTCGAGCAGGCCTACGTGAAGGACCCGGACAAGACCATCCAGACGGTCCTCAACGAGACCATCGCTTCCATCGGCGAGAACATGAGCATCCGCCGCTTCGCCAAGTTCGTACTCGGCGAGGGGCTCGCCAAGAAGGAGAGCGATTTCGCGGCAGAGGTCGCCGCGGCGGCCGGCGTGTAAGACGTTCCAACGGGAGCCGGCCATGAAAATGGGCGGCTCTTTTTTTATCTGCAGCAAGGCAAACGGCCCTGCGCGGGAGGTTCTCGCCCGGGCGGGCGCACCGGGGAGGCAAGCCCCCCCGGAACCTGTTCTGCGTGAAGGCTATTTGCCGTCAAGAAAAGGCAAGGTGACTACGATGGCAGAACCCTATTACAAAAGAGTACTTCTCAAGCTTTCCGGCGAGGCCCTCGGCGGCGAACAGGGGTACGGCATCGACCCGAACACCATCACCGCGATCGCCCGCGAGGTGAAGCAGGTGGTGGATCTCGGCGTCGAGCTGTGCCTGGTCATCGGCGGCGGCAACATCTTCCGCGGCGTCGCAGCCTCCTCCAAGGGGATGGACCGCGCCAGCGCCGACTACATGGGGATGCTCGCCACCATGATCAACTCCCTCGCCATGCAGGACGCCCTGGAGAAGGTCGGCGTCGACACCCGCGTCCAATCCGCCATCGGCATGGCCGAGGTCGCCGAACCCTACATCCGCCGGCGCGCCATCAGGCACCTGGAGAAGGGGAGGGTGGTCATCTTCGGCGCCGGTACCGGCAACCCCTACTTCACCACCGATACCGCGGCGAGCCTCAGGGCCATGGAGATCGGCGCCGACGTGATCCTCAAGGGGACCAAGGTGGACGGCGTCTACTCCGCAGACCCCAACAAGGACAAGAGCGCCACCAAGTACGGCACCCTCAGCTACCTGGAGGTCCTCAGGAAGGGGCTCCAGGTGATGGACGCCACCGCGATCTCGCTCTGCATGGACAACAGCCTTCCGATTATCGTGTTCGATGTGACGACCGACGGCAATGTCGTGCGGGTGGTCAACGGCGAACCGATCGGCACCATCGTCAAAGAAGGAGAATAGCATGATAAAGGATGTCATCGCCGATATGCACGTCCACATGGACAAGTCCATAGATTCGCTCAGGAAGGACTACCAGAAGGTCCGTACCGGCCGCGCCAGCACAGCACTTCTGGACGAGATCAAGGTCGATTCCTACGGGACGCCGTCGCCGCTGAACCAGGTGGCCTCCCTTGCCGTTCCCGAGGCGCGCACCATCACCATCTCTCCCTGGGACAACAAGATGATCGGCCCCATCGAGAAGGCGATCATGAACTCAAACCTGGGGCTCACCCCGGCCAACGACGGCAAGGTGATCCGCCTCGTCCTCCCGCCGCTCACCGAGGAGCGCCGCAAGGACATCGTCAAGCAGCTGAAGCGTGACGCCGAGGAGGCCAAGGTGGCCCTCAGGAACATCCGCCGCGACGCCATCGACAAGCTGAAGAAGCTCGAGAAGGACAAGCAGATCTCCGAGGACGAGCTAAAGCGCGCCGAGAAGGACGTCCAGGACTCCACCAACAAGTACGTCGCCAAGTGCGACGAGGTGCTGGCCCACAAGGAAAAAGAGGTAATGGAGGTCTAAGGACCGACAGATCAGGGGGGAGCTTCGCTCCCCCTTGATCGTCGCCGTCCGGCTGCCGCCGCTCCCTCAAGTGAACCCCCCGATTCAAGGGGATTTTTTGTTTTCAGGATGCTCATGGACAACAGCTTAGACCCGAAGAAACTCCCGAAGCACCTCGCCGTCATCATGGACGGCAACGGCCGCTGGGCCAAGCAGCGCATGCTGCGCAGGATCGTTGGGCATCAAAAAGGTGTGGAGACCGTTCGGGTCATCGTCGAGGAGTGTTCGCGCCTGGGGATCGGCTACCTGACCCTGTTCGCCTTCTCCGCGGAGAACTGGCTGCGCCCCAAGACCGAGGTCAAGGCGCTCATGGCGCTGTTGAAGCAGTACATCCGGAGCGAAACCGCGCGGATGATGCAGAACGACATCCGCTTTAACGTGATCGGCAACCGCGCCGACCTCCCCGAGGACGTGAGCCGGGAGATCCAGCACACCATCGACAAGACGGCCGGCAACGGCGGCATGCTGCTCACCCTGGCGCTCTCCTACGGCAGCCGCCAGGAGATCGTGTCGGCCGCGAAGAGGCTCGCCGGCGAGGTCGCCGCGGGAAGGCTCGATCTCGAGCAGATCGACGAGAGCGCCTTCACCCGGTCCCTTTTCACCGCGGGGATACCGGACCCTGACCTCCTGATCAGGACCAGCGGGGAGATGCGCATCAGCAACTTCCTGCTCTGGCAGCTTGCCTACGCCGAACTTTACTTCACCGATGTCAATTGGCCCGATTTCGACAAGCACGAGCTGGCGCGGGCCTTCCGCGACTTCCAGTCCAGAGAGCGCAGGTTCGGCATGACCAGCGAGCAGCTGGCAGAGACGCCGTCCTAGACCATTTCCGGGGTGCGCCCCGAAGGAGTCCGCCATCAAACGACTAGCCACCGCAGCGGTCCTGCTGCCCCTCGTGATTGTTTTCATCCTGAAGGCGTCGGTGTTCCAGTTCTCGCTGCTGGTGTTCCTGCTGGCCCTTCTGGGGCTGGACGAGTTCTACCGCATGGCGCTGCCGCAGCGCCGGGGGGAGGGGAGGGTCGCCACGGTCGCAGGGGCCTGCGCCGTGTTCGCCGTCTTCTCCACGAACCCGGTACTGCCGCTTTTCACGCTCACCGCCCTGGTGCTGGCCTTCACCCTGGTCGCCCTTTTCAGGCTCCAGGACGTCAAGCAGGCCGCACCCGACGTCGCCCTTGTGCTGATGGGCTTTCTCTACGTGCCGCTTCTGCTGGCGCACCTGGTGCTGGTCCGTTCGCTCCCCAACGGCGTCTCCTGGCTCTTCCTTATCATGGTGATCGTCATGGCGGGTGACAGCGCCGCCTACTACGTCGGCTCCTCCCTGGGGAAGCACCGCCTCTACCCCGCGGTGAGCCCCAAGAAGAGCGTGGAGGGGGCGATCGGGGGGCTTTCCGGGAGCGTCATCGGCGCCCTCATCGCCAAGTTCACCTTCTTCCCCGAGCTTGCCCTGGGCGACTGTTTCGCCGCCGCGCTCCTTCTGGGCACGCTGGGACAGTTGGGCGACCTGTTCGAGTCGCTGATCAAGCGGAGCTGCGGCGTGAAGGATTCCGGCTCCATCATCCCCGGCCACGGAGGCGTCCTGGACCGGCTGGATTCGATTTTGTTCGCGGCGCCGGCAGCTTACTATTACGCCAGTTTCCTGTTTTAGGCACGGCCGCTGCGTCCGTACTTTTTTCCGGTGCAACCCGCCGGCAAACTCGGCAAAAAAATCCGTTAGTTAGCCTGCCGCGCCACTTGACTTGAGGCATCTGCGAGGGAAAATGAAAAATCTTACCATTTTGGGCTCGACAGGATCGATCGGGGCAAGCACTCTCGAGGTCGTTGCCGCCCACCGGGACAAGTTCCGCGTGGTGGCGCTCACCGCGGGATCCAACCTGGAGCTTTTGAAAGAGCAGATCGAAACCTTCCAGCCCGACCTCGTCTCTGTGCTCTGCGCCGACAAGGCCAAGGCTCTCAGCCGTTCGCTGCGTGGTAAAAAACCCGAGATCATGCACGGCGTGGAAGGGCTCATCGCGGCCGCGACCGCCGCAGAGACCACCATGGTGGTGGCTGCCATCGTGGGGGCCGCGGGACTCGTTCCCACCGCGGCGGCCATCATGGCCGGCAAGGACGTGGCGCTGGCCAACAAGGAGACCCTGGTCACGGCGGGGCACCTGATCATGAGGATGGTGCGGGAGAAGGACGTCCGCCTCTACCCGGTCGACAGCGAGCACTGTGCGGTGTTCCAGTCCATGGCCGGCCACCGCAGCCAGGACATCCACCGCGTGATCCTTACCGCGTCGGGTGGGCCCTTTCTCAACTGGGGCAAGGAGAAGCTCGCCTGCGCCACGGTGGCGGATGCGCTGAACCACCCGAACTGGAGCATGGGGAAGAAGATCACCGTGGACTCCGCCAGCATGATGAACAAGGGGCTGGAGGTGATCGAGGCGCGCTGGCTCTTCGACATCCCGGTGGAGCGGATCGCGGTGAACATCCATCCCCAGAGCATCGTCCACTCCATGGTCGAGTACATCGACGGCAGCGTCATGGCGCAGCTCGGGGTGCCCGACATGAAGGGACCGATCGCCTACGCCCTCACCTATCCCGGGCGCGTCGCCTCAGGGGTGAAGCCGCTCGATCTCACCGAGCTTTCGGGGCTCACCTTCCTGAAGCCGGACACCGACCGTTTCCCGGCGCTGAAGCTCGCCTACGACGCGGTTCAGGCGGGAGAAAGCATGCCGGCCGTCATGAACGCGGCCAACGAGATCGCCGTGGAGAACTTCCTGTCCGGCAGGATCGGCTTCATGGCCATCTCCGAGACCATCGCCAGGGTGATGGAGCTGCACACCCCCCGGTCCCTGTACTCCATCGAAGAGGTGCTGGAAGCCGATCGCTGGGGAAGAAGGACCGCCAGGGAGCTCCTCGGCTGCACCAACTAACCTTTTACCGCCTCGTCCGCCGCCTTAACGCCGCAGTGGCGAGGCGCCGGCGTGCCCCCGGGCACACTTTAGAGGGGACCACATGAGCATAATTTTCGCCATCATAGCCCTCGGGGCGCTGATTTTCATACATGAGCTCGGGCACTTCCTGTTCGCCAAGGCCTTCAAGGTCGGGGTCGAGAAGTTCTCCCTGGGGTTCGGTCCCAAGGTGTACAGCAAGCAGGTGGGCGAGACCGAGTACCTGCTCTCCGCGCTGCCGCTTGGGGGGTACGTCAAGATGGTTGGGGAGGGGGAGGAGGTCGAGCTCACCGAGGAGGACCGCAAGCGCTCCTTCGCCGACAAGCCGGTGCTGCAGCGCATCCTCATCGTCGCCGCCGGCCCGGTCTTCAACCTCCTTTTCGCCTACGTCATCTTCGTCGTCATCTACATGTTCCTGGGCGTCCCCGCCGTCACCACCAAGGTGGGCGAGGTGCTCCCGGACAAGCCGGCCGCCCGCGCCGGGATCCTGACCGGCGATGCCATAAGGAGCGTGAACGGCAGGGCGGTGACCCGCTGGGACGAGTTCGCCAGGATCATCGTGGAGGGGAACGCCGCCCCGGTGCAGGTTGAGGTGCAGCGCGGCAAGTCGCTCCTGAAGTTCACCATGGTCCCCGAACGGCGCACCAGCAAGAACCTCCTGGGCGAATCGGTGACCCATCCCGTCATCGGCGTGGTCGCCGCCGGCGAGACCGTCGTCGACCATTTCCCTCCCGGCGAGGCGATCGTCAAGGGAAGCACCCAGTGCTGGAACGTGATCGAACTGACCGTGCTCTCCCTGGTGCGCCTCGTGGAGCGCGCGATCCCCTTGGACAACATCGGCGGCCCGATCATGATCGTCAAGATGGCCGGGGAGCAGGCGGCGGCCGGGGGGGTGAGCTTCCTCGCCTTCGTGGCGCTCTTGTCGGTGAACCTGGGCGTGCTGAACCTCTTGCCGGTGCCGATCCTGGACGGGGGGCACCTGGCCTTCTTCTTCATCGAGCTTGTGACCGGAAGGCCGCTCAGCAAGAGGACCCGCGAGATCGCGCAGCAGGTGGGGCTCGTGCTCCTGATCAGCCTGATGATGCTGGCCTTCTACAACGACATCGCGCGCATGATCGCGAGCAAGGCGTAACTCCTTGAAGATACTCACCGTCGATACCTCCAGCAACTGCTCCTCGGTCTCGCTCAGCGACGACGCGACGCTCCTCGGCGAGTGCCTCCTTGGGGAGGACCGCAGCAACTCGGGGCGCCTCATGGACTCCATCTCGGGTCTCCTGCGGGCCGCCCGGCTCGCCCCCGAGGGGCTCGACTGCCTCGCCGTTTCCCTGGGCCCCGGCTCCTTCACCGGCGTGCGCGTCGGCATCGCCACGGTAAAGGGGCTCGCCCTCGCCACCGGCAAGCCGGTGGTCGGCTTTTCCTCCCTCGCCATGCTCGCCATGAACCTTCCCTACAGCTCCGCGCAGGTCGCCCCCCTGTTCGACGCCAGGAAGGGGGAGGTCTACGGCGCGCTGTACCGCTGCGGCGCCCTTCCCGACGCGGTGGTCGCTGACGCCGTGCTTTCCCCCGCTGACTTCCTGGCCCTGGTCAGGGAACCCACCATCTTCGTCGGCGACGGCGCGCTCCGCTACTGCGACCTGATCCGGGACACCCTGGGAGAGCTCGCCATCTTCCCTCCCTGGCACACCAACCTGCCGCGCGCCAGCGCCGGCGCGGTCATCGCGCGCGAAACCGCCCGCGAGGGGAAGTTCACCCCGCTTGCCCAGTTGAACCCCACCTACCTGCGCGCCTCCGAGGCGGAGATCGCCAAGAGAAAGCGCGACTCTCTTTAACGCCGTTTTAGCCGGTTGACAGCTTGGTTTTAATGTATTATCGTGTCCATTCCTACCGTTCCCGGTAACTGCTTTCAACTATTGAGCTTTTGGTAAGACCAACAGCCGGTTTGGCGAACCTGAACAGGGTTCCCCGCCGGCGTCAGGGAGAAATGCATGCGTAGCGACATGATCACCCAAGGGCTGGAGCGCACCCCGCACCGCGCCCTTTTGAAAGGAACCGGCCTGCCGCAAAGCGAGATGGGGAAACCCTTCATCGGCATCGCCACCAGCTTCACCGATCTCATCCCGGGGCACGTGGGGATGCGTGATCTCGAGCGCTTCATCGAGAAGGGGGTCCACACCGGCGGCGGCTACTCCTTCTTCTTCGGCATCCCCGGCGTCTGCGACGGCATCTCCATGGGGCACAAGGGGATGCACTACTCGCTCCCCACCCGCGAGCTGATCGCCGACATGGTCGAGTCCGTGGCCGAGGCGCACCGCCTGGACGGCCTGGTGCTCCTCACCAACTGCGACAAGATCACCCCGGGCATGCTGATGGCGGCGGCCCGCCTGGACATCCCCTGCATCGTGGTCACCGCCGGTCCCATGATGAGCGGCCGCGGCGACGCGGGGAGGAAATACTCCTTCGTAACCGACACCTTCGAGGCGATGGCCCGCTACAAGGCAGGCGTCATCGACGACCAGGAGCTCGCCCGCTGCGAGGAGAACGCCTGCCCCGGCATGGGCTCCTGCCAGGGGCTCTTCACCGCCAACACCATGGCCATCCTCACCGAGACCATGGGGATGAGCCTGCCGCGCTGCGGCACGGCACTCGCGGTCTCCGCGCTCAAGCGCCGCATCGCCTTCGCCTCCGGCGAGCGCATCGTGGACCTCGTGCGCCAAAACATCACCCCGCGCTCCATCATGACCCGCGAGGCGTTCGAGAACGCGATCCGCGTTGACCTGGCGCTTGGGGGCTCCTCGAACACCGTGCTGCACCTCCTCGCCATCGCGCACGAGGCGGGTGTGGAACTGCCGCTTGAGACCTTCGACATCCTCTCCAAAACGACCCCGCAGATCGCCTCCATGAACCCGGCGGGGGAGCACTTCATGGAGGACCTCGACGCCGCAGGCGGCGTGGCCGGCGTCATGAAGCAGCTGGGCGACAGGATCCACGACTGCCCGACCCTTATGGGGCTCTCCACCAAGGAGATCGCGGCGAGCCTGAAAGGGGTGGACGACTCCGTGATCCGCTCCGTGGACGCGCCGGTCAAGAAAGAGGGTGGCATCGCCGTCCTCTTCGGCAACATCGCCCCGGAAGGCGCCGTGGTCAAGCAGTCCGGCGTGGGCGAGAAGATGATGCAGTTCACCGGCACCGCCCGCTGCTTCGACTCGGAAGACATCGCCATGGCCGCCATCATGAACGGCCAGATCAAGAGCGGCGACGTGGTGGTGATCCGCTACGAAGGTCCCAAGGGTGGGCCCGGCATGAGGGAGATGCTTGCCCCGACCGCGGCCATCATGGGGCTCGGCCTCGGCGATTCCGTGGCGCTCATCACCGACGGCCGCTTCTCCGGCGGCACCCGCGGTCCCTGCATCGGTCACATCTCCCCGGAGGCGGCCGTGGGCGGTCCCATCGCCCTGGTCGAAGACGGCGACAAGATCGAACTCGACATCCCGTCCCGTTCCCTGAAGCTCCTGGTGAGCGACGAGGAGCTGGCCAGCCGGCGTGCCCGCTGGGTCGCGCCCGAGCCGAAGATCAAGAAGGGCTGGCTCGCCCGCTATGCGAAGGTGGTCACTTCCGCCCACACCGGCGCCATCACCACCGCTGAATAAAACCCCGACCCCCTTTACCAAGGGGCAGAGGGAGGCCCTCCTTTCACCGGGGAGGGTCGGCCTCAGGGGAAGTCTTCATTACTAGTGATCCGGCGCTTACCGAGCGCGGGATCGATCAATAGCGGCAGGTTTCTGCCGCGGCATGGGGGTAATACATGAAGCTGAACGGAGCACGCATCCTTTTGGAGTGTCTCAAACGGGAGGGGGTCGACACGATCTTCGGCTATCCCGGTGGGACCGTTATCAACCTCTACGACGAGCTCTTCTCGTTCAAGGAGATCAGGCACATCCTGCCCAGGCACGAGCAGGCCGGGGTCCACGCCGCCGACGGCTACGCACGCGCGACCGGCAAGGTCGGCGTCGCCATCGCCACTTCGGGGCCCGGCGCCACGAACACCATCACCGGCATCGCCACCGCCTACATGGACTCCATCCCGATGGTGATCATCACCGGGCAGGTGCCCACCGCGCTGATCGGCAACGACGCCTTCCAGGAAGCCGACATCATCGGCATCACCCGTCCCTGCACCAAGCACAACTTCCTGGTGAAGGACGTCAAAGACCTCGCCACCATCATGAAGAAGGCGTTCTACATCGCCCGCACCGGCCGCCCCGGCCCGGTCGTGGTCGACCTCCCCAAGGACGTCCAGATCGCCCAGACCGAGTTCCACTACCCCGACAGCGTCGAGATCCGCGGCTACAAGCCGACCGTCGAAGGTCACCCAAAGCAGATCGAGAAGGCGGTCGCCATGATCATGCAGGCGAAGAAGCCGGTGATCTACGTGGGTGGCGGCGTCATCCTCGGCAACGCCTCCGCCGAGATGGTCGCGGTCGCCAAGCGCCTCGGGATACCGGTCACCACCACCCTGATGGGCCTTGGCTCCTATCCGGAGAACGACCCGAACTCCCTGGGGCTCTTGGGGATGCACGGCACCTACTACGCCAACATGGCCGTCTCTCACTGCGACGTGCTGATCGCCATCGGCGCCCGGTTCGACGACCGCGTCACCGGCAAGATCGCCTCGTTTGCGCCCCACGCCAAGATCGTCCACGTCGACGTCGACCCGACCTCGATCAAGAAGAACGTCCGCGTCGACCTCCCGATCGTGGGGGACGTGCGCGACGTCCTCGCCAAGATGCTGAAGGTGGCCGACGAGATCGGGCCGGACGCCAAGGCCTGCCAGGCCGCGCTCGCCCCCTGGATCGCCGAGATCGACGAGTGGAAGACCAAGCACCCGATGACCTACAAGCAGTCCAGCACCGTGATCAAGCCGCAGTACGTGATCCAGAGGCTGCGCGCCCTTTCCGACCCGGACGCCATCGTGGCCACCGACGTCGGCCAGCACCAGATGTGGACCGCGCAGTTCTTCGGCTTCACCGCCCCGAGGACGCTCCTTTCCTCCGGCGGCCTCGGCACCATGGGCTTCGGCCTCCCCGCCGCCATGGGAGCGCAGGCTGGCTTCCCCGAGCGCCAGGTCATTGTGGTCTGCGGCGACGGCGGTTTCCAGATGAACATGCAGGAACTCGCCACCATCGTGCAGAACCGTCTCAACGTAAAGATAGTCATCCTCAACAACAACTTCCTGGGCATGGTACGCCAGTGGCAGGAGCTTTTCTTCGACAAGCGCTACTCCTCGACCTGCATGGAACTCCCCATCGACTTCATAAAGCTCGCCGAGGCCTTCGGGGCCACCGGCCTGCAGGCCACCAAGGTGGAGCAGGTGGACGAGGTCATCAAGAAAGGGTTCGCAACCAACGGGCCCGTCCTGATGGAGTTCAAGGTCGCACGCGAGGAGAAGGTGCTGCCGATGGTCCCGGCCGGCGCTTCGCTGACCGAGATGGTGCTTGCCAGCTAATTTGCCAATTGCCCTAGGAGGTTAACATGAGACATACCATTGCTGTTCTGGTCGAGAACGAGTTCGGCGTTCTCTCCCGCGTGGTCGGACTTTTTTCCGGGCGCGGCTTCAACATAGATTCGCTCACCGTGGCCCCCACCAACGACGAGGCCCTCTCCCGCATCACCCTGGTGACCCGCGGCGACGAGCAGATCATCGAGCAGATCACCAAGCAGCTCAACAAGCTGATCGACGTGATCAAGGTGATCGACTTCGAACCTGAGCACGCCATCGAGCGCGAGATGGTGCTGGTGAAGGTCTCCGCGGAGGAGCAAAGCCGCGCCGAGGTGCTGAGGATCGCGGACATCTTCCGCGCCAAGGTCATCGACGTGACCCCGAAATCCTACACCCTGGAGGCTACCGGGGCTCCCGCCAAGGTGAGCGCCATGGTGGAACTTTTGCGCCCCCTGGGACTCAAGGAACTGGTCAGCACCGGCCCCGTCGTGATCGGGCGGGGGGCCAAGGCCTGGAAGGGGTAGTAGCTTCTTTTATTGCATGAAAGGCCGTTTTCGGGCTATACTCCCGCTTTGGTGCGCAGGGGCCCGGAAACGGCCTTTTTCTGTCCCGGTTCCGCCCGGAGCCTCCCCGGCTCCCGCTGTTCCCGCACGACTACTCAACAAGAGGTACTAGATGCGCAACACACATACCCCGGTCGCAGTCGAGGGGTACCCCTTCATTGCCGGTTTCGCCGCAGTCGCGGCACTGCTGGCGCTGCTCGGTCAGTTCCTGCATTTCGGCTTTTTCATCCTTGCGGCGCTCTTCGTGCTGCTCGCCCTGTTCTCCGTCTTCTTCTTCAGAAACCCCGAGCGCAGCACCCCCGCCGGTGAAAACGTGGTGGTGGCTCCCGCCGACGGCGAGGTGATCTTCCTCGGCAAGGTGACCGAGCCCCATACCGGCGCCGAGATGGAGAAGATCAGCATCTTCATGTCCGTCTTCAACGTGCACGTGAACCGCGCCCCGATCACGGCGAAGGTGGCCGACGCCTTCTACACCAAGGGCAAGTTCTACGACGTGCGCGACGAGCGCGCCAGCTTCGAGAACGAGCAGCAGGGATTGGTGCTGGAGACCGAAAACGGTCTCAGGATGGTGGTGGTCCAGGTGGCGGGCCTGATCGCGCGGCGCATCGTCTGCTACGCCAAGGTCGGAGACCTGTTGACCCGCGGGCGCCGCTACGGCCTGATCCGCTTCGGCTCGCGGCTCGACGTGTACCTGCCGCTTGGCACCCGCATCGACGTGGTCATGGGACAGAAAACCGTTGCCGGTGAAACCGTACTGGGGATACTGCCGTGAGCGAAGAGAAACCGAAAGTAGAAAGGGAAGGGATGCGCAAGGGGATCTACGTCCTCCCCAACCTGTTCACCGCCGGGAGCCTGTTCGCCGGCTTTTACTGCATGGTCTCCACCGTGAACGGCGATTACCGGACCGCGGCCCTGTGGATCCTTGCCTCCTCCATCTTCGACGGTCTGGACGGCAAGGTGGCGCGCCTGACCGGGACCGCCAGCAAGTTCGGCGTTGAGTTCGACTCGCTTGCCGACGTGGTTTCCTTCGGTGCCGCGCCGGGGCTTCTCATGTACTGCTGGGCCTTGAAGCCCTTCGGGCGACTGGGGTGGCTGGCCGGATTCCTGTTCCTCGCCTGCGCGGCGCTCAGGCTCGCGCGTTTCAACGTCCAGGTGGAGACGGTGGAGAGCAAGCGTTTCGTCGGCCTTCCGACGCCGGCTGCGGCCAGCATGGTATCCGCCACGGTCCTCTTCTTCTACCACATGGGGTGGCCCGCCTCCTACAACAAGCTCGCCATACTGGTGCTGATCTACTTCCTGGCACTGCTCATGGTCTCCAACGTGAGGTACTACTCGTTCAAGGACCCGAGCCTCATCAAGCGGCAGCCCTTCGCCATCCTGGTGCTCGCGATACTGCTGCTGATCGTGATCGCGGCGGAGCCGGTGATCATGCTCTTCACCATCTTCATCTGCTACATCCTCTCCGGTCCCATCGGCTTCGTGATCACCTACCCGCGCCGGCGCCGCCTGGAGCGCGCCATAAACCGCGGCCACGAGGTGAAGAAGAACCACTAGTCAGGTTCTGCGTTCTACGTTCTACGCAAAACCGGACTTCGTGCCGGGACATCAAATTGCGGTTTCGTCGGCTCAAAAGATGACGGCGTTGTCATAGCGACAACGCCGTTTTAGTAGCGGCTGCACGAAAATAAAACAAAAAGCGCTTGACAGCCGTCGGCGCCTTTTCTATTATCTCCCGAAACTAAAGGCAGTGATGAGGAGTAGTAGCCTTTCCCTTCCCCTACAGAGAGCCGGTGGTTGGTGCAAACCGGTGAGGAAGCAGGTGAACTCGCCTTGGAGCCGTCACGGTGAACAACGGTCGTTCTATTTCTGAAACGGGAACCGCCGGTAGTAGCCGTGGTCGTTGGCCCGCGTAAAGGGCGCAAGAGGTCCGTCGTTGACGGATGAATGAGGGTGGTACCGCGGAAGCTTTCAAAAGCCTTCGCCCCTTACTGGGGCGGAGGCTTTTTTTATTTCGGCCTGCTGGTTTTTACCACCCCGTCTGTTTTAATTAGCAGGCGGGGGAGGGTAGGCTAACGAGGCAGTACAACCACACAAGGGGGAAGCGCAAGTGAACAACACGGAACCGAAGACCATCAAGATCTTTGACACCACGCTCAGAGACGGGGAGCAGTCCCCGGGCGCCAGCATGAACATCGAGGAGAAACTTCGCCTCGCCAAGCAGCTCCAGAAACTGAACGTCGACGTCATCGAGGCGGGTTTCCCGATCGCCTCGGAAGGGGATTTTGAGGCGGTGAAAAAGGTGGCCCAGACCATCAAGGGGCCGGAGATCGCCGGCCTTTGCCGCGCCGGTTTCAAGGACATCGATCGCGCCTGGGAGGCCCTTAAGTACGCCGAGGAGAAGGGACGCATCCACACCTTCATCGCCACCTCCGACATCCACATGAAGTACAAGCTGCAGATGACCCCGGCCCAGGTGCTGGAGGCGGCGGTGAAAGGGGTGAAAAGGGCACGCTCCTACACGGGGAACGTGGAGTTCTCCTGCGAAGACGCGGTCCGCACCGATCTCAAGTTTCTGGCCGAGGTGGTGGGCGCCGTCATCGACGCGGGCGCCACCGTGGTCAACATCCCCGACACCGTCGGTTACACCATCCCCTTCGAGTACTTCAACATCATCAAGTACCTGAAGGACAACGTGAAGAACATCGACGACGCCGTCATCTCGGTGCACTGCCACAACGACCTCGGGCTCTCGGTGGCCAACTCCATCGCCGCCGTCCAGGCGGGCGCGGGGCAGGTCGAGTGTACCATCAACGGCATCGGCGAGCGTGCCGGCAACTGCTCCCTTGAGGAGTTCGTCATGGCCATCCGGACCCGCGGCGACATCCTCCCCTTCAAGACCAACGTGGTCACCGAACAGCTCACCCCGGCCAGCCGGCTCCTGACCCAGGTGACCGGGATCGCGGTACAGCAGAACAAGGCCATCGTCGGCGCCAACGCCTTCGCCCACGAGGCGGGGATCCACCAGCACGGCATGCTGATGGACAAGTCGACCTACGAGATCATGACCCCGGAGTCGGTCGGCCTCAAGGCGAGCGCCCTGGTGCTCGGCAAGCACTCCGGCCGCCACGCCTTCAAGAAGAGACTCGAGGAGCTGGGACACGAGCTGGACGAGGACGCGTTGAACAAGGCCTTCACCCGCTTCAAGGCCCTCGCCGACCTGAAAAAGGAGGTCTACGACGAGGACCTGGATACCATCGTCGCCGACCAGACCAAGAAGATCGACGAGAAGTACAAGCTCTCCCACATCACCGTGACCTGCGGCTCCTTCGCCGTCGCCACCGCGACCGTGCAGATGGAGATCGACGGCATGCAGGTGCGGACCGCCGAACTGGGCGACGGCCCGGTCGACGCGACGCTGAAGGCGATCAAGAAACTCGCCAAGCGCGACGCGCAGCTCTTGCAGTACAACGTGGGCTCCATCACCGGCGGCACCGATGCGCTTGGTGAGGTCACCGTGCGCATCACCGAAGGGGAGCGCACCCCCGTCGTCGGCCGCGGTTCCTCCACCGACATCATCGAGGCGTCGGCCAAGGCCTACATCGACGCCCTCAACCGTCTCTACTTCGCGACCGACCGCGACGTAGAGTCTCTCTAAGCCAACCTCCCCATAGGGAACAGGAAGCCCCGCTCTTGCAGTTTGAAGCTGTGAGTGCGGGGCTTTTGTTTCTCCGCTTCGCCCTGTCGGCGATGACGGCTTGATCGACTGTGCTGAAATTGCCTGAGAGGAGATTGCCCGGCTCGCCGGTTCTTTACATTTTTTTACTGTGATTGTTTTTCTACATGTGTAATGTTACAGTTCATTTCTCTAAAACTTTTGCGGCACCGTCCGATCCATAACAAGGTGAAAAACATGTCCAGTGGCCTTCGCTTTTGCCTCGTCGCTCTGACTTTAGCCCTGACCTGTCTGGCTGCGCACGGCTTTGCCAAGAGGCCGGCAGAGCTTTGGTCCTTCTTCTATTTCAACGGTACTGCCTTCGTCCCTGGCAGGCCTGCGCCGCTGTCACCCTTTGTGGCCGTAAGGGATGGGTTCCTTCCGGTGGTCGAAACCAGGGAAGAGCGGATCAAGGAAATGAAACTGCCCGAAGGGACGGGTGCGCTGGTCGGCATCTGCTACGTGCAGTCCTACGGGGGAAAGCTGAAACCGGCAGGAGGGTACCATCCCGTCCCCATGCTGGAGGTCCCGGTCTGGGCTGGCGAGAAGCCGGCGAGCCCGGCGCAAACCGACAGTGAGGGTTACTTCGTAACGCCCCTTCCCGCCGGCAGCTACCGGGTCGGGAACCAGAAAGTCGAGGTCAATGTGGAAAACGGCAAAATCAGTTTTATCCCACTGCGCGTGGGGAAAAGGATGGTGGACTAGTGGCAAAACTCAGATCTGTGCGTGCGCTCTGCTTATCACTTCTCTTCCCGGCAATCGCCTCCGCCGCGTCGCTTGACGACTACTACCTCTCCAAGTTCGGCCAGCAGGCACAGCTGGCCAAGGCGCTGGAGAGCGTGGTCGGACTCCAGGGCCAACACGCGGAACGCTGCCGCACCGATTTATACCGCAGCCTTAAACGGGATTTCACTTCCCTGCAGCCGGCCACCCAGAAGACGCTGGCCAAATATGTGGGGAGGCCGACCCTCTCGGGGCAGACCTCTCCGACCTCGTCGCCGAGCTACAGTTCAGCTCACTTTACCGTCCATTACACCACCACGGGCGCCGACGCCCCTGACCTGACCGATGCGGACGCCGATGGCGTGCCTGACCACGTGGAGCGCGTGGCCGCCGTCTTCGAGGAGGTCTACGCCGCCGAGGTCACCACCATGGGGTACCGCCCCCCCCCGGTGAGCTCGCGGTACGACGTCTACCTGCTCGACCTCATCCCCCAGGGGGCTTACGGCTTCACAAGCGACGACGGCGCTCCCACCGCTCCGAATCTCTCCGTGGGGAGCTCCATCGAGATCGACAAGGCGTTCACGGACCCGATGTTCACCGTCAACGGTCTCTACACCCCGGACCAGATGCTGCAGATCACCGCGGCGCACGAATTCAACCACGCCATCCAATTCGGCTACAACTACTACTTCGACATCTGGTACGGCGAGGCCACCTCCACCTGGATGGAAGACCAGGTCTACGATTCCGTCAACCAGTGCTACAGCTACCTGACCGATTACGTGCCCCTTGCCGCCACTATCTCGCTCAACGCCGGTCTCAACGGCGGCTCGGAGTACGGCCGCTGGATTTTCAACCGCTTCCTGACCGAGATGCACGACACTCAGACCACCTCCGTGGTCCGCTCCATCTGGGAAAAGCTCGGCACTCTCAGTCCGAGCAGCAACCCGAAGACCGCCGCCGGTGACGTGCAGATGCCGCCGGTGATAAATTCGGTGCTGGTCGGTTCGTACGGTAGTTCGCTGGCCACCGATTTCGTCGGCTTTGCCCAACGGGTCTACGCCAGGAGCTGGTCCAGCCACCCCGCCGACCTCAACAGGATTCCGGCTGCGACCATCGCCGCCAGCTATTCGAGCTACCCGGTTCCTTCCCAGGTCGTCACCATGCCGCATTACACCTTCGCCTTTCACAGGTTCGTCCCGTCGGCCGGCGTGGCAGACCTCACCCTCACCGTTGCCAAAACCAGCGGTGCGCAGGTGGCGGTGCTGAAGAGAAGCGGCGGCACGGTAAGCGAGATTGCGGCCAACAGTGGCGGAACCTCATACACCATCACGGGATTCGGATCTCTGAACCCGGCGACGGACGAGGTGGTGCTGGTGGTTGCCAACACCACCGACGTCGACAATCACCAGGTGAGTTTCAGCACCGACGGCACTCCTTCGACCCCCACCGAGCCCAAGGTGAGCAGCGGCGGAGGTGGCGGCGGGGGAGGGTGCTTCATCGCGACGGCGGCCTACGGCAGCTACCTGCATCCCAAGGTGGCGGAACTGCGGGCCTTCCGCGACCGGTACCTCATGACCAACGCTCCCGGACGTCTCTTCGTGTCGGCGTATTACCGGCTGAGCCCGCCGATCGCGGACGTCATCAGCCGGCACGGGTGGATGAGGAGCGGTGTGCGCTGCCTGCTGCTGCCGCTGATCTTCGCGGTCGAGCACCCGGCGGCGGCGCTGGCGCTGCTGCTGTTGGTGCTGGCGGCGTCCCTGCGTTGGGGCGTACTTTACCTGAAGGGGAGGGCGCGGGAGGCTGCTGCGGCCTGAGTTCGCCCTCAGCCCCGCCCTTTCCCGAAGGGCGAGGGGGGGACATATGGTGTGTTGTTATTGTGAAGAGGCGGGCGAATGATTATTCGCCCCTACAGGTCTTGTGTGCGCAGCAGGGAGGCATCGTGCGCCTCGTGCAAGGCCGTAGAGTTTACAGGAGTGCCGGGTGTGACAATAAAAAAAGGCCCCGCCGGAATCCCGGCGGGGCCCTTTGACGCTCGAGGCTAGATCTTAGCCCAGCTTCTTGACGTTGGCAGCCTGCAGACCCTTCGGCCCGTTGGTCACGTCAAAGGAGACCGCCTCCCCTTCAGCCAGGGACTTGAAGCCTTCCCCGGTGATTGCGGAGAAGTGCACGAACACGTCCTCGCCGTTCTCCTGCTCGATGAAGCCGAATCCTTTCGCGTCGTTGAACCATTTAACTTTGCCCTGTGCCATTTTCCTGCCTCCTTTTCTAACCTCCGGGACTCTGCCGGATCTACGTTTGATGCTGCAATTTCCGGAAGGTTCTTGGGCTGGAAATGGCACAAAGTGGCGGTAACCCTTTGGCTTTTCGGCGCGGCAAACTTCCAGAACTAGCTGCTGGAATAAAAATTAACATCGTGTAATAACCTTGTCAAGAAAATATTTACAAAACGCTTTTTTCTAAGCGTCTCTACTAAAAGGTGTTTAACCTCCTAATGAAGGCGATGAGAAGCCCGTAGTGCTGGTGGTGGAAGCGGAAGGCGATGCGCGGCAGATCAAGGAGATCCGGCTCGTCTGCCTCCTCGGGGCGGGCACTAATGAGCTCGATGCGGCTCCCTTCCATTCTCAATTCGGGGAACTCGTTTTCCAGCATCTCGATCTGCTCCGCGGAAAGAATCTTGTTGAGACGGATGATCAGCTCGCCGTTGACGAAGCGAATAGAATGATAGTTGGTGTAGAAGTCGTCGATGACCTGTACCGCTTCCTCGTAGCTCTTGGTGATGGTGAAGATGGAGAAGTCCTCGGCCGAGATGAAGCCCATAACCAGCAGCCGCTCCTTGATGAAACGGAAGAAGTGCTCCCAGTATCCCTCCTCGTCGTCCACCAGAACCAGCGGTTTGGGCGATGTCTTTCCGGTTTGAACCAGCGTGAAGACCTCCATCGCCTCGTCCAGCGTCCCGAACCCTCCCGGGAAGACGGCGATGGCGTCGGATTCCTTTACGAAGGCGACCTTGCGGTTGAAGAAGTACTTGTAGGTGATCAGCCTGGGGTTCTTCAGCATGATCGGGTTGGCGCTCTGCTCGAAGGGGAGCTTGATGTTGGCGGCGAAGGACGCCTCGCTCCCGGCGCCTTCGTTGCCCGCCTGCATGATCCCGCCACCGCCGCCGGTGATGATCATGTACCCTTTGTCGGCCAGGAGCCGGCTGAACTGGATGCACTTCTTGTACATCGGCTCCTCGGGGAGGGTGCGGGCCGAGCCGAAGATGGTCACCTTCTTCTTCTGGCGGTAGGGGGCGAACACGGTGGTCGTGTAGCGCATCTCCTTCATGGTGTTGCTCAAAAGCTTCAGGTCTGCCAGGTAGCTGGTGTCCTGTCCAGCCTTGAGCGCGGCGATGATCATCTCGCGCGTCTGCTCGGGGTGGTGCACCCCTCCGGCCTTCTCCATCAGTGCATCGATCATTTGGTCGATTTCATTGTTTGTTCTGTTGAAACGAAGTTGCATACCGGGCTCCCTGTTGAATTGAGGGGGCCATTATAGCACGGGTATATCTACAGGCAAATGTTTAATAACATTGAACAATTATTAGTTTGATTTGTTGCTGTTATTTTATTATCTTGGCACCTGTGAAAAACCATTCCAACCGTTAAAAGGAAGCGCAATTTATGGGTATGACTACGGCTCAAAAGATATTCGCGGCCCATCTGGTTGATGAGCCTTTTGCAGGAACCAAGGTGCTCGGCATCGACGTGGTGATGTGCCACGAGATCACCACCCCGATCGCCATCGCGGACCTCATGGCGCGCGGCAAGGACCGGGTGTTCGACAACACCAAGATCAAGGCCGTCATCGACCACGTGACCCCGAGCAAGGACTCAAAGACCGCCACCCAGGCGAAGATGCTCAGGGACTGGGCGCGGCGCCACGACATCAAGGACTTCTTCGACATCGGCGCCAACGGCGTCTGCCACGCCCTGTTCCCGGAGAAGGGGTTCATCCGTCCCGGCAACACCGTGATCATGGGTGACTCGCACACCTGCACCCACGGCGCCTTCGGCGCCTTCGCCGCCGGCGTCGGCACCACCGACCTCGAGGTGGGGATACTGAAGGGGGTCTGCGCCTTCCGCGAACCCAAGACCATCAGGATCAACCTGAACGGCACACTCCCCAAAGGGGTCTACGCCAAGGACGCCATCCTGCGCGTCATCGGCGAGCTCACCGTGAACGGGGCCACCGACCGGGTCATCGAGTTCGGCGGTCCGATCGTCGACGCCATGACCATGGAGTCCAGGATGACCCTGTGCAACATGGCCATCGAGGCGGGCGGCACCTCCGGCATCTGCGCCCCCGACCGGGTCACCGTGGAGTACCTCTGGCCTTTCATCTCCGACTCCTTCGCCTCCAAGGAAGCGGCAGTCGCCGAGTACAGCAAGTGGGTCTCCGACGCTGACGCCGAGTACGACAAGGTGATCGACCTCGACCTCTCCGACCTGACCCCGCTTTGCACCTTCGGCTACAAGCCGGACCAGGTGAAGAGCATCGACGAGATGGCCGGCGCCCCCGTGGACCAGGTCTACCTCGGCTCCTGCACCAACGGCCGCCTCGAGGACCTGAGGGTGGCCGCCCAGATCCTGAAGGGGAAGAAGATCGCCCCGACCGTGCGCGGCATCCTCTCCCCGGCTACCCCGCAGATCTACAAGGACGCGGTCGCCGAGGGGCTGATCCAGATCTTCATGGATGCCGGCTTCTGCGTGACCAACCCGACCTGCGGCGCCTGCCTCGGCATGAGCAACGGCGTCCTGGCCGAGGGGGAGGTCTGCGCCTCCACCACCAACCGCAACTTCATGGGCAGGATGGGCAAGGGGGGGATGGTGCACCTCCTCTCGCCGGCGACCGCCGCCGCCTCCGCCATCGAAGGGAAGCTTGCCGACCCGCGCAAGTACCTCTAGGCAATTGACAGTGGACAATTGACAATTGACGGCGAACGCGCCAATTGACCAGCGACCATTGACAGCTGACAACGAATACGCGGGCAGCTCCCCGCTAGACTAGGAGACCGATATGAAAAAATTTGGCGGCCCGGCCCTTTTCCTGGACCGTAGCGACATAAACACCGACGAGATCATCCCGGCCAAGTACCTGACCGAGATCACCAAGGAAGACCTGAAGCCCTACCTCCTGGAGGACCTCAAGCTCCCGGGCTTCGACCCCAAGAGCGAAAGGACCTACGGCGCCGGCGCCGTGGTGACCCGCGCCAACTTCGGCTGCGGCTCCTCCCGCGAGCACG
Organism: Geomonas diazotrophica; assembly: GCF_018919385.1. Taxonomy (GTDB): domain Bacteria; phylum Desulfobacterota; class Desulfuromonadia; order Geobacterales; family Geobacteraceae; genus Geomonas; species Geomonas diazotrophica. The sequence continues at coordinate 163,533 of NZ_JAHLMF010000007.1, forward strand.
CCCCCTGGGTCTTCGAGGTGAACGGCATCAACGTGGTCATCGCCCAGTCCTTCGCCAGGATCTTCCGCCAGAACATGTTCAACTGCGGCATGGCGGCCATCGAACTCCCCCCGGAGAAGATCGACCAGCTCTTCAGCTACGCGGGTGCCGCCGACGCCGCCATCGAGGTGGACGTCGCCAATTCCACCCTCACCATAAAGGGGGGCGGTCGGGAGGAGTCGATGCAGTTCGAAATCTCTCCTTTCGATAAGGCGCTGGTTCTCGCCGGCGGCTGGGTCGACTACGCGGACAGCAAGTACTGATTCGACCCGACATCAAAGCACAACATCATACAACGAGGCAGGAGACAGAGGTTTCCTGCCTCGTTGTTTTTCATTAGGGAGCTGGACATTTCCTGGATAAGTGGCATAACTTTCGCCTAGGGCTTGGAAATGGAGCCCAAGGGTGCGTCGATTCTACAGAGAGCGGTGGTGTATAACCAATCCTGTGCCCCGGGCAGACTATATTTTGATTGACTATGCCTGATTGCAGCAGTTACTATCCAAAATCCAACCCAATATATAACGGTTTGTAAGAGGTACATGACTCGTTCTACCCTGTCCATAGCTGCACTTTCGGCTCTGCTGTTCCTGTCACCCGCGGCCCACGCCGAGCCTCAGCCTCAGCCTGAGCCTCAACCCGTGCAGAAGCCGGAGCAGAAGCCGGAGCAGAAGCCGGAGCAGAAGCCGGAGGCCGATGAGAAAGGGACCATCTTCACCCTGTGGCCCCTGATCGACTACCGCGAGAGCCCGAAGGAGCGCTTCAGCAACCTCGCCATCCTCGGTCCGCTGTTCAAGTACCAGAAAAACGGGGAGGACAGGGACATCGCCCTGCGTCCGCTGTTCTACAGGACCAACCACGCCAAGGAGCAGGCCTCCTCGTCCTATTACCTCTATCCGGTCGCCACGCAGGAGAAGACCCCCGAGGCTGACAACTTCGAGGTGCTGCAGCTCTTCAGGACCTCGAGCTACCCGAAACAGGAACCGGACGCGGAACGGGAACGCTCGACCATGCTCTTTCCGTTCTACATCTCGGGCGACTCGGAGCGGCATGGGCGCTACCGTGCCTTCTTCCCGATCTACGGGGATATCTACGACCGGTTCTGGCGCGACGAGTACCACTTCGTGCTGTTCCCGCTTTACGGAAGCACCGTGAAGAGGGGTACCACGACCAGGCATTACCTCTGGCCTTTCTTCGCTACCACCTCGGGGGAGAACGAGTCCGGGTTCGATGTGTTCCCGCTGTACGGTCAGTCGCACAAGACCGGGGTGTACGAGAAGCGCTTCGTGCTCTGGCCCTTCTACACTTCGGAGAGCACCGGGCTTAACACGGACAACCCTACGCACAGGAAATTCATCTTCCCGCTTTACGCCTCCACGGACTCGCCCAAGAAGACCTCGCGCAGCTACCTGTGGCCTTTCTTCGGCTACACCGAGGATCGCGGCAAGAAGCAGGAGGAGACCGACTACTTCTGGCCCTTCGTCACCAAGATACGCGGCGAGAAGAAGAACAGCGACAGCTTCCTCCCGTTCTACTCGCACGAGACCTTTACCGGCGGCGAGAAGAGCTGGTATCTGTGGCCGTTGTACAGGCACGAGGAGCTGAAATCGGAGAGCTTCGGCCAGGACCAGGACCGGGTGCTCTTCTTCCTGTACCGCGATAACCGTGAGTACTGGCCCAAAGACGGCAACCAACGGCGCCGCACCACCATGTGGCCGCTGTTCTTGTATCGTAAGAACAGCGACGGAGTTTCCTCCTTCTCGTTCCCCGCGCCCGTCGAGTCGATCCTTGACAAGGAAGGGATCGAGAAGGATTGGGCGCCCTTGTGGCGCATGTACCAAAGGCGCTGGGACGAGGCCGGCAACTCCACCTCCAGTCTGTTCTGGAACCTGTTTTGGCACGAGAGGCGCGGCGACGACCTCGCCTACGAGCTCTTCCCGTTCATCTCCTACAAAAACACGGACAAGGAGAGGGAGCTGAAATTTCTGAAGGGGCTGGTCAGCCTGAAGCGCGACGGCGGACAGGAGGAGCTGAGCCTCTTCTGGCTCCCCTTCGGAGTGAAATGGGGGGATAAGTGACCCAAGTTTTCGAACCGCTAGGCAAGAGGGTGCTCTACTTCTACCAGGTGCTGGGGGAGATGACCATCCTCATGGGGAAGATCGTGTACTTCATACGCGAGGCGCCCCGCAACATCCCGAGCATCCTTACCCAGATGGCCATTATCGGTTGGGACACCCTTCCCGTCGCCTCGGTCATGGCCTTCTTCGTCGGGATGGTGCTCGCACTGCAGACCGGCGTCGAGCTGCAGAAGTACGGCGGCCAGAACATCATCGGCGCCATCGTCGGGCATTCCATGGTGCGCGAACTGGGGCCGGTCATGACCAGTTTCCTGGTAGCCGGGCGCTGCGGTTCGGCCATGGCTGCCGAACTGGGTGTCATGACCGTGTACGAGGAGATCGACGCCCTCAAGACGCTCGACATCGACCCGGTCCGCTATCTCGCCATGCCGCGCTTCATCGCCTGCATCATCTGCGTGCCGGCCCTGGTCCTTTACTCGGACCTGATCGGCATCATCGGCGGCGCGTTGATCAGCAACCTGCACCCGCAGATCTTCGTCTCCTACGCGACCTACTACGACAGCCTCACCGCCGCGCTCAAGATGAAGGAGATCGGCATCGGCCTCACCAAGTCCATGGCGTTCGGCGGCATCATCGCGCTGGTCTGCTGCTACGTCGGTTTCGCCACCTCGGGGGGCGCCAGGGGGATCGGGCAGTCCACCACCAGGTCGGTCGTTCTCTCGTTCATGCTGATCCTGGTCGCGGATTACGTCCTGACCAGGCTTCTTATGTAGCACTTTTTTGCTTTTGTTCCGGAGGTAGATATATATGGCTCTGTCAGTCGAGAAAAAGGTCGGCATGTTCTTCGTGTTCGGTCTCATCATCCTGGGCGTGCTGCTCGAGGTGGGCGAGAAATGGAACCCCTTCGAGAAGAAGATCATGTACCGGACCTACCTCACCAGCATCACCGGTCTCAAGGTGGGCGACCCGGTCCGCCTGGCGGGGGTCGACGTCGGGCGGATCACCAAGATCATCGTACTCAACGACAAGATCGAGATCGACTTCGAGGTGAAACCGGAAACCCGCATCAAGGTGGACACCGTTGCCGGCTTGAGGCTCACCAACCTCCTCGGGGGGCAGTTCCTGGGGCTTTCTTTCGGGTCGCCGAACGCCGCGCTCCTGCCGGAAGGGGGGACGGTGCGCGGCAAGGATGTCGCCAACATCGACATCATCGTGGACAACCTCTCGGACGTGGTGAAGGACACCAAAGTCCTCATCAACAACCTGAACAAGAACCAGGAGGATGTGCTGAAGAAGGTGTCGGGCATGCTGGACGAGAACCGCGGCAACCTGAGGGACTCGATCGCCAACATCAGCAGCATCACCGGCAAGATGGACCGCGGCGAAGGATCGCTGGCCATGCTCCTGAACGACAGGAAGCTTTTCGACGACGCCTCCAGCGCGGTCAGCAGCCTCAAGGTGGTCTCCAACAAGATCGAGAAGGGGGAGGGGACCCTGGGCAAGCTGGTGAACGACGAGACCGTGTACAACGATACCTCCGCCCTGATCAAGGATCTCAGGTCGGGGGTCAAGGATCTCAACGCCGGCATGAAGGACGTGAAGGAAATCACCGCCAAGATCAACCGCGGCGAAGGGACGCTGGGCAAGCTGGTGCAGGACGACTCCCTCTACACCGAACTGCGCGACGCCTCGAAGAACGTGAAGGAGATCACCCAGAAGATCAACTCCGGCCAGGGAACCATCGGGAAACTGGTGAACGAGGACCAGCTCTACCGCGACACCACCGCCACGCTGAAGAAGGCCGAGCGCGCCATGGAGGGGTTGGGCGACACCGGTCCCATCTCCGTCCTTGGGAGCATCGTGGGGACCCTGTTTTAATGGATAGCTGACCCCCTCCGGCTGGAGGGGGGATCGTGAGGTGCGGTAGGGGCGGACCATGTTCGCCCCTGCTTTGCGTATGCACCCGTTTAACTGGAGGCCTGCCCGGCATGACCCACATCCTCGATATAGCCGTGGGGACCGTCATCATGCGTCCCTACGTCTTCGCCTTTTTCGCGGTCTACCTGGTTGCGGCGGTTCTGCACCTGGGGTGGAAGAAGACCATCCTGTTCACCGTGTGCGGCTACCTGGTCGCCTTCGCCTCGGAGTTCTCCTCCATCAACAACGGCTTCCCCTACGGCTGGTACTACTACGTCGACGTGACCCGGGACCGTGAGCTCTGGATCGCCGGCGTTCCCTTCTTCGACTCCCTTTCCTACGTCTTTCTGACCTATTGCAGCTACGCCACCGCCCTTTTCGTGCTGGCGCCGGTCAAGCGGATCAAGGGGGACCTGGTCCTTCTCGAGACCGGCCGGCTCAGGCGTTCCTTCGCGGTGCTGCTGCTCGGCTCGCTGTTTCAGGTGTTCCTCGATATCGTGACCGACCCCGTGGCGCTGCAGGGAAGCCGGTGGTTCCTCGGGAGGATCTACGGCTACCGCGAGGTGGGCACCCACTTCGGCATTCCTATGTCCAACTACCTCGGTTGGTGGCTGGTGAGCGCCCTGCTGGTCCTGGTCCTGCAGTCGATCGACCGGATCGGCTCAGGCAAGGGGCGTCCCGCCGGGGTAGGTGCCGCACCGTACCGCGCGCTGTACGGACCCTTCCTCTACCTCTGCGTGATCGCCTTCAACCTGGGGGTCACCTTCTACATCGGGGAGAACCTGATGGGGCTCACCGGGGTTTTCATCTTCACGCTGCCGGTGGTGATGACCCTGGTGCTTTTCCGGCAGAGGCTGGACCGCTACCACAAGGACGAGCTTGCCGACCATCTTGCCGATTACCCCTGGTCCCCGGCCGGTTCTGGCGCCGCCGGACGCGTCACTGACAAATAAAAACAAACCCGGACTTTGAACGCGCCAACGCGCTGTGGTATCCCAGTAGGGCGATGATCATTCGCCCGTCCCGTCCCACGCAAGGACCAACTATTCAGTCTTCGGAGGCCTGACATGAAAAAAACGTTATCCATCCTTACCCTCGCGGCTTTGCTGAGTGCCGTCGGCGCGGCCTGCGCCGCCGATCAGGGCTCGCTTCCCAGGAACTACGAGAGCTGGGAAAAGAGCAAGGCCAGGGTAATCACCGACAAGAAATCGATGTTTTACGGGATCCACTACATCTACGTGAACAAGAAGGCGATGCCGACCTACAAGACCGGCGGCGCCAACTACCCGGACGGCAGCCGCTTCGTCGCGGTCAACTACTCCATCAAGGAAGAGGGGGGCAAGCAGGTGCCGGGGAAGAAAACCATGATCGTGATGATGCAGCGGGACAAGAAGCAGCAGGAGACCGGCGGCTGGCGTTTCGTCGGCTTCACCCCCGACGGCAAGCCCTCCGGCCTCGACGGCAAGCGGGACTGCTTCGGCTGCCACGAGAAGGACGCCAAGGATAGAGGCTTCGTCCTCTCCCGTTACCCCGACTTCAAGTAGCCTTCGCTTTAGCAGCGAAAGAGGGGAGAGCGCCTGCCGGAAAACCGGCGGGCCTCTTTTTTTCCCGGACTGTTTTTCCTTAAAGCGCACGTGTTATAATTGCTGACATCGAAACTAAAACGATTCCGTAGCTTTAAGGAGCCTTTATGTCTACTTCGTCGACTTACCCCAAGCTTCGCCTCAGCACGCTCCCCAACGGGGTGAGGGTGGTCAGTCAGCAGATCCAGGGAATGCAGAGTGCAGCGATCGGTATCCGCATCGACAGCAGCACCCGCAACGAGGAACCCGAGACCGGGGGCGCCTCGCACTTCATCGAACATCTCCTCTTCAAGGGAACCCCGAGCCGCAGCGCCGACCAGATCACCGATGAATTCAACAGCATCGGGGCACGGGCCAACGCCTACACCAGCCAGGAGGAGGTCTTCTACTACGCCACCTCGCTCGCTTCCATCATCCCGGCCACCTTCGAGATACTGGCCGACATGTTCGTCCACTCCTCACTTCCCGAAGAGGAGGTGGAGAAGGAACGCGGCGTGGTGCTGCAGGAGATCCTGATGAACCAGGACAACCCGAGCCGGTTCATCTACAACCAGTTCCACCAGGGGTTCTGGCAGGGGCATCCGCTGGGGACGCCGATCCTTGGAACCGCAGAAACCATCGGTGCCATCTCGCGCCAGCGCCTGATGGAGTACAAGTTCGCCAACTACCTGACCAACGCCACCATCGTCTCGGTGGCCGGCAACGTCGAGCACGACCTGGTCGTGGAACAGGCTGCGCGCCTTTTGGGCGAGCTCCCGACCGGCACGCCCCGCACCAAAAAAGCGGACCCGCAGCACCGGGTCGCCGTGGGGCAGAACGTACATTACCAGCGCTCCATGGAACAGACCCACTTCTACATGGGGTATCCGCTCCCCCCCGCCGGCAACGAGCACCGGCACAAGCTGGCGGTCCTGAACCAGGTGCTGGGGAGCGGCATGAATTCCCGCCTTTTCCGCGAGGTGCGCGAGCGCAGGAGCCTCGCCTACACCGTCTACTCCATGATGTCCTCCTACACCGACTCCGCCGGCCTCATGATCTACGCCGGGACCGGCCCGGAACGGGCCCAGGAGGCGGTGGACGTCTGCCATTGCGAGGTGCTGAGGTTTTGCGACGAGTTGGTGACCGAGGAGGTCCTGGCGGCCGCCAAGGAGCAGATCCGTTGCGCGAGGCTCATGGCGCTGGACGACTGCGAGACCCAGGTGCGCAGGATTTCCAACACCACGTCCCTTCTGGGAGCGCCGGAACCGATCGAGCTGTCCCTGGAGGGTATCGCCGCCGTCAGCGCCGAAGAGGTGCGGGACGTGGCCCAGTTGCTCTTCAGGGGTGTGGTGCCGAGGGTTGAATCGGTGGGGCCGGGGGAAGGGCCGGGACTGCCACGCTAGGAGGTGATTCCCGGCGCCTGACGAGAGGGCCTGCATTGCGGAAAATGAAAAGGGGTGGCTTTTATGCCGCCCCTTTTTTATGCGCCGCCTCTCAAAGAGACGCTAGCTCATCTGGTCGCTGTCGCCGCTTAGGTGAGGGAAGTGCTCGTGGTGCATTTCGTGGGTCAACCCCTCTATCGTGCCGCAGGTGGCGCAGAGGTACTTGTCGCTTTCATTGATGTACACGTTGCGCTGACAGGACGGACTCCAGACCCTGACGCCGCACGCGTGATCGTCCATTTCCACTCCCGTCTCTCTTCTCTCGTCTGTCATGGCCGCATCCTCCTTTCCCTGAGCATTTCTAAAGCCCGATGATCATCTGGCTTAATTTAAATATACCCCTTGCGAAGGAACCAAGCTCGGATTTTGTGAGGCTCTCGAAGATGAACTCGCTGCCGATCGGGTGCTCCGGGTCCACGACCCGCTGGATCGGCTCCAGCACGTCGGGGAGGTCGCTGTTCTCGAAGGTGGTGTCCGGCTGGTAGCGGCAGAGACGGGCAGCGCGGTCGTCGGCCAGGCATTCGAGGTTTCGGCTCAGGTCCTCCACCTCCTCGAAGCGCCATTCCTCGCCCGAGCCCAAAAGTCCGGCGTGCTCGGCAAGGAGCGAGGCGCGCAGACAGCGCACGGCGGCCGTCATCTCCTCTTTCCGACCGCACAGGCCGGCCTCCCAGGCCACGTTGAGCTCGGTGTCCAGCCCCATGCTTCGGTTGGTGGCGTTAGCCGAGCCTATAGTCACAAAGCGGTCGTCGACCAGGAGCAGCTTAGAATGGATGAACGTCATTTTCCTGGTGCCGTGGTCCATCTCGGCAGAGGAGTAGACGCTCAGGGTATGTCCGGTCTTCTCCGCAACCCGCTGCAGGGAACGGATCATGCGCATCTGGGGGAGCCCCAGGAACAGCTCTTCGGTGAGCGGCAGCCGGTCCGGGAGCAGCATGATGATCTGGAGGGGAGGGCGGTCCGCCATGCTCATCCGTGCCACCAGCGACCAGAACACCACCTGGGAGCTGAAGTACTGGTTTTCCAGGTAGATCAGCCTCTGCGCCGCCATGATGGCGTCCACGAAGAGGTGCCGGATCTCGTGGATCTCACGCTGGTCGGTGAGCGGGGTGCGCGCGACGGTGCGACAGACCGCCACCCTCGTCGCAGGGATGGGAAAGGCGCCGGGGGGAAGCGCTAGGCGCCCCTTGACGCCCCGCTGCACGTCGTGCAATTGCCGGGTAAGCAGCCGATAGACGTAGGAACCTGCCATGGCGTTGAAGTCGCCGCACAGGACCACCGGGCGCACGCATTCGGGGTGTTCCAGCCACTCGTGACCGGTCATGGCCCGGGCCTGTTTCACCCGTTCACCCCGGTTCAGCCCGAAATGGGTGGCCAGCACCTGGATGGTGTGGCCGCGCAGGGTCACCTCGGCCCAGACCGCGCCACGGCGCTCGAAAGAGGGGTTTAGCGGATCGGTAGGAACCGCGCCCGCCTTGATCAACCGTACGTCGCCGCGGCTGAGGACGGCGTTGCCGTACCCCCCTTCCTTGAGGTGGATGGAGGAGTGGAAATGAAAGGACATCTCCAGGGTCATGGCGATGAGATGGGCCTGGTCTATCATCTGGGTGCGGGGCAGCCCCGCATCGAGTTCCTGCAGAGCGACGATGTCCGGGTTGCATCGGTCGATCACCTCCGCGATGCGCAGCGGGGATAGTTTTCGATCCGTTCCGATGCAACTGTGGACGTTGTAGGTCATCACGGAGAATGTTTTGGGCATGGGGGGCTCCCTGGCCCGGGCTTAATATTAAAAACTTTTATAGATTAGCGGGCGCGAGGGGGATGTCAATTGAAGGTGCCGGTCGAGGCACGGCTGGGGGAGGCAAGGCTGCGGGAGGCAAGGCTGCGGGAGGCAAGGCTGCGGGAGGCAAGGCTGCGGGAGGCAAGGCTGGGCTTGTGATCAGGGACTAGGGATTAGGGACTGGGGACTGGGGACTGGGGACTGGGGACTGGGGACTGGGGACTGGGGACTGGGGACTGGGGGGCGTGCCCCCCTCCCGTCGTGGGAGGGGGAGGGACAAAGGACGATGCTTTCCGGAGAAACCGGAACCTGACTTCACCTGGCCTGCAGGAACTCGACGAGCAGCCGCACGCCCACGCCGGTGGCCCCCTTGGGGCCGTAGGGGCGGGCCTTGTCGTTCCAGGCCGTCCCGGCGATGTCGAGGTGAGCCCAGCGGGTCTCTCCGACGAACTGCTTCAGGAACCACCCGGCGCTGATGGCCCCGCCGTCCCTGCTGCCGGCATTCTTGAGATCGGCGATGTCGCTCTTCATCACCTCGCCGTACTCATCCCAAAGCGGCAGTGGCCAGACCCGCTCGCCGGTCTCCTCGCCGGCCCGCCTCAAGGCGTCGACCAGCCGCTGGTCGTTACCCATGAGGCCGCTCGCCTCGTGCCCCAGGGCGACTACGCAGGCCCCGGTGAGGGTGGCCAGATCCACCATGGCGGCGGGTTTGAACTGCTTCCGGGCGAAGTGGAGCGCGTCGCACAGGATCAGGCGCCCTTCGGCGTCGGTGTTGGTGATCTCGATGGTGGTCCCGGAGCAGGAGGTGAGGACGTCACCCGGCTTGAAGGCGTTGCCATCGGGCATGTTCTCGGCGGTGGGTATGATCCCCACCAGGTTCACCGGCAACTTGAGCCGTACCGCCGCTTCCAGGGTTCCCAGCACGGCCGCGCTTCCTGCCATGTCCGTTTTCATCGCCTCCATCCCGGCACCGGGCTTTATCGAGATCCCGCCGGAATCGAAGGTTATTCCCTTGCCGATTAGCGCCACCGGCCGCCCCTTGCCCCCGTGGTACTGCAGCACGATCAGGCGCGGCGGGATGGCCGCCCCCTTGCCCACGCCGACCAGGGCGTTCATCCCCATCTGTTCCAGTTCCCCGAGCTCGTAGACCCGGCAGTCGAGGGCGTTGCGCTCGGCCAGCTCCCGGGCGGCCTGGGCGAGGTAGGCCGGCGTCACCACGTTGCCGGGGTGGGAGACGAGGTCGCGCGCCAGCATGACGCCGTCGCCGATGATCTGTGCCCGTTCCAGCGCCTGGCGCCCGGCCGCCTCCTGGTCGGGGGACAGGAGCACGGTCATGGTGTCGAAGCCGAAGCGCTCCTCTTTTTCCTTGGTCTTGTACTGCTCGAAGCTATAACTGCCGAGCAGCATCCCGATCGTCGCGTTATCGATGGCGTCATAGAGGGGGGCGGCGAGATGCAGGGCGCTGCCGAACGAGGCGACGCGCGCGCCGCGCAGCGCGGCAACGGCGTTCCCCGCCCCCTGGCGCAGGCGCTCGGCGCTCAAATCCTTCTTCTTCCCCAGTCCGACCAGCACGAGGCGCTCGGCGGGGAGCCTGCCGAGCGTGTGCAGCAGGCGGGTGGACCCTTTCTTGCCGGTGAACTCGCGGCTCTGCGCCAGTCGGCCGAGCAGGCCCCCCAGGGCGGAGTCGCATGCCTGGTGGAGCCTGTCCTGCTCGTCCTCGAAACAGCCGATGACCAGGGCGGGGGTGGCATACTCAAGCGGTTGGGCTGAGCTGATTTCGATTCTCATGGCAAACCTCGCTAGGGATAGGTTACTTGCACGGGTGCAGCATCTCGGCCAGCTCGAAGGCGAGCTCCACGCTCTGCTCCGCGTTCAGGCGCGGGTCGCAGTTGGTCTGGTAGTTCAGGTGCAGGTGCTTGTCCAGAAGCTGGCGGCTCCCCCCGGTGCACTCGGTGACGTGGTCGCCGGTCAGCTCGAGGTGCACCCCTCCCGCGACGGTCCCCTCGGACTTGTGGATCGCCCAGAATGTCTTGATCTCGCGCAGGACGTCCTCGAACTTCCTGGACTTTTGCCCGAATTCGTTCTGGTAGGTGTTGCCGTGCATGGGGTCGCAGCTCCAGACCACCCGGTACCCCTCGCGCTGGATCTCGCCCAGGAGTTTCGGAAGGTAGTCGGAGACCTTGTCGGCGCCGAAACGGGTGATCAGGGTGAGGCGGCCCGCCTCGTTCTCCGGGTTCAGCCGCTCCACGATCGCCTTGATGTCGTCGATGTCGTACTTGGGGCCGATCTTCATCCCAAGCGGGTTCTTGACCCCGCGCAGGAACTCGATGTGGGCTCCCTCCAGCTGCCGGGTGCGGTCCCCGATCCAGAGCATGTGGCCGCTGCAGTCGTACCAGCCGCCGGTGGTGGAATCCATGCGGGTGAGGGCCTCCTCGTAGTCGAGCAGCAGCGCCTCGTGCGAGGTGTACAGGGTCACCTGGTTCAACTGCGGCGTGTGCTGCGGATCAAGGCCGATCGCGGTCATGAAGTTGATGGTTTTCCAGATCTGGCGCACCAGGTCCTCGTACTTCTGGCCGGCGGGGAGGGCGTCCAGCGAGGCGCGGTGCCAGGCCTGCACGCGGTCCAGTGCGGCGTAGCCGCCGAGGGTGAAGGAGCGCACCAGGTTAAGCGTGGCCGCCGCCCGGTAGTATCCCTCCAGCATCCGGCGCGGGTCGGGCGTTCTCGCCTCCATGGTCGGCTCAGGGCTGTTCACCATGTCGCCACGGTAGCTCGGGAGCTCGACCCCGTTCACGAGCTCGGTGTCGGAGGAGCGGGGCTTCGCGTACTGGCCCGCCATCCGTCCGATCTTGATGACCCGCTTCTCGCCGGCGTAGGCGACCACCACCGACATCTGCAGGATGACCTTCAAAAGTTCCCGGATGTCCGGCCCGGTGCAGCGGGAGAAATCCTCGGCGCAGTCGCCGCATTGCAGCACGAAGGCCTTCCCCTCGACGGCCTCGGCCAGTTGCGATTTGAGCGTCTGGCATTCGCCGGCGAAAACCAGCGGCGGCAGTTGCGACAGCGTTTTCAGCGACTCGTCCAGTGCGGGCCCTGCCGGCCACACCGGCTGCTGCAGGGCGGGAAAAGAGCGCCAGCTCGATTTGCTCCATTTCTTGGTAGGCATGCTGAAACCTCTTGATTGAGAGTGGGCATCCCGGCAGCGATACGTGCGAGCCGGGGAGCGCGCTGCAATGGTAGCAGGATTGCGGGCTATTGAAAAACTAAAAAGTTAATAAAATCAAGTAAGGTGGTGCTAAAGACTCTTCCAAACCGGCGCCATCGTGGTATGATGCACGACCATGAATGAGGATCGCCCCACAGACACGACACCGAACCGTCCCGCCGAACCACCTGCCGAAACTGCACCCGGCACCGCTTCGGGAGAAAACGAAGGCGTTCCCCGCGACGGGGTTCCCCAGGAGCCGGTAACGGTAAGGAACACCCTTGCCCGGCTCTGGTCCGACCTCTACGGCGGTCTGCGGGGCGCTCTCTTGCTGCGCTCCGGCTTCGAGCCGCTCTCATCCGCCCCCGCCGGCCTGGTGGTCCTGGTCGCCGCGGACCTGGTGCTGAACCTGCTGGTTTCCTTACTGCTGGTCGGGGGCGGCGGGAATTTCTCTTTCTCGTCGATACCGTACTTTCTTTTCTACCTGCCGCTTTTCCTGCTCTTCGGGGCGGCGGCAAGTGGGGTGGTGCACCGTCCCAAGGCGATCACCGGCCTCGCCGCCGCGCTGGTCGCCTTCAGCATCCCGATCGAAGTCAGCCACGGCATCCTGGAATGGCTCGCCCAGTGGCGCCCCTTCGAGTGGCTCTCGGACTACCTCGCCGCGCCGCACTACTACCGCTTCTTCGGCTGGTGGGTCGCTGCCTCCCTGGTATTCCTGCTGCGCCTGGATGGTCCCGGCGGCTTTGGTCGTCGCCTCCGGCTGGTGCTTCTGTTCCTGCTGCTGGTGGCGGCGCCGCTCTACTATTTCCAGCGCGGCGACCTCTGGGTCAGCAAGGAGGGGGGAAACGAGAGCGGCGAACTCTCCCTCACCGACGAGGTGCTCACCGCCCAGAACCGGCTCCTGGAAGAACAGCTCCGTTCCCTGCTTCACGGGCGTCCCGGCCACAGCGATCTCTACTTCGTCGGTTTTGCCGGGGACGCCTCGCAGGACGTCTTTTTGAAGGAGTTGAGCGCGACCCGGCAGCTCTTCGACAGCCGCTTCGGGACCGCCGGTCGTTCGGTGCTCCTGGTCAACAACCCGCAGAGCGCCACCGCGCTCCCTTTCGCCACCGCCGGCAACCTCGAGCGCGCCCTGGTGCGGGTCGGGGAGGTGATGAACCGCGACGAGGACGTCCTCTTCCTCTACCTCAGCTCGCACGGGTCGCGAGACCAGGAACTGGAGGTGAATAACCCTCCCCTGGAGCTGAAACAGGTCACGCCGGAGCTGCTGCGGCGCATGCTGCAGAAGGCGGGGATCAGGTACAAGGTCGTGGTGGTGTCGGCCTGCTTCTCGGGAGGGTTCATCCAGCCCCTGCAGGATGACGGCAGCCTGCTGATCACCGCCGCCGACGCGACCCACGAGTCCTTTGGCTGCGGCTTCGGCGAAAACTACACCTGGTTCGGCGAGGCGTTCGTCGGGGATGCGCTTAGGAACACGTTCAGCTTCACCGACGCTTTCGAGAAGAGCCGCGACACCATCAGGAAATGGGAAGAAGAGCGGGGCGAGACGCCGTCGAACCCGCAGATCTGGGCCGGGAAGGAGATATGGCCGGTGCTGAAGAGGGTGCAGGAGGAACTGGCGCAGCGGAAAGGGAGGTAAGGCAGCGGTAGGCCGCGCGGTGCGACCCTTACGCGCCCTTTTCGATTCAGCGTGCGCCGCCGACGGTGATGGCCGGGATGAGGAGCGTCGGCTGCGCGTCGGAGACCGGCACCCCCTGGCCGTCCTTGCCGCAGGTGCCGATGCCGAAACCAAGGTCGTTGCCCACCATGGCTATCTGCCGCAGCACCTCGGGGCCGTTCCCCGCCAGGGTCGCACCCCGGACCGGTTCGCCCACCACGCCGTTTTCGATCAGGTACCCCTCGGAAACCTCGAAGACGAAGTCGCCGTTCACCGTGTTCACCTGTCCCCCTCCCATGCGCTTGACGAAGAGGCCGTTGGTTACGCTCTTCACGATCAGGGCGGGATCGCTCTTACCGGGCGCGATCAGGGTGTTGGTCATGCGCACGATGGGACGGTTGCGGTAGGACTCGCGCCGCCCGTTGCCGGTGGAAACGCAGCCTTCCTTCATGGCCGAGAGCCGGTCGTACAGGTACCCCTTCAGGATGCCGTTTTCCACCAGCACCGTCTTCCGGGCCGGCGTCCCCTCGCCGTCGAAACCGAAGGAGCCGCGGGCGTAGGGGATGGTGGCGTCGTCGATGACCGTGATCAGCTCCGAGGCGACCTGCTCGCCGATCCTCCCCCGATACACCGAGCTTCCCGCCTGCACCAGGTCCGCCTCCAGGCCGTGGCCGATCGCCTCGTGCACCATGGTTCCCCCCGCCTCGCTGGAGAGGACAACCGGGAACTGTCCCGCCGGCGACTTCCGCGCCCCGAGCATCATCACCCCCCCGCGCCGCGGCCTTGAGCGCCAACTCCTCAGGCGATGAGGTGTCGAAGAGCTCGAAGCCGCGGGCCGCCCCCACCGGCTCGTACCCGGTCTGGGTCACCTTGCCGTCCTGGGCCACCACCTGGACCAGGAACACGGTGGAGCAGGAACTCTCCTCGTGGAACTCCCCCAGCGAGTTGACGCTCTGGGTCTTCACCCGGGCGTCGCGGTAGACCGCCATCACCTGCCGGACCCGCGCGTCGAAGCCGCGTGCGGCACGGTCGGCCCGGTTTACCAACGCGACCTTCTGCGCCAGCTCCACCTGGTCGGGAGGTACCGCTACCGCGTACCCCAGCGCCGACTTAGGGACGCAGAGGTTGAAATCGGGGTGGGGGACGCCGCCGCGCACGCCGCGGCTCACCGTGTCGGCCAGTTGCAGCAGGGACTCCTGGTTCAGCTGGTTGGTGTAGGCGTAGGCGGTCGAGAACCCGGAAACGACCCTGATCCCGATGCCGCGGTCCGCAGCCGACAGCACCCGCTCCACCTTGCCGTCCTCGCACAGCACGGAGGTGTAGGCGCCGTCCTCGTAGTAGATGTCGGCGAACTCCCCCCCCGCGGCGAGGGCACGCTTGAGGATTGCCCTGGCGTCTACGCTTTCGAGCACGGCTCACCTGCCTCGGTCACCTCGGTGACCACTATCTCCTGTCCCACTGCCCGCATCATGGAGTCCACCTCAGCCGCGAAACATACCGGGTAGTTGACCCGCACGATGCCCCGCTTGCCGTCGACGGTGCTCATGGTGGTGAGCCCCTCGTGGGCCTCCAGGATGTATTTCATGTAGACGATGTCGCGATTGGCCAGCTGGTAGTAGCGGTTGGCGGTTTCCATCATTCCTCCCTCGGGACCCTTCGGCCCGGTTTTCGTTCATACCATTTGAAGGGGGAAAAGACAAATTTTCTTTCCCCCGGTTGCCTATGCGCCGACGTCTGATATTTTCTAAGACATGATATTAGATGGTTCTAATAAGTCAACCGCATCCTCTAAGGTCCCGTTCCGACGGCACGCGCAGCTTTGCTGCGTTTTGTTTTTCCTGTTCTTCATGGGAAATGGGGCCCTGGCCGCGTGCCAGCCAGACCTCATGGTTCGCCTTGCCAGCGAAACCGATGCCGCTTATCTCGGGGGGGGAGTCTACGAGAGCACGGCGGTCCTCCAATCCCGCTCGCAGCCAGCCTATCCCGGGCTCCCGGCCCAGTTCCGGGTCCTGTTGAAGAACGCGGGAGACCAGCCGGACCGCTTCCTGCTCACCGGTCCCGGGAGCGGGGGGGGCGTTGCGGTCAGCTACCTCGACGCCGCCGGCGTCGACCGGGAAGCGGCCTTGTCCGGTGCAGGGTATCTAAGCGCCCTGCTCGCGCCGGGGGAGTCGCAGGTCTTGCTGGTCCGGGTGAGCCCGACGGCCTTCACCCCGGGGGCAAGCTACCGCGTGGCGGTGACCGCGGTCTCTGTCGGGGATCCGCTGGCGGTGGACCAGGCGAAGACGGAGACCGTCGCCTGCCTCGGGACCGCCGCCGTCGTCGTTTCTGCCCCCCCCGACGGTTCGGGGGCTCCCGGCACCGTGGTCAACTACCCCTACACGGTAACCAACGTGGGGAACGGCGACAACGCCTTCGCCCTCTCGGTGACTCTGCCGGGGGGGTGGAGGGGAGAGCTCTTCGCCGACGACGGCGCAGGGGGGGGGACGGCCGGCGACGGGATACGCCAGGGGGGGGAGAGCCGCGGCTCCACGGGAACAGGCAACCTGGCGCCGGGAGCGTCCTACCGGTTTTTCCTCGCGGTGACCGTCCCGGAATCGGGCAGCGACGGGGCGCGCGGTGAATCGCTCCTTTCCGTATCGGGGGATGGGGCGAGCGGGACCGACCGGGTCAACACCACGGCTGTCGCCCCCGTCGTGCTGCTGAGCGAGGGGGTGCGCAACCTGACCAGGGGGGGGATCTTCGCTGCCAACGCCGATGCGGTGCCTGGGGACCTGCTGCAGTACCGGATGGCCGTCACCAACGGCGGATCGGCCCCGGCCACCTCCGTTGCCATCGACAGCCCCATCCCTCCCGGGCTCTCCGTCGCGCCCGACTCGCTCTTGCTATCCCTGGCCCCTACCGGGGAAGGGTCCCCCTGTCCGGCGACGGAATGCGGCCTGGCGCGGATAGCGGACGGGACCCTGACCGCGCAGCTCGGAGAGGGGGCCACCGTTGCCACCGGCGGCAGCCTGTCACCCGGCAAGACCATCTATCTGTTCTTCAAGGCACAAATTCAATAATGCATCGTCAGACAGTGTTCTTCCGCCACATGCGCCGCGCCCCTCTCCCGCGGGAGAGGGGGAAGATGGGGGCGTTGCCGAGGGGAATGACCGCGGCGGCAGAGCCCCTCACCCCCTTCGGGCACCCTCTCCCGGTGGGAGAGGGGTAGCGGAAGGATCGTCGCCAATAAGGTAATGCATTGATCGGGGAAACTGATGATGGTCCCGGGATGGCGCAAGATGGGAGGGAGACTTATCCGGGCAGGCCTCCTCGGGGTGGCACTTGCGCTCGCCCTCCCCGGCGCTGCGCCCTGCCTCACCCCGTCGGGAACCGTGATCAGCCACGATTTCGCCGCGCGGTTCGCGACGCCGGCCCCGCGGCAGGCCCGCTCCAACCAGACCCAGATCACCGTGAGGGACCTGGCGGACCCGGAACTGGTCCCGCCGCGAACCGCGACCGCCAAGGCGGGGGTCCCGGTTGATTTCCAGCACGTTCTCACCAACAGGGGGAACTTCCCCGACAGTTTCCAGTTGAAGGCGGTGCTGCAGTGCGGGGTAACGGAATCCGGCCCGGCACCCGCCCTGCGCTTCTACTTGGCCGACGGCGTCACGCCGGTACCTGCGAACTCCGAGGGGGTCCAGGTCGTGGGGCCCGTGCCGGCGGGGGGGACGGTGAACCTGGTGCTGCGGGCCATCCCCGCCGCGGGAAGCGAGGGGAGGGTGGCGACCATCGTCCTTTCGGCGACCTCGCAGCTTATTCCGGCTCGAAGCAGCAGCGTCAATGACCAGCTGCAGGTTCCCGTCCCGGGCAGCGTCGCCGTGTTGAAGACGGTGAGCCCAGCGGGGGCGGTGCTGCCCGGTACCGTCCTCTCGTACCGTCTCACGCTGAATAACGGGGAGGCATCGCCGGTGACCGGCGTGTTGGTGGTGGACCCCCTGGACGAGCTCCTCGAGTACCAGCAGGGGAGCGCAGCCCTTCCCGAAGGAGTGGCTGGAACCGTGAACTACGATGCCGGCAGCAGGTCGCTGCGGTTCGACATCCCCCTGCTCCCCGCCGGTTTCAGCGGCTCGGTCGTTTTTCGCGCCGCGGTGCGCAGCGACGCCCCCGGCAACGCCCCCATCGTCAACACCGCCGGCGTCACCAGCAGCCTGAGCGGGACGCCGACCCTCAGCAACAGCACCTTCAACACGGTGCTGGCGCGCGCCCTTTTGGTCAGCAAGGAGGCCGGCAGTGCCGTTGCCGAGGCGGGGGACATCGTGCCCTATACCGTGCGGGTGGAGAACGTAGGTGCGGCGCTTTTGGAGCACGTAACCGTGGAGGATCGCATCCCCAGGGGGTTCCGGTACCTGAAGGGGTCGAGCCACCTGGACGGCTTCGCCGTCGCAGACCCGGTGGGGGGGGCGCAGCGGTTGAGCTGGGACGTGGGGACCCTGCCAGCCGGGGGGCGCAAGGTGCTTTCCTACCGGCTGGTCCTTTCCGCCGAAGTCCCGGTCGGCACCAGCGTCAACTGGGCCCGGGCCTCCGGGGTAACGGAAGCGGGGACTACCAGCATCGCCCCCCCCGCCAGTGCGGCCGTCAAGGTGCGGCCGTCGATTCTCGGGGATAAGGCGGTGATCATGGGGAGGGTCTTCAGGGACCGCAACGGCAACGGCGTTCCCGACCCCGGCGAGCCGGGGGAGCCCGGGGTCAGGATCTACCTGGAGGACGGTTCGTTCGTGTTCAGCGACGCCGAGGGGAAGTACAGTTTCACCGGGATCGCCTCCGGCGACCACGTGCTGAAGATAGACCGAAACACGCTGGACCCGACCCTGCGCTCGTTGCCGTACAACACCGCCTTCGCCGGGGTGGGGTGGTCGCAGTTCGTGACCGTTCCCTTCGGCGGCCCGGCGCGGGGCGACTTCGCCCTGGTGCCCGCTCAAGCGACCCCCGTGCCCCCGGATGCTGCCGCCACCGGGGCGGCTCCGCCTACCCCGGTGACACCCGCGTCTCCACTGGTCCCCACGGTTCACCAGGCTCCCTCGCTCACGGCCGACTGGCTCCTGGTCGGATTGGGCAGCGCCACCGTGGGGGGCAAGGCCGGCGGCGACCCGGGCCTGTTCCACGAGGAGCGCCTCGCCTTCTACACACGCGGCACCCTCCTGGGCGACTACCGGCTCACCGCCGCCTACGACTCGGACAAGGAGCGCCGCGACGGGGTGTTCCAGACCATCGACCCCGAGAGATACTACCCCGTCTACGGTGACGCCGGTGACATCGGCTACGACGCGGAGTCCAGGGGGAAGCTGTACCTGAAGGTCCAATCCGGCCGCTCCTATCTCATGGAGGGGGACTACCGCACCGACCTCTCGGAAAACGAGTTCTCCCGCTACGACCGGGCACTCAATGGGGCGAAGTTCGAAGTGAACCGGGAACATCTCGCCTTGAAAGGGTTCGAAAGCCGAACCGAGGAGACCATCGTCCGCGACCAGATCGCGGGAAACGGCACCTCCGGGCACTACCTTCTCTCCCGAAGGCCGGTCTTCGAGAACAGCGAGCGGGTCCGCATCGAGGTGCGCGATCGCTACCACTCCGAGCGCGTCATATCCGTCACCGAAAAGGTCCGCTACGCCGACTACTCCATCGATTACCTCGCGGGGACCATCCTGTTCAAGGAGCCGGTCCCTTCGCTGGACCAGTTCCTGAACCCGGTCACCATCGTGATCACCTACCAGGCCCAGGGGGGGGGCGAGAAGCGCTACGTCTACGGCGGGCGCGCCGAGTTACGCACCGACCAGGGCGCCCACCTCGGGGGGACCGCGGTCGTCGAGGAGCACGCCTTCAAGAACAGCTCCCTCTACGGCCTCGATGCCGGATGGCGCCTGGGCAGTTGGCTCGCGGTGAAAGGCGAAGGGGCGGTCAGCGAGAGCTGGGAAAAGGGAAGGGGGAGCGCCTGGAAGACGGACCTCATTTTGCGACCGGCCGAGCCCGTCTCCCTGGGGCTCTACTACCGCAAGGTGGATGCCGATTTCTTCAACCCTTCCATGAGCGGCAGCGAGACAGGTACCGAGAAGTACGGCGGTCGGCTCGATTACCGGGCGCCGGGCAACACCCTCGTCTTCGCGGAGAGCTTCGTGCAGCGCGACGAGACCGCGCGGCGCAGGCTGGTCGGGAAAGAGCTCGGGGTGACGAGGAAGTTCTCCCTGCTGGACGCGGATGCGGGTGTAAAGCTGCTGCGCGAGGAGAAGGAGGGGAGGAGCGGGGAGTCGGATCTCGTCTACGGCGGGGTCAAGGGAAGCCTCACACCAAGGCTCGACGCCGCGCTGCGGCGCGAACAGCTCATTTCCCCCTCCAGCATCGCGCAATACCAGTCCAAGACCTTCGCAAAGCTCGACTACCGCCTGAGCGAGCGGACCAAGGCCTTCATCACCGAGGAGTACCAGGAGGGCTCTCCGCTCCTGCGGCACGCGACCCTCTTCGGCCTTGAGAGCAGGCTTTCCGAGCGGATGCGCCTCACCACCGGTTATTCCCTTTCCAGCGGCGTCCTCGGGAGCACCGAGCAAAGCAACATCGACCTGCACAGCAAGCTGGTTGAGCAGGACGGGTTCAGCCTCTCCTCGCGCACCGGTTACCAGCTGGAAGACTCTCTCTCCGGGGAGCGCGGGCAGGCGGTCCTGGGGCTGAACAGCCGCTACCGCCTGGCGCAGGGGCTCTTCGTGAACTCCGGTTTCGAGCGGGTGCAGACGGTGCAGGGGGATGGCGGCACCCGCACCGCGTTCACCCTGGCGGGGGAATACCTGCGTCCCCGGGACCTGAAGCTCACCGGGCGCTACGAGATCAGGACCGGTCCGGGTGAGACCGCCTCGCTCTACGACGCCCATGCGGCCTACCGGTTGAACCCCTCCTTCACCCTTTTGGCCAAGGCCTCCCTCTGGGACCGCGACGCCGATGCCGGCAACGACGTCACGGCGGACAGCTACCTCGGGGGCGCCTTCCGGCCGCTGGCGGAGAACCCGCTCCAGCTCCTCTCCCTGGTGCGCTACAAGGTGGAGAAGCGGGGGACGCTGGCCGGGAGCCCCGACCTGCGCAGCGTGATCGTCTCGGCGGAGCCGACCTACCGCCTGGTGAGCCGGTGGACGGCACAGGGAAAATATGCCGGGAAAGTGAGCTGGTCCGAAGGGACCGGGGGGCGCTGGAACAGCTACACCGACCTGGTCCTCGCCGGGCTCTCCTACGACCTCGCCGAGCGCTGGGAGCTCTCCGCCTACCTGAAGCTCCTGAACCAGTACGACGCCGGGGTGCACTTCCTCGGAGCGGTGGGGAGCGCAGGTTACCGGGTCTACCGCAACGTGGTGCTTGCCGCAGGATACAACTACGCCCGGTTCGACGACCGCGACCTGACCGGGGAGACCTTCCGGGGGGAGGGCCCCTTCTTCGGGGTCAAGGTGAAGTTCGACGAGGATATGTTCGAATCGGCCGATGCAAGGCTCCTCCCCCTGCCTCCTCCCCCTCCGGCGCCGGTGGCGGCTCCAACGCCCGCTCCGGAACCGGAGCCGGAGCCGGTCCCCGCCGTGCTGGTGACCCTGGAGCGCCTGGACGAGCCGCTGCTTCTTTCCGGAAGCGCCGAACTCTTCACCCTGCTGGTGAACGGGGAGGCGGCCCGGCTTCCCTCCACCGCGGTCACCCTCTCCCGGGAGCGGCTCGCCTCGCTGGACCTCAGGGGGGGGAGGTTCGCAGCCCCGCTGCGCCTTCTCACCAGCGTCGATGAGCCGGACCAGGTCCGTTGCTGGAGCCTCGTCTACTTGAACCGCGCCGGAGCGGAAATCAGGAAGACGGGGGGCAACGGCCCCCCCCCGAAACGGATCGCCTGGGAAGGGGAGACCGACCGGAGCAAGGTGGAACAGGGGGAAATATACCAATGCCAGCTCCAGGTCACCTACCTGGACGGTTCCGTCTTCCGGACCGGCCGCGAGCTCTTCGGCGTCAACCGCCGCGAGGCGGTGCTATTGACCCTATCCGGGGGCGCCTTCGTCTTCGACAAGTCCGCCCTCACCACCGAGGCCAAGCGCCTCCTGAGCGGTGCGGCCCGGGTGCTGCGCGAGCACCCCGGCGAGAAGGTGATCGTCGAGGGGCACACCGACGGCATCGGCAGCGCGGAGTACAACATGGCCCTTTCCAAAAGACGCTGCGACGCGGCCGCGGATTACCTGGTGCGGGCGGAGGGGATCGCCCCGGCGCGCCTGTTGCGGCGCTGGTACGGAAAGTCGAGGCCGGTCGCGGACAACGTCACCACCCCCGGGCGCCGGCTGAACCGCCGCGTGGAGCTTAAGGGGGATTACGAGCAGCTGCGGCCGACCGAGCCGGACGACAGGTACCGCACCCGCCCCTTCGTGACGATCAACGGGCGGGAGATCCCGGTGGACCGGCTGGGGCGCTACGAAACCTCCCTTCCCGGGGAGACCGCGCGCCTCAAGGTGGAGATGGGGGATTCGCGGGGGAGGTTCCTCGCCACCGAACTCCCGCTTCCGGAGCTGACCGTGGCGCAGCCCCCCCCCTCCGTCCTGGTCGGGTACGGCGCCTCCGCTTCCGGCGTCAGCGTGTCCGCGGACGGCGCCATCCTCTGCCGGCTTTCGGGCTCGGCAGGGGAAGGAGAGCGGCTGGAGCTTGACGGCCGCGAGCTCCCCCTGACCTCCCTCGGGGCCTTCGCCGTCGAGTTTCCGCTGGGGAGCGGAGACCGGGTGCTGGGGATGGTGGTGAGAAACGGCGTCGGCTGCTCCAGGCTGCTCAACCTGCGGGTTCGCTCCGAGAAGCAGCTGGTCGCACCGGTCGGGGTGCAGCCATGACCCCCAAAGGCCGCTTGAGGAAATGCGCCGGCGTGGCCGCCGAGACCGGAGTCGCCCTGCTGCTGGTCCTGGCGCTCTTCTGGCTCTTCATCGTGCTCCTGTTCGCCGTCTTCCCCTCGGGCACCCCGTTGAAGGAGCTGGTGTCGGACCGGGGCGAACCCTCGCCCCTTGCGCGCGGCGTAAAACGCCCCGAGGCGGCCCTGCAATCGCTGGTGCGGGACGTTCGCTGCCGGCGCGGCGATTCCGTCGCCTGGGGGGACGCCAGCGAGGGGATGCTCCTGTACAACCGCGACGCCATACAGACCTTCGACCGCTCGGGCGCCACCATCTCCTTCGCCCCCGGCGATTTCCTCGCCATGGGGAGCAACTCCATGGTGGTGGTGACCCGCCTGAACGAGACGGTGGAGGGGGAACCGAGATCGTACCGTGTGCACGTGGAGGGGGAACTGCGGGGGAGCTTCTCCGCTGCGAAGAGGGTGCGCCTGGAGGTCGCCGCCGTCGGGCACCTGGCCAGGGTAACGCCCGGCGCTTCCCGCTTCAGCTTCACCCCCCTCGGGGAAAATGCCACCAGCCTTACCGTCCATGCCGGCGAGGTGCGGGTCCGGGGGGAGGACAGGGTGGTCAGGGTCCCGGCTCGTTTCGGAATCACGCTCAGGCGCGGGGTGCCGCTCGGGCCGCCGCTTCCCCTGCCTGCCTCCCCCAGGCTGAAAAACGACAACCTGCTCTACCGCTTCCGCGAGCTCCCCCCAAGGGTCCGCTTCAACTGGACCGGCGGCGAAGGTGTTTACCACTTCCAGCTCTCGCGGGAGCCGAACTTCGGGAGGGTGCTGTTGGACAGCAGGGTGAACGGCAGCGAGTTCAGCGCGGGGACGCTCGAGGCCGGGAGCTACTACTGGCGGGTGAGCCGCGTCGAGGAGGGGAGGGAAGGCCCCTTCAGCAGGACCGGGCGCTGCCGGCTCCTGCAGCTCCTGGCGCCCCCTGAGCTCCGGGTCGACTTCCCCCCCTCCACCGTCGGCGTCGGGGGATTCCGTCTCGCCGGAAGGTGCCAGCCCGGCTCCTCGGTCTACGTGAACGGGGCGGCGGCGACCATGGCCGACGACGGCAGCTTCAGTCACGAGCTCGAGCTCAGGTCCGGTGTCAACCTGATCAGGGTCGAGGCGGTCGACCAGGCCGGGAATGCCAGCTACGCCTCCCGGGTGGTGTACGGCAAAGAATAGGGGAGGCCTTACATGCAAAGCAGACTGAAATTCCCGCTCAGGTTCAAGATGCTCCTCTCCCAACTCCTGGTGGTCTCGGTGGTGCTGAGCCTCATCACCTTTACCATGGCCAACCTGTTCCAGAAGGACAAGACCGCCTACATCCACGACCTCACCTCGACCATGGTGCTGCACACGGCCGAGGAGACCAACACGCTGGTGGCGGGGTACGCCGAGAAGCTGAGGCTCTTCTCCCGGCTGATGGGGGACCGGGAAATGGGGGGGCGCGAGCAGGCGCTGCAGGGGCTTTTCGAGGAGTTCGGCGAGTTCGTCATGGTGACCAGAAGCGGCCCGGACGGCGAGCAGAACGTCTACGACCGGGATGCGCTGGCAGGCGCCGGCATCACCCCCGGGCAACTGCTGTCCTACCGGGAACGGCACCCGCTTCCCCCCATGCCGCCCCAGTCGGGACCGCGCCTGGAATTCTCCACGGTCGCCCCCGGGCTCCCCACCCTGACCCTCACCATAGCCGAGCCTGCCGCGAAAGGGGAGGAGCCGGTGGTCGCCTCCGGCGTGATCCGCCTGGATCGGCTGCAGCGGGTCGCCAGCCGCTCCAGGGTCTTCGACACCTTCCTGGTCGACGCCTCGGGGCGGTACCTGGCCCACGCCGACCGCCGCAAAATCGGTGCCTCCCCGCAGACGGGGTGGTGGGGCAAGGTGCGGGGCACCCCGCGGTTGAGCGGCCTGACCCTCGAGTACCTAAACGGCGAGCGCGCCATGGTGGGAGGCTTCTCCCGCACCGAGCTCGCTGGGGTCACCGTCGGGGTGCAGATCCCAAAGAGCGCCGCCTTCCTCACCTCCCGGGCCCTGTTGGTGGATCTTTTGGTCCTCTCCCTGGTCCTCCTGGGTGGGGCGGCGCTCTTGAGCCAGTTCTGGTCGCGACGGCTCACCCGCCCCATCGAGAAGCTCTCCGAGGCGACCGAGATGGTAGGGCAGGGGCGCTTCGAGATCGCGGTCCCCGCCCTCTCCCGGGACGAGATCGGCGCACTGGCGGGATCGTTCAACCGAATGGCGCAGGAGCTAAAGCAGCGGGAACAGGCTCTGAAGGAGCTTTACGGCCAGCTCGTGCAGTCGGAGAAGATGGCCGCCTTCGGTGCGCTCGGGGCGGGCATCGCCCACGAGGTGAAGAACCCGTTGGCGGGGATCCTCGGCATCACCCAGCTCTCGCTGCGCGGCGTGGAGAGCGGCCACCCGCTGGAGAAGAACCTGCACATCATCGAGAAGGAGACCAAGCGCTGCAAGACCATCATCGAAAACCTCCTGAAGTTCGCCCGGCAGGAACAGGTGGAGTTCGGTGAGGTGGACCTGGCCCAGGTGGTCGCGGACGCGCTGGCCATAGTGGACCACCAGCTGGGGATCAACAGCGTGAAGGTGGAAATGGAGGTGGAGCAGGGGCTGCCGGCCTGCCGCGGCAACGCGAACCAGCTGCAGCAGGTGCTCATGAACCTGATGATCAACGCACAGCAGGCCATGGGGGGGACGGCGGGGCTCGTGCGGCTTTCGGCGCGCCGGCTGGAGGAGGGGGCGCTGGAGCTGCGCGTCTCCGACAACGGCCCCGGGATCCCCAGGGAGATCCAGGCCAAGATCTTCGACCCCTTCTTCACCACCAAGCCGGCGGGGCAGGGGACGGGGCTGGGGCTTTCGGTGAGCTACGGCATCGTGAAGGACCACGGCGGCGAGATCCGCCTGGAGAGCGAGGAAGGGGGGGGGACCACCTTCATCATCACCCTCCCCACTCCTGCCGCCGCGAACGCGGCATAGAGGAGGACGGACATGCATCTACTAGTCGTCGACGACGAGGAGACCTTGAGAAGCGTGGTGTCGCAGGTGCTTTCCGCGGACGGGTTCACCGTTTCCGAGGCGGCCAGCGGGGAGGAGGCGCTGGAGGCATTCCGGGCCGTGTCGCACCCGCTGGTGATCACCGACATCAGGATGAGCGGCATGAGCGGCATCGAGCTTTTAAGCGAGATAAAGAGCCACAACCCGGACACCCAGGTGGTGATCATGACCAGCCACGCCTCGCTGGACAGCGCCCTGACGGCCCTCAGGGCCGGCGCCTACGACTACCTGGTGAAGCCGTTCGAGAGCCTGGACCTGATCTCGGCGGTGGCGGGGAGGGCGGCGGAGAAGGCGCGCCTCGTGGCGCAGAACCGGGAGCTCCTGGAACAGCTGACCAGGGCCAACCTCGAGCTGCAGGAGGCGAACCGGGCGCTCAAGGAGATGGCGGTGCGCGACGGTCTCACCTCGCTATACAATCACCGCTATTTCCAGGAGGCGCTGGCGCAGGAGGTGGCCCGCTCCAAGCGCTTCGACAAGCGCTGCAGCCTGATCTTTTTCGACGTGGACAACTTCAAGCAGTACAACGACACCCACGGGCACCCCGACGGGGACCGGCTCCTGAAGGGGCTGGCCCGGATCGTCATGTCCCACTCCCGGGCCTGCGACGTGGCGGCGCGCTACGGCGGGGAGGAGTTCGTGCTGCTGCTGCCGGAGACCGGCAAGGAGGGGGCGGTGAAGGCCGCCGAGGAGATGCGGGCGCGGGTGGCGGAGCACCCGTTTGCGGGGAGGGAGACCCAGCCCCTCGGGCGGGTCACGGTGAGCGTCGGGGTCGCCTCCTACCCGGAGGACGGGGGCGAGGCCCAGGCGCTCTTGGAGTGCGCGGACCAGCTTTTGTACCGCGCCAAGAACAGCGGCAGGAACAGGGTGGTGGCGGCCGGGGCTACCCCGTCTTCTCCCGCCTGATCAGGTCGAACTCGCCTCCCCCTTCCACGCCGGCGAGTATCACCTGCTGGTTGGGATGAGCAACGGCGAGAGGGATCCCCTCCAGGTCGGTCATCTCCGTCAGGGTGAAGCGGGTGAAGTGGGCACCTTGGCCGATCAGTTCCAGCACGTCCCCGGACTGGAGCCGGTTGCGCACCATGACCTGGACCCCCCCCGGCACCTCCTTTTCCACCAGCGCCACGAACTCGAAGTTGCGCACGTAGGTGGAGAGGTACTCGTGGTCGACATCGCGCGGCTTCCCGAGCAGGAAACCGGTGGTGTAGCCGCGGTGGCTGACCTTGGCCAGTTCCTCGAGCCACTCCGGCTTGAGCCGGTACCCCTGCGGGTCCTCCCAGTAGCGGTCCAGCGCCTCGCGGTAGATCCTGATCACGCTCGCCGCGTAGTAGATCCCCTTCATGCGCCCCTCGATCTTGAGTGAATCGACGCCGCACTCGACCAGCGCGGGGAGCTGCTCGATGAGGCAGAGGTCCTTGGAGTTGAAGATGAAGGTGCCGCTTTCGTCCTCGTGGATCGGGAAGTACTCGCCGGGGCGGGTCTCCTCGACGATGGAGTAGTTCCAGCGGCAGGGCTGGGTGCACTCCCCCTTGTTGGCGTCCCGCCCGGTCATGGCCGAGGAGAGGAGGCAGCGCCCGGAGTAGGAGATGCACATGGCGCCGTGGATGAAGACCTCGAGCTCCAGGTCGCAGCGCTGCGCCGTTTCCCTGATCCCGTCCAGGGACATCTCCCGCGCCAGGTTCACCCTCTTCACCCCCTGGGCCTGCCAGAAGCGGGCGGAGCGCCAGTTGGTGGTGTTGGCCTGGGTGGAGAGGTGGATGTCGCGCCCCGGGAAGCGCTCGGCGAGGAGTGCCACCACACCCGGGTCGGCGGCGATGAAGGCGTCGAAGGGGATGTCGGCCACCTCGGACAGGTAGCGCTCCAGGGTGGGGAGGTCGTCGTTGTCGGCGAAGGCGTTCACGGTGAGATAGACCTTCACCCCGTGCCGGTGCGCGTAGGCCACCGCCTCGTCGAGTTCGAGCCTGGTGAAGTTTCCCGCCAGGTTGCGCAGGCCGAAGGCCTTCCCCCCGAGGTAGATCGCGTCCGCACCGTAGCGGATCGCCACCTTCAGTTTCTCCATGTTGCCGGCAGGCGCCAGCAGCTCCGGTTTCACCCTCGGGCGTACCCGCCGCTCCCCCTGTGCCTCAGCCATTTGCAACGTCTCCAGCTCCCTATCGCTACCAGTCAAGCCATACTCCTTGTGGGCGTTTCGCCGCCGAACGGCATTTGCGCCGCGACGGCGTCCCCTGCACCGGGACAACCTAGCACATACCGGGCAGCCAAGGGAACCCCCCAAAGGCGCTTTCCCCTTGACATTGATAGGCAAAAGGCTTTAATTATGTTAAATTTTTTCCGGTACCAAGGGTTGTCGGCCCGAAAGAGCGGTCGTCTAAGTCTTCGGTTTTACGAATTTATTCGGCACCCTTTTTCCGCTCTACCCCTCGAAACGGGTCCCGGAAACTAATGAATGGTTGGTCGTCGTTCCGGTTACTGATGTCATGAGCGCTGTATCATTTTGCACGCCTCGCCGCCGGGTTAGGGCGAGGAGGAGGGTGGGGCGAGCGTGCCCCTAAAGGAGCCTATGAAAAAACACCTCTGTCTGGCACTGCTCTTACTGGGCCTGGCCGCTACCGTACCGTTTGCGGCGGCGCAGGAGCAACCCACCATCTACACCATCGTTCCCGGCGACACCCTCTGGGGATTGTCGCAGCGCTTCCTGAAGGACCCCTACTACTGGCCCAACGTCTGGGCCAACAACCAGGCCGTCGGCAACCCCCATTTCATCTACCCGGGCCAGAAGGTCCGCATCTATTCGGATCGCATCGAGATCGAACAGCTGCCGGTTTCTGCCTTGCCCAAGCAGGTGACCCCTCCCCAGGAACTGCGCGAGGAACCGCAGCCGGCGACCTTCGCCGTGAACGGCAGCGAAGGGTTCCTGATGGAGAACGGCATGCAGCCCTCCGGGACCGTGATCTCCCTGCACCAGAACAGAGAGATGGCCGGGACCGACGACATCGTCTACACCGACATCGGGCGCGTCCACGGCGCGAACCCCGGCGACCGTTACCAGGTCTTCAAGAAGATCGGCCCGGTGAGCCATCCGGTCACCAACGTCATCCTCGGGCAGCAGGTGATACCGCTTGGGGAGCTGCAGCTCTCCGAGCTCGAGGATAAGGCCTCCAGGGCCATCGTCACCAAGTCCTTCCAGGAAATCAGCGCCGGCTCCTTCCTGCTCCCCTACCAGGAGCGCAAGCTGACCATCACGCTTAAGTCCGCGGACCGCGACCTGACCGGCTACATCGTGCAGACCCAGACCGGCAACACCGCCCTCGCGGTGAACGACGTGGTCTTCCTCGACCTGGGCAAGGCCCAGGGGGTGCAGCCGGGCAACATGCTCTACATCGTGCGCGACGTGGTGCCCGACCAGCGCTACGCCAACGCCAAGATCGAGAAGCTCCCGGTTGAGGTGGTCGGCGCCCTGGTGGTGGTCTCCACCGGCATGAACAGCTCCACCGCCGTCATCGTGAAGAGCGTGGACACCGTGTACCGCGGCGACCGCGTGGAGATGAAAAAGAGCAGGTGACGCCAAAGGGGGTAACCCCATGGATCACTACTACTGGTTCGCGCTGAAATCGGTGCCGCAGGTGGGCAACGTCACCTTCCTGCGGCTTCTGGCGCACTTCGGTTCCCCCGAGAAGGCCCTCAAGGCCTCCCTCGATGAGCTCTGCTCCGTGAAGGGGGTGAGCGCTGCGGCCGCCCGATCGATTGCGGAGCACGACTGCCGCGACGAGGCCGCGGCCGAGTGCGAGAAGGTGCAGGCGGCAGGCGTCCAGGTGGTGGACGTCCTCTCCGAGCGCTACCCGCGCCTGTTGATGCAGATAGCGGACCCTCCCCCCTTCTTCTACCTCATGGGGTCGCTCCAGGGGAGCGAGACCGCCGTCGCCATGGTCGGCTCCCGGCACGCCTCCCAGTATGGGTTGTGCACCGCGACCCGCCTCGCCAGGGAGCTTGCGGAACAGGGGGTGACGGTTGTGTCCGGGATGGCTCGCGGCATCGACACGGCCAGCCACTGGGGGTGCCTGAAGGCTGGAGGGCGCAGCATCGCGGTCCTTGGCTGCGGCGTCGACGTGATCTACCCGCCGGAGAACGACGCCCTGTACCGCGCCCTGTGCGACGGGGGGGCGCTGGTCAGCGAGTTCCCCATGGGGACCTCCCCACTCCCCGAGAACTTCCCCCGGCGCAACCGCATCATAAGCGCCCTTGCCAGGGGCGTGCTGGTCGTCGAGGCGGGGGAGGGGAGCGGTTCGCTGATCACGGCGCAATACGCGCTGGAGCAGGGACGAGAGGTCTTCGCCGTCCCGGGCAACGTGACCACGTCCGGCAGCCGCGGCGTCAACGGCCTCATCAAGCAGGGGGCCAAACTAGTGGAGCGGGTGGAGGACATCCTCGAGGAGCTTGCCATAGAGCCGCAGGCGACGCACCCCCTGCAAAAGCCCCCCTCCTTCCCGCTCACCCCGCAAGAGGCAGAGCTTTACGCCCTGCTCTGCCAGGGCGTGCTGCAGATCGACGAAATCATCGTACAGAGCGCGTTGACAGCCGGCGAGGTTTCCGCTACCTTACTTCGCTTGGAAATGAAAGGGATCATCACCCAGCTTCCCGGCAAGCGCTTTGCGGTCGTCTGAACCAATACCGTACCCAGGTGGACACATGTCTCAGAATCTCGTCATAGTCGAGTCTCCCGCCAAGGCGAAGACCATTGAAAAATTTCTCGGCCCCGATTACAAGGTGCTTGCGTCGTTCGGCCACGTGCGCGCTCTTCCCAGCAAGCAGGGGTCCGTGGACGTGGAGCACGATTTCGAGCCCAAGTACGCGGTGCTCCCCGAGAGCAAGAAACACATAGACGCCATCAAGAAGGAGATGAAGGGGATCTCCTCGCTGCTCTTGGCGACGGACCCCGACCGCGAGGGGGAGGCCATCTCCTGGCACCTGCTGGCTGCGCTCGGTCTCGACGGCAAGAAGAAGGTTCCCTTCGACATCCAGCGGGTGGTGTTCCACGAGATCACCAAGGACGCCATCGTGCACGCGGTGCAGCACCCGCGCGGGATCTCCGAGCCCCTGGTCGACGCGCAGCAGGCGCGCTCGATCCTGGACTACCTGGTCGGCTTCACCCTCTCGCCGTTTCTGTGGAAGAAGATCCGCTACGGCCTCTCCGCCGGGCGCGTGCAGTCGGTCGCGCTGAGGCTCATCTGCGAGCGCGAGAAGGAGATCCAGGCGTTCAAGGAGCAGGAGTACTGGACCATCGGGGCGAAGCTCGAGACCGCGAAGAAGCAGGGGCTCACCGCGACGCTGGTAGAGGCCCACGGCAAGAAGCTCGGCAAGTTCGACATCCCCGACCGCGAGGTCGCCTTCGGGCTCTACGAGAAACTGGGCGGCAAGGGCGAATTCCCCAAGCAGGAAGGGGACGATGGCGCGACGCCGCTCGTGGTGCGGACGCCGGCGAACCCCGAGTACCGGGTCGACAAGGTCACCAAGAGCGAGAGAAAGCGCTCCCCGTCCCCGCCGTTCACCACCTCCACCCTGCAGCAGGAAGCGGCCAGGAAGCTCGGCTTCTCCGCCAAGAAGACCATGTCCACCGCCCAGAAGCTGTACGAGGGCATCGACGTCGGCGAGGGCGCGGTCGGTCTCATCACCTACATGCGTACCGACTCAGTGGCGCTCTCCAACGTGGCCCTCGAGGACGCCCGCCAGCTGATCACCTCGCTCTACGGCAAGGAATACGCACTGGAGAAGCCCCGCTTCTTCAAGAACAAGTCCAAGAACGCCCAGGAGGCCCACGAGGCGGTCCGCCCGACCTACATCTCCAAGACCCCCATCGAGGTGAAGAAGTTCCTCACCTCGGACCAGTTCAAGCTCTACGATCTGATCTGGAAGAGGACCGTCGCCTGCCAGATGGCCGAGGCGCTTTTGGACCAGACCTCCGTCGAGATCACCGCCGGGGCAGGTTTCCGCTTCCGCGTCGCCGGCACCGTGATCCGCTTCGCCGGGTTCATGAAGCTCTACATCGAGGGGGTCGACGACGAGGCGGAGGACAAGGAGAAGGAAGGGACGCTCCCGCCGATGGCCGAGGGGGACATCCTCAAGCTGCAGCAGTTGCTGCCCGAGCGCCACTTCACCCAGCCGCCGCCGCGCTACACCGAGGCGACCCTGGTGAAGACTCTGGAGGAGTACGGCATCGGGCGCCCGTCCACCTACGCCTCGATCATGAACACCATCATCGAGCGCAAGTACGCGCGCCTGGACAAGAAGCGCTTCTTCCCCGAGGACGTCGGCATGGTGGTCTCGGACCTCTTGACCAACCATTTCAACCAGTACGTCGACTACAACTTCACCGCCAATCTCGAGGAGCAGCTCGACATGGTGTCGCGCGGCGAGAAGCAGTGGCGTCCGCTGCTGCACGAGTTCTGGGGACCCTTCATCAACCTTTTGAAGTTGAAGGAAGGGGAGGTGAGCAAGTCCGACCTGACCACCGAGGCGACCGACGAGGTCTGCCCCGAATGCGGCAAGCCGCTGGTGGTGAAGCTCGGCAAGTTCGGCAAGTTCTACGCCTGCACCGGCTATCCCGAGTGCCGCTACATCCGTCCGCTGGACAAGGAGACCGGCGAGGTGGTCGAGCCGGTGGTGTCCGAGGAGGTGTGCGACAAGTGCGGCAGCCACATGCTGATCAAGGACGGGCGTTTCGGCAAGTATCTCGCCTGTTCCGCGTATCCCAACTGCAAGAACATCCAGCCCTTGGTGAAGCCCAAGGGAACCGGCATCACCTGCACCTCCTGCGGCAAGGGAGAGCTGATCGAGAAGAAGTCCCGTTTCGGCAAGCTCTTCTACTCCTGCAACCGCTATCCCGAGTGCAAGTTCGCCCTGTGGGACCTCCCGGTGCAGAAGCCCTGTCCCAAGTGCGGTTTCCCGCTTCTGGTGAAGAAGGTCTACAAGCGCGAAGGCGAGTTCCTGAAGTGTCCCAAGGAAGGGTGCGACTACCAGAGCAACAAGGAGTAGGTGCGAGGGGACTGGCTCCGCAGGTGCCTGTCCCCTTTAGCGCAGCTATGAATGGCGTACGCGGGGTCTTCGGACCCCGCTTTGATTTTGGCGGCACAAAGAACAGAAGCTTCAACGCAAAGGCGCCAAGCCGCAAAGGCGCAAAGGGAAATACGGGTTTGGTTTCCCATTTAAGAGTTTTGCTGGTTTCTTCGCGTCTCTGTGCCTTTGCGTCTTTGCGTTAAATTAATCGCTTTTGGTTTATCGGCTTGTTTTAGCGTCTTTACGGCTTCACGTTAAATAGAAGATTTTGGTTTGCGGCTTGTATCTATGCGCCTTCGCGACTTTGCGCCTTTGCGTTAAAGTTTTTGTTTAAAGATTTAGGAGACTGAATGACCCAGCAGATCACGGTAATAGGCGGCGGACTGGCCGGATGCGAGGCGGCCTGGCAGGCGGCGCAGCGCGGCGTGAAGGTCCGCCTGTACGAGATGAAGCCCAACCAGTACTCCGAGGCGCATCACCTCCCGGGGCTCTCCGAACTGGTCTGCTCCAACTCCCTGCGCGGCGATTCCCTGGAGAACGCGGTTGGGCTCTTGAAGGAGGAACTGCGCCGCCTGGACTCGCTGTTCATGGAGGGGGCGCAGGCCACCAAGGTCCCCGCCGGCGGTGCGCTGGCCGTGGACCGCGAACTCTTCTCCGCCTACATCACCCGCAAGATCGAGGAGCACCCGAATATCGAGGTGGTGCACGAGGAGGTGACCCACATCCCGCAGGAGGGGATCGTGGTGGTCGCCTCGGGACCGCTCACCAGCGGCGCCTTGGCTGAGGAGATCGGCCGCCTGGCCGGCAGCTACCTCTACTTCTACGACGCCATCGCCCCCATTGTCGCCGCGGACTCCATCGACTACGACAAGGCCTTCCGCGCCTCCCGATACGGCAAGGGGGACGGCGACGACTACCTGAACTGCCCGATGGACCAGGAGCAGTACCACGAATTCGTCAAGGAACTCCTGGCCGCCGAGAAGGTGGAGCCCAAGAGCTTCGAGAAGGTGGTGCACTTCGAGGGGTGCATGCCGATCGAGGAGATGGCGAGCCGTGGCGTGGAGACGCTGCGCTTCGGCCCGATGAAGCCGGTAGGGCTCGCCGATCCCCGCGTCGGGGAGGAACCTTACGCGGTGATCCAGCTGCGCCAGGAAAATCGGGAGGCGACCATGTTCAACCTGGTCGGTTTCCAGACCAAGCTCACCTGGCCCGAGCAGAAGCGGATCTTCCGGATGATCCCGGGGCTTGAACAGGCGCAGTTCCTGCGGCTTGGCTCCATGCACCGCAACACCTTTATCAACGCGCCGCAGCTTCTCCTGGCAACCTGCCAGCTGAAGAGCGATCCCCGGATCCTGTTTGCCGGGCAGATCACCGGTGTCGAGGGGTACGTCGAATCCGCCTCCAGCGGCTTCGTGGCAGGCGTCAACGCGGCGCGGCTGGCCAAAGGGGAGGCGTTGGTCGTTCCCCCCGCCGAAACCGCCATCGGCGCCCTGGCGCGCCACATCACCAACACCGAGGCGGCGCACTTCCAGCCGATGAACGTGAACTACGGGCTCTTTCCGCCGCTTGTCGGGCGGATCAAGAAGAAGGAAAAACGAGGGCTTTTGGCGCAAAGAGGCCTGGAGGCGCTGGAAAAGTGGCTCCCCGAGGTGAACGGGTAGCCGCCGCAGCGCTCCCCGAGGCGCGCCGAGGAGGGTGTCATGACGGGGAACAAGGAACAGCAGGAAATAAGCGTCATCGGGCGACTCCTTTCGCTGGAGGCCCTGGTCTTCGTGATGGGGGTGGCCTTGGTCATCTACGGTCTAGCCACCGGCACCCACTGGAAGACCATCATGGGTGTCGCCGTGGTGCTGGCGGTCGTCCTCATCTTCCGCTTCTGCCGCCGTCGTAGGGGCGAATAACAAACAGCCATTTGCCCGGCCGAGTCAGTAGCGGGGTAGAACTGAGCCCGGCCAACGGCGAATAAACATTCGCCCAGCCGCCGCTGCCCCGCCACCGTCAGTAGCATGGTAGAACTGAGCCCGGCCAACGACGGTTTCGTAGGGGCGAATAAACATTCGCCCGGACGCCGCTGCCCCGCCACCGTCATTAGCATGGTAGAACAGAGCCCGGCCAACGACGGTTCTGTAGGGGCGAATAAACATTCGCCCGGACGC
This sequence comes from Geomonas diazotrophica, assembly GCF_018919385.1. Taxonomy (GTDB): domain Bacteria; phylum Desulfobacterota; class Desulfuromonadia; order Geobacterales; family Geobacteraceae; genus Geomonas; species Geomonas diazotrophica. Next base: position 198,363 of record NZ_JAHLMF010000007.1, read on the forward strand.
CGCTGCCCCGCCACCGTCATTAGCATGGTAGAACAGAGCCCGGCCAACGACGGTTTCGTAGGGGCGAATAAACATTCGCCCAGCCGCCGCTGCCCCGACCACCGCTGATGCACGAGAGCCACTGGCGCGACCAAGGGGGGCGAATGATTATTCGCCCCTACAGTTTCCGCGATGAAGGAGAAAACATGTCTGCAACACCCATCGTACTAGCCTCCGCATCCCCCAGGCGCAGCGAGCTCCTGGAGTCGGCGGGGATCAGCTTCCGCGTCCTCCCCGCCGACATCTGCGAGGACCAGCTCCCCGGCGAGGAACCGGTCGACCACGTGCTGCGCCTGGCCGAGGGAAAGGCGCGGGCCGCTGCCGAAAAGACCGAGGGACGCTTCTTCCTCGGCGCCGACACCATCGTCCTTTGCGACGGTGAGATCATGGGCAAGCCCAAGGACCACGCCGACGCCACGCGCATGCTGAAGAAACTCTCCGGGGTGCCCCACGAGGTGGTGACCGGCTTCGCCATCTACGACCGCGAGCGCGACGGCGCCTTGGTGGAGGCGGTGCGCACCAAGGTCTTTTTCAAAAAGCTGCGCGACGAGGAGATCGAGGCCTACATCGCCACCGGCTGTCCCTTCGACAAGGCGGGGGGGTACGCCATCCAGGGGGGCGCCGCGCACATGGTGCAAAAGATCGACGGTTCCTACACCAACGTGGTGGGGCTGCCGCTGTGCGAGGTGGTCGAAAAGCTCAGGGTGCTGGGAGCGCTGTAAAGCGAAGGGGGATGCGATGGGAGAGATTGCCGAACATCTCAAGGAGATCCGGGAGCGCATCGCGCAGGCGGCTGCCAGGGGCGGCCGCGATCCGGAGGAGGTGCGCCTGGTCGCCGTCTCCAAGACCAAGCCTGCCGCGGCCGTAGCCGAGGCCTTTGCCTGCGGCCAGACCATCTTCGGCGAGAATTACGTCCAGGAACTGGTGGCGAAACAGCCCGAGCTTCCCGGGGGGCTTTGCTGGCATTTCATAGGGAGCCTGCAGAGCAACAAGGTGCGCCAGATCGCCGGCAAGGTCGACCTGATCCACTCGGTGGACCGCCTGAGCCTCGCCCGCGAGATCGACCGGCAGTGGGGCGCCCTGGGCAAGGCGTGCGACATCCTGGTCCAGGTGAACATCTCCCGCGAGGAGACCAAGGGGGGGACCAGCAGCGAAGAGCTCATCGGCCTGGTGCGCGAGCTGGCGCAACTGCCGCACCTCAGGGTGAAGGGGCTCATGACCATGCCCCCCTTCTTCGATGACCCCGAGGGGGCACGTCCTTATTTCCGGAAACTGCGCGAGCTGGCCGACGAGGTGAGACGGGCGGGCATCCCGGCAGTGGAGATGCGGGAACTCAGCATGGGGATGTCCGGCGATTTCGAGGCCGCCATAGAGGAAGGCGCCACCCTGGTGCGGGTCGGCTCCGCCCTGTTCGGCGAGCGTCACTACCACTGAAGGGGGAGAGCATGGTGCCACAGCAGATAAGGGAGGTGTCAAAGCTACGGCGCCCCTTCGTAGTCGCGGGCGCCGTGGTGGGGGCGTTGCTGAGCGGTTGGTATCTCTACGACAGTTTCGGCAGGAGCGGCATCTCTGCCGATCCCATCTGGACCCGGTTCGTCAACGTCGCCCTGATCATGTTCGTGGCCATCTACCTGGCCAACCTGCTGCGACGCGGCGTCGAGGCCTTGAAGAGGCGCTAGTCCTCCTCGGCTATCTTGGCACGTATCGGGACCAGCGCCAGGAAGCCGGAAGCCCTCTGAGCGATGAGCGATTCCAGTACGGCGAACAGCAGGGAGATGGTGGCGTAAAAGGCGAGCGCCGCCTCCATGGAGGTCGGGATAGAGAGGTCGTGCGGGGAGTTGCGCACCATCCAGATCATGGCGACCGCCGCCGCTCCGCAGCCGAACTGGCGCCACACCCAGCTGTTCTGCTCGACGAGAAGCTGCATCAGCTGCTCGATCTCCCCCTCGAGGAAGTACCGTTCCGCGACGATCCAGGACATGTAGATGCGAGGCAGCATGACTGCGGTCATGGTCATGGTGACGGTCATCATCAGTGCGCCGAACATGTTCATAAATCCCCCTCCTGCTGTTGGATCAGTTTCGTTTCCCTGCCTGTAGCACAAACAACGCCCAAAAACCTCCCCCGCGACATTATCTCTCATTAAGAACAAAGCCGTATCATTTCAGGTTGTTGTACGACTGCGAGCACCCTCCGGCGCGGAGCGGCAAGGGAGCGGGCTCTGCTCCCTGTACGGTATTTGAACAGTCGCTGTTCGGTTATTACGCGAAATGACCCAGGGTGCGCTCTGCTCCCCCGCGCGCAGTACCAAAGAACGGGTGATCCTTGACAAAATTTAAGTTGTCACTGCTGCGGCTTCGTGCTAACGCTGAAAAGTTGCGAATTCAGCATAGGGAGAAAGCATGATCCATCTGTCCAACATAACCAAACAGCACGGCTCGCAGGTCCTGTTCCGCGATGCCAGCTTCCAGATCCTTCCCGGCAGCCGCTCCGGCCTGGTCGGTCCCAACGGCGCGGGGAAGACCTCGCTCTTCAGGATCATCACCGGCGAGGAAGAGGTCGACGCCGGCGAAATCACCCTGGCCAAGAAGACCACCATCGGCTACTTCTCGCAGAATATCGGGGAAATGGCGGGGCGTTCGGCGCTGGAAGAGGTGATGGCGGTTTCGGCCGAGACGGTGCGCCTTGCCGCAGAGCTGAAGCAGATGGAGGAGCAGATGGGGCTTCCCATGTCCGACGACGATATGGCCTCCCTCCTGGAGCGCTACGGCTCCGCGATGGAGGAGTTCGAGCACAGGGGGGGCTACGACCTCGATTCGCGTGCCAAGGAGGTGTTGACCGGTCTCGGCATCGGACCGGAGCGCTTTCACAACCCGGTGGAGTCCTTCAGCGGCGGCTGGCGCATGCGCGTGGCCCTGGCGGGGATACTCACCCTGCAGCCCGACGTGCTGTTACTGGACGAGCCGACCAACCACCTCGACGTGGAGTCGATCATCTGGCTTGAGGAGTGGATCGCCAGCGAGTACAAGGGCGCGCTCCTCATGACCAGCCACGACCGCGACTTCATGAACCGCGTGGTGAACCGTATCGTCGAGGTGGCCAACAAGACCGTCACCACCTACGGCGGCAACTACGACTTCTACGAGAGGGAGCGCGAGATCCGCCGCGAGCAGCTCCTGGCGAGCTACAAGCGCCAGCAGGAGATGCTGGCCAAGGAAGAGGAGTTCATCGCCCGTTTCGCCGCCCGTGCCTCGCACGCGGCTCAGGTGCAGTCGAGGGTGAAGAAGATCGAGAAGATCGAGCGCATCGAGATCCCGCCCGAGGAGCGGGTGGTCAAGTTCGAGTTCGCCACCCCGCCCCGAAGCGGCGACGACGTGGTGGTGATGGACAACCTTGGTAAGAGCTGGGCGAACCCCGACGGCAGCGTGCATCCGATCTTCTCAGGGGTTACCGGCGTCATCAAGCGCATGAGCAAGATCGCCGTGGTCGGGGTGAACGGCGCCGGCAAATCGACCTTCCTTAAGACCGTCGCCGGCCAGACCGATGCCACCGAGGGGAGCGTGAACCTCGGGGCCAACGTCGAGCTCGGCTATTTCAGCCAGCACGCCATGGAGGTCCTCGACCCCAAGAAGACCATCTTCGAGACGGTGCAGGACGTCATCCCGCTGGCCACCATCGGCGTGATCCGCAACCTGCTGGGAGCCTTCCTTTTCCAGGGGGACGACGTCGACAAGCGGATCGAGAACCTCTCCGGCGGCGAGAAGAGCCGCGTGGTGCTCGCCACCTTGCTGGCGCGCCCGGTCAACTTCCTGGTGCTGGACGAGCCGACCAACCACCTGGACATCCGCTCCCGCGAGATTCTCCTGGACGCCCTGGAGAGCTTCCAGGGGACCGTTATCCTGGTGAGCCACGACCGCCACTTCCTGCGCAAGCTGGTGGACCGGGTCATCGAGGTCGATCACGGCGAGATGCGGCTCTACGAGGGGAACTACGACTACTACCTCTCCAAGACGGCCCATGCCTGAGCCGGGCGGTTCAAAGATTAGCGCCCCTTACATTCAGTGTTTGCCTTGAGCGGCCGCTCCGTGCTATAAGAGCGGTGCTCAAAATTCAATGACACCCGGACAAAGGAGATTGTAATGTCGAAAAAACAGAACGAAATGACCTTCAAATACATCTTTACCTACGATTACAACCCCGTCTACGTCAACGGTGCGCACGGCGGGATCTCCCCGCGCGGTGAACTGGTCATCAACTTCTACCTCGAGCGCCAGCCGCTGCCGAACGCCATCAGCCACGAGATCACCCAGGCGGGGCAGATCGGTCCGGAGACCGAGGTCGAGCCGTCGGATCTGGGGCGCAGCCTGGTGCGCCAGGTGATCAACGGCATCGTGGTGAACCACCAGACCGCACGCGAGCTGCACTACTGGCTGGGCGAGAAGCTCAAGGAGCTCGACGCGTTGGAGCAGGCGCGCCAGGCGATGGCGGCCGAGCAGGCCGGCCAGGTCACCCACTAGCAGAGCGCCACAATCTGAGTAAAAGGGGCGGCATCCCGCGGGGGATCGCCGCCCCTGTTTTTTGTCGATCCGGCATGGCAGCCGTCCCGTGCCCTCGGGGCGCAGGGGCGCGCACCACGATCTGTCGGGGCGAACAATCATTCGCCCCCCAACTGCGGACGGCGAGGGCGCTCCCCCCGTCTGGAGCGGTGGGCGAGGCGTAGCGCATAGTTTTTAGAAGGAGTCACATGTCCAGACAGTGCGTGGTAGGAAACGAGTCGGTGCGGATGATCGAGCTGGGGCACCCGTGGATCATCGCCGATGCCTATACCAGGAAGTGGCCCGCGGGTGAGGCGGGGGACCTGGTGGAGCTTGTGGACGGCGCCGGGCGCTTCCTGGCCGCGGCACTTCTGGACCCCAAGGACCGCATCGTGGCCCGGGTCCTGTCGCGGGAGCGGATGCGCCTGGACCGGGGCTGGGTGCAGGCGCGTCTGGAGCGGGCGGTGGCGCTGCGGAAAAACCACGCCGACCTGGACGACTCGGACGCGTACCGGCTGGTGAACGGCGAGGGTGACGGCCTACCCGGGCTGACGGTGGACCGTTACGGTGACTACCTCATGGTGCAGGTCTACTGCTCGGGGTGGCGCAGGCATCTGAAACTGGTGACGCAGTCGCTCGAGGAGCTCCTGGCGCCGGCGGGGATCTACGAGAAGGGACGCCCCCAGAACACCCGGGAGCTGGAATCGGAGAGCGACGACAAGAAGTACGGCCGCCTGCTTGCGGGAACGGCCGCGGCGGAGCCCCTGCTGGTCCGCGAGAACGGGCTCACCTACCGGGTCAGCCTGGAGCGCGGGCTCAACACCGGGCTCTTCCTCGACATGCGCAAGAACCGCCGCGACCTCATGGCGCGGGTCAAGGGAAAGCGCTTTCTGAACCTCTTCTCCTATACCGGCGCCTTCTCGGTTGCCGCCGCCGCGGCCGGGGCGAGCCTGGTGACCAGCGTCGACGCCTCCGCCGGCTACATGGCGCAGGCCCGGGAGAACTTCGAGCTGAACCGGCTGAACCCGAAGCGGCACGAGTTCCTGGTGGGGGACTGTTTCACCGTGCTGGACGAGCTGGCCCGGCAGAAGAAGGTCTACGACGTGATCCTCATGGATCCCCCCTCCTTCTCCACCACCGCCAAGAGCCGCTTCACCACGCGCGGCGGCACCTCGGACCTGGTGGCCGCGGCGCTCAAGCTGCTCAAAGGCGGAGGGTTACTGATCTCCTCCTCAAACCATCAGAAGGTGGACCTGGCGGACTACCTAAAGGAGCTGCGCCGCGGCGCGCTGCAGGGGGGGGACCAGCTGCAGGTGGTTTCCTTCAGCGGCCAGCCCGAGGATTTTCCCTACCCCGTGACCTTCCCCGAAGGACGCTACCTGAAGTACGTCATCGCCGTGAAGTGGTGAAAGGGGAGGGTCAGCTCACCCCGCAGTCGCGCAGGTACTTCGCGTAGCGCTTGTCGGTGAGCTCGATGTGGTTCAGCACCCAGCTGGACAGGAAGTTCAAAAGTTCCAGGGCGAGCCCCGGGCGCTTCGAACTGAGCCGCTCCTTGAAGGCGAAGGCCTTGGCGATGAAACGCTGGTGTTCCAGTTCGTGCAGCGCCATCTCCGGGTACTTGTGGGTGCGGAACAGCTCTTCCTCCACCGCGAAGTGCGCCTGTGCGTAGTTGAAGAGGTTGGTTAGGACATCTTCCACCACGTCGGCAGACTCGTTGTTCCTGATTGCCCGGTCCAGTTCCTCCATCAACTGGATCAGCTTCCTGTGCTGCTCGTCCACCTTGCCGATCCCCACCGACAGACTTTCCGACCACTCTATTATTTCCATGAACCTCTCCCTTAAGGGGCGTGCTGAAACCTCTATCCGTCTTGCTCCGTAGCCAACCGGGCCCACTCTGTGCTATGTTGTCCTTCGCCGCCAACTTCGCTGCATCACCCGGAGCCTTCATGGCCGAGCCCCTACAGCATGAACTGGAAATCTGCTGCCAGCAGATACTGCTACCCGACTCCTCCGTCTATTCGGTGCAGTGGATCGATATCCCCGCCGAGGCGGCGCTGCGGGCCACCCCGACCTTCCTGCTCGAGCACTACTTCAAGGTGGTGCGGCGCTGCACCCTAGGGCTGATCACCCCCGTCCAGGACCCGAGCGGCGTCGAGTTCCGGATCACCGGGACCCGTTGCGCCCTGCTCGCCTTCAGCGCGGCCCGCTTCGAGGAGGACCGGGGGACCCAGGCGGCCCATCTCTGCATCAGCGGAGGACTCCTGGTTCAGCCCGGGGAATGCGACAGCGGCATGTTCTCCCTGCTGAGCGCGGCCGGCACGGAGGGGGGGCGGGTCACGGTGCAGCTCTCCGACTACTGCCCGCTCCTTTTGGGTAGCAGGAACCCCTCCAGGCTGCGCAAGCTCTGCTACGGCATGACGCAGTCCTTCTTCCACAAGGTGGTGACCTTCAGGTACCTGGCCTCCCTTTTCCGCGAACTGTGCGGCGTGAAAGCGCGGGTGGCAGTCAGAAACGTGGCGGTGCGGCAGGGGACGGACATCTGACCCAAGCTACTATTCGGATCGAGGAAAGAGTACTTGAGGGATTTGAAAGGGGGGGGCTGAAACGGGGGTGGCTCTAGGCTGGCTTCTTCTGGTTCAGCGCTTCGTAAAGCGCGATCTGTTCGGCGCTGGAGAGTTTCTTTCCTGCGCAATGCTTGCCCCGGCACATCCTGCACCTGTCGTCGGAACACCACTGGCAGAAGGTGCAGTCAGGGCAGGGGTGTTTCTTGCAGCTCTGGGACCCTTTGTTGTCTTCCATGTAACCGTTCACCGAGGGTGTGACTTTGAAAGCGGCGCCGGCGCCATTGCCGTGCGCCGCTTCTGTTTTGCCGGGTCAGTAGACCAGGTTTCTCTTGGGAGCGGTCCCCTCGACGATGCGGGCGAAGGATTTTCCCTGGTCCGCATTGATCAGGAGGTAGCGCGGCAGCTTCATCGCCACGTCGCCGGGACCGGCGTGGTGCGCCTCGATGGTGAAGGTCGCGACGTAGCCCGCCTCGGCCGCCCTTTTAAGCAGGTAGTCGTCGTAGATGCCGAAGGGCCAGGCCAGGAGGTCCACCTTGGTCCCCAGCTTCTCTTCCAGCCGCGCCTTGGACTTCTTGAGCTGGGTCTGCACCGACTTCTCGAACTCGGCGGGGGGCATCTTCTTCCTGTCGTGCTTGAAGTTTGGGTGCCAGAAGGTGTGGGACTGGATGTCGAAGCCGTTCTTCTGCAGGATCTTCAGTTGTTCCCAGGTCATGGCGTACTTGGCGTTGGAGATCGCGGAGGGGTAGACGAAGACGGTGACCGGGACGTTGTACTTCTTCGCCAGCGGCAGCATGTCGCTGAAGACGGTCTTGTGCGCGTCATCTTCGACGATCACCACCGATTTGGGGGCGGGCGCGGGACCCTTCTTCAGGTAGTAGTCCACCAGTTTCCTGAGCGGGATCACCGTGTAGCCGTTGTCCCTGAGGTACTTGAGGTGTTCCTCGAAGACCGAGGTCTTGATGGTCATCCCGTCGGCCACGGTGGGCCCGAAGCGGTGGTACAGGAGTATGGGGACGTTGACCCCCTGGCTGACGGCGGGCTGGGCCGGCTTGGCGGCAGGGGTGACGGCCCGGGCGCCCGGTGCGGCCAATAGGGCGATGGCAAGGAGCAGGAAAAGGATACGGTACTTCATACGGTGCAAAACCTCCGGTTGATTTTGGAACATCCCAACATACCAGAAAGCTGGCAAATGTGAAACGCAGAATGCGGCTGGTATCGAAAGGAACGGGATGGACGGCCGGCGTGATGGTAGAATTCACCAGGTCAGACTCTTCGCAAAGGAGGTAACATATGTCATCCTTCCAGCTCAGATGTCCCGGCTGCGGCGCCTTGAACCGCATCCCCCAGGAAAAGGAGGGGGTGGCCGGGGTGTGCGGCAACTGCCGCGGCAAACTCCCGCCTCTCTACAGCCGTCCCCGCGAGCTCAACGACACCGATTTCGATGCCTTCATCGCCGCGTACCCAGGGCCGGTAATCGCCGAGTTCTGGGCCCCCTGGTGACCGCACTGCGTATCATTCGCACCGGCGGTGCGGAAGGTGGCGGCACTCCTTGCCGGGGAGGCCGTGGTGGTCCAGGTAAATACGGAGCAAAGCCCTGCGCTCTCGGGACGTTTCGGGGTGCGAGGCATCCCCGTGCTGCATCTGCTGCGCAACGGGAAATCTTTGGAGCAGTTGGCCGGGGCCCAGTCGGCGGAGGCGGTGCTCGCCTGGTTCAGGCGTTTGCAGGCGAGGGGATGACATGGTATTGGCACAGATGGGGTCGATCCTCATTGACAGTGACTCGGTGTTTGGCAGAATTACTCTCTGCAACTTCATAATGAGAATGGGGAGGTGTCAATGACGCGGGACCAATTGCAGATCCTGGAGAATCAGCTGGTGGCCAACTGCCAGTACAAGGGCATCCAGACCACCCTGCACAAGTTACTGGAGAGCCTTTATGAGGGTAAGACCCTCGATGCCATACTCACCGAGATGCTGGAATGAAACGCGCCACGCCGCGGGAGTGAGACCTGGGGGGTGGAGTAAGGAACTTGATGTTTCGACAGGGAAAACCCACAATACGCAGCCAGCTGTCCACCCTGGTTGCCGCCTGCGTCCTCCCGGTGTGGCTGATAGCCGCCCTGATGGCGCGTCATGCCTACGTCACCAAGCTGGACCAGGTGAGCCGCGACCTGCTCGAGAACGCGAGGGGGATGAGCATGGCGGTCGATCGGGAACTCGCCAACGCGCAGGCCTCCCTCACCGCACTCGGCAGTTCGCCGTCCTTCAGGAAGGGGGACTTCGTCGCCCTCCACCAGCAGAGCAAGGAAATCCTCAAGAACTACCCCGGCGCCGACATCATCGTTGCGGACGGCACCGGGCAGCAACTGGTCAATACCTACCGTCCCCTCGGGAGCAGGCTCCCAAAGCGCAACAACCCCGACACGGTGCGCCGCATCTTCGAGGGGGGGAAGCCCATCGTCAGCGACCTCTTTCGCGGCGCGGTCACCAAGCGCGCCGTCATCGCCATAGACGTGCCGGTCGTCATCGACGGCGTCGTCGCCTACGACCTCTCGATGTCCTTCCCCTCGCAGGTCCTTTCCTCCGTGCTGCAAAGCCAGAACGTGTTCAAGGATTGGTACGGGACCGTGGTGGACCGCAACGGGGTGATCACCGCCCGTACCCGTAACCTGGCCGAATTCGTGGGGAGGCAGATCACCGGGGATCTCCGCACGGCCATGTCGCGGGCCAACGAGGGGACCATCAGCCTGAAAAACTCCCAGGGGGTGCCCACCTTTTCCGCCTTTTCCAAATCCCCCTTCACGGGATGGACGGTCGCCGTCGCGGTCCCCACCGAAACCGCGCTCGGAGAGATCTACAGCTGGATGCGCTGGGCGGTGGGCGTCGGCGTCGCCATATCCCTGCTGGGGATACTGCTCGCTTCCTGGATCGCGAGCCGGATCGCAAAGGACATCCAGTCGCTGGTGGAGCCGGCGCTGGCCATCGGCCGCAGCGAGGTGGCGACGGCGATCGGCACGGACTCCAAGGAGGCCTCCGAGCTGGCGGAGGCACTGGTGCAGGCTTCCCAGCTGCTGCATCGCCGGGCCGAGGAAAGGGACCAGGCGGAGCGGCAGCTCTCCCTCACCATCGAGGAGCTCCGGCTCGAGACCGTCGAGCGGAGCCGGGCCATGGAGGAGGTGCGCCGGCAGGAACAGCTCCTTACCCAGCAAAGCCGTCAGGCGGCCCTCGGGGAGATGGTGGGCAACATCGCCCACCAGTGGCGCCAGCCGCTGAACGCGTTGGGGCTTTTGGTGCAGCAGCCCCTGCTGTTTCACGAGCTGGGAGAGCTCGACCGGGAGTTCCTGAAGGAACACGCGGCCAAGTCCATGGAGATCGTGAAGCACATGTCGCAGACCATCGACGACTTCAGGAATTTCTTCAGGCCGGACAAGGAGAAGATCCGCTTCAAGGTTTCCGACGAAGTCGCCAAGGTGCTGTCGCTGGTCGACGGCAGCCTTCAGTCCCTGGGGGTCTCCTTGCAGGTGCAGCAGGAGGGTGACCCCACCATCGAGGGATACCCCAACGAGTTCGCCCAGGTCCTGCTCAACGTCCTGCTGAACGCGCGCGACGTCATCGCCGAGCGCGCGGTGGTCGCCCCGACCGTGCGGGTCCGTATCACGGAACAAGCGGGGAGGACGGTGCTGACTGTGACCGACAACGCCGGCGGGATACCCGAAGAGATCATGGACCGGATCTTCGACCCCTACTTCACCACCAAGGGGCCCCAGGCCGGCACCGGTGTCGGGCTTTTCATGTCCAAGACCATCATCGAGAAGAATATGGGAGGCGTCCTCACCGCGTGCAACGTGGACGGGGGCGCCCAATTCAGGATAGAGGTTTGACATGCCAACCACGCTGATGCTTGTAGAAGACGATCGGGACACCCTGGAGATCCTCTCCGTCGTGCTGCGGCGCAAGTATGGCGACCTGCAGCTTTGCACCGCGGAGAACGGCAGGAAGGGGGTGGAGCTCTTCAAGGAACGGGACGTGGACATCGTCATCACCGACGTCAACATGCCCGAGATGGGAGGGGTCGCCATGGTCCAGGCCATCAGGGGGATCAAGCCGCAGGTGCAGTTCATCTTCATCACCGCGGATGCAGGAAGAGCTACCCTGGAACACTCGGTAGGGGCGGGTTTCAAGCTCGACCACTACATAGAAAAACCGGTCGACTACCGGGATCTGTTCTCGGCGATCGATGAGTCGCTGGCAACGGTGAGGGCCATGTCGTTTAACGGCGCCGGTAAGAACTGAACCGGTGCGGCGTAGCGATGCGTTATAAAGCGAGGTGAACAACGAGAGAGTGTACAAGCAGGCCGGTACGCTGTATACTTTCGTCGTTTGCTGTCAAGATGTCGATGCGATCAAAGAGACCTGCCGCACACAAGGAGGAAGCCCATGAAAAAGAACCTGCTCGCCATTCTCGTTCTGACTTTGCTTGCCCTTCCCGCCGCCGCTATGGCGACTCCCCCCCGCCCGGGACCGTACGTCGCCGGGTTTGTCGGGGTGACCGTCCCCGAGACCGTCGACGCCACCAGCTTCGGTGGGGGCACCGTCTTCAACGACCGGATCAAGTTCGATCCCGGCCTGAACGTAGGGGGTGCCCTGGGCTTCGACTTCGGCATGATGCGTCTCGAAGGGGAGATCTCCTACAAGGACCTGCAGCTCAACGCGGTCACCGACCGGGACACCGGTGAGCGGTTCAGGGTCGCGGACGGCAGCGTCGATACCACGGCCTTCATGGCCAACGCGTTCATCGACCTGCACAACGACAGCCCCATCACCCCCTACCTTGGAGGGGGCATAGGCTTCGCCGCGCTGCACCTGAACGACGTATTCAGCCGTGCTGGAGATTTCCTTTATGAGGCCGACGACCAGGTGGTGTTCGCCTACCAGGCGGGCGGCGGCCTGGAGGTCGCCCTGAACCGGCAGCTTTCCCTCGACCTCGCCTACCGCTACTTCGGCACCTCGAAGGCGTCCTTCATCAATACCGAGTTCGAGGTCCAGTCGCACAACGCCACGATGGGGCTCAGATTCAAGTTCTGACGGGGAGTTGACACGGGGCGACCATGGACGATCTGAGTGCTCAGAACCAGGAACTGGAACGGCAAAACCAGCAGCTGCTCGACGCCTACGCCCAGCTGGACAGGGCACTGGCCCAGTACGCCGAACTCTACGACTTCGCCCCGGTAGGCTACCTGACCATCGGGGAGGGGCGGCGCATTGAAAAGGTCAACCTTACCTGTTGCGCCCTTTTGCAGCGGGACCGCGTGGTGCTGCTGGGGAAGGACTTTTTGGAGTTGGTGGTCAAGGAGGACCGCCCGGCCCTGCTCGATTACCTGGAGCGCCTTTGCTGTCGCAGGGACGGCGTCAATTGCGAGGTAAGGCTGCACAACGAAACGCCGGTGCTGCTTGAGTCGGCCGTATCCAAGGAACACCACGAGTGCCGCATCGTCATGCTGGACGTGAGCCGGCAGAAGCAGGTCGAGGGGGCACTGCGTGAAAGCGAGAAACGTTTCAAGGCGCTGGTTGAGGTGACCTCGGACCTGGTGTGGGAGGTGGACGCCAATGGCGTCTATACCTATGTCAGTCCAAAGGTGTTCGACCTGCTCGGCTACACCCCCGAGGAGGTGGTTGGGAAGACCCCCTTCGACCTCATGCCGGCACACGAGGCAGACCGGCTGCTCATGATCTTCGGCGAACTCGCTGCCCGGCAGGAGCCGTTTGACAACCTCGAGAACGTCAACCTCCGCAAAGACGGCAAGGAGGTGCTCCTCGAGACCAGCGCCGTTCCCATCTTCGACGGGAACGGTGCCTTCGTCGGTTTCCGGGGTATAGACCGGGACATCACCCACCGGCCGGCTCCCAAACGGGAAGGTTAGGCTTTCATTTCGCCGCCGAACACAGGAAAAGGCCAAGTCCGCAAGACTTGGCCTTTTCTTTTGCGACGTCATGGCAGCGGGGGATGCTGCAATAGGGACGGGGCTCCCGCGAGATTATTTCGTTGTAATAAGCTTGTTGTATTGATATTTTGTGCTGACTCCAGGGGCGGTTTCCTCTCAGTAGAGGCGGCGAAACGGCTACAAAGAAGCAAAACGATATCAAGATGCACAGTCAACGAGTCGATTAGTCAGTAATTGTTACGTCACGTTCAGGTTCGCCCTGCAGGACGCTGTTAACGGTGGTTAGTTATGCTCAGATTCGGTAACATCGCGGCGCCGCTGCTCACCTGCTTCGCCACACTGATAGCCACGCTTTATTGGGCGGAGCCGCAGGCTGTTTTGGAGCCGACGGCACTGCTGCCGGTTCTCAACACGGTCTTCCTCGCCTTCATCCCTTTCTTCATCGTATTCATCTCGACCAGGCTGTTCCTGGCCGTCGGACGCGTCCCCCTGCTCATGCTCGGTTGCGGCATGCTGGCCCTGGGGGCCGGGGGGGCTGTCTCGGGATGGTTCATAGGTCAGCCCAACGGACCCAACATAACGGTCACCATCTACAACAGCGCAGCCCTCCTGAGCGGTCTGCTGCTCTTTGCGGGCGCGCTGGCTCCGCTATTAGGTGCCAAGGACACTCCCGCCGGGCTCCGACTCCCCCTGCTCCTTATGAGCTACCTCGGCGTCGTCCTGGTCTCAGGCGGCATCGTGGCAGCCGCGGTTGCCGGGTTTGCCGCCCCCTTCATCGTCCAGGGAGCCGGCCCGACCCTGACCGGGAAGGCGGTGCTGGCCGCCACCATCCTGTTTTACGCGGCGACTGCCGCTTTGTCCCTGAAACGGTACCTGAAGCTGCAGTTGGAACTGTTGCGCTGGTACGCGACCGGCCTGGCGCTCTTCGCCACGGGGCTCACGGGTGTCCTGCTGCAGAAGTCGGTGGGGAGCCCCATGGGGTGGGCGGGGAGAACGGCGCAGTACACCGGCGGGATCTGCATACTGATCGGCGTCCTGAGCTTCTGGAAATCCATCGTCGACACCGGCCACTCCATAGCCGAGGCCTTCGGCGAGGTGTCACGCAGGCGCATCAGCGAGCTCGAGCAGATGAACGCCCAGCTGCAGCGGGTCATTGCCGAGCAGCAGTCGACCCAAAAGGCACTGCAGGAAAGCCGCATGCTGTTGGCGAACATCATAAGCGGCACCTCCGATGCCATCTTCGCCAAGGACCTGCTCGGGCGCTATACGCTGTTCAACGCCGCTGCCGAACGGGTCGTGGGAAAGAGCGCCGCGCAGGTGCTCGGCCAGGACGACGGCTTTCTCTTCTCGCCGGAGGAGTCTGCAACGGTGATGGCCTACGATCGGAAGGTGATCGAGTCCGGTGTGGTCAACACCTACCAGGAGGTCGTTTGCGACGCGTCCGGCAGGACCGTCACCTTCCTTTCCACCAAGGGGCCCCTGTTCGACGTCACCGGGGAACCCTCGGGCCTTTTCGGCATCTCGCGCGACATCACCGAGCTTAAAAGGGCGCATGATGAGCTGGACCGCGTGATGCAGGAGCAGAGCATCATCCTTGAGAACGCACCCATCGCCATTTTCAAGATCGTGGACAGAAGGCAGGTCTGGATCAACCGCAAGGCGGAAGAGCTCTTCCAGTACTCGAAAAAGGAGATGGAACTGCAGACCACCCGGAAGCTTTATCCATCCGACGAGGCCTACGAAAAACTCGGCAGGGAAGCGTATTCCGTTCTGGCCCAGGGGCTGCCGTACGAAACCGAGCAGGAGCTGATAAGAAAGGACGGCGCCCGCCTGCGGGTCAGGTACGTCGGCAAGGCCATCTACCCCCCGGACCTGTCCAAAGGGACCCTTTGGCTGCTCGAGGACGTGACCGAGCGGAGGCTTATGGAGGAGGCGCTGCGCGAGGGAGAACGGCTCTACCGCAACCTCCTTGAGAACGTGCCGGCTATCATTTACAACTACTCAACCAAGCGGGGGGGGCTCTTCTACTCGCCTCAGGTCGAGAAGGTCTTTGGTTACCCGCTGCAGGCGTTTTACGACAACCCGATGCTCTGGAAAGAGTCCATTCATCCGGATGACATCGGCAAGGTGATGGGTGTAATCGCCGAGGTGCGGGCCAGGGGGCAGGGGGAGCAGCATGTCGAGTACCGCGTGCGTGACCGCAGCGGCGAATGGATCTGGCTCCACGACACCTTGATCAGACCGGAGGTCGCACACGATGATACCGTCATCTTCGGCATAGCCCAGGACATCACCGAGCGCAAGAATCTAGAACTGAAACTCGCCGAGAGCGAGCTCAAGTTCCGCAACCTGGTGATGAACGCCCCGTTCCTGGTCACCAACGTCGACCGCGCCGGGAACATCGAGTTCATCAACAGGTGCTCGGAGGGGTTCGATCCCGAAACGGTCATCGGAACCAGTTCGTATGACTATATCGAAGGGGAGAGCAAAGAGGTCTACCGCGCGGCGCTGGAGCGCACCTTCGCGCAGCGGCTCCCGCAGCGGATCATCGTCTCCGGCCTTGGGGACGCCGGCACCTCGCGCTGGTTCGAGACGGTGCTCGGGCCGCTGGTCAACGGCGGGAGGATGGAATCCGCCATCCAGGTCACCATCGACATCACCGAGCGCAAGCTGGCCGAAATGGCCCTCGAAAACGCCCGCCACGAGCTGGAGCGGCAGGTCGAGGCGAGGACGGAATCTCTCACCGCGACCAACGCCCGTTTGCGTGCCGAGGTCGAGGAACGCATGCGGGCCGAAGGTCAGATCCTCGAACACCAGAAGAAGATGGAGGCCTTGACCCAGGAGCTCTCCCTCACCGAGGAGCGCGAGCGGGAACGCATAGCGGGCGAACTGCACGACCAGGTCGGCCAGCACCTCATCCTGGTGAAGCTGAAGCTGCAGTGGCTCGCCAACGAGCTCTCTTCAGAAAAGGAGATCGGCCTGGCCGAGGAGATCGACAATCTCCTTTCCCAGTCGATCCAGGACATCCGGTCCCTGACCTTCCAGTTGAGGCCCCCCATCCTGGCCAACGCCGGGCTCGGTGCGGCCATAAAGTGGCTGGCGGAGGAGCTCAGGGAGAACTACGGGCTGAACTTCGAGCTTGTCGACGACCATACCCCGCTCCCCTTCAGGTACGAGGTCCGCTCCTCCATCTTCCAGGCGGTGCGGGAGATCCTTTTGAACGTCGTCAAGCATTCGCACTGCAGCCTGGCCCGGATCAGGCTCGGCAACGACGGCTCCCGCATGGTGATCGAGATAACCGATAACGGTACCGGCTTCGACCCGGAGGAGGTGGCCAGGAAGAAAAGCCGCTCCGGAGGGTTCGGCCTCTTCAACCTGCGCAGGAAGATCGAATACCTGGGGGGAGAGCTCAGGATCGAAACCGAAATGGGAGCGGGGACGCGGGTTACCATCGCCGTCCCCCCTGACCTGGCCGGCTCGGCCGAGGGATAGCTCCCGACGAAACAGCGCGGCTGACCCGGGCATCCGGCGAAGCCCTGCGAACCAGGCCGGTGCGGAGCCGGCGGATTAGCCCTGCGCCATACCCATCCACCCTTACCTTACCGGAGCACCTCATGAAAAAACTCGATTTCGACGATCTCACAAGCCTCAGCAGCGAAGCGCAACAATCCCCGCGCAAACGGATGAATCGCAACCTTCATTCCGATCTGTCCGACCCGGTTCAGCGCCTGGCGATCGCCATGGAGCCGGACACCTACATCCGCCCCCACCACCATCGGCAGACATGGGAGATCCTGATCCCTCTGCGGGGGCGTTTCGTGGTATTGACCTTCGACGATGGCGGCGTGGTGATCGAACGTGCCGTGCTGGGGGAGGGGGGCTTCGCCGTCGAAATCCCGGCGGGGGGGTGGCATGCCGTGCTTTCTCTTGACGACGGCGGTGTCATCTTCGAAGTGAAGTGCGGCCCGTACGCCCCCTTCAAGGAGGAAGACTTCTCCCCCTGGTCCCCTGCCGCCGATGACGATGCGTACAAGGAGCTCATGCGCTGGTTCCGTAATGCCGAAGTGGGGCAGCGCTGGCCGGGTTGCGGTGAAGGCGGCGCCTAGAGAGCCGATCCCTGCAAGGCCACAGGCATCGCCCTGCCGGGGAGATAAGCCATTTCCACGGAGCAGTCGGGCGCCTCGGCCCCGTACTCGGTGGCCGCTTCCCTGAGCGTAAGAAAGCGCACGCCGCGCCCGGTGAGGCGGGTGAGCAGGTCTTTGAAGGCGTGGGTGAGGGCTTTCCCCTCGAGTTCCGCGTGGATCGTGTGCACGTTCAACCCGGAACGCAGCCGCCTCAGGTAGATGTCGTTGACCGTGGCGGCGGTTATCCCGTTCTCGCCGATCAATTCGTCCATGGTGGGCCAGGTGGAAGGAACCTGCAGGGTCTGGAAACGTTTGCCGTTGAAGACGGGGTAGAAGGGGAACTCCCCCCTGGTGTCGCTGCAGTAGGCAAGGCCGAGGGAGTCCTGGACCTCGAACGACGCGGCACTTACGGTCCAGCCGGGGGCGGCGCAGGTGGCGGCGGGAGAGCCGAAGATCTCCTCGAAGCCGGCAAAGGCCCGCCCCAAGTCCGCTTCGACCTCCTGCCGGGAGAGCCTGTGCAGGTGGTCGTGCCACTCCACGTGGTCCCAGCAATGTATCCCGGTTTCGTGGCCGGCATCCCGCACGCTCCTTATCACCTCCCCCAGTTCCTTGCCGATCATCGGCGCGGGAAGCAGGGTCCCGTAGAGCATGGTCTTCAGACCGTACATGGCCGGCGCCTTGGTGCGCAGCATCTTGGCCAGGAAACCCTTGTGGAGGAGGCGGCGCACGGCCTTCCCCGAGTTGTCGGGGCCCAAGGAAAAGTAGAAGGTCGCTCGGACCCCGAAGGCTTCGAGAAGCTGCAGCAGGTTCGGGATCCCGTCACGGGTGCCGCAGTAGGTATCGACGTCGACCTTGAGGGCTACGGTCTGTGGCTCGTATTGGTGCATGCGGTCTAGGCTCCCTGGCTCAGGTGAAAAGCGCGCCGTGGCAAGGCGTGGCTGCGACGAAGTCGGCGGCGCAGAGTTCCGTCTTCCCTTCGAACTGAAGGCGCCGTATTTCCAAGAGGCCGCTGCCGGTGCCCACCAAAAGCGGTTGCGTCGACACGACGCGCCCCGGCCCCCCGGTTCCCTCGACAGGGAAGGCCTGCCAGACGAGGAGCTTTTGGCCGGCAAGGGTGGTGAAGGCTCCGGGGTAGGGGTGGGTGACGCCGCGCACCAGGTTGTAGATCTCTACCGCGCTCAGGTTCCAGTCGATGCGGCCATCCTCGGGCCTGCGGCCGCCGCAGTAGTTGCCCGCCTTCAGGTCCATCGGGATGCGCGGCGCGCTCCCCTCGATCAACTGCGGCCATGAACGGCGCAGCACCTCTACCGCCGCCTCGGTCACCTTGTTGAAGACGTCGAAGGCCGTGTCCTCGAAGGCGATCTCCACCCGCTCCTGGTCGACGATCTCGCCGGCGTCCGGCTTCTCCACCATGTAGTGCAGGGTGACCCCTGTGGAAGTCTCCCCCTTGATCACCGCCCAGTTGACCGGCACGCGCCCGCGGTACTTCGGGAGGTAGGAGCCGTGCATGTTGAGGGCGCCGCGCCCGGCCAGTGACAGCACCTCGGGGGTGATCATGTTGCGGTAGTAGAAGGAGAGCAGGAAATCCGGGGAGAGTTCCGCCAGGATCTCGCGGTTCTCCGGGGCGTTGATGCTGCTGGTCAGGCAGGGGATGCCGTGGCGTGCCGCGAGCCCGCAGACCGACTGGAACCAGATCTGCTCGCCCGGGGAGTCCTCGTGGCTGAAGACGAGACGGACGTCGGCCCCTTGGCGCAGCAACTCCTCGAGGCAACGATAGCCGACGTTGTGGTAGGCGCAGACGACGACCTTATCCTTCATCGCTCCCCCCGTAGATCCTGCGTACCACGAAACGCGGCCTGCGCCGCACCTCCTGGTAGATCCTTCCCACGTATTCCCCAACGATCCCGATCCCGAAGATGGTGATGCCGATGAAGAAGAACAGGATGGCGAACAGGGTGAAGACCCCCTCGACCTCGGCGCCGACCACGAAGCGCCTGATGAGCAGGAACAGGGCGAAGGCGACGGCGCCCAGCGCGGTGACGATGCCGGTCAGGGCGAAGAGCTGCAACGGCACCACGGAAAAGCCGGTCATGAGGTCGAAGTTCAGGCGGATCAGCTTGTAGAAGGAGTACTTGCTTTCCCCCTCGCTTCGCTCCGCGTGCGCCACCTCGATCTCGCTGGGGCTCGCGGCGAAGGTCTGTGCGAGGGCGGGGATGAAGGTACTCGCCTCGCTGCAGCGGTTGATGTTGTCCACCACGTTTCGGTGATAGGCCCTCAGCATGCAGCCGTAGTCGGTCATCTTCATGCCGGTCATCTTGCGGGTGGTGATGTTGACCAGACGCGAGGCGCTCTTGCGGAAGATCGAGTCCTGGCGGTTGTGCCGTATGGTACCCACCACGTCGTGCCCGTTCTCCATTTCCGCGACCAGCTTGGGGATCTCCTCGGGGGGGNTCTGCAGGTCCGCGTCCAGAGTGACAATGATCTCGCCCCGGCTGATCTCGAAGGCCGCCATGATGGCCATGTGCTGACCGAAGTTGCCGTTGAACTCGATCACCCGCACCTCGGGGTAGTCGTTCGCCAGCCGCTTCAGGATTTCCAGCGACCGGTCGCGGCTGCCGTCGTCGGTGAAGATGATCTCGAAGGGACGTCCCATCCCGGCCAGAGCCGGGTAGAGCCGCTTCATCAGGTTGTCCAGGTTCCCTTCTTCGTTGTAGACGGGAACGACGATGGAGAGGTAGGGGGTCATTTGCGGTTCCTTGCTATCACTTCCTTCACGGCATCGACCACGTCCCGTGCGTCATCCCGGGTCATCTTCGGGAAGAGCGGCAGGGAGAGGATCCGGTCGGAGGCATAGTCGGCGTTTGGAAGCGAGTTTTCGGGCTGCGGCAGGTTGGCCTGGTACCATGTGTGCCGGTGCACCGCCTTGTAGTGCAGGCCGCTGCCGATGTTGAGCTCCTTCAGCTTCGCCATGAAGCCGTCGCGGTCGATGCAGAGGCGCTCGATCTTCACAAGCGGCGTGTAGAGATGCCAGGCGTGCCGCTGCGGGTAGGGGGCGTACGCGGGGAGGCTCAGTTCTGAGACGTCGGCCAGTTCCTCGTTGTAGAAATGGGCGATCTCGGTGCGCCGGTCGATGAAGCCATCCAGCTTGGGAAGCTGGTGGATCCCGATGGCGGCCTGGATGTCCATCATGTTGTACTTGAAGCCGGGGAGCACGATGTCGTAGTTGGGAGTGCCGCTGGCGGCGAAGCGCTTCCATGCCTCGCGGCTCATGCCGTGGAACTTCAAGAGCGACACCTCCTCGGCAAGCGCCTCGTCGGGGGTGCAGAGCATGCCGCCTTCGCCCGTGGTGATGTTCTTGTTGGGGTGAAAGGAGAAGATGGAGACGCTGTCGAGGGAGCCGATCCTGCGCCCCTTGTACTCGGTTCCGGCGGCGTGGGCCGCGTCCTCGATCACCGCTAGGCCGAACTCGCGGGCCAGTTCGAAGATCGGGTCCATGTCGCAGGGCTGCCCGGCAAAGTGCACCGGTATGATGGCCCGGGTGCGGGGGGTGATCTTCTCGCGCACCAGGGAGACGTCCAGGTTGAGGGTCCCCGGCTCGATGTCGACGAGGACCGGTTTCAGCCCGCACAGGACGCAGATGCTCACCGTGGATGCGAAGGTCATCGGGGTGGTGATCACCTCGTCCCCCTCCTGGAATTTCAGGGCCAGAAGGGTCAGGTGCAGCCCGGCGGTCGCGGAGGAGAGGGGCACCGCGAACGGTGCGCCCACATAGGCACGGAACTCCTCCTCGAAGCGCTTCACCTTGGGTCCGGTGGTGATCCAGCCCGACTTGAGGGAGTCGACCACCTCGTTGATTTCGGCATCCTCGATGGTCGGTGTGGAAAAGGGTAGAAACTCGCTGCGCACGTGGCCTCCGGAGATTACAAAAGGTGCTGGATGGTTTCCCGCTGCTCGATCAGGTAGAAGTCGAGGGTCTGCTTCAGGGCGTCGTCCACGGAGGTGATAGGTTCCCACCCCAGGTGCTTCTTCGCGTTTTGTACCGAGGGGACGCGGTTCAGCATGTCCTGATATCCCTTGCCGTAGTACTCGCCCGAGGTGACCTCGATGATGCGGCAGTTTTCTGCCTTGTCCCGGTAATCGGGATACTGTTTGACCAGTTCGAGCAGCTTGTGCGCCAGCTCTTTCACGGAGAGGTCGTTGCCGGGGTTGCCGATGTTGAAGATCCGGGCGTCGGCGCAGCCGTCGCGGTTCTCGATGATGCGCATCAGGCAGTCGATGCCGTCCTCGAGGAAGGTGAAAGAGCGGCGCTGCTCGCCGCCGTCCACGAGCTGGATCGGTTCTCCGGCCAGGATGTTGTAGAGGAACTGGGTCAGCACCCGGGAGCTTCCCTCCTTGGCGGTGCTGATCGAGTCCAGCTTGGGACCGATCCAGTTGAAGGGGCGGAACAGGGTGTAGCGCAGACCCTCGTGGGCGCCGTAGGCGTAGATGACCCGGTCCAGCATCTGCTTGGCGCAGGAGTAGATCCAGCGTTCCTTGTTGATCGGGCCGAGCATGAGCGGCGAGTTCTCTTCGTCGAACTCGCGGTCGGGGCTCATGCCGTAGACCTCGGAGGTGGAGGGGAAGATGACGCGCTTGTTGTATTTCGCGCAGAGGCGGATCACCTTGAGGTTTTCCTCGAAGTCGAGTTCGAAGACGCGCAGCGGGTCCTTGACGTAGGTGATGGGGGTGGCGATGGCCACCAGCGGCAGCACCACGTCGCACTTCTTGATGTTGTATTCGATCCACTCCTTGTTGATGGTGATGTCACCTTCAAGGAAATGAAAGCGCTGGTGTCCCATGGACCGCTCCAGCTTGTCGCAGGCCATGTCGAGGCCGTAGACCTCCCAGTCGGTGGTGGTGAGGATGCGGTGGGTAAGGGCGTTGCCGATGAAGCCGTTCACACCCAGGATCAGTACTTTCATATGTCTCTCCTTTGCTGCTGATTGTCTCCGGCGGGCAGAGGCCGGCCGGAACAGAATTCTTTATCTGTTGGTTACGAGGTAGTGCTTCGAGCTCTGCCACAGTATGCGCGGCTTGATGGCGGAGCCGCCCGAGAGCTCGTCCAGATAGTCGCGCAGTATCATGGCGTACACGGGTTTGGGGCCGTTCCAGAGGGTACGGAACCCGTCGCGGTTCAAAAACCAGGCGGACTGGTCGCCGATTTTGCTGCCGAACTCGATCTCTCCGGGGCCGTCGAAGATGACGCAGCGGCGCTCCGCGTAGTAGCTCAGTCCCTGGCGCAACCCCTGGCTCACCAGCACCGCGTCCGGTTCGGCGAGCTTTTTGACGATCTGTCCCGGTTCGCGGTACGATTTGCGCTCCACGAAGAGCGGGAAGACGATGTGGGGCGCGGTCAGAAAGAGGAGGATGGAACCGGCGAGAAGGCCCACGAAGAGCTGCCGCGGGTCCCCGCGCTTCACCGCTGCCAGCGCGACGGCCCCCTGCAGGATGAAGATGGAGCCGATGACGAGCCCCCCGATGGGGCCGACCAGCGGTCTGTGCGCCACCAGCGGGTAGAGCAGCGCCGCGCACCCCAGAAGGACCAGGAGCCAGCCGAAGGCAAGGGCCGGGCGGCGCAGGGGACGGAAGTCGCCGTTGAAGGCGCGGTCGAACACCCCGGCGATCAGGATCGCCAGCGCCGGGTACACCGGCAGGATGTACGCCGGCAGCTTCGAGTTGGACTTCGAGAAAAACGCGAAGATGATGATGGCCCAAAGGGCGAGGTAAAGGCGCGCTTCTCCCCCCGGAAGGGCCCGGTTGCGCCAGAAGTTGCGCAGCGCCGTGGGGATGAAGAAGGACCAGGGGATCATGAAGCCGAACAGGATGGGGATGAAGTACCAAAACGGCTGGTAGCGGCGGTGCACCTTGGTCAGGAAGCGCTCGAAGTGTTCATGGATGAAGAAGAACTGGAAGAACTCCGGATTGCGCTGGCACACCAGTACGAACCAGGGTGCCGCAACCGCCAGGAACAGCAAGAGCCCCGTGCCCAGGCGCATTTCCTTCAGGATGCGCCAGCGGCGGGTCAGCACGATGTGCCAGAATATGACCGCGCCGGGAAGCACCATGCCGATCAGCCCCTTGGCCAGTACCGCCAGCGCGGCGAAGAGGTAGAAGAGATAGTAATAGCCCGGTCTGGGGTGGTCGGCGTCGCGGGCGGCCAGGATGTAGCTCCCCAGCGCCACGGTCATGGTGAAGGTAAGCGGTATGTCGGTGATGTTGATCCGCGCCTGAATCAGGAAACCGGTGCATCCGCCAAGTACCAGGGCTCCGAGGAGTCCGGTCCGGCGGCCGAAGAGTTCCCGCCCCAGGTGGTAGCTGAAAAGTACGGTGCCGAGGCCGCTCAGGGCGCAGACCAACCGGGCCGAGAATTCACTGATGCCGAACAGGTAAAAGGAGATGGCGTTCAGCCAGTACAACAGCACCGGCTTCTCGAAGTACTTTACGTAATTAAGCAGCGGGGTGATCAGGTCGCCGCGTTCCAGCATCTCCCTGGGGATCTCGGCGTAGCGCGCCTCGTCCGGGTCGACGAGGGGGAAGTGGCCGAGAAGTTGGAGAAAGAGCAACCCGAACAGTAAGGTGAGCAGCAAAAGGTCCCGGCGCCGCGATTCATGCGACCGGGTCAGATAGTCCAGCTGAAGTGGCATTGTGGATTGCTCCCCAGGTGACCGGTTCGTCACGCGACGGTGGGTATACTCACTCAAAGGGCCGATACTAGGTTATGCCGCATTACCCGGATATGACATCTAAATGACAATATTGTCATAAATGGAGCGCACGGTGTGGTTGCCCTGTAAAAGTGATTGCCATTCGCCGGAAGGGGAAGTGTCATCAACGGTGGGAAGGGAAATTTTTTGGACCGGCGTGCTGGTCAATAAGTGCGGACGGCATCGAAATAGTTGCGCTGCACGTTGCTGGGGACAGGTTGACTGCAGAGAAACAACCCTTGACATCGAAAAAGCCATCTGCTACATACACAGAACACTTCGGGCGATTAGCTCAGCGGGAGAGCACTGCCTTCACACGGCAGGGGTCACTGGTTCGAACCCAGTATCGCCCACCAAAGACACAACAAAGGCCAAGTCCCATGACTTGGCCTTTTTCGTTGCACCCTTCACCCTGATTCCTCCTTTCTGTTCACCATTTCTAGAACCACCTGCAGGTCGTTCACTCCCCCCTTGTTCGGCTAACGTCGTTCTAGCTGCGGCTCTTTCGCCTTGACACTTTACGTGAGCTGTTGCTATATTGCGGTCGCTCTTGAGGCTCCCCGTGCGGGGTCTCGGAGCGCGGTGTCAATTTCCCTGCTGCGGGCAGAGGTGATTCGTGAAACTGGAACGCGGTCTTATTCAGGTGTATACCGGCAACGGCAAGGGGAAGACCACGGCTTCGCTGGGGCTCGCCCTGCGCGCCGTCGGCCGCGAGCTCAAGGTCTGCATGATCCAGTTCATGAAGGGGGGAGGGCCCTACGGCGAGCAGATGGCCGCCGAGAAGCTGGCTCCCTTTCTCACCATCATCCAGACCGGAAGGCCGGGGTGGGTCAACAAGGACAACCCGCACCAGACCGACAAGGACCTTGCCGCAGAGGCGCTCGCGCTGGCGTCCGAGAAGGTCTGCGGAGGCGAATACGACCTGGTGATACTGGACGAGATCAACGGCTCGGTCTCCATGGGGCTGGTCCCGGTGGAGCGGGTGCTCGAGCTTTTGGCCAGCAAGCCGCCGCAGGTGGAGCTGGTGCTTACCGGCCGCAACGCCCACGAGAAGGTCATCGAGGCGGCGGACCTGGTCACGGAGATGTGCGAGATCAAGCACTATTACAAAGCCGGCGTCAACGCGCGCGTCGGCATCGAGAAATAGATTCCATTGAATTTACTGATATCGGAGGTTTGCCATGGCTGAAAGAAGAATTCGCGTGCTGGTGGGAAAGCCTGGTCTTGACGGCCATGACAGGGGTGCCAAGATCATCGCCCGCGCGTTTCGCGATGCCGGTTTCGAGGTGATCTACACCGGTCTGCACCAGACCCCGGAGCAGATCGTCTCCGCCGCCATCCAGGAAGACGTCGACCTGGTCGCGCTTTCCATCCTCTCCGGGGCCCACAACACCCTGCTTCCCGCGGTGAGGGAGATCATGAAGGAGAAGGATGCCTCGGACATCGTCCTGATGGCAGGTGGCGTGATCCCCGAGGACGACATCCCCGGGCTCAAGGCGGCCGGCATCGCCGAGGTCTTCACCCCCGGCACCTCCACCGAGACCATCGTCGGCTGGGTTCGCGACAACATAACGCCCCACGCCTAACAGCTAACGGACGTTCTACGTTCTAGGTTCTACGTTGAGCCCGGTAATGAAACAAGTGCGCCGCGCAGTTGCCAAAGAGGCAGCCCGCGGCGTATCACTTGGTGCACTGCGATTTTTAACGTAGAACGTTGAACATAGAACGTAGAACGTAGAACAGATTTCGGAGCCTCCCATGACCCTTGCCGAACGCGTGCTGGACGGCGACATACGCGCCGCCGCCCGCCTTATGCGCGATATCGATGACCGCTTCAAGAGCGCCATCGAGGAACTGAAAACCCTCTACCCCCACACCGGCAACGCCTACATCATCGGCATCACCGGCCCCCCGGGGGCGGGCAAGTCGACCCTGGTCGACCAGATCGTCTCCGCTTACCGCAAGAAGGACCTCCTGGTCGGGGTGGTGGCCATCGATCCCACCAGCCCCTTCTCCGGTGGCGCCATCCTCGGCGACCGCATCAGGATGAACCGCCACGCCGACGACGCCGGGGTCTTCATCCGCAGCCTCGCCACGCGTGGGGCCCTTGGGGGGCTCTCCCGCTCGACCACCGACGTGGTCAACGTGATGGATGCCATGGGGATGGACGTCGTCGTCATCGAGACGGTTGGGGTAGGACAGGATGAGGTCGACATCGTCAGCACCGCGCACACCACGGTGGTGGTCATGGTGCCGGGCCTTGGGGACGACATCCAGGCCATCAAGGCCGGCATCCTCGAGATCGGCGACGTCTTCGTGGTCAACAAGGCCGACCGCGAAGGTGCCGACCGCACCGCCCGCGAACTCACCACCATGCTGGAGATGAAGCACCCGGACCCGGCAGGATGGGCGCCGCGCGTGCTGCAGACCGAGGGGGCGCGAGGGGTGGGGATCGACGCGCTGGTGGAGGAGTTCGACGCGCACCACGTCTACCTGAAGGAGTCGGGGGCGTTGCAGCGCCTGATCGAGGAGCGTAACGTCAAGCTCTTCACCGACACCCTGAGGGAGGAGCTCTTCGAGACCGTCTTCGGGGCGATCAAGAGCAACGGCCAGTACCAGGAGATCCTGGCCGGCATGCGCGACAAGAGCACCGACCCCTACAGCGCGGTGCAGAAAGTCATGGCGGGACGCGCTTTTTCTTGACCGAGCGGGGGCAAAGGTGTTAATTAGAACGAAATGGGGCGCAAGGCCCCATTAGTCGTTTCTCGGTTGGGAGCTGGCAAGATGTTACGTAAGGTTTTGGCTTTTCTGGTCCTGGTGATCCTTTTTTCCATCGTCGTTTACAACCCCTCCGCAACTTCCGAGCCCGGACCCAACCCGCAGGACCCGGCCAAGGAAGACCTCTCCCGGGTAGAATATCCGAGCCTCGCCAAGGTCCCCTGGCGCGCCCATTTCATCGAGCCGCAGGAAACCCTGGAATCCCTCTACGGCGCCGACTGGGTCACCGTCGCCCGCTTCAACCGCATCGACCGCCGCCACGTCTATCCCGGGATGACCATCAAGGTCCCGGTCGACATGGTCGCCGCCCGCAGCTACACCCCCATGCCGCAGGAGTATCCCGAGGCCAAGCGCTACGACAAGTACATACTGATCGACATGACCGAGCAGTGGATGGGCGCCTACGAAAACGGCAGGCTCAAGTTCTCCGCGCCCGCCGCGACAGGTGCACCCGGCCACGAGACCCCGGTCGGCGTCTTCCGCATCGATGCCCGTCATCGCAACCACACCTCTTCCCTGTACAAGACCGAGGACGAGAGCGGCCAGTACCCGATGGACAACGCCATGCGCTTCCATATCGGCCCCGACAACGTCTCCTACTGGATCCACGCCCGCGACCTTCCCGGCAAGCCCGCCTCGCACGGCTGCGTGGGGCTCTACGACGAAGGGATGCAGAACAGGGTGTACGGGATCCCGGACAAGCCACAACTGGTCGACTCGCAGAAGTTCTACGCCTGGGCCGTAGGCGAGAACGAGTATGAAGGGGACACCGGGGACCTGGAGGAGCTGGAAGACGCTCCCGCTGTCGAAGTAAGAGGCACCAACCCCGTTTACCGCAAGTAATAACGCGCTATACTCTCCAGTTGTGTCCGCCACTGAATCTGCGGTCATCCCACTGTCACAACTGGAGCTTTTGTGCAGGAGCTATTCAGGGAATACCTGCAGGCGCACGGCTACTGGGTGCTCTTTCTCGGGACCTTCCTCGAAGGGGAGGCCATCCTCATCTTTGCGGGCTTTCTCGCCTTCCAGGGGTACCTCGACGTCTACCTGGTCATGCTTTCCGCGCTGGTCGGTTCCTTCCTCGGGGACCAGTTCTATTTCCACCTGGGCCGGACCAAGGGGGCGCAGCTGCTGCGGCTGTTCACCGCCTTCTCCCGGAAATTCGGGAAGGCCTTGCGGCTCATCGAGCGCTACGGTACCTTCGTCGCCTTCGTCTCCCGGTATACCTACGGGTTCCGGATCGTGCTTCCGGTCATCCTCGGGATGACCACCTTTCCCTCGCGCCGCTTCCTCTTCCTGAACTTCCTCTCCGCCCTTACCTGGTCCGTCCTGTTTTCCCTGGCCGGATACCTCTTCGGCAAGACCGCGTCGCTGTTCATCGAGGACCTGCATAGCTACGAGCCGTACCTGATGCTTGCCCTGGCCGGAATCATCGCCTGCCTGTGGTCCAGCCACTTCGTGGCGCACAGGTGGCGCAAGAGGCACGCGCGGGCCAGGCTCAAGCGGATCAAGTCCCGTCCCCACCGTCCCAAAATGAATCACAACCACCGTTAGAGGCCGAAACCTTTTCTCTCCCGGTTCTCCGTCGTCGACCCTCAATTGTCAATTGTCAATTCCCGTTGGTTGTGGTCTAATGCCGCCCGCGGTCCGGCTTCCGGTCGCACATTCCGCAGTAGAGACGAAGGGCATTTGCATGGATTTGAAGGAAAGAGTTTCCATCGTTTTGGTCGGGACCCAGAGTCCCGGAAACATAGGCATGGTATGCAGGGCCATGAAGAACATGGGGCTGCGCGACCTGCGCCTTGTCAACCCCTGCCAGGTGGATCACCTGGACGCCATCAAGTTCGCCGTCTCCGCGCGCGACCTTCTGGAGAGCGCGCGCGTCTTCACCTCGCTTGAAGACGCCATCGCCGACAGCGAATACTCGGTGGCCACGACGAGGCGCCACGGCAAGTACCGCTCCGAGATCAGCACCCCTCCCGAGATCGTGGAGCGCTTTGCCGTTTGCGCGCCGAACAGCCGGCTGGCGCTGGTGTTCGGGCGCGAGGACAGCGGGCTCACCACCGACGAGGTGGCGCTTTGCCGCTGGCAGTCCACCATCGAGACGGCGGACGAGTTCGGCTCGCTCAACCTCTCCCAGGCAGTGCTGATCTTTTGCTACGAATTCCTGAAAGGGGCCGCCCCTGCGCCGGTCAAGGCCGCACGCGAACTGGCAGGCTCTGCTTCTTTGGAACCGATGTACGCCCACATGGAAAAGACCTTCCTGCGGATCGGCTACTTGAACCCGCAGAACCCCGACCACATGATGCGCACCATGCGGCGCGTCTTCTCGCGCGCGGAACTGGACGAGCGCGAGGTGGCCTCGCTGCGCGGCCTTCTCTCCCAGATCGACTGGGCCTGCGCCGAGTTCAAGGGGAAGAAGGGCGCCTGATTGACGTGCGTTGTTAAAATGTGTTAAGGTTGGCCACCGCACCGCCGAATCGGGATGGGTAGGGGGGGCGTCGCATCCGGAGCTTTTCCGCTTTACCTGACCACGAGGGACCCACAGTGAAAGTTCTTCTTACCAACGACGACGGTGTGCACTCTCCCGGCCTGGCCGCTTTGCTCGCAAGGGTTTCGGAAGTGGCGGAGGTGGTAGTGGTGGCGCCGGACCGCGAGCAGAGCGCCGTCTCCCACGCACTCACGCTGCACCATCCTTTGCGGGCCGCCCGCATCGCCGACAACATCTACTCCGTCGAGGGCACCCCTACCGACTGCGTGAACCTAGGCATCCACAGCCTCCTTTCTTTCCGGCCGGACCTGGTCATCTCCGGGGTGAACCGCGGTGCGAACCTGGGCGACGACGTCACCTATTCCGGAACGGTTGCGGCGGCCCTGGAGGCGACCCTGATGGGTATCCCCGCCATTGCCGTCTCGCTGGTCACCCGCAGCGGCGGCGAAAACTTCGACTCGGCCGCCGCCTTCGCGGCCTCCCTGGCGCAAAGCGTCCAGTGCCGCGGGCTCCCCCGCGATACCTATCTGAACGTCAACGTGCCCGACCTTCCCGCCGAAAAACTCCTCCCGGCGCAGATCACCCGCCAGGGAAGGCGCAGCTACGAAGGGACCATCGTGGACAAGGTCGATCCGCGCGGCAGGAACTACTACTGGATCGGCACCGTCGACCTCAGTTTCCAGGACGCACCCGGCACCGATTTTTACGCCGTTTCGCGCGGTCACGTCTCCATTTCTCCGCTGCACATCGACCTCACCAACCACGCCGCGATCGGCGAGCTGCAGGGTTGGGAACTGCCGTGATGCTGGACTTTTAGCCCGTCATTTGGTATATTTCCCCGCTGCCAAAGATCGGGGGGGGGAATGAATTCAGCTGTAGCACGCAAGAGGATGGTCGCCGAACTGGTGAAACGCGGCATCACGGACCAGCGGGTGATCAACGCCATGCTCGAGTTGCCCAGACACATTTTCGTCGAGGAGGCGATGGCCTCCCAGGCCTACAGCGACGGATCGCTGCCGATCGGAGAGAAGCAGACCATTTCTCAACCCTACATCGTGGCGCGCATGACCGAATTGCTTGCCCTGACCGGGCGGGAGAAGGTGCTGGAGCTCGGCACCGGCTCCGGTTACCAGGCCGCCGTTTTGGCCACCCTGGCCGACCGGGTCTGCACCGTGGAGAGGATCCGTCCGCTGGCCATGAAGGCCCGCAAGGCGCTGGACAGCCTGAGACTCTTGAACGTGAACCTGAAGATAGGCGACGGCACCGAGGGGTGGCCCGAGGAGGCGCCTTTTGACGCCATCCTGGTCACCGCCGGGGCACCCGCGCTCCCCGAGTGCCTGGTAGAGCAGCTGGCGCCGGGCGGGCGCCTGGTCATTCCGGTCGGGGACCGCCTGGACCAGAAACTCGTAGTGATAAAGAAGGCTTCCGACGGGAGCGTGACCCGCGAGGAAGCGGACGACTGCCGCTTCGTAAAGCTGATAGGCAAAAACGGCTGGAGCGACGAGCAGTAGCAAAGGCGGCGGCAACACCAAGCCTCGCCAAAGGAGTCTGGCATGGAAAACGACGAGCTTTTAGAAGAGAAGGACCCTCTCTTTCTTGATGGCGAGCAGGACCCTGACCCGGACTCACTCGAACTCGAAGAGGTAGAGGAGGTCGAAGAGGACGGGCCGGCCGAGGTCGAGGAAGAAGAGATCAAGGCCGCCGTCGTCGAGCACTTTGACGACGCCATCAAGCTGTACCTGCGCGAGATCCAGAAGACCAAGCTTCTGACCGCCGATGAGGAGAAGGAGCTCGCGGCGCGCATCGACCAGGGCGACAAGGCGGCGCGCGACCGTATGATCGTCTCCAACCTGCGCCTCGTGGTCAAGATCGCCAAGCGCTACATAAACCGCGGCCTTCCCTTCCTGGATCTCATCGAAGAAGGGAACATGGGGCTCATCAAGGCGGTCGAGCGCTTCAAGCTCTCCAAGGAGTGCCGCTTCTCCACCTACGCCACCTGGTGGATCAGGCAATCCATCGAGCGCGCCCTGGTGAACCAGTCGCGCACCATCCGGCTGCCGGTGCACGTCTCCGACGACATCAACAAGATGCTCAGGGTGACCCGGGAGCTGGTGCAGAAGATGAACCGGGAGCCGAGCGTCAAGGAGGTTGCCGACGCGCTGGAAGTGAACGTTACCTACGTGCGCCGGCTCATGGTGCTCTTGAAGAAGACCTACTCCATCGAGCGCCCCATGGGGGAGAACAACGACTACTTCCTGATCGACACCATCGAGGACACCTCGACCATATCGCCGGCGGTGCTGCTCGAGGACCTGAACAAGTATGAACTGGTCTCCCAGTGGTTCGAGACCCTGTCCGACGCCGAGAAGAAGATCCTCACCCTTCGTTTCGGCCTGGACGACAAGGATCCGCAGACGCTGGACACCATCGGGCGCAGCTTCGGGGTGACCCGCGAGCGCATCCGCCAGATCGAGGCCAAGTCACTTGAAAAACTGAGAAAGATCGTCGAAGCCACCGACATAATGGGGCGCGGCGCAACTACTGCGAAATAAGGAGCGGGTTTTGGATATGGAAGATCTTAAAAGCATCATCAGGAACATCCCGGATTTCCCGAAGAAGGGGATCCTCTTCAAAGATATCACCACGCTTTTAGGGGATGCCAAGTCGTTTCAGCGCATGGTCGACCTCTTGTCCCACCGTTACGTGGGGCAGAAGATCGACAAGGTTGTGGGCGTCGAGGCCCGCGGTTTCATCATCGGCGCCGCCCTTGCCTACAAGCTGGGAGCCGGCATCGTGCTGGTGAGAAAGCCGGGCAAGCTTCCCTCCAAGACCTTCAAGAAAACCTACGACCTCGAATATGGGACCGACACCCTCGAGATCCATACCGACGCCTTCAACAAGGGGGATCGCGTGCTGATTGCCGACGACCTGTTGGCCACCGGCGGTACCATGGCCGCCGTGGTCGATATGATCAACAGCATGGACGTCGAGCTGGTTGAGTGCTGCTTCATGGCAGAGCTCGAATTCCTGGAGGGAGCCAAGAGGCTTCCCGAGGGCAAGGTGTTCTCCCTGCTGAAGTTTTAATAAAAAATCTTGCCAAACAGGCGGCTGTATTGTATAAAGTCCGTCTGACTTGTCCCCGTAGCTCAGCAGGATAGAGCACTTCCCTCCTAAGGAAGGGGTCGGACGTTCGAATCGTCTCGGGGACGCCAATAAATACAAAGGGTTACGGTTTTGGCCGTAACCCTTTTTTTGGCCGAGTGAACTTTTGAGTGAACTTTTTGCCGTGCAGACGAACGCGTTTTTTTTTTGCTGCTCAACGGGTCAGCGCTTGACCTGACGGGCAGCCTTAGCGCCCGGTCGCGGTCTGAGCGCCTGGTTATGCGTCCCTCTATTATTTGTAAATTCGTTTCGCAATACCGAAATACCCGATGAGTGCGAGGACAAAAGACAGC
>NZ_JAHLMF010000008.1 GCF_018919385.1 Geomonas diazotrophica
GTCACTCACCACTGCGAGATCATCGAAACCGGGAACGATAGCTGGAGGATCAAGACCAGAATCAAGAACTGAAAACTGCTACCTGGGGTGGGTCAATTTTGGACGCCGATGGTGGGTCAATTTTCAAAGCCGATTGACAGCGGAGCTGCAGGAAAATGGAAATATTCATTTTCATATCCTTTGGGATCAGTTTTTTCCTATCAAGTGGCTTACGAAGATTTGGGGGCAAGCCTCTAACAGCGTTGACATAGAGAAAATGAAGAATCCACTTCATGCCGCAAACTACATGCGGAAATACATAACGAAGGATCAAACGTCCCATATACGTGGGAACCGGTACAACATAAGTGCCGGGTTGAGGGCTACCATGAAGCCAATCGAAAAAGTCATTGCTGAAATGACTCACAGTCAGGCAATAGGCCAAAAAGGCGGCGAAATTTTAGAAGAAATGCGGGATACCCTCATGGCCGCTCAGTCCATGATTGAAGCTCGCGGTGGTCGTGTCATAGATGCCGGTTTCGGTTTCTCCGTCCCGGCCCCCCGCTCCTCCAAGGAGTACACCGACCGCAAAACGGGGGAAAAGAAAAGGAGTCGCGGAGTAGATCCCCGACTCGGTAAACGGATTGTTTCCATGCTCTCCACCTTCGGAGAGCAAATAAACGCGCAGATAGCGCCGTTCTAAAGGAGTAATGCCAATGCAAGCAAAAGTTCGTGTTCTCAACGTATCCACCAAGTCCGGTAACAAAGAAGGCCGTGCATGGAGCTTCGACAACATCACCCTGCTCGATCTGGAGTCCTTCGACAAGCTCAGCTTGCGTCTGCCCGACGGCATGATCGCCGGGATTCGCCCCTATGAGGGCAAAGAAGGCGTCGCCAGCCTCGGCTTCGATGCAAAAACCGAAAAAGTCACTTTCCTCGGCTTCAAGGCGGCGGCCTAGTCATGGGTGAGGAACTGATAAGGGCGTCAAATAACCTTTGCTGGTTCTTCGGTTCCTTTCTGGCTGTGATTATTCTTGCGTGTCTCTGCTCTGGCTGTTCGTCCTCCAGGGCGACCAATGACATGCAGGGGTTCTGTCACATGGCTCCCGCCTCGGAAGCGTTCGTCCGGTGGCAACAAACAGCGCCCTTCTAAGGGGATTTGCATGATTACCTATAACGTCATTGCTGTTTCGGACATTCAGGAATTCAACTGGGCCTTCACGCTCGTTGTAGCGTGGCTCCCTGCCCTTTTCGGTATCAAGGCAATAGTACGCCTTGCCACGAGGTCTTAAAATGACACTTGCCGAAAATTACCAAGTAATTGCAGGTTTCGCGGGGCTAATTGTCGGGGGTATTACATTGTGGGTGCTTCTCGACTGGTAGCAAATAAAAAACAGGAGGTAGCAAAATGAAACAGATGGTCAAGAAGTGCGGTAAAGCGGTTGGCGGGGCTGCCCTCGCCGTGGGTGCTGCTGCTGGTCAGGCTGCGGCTGCTGTCGATCTCACCGGGATCACCATCGACACCACCGGCCCGGAAGATCTGGCCAAGATGATCCTGCCGGCGCTCTTCGTCATGTGGGCGATCCGGAAGCTGATCAAGCTGACCAACCGTTCCTAATCGGCGGGGTACAGCTCCAGCAAAAAAGGGGGTGGGGTTTATGCCCTGCCCCTTTTTTAATTTCCTTCAAAGGTGGTTCCTATGAGGTCATTATTTTTTCTGCTTCTTCTGGTTATCATTCCGGTTTCGGCTTATGCCATTGACTGCACTCAGATTCCTACCGATATGGCGTCCGGTGGTCCAATATCCCAATTTCGTTCCTACCAAAAAAACGGATATGCTTACATTCCCGGTGCGCTTATAGGGTCTGAATCTGGTGATGCCTGTCTCGGGAAAGGGACCGAAAACACCTATAAAATTTTTGATGGTGATGGTTCCTACAGGACATGCGTTCCTACGGCTGGTGGCACCTGCGATAATCTCACATACTGGGGTACTTATAGCAAATACTCAATCACAAAAATTGCCTGTGATGTTCCTCCCCCTCCCGATCCCACTAACTTTCCGGGTCACTGTTCCAATAAAGCTCAGGATCAAGATGAAACCGGCATAGATTGCGGTGGTTCCTGTAAGGCATGTATCAAAAAGTGTCCAAATGGTACTTCAGAGTTTTACGTTAAAAATTTAGATGGTACAGGTGAAGGTGGCTATGTATGCGCCGCAGTGGTCATGCCCGATAGTGCCGGGAATTGTCCGAATGGATATCAAAAGACCAAAACGGCTGATTCCACCATTTATCCGACAGGAACTCCTATCTGTGCAGCTCCTGCCGATTATGTAGAAACTTCGCCCGATGTTGGCCCCGAAAATACGCCTACAGTTGAGCCTCCTCCTGGTTGGCAAACTGGAACAACCTCTTACACCGATTTTGGCAGTGGTTCCGGTGGTACAACCACAAATCCCAACACCTCTACCACTACCAATGAAGGGACTAAATCCGGTGCTCCCGCTGGCACTCAGTCATATACCACTACTACAACCGTTTCCAGTAAAACATTCAATACCGGTACAACTACAAAAACAACCACTACAACAACCACTACTAATAATTATTATAGTGGCGCCGGTGGTACTGGTGACAAACTAGGCTCTGATACGACTACTGAAGAAACTGGACTACCTGAAGATAATCCATCAAACTATGACTATAATCCAGCTATTGCACCTGACGGTTCAATCAGTATTTCAGAATCAGAATATGGTCAAGGTCCTAACTGGGAATCAATAAAGACAGATATAGATTCAAAACTTCAAGAACTATCCAATTCTATAACAGGTAATCAAATACTTACATCTGATCCAACCTGCGCTATTACTGGTTCAATTATGGGTCGTTCCTATACAATCAGTTTTTGCAAGTATCAATCATTTCTGGAATCAATGGGGGTTTTCCTCCTGGCTGTAACATATTTAGCTGGATTCATTTATCTTTTCGACAGGGGGTAAAAAATGCCTGCTCTAATTGCTGCTGCTCTTGCTTGGCTCGCTCGTATTCTGCCTGCCCTTCTCTCTTTTTCTCGTGTGCTCACATTTTTTAAGGGGCTTCTCTCTGCTGGCCTTTTTACCATTGGGATTCCTCTTGCTATTAACTGGGGTATTTTCAAAGTAATGCAGAATTTCTCTGCTCCCATGTTCGATACTCTCGGTCTTTCTCCCCAGTCTATCCAACTGACTCAACTCGGCGCATGGTTCGCTGTTTGTCTCAAACTTCCCGCCTGTCTTTCCGTGTTTCTTGGGTTCGTTGCAAAACGTGCTGTACTTAATATGGTGAAAATTGGTGGTATCTTCTCTAAATTTACAACTGACCGATACAGTCATTAATAGGAGTCTCCCCAATGCAAAAAGTGATAACTGGTCCACCACGTGCTGGTAAAACCTATTGGGCTGTTCGTCATGTACTCGTTACCTATTTCAAGTGGGATAACGAATTATTTACCTGGGTTCCCAAATCAGATAAAACCCCCTTCATCCTTACCAATATAGATGGTCTTCGGATTCCTCATGTCAATCTTGATGTTTTCCTTAAACAACAAAGTTGTACTCTAGCAGATTTCCTTACCCTAGATAGGGTTGTTCCCTTCATCGAAAAAATTGGTGTACCATTTGTTCTTCTTCTCGACGAGGCTCATGGTACATTCCCATTTAATTTCAAAGATAAAGGTGCTGGTGATCCCCAAAAATCCACCCTTTATTTCTTTGGTTATCATGGTCATTATCCAATTGATATTTATCTTATTACACATTCATGGACTGATTTATGTCCTTCTATAGCTCAAAGGGCTGAATATCAGATTGATGCCGAAAGACGCACCCTTTCTGCCGTTGGTGAATTCCGTTATTTCTATCTGCACCCCAAAACTCAGGAGAAATTAAATACTCAAGTAGTCAAATCCGATAAAAAGATTCACATGATGTATCTGTCCTCCAATGGTGAACATAAAACAAACGAAATTAAACCAATCCGAAAACAACTTTATATAATTATTGCTCTGTGTGTTGTCTCCGTGTTTTTCTTTCTTAAGTTCATGGGTCATTTCGGCAACACCAAGAATTCCATAAAACCAGCGCCCCGCCCCGCTGTGAGGGCGGGGGCGGGGGGCGCGTTGGTGCCAGGAGTGGCAAACATGCCAATAAAACCCACTCTTGAAATAATGTCAGCTCCCGTACAAAGGTCATACAGTAGCCTTAAGCCTCCTGCGGTCAAAAAACAGTCTTACGTTCAGGTTTCTCTGGCTGGGGCGTGGTTCGGGGATAAATTGGTGGCGGTCGATCTGTTCGGGCAAGTGGTCCCGATTTCCGAGTTGCCGTATAGCTATTCGGTGGACCGTAAAAATAGGCGGGCGCTCGTATCCGTTCCAGATGATGTAGTGGCGGCACTTCGTCCTGGTCTTTGGGTGGACAATTCGCGGGTGCTACAGGTGGCAAGGGTTGCCGATCCGGCTCCCCCCTCCCCTTCCACTGGTAATATTCACCCTGTTGCAAATGATCCTGCTTTCGTGTCCCAACCTGTTAAGCGATAACTTGCCCAACTAGCGCCCTTTAGGGCGGTCAAAGCGCCTTACCCCTCTGACCGTGCCTATATGGGCGCTTTCATTGTGCCACTGCTCCCCCATCGGAGCCGTCCCCGCCCATTCACCCCTTCAAAGCCAAGCCTTTCCCATGATCCTTTAGCGAGTTGCTGAGAGGCTTCTTTTCAGGCGGTGTCCTCCCTACCACTTCATCAAGAGATACGCCAAAAGCATCAGCAAATTTGATAACAGTTTCTAAGCTGCAATTTTTGCCGTTCATCAAATGGCTTATATAAGATTGCCCTAATCCTACCTTTTCGGCTATCTGTTCCTGTGTATATCCCCTTGATTTAAGAGACTCTAAAAATTTCTTTATCATATTAGCCTCAAATATTATTGACAGTAATATATTACTCGTGGTAATACATTGTTCCCATGGAATCCTTCATCAATGAGCACATGACCGTTGAGAAAGTGACCTCCGAGGGGATCGCAATAGTTACCCTTCGCATTCCCCTCGACATGCTTGATGACATTACGGCGCTTGCCGAACATGCAATTCACGCTTCCCGCTGGATTGCTCGCCGTAGTCGTTCACACAAGTGTGGCAATTTTGCCGCATATCCTAGCAGATTCATGAGGCTGAACAAGTGAAAAATGGGGAAATGCGCAAAATAACTTTACTTTCTATATCTTATGAGACAATCACAGCTATCCCCTTCGATCCTCCCGCAACAACACAACACAGCAACAACCAACCGAACTGGAACTGAATCTGTTTTCGAAGTCCGGATTCGAAGATGCAGTGACTCTTTCCGTACCCGCGCGTAAAGTCATGGAAAAAATGGATCAAGTGTAGCTTGTCATATGCCGAGTAGGAATTGTGATGATGCTGACAATGTCTGATTGTGTGGTATCAGTTTAAGGCTTCTCGTAAAAACGAACTACCGAGTACTACCACACCAAAACAGCCTCAAGTGGAGATTCTTATGTCATGTCTAAAGGTCAAGTTCTACTGTCTTATTTTGGCTTTTCTCATCGCGGTAGCCCTTCCCTTCCAGGCCTCAGCCACAGAAAAAGTATATACCCTGGCAGTAGTGCCTAATCTCCCCGCAGTGACACTACACAAGAACTGGACACCGCTGGTGTATTATCTTTCACAGCAGACGGGCATAAAAATCGAGCTCAAACTCTACGACAAGATCACCACCTTCCTGGAAGACACCAAGGGTGAACATGTCGACTTCATGTATGCCGCCCCCAACATGTTCTACCTGGCCTATCAGAAGCAGAAATACATACCACTGGTACGGGGATCGAACATGCTGCGCGGCCAGGTATTCGTCCGCAAGGACTCTCCGTACAACCAGGTGAAAGACCTCAAGGGGAAAACGATCGCCATCGTCGGCCCCAAGAACGTCTGCAGCGTGATCACGCGCCACGCCGTTCTCACCGGACAGCAGATCGATTTCAACGTATTCTACAGCGGATCCACCATCAACGT
This sequence comes from Geomonas diazotrophica, assembly GCF_018919385.1. Taxonomy (GTDB): domain Bacteria; phylum Desulfobacterota; class Desulfuromonadia; order Geobacterales; family Geobacteraceae; genus Geomonas; species Geomonas diazotrophica. The sequence continues at coordinate 6,050 of NZ_JAHLMF010000008.1, forward strand.
TGCCAAGAGCGTCCTGGTCGGCAAGGCAGATGCCGGAGCCACCTTGGACAGCAGCATGATCGACGACTTTCCCGAGATGCAGAAGGAGTTCCGGGTTATCATGAAAACCCAGGAGGTGGCCTCCCACCCTTTCGCCGCTCACCCGAGGGTCCCCAAAAAGGTTCGGGATGCGGTGACGACCGCCCTGCTCAACCTGGACCACACCGAGCAGGGGCGCAACATGCTGAAAGCGGTCAAGCTCGTGGCGCCCGTGAAAGCTGATTTCCGACGGGATTACGCCTTCTTTGCCGACGTCAACTTCGACCTGCTCGACAAACAGCAACCCAAGTAGCCCGGTCCCGTGATGTTCAAGCGCCTAGAGGTAAAAATCACCGTATCGCTGGCCCTGATCCTGACCGCCATGATCGCCGTTTACGGCTGGTGGACCGGCAGTCGGCAGCAGTCGATTTACGTCCAGGCGCTTTCGGACAACCTGCGGGTCCTCGCCCATAGCCTTGCGGACAACGCCGCGGGCTTCATCGTGACCCAGGAGTACGCCGGGCTCGAAGCGCACATGCTGAACGCGGCGCAGATGCCTGACGTAGTCTCCATCCAGGTAGTGGAGCCCAACGGCAACCTGCTGTGCAACATCGAGCGTCCTTCGCGCAGCGTCCCTCCCCGGCTCATATACGGCAAGAAGGCCGTTACCGTCCTCACCACGCGGGAACCTCTGCTGAGACGCCAGGGAGACCAGTTGGTTTGCTGGGCGCCCATCTCAGCCGGGACCCACCTCGGGTGGGTACGGATGGCACTCAGCCTGGAAACGGCAAACCAGCTGCAACGGGCCACCTGGCACAGCAGTCTGCAGATCGGCGCTCTCTGGATCCTGGTTGGCACCCTCCTGATGGTCCTGGTGGTCAAACGACCGCTGCGGGCGGTACGTGAGCTCAGCCGGTTCGCACAGGATTTACAGGATCACAAGGGGGCCCAGGTCTCGGTGCAGCGCGGAGTCTACGAGATCGACCAGCTGGCCGACGCCCTGAACCATTCCTCTACCGAACTGCGCGACGCCGAACAGCGCCTGATAGCTGAGCAGGAACGGCTAACCGTCACCCTGCAATCCATAGGCGACGGCGTCATCGCCACCGACACCGGCGACCGGATCGTGCTGCTGAACCAGGTCGCCGAGGTTCTCACCGGCTGGAGCGAGGCTGAAGCCCGATGGCACCGGCTGGACCAAGTGCTTAAACTGGCGGGAGAAAGAGAGCACTCGGAAGTGATGGCGGAGCTTCACCACGTGATCGAGGCGAGGCAGGCCCTTGAACTACCGGGTCAACATAGACTTTTTTCCAAAAGCGGCGCCGAACGGACAGTAACCGTCAACAGCGCGCCTATCATCAACAGCTCGGGGGAACTGGGCGGGATGGTCCTGGTAATCCGCGACATCACGGAAAAAGCCAAAATGGAGGCCGAAAAGCGGGGACTGGCGCAACAGCTGGTGCAATCTCAGAAGATGGAGGCGGTTGGCCAGTTGGCAGGCGGAGTTGCCCATGACTTCAACAACATGCTCGGCGTCATCATGGGGCATGCGGAACTCGGGATGCTCACTGCCGAGCCTTCCGGTCAGATGCACGACCGGCTCAAGGAAATTCTCGATGCAGCACGGCGCTCGGCCGACATCACCAAGCAGTTGCTGGCCTTCTCCAGGCAGCAGCACGCCGAGCCCAAGGTCCTCGACCTGAACGAGACCATAGCCAAGATGCTTAAAATGCTGCATCGCCTGATCGGCGAGGATATAGATCTTTCGTGGTCACCGGGCTTCGACCTTTGGAAAGTAAAGCTCGACCCGTCCCAACTGGACCAGGTCATGGCCAATCTTTGCGTCAACGCGCGCGACGCCATCGCCGGGGTCGGCAAGATAGAGATCTACACCCAAAACGTCGCCCTCAACCTGCACGACCAGGCGCGGATGGCCGACCTGGTGCCGGGCGACTACGTGATGCTGGTGGTGTCTGACAGCGGAAAAGGGATGTCGCGGGAGGTTATGGACCGGATCTTCGAACCCTTCTACACCACCAAGGAACTTGGACGCGGCACCGGCCTCGGGCTCGCCACCGTGTTCGGCATCGTGAAGCAAAACAGGGGCAACATCGAGGTCGCCAGCGAACCCGGCCATGGCGCGACCTTCCGTATCTACCTGCCTGCGGTGCATGAGGTTGCCCAGGAGTCGAAGCCGGAAGTGGAAAAACCCGTGGGAGGTACGGAAAGCATCCTGCTGGTCGAGGACGAACCCGCCATCATGGAGATAGGGACGACGATCCTGTCCCAGTTGGGGTACACCGTCTATGCGGCGGGCTCACCGGACCAGGCCATCGAGATCGCGGCCGACCACAAAAAAGCGATCGACCTCCTTCTGACCGATATCATCATGCCGGGGATGAACGGTCGCGACCTGTCCGAGCGGCTCTTGAAAAGCCGCCCCGGCCTGAAGTGTCTGTTTATGTCGGGCTATACGGCCGATGTCATCGCGGAGAGGGGCAAGGTGGACGAGGACATGTGTTTTCTGCAAAAGCCCTTCACCATGCATTCGCTGGCGACCAAGGTGAGGGAGGTCCTGACCGAGCCATAAGAGGCCTCGCGGCCCCCCCCGGTGACATCCGCCCCGGAGGTGCCGCGAGTAAGGAAGGCTACCTCCCCATCATCCCCCCACTCCCCGTCATGCCGCCGAAGTAGGAGGACATGTTGTGGAACGGTTGGCCGATGGTGATGTTGTTGAGATTCGAGGACATCTGGGTCATCAACTGGGTCATGTCCGCGTCGGTAGCGGCGGCCCGCACCGATGACATGTTGCTGAACATCGCCCCCATCATGCCCCGGTAACGGTTGACGTCCACCACGGTATCACTGCCGGACTGGTAGACCTGCCCCATCTGCCCCCCCATCAGGGTAGCCATCTTCTGGGCGGTCGCGTGAAGCGCCTGGTTCTGCCCGGCCATGTAGTCCCCCATCACGTCGGAGTCCTGCGCAACGTGCAATTTGAGCCGCAACTGCTCCATCGCCTCGGTCATGGTGTAGTTGCCGGTCTCCATCATCTCCCGCACCTGGGTGGTAAGGGGACTGATGAAGTTGCTGCTCACCGTTCCGGAAACGCTGTCCTTGGGAAGGCTCAAGAGGTAGCTGTGTGCCACCGGCAGACCGGTATCCTGGTCGATGGTGACGTCCTTGACGGCGAGGGCGACGATCGGGTATTTGCCGAGATCGGCGGGGTCCACGGTGAGCGAATAAACGCCGTTGGCATCGGTCTGCATGTTCGGCTCGCCGTCATCGAGACGGTAGTTGTTGTTCTTGTCCATGAAGACCGTCGCCTTCTCCAGGTAACCGTCGGCCACCTTGCCTGCAACCTTGGCCGCAGTGGTGGAGGAAGAACCACCGCCACACCCTGCCAGCATACCGACCGCCAATACAGCTGCTGCCGCTGCAATAATCTCTCGTTTCATAGTAATACCCCCTCTTCTATCCCTGTAAGTTGTCAATTTCAAAAGTCGTAAGAAACCGCGATGCCGCTGCCGTAATCGGCACTGCTGCGGGTCCACCCCTTGGCCACGTACCCTTCGATGCTGGTGCGACCGGTAACCAGGTACTTCAGTTTCAGCCTCGTTTCCACCAGTGCGCTGGCTCCCTCTATGGGAGCCGTGGAAGTCTTCACCACCACCATGGGCATCAGCGAATCTGTTACTGCGTAACCTGTTCCTGCACTGAAGCTCAAGTAGTCCTTCAATGCGAGAACCGAGGAATGCCCCTGGAAGGTGTAGCCCGTCTCGACGAAGGAGTACCACCTGTCCATCTGTTTGAAGAGTTCAACCGCGCCTCCTTCGTCAAAGGCCCCTGTGCCCAGCGCCTTGCTCTCGTCTCCGGTGGGGAACTTCACGAAGAGGTAGGGTCGGATCCGCGGCATGAACTCCCCCTCCGGTACCAGCACGTAGCCGGCCTTGGCGGTCATGTCGCCGGGACCGCTCGCGGAGCGGCCGTAGCTGTCCGGCTGTGCAGAGGACATGGAGCCGTTGCCGCCGTGCTGGCCGTTCATCGCTGCCACTTCTTTCTGCATCCCTGCCATCTGCCCACCCGAGCCGAGGAGAACGCCGGTATTCACGGCAGAGTTGCTCTGGTAGACGTACGGTATTTCCAGGGAAAAGCCGAGGCGATCGGTGGCAGCGAGCGACAAGGTCACGGGAATGGAGATGGACCGCGTTGTGACGCCGGTACCGTAATCGCCCGAGGCGAACTCGAAGCCGAGGGTTGCGGAAAGCGCAGGCCCTTCCGCGTGGACCCGCTGCGGAACCAACAGACATCCCGCAACCAACAAAACGCCAACGACCTTGAAACTGATACCCGCCTTGATCATCATCACCTCATGGCACAGCCGGAGTTCGGCGCTAGCGCCGCATGCCGCCGCCCATCATACCGCCGCCACGCATGAAACCGCCGCCCAAACCACCGCCGAACCGGCCATCCTGCGATCGCATACTTGCCCCGGCTCCCTTGCTCGACCAGGCTGGTTCGCCGCTTTCGCTGCGCAGTTCGACAGCGGCTCCCGTGGTCTTGTTCACCAGCTTTTGGGTCAGCAGGTAGTCTTTGCCATCCTGCCCCTGCGCCCTGGCGCCTTTGGCGCTGATCTCGTCGTTGACCCGAACGGCGATTCCCTTTTTCTGCCAGAAGCCGCCCGGCCCTACGCTCAGGTTCACGGTGCCGGACGCCGTGTGAACCTCCAAGATGTACTGCTCGTTTTCAACCTGGTGCGGCGCGGCACTGACACGACCGGAAACGCTCCCCACGGTGTTGAGGTCGTAGCCCCGGTTGAAGTCAAGACCGCTTTTCCCTGTGTTGTCCGAACCGAAGCCGAGAAACCCCGCGGAAGCATCCCCGAGCCACAGCCCGTTCAGGAGCAAAGTCATTATCATAAAAATAAGCCGCCCACCTGCCATAACAATGCACCGTCCTTCCGATTGGTCACCACATCGGATGCAACATGCAGCATCCGGTCAGCAGCGCAAATGCCGCCACTAGTACAACCACCGCCATCGTCTTCATCGCTCCCCCTTTTTTCCGGTTACCGGCACTACTGAACAACACGCTACCTTCCAACGCCTCGACCTCCTTTTTTGAAATGTGGATGGTCAAGGGGTATCACGGTCCGTGCCAGTTCGCGGCGGCATCGTAACTCGCCGATTTCACTCGGTCTGTCGCTGCCGCACTTGTCCTGGGGAAGCCTATTGGGTGCAAGAAATTGCACCGTCACTCACCAGTCTTGCACCACTCACCCCTCATCGAGAAAGCCGTACTCTTTCAGCTTGTACTGCAAAGAGCGGCGGGAGATGCCGAGCTCCGCTGCCGCGAGGCGGCGGTTGCCGCCATGTTTCGCGATCGCCTGCGCGATCAGGTCGCGCTCGGCCCCTTTCAGGCGCTCCCTGCTGTCCAGTTGCCCTCCCTGGATCTTGGACACGATCTCGTCCGGAAGCGTAGACGCCCGGACCTGGTCTTTGGACAGGATCACCGCCCTTTCCATCACGTTTTGCAGTTCGCGGACGTTGCCGGGCCACTCATAGCGACGTAGAGCGGCGAGGGCATCGTGCTCGATCCCCTTCAGCGTCTTGCCCAGCTGTGAGCTGAAGCGTTGCATGAAGTATTCGGCCAAAATATCGATGGCACCCGACCTTTCCCTTAGCGGCGGGAGTTGCAGCGGGAAGACGTTGAGCCGGTAGTAGAGGTCTTCACGGAAGCGACGCTGGGTGACTTCCTCGCGCAGGTTCCTGTTGGTCGCGGCGATGATGCGGACGTCGGCCTTTATCTCCCGGGTCCCCCCCACCCTCTCGAACGACCGCTCCTGTATAACGCGCAGCAGTTTCGCCTGAAGGGAAAGGGGCATCTCCCCAATTTCGTCCAGAAAGATGGTGCCTCCCTTTGCCAACTCGAATTTACCCTGGCGCGCCTGTATAGCACCGGTAAAAGCACCCTTTTCGTGACCGAACAGCTCGCTCTCCAGGAGGTTTTCCGGTATGGCGGCACAGTTTATGGCGACAAAGGCGCCCTTGCTTCTCTGGCTCATGAGGTGAATGGTCCGGGCCACCAGCTCTTTGCCGGTGCCGCTTTCACCGTAGATCAGCACGTTCGCCATAGTGGCGGCCACGTCATGGACCAGTTGCCGCACGGCGCGCATGGCATCGCTGGCGAAAAGAAGCTCCTCCGGCGGCAGCCCGGCGGACTCGGATTCCTTGAGGGAAAGGTATTCCCGGGTCCGGCTTTGCGTCTCAATGGTCCTTTGTACCAGGGCGAGCAGTGCCTGGGGGTCCTTCAATGGCTTGGTCAGGAAGTCCACCGCTCCCTCTTTGATGGCGCAGACGGCCTCGTCGACGGTACCGAAAGCGGTGAGGAAGATAAAGGGGGGCGCACCGGGATCCGGCCTCGTCTCCCGAAACAGGTCAAGACCACTTTTCCCGGGAAGCTTCAGGTCGGAAACCACCACGTCAAAGCCGGTCTGGCGCAAAAGGCGCAACGCCTTTACGCCGTCGGCGGCGGCCTCCACCTGGTACCCTTCGTCCTGCAGGATGGTCTGCACAAAGGCGCGAAAGGTTTCGTCATCCTCAACAACCAGTACTGATCCCTTCATCTCGGCTCCTCTACCTGGTCAGCGGGCACGGGGGAGGGTGAGCGTGACCACCGTCCCCTCCCCTTCCCTGCTTTGCAGCGTGATGCTGCCACTGTTCGCTTCTACGATCTTCTTGCACAGGGCAAGCCCAAGCCCGGTCCCCCGGCTTTTCGTGGTGAAAAACGGGTCGAAAACTTGCTGGCGATGCTCCTCGGCTATGCCGCTGCCGTTGTCCCGAATGCTGATGACGGCATCCCTGCCCGACCGCTCCGCCAATAATTGCAGTAGCCCGCCGTCAGGCATGGCCTGAAGCGCGTTATGCCCGAGATTAAGCAGCGCCTGCTCGATCCGGTCCCGCTTGCCGTGCACCAGCAAGTCGTCGGGGCAGCGCCAGGTGACGCCGACCCCCTGAGCACGGGCATCCGGCTGGAGCAGGGAGACGGTTTGGGCAAAAAGGGGAGCAAGAGGAAAATCCTCCCGCGCCTCCGGCTCGTTCGCCGCGTAGGCCAAAAGATCGTTCACGAGGCTCTCCAGGCGCACCGCCTCGGTCACGATGCTCTGGGCAAAGGCAGCGTTGCGGGACTCCTGGGGCTTGGCGGCTATTACCTGGGCGAACCCCTTGATACCCGCCAGGGGATTGCGTATCTCATGGGCCAGGACGGCCCCCATTTCGCCCAGTTTCGCCAGTGCCTCCCTGCGTGCCAGTTCCTCCCGGTGGCGCTCGTCGCGCCGCGCATACCGCGCCAGGCCAAAACTCAAAAGCCACCCCATCACGACCAGCATGAGCACGATGGTCATGTTAAGCCTGGCGCGCCGGACTACCGCGTCGGCACGGTACGTATGCAGGGTGAGCACCAGGACAAGCGGCTCCCCACGCACCGTCACAGGTGAGGCGAACTGGTAGGCGCGCTCGCCGGTACCGAGGGTGACGCGGGTTTCGGATCTGGTGAGCAGCGGCACCTCCTTGGCGGACCGGCCATCGACAGGGGTGCCGACCAGATCGCGGTTGGAGTGGAAGCGGTAGACGCCCCGGCGGTCGACAAGGGTGAAATATGCAACATCGGGGGGATGGAAGGAGTGCAGCGTCTCCAGAGAGGGGTCGTTGGCTGCAAGTTTTTCTATGGCAGTGGTAAGCGACAGCGCGAGCCCACGCAGGTTTTCCCTGGCTATGGGGCCGGCCTCGCGGTAGTCGTAGACGGCGAACCAGAGCAGACAGCAGGTGACGGCGAGGCCGAGCAGCAATATGGCTTTCTTGAACATGTGCGTCCCAGGCCCCGTCACTAACCGGGCACCGCTCCGGTCAGTGTTCCTTTATCTCAAGGGCAACATCGGCGTCGCCCGAGGCGCTGCGCCCGAGCTTGTCGGTAACCTTCCAGCGCACCTTCAGCGGGGTACCGGGCTGGTACGGCTGGGGATTCCTGGCCTTCAGCACCCCCGCCATGTCGAACACCGATTGATAGATGTCTCCCTCGATCTTCCTGCCATCGGCACCAGACAGCGTGAGCTCCTTGATGTCCACCGGCCGGTCGAAGAAGGCGTCGATTTCCTCGACGTTGGCGGCTCCCTTCTCCTTCATGCCGGTGACGCCCAAAAGCCGCGGTGCGGCAAGAGGAAGCACCGCACTCTCATCGGCCTTCGCGACGAGCTTATTTAGGGAACTATCGGCGCCTTCTACCTTGAAGACGACCGTGGTCACGCCGGCGAACTGGCGCAAGGTGAGCGTCACTGCATTTACCACTGCCTGCTGCACCTGCGGGTCGGACTTTATCGAATTCAGTTCCTTGCTGAAGTTGACGGTCACCGTGCCTGCGGACTGGGAGACGTCGAGGACGCGGCTGCCGACCGGAAACGGTTGGGTGAGTTCCCCCTGGTAGGATTTCTGGTCGCCCATACCTGCTATCAGTTTCCCCAGCGCCACCTTTTTCAGGCTGGCCTCGTCGAAACTGAAGAACGGGAAAGGAAGCACCTTGCCGGCCTCCCTTGCGGAAGGGAAGTAGATGACAAATCCGTAGCAGCTCCCCTTGTCCACCGGTGGAACCGCCCCGAAGTGCTTAACGAAAGCGCCGGTGGCGTTAACCCTCCCCTTGGCCTCGGGAGGCGGCTCCTGACGGGAAGTGCACCCTGCGAAAGCGGTGACAAGAAGAAGCAGGCATACGCACCGAACGGTCCGGGCGAGGTTCATATTTGCCATGGCAAGTATCCTCTAAGATATTCTGGAGAAAAACGCCAGCCGAAAATTCTTATGGTTCGATCAGTTACGCTTCAAAGCAACCTGCGCGAGACAGCGACAGCGGAAGAGGACGGGAGCAACCGGGTGGGGAAGACTGAAGCAAAGGGCGGCTCCGGTATCGAAGCCGCCCGGGCTGTACTACTTGACGGTATACCAGAACTTGGAGGTGCGCACCTGGCCGTCTTTAACCTTGAACTTGCACATCACGCCGTACTTGCCCTTCTTGGAGAGGTCGAAGTCTGCGCCGAAGTGCCCCTGCATACCCATGAGATCCTTGGTCTGCTCGGCCTTGTCAGGCCCCTGGACCTTCGCCGTCACCTCACCTTCGGTGATCGGTTTACCGGTCTTGGCGTCCTTGAATTCGACCGCGATGTGATGGGTTTCTTTCATCCCTTTGGGGAGTTCCATTTTCATGGCGGCCATGTGCTCCTTCATGCTCATGACCTTGAAGGTGGCCTTGACGCCCTTGACGACCTCTTCGTGAGCTACGCCCCCCATGTCATGGTCCATCTTCATGCTGCCATGATCCATGTTCATGGAACCGTGATCCGTTGCATAGGAAGCGATCGGAGCGGTCAGAGCGAGTGCGGCGGCAACCAGAACGACGAGTTTCTTCATGGTAAGTTCTCCTTTTGCTTGAAAAATAATCTGTTACTGACTAAGCACGCGGTGTGCCAAGAGCTAAAGTGCGGATTCCATGCGGTCTCCCGAAAATGAGCCGCAGCAAGATGAAGAATATTCTACTGCAACAGTAGCATATTCGGCTAATGCTTCATCCCCGAGTACTTCAATTTCCCTTTCTTCAGGTCGTGCTTCTTCATCAGCACGAAGATCACCGGGGTCATGATCAGCACGTGCACGGCGGACGATATCATCCCCCCGATCATGGGCGCCGCGATCGGCTTCATGACGTCAGCGCCGGTCCCGGAGGACCACATGATCGGCACAAGGCCGATCAGCGCCACCGCGACGGTCATCAGTTTGGGACGCAGCCTGAGCACCGCCCCCTCGAAGGTGGCATCGTAGATATCCTGTTCGGTGACCGGTCCCTTGAGCAGCTTCTTGTCGAGGGCTTCGTGCAGGTAGATGACCATGACCACACCGGTCTCGACCGCGATACCGTACAGGGCGATGAAGCCGACCCAGACGGCAACCGACATATTGTACCCGAGCAGTTTCACCAGGTACACCCCCCCTACCAGCGCGAACGGGACCGAGAGCATGACCATGCTCGCCTCCAGCGCGGAGTGGAAGGTGAAGTAGAGCAGGATGAAGATGATCAGGATCCCCGCCGGGACCAGCATCTGCAGGCGCGCCTTGGCGCGTACCTGGTTCTCCCACTGCCCCGACCAGGCGACGTAGTACCCCGGGGGAAGCTTCATCTGCTTCTCGAGCACCGTCTTCGCCTCGTTCACGAAGCCCCCCATGTCGCGACCGCGCACGTTGAGGAAGACGATGGAACGCAGGAGTCCCCCCTCGCTGTTGATCTCGGGGGCGCCGGTGGAAACCTTCAACTTGGTCACCAGCGAGAGCGGAACCTGGGCCCCCCCCATCCCGGAGACGAGGATGCGCTGGATGGAAGGGATGTCGCTGCGCATATCGCGCATGTAACGCAGGCGGATCGGGAAGCGGTTTCGCCCTTCGACCGACGTGGAGAGCATCTCGCCGCCGAGCGCGGTGGAAATCACCTCCTGGATGTCCCCAACGGCAACGCCGTAGCGGGCGGCCGCCTCGCGGTCAATGTCGATGTCGATGTAGTTGCCGCCGGTGACCCTTTCCGCGACGACATCGGCCGCCCCGGGGACGGTCTTCAGTATCCCCTCGGCCTGCACCGCCAGGTCCTTCAGCACGTTCAGGTCGGAGCCGAAGAACTTGACCCCCAGGTCGGTGCGCACCCCGGTTGAGAGCATGTTGATGCGGTTGATGATGGGCTGGGTCCAGCCGTTTCTGACCCCGATCTGCTGCAGCTTGCCGTCGAGTTCCGCCACGATATCGGCCTTGGTGACGCCGGGGCGCCACTTGTCCTTGGGCTTCAGGATGATGATACTCTCGAACATGGAGACCGGCGCCGGGTCGGTCGACGTCTCGGCGCGTCCTACCTTGCCGAGCACGTGCTCCACCTCCGGCACGCTCTTGATCACGGTATCCTGCACCTGGATCAGCCGCTTCGCCTCGTTGATGGAGATGTTGGGGAGCGTCACCGGCATGTAGAGGAGAGACCCCTCGTCCAGGGGGGGCATGAACTCGCTGCCGATGCTCATGAACATCGGGATGGCGATGGCGAGCGCCACCACGTTGAGCGCGATGGTGGTCTTCTTCCACTTGAGCACCCACCGGATCACCGGGGAGTAGAGCTTGATGAAGAAAGTGGAGACCGGGTTGGAGCTCTCCGGCGGCATCTTGCCGCGCATCAGGAAATACATCAGCACCGGGACCAGGGTGATGGCGATGACGGCGGACCCCATCATGGAGAAGGTCTTGGTAAAGGCGAGCGGGTGGAACATCTTGCCTTCCTGCCCTTCGAGCAGGAACACCGGCACGAAGGAGAGGATGATGATGGCGAGCGAGAAGAAGATGGCACGCCCGACCTGCTTGGCCGAGGCGATGATGACATCCAGGCGCTTCTCCTTGCGCTCCTCGGGGGGCATCTCGGAGAGGTGTCGGTAGCAGTTCTCCACCATGATGACGCCGGCGTCGACCAGCACGCCGATGGCGATGGCGATCCCCCCGAGCGACATGATGTTCGAGGTAACCCCCATAAGCTTCATGGTGATGAAGGATATGAGCACCGCGATGGGGAGCGTCAGGACGATGACCAGCGCGCTCTGGAAGTGGAGCAGGAAGACCAGGATGACCAGCGACACCACGATCGATTCCTCTATGAGCGAGGACTTCAGGGTGTGGATCGCCCGCTCGATCAGGTCGCTTCGGTCATAGGAAACCATGATCTTGACGCCGGGAGGGAGCCCCTTCTCCAGGGAGACGATCTTCTCCTTGACCCGGTCGATGACGTCCTTGGCGTTCTCGCCGTAGCGCATGACCACGATGCCGCCGACGGCCTCACCCTGGCCGTTCATGTCCAGCATGCCGCGCCGTATGGCGCCGCCGAGCTGCACGGTGCCCAGGTTCTTCACGTAGATGGGGGTGCCGCGCATGTCGGCGCCGACCACGATGTCCTCGAGGTCCGCGGTGGATTTCACGTAGCCACGTCCGCGGATCAGGTATTCGGCGTCGGCCTGCTCTAAGAGCCTCCCCCCCACGTCGTTGTTGGACTTCTTGATCGCATCGGCCACCTGCCCGACCTTGATGTTGTAGGCAAAGAGGCGGTTGGGGTCGAGGTCGACCTGGTACTCGCGCACGAAACCGCCGATGGAGGCGACCTCGGCCACGCCCGGCACCGTGTTCAGCTGGTAACGTACGAACCAGTCCTGCAGGGTCCTCAGCTGCTCGAGGTCGTACCCCTTCCCTTCAAGCGTGTACCAGAAGACGTGACCGACGCCGGTGCCGTCCGGCCCGAGGGTGGGTACGACACCCGAGGGAAGGAGGCTCGCGGCGTAGTTCAGGCGCTCGAGGACGCGGGTCCTGGCCCAGTAGATGTCCGCCTTGTCCTCGAAGATCACGTAGATCATGGAGAAACCGAAGGCGGAGGAGGCGCGCACCGCGCGCACCTGCGGCAGCCCCTGCAGGTTCACGGCCAGCGGGTAGGTAACCTGGTCTTCGACCACCTGCGGCGAACGACCCGGGTAATCGGTGAAAACGATGACCTGGTTGTCGGAGAGATCCGGTATCGCGTCCACCGGCGTCTTGTAGACTGCCCAGACGCCCCAGGCTATCAGCAGGGCGAAGAGCATCAGCACTATCACCCGGTTGCGGGCGGAATATTCGATGATCTTTTCAATCATGTAAAACCTCAGTGCTCATAGGAATGCCAGCAACTACATCTTCATATCGCCCATGTCCAAGCCGCCGCCCTTCTTCGGTGCGGCAGGCGCAGCCGGAGCCGGAGCGCCGTGCCCCTGGTGCTCGCCGGCTCCCCCAGGCGCCGCGGGTGCGGCAGCCCCGCCGGCGTGCCCCTCGTGACCGCCACCGCCGCTGCCGCCGGAAAGCTGCGATTCGGAATCGATCAGGTAGCCGCCGGAAGCCGCCACCTTGTCACCCTGTTTCAGGCCGGAAAGGATCTGCACCTTGTCCCCGACCCGGGCGCCCACCTGCACGTCGTGCGGCTCAAACATGCCGGGCTGCGATTCCACCCAGACCACCTGCCGCTTGCCGGTGTCCATGAGCGCGGTTGCCGGCACGACCAAGGCGTTCCCCAGGGGGGCCTTGATCTTGGCATTGACGAACATGTCGGGCTTCAGCTTGAGACCGGGGTTGCCAAGCTCCACCCTCACCTTCACGGTACGGGTCTTGGGATCGAGGAACGGGTAAATGAAGGAGACGCGCCCGGCGAAGGTCTTGCCCGGATACGACTGGGAAACGATCTCGACCCGTTGTCCCATCTTCACGAAGCTGAACTCGTTTTCGTACACCTCGACCTCGACCCAGACGGTGGAGAGGTCGGCGATGTTGAAGAGCGGGTCGCCCATGTTCACGTACTGCCCTTCCTGCACCACCTTCTCGATCACCACGCCGGAAAGCGGCGTGTAGATGGGGAGCTTGATGTTGGGGTGCCCCGCCTTCTCCAGGCCCGCGATCTGCTCGTCCTTCACCCCGAGGAGCTTAAGCCGCTGGCGCGCGGAGGCGACCAGACCCTCCCCCCCCTGGGAGATGGCGTCGATGCTCGATTTCTTGAACTGTTCGCGGCTTCTCAGCGCCAGGAGGTACTCCTGCTGCGCGGCCACCAGGTCGGGGGAGTAGATCTCCGCCACCGGCCTCCCCTTGGAAACGAAGGCCCCCACGGTATTAACGTTCAGTTTGTCGATGCGCCCGGCCACCCATGCCGTCACCTTGGCCTGCCTGGCCTGGTCGTACTGCACGATCCCGACGGCGTTGATCTCCTTGGAGAGCGGGGCGTACTCGGCCGGTACCGTGGCCACGTTGGCCATCACCGACTGGGTCGGGGAAAGCGAGACGTGGCCTAGCATCTTCTGCTCCTCGGCACTCGCCTGGGTTCCCTCCACCTTCTTGATCAGCTGCATCCCGCAGATGGGGCAGGTGCCGGGCTTGTCCTTGATGATGAAGGGGTGCATGGCGCAGGTGTAGAGGACCTGTCCCTGGGCCGCCTTTTCCTTTCCTGACGGGGCCTGGTGCTTCTGCTGCCACAGGTAGTATCCTCCGCCGGCTGCCGCCGCTACCAGGATCAGGACGATGGGAATTGCGACCTTCACGCTTTTGTTCATTGTTAATACCTCGCAGGGGTAGAAAATTCGCGTTCAGCTCCTCCCCCTCCAGGGGGGATGGGACTATTACTGCGCCTGGTGCGCCTGGTGCGGTACGGCATGCTGCACAGCCTCGGCACCAGCGTTGCCGTCCTGCTTCGCGACGGGAGGAGAGGAAAGATCCTTGCCGACCAGGGCTTCCAACTGGGCCAGCTTCATCTGGTAATCCGCCATCGAATCGTAGTATTCACGCTCGTAATTGAACAGGGTGACCCGGTTGTCCAGCAGGGTCAGGAAATCGACCTTGTTGACCCGGTAGCCGATCACGGCCGACTCCAGCGACTGCTCAGCCTGGGGAATGATGCCGGTGGTGTAGAGTTCGATCAGCTTCCTGCGCCGCTCCATCTGGGCCAGGAGGTCGTTGATGCCGGAGGAGATGGTGTTCCGGGCGCCGTTTAACTCCTCTCTCGCCATGTTGACCTCCGAGTTCGACTCGGCCCTCATCGCGGCGCGCCTCTCCTTCTGGATGGGGAGGTTAAAGGTGACACCCAGCGAGTACATGTCCGAGCCGTCGCTCCCCATGGCCTTCTGGCGCTGCATGTATTCGAAGGAGACGTTGAAGTCCGGGTAGGATTCCTTCTGCGCCAGCAGGTGCCCCGCCCTCCCCTTCTCGATCTGCGCCTTGACCGACTTCAGCTGGGGCCGGTTCTCCTCGGCTACGTCGAGCAGCTGTTCAGGGGTGTAGGCGAAGGGGGCCAGCTTGAAGTCGGGGATTGCACCGAGCTTGGTGCTCTGGGGGCGGTTCAACAGCGAGTTGAGGCTCACCTCGAGGCTCCTGCGCTGCTGCTCGAGCGAGATCTTCATGTCCAGCATCTTGGAGCGCTCCAGGAGCGCCTTGTAGATGTCCTGCTGCGCACCCTGCCCAACCGAATACTTGGTCTGCGCCAGGGTGATGAAGTCATCCAGGATCTTTATGTTCTTATCGATGATGCCAAGGGATTTATCGGTGAAGTAGACCTGGTAGTAGGCTTCCCGCACCATGCGGGTCAGTTCGAGCTTTCGTTCCTCGACGCTCCAGCGGTAGCTTTCGGCCTCGGCAGCGGCAATGTCTTCCTTGAGCTTCCGCTTGCCCGCAAAGGGGATCTGCTGGCTGATGCCGACCACCTTCTGGGTCATGGAGTCCTTGTTGAAGCTCAAGGGATCGGTGACGATCATGTTCTGCAGCTTGAACATCACCATGGGATCTTCCAGGGCGCCCGCCTGCTTGATGCGGCTCTTGTACATCTCCCAGCGTGCGGAGGAGGACTTCAGTTCCGGGTTGCCGGACAGTGCCGTCTGCACGAGCTGATCGAGGCTTTCGGGGGCGGGTTTTGCCTCTTCGGCGTGGACCGCAGGAGCGGTCATCAGTATGGACAACAACAGGTACAGCGGAAAAAGCCGGTATTTCATGGTGACTCCAGAAAACTTGGCGGTAGCTTTCACAAGGTGTTACACGATCCGTGCCCGACCTATAAGTGCTCGTTTTACAATGCATCAGGCACTGCAACTGGTCTACAATGCGAAGGATATTCAGCAGTTACCGTGGAATATTATACACACTTCGTCACATTTTGCTCTCAGCTTCAGTAATCGACACAAAAAGAAAAATCTGAAGAGCACCAAGTAAAAGAAGTATGTGCTCCTCAGATTTTTCAGTTTTATAAGAAGCAATCGGCCCCTAGGCGCTGATCAAGCCATCCTTTAAATGAATGGTACGGTCCGAATAAGCGCCGTTCTCCGGGTTATGAGTAACCATCACCACGGTCTGCCCAGCCTCATTCAGTTGCCTGAACAGTGCCATGACTTCCTCGCTGGTTTTCGAGTCGAGGTTTCCGGTCGGTTCGTCCGCCAGCAGGATGTGCGGATTGTTGACGATGGCGCGGGCGATGGCGACCCGCTCCTGCTCGCCGCCCGATAGCTGGTTGGGCAGACGATCGGTCTTGGCACCGAGACCGACCCGCTCCAGCGCCTGGCGCGCGGCCTCCCTCTTGGCAGCCGTGCTCATCTTCACGATGGCCAGCGGCAGCATGACGTTCTCCAGGGCGGTCAGGTACTGGATCAGGTGGAAGGACTGGAACACGAACCCGAGGTTCTGGGCGCGAAAGTCTGCCAATTCCTCGCTCTTCAACTGGTACAGCTTCACCCCGGCCATCTCGACCTCGCCGCTGGTCGGGTGGTTCATCCCGCCGAGCACCGAGAGCAGCGTGCTTTTGCCGGAGCCGGACTGCCCCATGATGGTGATGAACTCGCCCGCCTCGATGCTTATGTCCACGCCGCGCAGCGCCTCGACCAGGTCGGACCCCGTCTGGTACTGCTTCTTCACGTTCTTCATCTCTATAATCGCCATGTCGTCCTCTCTTAAAGCGCCCGGAGGGCTTCGGTCGGGTCCATCTTGCTGGCATGCAGCGCGGGGTACAGGCTCGCGAGGATGCCAAGAAGAAGCGCCAGCCCTATCGAGCCGAAGGCAACGGTTGCGTCCCAAACCAGGTGGGCGTTCTTGGTTTCGGCCATGAACGGGAGCGCGAGCTTCGCCCCCCCCATGCCCGCCGCGTAGCCGAGGATGCCTGCCAAAAGGCTCACGAGCGCAGCCTCCAGCAGAATGATGCGCATGATGTGGCTCTTTCTGAAGCCGATGGCACGGAAGACGCCGATCTCGGTGGTGCGCTCGTTCACGCTCCCCATCATGGTCACGAAGACGATGAGCGATCCGATGAAGACCACCACGCTCCCCATGGCGTAGGAGAATCTCTTGAACTGGTCCAACGCCTTCAGCCGGCCTGCCACAACCTGCTGGATCGCAGAGACCTTGCTGTCCGGAAGCAGTTCGGCGATCTGGTTCACCATGTCGGAAATCGGGCAGCCGGAGCAGAGAGCCGCCACCTCGGCCATGGTGATCTTCCCTTCCTTGCCGAGCACCTTTTGTGCCTTCGGGAGCGCCATGAAGACGAGCGAATCGTCCTGCGAGCCGGTCTGGTTCAGGACACCAGCCACCTTGAACTTCTCACCCTTGATCTCAATGTTGTCGCCGGAAGTTGCGTTGAGGGTGTTGGATGCATCGCTGCCCAGAAGCACCTCGTTGTCACCCTTGGGCTCGCTGCCGAAGATCTGCCACCACTGCTTCATCTTGAGCTCTGCAGCGAAATCCACCCCCACCAGCAGCACGTCGTGGGTACCCACTTTGACGCCACCCAGCACCTTGGGAGAGATGGAGGAGATGTTCTTGTTGTTCTTGATCTTGCGGACCTTGTCCAGGTCCGCCTCCTTGATCTCGCGCTGGTCGAAAGTGACGCCCCCCAGGCTGATGCCGCCGTAGTTCATGGAGAGGCCGTTGCTCTGGGGGGTGATCAGGATGTTGGCCCCGAATTCGTCCATCTTCCTTTCGATATCGTTGGACATGGAACGGGTCAGGGTGACCAGGGTCACGATGGTGGCGATGCCGACCATGAGCCCAATGGTCAGAAAGGCCATCTTGGCCTTGCGGCGTTTCAGGTTGTTGATCGAGATGGTGTGCAGTTTCATCTTGTCTCCGAGATGCGTGTCGATCGGTGCAAGTAAGGGCGAATGATTATTCGCCCCTACAGTGGACGTGTGTTCGTTGCTGACCATACCCTCTCCCTCTGGGAGAGGGTGGCGGCCGGGTGCTGTGTTCGGCGCTGACCATACCGTCGCCCTCCGGGAAAGGGTGGCCGAAGGCCGGGTGCTGTGTTCGTTGCTGACCATACCCTCGCCCTCCAGGAAAGGGTGGCCGAAGGCCGGGTGGTTGTTCGTTGCTGACCATACCCTCGCCCTCCGGGAGAGGATGGCCGAAGGCCGGGTCCTGTGTTCGTTGCTGACCATACCCTCGCCCTCCGGGAGAGGGTGGCCGAAGGCCGGGTGAGGGAGGTTGCCGGCATTGAAAGCTGCCGCGGGACCGAGGAGGAGGAGCCCCGCGGCAGCCTTTTTCAACGACTACCGGATAGCGTTTAATCAAGTGTCATGCCAAAGGACGATACAGGGGCTAACTCCCCGTATTCCCGTTTCAGCAAAGTGCCGGCGGCAGGGCACGGCAACGGCCGCGGGGGAATATTCCACGTACCCAGCAGAATATTCCACACACGGCCGCGGTGCCGTTACTTGCCCGCCTTGTCGCTTCTGACCAGCTTCATCCCGCAGATCGAACAATCCGCGGTCGGATCGTCGCTGGTGATCCAGGGATGCATCGGGCAGGCGTAGAGAGCACCCTTGGCAACAGGCTTGATGGTAGTCTTTTTGCCGAAAAAGAACCAGAGGTTGCCGGCTATCAGGGCTACTCCGGCCACAGTGACCAGTATTTGAGACGTTTCCATGGTTATCCCCTCTCTACGGTGAACCCGCGCAGCCGCAGGGCGTTGGTTACCACGCTGACCGACGAGAGCGCCATGGTGAGCGAGGCGATGATCGGGCTCAACAGCCAGCCGGTGAACGGGTACAGGATCCCAGCGGCGATCGGGATGCCGAGGATGTTGTAGATGAAGGCGAAGAACAGGTTCTGCTTGATGTTGGCGATGGTGGCGCGGGAGAGCGCGATGCTGGAGATGACGCCGTTCAGGTCGCCGCGCACCAGCGTGATGTCGGCCGCCTCGATGGCCACGTCGGTGCCGCTACCCATGGCGATGCCGACGTCGGCCTGGGCGAGCGCGGGGGCGTCGTTGATGCCGTCGCCCACCATCGCCACCACCTTCCCCTGCGCCTGCAACTTCTTGATCTCCTCCCCCTTCCCGTCCGGCAGCACTTCGGCCACCACGCGGTCGACGCCGACCTGGCGCGCGATGGAGTCGGCGGTGCGGCGGTTGTCGCCGGTCAGCATGATCACCTCGAGCCCGAGGGCGTGCAGACGCTGGACGGCACCGGTGGAGCCTTCCTTGATGGGGTCGGCTATGGCGATGACGCCGGCGAACGTCCCGTCGACGGCAACCATGACAGGGGTCTTGCCTTCATCCGCCAGCCGGTGAGCCTTGGAAGGCTCGACGCGGATGCCGTGGTTCGCGAGCAGCAACTCGGTGCCGATCAGGATCTTTCTGCCATCTATCTCCGCCTCGATGCCGTGGCCGGGAATGGCGTTAAAGCCGTTTACCGCGAGCCTTGCTAGCCCCTGTTCGTCGGCCGAGCGCACGATCGCCTCCCCGAGCGGGTGCTCGCTGCCGGCTTCAGCCGATGCCGCAAGTTGCAGCAAGGTTTGACGGTCGAGTCCCTCGCTTTCGATGTCGGTCACCGACGGGACGCCGCGGGTGATGGTGCCGGTCTTGTCCAGTACGATGGTGGTCAGCTTGTGTGCCGTTTCCAGCGCCTCGCCACCTTTGATCAGGATGCCGCTCTGGGCGCCCCGTCCTGTGCCGACCATGATGGCGGTCGGTGTGGCCAGACCGAGGGCGCAGGGGCAGGCGATGATCAGCACCGACACGAAGGTCAGCACCGCCATGTTCAGGCGCGTCTCGGGCGGCGAGACATCGAACCAGACCACGAAAGCGGCAATGGCCAGGCTGATGACCACCGGTACGAAGTAGCTCGCGATCAGGTCGGCCAGGCGCTGGATGGGAGCCTTGCTCCCCTGGGCCTGCTGTACCAGGCGTACGATCTGCTGCAAAACGGTGTCCTTGCCGATCCTGGTGGCGCGCATCCGGAAGGAGCCGGTCTTGTTGAGCGTGGCGCCGATCACCGTGTCGCCGGTTTTCTTGTGCACCGGCAGCGGCTCGCCGGTCAGCATGCTCTCGTCGACCGACGACGTTCCCTCGACCACCTCGCCGTCCACGGGGACCTTCTCTCCGGGGCGCACCACGATGACCTCGCCCAGTTGCACCTCGGCGATGGGGATGTCCATCTCCTTTTTGTCGCGCACCACCCGGGCCAGCTTGGGCTGCAGGCCGATCAGGGCGTGGATGGCTCCGCTGGTTTTGCTGCGGGCACGTGCCTCCAGAAGGCGCCCCATCAGGATCAGGGTGACGATGATGGCAGCGACCTCGTAGTAGACGCCGACCGGCGAAGCCATGGCGTGGCCGTGATCGCCCGCTTCGGCTGCCGTGCCTGCTCCCGCCATCAACCATTGCGGGGCGATGGTCGCGACCAGGCTGAAGATGTAGGCGGAGAGCGTGCCCAGGGCAACCAGCGTATTCATGTCGGCGACGCGGTGCCTGGCAGCGGTCCAGGCGCCGGTAAAGAACTCGCGCCCGGCCCAGAACAAGACCGGAGTGGTGAGGGCGAGTTCGACCCAGGCGCGTCCCGGGAAGCTGAAGAGGTCCGCCAGTGCAGGCACCACGTGTCCGCCCATGGCAAGTACGGCAACCGGCAGCGTCAGGGCCAGCGCGAGGAAGAACTTGGTCCTGTTCTTCCGGTACTGTGCCTCATGCACCTGGGTCTGCGCTTCCAGCATGCCGGCCTCGTCGGTTTCGCCGCCACCGGACTCCAGCACGTCGTAGCCCATGTCGCGCACCACCTGTTTAAGGCCGTCGGGGCTCGTTTCCTTGGGATCGTACTTGACGGTGGCGCGGGTCGTGGCGAAGTTCACCGCCGCAGTCACCACTCCCGGCGTCGCGTTCAGGGTCTTCTCGATCCGCCCGGCGCAACCGGCGCAGCTCATGCCCAGAAGCGGCATCTCGCACTGTTCCACATGTGCAGGTGCTGGAGTCGGTGCAGGCGCAGCCTTTTCCCCAAGGTAGGTCTCCGGCGAGGCCAGGAATTTTTCCAGGCAACTCGCGGAGCAGAATTTGTAGGTGGTCCCTTGGTGCGTCGCGGAAAGGGGCGCCGCTGCGCCGACTTCCATCCCGCAGACCGGGTCGCGTAACGATACTTTTTCAGCCATTGTATTAATCCTCCCTAAAACACTACTTCAGGAAACGCGACAGCGCCGTCTTCACCTCGTCCAGCAACTGCTGCTGGCTCATCGGCTTGGCCTGGTCGTGTTGCTTGTCGCCCCCCTGCCCCAGCACGCAGTTCTCCAGGTGCCGGGTCAGCAGTTCCACCCCCAGGGCATCCAGCGCGGAGCGCACCGCGGAGATCTGGTTCAGGATGTCCACGCAGTAACGCTTCTCCTCCAGCATCCGCTCTATTCCGGCCACCTGCCCGGCGATTCTTTTCACACGGGTGTTCAACTTGTTTTTTGGCGAGTCGCTCATGGCTCCCTCCGAACCTTTGATACCCCACGGGGGTATATGACTAAGGCAACAATACCCCTAGGGGGTATAAAGGTCAAGAGGGAATCACACACGATGCAACGGATAAAGCGCGGGGAATGATGACAGGGAGGTTGCGCCTCCGGAGTGTCTCGACGACCGCATGGGGTATGAAAAGGCCACCAAATGCCTTGTAAGGGCGAATGATCATTCGCCCGCCTTTGATTCAAGGTTGGGACGTAAAGCTAGGGGGGGGCGCAACGGCGCTGAGGGGGCGTCTTCGGTTATGACAAAGAAAGGGGCGAATGATTATTCGCCCCTACAGGTGGTGGACCACGTGGTGAAAATCAACTTTTGAGGAACTGCCTCAGCACGAACGGCAGTATCCCGCCGTGGTGGTAGTAATCGTGTTCGTTGGAAGTGTCGATGCGCACCTGGACGGTGAAGGTGCCTGCGGAACCGTCGACCCTGGTGAATTTCACCTCGAGCTTCTGCCCAGGCGTAAGCGAATCCAGCCCGGTCAGGTCGAAGCTCTCGGTGCCGTCCAGGCCGATCCCCTTGTAGCTGTCGCCCGGCAGGAACTGCAGCGGGAGAATCCCCATTCCCACCAGGTTGGAGCGGTGGATCCTCTCGAAGCTCTCGGCGATGACGGCACGGATGCCGAGGAGCTTGGTCCCCTTGGCCGCCCAGTCGCGCGAGGAACCGGTCCCGTACTCCTTCCCGGCGATGACGACCAGCGGGGTGCCTTCGGCCTGGTAGTTCTCCGAGGCCTCGAAAATGGACATCTGCCTGCCGCTGCCGTCTCCCTTGGCAAAGTACATGGTCACGCCCCCCTCTACACCCGGCACCAGGGCGTTCCTGATCCGGGTGTTGGCGAAGGTACCGCGCACCATCACCTCGTGGTTGCCGCGCCGTGCGCCGTAGGAGTTGAAGTCCTTGGGCTCGATGCCAAGCGACATCAGGTAGCGCCCTGCTGGAGTCGCCTTGCCGATCGAGCCGGCGGGGGAGATGTGGTCCGTGGTGATGGAGTCCCCCAAAAGCGCCAGGCAGCGCGCCCCGGTGATGTCGGGGATGGATTCCGGCTGGGGCGGCAGTTCCAGGAAGAAAGGAGGTTCCTTGATGTAGGTGGAGTCCTCCTGCCATTGGTACAACTCGCCGCTAGGGACGGTAAGGCCGCGCCACTCGTCCTCGCCGTGGAAGACGTCGGCGTAGTTGGTGGCGAAGGACTCGGCATGGACGCAGCTTTGCACAAGCTCAGCCACCTCCTTGTCATCCGGCCAGATGTCCTTCAAGTACACCGGCTCGCCGTTGGGATCGGTACCGATGGGATCACGGGTGAGGTCGATGTTGATGTTCCCGGCCAGCGCGTAGGCGACCACGAGCGGCGGCGAGGCCAGGTAGTTGGCCCGCACGTGAGCGTTGATGCGCCCCTCGAAGTTGCGGTTGCCTGAGAGGACCGCCGCTACAGCGAGATCGCCTTCGACCACGGCACGGGAGATGTGGTCGGCCAGCGGACCGCTGTTGCCGATGCAGGTGGTGCAACCGTAGCCGACCAGGTGGAAGCGGAGCGCGTCCAGGTAGGGCGTCAAACAGGCGGCAGCCAGGTAGTCGGTGACCACCTTGGAGCCGGGTGCGAGGCTGGTCTTCACCCAGGGGCGCACCTGCAAGCCGCGCCGTACCGCGTTCCTGGCGAGGAGGCCTGCGCCGATCATCACCGAGGGGTTCGAGGTGTTGGTGCAACTGGTGATGGCCGCGATGACGATGGAACCGTGGCAGAGGTTGTAGCTCGTGCCGTCGGGCTGACGCACCGGGACACACTGGCCGAGCGAACCCAGGGCCTTGTCCGGGTGTTCCGCCATCAGCTCCGGCGCGACGGTTACCGGCGATCCTCCCTCCCCGAGCCAGCGGTTGAGAGTCTCCTTGTCCACGTGCGCCGCGTCCTGCTGGCGAAGGGTAACCAGTTGCCTCCTGAACGAACCGCGCACCTCTTTGAGGCGCACGCGGTCCATGGGGCGGCTGGGTCCGGCGAGAGAGGGCTCCACGTCGGCCAGATCCAGCTCCATGGTATCGCTGAAGATCGGCTCGGGGCGATCCGAAGAGCGCCAGAGTTCCTGCTCCTTGAAGTACGCCTCCACCAGCGGCACCCCGCCCCCGCGGCCGGTCAATCCCAGGTAAGCGGTGGTCTGCTCGTCGACGGGGAAGACGCCGATGGTGGCGCCGTACTCGGGCGCCATGTTGCCGATGGTGGCCCGGTCTGCGATGTTGAGCGATGCGGAGCCGGGACCGTAGAACTCGACGAACTTGCCCACCACCCCCTTCTTCCTGAGCATCTGGGTGATGGTCAGCACCAGGTCGGTCGCGGTGGCGCCCGGACTCAAGGCACCGGTCAGCCGGAAGCCGACCACCTGCGGGATAAGCATCGAGCAGGGCTGACCCAGCATGGCGGCTTCCGCCTCGATCCCCCCTACCCCCCAGCCCACCACGCCTAAGCCGTTGATCATGGTTGTGTGCGAGTCGGTGCCGACCAGCGTGTCCGGCAGCACCCACTCCTCGCCGTCAACCGTGTTGACCAGGGCGACCTGTGCCAGGTATTCCAGGTTGACCTGGTGGCAGATGCCGGTCGCCGGCGGTACGACGCTGAAGTTTCTGAAGGCGGATTGCCCCCAGCGCAGGAACTGGTAGCGCTCGTGGTTGCGCTCGAACTCCAGCACAGAATTCGCCTTGAGCGCCAGTTGGCTGCCGTACTGGTCCACCTGCACCGAGTGGTCGATGACCAGGTCGGCACGCTGCATCGGGTTGATGTCGGAGGGGCGCCCGCCGAGCCGGCTGAGGGCGGAGCGCATGGCCGCCAGGTCCGCCACGGCGGGGACCCCGGTAAAGTCCTGCAGCAGGATGCGGGCCGGCATGAACTGCATCTCCTTGTCCGGCTCGGCCTGCGCGTCCCAGCGCGCCACCGCCTCGATGTCCTCCTTTTTGACCACCACGCCGTCCTCCCGGCGCAGCAGGTTCTCCAGCAGGATCTTCATCGAATAGGGAAGCCGGGAGATATCGATGCCGGAGTTCGCCGCGAAGGCCTTCAACGAGTGATAGCGGTAGGTCCTGCCGTCCACGGTGAGCGTGGAGAGGGTGTTGTAGCTGTTGGTAACGCTCATGCTGTTCTCCTCAGACTTTTTTTACCGCCACGTTGGCCGCGACCAGGATAGGGTCCCAGACCGGCGCATAGGGCGGTGAATAGCTCAAATCGAGCTCGGCGATCTCGAAAACGGTCATGCTCTTGTAGATGGCGGTCGCCAGGACGTCCAGGCGCTTGGCGACCACGTCCTCGCCCACCATCTGCCCCCCCAGAAGAAGGCCGCTCCCCTTCTCGCACAGGAGCACGATCCGGATGGTGCCGCCGCCGGGGAACTCGCCCCGGGTCGGGCCATCGACCACCACCTTGACCACGTCCTTGTTGAGGGTCTGCAACTGCCGCTCGCTCAAGCCCGTGGTGGCGATGGTGTAGTCGAAAAATTTGAAGACGGCAGTCTGGTCGATGCCCCAGAATTCGGTCATCCTGCCGGGGTTGCAGATGTTGTGGCCGATGACGCGCCCCTGCTTGTTGGCTGCCGGCCCCAGCGGGAAGTAGGAGTTCAGCCCGAGTTGCCGAACGTAGTGCTCGGCGCAGTCCCCCCCGGAGAATACGCCGTCCAGGTTGGTGCGCAGGTAGCGGTCCACCTTCACGGCGCCGGCAACGCCCAGCTCGCCCCCCGCCGCGGCGAAGAGGGCCGTGTTGGGCCTGGCCCCGGCGGCCACCACCACCATGTCGGCCTCGAAGGTCCCCGCCGAGGTCTTCACCTGGCGACCAGCCTTCTCCTCGACGTCCACGCCGGTCAGGAGCTCGATCCCCTTCTCGCGGGCCTTTTCCATGACCTTGCTGCGCACCTCCTCGCAGAAGGATGGGAGGATGACGGGCGCCTTCTCGATGATGACCGGGGTGAGCTTCATGTTGGTGAGGACGTCCGCGATTTCGAGGTTGGTGTAGCCGGCTCCGATCAGGAGCACCTTGGCAGGAGGTTTTTGATAGAGGAACTCCTTGGCGCGGCGGGTGTCCTCAAGGGTCCTGAAGTAGAAGACGTCGCTGCCGTCGAAGCCCGGATAGTCGAGGCGAATAGCCTTGTTTCCGGTGGCATAGACCAGAAAGTCGTAACTTTCGCAGTAGCTTTTGCCGCTCTTCAGATCGGTGACCTCGACCTTCTTCCCGCCCGCGTCGATGCGGATCACTTCCTGGTAGAGCCGGTAGTCCACACCGCGCTCTTTGCGAATGGTCTCCAGGGGAAGAGCGTACAGCTTCTCCACCGGCTTGTCTTTGAAGAAGAGGTTGTACGGCATGCCGCAGGCGGCATAAGAGACATCGCCGCTCTTTTCGAGGACGATGACCTTGGCCTCGGGGGACTGCCGCTTGATCTGACTGGCGGCGGAAAGTCCGGCGGCTATGCCGCCGATGATCACGCACTTCATGAAATGGTCTCCCCCAGAAGAAGCTTTATGCCGGTTCGAACATGCTCTTGTCGACACCGCACACGGGGCAGACCCAATCCTCCGGGATGTCCTCAAAAGCGGTCCCCGGTGCTACACCGCTGTCGATGTCCCCTACCTCCGGATCATAGATGTACCCGCAAACCGTGCAGCGATACTTTTGCATGACGTCCTCCTTGGAATTGATACATCCCTCCCCCTTGCCAGTTCCAGCTTGGTGCAGGGATGTGAGCTGAAAACATTCATAAAAAGTAGCGGGCGCCCCATTAATGTCAAGCCTACGCCCGATCATTAAAGAGAGTGGTATATACAGCGGGCGCCATCGGTGTTAAAGATACCCCTCTGCGCGGCGGGAGCCGGCGCGAACCGCGAGACGAACTGGAGTATTTGCATGAAAGGTGTACTGGGAAAACTCGACGCGGGGCTTTTGAGCTCCGAGCAGCGTCCGATGCTGCGCTTCCTGGTGGTGCTGACCGCCGCCTCGACCATCGGCCTGCAGGGCTACACCATCCTCTTCAACAACTTCGCCGCCGAGATGGTTCATCTGAACGGCAGCCAGGTGGGCGTGACGCAGTCGGTGCGCGAGATCCCCGGGCTCCTGTCGCTGCTCGTCGTCTTCGTTTTGCTGCTGGTGCGGGAACACAAGCTGGCCGCGCTCTCGGTGATGCTCCTGGGGCTTGGGACCGGCATCACGGCGCTTTTCCCCTCCTATGGCTGGGTCATCTTCACCACCGTGGTGATGAGCTTCGGGTTCCACTACTACGAAAGCACCAACCAGTCCCTCACGCTGCAATACTTCTCGACGGCGGTGTCGCCGCTCATCTTCGGCCGCCTGCGGGCGCTCGCCGCCGTTTCCAGCGTTGTGGCAGGGATCATCGTGTACTGCCTGAGCGGTGTCGCACATTACCGCGAGATGTACCTGACCATCGGGGCGCTGGTGCTGGCCGCCGGGATCTGGGGGCTGTTCCAGAACCCGACCCACGCCGGGATCGTGCCGCAACGCAAGAAGATGATCCTGCGCCGCAGGTATTCGCTCTTTTACCTCCTCACGCTCCTCTCCGGCGCCAGGCGGCAGATCTTCGTAGTCTTTTCCATCCTGCTCCTGGTCCAGGTATTCCATTTCACGGTGCGCGAGATGACCATCCTCTTCATCGTGAACAACGTGGTGGCCTACATCCTCAACTCGCTGATCGGCAAGGCGATCAACCATTTCGGCGAGCGCACCATCTCCTCCATCGAGTACTCGGGGGTCATCGTCATCTTCCTGGTCTACGCCTTCACCACCTCCAAAAATCTGGTCATGCTGATGTACATACTGGACAACATCCTCTACAATTTCGAGGTCGCCATCAGGACCTACTTCCAGAAGGTGGCTGACCCGGCCGACATCGCCTCGTCCATGTCAGTGGGGTTCACCATCAATCACATCGCGGCCGTCTTCCTGCCGGCCCTGGGCGGGTACTTCTGGATGATGGATTACCGGATTCCTTTCATTGCCGGCACCGTGCTTGGTGTCATCTCACTCATTGCCGCACAATGGATGCGCGTTCCGGACAAAGCTCCTGAAGCCGCACTCATAGCCGAGGCGAAATAAACATCTAAACAAGTAAAGCGGTAAGTAGATAAACAAGTACGCCATCAAGCCAGCGACAACTGCCAAAGGAGGAACCGAGATGATTACAATTCCGGACAAGATGAAAGAAGTGATGGCGCATGAGGGCGTGGTGGCCATAGTGACACAGGGGATTGAAGGCCCACACATGGTCAACACCTGGAACAGCTACCTGAGGATCAGTGCGGACGGGAAACTGCTGGTGCCGGTCGGGTACATGCACGTGACCGAGAACAACCTCGCCCAGAACCCGAGGGTTCTGCTCACGCTGGGTGCGCGCGAGGTTGAGGGCAGTCATGGTCCCGGCACCGGGTTCTTCCTGGAGGGAACGGGCACCATCGTCGATTCCGGCCCCTCTTTCGACTCGACCAAGGCCACCTTCCCCTGGGCCAGGGCCGTGCTGGAAATCAAGATTTCCGCAGCGAAGCAGACGCTTTAAGGCACCGCGCGTGAGTACCCCTCGCCCTTCGGGAGAGAGAACGGCCTCAGAGTCTAGCAACAAAAACGCGAACTGCTTCCCCCTATCCCCCTCGCCCTTCGGGAGAGGGGGTGGGGTGAGGGCGCGGCAAAAGGCAACATGACGCGCGAAGCCCCCTCACCCGCCCTCCGGGCACCCTCTCCCAAGGGGAGGGGAGAACTCCTCAAGTGAACACAAAAAGAGCGCCGCAGGTTTCCTGCGGCGCTCTTTGCTTATGCCGTCCCTCTATCTGAAGCTGAACTATTTGAAGGTAGCCATGATGTACTTGGCGATGGCGTGGGCCTCGACATCGGGAACGGACTTGGCGTCGAACTTGGTCATCCCGGGACCCGGGTTGCGCATCTTGGCGACGATATCCTTCTCGGTCTTTACCCCGTTGGCGGCGAGGTCCTTCTTGCCGAGCCCCTTCTTGGGGTTGATGATGTTGCCCCCTTTCGGGTGGCAGGCGACACAGTGCTTATCGAACTCGGCCTTGGCGTCGATCTTCTCGCCCTTCTTGACGTCGGCGAAGGCGGGAACCGCGATTACCGACATAGACAGCACAGCAGCAGTAGCAATGACAACTTTTTTCATTTTGATTCCTCCTTGGTAGTGTCGGGGGGGCGTGCCCCATCTGAGAGTCAGCTTTTCGTAGGCAGGTAACACCAACCAGAAAGCAAAAGCGGAATCAATGCTAGTCTAGATTTTCCTGTTGTCAATGACGCGGCATGCTTTGCCTTCAGCCCTGGGGATGCTGTGGGGCTCAACCAGCTTCACCACGGCCCCCACCCCGAGGACGGAATCGATCTTCTTCTCGACCTTGTCCAGGAAGGCCTTCTGCTTCTTCATCTCGTCGAAGAAGATGTTCTCGGTGACCTCGATGCGGATCTCCAGGGTATCCAGCGCACCCTTCCGGTCCACGACCAGCTGGTAATGCGGCTGGCACCCCTCGATGGCGAAAAGCACGTCCTCGATCTGGGACGGGTAGACGTTGACCCCCTTGATGATGAGCATGTCATCGGAGCGCCCCATGGTCTTCTTCATGCGGACCATGGTCCTGCCGCAGTCGCACTTGTCGTAGTCGAGCGAGGTGATGTCGCGGGTCCGGTAACGCACCATCGGGAACGCTTCCTTGGTGAGCGAGGTAAGCACCAGCTCGCCGACGCTCCCCGGGGGAAGCACCGCGCCGGTGTCCGGGTCGATGATCTCGGCGATGAAGTGGTCCTCGGAGATGTGCATGCCGCGCTTGCACAGGCACTCGCCGGCGACGCCCGGGCCTATGACCTCGGAGAGGCCGTAGTTGTCGGTGGCGGTGATGCCGAGCCTCTCCTCGATCTCGCGCCGCATCGACTCCGACCAGGGCTCACCGCCGAAGAGACCGACCTTCAGGGTGAGGTTCTTGGGGTCGATGCCCATCTTCTCCATCCGCTCCGCGATGGTGACCGCGTAGCTCGGGGTGGAAACCAGTGCGGTGGTGCGGTAATCCTGCATGATCATGATCTGCTTTTCGGTGTTCCCCGCGCCCATCGGAATGACGGAGGCGCCGATCATCTCGGAGCCGTAATGCAGGCCGAAGGCGCCGGTGAAGAGGCCGTAACCGAAGGCGATCTGCACCACGTCGTCGCTGTTCACGCCGGCTGCGGTCATGAAGCGGGCCACCAGGCCGGACCAGACCTTGAGGTCGTGCTTCGTGTACCCCACGACGGTGGGCTTACCGGTGGTGCCGGAGGAGGAGTGGATGCGGACCACCTCGCGCAGCGGCACCGCGAACATGCCGTACGGGTAGTTGAGGCGCAGGTCCTCCTTGGTGGTGAACGGGAGCTTGGACAGGTCCGCGAGGGACCGGACGTCCTCGGGGACGATCCCCATCTCCTTGAACCTGGTGCGGTAGCAGGTGACGTTCTTGTAAACGCGGTTCAGAGTAGCCTGGAGCCGCTCCAACTGGAGTTGCTCGATCTCTTCCCGCGGCATGCACTCGTAATCGGGATCCCAAATCTGCATAGCTACCTCTCCCAAATTTCTTTCTTGTCACGCCCCAGATAGGCGCGCTGAACGTCCTTGTTTTCCAGCAGCTCGGACGCCTTTCCTTCAAGTATCACTTTACCCGTCTCAAGGACGTAGCCGCGGTCGGCCACCTTCAGGGCGGCGCGCGCGTTCTGCTCGACCAGGAGGATGGTGGTCCCCTCCTCGCCCCTCAGCCGCTCGATCACCTTGAAGATGTCCTGCACAACCAGCGGGGCGAGCCCCATGGACGGCTCATCCAGAAGCAGCAGCTTGGGACGGGCCATGAGCGCACGGCCGATGGCGAGCATCTGCTGCTCCCCGCCGGAAAGCGTCCCTGCGGCCTGGCGACGGCGCTCCTTGAGCCTCGGGAACATCTGGAACATACGCTCCAGGTCGGCGCCGATCTCAGCCCTCTGTCCGCCGGCACGGTAGCGCAGGTAGGCGCCCAGTTCCAGATTCTCCTCGACCGTGAGCGGGTTAAAAACCTGGCGCCCCTCCGGCACCTGAGACAGCCCGAGGGAAACCACGCGGTCCGCCGCGTGTCCGGCTATGTTCTGCCCCTCCAGCAGGATCTCGCCGTTCGCAGTCGGAATGATCCCCGACAGGGTGTTGAGGAGCGTGGTCTTGCCGGCCCCGTTGGCGCCGATGAGCGTCACTATTTCGCCGGCCTTGAGATGCAGCGAGACGTTTTTTAGTGCGTGCACCTTGCCGTAGTAGGCGTTGATGTTCTTGATTTTTAGCATTAACGGTTGTCCTTGATTGTCCCCCCTCGCCCATCGGAAGAGGGGCTGGGGGTGAGGGCGCCGCAAGTGGGCGCCTCTCTCGCTCGGGGCATCTCCCTCCCCTCCCCTTCGGGCGCCCCCTCCCGGGGGGAGAGAGACTGGAGGCACTCTTCCCTACCCTCCTGAAAAGGGGTCGGGAAAGGGAACGGAGCTATTCCTCGCCGAGATACGCGGTGATGACGGCGGGGTTGTCCTGGATCTGACGCGGCGTCCCTTCGGCAAGCATGGTGCCGAGGTTCAAGACCACCAGTTGGTCGCAGATGTCCATGACCAGGTCCATGTCGTGCTCGACCAGGGCCACGGTGACGCCCAGGTCCCGGATCCTCTTGATCAAGTCGGCAAGATCGGCGGTCTCGCTGCTGTTGAGGCCGGCCGCCGGTTCGTCCATCAAAAGGATCTTCGGCTCCAGTGCCATCGCCCGGGCGATCTCCAAAAGCCTCCCCTTGCCGAAGGAAAGGGTGCCGGCCTGGACCGCGGCGAGCTCGGGGATACCGACGAAGTCGAGCAACTCCATGGCCCTCTCGCGGATGCGGCGCTCTTCGCTCATCTGCCAGGGCATACGGAAGGAGCATGCGAACAGCCCGGAACTGCTCCGCGTGTGCAGCCCGACCATGACGTTTTCCAGCACGGTCATCTTGCCGAAGAGTTCGATGTTCTGGAAGGTACGTACGAGCCCCAGCCGCGCGCGCCCTTCCGGCGGCAGCTTGGAGATGTCCTTCCCCTCGAGAAGCACCGCGCCGCAGGACGGGGGATAGATCCCGGTGGCGACGTTGAACAGGGTGGTCTTGCCGGCTCCGTTGGGGCCGATGATGCCGGTGATGGACCCCTTGCCGACGTTGAAACTGATCCCCTCCAGGGCAGTCAGCCCGCCGAACCTCTTGCCGATACCGTTCAGGCTAAGCATCGCTCCCCTCCGTTACCTTCCTCACCGGCACCAGGCGCCGGAACAGCGCCGGAATCCCCTCCGCGAGACCGCCCGGCAGGTAGATGGTCATCGTGATGAGCAAAAGGCCGTAGACGATGATGTCGTAGTCCTGGAAGGTGCGCAGCATCTCGGGGAGCAGGGTCAGGAGCAGGGCCCCAAGGATGGAGCCGTACACGCTCCCCAGGCCGCCGATGACAACCATGGTAAGGAGTTCCACCGACATGCTGAACCCGAAGGAGCTAGGCGAGATGAAGGTCATCACGTGGCAGTAGAGACTCCCCATGATGGCCGACATGAAGGCCGAGAGCGTGAACACCTGCACCTTCATGAGCCTCGCGTTGACGCCCATCACCCGGGCGGCAACTTCCGAATCATGAATGGCCCGGAGACCGCGGCCGAAGCGGGAGTTCACAAGGTTCAAGGAGAGAAGGATCATCCCCAGCGCGAAGACCCAGACGAGGTAGTAGTTCTTGAGGTCCGAGTCGAAGGTGAGGCTGCCGACTTGCAGGTTGGGAATGCCGGAGAGCCCGGAGGGGCCGCCGGTCAGCTCCACGGTTTCGTTCAGGGCGATGTTGACGATGACGCCGACGCCCAGGGTCGCCATGGCGAGGTAGTGACCTTTCAGTCGCAGCACCGGGAAGCCGATGGCGAAGGCGAAGGCCGCGACGCAGAGGGCGACCGCGATCATGGCGAGCCACGGGTTCATGGCGTAGGCGGTGGTCAGCACGCCGGAGCCGTAGGCGCCCAGGCCGAAGAAAGCGGCCTGCCCCAGGGAGATCTGTCCTGCATAGCCCAAAAGGAGGTTGAGCCCAAGGGCGAGCACGCTGTTGATCCCGACGAAGATGAGAACGTTGGTGAGATACCCTCCCGAGAGCGGTAGAGGGATGAGCAGCACCACGAGGGCAAAAACGAGAAATTTTATTCTGTCCGTTTTCAAAGTAAAACCTTAAACCCTTTCAGTTTCGCCCTTCTTGAAAAGTCCCTGCGGCCTGATGAAGAGGATCAGGAGCAGGATGAAAAATGCGATGGCGTCCTTGTAGCCGGAGGAGATCAGACCGGCCCCAAGCGACTCCAGGGTCCCGAGGATCAGGCCGCCCAAAACGGTGCCGAGCCCGCTCCCCATCCCCCCCATGATGGCGGCGCAGAACCCCTTGAGCCCCAGCATGACGCCGACGTCGTAGGCGGTCATGGTGAGCGGCGCGATGATCACGCCGGCCAGCGAGCCGACGGCCGCGCTGATCACGAAGGAGAAGAGGACCATGCGCCCGACGCTGATGCCGACCAGGTTGGCGGCGCGACGGTTGAAGGAGCAGGCGCGCATGGCCTTGCCGCTGATGGTGTGGTTGAAGAAGAGCCGGCAGCCCACGATGACCAGGATGGTGACGCCGAAGATCCAGAGGTGCTGCGGCAAGAGGGTCGCCCCGGCGATGCTGATGGGGTCGGTACCGGAAAAGGCGGGAAGCGCCTGGGTGTCCTTGCCCCAAAGCAGCATCACGAGGCCCCGGATCAGGATGCTGGCACCGATGGTGATGATGATGAGTGCGAGCGGAGTGGCGTTTTTGAGCGGCCGGATGGCCAGCCGCTCGAAAACAAGGCCGATGATGGTGGTTACCGCTACCGCGACGACGATGGCCGCCACCAGCGGCAGGTGCAGCACGTTCAGCGAGAAAATGGTCAACACCCCGCCCAGCATGACGAACTCACCCTGGGCGAAGTTGATGATCCCGGTGGAATTGAAGATGATGGCGAAGCTGAGGCCGATCAGGGCGTAGATGGCACCCGTGGCGAGCCCCGATATGACGAACTGCGTTACTTGGTTTAAAAGCTCCATGAATCCTCTTACCTACTTGACCAGCACCCAGTCTTTTTTGCGCACTTCGACCAGGGTGAAGGCGTCCTTGGTCAGACCGGCGTGGTCTTTGGCGGAGTAGCTGAACACGCCGCCGATGCCTGCAAAGTTGCGGGTGGACTCCAGCGCGTTGCGGATGCCGGCGGGGGTGTCCCCGCCTTTCTCTATGGCGCCTTTCAACAGCATGACCGCATCCCAGGCGTGGCCGCCGAAGTGGTCCCCTTCAGCCTTGAAGTGGTTCTGGTAGTCCTTGATGAAGGCAAGCAGGGAGTTCCGCTGCTTGTCATTTTTGGGAAGCAGATCTGCCACCAGCACCTTGCCGGAGGGGAGCCTGATCCCCTCGGCAGCGTCGCCGGCCAGCTCGATGAACTTCTTGGAGGAGACCCCGTGGCTCATGTAAACCGGGATGGTGAGACCGAGCTGCTTCGCGTTCCTGGCGATGACGGCCGGGCCCGGGTTCGTGCCCCAGCAGATGAGCGCCTGGGCCTGGGAGCCGCGGATCTTGGCGAGCTGTGCGGTCATGTCGGTGTCCTTCGGACCATACGTGTCGTCGGAGAGGATCTGGATGCCGTAGTGGGCAGCCTGGGCCTTCAGCTGTTCACGGCCGGAGGCGCCGAAACCGTCGGAGACGGTGAGAATGGCCACCTTGGTTTTCTTCTCCTTCTTCAGCTGCTCGAAGATCCTGGCGACGGCCAGCCCGTCGTTCTGGGCGGTCTTGAAGACCCACTTCTTCACCGGCTCGGTGATCTTGCTGCCGGCAGCGCAGGAAATGAGCGGAATCTGGGCCTTCTCGACGACCGGGATGATGGCCATGCTGTCACCCGTGGTGCTGGGGCCGATGATGGCGACCACCTGGTCGTTCTTCACCAGCTTGTTGGCGAGCTGTACCGCCTTGGTGGCATCCCCGCCGGTATCGTAGGTGATCAGCTCCAGCTTGCGCCCCTTGACGCCGCCCGCCTTGTTGATCTCGTCGACGACCATCTGTGCGGTGTTGCGCTCGGGCTCCCCGAGGAACGATGCGGGGCCGGTCACGGCGAAGAGCGCGCCGATCTTGATCGGCGGAGCTGCCAGTGCGGCGGTGGACAGGCAGAACAATGCAAACGAAGCAAAAGCAGTCGAGACAAGTTTTTTCACGGTTTCCCTCCCCTTTTGAGCGGCATTTTCGCCGCAGATCATTATTTCACGATGACCCAGTCGCCCTTGACGATGCGTACCATCTCGAAGGCGCCCAGGTCGAGGCCGTTGTGGTCGGTCGGGGACATCTTGAAGATGCCGGACACGCCCACCATGCGGCCGTTTTTCTCGATGCCGTCGCGAATCTGCGCCGGGGTGACGGCGCCTTTCTTGATGGCCGCGGCGATGAGCTGGAAGCCGTCGTAGGCGTACCCGCCGAAGGTGGAGGCCTCGACGCCATAGCTCTTCTTGTAGTCGGTGTTGTAGTCCTTGAGCAGTTTTGCCTGAGGATCGCTCGGCTTCAGCAGGTCGAACACGGCCAGCTTGCCGGCCGGAAGCATGATCCCCTCAGCGGCCTGGGCGGTGGCAAGCTCGATGTACTTCTTGGAGGCGACACCGTGGCTCTGGTAGACCTGTGTTTTCATGCCGAGCTGCTGGAGATTGCGGGTGATGATAGCGGGACCGGGGTTGGTGCCCCAGCAGATGATCGCGTCCGGCTTGGCCGCCTTGATCTTGGTGAGCTGCGGCGTCATGTCGGTATCTTTGGGGGAGTAGACCTCGTCTGCCACGATCTTGAAGCCGCGCTTGGTCGCCATCTGCTTCAACTGCTCCCGCCCGGACGAGCCGAAGGAGTCGGAAACGGTGATCAGGGCGATGTTCTTCTGCTTCAGCTTCTCGGCCTGGATCAGGATCTTTTCCGCCGCGACGTGATCGTTGGCAGGGGTTTTGAAGACCCATTTCTTGACGGGATCGGTGATCTTGATGCCGGCGGCGCAGGAGATCAGCGGGATCTGCTCTTTTTCCGCGATGGGGATAACGGCCATGGATTCACCGGTGGTGCTGGGGCCGACGATGGCGGAAATCTTGTCATTCTTGATCAGCTTGCTGGCGAGCTGCACCGCCTTGGTGGCGTCCCCGCCGGTGTCGTAGATGAACAGTTCGATCTTGGAGCCGTTGATGCCCCCCCTGGCGTTGGTCTCCTTGACCAGCAATTCAAGGGTGTTCTTTTCCGGTTCGCCAAGAAAGGAAGCAGGTCCGGTGACGGCGAAGAGTCCCCCGATCTTGATGGGAGCTGCGGCGAAGGCCGCGCTGGCGCTGCACAGAAGCAGCATGGTGATACCGACTACAGCGAACATCTTTCTCATCTGTTGCCCCCCTCTACTTGGTTAACCGCATTGAATATGAACAGGTTGTACGACTGCCGTTAAAGAAACGGTTCATGCCAGGCTGGGACGCCGCCGGGCGACGGTCCGGCCGGAGCGAGTGCGCTGGGCGAATATTTATTCGCCCCTACAGCGACCACGATTCCCCCCGTCTACGGCCCCACCTGTAGGGGCGAATAATCATTCGCCCCCCTCCCCCCTACGAAGGGACGCTCGTGCGCATAAACGGCCTGACCTCCCGGCACTGAAACTACATGCTATAAAGCCTCTCCCCCGGCAGCACGTTGAAGCTCTTGCCGGTCAGGGTGGTGATCGCCTTCTGGGTCTCGTCGAAGCGGAAGATCATCACCGCGTTCTCGCCGCAGCGCTCCACGAAGGCATACATGTACTCGACGTTGATCCCGTCGGCATCCAGCACCTGCAGGATGTCGGCGAGCCCGCCGGGACGATCCGGGATCTCGACCGCGACCACCTCGGTCTTGCTCACCGTGAAGCCGCGCTCCTTGAGGACGTTTCTCGCCTTCTCCGTGTCGTTCACGATCAGTCGCAGGATCCCGAAATCGGAGGTGTCCGCCAGGGAAAGGGTACGGATGTTCACCCCGGCATCGCCCAGGATGCGGGTAACCTCTGCCAGACGTCCGAACTTGTTTTCGATGAATATGGAGATCTGTTCTACGTGCATGACTTTCCCTCCTCAGGCCTTGTTCCTGTTGTCGATGACGCGCTTTGCCTTTCCTTCGCTGCGGGTGATGCTCTTGGGCTCGACCAGTCTCACACGGCAGGTGACGCCCAGCATCTCCTTGATCTGCTTCTCGATCTTGACAGAGAGAGCCTGGAGGTGCTTGATCTCGTCGGAGAAGATGTTCTCGCCGACCTCGACCTGGACCTCGAGCGTGTCGAGGTTGTCCTTTCTTTCCACGATGAGCACGTAGTGCGGTTCGACCCCCTCGACCCCCATGAGTATAGCTTCGATCTGGGACGGGAAGACGTTGACGCCGCGGATGATGAGCATGTCGTCGCTTCTGCCGCTCATGCGGGCGATGCGCGCGTGGGTCCTGCCGCAGACGCAGGGCTCGTAGGTGATGGAGGTGATGTCGCGGGTCCGGTAGCGGATCAGCGGGATTCCTTCCTTGGTGATGGTGGTGATGACCAGTTCGCCCATCTGCCCTTCGGGAAGCACCTCGCAGGTCTCGGGGTTGATGATCTCGGGGATGAAGTGATCCTCCCAGACGTGGAGCCCTTTCTTTGCCTCGCAGCACTCGATGGCGACGCCCGGGCCCATGATTTCGGAAAGGCCGTAGATATCGACCGCGGAGAGGTTCAGCTTGGTCTCGATGTCGCGGCGCATCTCCTCGGACCAGGGCTCGGCGCCGAAGATGCCGACGCGCAGTTTCAGATCGCGGAAGTCGATCCCCTCCTCCTTGGCGGCCTCGGCCATGAACAGCGAATAGGATGGGGTGCAGGTGAGGACGGTGGAGCCGAAGTCCTGCATGATCATGATCTGCTTCTTCGTGTTGCCGCCGGACATCGGGATGACGGATGCCCCCAGCCGTTCGGCGCCGTAGTGCGCGCCTAGGCCGCCGGTGAAGAGTCCGTAGCCGTAGGAGTTGTGGATGATGTCACCCTTGTGCACGCCGGCCGCGACGAAGGAGCGCGCCATCAGTTCGCTCCAGGTCTCTATGTCCTTCCTGGTGTAGCCGACGACGGTCGGCTTGCCGGTGGTGCCGGAGGATGCGTGGATGCGGACGATGTCCTCCATCGGGACCGCGAACAGGTTGTAGGGGTAGGAGTCCCGCATGTCCTGTTTGTAGGTGAACGGGAGTCGTTGCAGGTCCGCGAGCGTCTTGATGGAATCGGAGCTGACGCCGGCCTTGGCGAGGGCCTCCTTGTAAAAGGGAACGCTTTTCTCGACCCGGGCCACCATGGCCTTCAGCCTCTTGAGCTGCAGCGCCTCGAGCGCCTCCCTCGGCAGTGTCTCGAACTCCTCGTTGAAAAACATGACTGACTCCTTAAAAACCAACGTCAAAAGCAAATTCTTTAACGCAAAGTCGCAAAGCCGCAGCGGCGCAAAGTAGAAAGCGATGACGGGGTTACAACAAGAAGTTCGTTGTGCCCTTCCCTTTGCGTCTTCGTGCCTCTGCGCCTTTGCGTTAAGGCTTGTAGGTCTTGGCTTTACGTCTTTGCATCACTTAAGCCCGCGCCCCATCTGGAAGGCCTTGAGGTTCACGTCCAGCGCCTTCTTGGGCACCATCTTCTCGATCGCCTCGATCCAGTACTTCTCCTCGATGTCCAGACGTTTGGAAACCGCACCAAGCAGCACGGTGTTGGCGGCGCGGGCATTTCCCGCCTCGATGGCGAGGTTCTGGCCGTCCACCAGCAGGCAGTCCGGGCAAAGCTCCTGGATCTTCAGCGCCATGTCCGCCGGGTAGGTCTCCTGCCCGACCAGCACGGCAGGGGGTGCGATGCAGAGATCGTTCACCACCACGGTGCCGCCGGGCTTCAACAGCGACAGGTAGCGGTAGCTCTCCATCAGCTCGAAGCCGAACAGGATGTCCCCCTCCCCTTCGGGAACCATCGGGGAGAAGACTTCCTTGCCGTAACGGACGTGGGACACGACGGAGCCGCCGCGCTGGGACATGCCGTGGATCTCGCTCTTCTTGACGTCGAAGCCTGCCAGCATGAAGGTCTCGGAAAGGATCTCGGCGGCGAGCAGAATGCCCTGGCCACCCACGCCTACCAGGACGATGTTGGTTACCTTGTCGCTCATTTCGCCTCCTGAATCGCAGAGAACTTGCACAGCTGGCTGCAGACGTCGCAACCGTTGCATAAAAGCGGGTCTATGTGCGCCTTACCCTTCTTGCCGCTGGAAGGGATCCACTCGATGGCCGGACAGCCGATCTTCAGGCAGGCGCGGCAGCCGGTGCAGGATTCGTCAACGACCTGCAGCGGTGCGCCCGCTTTGAAGATCCCTTCCCTCTTGATGAGGACGCAGGGCTTGTCGGTTATGATGACCGAAGTCTCGGGGCGCTCCATCTCCTCGGAGATCACCGTGCGGCACTCATCCAGATCGAGCGGGTTGATGGTGCGCACGTTCTTGACCCCGATCGCCTTGCAGAGCAGTTCGAAATCCACGGCGTTGGCGGGATCGTTCATCAGGGTATGGCCGGAACCGGGGTTTTCCTGGCGGCCGGTCATGGCGGTGATCCTGTTGTCCAGGATGATGACGGTGGCGGCACCCTTGTTGTAGACCATGTCCATTAGGCCGTTGATGCCGGTATGCAGGAACGTGGAGTCGCCGATGACTGCGACCACCTTCTTCCGCTCCTCGGGGGGGAGCACCTTGACCGCGCCGGTCGCCATGCCGATGGATGCGCCCATGCAGACACAGGTATCCATGGCGGAAAGCGGCGGCATGAAGCCCAGGGTGTAGCAGCCGATGTCGCCGGAGACGTAGGCCTTCAGCTGGTTCAAGGTGTAGAACACGCCACGGTGCGGGCAGCCCGGGCACATGTTGGGGGGGCGCCCCGGGAGCTTCTCTACGGTGGTCTGGGCATTCTCGGGAAGACCGAACGCCTTTCTGACCCGCCCCGGGGTGAGCTCGCCGCAGATCGAGATGATCTCCTTGCCGATGACGGGAATGCCGACCGCCTTCACCTGTTCCTCGATGAACGGATCGAGCTCCTCGACCACGTACAGCTTTTCCACCTTGGCGGCGAACTCACGGATGAGATCGAAGGGAAGCGGGTGCACCATCCCAAGCTTCAACACCGAAGCCTCCGGCAGCGCCTCGCGCACATGCTGGTAGCTGATGCCTGCGGTGATGACGCCGATCTTGGTATCGCGCATCTCGACGCGGTTGATCGGCATGCTGCAGCCGTCCTTGGAGAGCTGCACGGTGCGCTCCTCGACCACAACGTGGCGCACGCGCGCGTTGCCTGGCAGCATGACGAACTTGGCGGGGTTTTTCTCTATCTTCGCCTCCCGGACCAGGTCGGTGCGCTCGCCCAGGTTTACCACCGACTTGCTGTGCGAGATGCGGGTGGTGGTGCGCAGCAGGACCGGGGTATCGTACTTCTCGGAAATCTCGTAGGCGAGCCTGGTGAACTCCAGACATTCCTGCGAATCGCCGGGCTCAAGCATCGGCACCTTGGCAAACTTCGCGTAGTTGCGGCTGTCCTGCTCGTTCTGGGAGGAGTGCAGTTCGGGATCGTCGGCGCAGACCAGCACGAGGCCGCCATTCACACCGGTATAGGAGAGGGTGAAAAGCGGGTCGGCGGCGACGTTGACGCCTACGTGCTTCATGGTGACCAGCGACCTGGCGCCGACGAACGAAGCGCCGATGCCGACCTCGAGGGCTACCTTTTCATTGGTGGCCCAGGAGGAGTCGATTTCCCTGTAGCGGATGGTGTTTTCCAGGATCTCCGTGGAAGGGGTGCCGGGGTAGGCACAGGCAACTTTGACCCCTGCCTCGTATGCGCCTCTGGCAATGGCTTCGTTGCCGGAAAGTATTTCCTTCATGGGTTGCGTATCCTCTTTGTATTAATGTGAGAGTCGGCGAAATATACCCGAGTATTACCTGCGCTGTCAACTGCTTTATAGGAGCAAGTTAATCGCTATAATCAATATTTATGAGGGCTTAGATGGTCACATACTGAGAGGATCGAGAGCTTTTCGCAGTTTTCGAAAAGGTCGGCAAGTGGATGTTTACTGTCTGATTGAACATCGTTTTGACTGGGCGAAACAACAGCCCAAAATGAGCCGGCACTGTTAGTACTGAGCGGCCCAGGAATACCTTGGTCATGGGGGGAAATCGGGTATAATTGGCGGGTCGTTTTGGATGAAAAAAAGGAGGTTCACGTGGGATTCATTGTGAAGTGGCTGTTAAACGGATTGGCGATCGTCATTACAGCGTACCTGTTGCCGGGGGTGCGCCTGTCCGGGTTCGGCGCCGCACTCATCGCGGCCCTGGTGCTGGGCCTCATCAACACCTTCATAAAGCCGGTCCTGATGCTGCTCACCCTGCCGCTCAACATCCTGA
Source organism: Geomonas diazotrophica (assembly GCF_018919385.1). GTDB lineage: Bacteria > Desulfobacterota > Desulfuromonadia > Geobacterales > Geobacteraceae > Geomonas > Geomonas diazotrophica. Next base: position 46,901 of record NZ_JAHLMF010000008.1, read on the forward strand.
CCCTGGGCCTGCTCACCTTCGTGATCAACGCCCTGGTCATCATGCTGACCAGCGCCCTGGTGAGCGGCTTCTCGGTCGCCGGTTTCTGGTGGGCGCTCCTGTTCAGCCTCGTGCTGTCTGTGGTCAACTTCCTGCTGAACGCGATCTTCTAGAGCGGCTCCCCCATCAGCAGGCGGTTCTTCGGCGTGATGTCGAGGGGGATACTCTGGGTGTAGACCCGGTACCCCTGGCTGCGGAGACGGGCGGCCCGGGTGACGTCGACGGCGAGAGGGCCATCCAACCACCCCCCAATTCCGCCATCGTCACAGCTGCGCAGGTCGTGGCAACACGGCAGCACGGCGACCCGGCAGCGCGAGGCGACGGCCCGCTCCAGCACGAGATCGGTGAGGGAGCCGCAGGCATGGGCAGAGACCACGATGTCGCCCGGGTGCAACTCGACCAGGCTCAGGTCCTGCTCCAGAAGGGAGAACCGATCGGCTGCCACCGGCCATTCCGCCCGGATTTCGCAGGAAAGCCGGGCGGCGCTTTGCGGAACGCGCAAATCAACGCCGATGCCTTCCTTAAGCTCGCGGTCGAGGATGAGCAGCACCTGCGCCAACAAGCCGTGCCCGGCGGCAAGGTCCACCACCCGCCCCCCGCGAAAGCGCCGGTGCACCCGTCGCGCCACCTCCCACGCCTCGTAGAGCTCCTTTCGCGGGAGACACCCGGCCCGGCACACGGCGCGGGCGATGCGGTCAAAGAGGGTATCGCCGGGAAAATGCGGCAGCATGCGCTCGGTCAGTCGGTTCTTGGAAGATCGGTCCATTCTCGGTAATTCCTTGTACTCCCCTCGCCCACCGGCGCTACGCCCGACAGGCGGGAGAGGGGCTTTGGGGGGCATCGGGAGGTCCCATGGCACCAGGCAAAATCCGCATTGGCACCTGCTCCTGGACGGAAAGCAGCCTCATCGAAAGCGGCACCTTCTATCCGCGCGGTGCCGGCACGCCCAAGGCACGCCTGAAGTTCTACGCCCGCCAGTTCGATACCGTTGAGATAGAGAGTTCCTACTACCAGATACCTTCGGTCGAGATGGCGCAAGCCTGGACGGAGCGCACGCCGCCAGGTTTCCTGTTCCACGTCAAGGCGTTCGGCGCCCTTACGGGTCACAACATCGACCCGCGCCGGCTACCGGCCGAACTGCAAGCGTTGCTGGCGCCGGGCGAGCTGGACCGGGAGGAGTTGCACGTGGCCGAGCCCGGGATGCTCAAAGCGATGGCCCAGGCGCTGCTGGACGCCCTGGAACCGCTCAGGCAGGCACGCAAGATGGGATTCACCATCTTCCAGTTCCCTCCCTGGTTCGGCTACAAGAAGGCGAACCTGGATTACCTGCGCTACTGCAAGGAACTGATGGCGGGGATACCGATTGCGGTCGAGTTCCGCCACGGCAGCTGGTTCACCGCGCATCACCGCGACGAACTCTTCGCCTTCCTCAAGGAACACAAGATCACCTACATCACCTGCGACGAGCCCCAGTACGGAAACCTCTCCACCGCCCCCTTCCATCCGGAAGCGACCACCGGGATCGCCTACCTCAGGCTGCATGGCAGAAACGGCGACTGCTGGCACAGCGATGTCCCCGGCGACGAGTACCTCTACCCGGAAGCGGAACTGCAGGAGATCGCGCGGCACGCCCTGCGGCTGAGCGAGACGGCGCGAACGACGTTCATCATGTTCAACAACTGCCGATGCGGTTACGCTGTGAAAAACGCGCTGGAGATGCGGGAGCATTGCAGAGTGGTCCCCCCTCCCCAAGCCCCCTCGCCCTCCGGGAGAGGGTGGCCGAAGGCCGGGTGAGGGCGGTGTCATAGTCAGGAAGGCAGCCATCCGGACAGAGGGGTAGAGACAACTGACGCCCTCACCCCTCCCCTCTCCCGAAGGGCGAGGGAGAAAGGCAGATTCCTACTCCGACCGCGCCGCCAGCAGGTCGTTCACCACCACCCCCGCCATGGTCAGACCGAAGATGGAAGGGATGAAGGAAACACTTCCCAGGATGACGCGGCGGTGCTCGCAGGAGAACTTCTGGTCGTCCTTGTTGGGGCAGATGCAGTTCCCCTTGCAGCCGCCGTCCTTGACCTCCTGCTCGCGGTACTCCTCGGTGGAGAAGACCACCTTAACCCCCTGCTCGATCCCCTGCTTCTTCAAGAGCTTGCGCACCGAGCGCGCCATGCGGCACTTGTGGGTCTGGGAGATGTCTGCCACGCCGATCTTGGTCGGGTCGAGTTTCGCAGCGGCACCCATACTGGATATGATGGGGATGTCCTTCTCACGGCAGGTACGGATCAGGTGCAGCTTGCTGGTGATGTGATCGATGGCGTCGACCACGTAGTCGTAGTGATCGTGGAGCAGAAAATCGCTGTTCTCGGCCGAGTAGAAGTCGTGATAGGGGACGATCTCCGCCTGCGGGTTGATCTGGCGCATGCGCTCGGCCATGACCAGGGCCTTGGCCTTGCCCACGGTGCCGTCCATGGCGTGCAGCTGGCGGTTCACGTTGGTGAGGCAGATGTCGTCGAAATCGACGATCACCAGGCGTCCGATGCCGGCGCGCACCAGGGCTTCAGCGGCATAGCTCCCTACGCCGCCCAGGCCGAAGATGGCAACGGTGGAATTTTTCAGTTTGTCGAGTCCGGCAGGTCCAATGAGGAGTTCGGTACGTGAAAAACGGTGCAAATGTGACATGTTTCCTTTGCCTTTGACGCTTTTGCTGGGATGGTAACGGCAAAGTATCTCATAGATGAGGCGTGCCTTGGAAGCGAAACTTTAACAGGGGAATCAACAACTATCAGCGGCGGGGCAGCGGGTTTCCCGACTCGGTCCGTATCCGTTCAAACCCCTCCTGCTTGGCGACTTCTTCATCGTAGGTATAAAAAATGGCGTAGTTGCTCCCTACGCCATGCGGATCCAGCTGTATCCCTTTCTCTTCCCACTGCCTGAAAAGCTGCAGGCTCTCCTCGAAATTGCGGATCAGATCGGCGATGGTCCTCGCGCCGACTGCAGTGAACTTGATCTGATGAACATGCTCGTAGCGCACTCTTTGCATAGCCACCTCCCCAGCCACCTTAACACTCGCCAATTGTAGCGTGAATCATGCTACTGGCAAACTCGCGGAGGCTGTGGCGGCTATTTCATCTTTTCGTAAAGATGGTCGGCCTCAGAGTCGGAGACGCTGATCCCCTGTTGGTCGAGGATCACCCCGGTCACACGCCACAGTTGCGTGATGGAGTTGTTGTAGTCGACCACGGCCTGGATCTGGTTCCCCTTGGCCGCCACCAGGTCGTTCTCCACGTCGAAGACATCCTTGGTGGTGGCGAGCCCGACGTCGTGCCTCTTCTGGAAGGCCCGCAACCGGTCCTCGGCGTAGGCGGTGCCGCGCGCGGTCACGTCGAGCTGCTGGTAGCTGGCCGCCACCAGGCGGATCGCGGCCTTCACGTCCCTAACGACCCCGGATTCGATGCTTTGCAGCTGGGTCTGGGCCTGCTCGAGGGCCAGCTTCTTCCTGATGTAGTCGTTCTCGGCGCTGCGGTTGCCCAAGGGATAGCTGAACTGCAGCCCCACCCCCCAACTCGGCTCGCTGATCGTTGCCGTCTTTTCCAGACCGCCCAGAAAGCGGCGATCGAAGCCACCGGTGCCGACGCTGGCGTTGAGGGTCAGATCGGGCAGGGTCTGGTTCTTGGCCACCCGCTGCTGCAGATCGTTGATCCTGATCACGTCGCGCTGCGTGGCCAGTTCGGTGCGGTTGCCCAGCGCATCGTCCAGCGCCTGCTGCTCCGAGAGGTTGTAGCTGTTGCGGTAGGGCTGGTCGGCCAAAGCGATCTCCGCGGAGGGTGGAAGTTGCAGTTCGACGCGCAACACGTCCATCTGGTCCCGAACCGCCCGTTCCGCATCGATGACCTGCTTCTCGCGCGTGGCGACCTGGAACTCGGAGTTCAAAAGCTCGTACGCGGGGAGCACCCCCGCCTTTACCCGCCCCTGGTCGTCCTGAAGGATGCGCTTGGCCAACGCGAGCGAAGTGCGGCGCACCTCCAGCACCTCGAGCAGGTTATAGAGCTGGAAATAGTCGTTGCGCACCTTGGCAACGGTGTCGCTCAGCCGGGTCCTGAAGACGTTCAGGGTTTCCCCCTTGGTGAAACGGGAGACGTTGATGGCGAGGTCGGTGGTATCCTTCCCGAATCCCTTGAGGAGCGGCTGTTTCAGCGACAGGTCGATGGCGTTGGAGTAGTACTTCGCGGAATTGCTGATCCAGCCGCTCTGCGCGGTGACGCCGACGACGGCGCCGGTGGGCAGGAGCTGGCTCACCCCTGCATTCGCGGTGACCTGGTCGATCTGCTGCGGCCGGAAGGTCAGGATATTGCTGCTGTTGCTGCGATCGTAGTTCACCCCGAGTGACAGCACGGGGTCGTAGATCCCGAGGTTGCGCCGGATGTCGGCCTCGGCCATGGCGGGATTGTAGAGCTCCACCTTCAGGTCGAGGTTTTTCTCGAAAGCCATCTTGATGGCGTCCTTCAGCGTCAGGTTGATGGTGGGCTGCGCGAAAGCCGAGGTGGCGGCACCGAACGTCAGGCAAAAGGAAAGGGCCAGCGCTGTTTTCCTGTTTCTCTTCATGGGTGATCCTTTCGACCAGCTTGTTAAACGGTTACTCGTATCTCAGGGCGTCGATCGGGTTCAGCGACGCCGCCTTGCGGGCCGGGTAGAAGCCGAAGAAGACCCCGACCCCGGCCGAGAAGGCGAAGGCGATGACGATGGTGTTGACCGAAATCAGGGTGGGCCAGCCGATGAAACTCGCCACGAGTTTCGCACCCGCTACGCCCAGCAGCATCCCGATGACCCCGCCGCAGGTGGTGAGAAGCACGGCCTCGGTCAGAAACTGCAGCAGTATGTCGCGCTTTTTGGCGCCGATGGCGATGCGGATGCCGATCTCGCGGGTCCTCTCGGTGACCGATACCAGCATGATGTTCATGATGCCGATGCCGCCAACCACCAAGGAGATCGAGGCCACCGCGCCCAGCAGGATGGACATCACCTTCGAGGACTGCTCGGTGACCGCCAGGAGCTCGGAGAGGTTCCTGATGGTGTAGTCGACCTCGCGGTTGGGACCGATCCGGTGACGCTGGTTCAAGAGCTCGGTGACCTCCTCCTCGGCCTTGTCCAGCACCTCGGCGTCCTTGGCCTGCACCATGATCGAGCCGACCACGTTGGGAAACTGGCTTCCCAGGAGCTTTCTCTGGGCGGTACGCAGCGGTACGTAGATCACGTCGTCCTGGTCCTGCCCCTGCGGCGACTGCCCCTTCCTCCCCAGAAGGCCCACCACGGTGAAGGGAATCTTCTTGATCCTGATGATCTTCCCCACCGGGTCGGTGCCGCCGAAGAGGTTATCAGCGACGGTCTGGCCGATCAAGCAGTTCTTGGTGGCGCCGTCGACGTCGGACTGGGTGATGTTGCGGCCGGCGATGATGGTCCAGTCCCGGACGTCGACCATCTCCGGGGTGACGCCGTAGACCACGGTGGACCAGTTCTGGTTGCCGTACACCACCTGCCCGGAGCCGCGCACGTTGGGCGCCACCGCCGCGACCGACGGGCATTCTGCCTTGATGGCGCGGGCGTCGTCGTAGGTGAGGGTCTGGGTGCCGCCGGAGCCGGAACGCATGCCGCCGGAGGTGACTGAGCCGGGAAGCACCAGGAGCAGGTTCGAGCCGATGCTGGAGATCTGGTCCGAGATCATTTTGCTGGCGCCGGAACCGATGGCGACCATGGCGATCACGGCGGCGATGCCGATGATGATCCCCAGCATGGTGAGCAGCGCGCGCATCTTGTTGACGCGCAGGGCGCGCAGGGCTATGAGCAGGCTTTGCCAAAGGGTCGTCATTATTGCTGCACCTCGGCGGGCGGAACCGCGGTCTTCGCCTGGAAGGGCTGGTCGGAGATGACTAGGCCGTCCCGGAAGATGATGTGCCGGCTGGTGAACTCGGCGACCTCGGGCTCATGGGTGACCATGATGATGGTGATCCCCTGCCGGTTCAGTTCCTGGAAGATCGACATGATCTCGACGGTGGTCCTGGAATCGAGGTTGCCGGTGGGCTCGTCGGCCAGGATGATCGACGGGCGGTTGACCAGGGCGCGAGCGATGGCAACGCGCTGCTGCTGGCCGCCGGAGAGCTGGTTCGAGTAGTGCCCTTCCCTTCCCGCGAGCCCCACCCTCTCGAGTGCTTCCATGGCGCGCGCCCTGCGCTCGGCGGCCGGGATCTGGGCGTAGACCAGGGGCAGCTCGACGTTCTGACGCGCGGTGGTCCGCGCCAGCAGGTTGAACCCCTGGAATACGAAGCCGAGCTTCTTGTTCCGTACCTCCGCCAGGGCGTCGGCGGAAAGTTTCCCGACGTCGACCCCGTCCAGGAAATAGCTGCCACGGGTGGGAACGTCCAGACACCCCAGGATGTTCATGCAGGTGGATTTGCCGCTGCCGGAGGCTCCCATGATGGAGACGAATGCGCCGCGGTGCACGGTGAAGGAAACGCCCTTCATCGCCTCGACGCGCTCCTCGCCCATGGTGTAAATCTTCACCACGTCTGTGAGACGGACCACTTCGTCCATTTAGAACCTCGGCCCCATGGGCGACCCCATGCCGCCTTTCTTCTTATCCTGGCTTAGCTGCTCCACTACGACATCGTCGCCTTCCTTTAGGTTGCCGGTCAGCACCTCGACGTAACTGCCGTCGCTGATGCCGGTGGTGATGGCAACCGGCACCGGCTTGCCTTCGGCGCTGAGCTTATAGACCTTTTGGCCGCCTTCCTTGCCGCCACCTTTCCCCTTGGGGCCGGCGCCAGCGCCGCGCCCGCCGCCGGCACCGGTCATGCCGCCGGGTCCGGCCGAGCCGCCGGCACCATTTTTGGCCGCGCCCGGTTTTTCCTTGTCGGAACGAGGCTTGAAGCGGAGCGCCGCGGCCGGTACCTTGAGGAGGTTGTCCTTTCTCAGGGTCTCCACGGTGACGTTGGCGGTCATCCCCGGTTTCAGTTTCAGCTCCTTGTTGTCCACCGCGATAACGGTGACGTAGGTGACCACGTTCTGGGTGACCACCGGCGCGTTCCTGATCTGCACCACCTTACCCTCGAACTGCCGGTCTGAGTAGGCATCGACGGTGAAGGTCGCCTTCTGGCCGATCTGCAATTTACTGATGTCCGACTCGTCCACGCTGGTGTCGATCTGCATCTTGGTGAGGTCTTGGGCGATGGTGAACAAGGTCGGCGTCTGGAAGGAGGCGGCGACGGTCTGCCCCACGTCCACGTTGCGGGAGACGACGGTGCCGTCCACCGGCGACCTGATGGTGGAGTAGTTGAGGTTAGTTTCGGCCTGCTTTAGGGCGCCGCGGGTCTGCAGCACGGTGGCCTCCGCCGCCTTCACGCCGGTCAGGGCTGAGTCATAGGCCGTCTGGGCCGCATCGAGATCGCTCTGGGCGATGATCCCTTCCTTCAGCAACTCCCGGTTGCGCCCGAGCGTTCTCTTGGCGTCGGCAAGCGTCACCTTGGACTTGGCGAGGGACGCCTCGGCGTTGAGGGCGTTGCCGCGGGACTGCTGCACCGCCGAGTTGAACAGCGCCGGGTCGATCTGGGCTATCGGCTGCCCCTTCTTCACAGGCGAGTTGAAGTCGACGTAGAGCTTCGCGATGGTCCCGGAAACCTGAGTACCTACCTGGACGGTAACCACCGCGTTCAAGGTGCCGGTGGCGGAGACCGTGGAGGTGATGGCACCGCGCTCGACCTTCAGCGTCTTGTACTGCACCTTCGGGGGTTGCTTGAAGTAGAAATAGCCGGCCGCTCCCAGAACGGTCAATAGTATGACGGCGCCTACGATTTTTTTCACGAGTCCACCTCTTTGATATTCTTAAGACTGCCGTTGCATTGCCGGCTGGCAGCACCAGTCCTGCGAAAGGGTAAATGCCAAATGTGCAAGAAAGATGAAACCGGCGAAATATCTGCAATCCGCAGTCAATCCGTCACTTTAACCATCCCTGAACCGGGGGTCAATGAAATTAATTTAGCTGTTCAGTAGCCATGCAACATTTGACACCACTAACCACCCCTGTACAATTAGTCCGAGTTTTTGCGGAACCGCTGCAAATGTCACATTCAACTAAAAGGAGAGAGTTATGACGGCGTTCACGGCAAAAGACTACTCCCAACTCATTGGGATGCCCGGGTTCAGCGAGGCGCTCCTCAACAACCACTTCACGCTGTACCAGGGGTACGTGAAAAACAGCAACGCCCTCGACGAGCTGCTCATGCAACTGCGCAAGGACGGCAAGGGCTCCGAGCCTGTCTTCGCGGAACTGAAGAGGCGGTTCGGGTGGGAGTTCAACGGCATGAGGCTGCACGAGCTCTACTTCGAGAACCTGGGAGGCAACCAGCCTATCAACCAGGACGGCAGGCTGGCGGCAAGGCTGCACCAGGACTTCGGGAGCTACGACGAATGGGTCCAGGACTTCAAGTCCGTGGGCGCCATGCGCGGCATCGGCTGGGCCATCCTGTACCAGGACGCGCACAGCGGCAGGCTGATGAACTGTTGGATCAATGAACATGATGTCGGCCACCCCGCCTGCTGCGCCCCCATTCTTGTGATGGACGTGTTCGAGCACGCCTTCATGACCGATTACGGCCTCAAACGCGCCGACTACATCAACTCCTTCTTCCAGAACGTCGACTGGAGTAAGGCCGAGGAACGGATGCAGATGTAGCGCAGCGCCCCCCCGCCTCTTGAAGTGACAAAAGGGTCTCCCGCAAGAGACCCTTTTCTTTTATCCTCAGGCAGTTGCCATTTCCCAATCTTTACAAGCTATATAAGTGCCGCAAGTCTAAGGGGCGTGTTTCCACCTTAACGGCATGTCGGTGGGGGGCAAGTGGGCGTGCCGTTGGACCCTAACGGCATACCTAGTTAGGGTTAAGTGGTATGCCGCTAGAGCCTAAGGGCATACCGTTTGGAGTTAAGTGGTATGCCGTTAGAGCCAAAGGGCATACCGTTTGGAGTTAAGTGGTATGCCGTTAAAGCCTAAGGGCATACCGTTTGGAGTTAAGTGGTATGCCGTTAAAGCCTAAGGGCATACCGTTTGGAGTTAAGTGGTATGCCGTTAAAGCCAAAGGGCATACCGTTTGGAGTTAAGTGGTATGCCGTTAAAGCCTAAGGGCATACCGTTTGGAGTTAAGTGGTATGCCATCAGAGCCAAAGGGCATACCGTTTGGACTTAAGTGGTATGCCGTCAGAGCCTAAGGGCATACCGGTTGGAGTTAAGTGGTATGCCATCAGAGCCAAATGGCATACCGGTTAGAGTTAAGTGGTATGCCGTTAGAGCCAAAGGGCATACCGGTTGGAGTTAAGTGGTATGCCATCAGAGCCTAAGGGCATACCGTTTGGAGTTAAGTGGTATGCCGTTAGAGCCAAAGGGCATACCGTTTGGAGTTAAGTGGTATGCCGTCAGCCCCTAAGGGCATGCTGGTCAGCGTCGAGTGGCGTGCATTTCAGCTGGAATTGCAGGGACTTCCGCTCTAACGGTGGCAGGTCCCGCAAAAACGGTCAGCCGTGCCGGCAATCTGGCTGCCGCAGGAAGCACAGGCATTGTCCCACTCCGGGTGTCCAGCGTCAGCAGCCCGTTTCTTGGCCTCCAACCGCCTCACCTCGGCCTCCATCTCCTCGTTGTACTGAGTCTCGAACATCGCGTTGCTCTCCTTTCGATGCGTTACCTTCGCCGACCGCGCTTACGCCAGTCAGCCGTAGCGGTGGCGAAGGGATAAGGAACTGCTTATCCCCTCCGTCTCTCCTTCATGAAGAAAGAAAGTAACAGCCCTGTGCCGAGGAAACAGATGGCAACGGCAAAGCTGTAGAAGGAGGCAAGCCCGGGGTGCCCGGGAAAGTGGTCTTTCATCGTCGCAACGATCTGCGGCCCGGCAATCCCGGCAGCCGACCAGGCGGTGAGGATGGCACCGTAGACCGCCGGCATGAGCCGCGCTCCGAACATGTCGAGGACGAACGAAGGCATCGTCCCGAATCCGCCCCCGTAGCAGAGAAGGATGTAGCAGACGAGAGTCGCGAAGAGCCATGGGTGCGAGGTCTGCATCAAAAGGGCGAACGCCGCGATCTGCGAAACGAGGATCAGCCTGAATGTCCGAAGCCGCCCCAGGCGGTCTGAAAAGGCTCCCCATAAAAAGCGCCCGACGCCGTTGAATACCGAACTTGCAGCGATCAGGGTCCCGCCGTAGCCGGCAAGAGCTTCCATTCCGAGTGCAGGATCGCGCTTTGCGCAGACATCCTGGAACAATGGTGACTGGAACCCGATGAGGGCGATCCCGGCGGTAATATTGCAGAAGAAAATCAGCCACATCAAGACGAACGGTCTGGAGAAGATGCAAATTCCGGCAGTCACCGTGTCACTATCCGAGACGGTACCGGCTGTATCGTTAGCCAGTGACGATGCGGTAGGATTACGAATGAAGGCGGCGGAAGCGAGCGAAAGCGCAAGAAAAAGCACACCCATTACCGTGAAGGCAAGGACCATGTCCCCACCGACAGTGCGCAGCAGGGACGGAGCGATCACCTTCGACATGAGAAGCGCACCGAAGCCGAACCCCATTACGACCGTCCCGGTGGCCAGCCCCCTCCGGTCGGGAAACCAGCGGGCGACGGTGGCGACGGGGGTCACGTAGCCAAGCCCCAGCCCGATGCCGCCGATCACGCCGTACCCGAGGTAAAGGAGCGGCAGCGAGTGCATCCGTAAAGCAAGTGCAGCAAGGAGGTATCCGGCACCAAACAGGACCGCCCCAGCAAGGGCAAGTGGACGCGGTCCGCTTTTGGGGAGGATGAGACCGCCGGCGGCGGCAGAGAGGCCTAGAAAGCAGATGGCAAGGCTGAAGGTCCAGACGACTTGGCTGTTGGACCAGCCATAGGTTTCGCACAGCGGTTTCTGAAAGAAGCTCCACGCATACACAGTTCCCAGGTTCAGCATGAGAAGCGTGCAGGCTGCGGCGATGACTACTCGACGAGTTCTGTTTTCAGATGGCAATGTGGCTCCTGCAAGTATCGGACAAGCTTTTGGGCACTTCAGGTTAAGTCGAGGCTAAGCAGATTAACACGCTCGGTTGACAACTACAACTACCTCTATTTTCAGCTCCTCGATGAATAACAGTCGGTGCAGGAGTCAGTTGCCCGCGCTGGGCACGTTTCTCAATTTCTCCCCCGATTATTGCAGGTATCAGTCAGCTTTTGGCTGGCGAAAGGATACCATGATGCCCCAGATGATGGCTGCTGCCATGACGACACCACCGGTGACAAAGAAAAAGCTGCCGATGGAATGATCCCAGGTAAGCAGCCCAAGCTTCCCCAGCATCACCTCCCAGTCGTGGTAATCTTCCACCTCACTCCCCGTGACACCCCCCAGGAGCGGCAGTTGGCCGGCCCGTGCGTCATCCGCGTAGGGAGCCACATCCGCCATGCTCTCTCCCAACCACCAGATGCCGACCGCAGCAGCGTAGCGGTCCCCGCGCATGTAGAAGGAGATTGCCACAACAGCCGGAACCAGAAGCTGCATGATCGTCCCCCCGGCGACCTGAAGGAAGCGACCAAAAGGTGAAAAGAGGACGTGCCCTGCCTCGTGGAAGGGAAGATTGACGAGGTGCAGGAACGTTTCGCCCACGTAATTAGAGGCGACAGGATGGGTCAGGATGCAAAAGCTGTAGAACGCAAGGAGGGCGAGCAATGCACATCGGCCGGCAACAACGCCCGTTGCAGCGGGCTTGGCAGCAACATCCGCAGCCAACGACAAGTCAAATTCCTGCTTCGCAGGCGTTTGATCCGGGTGCTGCCGTACCTTAGCGAAAATGACACCACACCTGGGGCAGGTGTCACAATTTGGCTGGCGCGGCGCCGAACACTTAGGGCAAACCGCGAAGGCTGTGCTTGCCTCAGGTGAAGTCATGGTTCAAGGCTTCCATAAAAAAGATGACGCCTATAATAATCGTCGCTGCACTCATCATTTTCTATTCTCTATTTCGACCAGAACTTCACGCTGGTATCTTTAACGTGACGCTTATCTGCCTCCTCAGCAGTTAGCTCCTTGATGTTCAGATTATCATTGATGCACTCAATCCGGTAATCTTTACCATCTTTGGTCAAGCCCTTTCCTACCTCCCACACCACTTTGCTTTTCCCGATTCCAGAGTCGAACTGTTTCTGGAAACTCTGGACTATCGGCGCGTTCGGTCCCCACTTGTTATTTTCTTTCATCCATATAATCGCCTTGGAGCAAGCGGTCTCGCTCTTCGGCCCGGCTTCGCTCGATGTAGTGAGATTGGGGGCATTAGGCGGGTCAGCTGCGGAAACTCGCAACGTGTCATCCGGCTTCAATGAAACAAACCCAACATCTCTAAGCCGGTTTAATATCCTGTCTAGGAATACGTCCGCCGTCTTGTCATTAATCAGCGCGTAGGATGATTCGCTATAGGTAATCGAGCCGCGCCAGACGATCTTTTCCTGAAATTGGTCATAGATATGGGCCGCCATATCAATATTGGTGTTGCCATCTTGTTTTCTGATGCTGGCGTTACTGGGGGTTATGGTGAGGAGGTAGGGGAACTCTTTCAATTGCATGGGGGGCAGGGTCGCCGGTTCGCCTGACGACTCGTCTACATTGAGATAGGCTTTGGCTTTTATACCGTTTTGCGCGAATACCTCGGGGATTCGTTTATGGACAACCGCATATACCTTTTTCATGGTGTTGTTTACAGTGTTGATGTAGGCCTGATCACTCTTTTCCCTTGCCTTGAAGGTTTTATTGTCAAGGACCACGACTATTTCATGAATCGGTCCGGCAATATTGGCAGTCTTGTGACCAATTACTCTCGTGTTTGAGCAACCAGACAAAAAAATGCAAATGCAAATCAGTAAAATACAAATTTTAGCCACGCTATCACCTCTTTTTCGTTTTTCACTTTGCTTTAGTTTTATTTCGTCAAATAGGGCTGAGGCTGACTACCGACCAACGGCGCAGTTCATAGTTTAAGGGACGCAGTTGACCTGTTAACTATTTCTGCGGCACTTTCCGCTCTCAGCCAACTAATCAACTACCGCCCCCTGGTTCCGCTGTTCAGTTCCAGCTCGGAAGCCCGGTAACTATGCCCAGTGCAACGACACTTTTCAACTGATAGTAGCTGCGGAACAAGATTGGGCCGTAGGCCGCAGATTAACATGCAGGTTAATATGGATCAATTATATTTCTTGTACTGTAGCAAATCTGTAGTCTCACTATGAGCCGGTTATACGCATGGTCCTGTGTTCGAAGTGAAAGCACCTGCTGACGTCAGAAAAAATAAAAGGCTTAGCCCGTGAGAGCTAAGCCTTTTTATTTTTATATGGTGCCGGAGGTCGGGGTCGAACCGACACGGGGTCACCCCCGCTGGATTTTGAGTCCAGTGCGTCTACCAATTTCACCACTCCGGCGTCTTCTGCAGCGCTTTTTAATAGTAGCGCCTCAAAGAGACACATCTTATACCAACAAAACGTGCGCCGGTCAAGTAACTTTGCCTAACATGTCGCATTCTTGTCAGACGGTGCGCTCCGCCAGCTTCGCCTGATACAGCTCGGCATCTTCGGCCGACAGAGGCTTGCTGAACAGATACCCCTGGATGATGTCGCAACCATGCCGCACCAGGAACTCGAGCTGCGCCTCGGTCTCCACCCCTTCCGCCACCACCTTCTTGCCCAGGGTGTGCGCCATGGCGATGGTAGCCGAGGCGATGGCGGCATCGTCCGGATCGACCTCGATATCCTTCACAAAGGAGCGGTCGATCTTCAGCTTGTCCACCGGGAAGAGCTTGAGATAGCTAAGAGAAGAATAGCCGGTCCCGAAATCGTCGATGGCGAGCCCGATCCCCATCGCCTTCAGGGCGCCCAGGATCCTGACGCTCTCGACGGGACGCTCCATGGTCATGCTTTCGGTCACCTCCAGCTCGATCATCCCGGGGTCAGCGCCACAGTTCTTCATGATCTCCGAGAGCATCTCCGGAAGATCTGGCTGCCGCAACTGCCGGGCTGACAGGTTGACCGCGATCTTCACGGGCGGAAGCCCTGCCTCACGCCACCGCACGGCCTGCTGGCAGGCCTTCTCGAAGACATGCCGCCCTATCTCCAGAATCAGTCCTGTCTCCTCCGCAACCGGGATGAACCGGTCCGGGAAGACCAGGCCGTCATCCGGGTTCTGCCAGCGCACCAGGGCCTCGAGCCCGACCAACCTGCCGCTGGCCGGTTCCACCTGGGGCTGGTAATGGAGCACGAACTGGTCGTTGGCGACCGCGCTGCGCAGGCTGTTCTCGATGGCGAGCCGTTGCCGCGCGGCGGTGTGCATCTCGCTGGTAAACATCTGGTAGGTGTTTCGCCCGGCGGCCTTGGCGTGGTACATCGCCGCGTCCGCGTTCTTGAAGAGTTCCGCTACCGTCATCCCGTCGCTTGGAAAGACGCTGATGCCGATACTCGGGCTCGTATAGACCGTGTTGTTGTCCAGGAAGTACGGCGCGGCCACCGTTTTCAGGATCTTCTCGGCCAGATGCGCCGGCTCGACCTGCGACCGTATCCTTGGTTGCACCACCACGAACTCGTCGCCACCAAACCGCGCCACGACGTCCTCCGCCCGCAGCGAGCCCTTCAGCCGGGACGCCACCTCCATCAGCAACAGGTCGCCGACGTGATGTCCCAACGTGTCGTTGATCATCTTGAAGCGGTCAAGGTCCACGAAGAGGACGGCAAGCATGTGCTCTCCCCGTTTGGCCTGCTCGAGGGCCTGGGTCAACCGCTCGACCAGCGTGTGCCGGTTGGGAAGCGAGGTGAGCGTGTCGGTGTGGGCCAACTGCTCAATCCGCTTCTCAGCCTCTTTACGAAGCGTGATATCGGAGAAGGTCGCGAAGTAGTTAGTGATGGTGTTGTCTGGATCGCGAATGGCAGTGATGGTGAGCCATTTGGGATAGAGGGTACCGTCCTTGCGCTTGTCCCAGATCTCCCCCTGCCAGTAGTTGGTCTCAAGGATGGAACGCCACATGTTCTCGTAAAACTTCTTGTCCTCGATACCGGACTTAAGGACCCTGGGGTTCTTGCCGAGTGCCTCCTCGTGCGAATACCCGGTAAATTGGGTAAAAGCCTTGTTGGTCTCGATTATCCTGTTTTCACTGTCGGTTATGACGATCGCCTCGCCGCTTTCGTTGAAGATCTTGGCCAGCAGCTTGATCCTCTTCTGCGTCTTCATCTGCTCGGTAGTGTCCCTGATGCACTCGATGGCGCCGATGACCTCCCCTTTCGAGTTGCGCAGCAAGGATGCGGATGAGGTAAGGTGTGCCGGGGCTGCGCCGAGGCGCGGGGCGTAGCACTCGCCCTGCACGATGTCGCCGTTGCGAACGAAACCTTCGTAGCGCCCCTCGCTATCGACGGCGGGGTTCAAGGCGAGGTCGATCAAGAGAGGACGCCGGTGACCATAGAACGGGATGGCATATTCCAAGCCGCCCCGGCCGATCATCGACTCGGGCGCCACCCCGGTGAGCCTGGTGAGCTCGCGGTTCCACCCCACCACCCGGCCGGAGTTGTCGATGATGAGCGTGGCATCGGGCAGGAACTCGATGATGGTCAAAAGGTACTGCTTGGAGTCCTGGAGTTCGAGGTTTTTCTCCTTCAACTGGGCCTCTTGATGAGAACGCTCCACCTCGACGATCATGGTACGTCGTGTGATGAAACCGATCGAGACGAGTCCCAAAAGCCAGATCGCACCGTGACTGGCCGCAACTCCACGGGCCTGCTTCCCGGCAGCGGCGTAAAACGGCGCAAGCGGTATCGAAACGTCGGTCCCCCCCCGCAGCTCCCCAACCTTGATTCCGGTCCAGGCATGGCACTTGATACATGACTGCTCCATGATCATGGGCTGCATCATGCGCAGGTGGGGCTTACCGTCGATGAGCGTCGCGGTGTAATAAGTCTCGCGGGTCCCCTCCACGATGAACAGGGCGGTCCGCTCCCACTCGTCCGGCGCATCCACCGGGTTGATGTACAGCCTGGAGGTGATCCTTGTATTTATACCGTAGAACTGGGGGGCTTCCCGGGTGATTTCGTTCATGATCATGGCCGGGTTTTTCAGCGTAAGCTGCACGCCCCCGGTGGTTTCCAGGTCCCGATCGGGTACGTGATTCAAAAAAGGGCTGGGCGAAACCAGCGGCCCTTGCTCCATATAGATACCGCCGCGTTTGGAGGCCCATTTTCTGAAGGCGAGATCCTTGGCAAGCGCTATCTCGGCCTGCGTCCTGGCAAGTTCAAACGCCTGCTGGTAGGCGACGCGGACGTTCCACCACACGGCCAGTGAAAGGAGCAGGGTCCAGACCAGTACGGTGATTACAGATCTAGTGAGGATTGTTTTGACGGATCCGGTGTGCGGGAAGGAATTTTGGTGGTCGGATATCACCTCAGCGACTCTCCCGGGTGTTCAGAGTGCTCGGCGGATGTTCAATGCGACAACGATCCCATGGACGGTCGATGGACAGCACAGGGGGCACTGACCAGCGGTTTGGCTGCGGTTGTCTATGACATATCGGGTCAGAGACATTACGACTGTATAGGAGGAAACGAAATACCTACTTCGCTACGCCTAGGGTGAAAGATATCGCAGACACCGCAGCCAAGTCATCATTAAAAGCACGCCGCCTTGGCGAAACCGGAACAGGAGTGATCGGTTGTGCAGTGCCAAGTGCGTAAAGCCGCATCCAGTGCGGCTGTGCGGGAATAACTTTTTTACATCCCGGCAAGAATTATTTATTGACAGTCAAAGCACCGTTTGCTATAAACATGACTCCTTAGATGGGGCTGTAGCTCAGTTGGGAGAGCGCTTGAATGGCATTCAAGAGGTCGACAGTTCGATCCTGTTCAGCTCCACCATCAATTACAAAAGGACCTGGGAGTTTCCTAGGTCCTTTTTTTGTTTCCAAGTAAAGCACTCGACTCCGGCCGGGTGCTTTTCTGTTTCAGGACTACCTTCCGACGGTCCCGCTGTTATCTGCCGACCCGCTTGAATACCCCGTCATCTCCAGATAGCCGGAACCGCCGGGACTCCCCTCCACGCCGCGCACCGCAACCGCCCCCTCCCAGTAACGGAACCCGGTCAAAAGTTCCTGGTCGGCGAGCCTCGGCTCAATCTCCAGGGCAATCCGAGCCGCTGGAACCCGCAGGCGCCACACCGAGGGATAGCGGACGCGGCTTGCCGGGCTTTCCCACCACCTCACCACCTCCAACTGCACGTCCTCACGCTTGAGCACGATGCTGTGCCCGTCGGGGGCGACCAGGGTCCCGCCTGAAAAGGGATCGCTGCTGCCGTCACGCTTTCGTAACCGGTAGAACATCACGTCCCTGCCGTCATCGAGTTGCAGGGCGAACCAGTCCCAGCCGACCTGGTCCTGCTCGAGCGCGCTGGTGCTCCATTCCCGGTCCAGCCAGGAAAGCCCGCTCACGGCAAAGCGCTCCTTCCCGATGCGCAGGGTCCCGGACGTCGCCATGCGGGGGATCGAGTAGTAGTACGATGCGTTCCCGGCGGTACCCCCCTTGCGGCTTAGTCCCCCTGCCCCGTTCAGGATCTCGGGCTTCACGCTCACCAGGTTGAAATCCACGGCCATATCGGGCTCCGCTGCGGTCAACCTGACACCCCAGGGACGGCCGGAGTTCTGCAGCATCGCCCAATTCTCCAGGCGCACGGCAAGAGGATCCCCGCCCGCGTCGGCAAGCCCCAGCGCACCGCGGCTGAAGCGTTCAGCAAAGCGGAACCTCTTTGCAGCGACGTCGGTCACGGCAAAATGCGCCATGTAGACCTGGTTGGTCCCCCAGGCCGATAGCCTGGCCTCTGCCCCGGGGGTGAGCGCCGTCTTGAAGAAGGTGAGCTGGTAGCCGAAACGACGCCCGTCCGAGGCCTGCAGGTTGCCGGTGAAATACCACCACTCGTTGCGATAGCCGGGGTGGGGACCGTGATCGGCAGGAAAGGAAAAGCGGCGCGGCTTTTCGGCGCGGAGATACCCGGGAGCGCCCCCCCCACCGAGGGTCTGGGTGACGCTGAAGGTTTCGGGCCGCGCGGTTGCGGCCGGCCGCCAGGCGGACCAGAGGTACCAGAGCAGCAGCGCGGCGAGGATAACGGCCGCGGCGATGAACAGGAGGCGGCGCATGCTACTCTTCCTCCTTGAGCGCCTGGGCGGGCGAGGTGCGTGCGATCCTGAGCGAGGGGTAGATCCCCGCGAGGAAGGCGGCGGTGACGGAAAGAACGACCGCCTGGACGAGCTGCGCCGGGGTGATCGCCAGCTGCATGGTCCAGCCGAAGGAGCGGAGGTTCACCACGTAGATCAGCACCAGGGCCTCGACGATGCCCAAGGGGAGCGACAAGAGCCCGGCGATGAGCCCGATCAGCACCGTCTCCCCGCAGACCACACCCCAAACCTGCCCCGGAGTGAGCCCCACTGCGCGCAGCACGGCGAGCTCGCGGGCCCGCTCCACCTGCATGGCCATAAGCGCGGAGAGGATCCCCACGAAGGCGACCAGCATGGTCAGCATGCGCAGCACCCCGGTGATGGCAAAGGTACGGTCGAAGACCTCGACCGTCGCCTGGCGCAACTGCGCGTTGGAAACCACCGTCACCTGCTCCTCCCCTGCCCTATCGCGCACCAGTTCCAGGAGCCGCGCCAGGCTGAGCCCGGGCCCCGCCGTGAACGACATGCCGTCGACGCTTTCGTCGCCGAAGTTCGCAACGTAGCCGGTACGGCTCATGATGACGATGCCGGTGTCGGAGCCGTAGTCATAGATGATGCCGGCCACAGGAAACCGCCTCTCGCCGCGGCTGGTGCGCAGGACGACGCTGTCGCCGGGGTGCAGGTGGTGCCGGTAGCTGTACGGCTCGGAAACGAGCACGGCCTCGCCGCGGCTGAAGCGTTTCCAGGCGAGGGCGGGATCCCCATCCTTGAACGGGTAGCGCAGGAAGCTCCGCTCGGGGACCTGCACCGAGAAAACCTCGGTAGCGCCGGACGCCCCCTCGATCCGGACGCGGCGCGACAGCGTCACCTGGGCCTCCCCCTGGAGCCCTAAGAGGCGCCGCACCAGGGCCGGGTTGAGCGGGGGACGGTAGCGGCCGCCGCCCCGGTCGGCCGAGGTGAGGTAGACATCGGCCTGCAGCCAGTTGCCGAGCCAGTTCTGCACCGTGAGCCGGAAGCCCCCCACCATGATGCCGACACCGATCCCGGCGGACACGGCGACCACCAGCGCCGCCGTCGCCACCCCGGTTCGGGAGAGCGACACCACCACACCGCGGGCCGCCATCCTCCCCAGGGAGCCGAGCAGCAGCTCGAGCAGGGGACGCAGCAGCGCAGACATGAACATCACCCCGGCGGGAACCAGCAGCGTGTAGCCGACGATGACGGCGAATAGCCCGGCGAAACCGCCCACGATGCCGCCGCGCTCGGTCAGGAAGAGGGCGCAACCGGCCAGCATCAGGATGACTCCGCAGCAAGCGGCGAGGGGCACCAGCCTCCTGCGGCGGGACTCCACCTGCGAGCGCGACAGCATGGCGCGCGGGGGGGCGCCGGTCGCCTCCAGGGCGGCCGGCAAGGTGGCGGCCAGGGTGGCGGCGACCCCGAGAAGCGCCCCCTTCCAGAGGGCCGCCGGAAGCAGCGGCAACCGGCGCACCTCCATCACGAAATAGAGGTCGTTGATGGTCCTGGTGACCAGCCGGGTCAGTTCCGAGCCGAGCAGGACACCCGCCGCAAGCCCGGCGATGGTGCCGGCGATACCGATCAGGAGCGCCTCGGCGCAGATCATGGTGAAGACCTCGCGGCGGCTCACCCCGAGGGCACGCAGCATCCCGATCAGCCGCCTTCTGCGCACCACGGAAAAGGTCATGGTGTTGTAGATCAGGAACATCCCGACCACGAGGGCGAGGAGGCTCAACGCCTTCAGGTTCAGCCGGAAGGCGCGGGTCATCTTGTCCAGGGCGCCGGCCCTGGCGCCGGCGGGGGCAATGTCGGCGCCGGGGGGAAGGACGGACCGTACCTCATCGAGCACCCCCGCCCCCTCTTCTCCTCCCGGCAGCACCAGGTCGATGCGCGACAATCGCCCGACCAGGCCAAGGAGTTCCTGCGCCGTGGCGATGTCGCAGACAAGGACCGAGGCGAGCGCGACCCGGCTCACCTCGTCGGAGGGCTCGAGGATCCCGGCCAGCATCAGCTGCCACCTGACGCCTGCACTGTCCGCGGGGAAGGTGGCGCCGCGTTTAAGGCCGCGCTCGGCGGCGCTACTGGCAAGCATCAGGACCGCGCCGGGGCGCGTCATGAGGTCGGTTAGCACGCTGCGATCGGTGAAGCGGGAGGAAAAGCTCCTGATGGGAGGCTCGGAAAAGGGATCGATGCCGATCAGCTGGAAGGTGCGGCCTGATAGCTGCAGGTGCCCGGTGACCACGGGGGCGGAGCCGCGCAAGCCAAGCCGGACGCGGATCGTGCGGTAGAGCTCCTCCGGAAGGCCGGTTGGTCCGCCGACCACCTGGTGCGTCGCGCGCCCGGCAACGGTTTCTGCGGCGAGGCGGAAGGCCCGCTGCGCAGCCTCGTTGGCCTGATCCACCGCGGTGACCACGGCGACCCCGAGGGCGACGCCGAGGACGGCTAGCACGGTGAGCCAGGGGTGGCGCAGCACGTTGCGCATCCCGGCGCGCCACAGGATCATGGCCTCGCTCCCGGCAGACCGGCCCCGTCCACAAGGACACCGTCCTTGATGCTCAGTACCCGGTCGGCGAGGGTGGCGACCTCGCTGCTGTGCGTCACCAGCACCAGCGTGGTGCCGGCCGGGCGGAGCAGGCGCTGGAACAGATCGAGTACCTGGCGTCCGGTTTCCGCGTCCAGATTCCCGGTCGGTTCGTCGGCCAGTACCAGCTTGGGGGCATGAACCAGGGCGCGGGCCACGGCAACGCGCTGCTGCTCGCCGCCGGAGAGGCGGTCGGGAAAGGCGCGGGACCGGTCGGCGAGCCCCACGGCGTCGAGGAGCTCGCCCGCGCGCCGGCGCTGCACGGGGGTGAGAAGCCCGGCCAGCTCAAGGGGAAGCAGGACGTTCTCCTCCACGGTGAGGGTGGGGATCAGGTTGTAGAACTGGAAAACGAAACCGATGTGGTTGCGGCGGAACAGGGTGCGCTCGCGTTCGGAGAGGCGGTTCAAAGCGGCGCCGTCCACCCTCACCTCCCCCACGTCGGGAAGGTCGATGCCGCTGACCAGGTTCAACAGTGTGGATTTTCCGGAACCGCTGCGCCCGAGCAGGAAGACCCAGGAGCCGGTGGCTATGGAGAGGGAGGCATCGCGGAACACGACCCGCTCCCGGTCCCCTTCGCGAAAGCTCTTGCCGATCCCCTTCAGTTCGACAATCGGTTCTGCCATTACCTGTCCTTTGCCTTGAGTGGCGGCGATACCCGGATCAGTTCCCCTGTTTCGCCTGCAGGGCCTCCTGCTGGGCCCGCTCCATCTTCTTGTTGCTGAGGTAGGCCGCCTTGTCGATCTCCTTCAACTGGCGCGGGTACTTGGCGGTCAAGTCGTACCAGCGGTTCAGGCGCTGCTCGAAGCGCTGTCCCTCCGGGTACTTCAGGGCATCCAGGTAGGTCTGCAGGGCGAGGTAGTAGCGCATGGTGTTGCGCTCCACCGCACCGCGCACGCCGTCGATGTAGGACTGTTTCCCATCGTCCCCGACCAGGGTGAAGCCTACCTTGTCCCTGCCGAGCGTGGCGAAGTAGGTCTTGATGGCCATGCGCGCCATGGTGCCGTGGCTGTAGGTGTAGCTGAAATGCAGGAAGGTTCCCTGCCCCTCCAGCGGCACGGCCTGAACGCCGATGCGGTGGTCCTTGGTGCCGAAGGGCCCCTCTTCCCCCACCAGGGCGAGCTCCAGGTAGTCGGGCTGGCTGGACGCGACCCGGAAGGCGAGTTTCAGCGGATAGGCGTCGGATGGGGGCTGGAAGTACTTCCGGCCGCTGTAGAGGGTCAGTTGGGTCTGCTGCTTGGTGGTCTTGTAGACGCAGGCCTTGATGTTGATGTGCAGCGGGGTGATGTCGCACCAGGCAGTCGGGGACTGCAGGGCCTCGCGGACCGCCTCGAAGGGGTAATGGAAGATGCCGTACATGTCGACCCGCACCGAGTCCTGCCCCTCGAGCGATTCGAGGTAGATCGGGGCACCGAACTGGTTCTTGTCGAGCTTGGCCTTGAGGAGGGAGTGCTTGGCCAGGAGCGCCCGTTCCCCCGAGGACTCGGTCTCTGCCGCGCGCGCAAAGGTGCAGCAGAAAAGGATCACCAACAGCACGCAGGCGAAAAGCCTGACTCGAGAAATCCGTTTGGGACCTACCATGCGATAGAACCTCCTCCGGCGGGCCGGCTTGCTGAGCCGCGCGAACGCGTCGGCATCAGGGGATCTCCCCCTCGTCCGTCGCCTCGGTGTCGGCCACGGCATCGTCCCACAAGGTGAACAAGACGGCGAAGATGACGGGCCCCACGATCAACCCGAGCAGCCCCATGCTGATCACGCCGCAGATGGCGCCCAGGACCACGGCCAGGGTAGAGATGTCGCTGGATGCGCCGATGGCGAGGGGGCGAATGGCGTTGTCGGCTATGCCCACGAAGATGATGCACCAGGCGGCGAGGAGCCCCGCGGCAAGATAGGAGCCGTTGAGGGCGAGGACGGCGACCAGCGGCACCCAGACCACCCCGGTGCCCACCACCGGGATCAGCGCGGCGATGGCGGTGAGCGCGCCGCAGAAGATGGGCGCCGGCACCCCGGCAACCCAGTAGCCGAGCCCGGCCAAGACCCCCTGGGTGGCGCAGGTAAGGACGGTCCCTACGGTCACCGCGGTGGTTATG
Organism: Geomonas diazotrophica; assembly: GCF_018919385.1. Lineage (GTDB taxonomy): Bacteria > Desulfobacterota > Desulfuromonadia > Geobacterales > Geobacteraceae > Geomonas > Geomonas diazotrophica. The sequence goes on from NZ_JAHLMF010000008.1 coordinate 69,844, forward strand.
GACCGGATCTGCGAGGCGTAGTGTTGCGCCTTGCGCGGATCCGGGGCAAGCCTGCCGATGAAGGCGCAAACCACCCGCTCGCCGTCGCGGTAGATGAAGTAGAGGATGAAAAGGGCGATGGCCAGGGTGCCGAGGAAGCTGAACATGTTGCGCGCCAGGTCGGTGGCGACGCCGAGTATGACGGTGGAACTGGTGGAGGCGATCTTGCCGCCGATGCCGGCCAGGTCGATGTCGAACCGATCCACCAGCGACATGATCTTCTGTACCGCGGGGAAATGACCGAAGCTGGAAGTGCCGGTCTTGGCCACCGTCTGGACCAGCTGCAGCACCTGCCGGTACCAGTCGGGGGCGTTGACCGCAGCGGTGGCAACGAGTGCGGCGACGGGAAGGACGAAGCAGACGGCTACGGCGAACACCATCAGGCCGGCGGAGCGGTTCGGATGACCCGGGTAGCGGCGCAGCACGCGGTTGTAATGAGGCATGGTGGCAACGCCGATGATGAGCCCCCAGGCGAGCGGCTTCAGGATGGGGGCGGCCAGGATAACCATCAGGACGACGGCAGCGGCCGTGACCAGGGCCGCAAGTATGCTCAGATAGAGTCTTCTGTCCATCGGTCTCCCCTCGAGGATGGTGTAGGCTTTATGGATTACCGGGGTGCTTCGGGAGTGCCATGGCTGGACCGGGTCCGGTCTCTGATCCGGGCGGGCGCCGGGGCGCCCGCCTGACGGTAAGGGTGGCGTCGCTTAGCGGGTGGTCTCGATCTTGCGCTCCTTCTCCTCGGGGGCCGCGCTCGGGCGCTGGGTCCCCTCGGGCTGCACCGACTGCTCGGTCTGGAACGGCAACCGCTCCCGCCGCTCGTTGCCCAGGGTGGGCGGCTCTTCAACAACCTTCCAGTTCTTCCCCACCGGGACCGAGAGTTCTTTCACCGAGGCCGGCTGTGCCTGGGGCTGCTGTTTTGCTTCGAAGATGGTGCAGGCGCTGAGTGACAGCAGGCTGATAACGAGTAGCGTGGCATGTGCGTATCTCATGGTGTCGACTCCTGAAGGTTGTGCTGGCGTGTGAACTGGATCAACTTCTGCTGCTGAGCGTTTGGGCCCTGCACCTCTTGGTCATGCTGAGACTAAGGATAGCAAGACGCAGATATAATTAAAAGTTTTGTTTTGAACGGCTCAGCAACTCCAACAGCAGCCTTCGGAACCAACGTGCCGCCAAAAACACACAAGGGCCTATTATGGCAAAGATCTGCGCCCGGTCAACTTGCGGCGCTACATGACCTTGAACTCGGCAAGGGGATACACCGCCATCCCCGACAGATCAGGCTTGAGCGACGAGGCCTCGACCGGTGCGTTCAACTGCGGTTCGTCGAAGACGATGCGCACCTCGCCCCCGGCGGCGCTACGGATCTCGATCGTCTCGGGAAAGGGGACGCCGTCAAGGCTCCGATACCCCTGGTAGCTCGCCTGGTCGCCCGAAGGAGCCACCTTGCGCTCCAGCATCCCGATCTCGTCGTAGTGGTAGGAGGTACCGGCGATCTCCACCTTCTGCCGGAGCGGTCCTGGCAGCGGCAGGGGCGACGGGGCCATCACCCACTGGAACAGCTGCAGGCTCTTCAGGGCGCTCTGCTCCGGGAGTTCGGAGAGAAGCCCGGTGAAGGCGACCTGCCTGGACGGAATGACGCAGGTGAAGCGGTCGCTCTCGCCGAAGGCCTCCAGCATGGTCTGCCCGAACGGTGAAAGGATGAGCAGATGGTACATGTCGGGGGCCTGGTAGACCAGGTAGCCGCGCCCGGCACTGCTGCGCTCGCCCGACGAGGCAGAGAGGCTCACCGAGGACTGCAGGGTGGTGACGCTGCGTCCCGGGACCAGTCCGGTGAGAGGTTGTTTCACGGCGGCGCAGCCGGAAAGGACGGCGGCGCAGACGATGATGAGGATCAGTCGGCTCAAGTGGAGACGGTTGTTTTCAGTCACGGTAACCTCTGGTTGTGGTCGGTTGATTCGAGTCAGGGGGAGGGCTCGGCCTGCGCCATGTCATGGGCCACGAAGCGGCCGCAGACGAAACAGAAGACGCCGGCCAGCACCATCACGAGCGGGGTGGACAAGAGAGCCGTCCTGAGCCCCCACTGGTCGGAAAACCACCCCAGGATGGACGGGGAGATGGCATCCCCGAGCGCATGGATGAAGAAGATGTTGACCGCGAAGGCCATGGCGCGCACGGCGGGATCGGTCACGTTGAGGATGACGGTGTTGAGTGGGCCGGTGTTGAGGAAGAGGAAGAACTCCGCCATGAAGATCGCCGCCATGCAGGAGGGGACGTCCTGCGCCATGATGGCCCAGGCGGCAAAGGGGGCTCCGATGAAAAAGCCCCAGCCCGACACCAGGAGGTACCCCTTGCTGCTCTTCTTCTGCCAGCGGTCGCCGAGCACCCCCCCGACCAGGGTGCCCATGATGCCGGCCACCACGGTGACGGCGCCGAACATGAGGTTGGCCTTCTCCACGTTCAGGGCATGGGTGCGGAAGAGGAAGGTAGGGATCCACTGCGCCAGCCCGCCGATGGCGAAGGTCATGGCGGCCATGGCGAGCGTGTTGGTGACGAAGGAGCGGTTGTTAAAGAGCTGCAGGTACGCGGCAAACCCGTGCCCCCCCTCCCCCGCCTGATCCGTTTCGGTGATCCTGCGCTCGGGCGTGCGCAGGAACCAGAGCGGCACCGCTACCATGAGGCCGGGGAGACCGACCATGAGGAAGGCGGAGTGCCAGCCGAAACGCTGCCCGAGAACGCCCCCCAGAAGGTACCCGAGGGCGCTCCCCACCGGGATGGCGACGTAGAACCAGGAGAGGACGCTGCCGCGCTTCTCCTTCTCGAAGAAGTCCGCGATCAGTCCGGGCGAGACGGTCCCGAAGCTCGCCTCACCCACCCCGACGGTGGCGCGGGCGGCGAGCAGGGTGCGGTAGCCGGGCGCGAAGCCGGCCAGGATGGTCGCGAAGCTCCAGATGACCACGCCGGTGGAGGCGAGCTTGACCCGGTCCCAGTGGTCGCCGAGCCAGCCGAACACTGGGGCGATCACCATGTAGCTCACCATGAAGGCGCTCCCGAGAAGGCCGAGCTCCGTGTCGGTTATGGAGAGGTCCGCCTTGATCAGCGGGAAGACGGCGAACAGCACCTGCCGGTCGATGTAGTTGAGCAGGTTAACCGCCAAAAGCAGCCCCAGGGCGTAGCGGCGGTAAGCCAGGGAAATCGGTTCCTTCATCCGACACACTCCTTCATCGCAACGATCATTGAATTTCAGCCACCGCGGCCTGCGCCCTGGCCACGATCTCTGCGGGCTCCTCGAACCGGAACCGCAGAGGCTTCCCGAAGCTGACCGTCACCGTGCCGCGCTTGGGAATGCCGGTCTTTTGGGGCGGGAGGATCTTGTCGGTCCCGACGATCTTCACCGGCACGATGGGAATCTCAAGCTCCTTGGCAATGATGCCAAGGCCGAGCTGAAAGTCCTGCATGCTGCCGTCGTGCGAGTGCCCCCCCTCGGGGAAGATCAGGGTGTTCTGACCCCGGTCGGTGAGTTTCCCCATGTATTTCACGGCTGCGGAGAAGCCGCTGGTCTGCGGCAGCGGGAACAGGTTCAGAAACAGGGTCCCGTATTGGTAGGTTGCAAGCCGCCAGAGACGTTCCAGCCCGTGGTAGTCGCCGAAGAAGAATTCCTCCCAGGCGGCGGTCGCGGTGCGGTAGCGGACCTCCCTGGGGAGCGCGAACATCAGGGAAGGCTGGTCGAAGTACCCGAGGTGGTTGGCGACGAAGACCACCGGCCCCTGCAGGTGCTCTACGTTCTCGCGCCCGCGCACCTCGAGCCGCACGAAGAGGCGGAACAGGGGGTAGTTCAAGAGCGCGTCCCCCAGCATGCGCAGCGCGCGTACCGGCGCCGTGTTGGTCCAGAAGCGGTAATGGCCGCGCCGGTGCCCCTTCTCGCGCCGGGCGATGATGCGGCGCACCTCGGAAACCCTGGTCTGCGGCCCGATCTGCGAGTCCTCGATATCGAGCCTGAACTCCTGCTCAAGGTAATTGACCAGCTCCAGGCGGGCGATGGAGGTGAGTCCCAGGTCCGCAACCAGCAGGGAGTCCTCCCTGATCTCGCCCGCGTCGGTGCCGGTCACCTTGGACAGGAGGTTCACCAGGTGATCCTGGCTCGCGCCGGCGCCACCAGCGGCGGCACCCTGTTTCACCTGCTCCTTGACCTGGAACTTCCTGATCTTCAGCGTGGTGGTCTTCGGGAACTCCGGCTCTGGCCAGATGGTGTAACCGGTGATCTGGTGCAGGGTGTCCAACTGGGCGTTGGCCCGGGCCAGGATCTCGTCGGGCTTCGCGCCGCTGTCGTCGAGCAGCAGGACCGCGTGCACCTCCTCTCCGGCACCGCGGTCCAGGCCGATGACGCAGGACTCCTTCACCCCGGCGACCTTGTTCAAGACGGCCTCCAGCTCGTCGGGGTAGACGTTCACCCCGCTGCCGGTGACGATCAGTTCCTTCTCCCGCCCCTTGATGGTGAGCCAGCCGTCCGGCATGATCTCGCCCAGGTCGCCGGTCTTGAACCAGCCGTCCTCCGTGAAGGCGCCCCGGGTCGCCTCCTCGTTCTGGTAGTACCCCGGAAAGACGTTGTCTCCCCTGACCACCACCTCCTTGCCGTCGAGCCTCAGCTCTACCCCGGGGAGCGGCGGCCCGACCGAGCCCGCCACCTGCTTCTCCACGGTGTTCACGCAGAGGACCGGCGAGCACTCGGAAAGGCCGTACCCCTCGAGCACGGTGAAGCCCATGGCATCCCAGAAGCGAAACACGTCCGGGTCGAGCGGCGCCCCCCCCGAGACGAAGACGGTGAAGTTGGCGCCGAACTTTTTCTGCACGGGGAAGAAGAGTTTCTTCCTGGCGGGCTTGGAGAGCCCCTCCCCAAGCTTCGCGAGCGAGGCGAATACGCCCGAGAGATGCTTCTCTGCGAGCTCGCGCTCGATGGTCGTCTTCAGAAGCTGCATCAGGCGCGGCACCGACATGATGACGTAGACGTCTTCCTCGCCGAGCGCCTCCATGATGGCGGAAGGCTTCAGGGTGCGCGGATAGATGACGGTGGCGCCGCGGTACAGCGGGGTGAAGAAGCCCCCCATCTGCTCGAACATGTGCGACAGCGGCAGCAGCGAGAGGAAGGAAAACTCCGGGGTGATGATGGGAACCTGCTGGTTGATCTGGACCATGTTGGCCACCAGGTTCTTGTGGGTCAGTATCACCCCCTTGGGGTTCCCGGTGGTGCCCGAGGTGTAGATGAGCTGCGCGATGTCGTCGGGCGCGGGATGCACGACCTCGGCGTAAGGGGGGACGTCCTCCAGCAGGTACTTCAAGTCCTCGAGCAGCAGGGAATCCGGGACGTCGAGCCGCTCCGGCTTGAAGCGGCTTTGCAGCACCACCTTGGCCTGGGTCAGCTTCAGGATCGACTCCGCGCGACCGCGGTCGGACATGAAGTCGACCGGAACGGCGATGGCACCCCGCATGATGATGCCCCAGTAGGCGACACCCCACCAGGAGGAGTTCGGACCCCACAAAAGCACGCGATCCCCTGCAGCCACGCCGCGCCGCGCCAGCAGGCCCGCCATCTTCATGGAGAGCTCGGAGAGCTCGCCGTACGAGACCGCGAAGCGGCGCACCCCGGTACGGTTCACCAGGGCGGTATCATCCCCCCGCGGTGCAAAGCTATGAAAAAGATCTACCAGTGTCCGCATAGCTGACTCCCGTAGGCGGCGCATGTCAGTTGCAGCTTAATGACGGTAACGTCAAAACTTGGAATGAAAAGAAAGACCGGGCGGCACCACCTACTGACACTACTTACGTCCGCATCATCTTCCCAAGCAAGCATTGTCACACGTGCGCATCGCTTTGGCAACCATGCAACGGCAAAGTGCAATCAATCGCAACGTCGCGAGCAACTGCGACGGGGAGGCGAGTTTAACCGATGACGGGCGCAAAACCAATCCTAAAGAGAAGAAGGCGGTGCCGCTGTGCTGACGGTTAGTTGCTACCTTGACTGAAATTCCTTGCGCCATAAAAAAAAGCCGCCCCGTAAGGAGCGGCTTTTTGCAGTGCGTATGGGATGATCAGGCCACCTTTGCCTTGGCGCTTTCCTTGGGGGCCTTGGCGCCCTTGGTCACCTTGGCGGGCTTTGCGCCCTTGGCGGGGACGGCCTTCTTCGCCTCTATGTTGGCCATACGCACCCCGCGCGCCTTGGCGAGATTATCGGCCAGCCCGCGGTCGAGAGCCATTTTCCTGCGAGCCTCGGAATAGTTCTTGGCCGCCAGCGGCTGCTTGCCCGGGATGCCGAACTGCTTCTTGTACTCGCCCGGCTTCATGCCGTGCGCGGTGTTCAGGTGACGCGCCAGCGTCTTGAAGCCTCCTTTGCCGCACAGCATGCAGACGACCTCGCCTTTCTTGAAAGCTTCTTTTACTGTCAAGGAAGCCTTGGGTTCCTCTACACCCTCGACAGGTTCGCCTGCTTCAAGGTTTTTGAGGGCGCTGTGCACTTTGCTGATTTCGAATATAAGCTGATCAGAAGTCATCGGAGTGCTAGACGCATGTGACGCTACGATCTGAGCCGCGATCTCTACCAAAGTTGCCATTGATTATCCCTCCATTGATCATTATCTGCTTGGCAATATAGTGGCAGGTTTCCATGCATTGTCAAATCAACAAAATAAACTTTTTCTTTGTGTCAGCCGGCATAGCAAGACAGGAGGATCAATGAAAGGGAACGCGCCTGCAGGTTCTCAGTATCGCAAAAAGTGGAACGGACAGAATGTTCGATCACCTGCCGTATGAAAGAGAATGAGCGAGTTGCCGCCAACCAGATACAGAACGAAGCCCCAATATACCATCGGCGCCCCCTTTCAGCTCGTAGTGCAGTGCGCGACGGCGCGGGGCAACACGACCAGCGCGGTAGGGAAAGGATTTGCCGGAAATAACTTTTATTTTAGTCAAGAAGTCGAGTTTTCCGGTTGACAAAAGCGCACCGTCTCAGTATTACTAAAGACGCTGGTTAAAGCGGCACCCTTTACAACCGAATAGCATTACTTATCTAGAGCGATCGAGGGACTGGCCCTGTGACGTCGCGGCAACCTCCCCACGGGGGGAAGGTGCCAAATCCTGCGGAACGGAAACGTTCCGAAAGATAAGGAAGTGCGGACCAAGCCATTAGATGAGTCCCCTTCCGACCCCGGAAGGGGACTTTTCCATTTGGAGGCTACGATGAACATCGCAACCACTGCAGCACAGATAGGCCTGGAACGGGAGAGCCGGACCGGCGCGGTCACCGTCCCCATCTACCAGACCGCCACCTTCCGCCACCCCGGCCTCGGCCGGAGCACCGGGTACGACTACAGCCGCTCCGGCAACCCGACCCGGCAGGCCCTCGAGGAAGGGATCGCCAGGCTCGAAGGCGCCAGCCGCGGCTTCGCCTACGCCTCCGGGATGGCCGCCATCACGAGTCTCATGTTCCTGTTTAAACAGGGAGACCACCTGATCGTCACCGAAGACCTCTACGGCGGCAGCTACCGGCTGTTCGAGAAGCTGTTCCAGCAGTTCGGCCTGAGCTTCAGCTACGTCGACACAAGCGACGTGGAGCTGGTGCGCCAGGCGGTCCGCCCCAACACCCGCGCCCTGTTCGTGGAATCCCTCACCAACCCGCTCCTGAAGGTGGCCGACGTGCGGCAGCTGGCCGGCCTTTGCAAGGAAAACGACATGCTCTGCATCGTCGACAACACCTTCCTCACGCCGTACTTGCTGCGCTGCCTGGACCTCGGGGCCGACATCACCGTCTACTCGGGGAGCAAGTACCTTGCCGGGCACAACGACGTGGTCTGCGGCGTGGTTGCGGTGAAGGACGCGGCTCTCGCGGAAAAGGTGTACTTCCACCAAAACGGTGCCGGCGCCGTGCTGGGTCCCCAGGATTCGTGGCTTACCATCCGCGGCATCAAGACGCTCACCATACGCATGGAGCGTCAGCAGGAGAACGCCCTGGCGCTGGCCCGGTGGCTGGAGCGACACCCCCAGGTTGGCAAGGTCTACTACCCCGGGCTTCCCGACCACCCGGGACACGAGCTGATGAAGAGCCAGTGCGGGGGCTTCGGCGCCATGATCGCCTTCGAGGTGACCGAACCGGCTCTGGTGAACCGGCTCCTGATGAAGACGGAGCTCATCTCCTTCGCCGAGAGTCTCGGCGGGGTCGAGAGCCTGATCACCTTCCCCCAGGTGCAGACCCACGCGGACATAGAGCCCGAGAAACTGCAACGACTCGGCATCAACCACCTGCTGCTGCGTCTGTCGGTTGGAATCGAAGACAAGGACGACCTGATCGCCGACCTGGCGCAGGCATTCGAAGGAGAGCACGCATGAAATTCGCCACCGAACTGATCCACGGCGTCGACCCGATCGATCCCGAGCACGGCTCCGTCAGCCACCCCATCTACCTGTCCTCGACCTTCGCGCAGCGCTCCGTAGACAGCTTCGGCCGCTACGACTACGCCCGTTCCGGCAACCCGACCCGCGAGGCGCTCGAGGAGGCGATGGCCGGGCTGGAAAAAGGAGCCGTCGGCCTCGCCTTCGCTTCGGGGATCGCGGCCACCGCCTCGACCCTGCTCCTGTTCAAGCCGGGCGATCACCTGGTGGTGTGCGAGGACGTTTACGGCGGCACCTTCCGGCTCCTCACCACCCTGTTCAAGGGGTGGGGGCTGGAGGCGACCTTCGTCGACGCCACCGACGTTGCCGCCATCGCCGCGGCGATCCGGCCCGAGACAAAGGCGCTCTACCTGGAGACCCCGTCCAACCCGCTCATCAAGATCACCGATCTCCCCGCCGCGGTCGCCCTCGCCAAGGAGAACGGCATCCTCACCATCGTGGACAACACCTTCATGACCCCGTACCTGCAGCGGCCGCTGGAACTTGGGTGCGACATCGTGGTCCACAGCGGCACCAAGTTTTTAAACGGACACTCCGACGTGATCTGCGGCTTCGCCGTCGCCAGGGATCAGGAACTGGGGCAGAGGCTGCGCTTCATCCAGAACGCCTTCGGCGCCGTGCTCGGGCCGCAGGATTGCTGGCTGGTGCTGCGCGGCCTGAAAACCCTCAAGGTCCGCATGGAGGAACACCAGGCAAGTGCCCGGAAAATAGTGGCCTGGCTCTGCGGGCAGAAACAGGTGCGGCGGGTCTACTACCCCGGACTTCCCGACCACCCCGGCCACGAGATCCACAACCGCCAGGCAAGCGGCCCGGGGGGCGTGCTCTCCTTCGAGCTCGAGAACTACGACGTCACCAAGCGGCTCTTGGAAGGGGTGAAGCTTGCCGCCTTCGCGGTCAGCCTGGGGGGCGTCGAGAGCATCCTCTCCTACCCCGCCAAGATGTCCCATGCGGCGATGCCCCCGGCCGAGCGCGAGACGCGCGGCATCAAGGATACCCTGGTCCGTCTCTCGGTGGGGCTCGAGGACCCGGACGACCTCATCGCCGACATGGCGCGGTTTCTCAACGTTTAGGGGCGTATGTGCACAGCCTGCCCACCCGTTGACTGCACCTCTGGGGGGCGAATAATCATTCGCCCCCCGCAGTCGCACCTTCACCTCTCACGCCATTCGGCAATGACCGGGCACCGGCGGCCTGGCAAATATGTATTTGCCCCTACAGAACCTGCAATCTCCCGCGTGTAGGGGCGAATAATCATTCGCCCCCCCCAATCGCACCTTCACCTCTCACGCCATTCGCCAATGGCCGGGCACCGGCGGCCGGGCAAATATTTATTTGCCCCTACAGAACCTGCAATCTCACGCATGTAGGGGCGAATAATCATTCGCCCCCCCCCAGTCGCACCGTCACCTCGCACGCCATTCGCCAATGGCCGGGCACCGGCGGCTGGGCAAATATTTATTTGCCCCTACAGAACCTGCAATCTCACGCATGTAGGGGCGAATAATCATTCGCCCCCCCCCCAGTCGCACCGCCACCTCGCACGCCATTCGGCAATGACCTGGCACCGGCGGCTGGGCAAATATGTATTTGCCCCTACAGATCCTGCAATCTCACGCATGTAGGGGCGAATAATCATTCGCCCCCCCAGTCGCACCTCCACCTCTCACGCCATTCGCCAATGGCCGGGCACCGGCGGCCGGGCAAATATGTATTTGCCCCTACAGAACTTGCAATCTCACGCATGTAGGGGCGAATAATCATTCGCCCCCCTCAATCGCACCTTCACCTCTCACGCCATTCGGCAACGGCCGGGCACCGGCGGCTGGGCAAATATTTATTTGCCCCTACAGAACCTGCAATCTCACGCGTGTAGGGGCGAATAATCATTCGCCCCCCCAGTCGCACCGCCACCTCGCACGCCATTCGGCAATGACCTGGCACCGGCGGCTGGGCAAATATTTATTTGCCCCTACAGAACCTGCAATCTCACGCATGTAGGGGCGAATAATCATTCGCCCCCCTCAATCGCACCTTCACCTCTCACGCCATTCGGCAATGGCCGGGCACCGGCGGCCGGGCAAATATTTATTTGCCCCTACAGAACCTGCAATCTCACGCGTGTAGGGGCGAATAATCATTCGCCCCCCCTTCCTGCCCCTTACTGCTCAAAACGCAAGAAGGCCCGGGGACTCCTTCCCGGGCCTTCTTCATTCCAGTATCGGGACGGCGTCCCCCCCTACTTCACCGCCTCCATTTGAAGCTCACCGTCTTCACCCCCGGTATCGCCTGCTGGAACACGGCCAGGCCCTCGTCGGTGATGCTGTTGCCACTGCTGGTCAGTCCCTGCAGCCCCTGCATCCCCTGCAGGTAGACAAGGCCGCGGTCGGAGATACGGGTCTGGTACAGGTAGATCCTCTTCAGGTTCGCAAGGGTCGAGATGCTGAGCAGGGCCGCGTCGGTCAGTTCCGGGCCGTAGAGGTAGAGCTCCTCCAGGCCCGAGAGGTGGACGATGCTGTCCAGGTCGGCGTCGCAGACGTCGTACAGAAAGAGCGACTGCAGGTCCTCCGGACGCAACCCGTTCAACAGCTTGAGCTTCCGGCTCGCCCCCTCTTTCACGTCCAGCCGCAGGGCCTGGTCCAGGCCTACCTGGACCGCACCGATGGCAGGCCCCGCCTTCTTCCAGGCGTTGAAACTAACGGAGTGAAGCTCGCGCAGGTACAGGCTGCCGCAGGGTTGGTCGTCCGGGAAGGAGACCACGCGGCTTTGCCTCGCCGCCCCCTGCATGCGCCCGCGGCCCTTTTCACCCAGCAGGGCAGCCAGGCGTCGCTGGGCACGCGCGATGTTTATCTCCGCGGCAGCCACCAGGTCCGCGAAGAGATCGCTGCCGGCGGCGGCGCTTTCATCGACGCGCAGCTTGAAACGGTGCACGTAGCTGCCCCGGAGTTGCTCGATCTGCTCGTGGATCTCCCGGATCGCCTCGACCTCGACGGCTATCTGCTTTTTAAGCCGTGACAACTCCGCCCTCAGGTCGCTTTGCTCTGCCTGTTCGGGGAAATGCCGCCGCCAGCTCCTTAAGATCTCGCGCAGGGCACGATGATCGTCCTCGGCGTAGGCCTTGTTGGCCTTCAGCATCAGCTCGTGCCGCAGCGAGCCGGCACCCTCCCCGGCCAGATCGGGGTGGATGGCCTTGGCGACCTCCCGGTACAACGCCTTTATGTCCCGGGGATCAGACTTCCAGACCCGCCCGCGCGCCTGACCTTCTCCCCGGAAGGAGGTGCCGCTTTGGTAGGTCTGGCCATCGCGGAAATCGTCGTCGCGGCTTGGGCCGGAGCCCTCATCCTCGCCACCTTCCGCATCTTCCGGAACGTAAGCGCCGGTAGCCCTCGCGATCTCGGCCTCAAGCCTTTCCAGCTCGGCCATGCGCCGCCCCAGCGTCTGCTGGTAGTTCCGTTCGAAACCCGCGATCTCCTCGCGCAACCGGTGCAAGACGGTGGCAGCCTCGGCGTGGCGGGCACGCAGGGAAGCAAGCTCGGCGCGCTTTTGTTCGAGTTCTACTTCCTCGGAGGACCTCTGTTGATAGTGGGCAGTCATAGGCGTCGCACTGTCTCAAGAATTATTTACAAACTGTCATTTTTGCCGCGACATTAGCACGACCTGAGGCAGAGTTACAAAAGATTTTATCACACTGGCAGGAAATCTGGTTCAGGCATGAAGGAAGACAGTGCCATAAGGCAACGGCAGAGATACAAGAGAGGATCAGGTCGCAAAAGCGACCGAAAGGCAATAGATATAGCAGAGGGAGAAAAGGGCTAAGGCTATGACAGCAAGAGTCGATATTCAGGGACGATCGCCGCGCATCATGCGGGTCAGCAGCCGGTCCAGAGCCGAGGCGAAACGCTGCCGATCGGCAAGACCGAACTGCGCAGGGCCTCCAAGCAGCAAGCCGTCGTTGCGCAACTCCTGCATCAGGTTGCGCATGGAAAGGCGCTCCCCCACGTTCTCCTCGGTGTAGAGTTCACCGCGCGGGTCGAGCGCAACTCCTCCGCGCTCAACGACACGGGCGGCCAGCGGGATGTCGGCGGTGATCACCAGGTCGCTCGCCTCGGCGTGCTCGGCGATGTAGTCGTCGGCGACGTCGAAGCCGGCTGCCACGCGCACCGAACTGATGAGCGCCGTGTGCGCCCGGGACAGGTCGCTGTTGGCGACCAGGCAAACCGGCACCTTTAAGCGCTGCGATGCGCGAAAGACAATCTCCTTGATGACCTTGGGGCAGGCATCGGCATCTATCCAGATCTTCATAGACTCATTTCCTCGGTTCTGTGGCACTGCAGACGGATCTGCCGCATCCTTATCGCTGTCACGGTAAGGCACGCTACTACAGCGCGCCCCCTGTGTCAACGCGCCGGATTCTGTATACTAAGTAAAAACCTTTAAATCTAATTTAAAATATATTGACACTACTGTTGCAAGGTGGTATGGTTACGCGTCCTCGAATACCCGTGGATTAAAACCAAAAAGAAGTACTATGGGAGAAGTAAGTAAATGGTAAACGGCACTGTAAAATGGTTTAACGACAGCAAGGGGTTTGGCTTTCTTGAGCAGGAGAACGGCGAGGATGTCTTCGTTCACTTCTCCGCCATCAACAGCGACGGCTTCAAATCCCTCACCGAGGGCGACAGCGTGACCTTCGAAATCGTCAAGGGCCCGAAAGGTCTCCAGGCAGCAAACGTCAGCAGGGTTTAATCCCACTCACATAGCGTAGAACTTTACAAAAGCCCCGGAGCAATCCGGGGCTTTTTTTGTGCCCTTCCCTTTTTCAGCACCCTCAAGCGCCGCAGACCGGACACCCCTGCATGGACAGCGGTTTTTCCAGCCGGCACTCCCGAAGCAGCGCCTCGTCCCGAAAGATCTCCAGCGTGGGCCCGTCGGCCCGCACCACCCCCGCCGAAAGCACCACGGTCCGCTGGCAGACCTCCAGCACCATGTCCAGGTCGTGGCTGGTGATGATCTTGCTATGGTGGAAATCCTTCAGGAGCCCGATCAGCTGCCGGCGGGCGTACGGGTCCAGGCCGTTGGTGGGCTCGTCCATGACCAGGATGTCCGGCGACATGGAGAGGACCGTGGCGATGGCCACGCGCCTCTTCTCCCCGGCGGAGAGATGATAAGGCGCCTTCGCCGCCAGGTGCTCCGCATCGACCCGGCGCAGCGCCTCGGCCACGCAGTTCTTCAACTCCCCCCCCGCCAGGCCGAGGTTCATCGGGCCGAAGGCGACGTCCTCGTAGACGGTGGGCATGAAGAGCTGGTCGTCCGGGTCGTGGAACACCATCCCGACGGTGCGCCGCGCCTCGAGCAGGGTCGAGCGGTCGACCGGGACGTGACCGATGCGCACCTCGCCCGAATGGGGAAGCAGGTGCCCGTTAAGGTGCGCGAGGAGCGTGGATTTCCCCGCGCCGTTGGCCCCGATCACGGCCACGGACTCGCCGTGGCTGACGCTGAAGCTTACGTCGCGCAGCGCCTCGGTGCCGTCGGGATAGACGTGGCGCAGGTGATCGATTTCCAGGATGTGGTGGCTCATGACAGGTACACCGTTACCAGCGTCCCGAGCAGCTCGGCGCCGTTGTACAACCTTAAGGTGATGAAGAGCGCGCTCCAAAAGAGCACGAAGACGACCTCCCGCGCGCCGAAGCGCCCCCCCTGCGCCGAGGGAAAGTCGCCCGTGAAACCACGCGCCAGCATCGCCATGTGCATCCGCTCGGCCCGCTGCCAGGTGCGCAGCAGCAGGTGCCCCAGGAGCGAGGCGTAGCTCGCGAGCCCGCTTCCCTTGCGGCCGAAGGAACGCAGCTCGCGCGCCCGCGAGGCCCGCCCCCCCTCCTCCGCCAGCACGAACAGGTAGCGGTAGAGGAAAAGGAGCTGCATGGCGAACGCCTTGGGCATCCCAAGCCGCACCAGGGCGCGGCAGATGGAGGCGAAACCGGTGAGCGCGGTCAGGGTGAGCGCGGCACCGACGGTAAGCGCGGTGCGCAGCACGATGGAGGCGAAGGAGACCCAGCCGCCGGTGATGTCCAGTGCTCCCAGGTGAACCAGGATGCCGCGGTCGAAAAAGGGGTTGCAGATGCCGACGGCGATGGCGAAGGGGGCGACCAGGGCCACCTTTGCCGCCAGGTAACCGGCGGGAAGCCGGCCCGCAGCGACCAGGGAGACGGGGAAGATGAAGAAGGGGATCAGGGCGGAGAGTTCGTAGCGGCCGAAGGAAACGACGCAGACGATGAAAACGAGGGTAGCCAGCACCTTGGCGCGGGGGTCCAGCCGGTGCAGGGGGGTATCCCCTCCCGCGAGCCGGTCCAGCCGCTTCAAATCGAGCAATGCCCCGTGTACCGATGCCATCAGGCTCCCATCCTCGCCGGCCGCAGCCGCCTTCCCGCTACGCCCGGGGGGGTAACGCTCCCCGGTTGCCCCTGCGCAGCAGCAGCGCCGCACCGGCGACCAGAAGGACGGTGAGAGCGGTGCCCGCGACGCCGGCAGCCCCGCTCCCCTTGCCGGAGACAGGCAAGGGCTGCGGACCGGCCGATGCCGGAGCGGGTGTAAGGACGGGCGCGGCGGCAGAAACGGAGCGGTAGTCGGGAAACCAGGCCGTCCTCCTCTGCAGCGCCCCCAGAAGGACGGGCAAACCGGAGCGGTGCTCCGGGAGGGAGGCCTCCCCGGAAACCCTGGCTACCGACCACTCAAGCCCGTCTGGCTTTACCGAAGCGAAGCGGGACAGGCCGCCGGCGACGAAAAGGGCGCAGACCAAAAAACCGGCGAGCACCAGGCGACCGGAGGCGGCGCTTGGGGCGCTCCCCCTGGCGAGCAGTTCGGGGCGGGCCTTGCGCAGGAAGGAGACCACGGCCAGCGTGACCGCCCCCTCAACCAGGCCGATAGCCAGGTGAATGGGCTGCATCAGAAGCAGGAATTTGTCGAGCGGGAGCGCGGAGACACCCGAAGCTGTCGTCTCCAGGACGACGCAGAGCGCACCCAACTGCATGGCGAGGAGCGCCGCGAGCATGGTCACCACCACCTCGCGCCGGCGCCCCGGCTCCGGACCGATCAGCCGGCGATAACAAAGCGGATAGACGAGCAGTGCCGGGATCATGCCGAGATTGAAGATGTTGCACCCCAGTGCGAGGAGGCCGCCATCGGCAAAGAAAAAGGCCTGAACCATGAGCACGGAGGCGACGGTGAGGAAGGCGGCGCTGGGACCCAGCAGGATGGCGAGGAGCAGGCCGCCGGTCAGGTGGCCGCTCGACCCGGTACCCGGGATGGAGAAGTTGATCATCTGCGCGGCGAAGAGAAAGCCCCCCAGCACGCCCATGAGCGGCGCCAGGCGGTCGTCATGCTCCCGGCGCAACCGCGCCGAGCCGAGGGCGACGCCCCCCGCGGACACGGCCCACATCGTCGCGCCTACCGTGGGCGAGAGCAGAGCATCCGCCATATGCATGATATTCCTCCGCGTACCGTGGCAGCCGCAGCAGCGGTAGCACGATTTTCATTTCAGTAACACGGCAATATATACAAGAAGCTCCGGGTGCTGTCAACGCATATGGCCGCCGTTACGGCCGCATTCGCGTATACAACATCGCACCGCCGAAGGCCTTTACCCTTGCAACACAGAACCGACTTTACCTGTTGTCATAACCAGTGGCAGGCAGCCTCGGAAGAATGATTCCATGGACTCCAGGGATATTCAAAGCAACAGGGGCCAGGTTCAGAGATTTGATGAACGTTTTTAGGTGAAATAGGTACAATGTCCTTCTCTTTCTCCTAAAATGATGCTAATCTGCTTCGCCGGTGCTCGGGACCGTTGGCTGCGGTCAGTTCGCCGGAGCACGAGGTCCTGATTCGGTTGCTGCGCAAGGAGCGCTTGCCCATGACTGGTTCTGAGAAGCAAACCGTCCACTTCACCGCCAACTGCACAGTACTGCTCGCCTTCTTCGTCGCACTCTTCTTTCCCGTCGGCTACTTCGCCATCAGCTACCAATACGCCGTCGGCAGCCTCGAGACCGAGGCCGAAATAAACGCCCGCATCATTTCCGGCCTGGGCGACCTGGAACCGGCGTCCTGGCACAGCGAGGCGCATCGCCTCGACGCACTGCTCTCCCACCGCGGCGACCCGGCACAAAAAGAGAAGCATCGCATCCTCGATTCGGTCGGGAGCGAACTGGCGGCCAGCGGTTACGATCCCGAGGCCCCAGTCATCCAACGTTCGCACCCCGTTCTTTATGGCAAACAGGTGATCGGCAGCGTCGAGATCAGCCGCTCCCTGCGCCCCATCCTCAAGAAGTCCCTCCTCGTCACGGTGATGGGGCTCAGCATCGGCCTCATCGTCTTCATACTGCTCCCCTTCCGTGCCATCAACCGAGCCAACCGCCAGTTGCAGGACTCCTACAACTTCCTGCGCAAGGTCATGGAGAGCAGCGCGAATGCGGTCATCGTCCTGAAACTGGACGGCACCATCGGCATGGTCAACGGGCGCTGCACGGAGACCAGCGGCTATACCCCCGAGGAACTTCACGGCAGGGACCTCCCCGGGCTGGTCGATCCTGAGTCGAGGGACATGGTGCTCGGGCAGCTGCACCTCGTGGCGAGCGGGTCGGCGGATATCGTTAAGTTCGAGGCGGACCTGGTCCGCAAGGACGGCGGCACGATCACCATTGCCTGCGGGGCCACCCCCGTCTACCAGGAGGGCCGCATCGCCGGCACCGTCCTTTCCGTCGAGAACATCACGGAACGCAGGGTGGCGGTGGAAGCGCTCAAATCCGCGAAGGAGTATACCGAGAACCTGATCCAGGCCGCCTGCGTGATGATTCTCGGGCTGGACCTCAAGGGCGAGGTGACGCTCATCAACAGGACCGGCGAAGAAATGACCGGCTATAGCCAGGAAGAGCTGACCGGCAAGAACTGGTTCGAGACGGTGATGGGGGCGGAAGCCTTCTTCAAGATGTGCGGTGCGCCGCAACTTGCCAACGACGATGGTATGAACGCCTTCGAGGGTCAGATCGTGACCAAGGCGGGAGCCATGCGCACCATCTCCTGGCGCAACAGCGCCATCGTCGAGAAGGGGGTGCGGATCGGCACCCTCTGCTTCGGCATCGACATCACCGAACACAGAAAGATCGAGGCGCAGCTCAGGCACTCGCAGAAGATGGAATCCATCGGGCAACTGGCAGGCGGCGTGGCCCACGACTTCAACAACATGCTGAGCGTGATGCTTGGCTATGCGCAGCTGAGCCTGCTCGAAGCCCCGGAAGCGACACCGCTGCGGCTCTATCTGCAGGAGATCATCAAGGCGGGGGAGCGTTCGCGCGACATGGTGCGCAAACTCCTCGCCTTCTCCCGCAAGGAGATCATCTCCCCCCGCGCGGTGAACCTGAACGAGCACTGCCTGGAGACCGAGAAGACGCTGAGCCGCCTGATCGGCGAGGAGGTCCGCTTCGGCTTCGCCCCCGACCCCGCACTCTGGACGGTGAAGATCGACCCCTCGCAGGTGGACCAGATCCTGATGAACCTCGCGGTGAACGCCCGGGACGCCATGCCCGACGGCGGGATGCTCACCATAAAGACCGAGAACGTGGTCGTGGACGAGCCTTTCTGCGACTACCGCCTCGATGCAAAGCCCGGCTCGTACGCCTGCCTGAGCGTCGTGGACACCGGGACCGGGATGGACCGCGAGCTGATCAAGCGGATCTTCGAGCCGTTTTTCACCACCAAGGAGGTGGGGAGGGGAACGGGCCTCGGGCTCGCCACGGTGTACGGCATCGTGGCCCAGAACGGCGGTTTCGTCGACGTGGAAAGCGAGCCCGGCAGCGGCACGACCTTCCGGATCTACCTCCCCCGGCTGAGCGGCGAGTCGGAGCCCCCCGCGCAGAACCTGCCGGGGACGCTCAGCGGTACCGGGACGGTCCTGGTGGTCGAGGACGACGACATGCTGCGGGCCATGGCGACCCAGATGCTGGAGAAGATCGGCTACCAGGTGATCCAGG
This sequence comes from Geomonas diazotrophica, assembly GCF_018919385.1. Taxonomy (GTDB): domain Bacteria; phylum Desulfobacterota; class Desulfuromonadia; order Geobacterales; family Geobacteraceae; genus Geomonas; species Geomonas diazotrophica. The sequence continues at coordinate 88,335 of NZ_JAHLMF010000008.1, forward strand.
CGGCGACCCCGCACGCCGCCCTCTGTATCTGCAAGGAAACCGACACCGACATCGACCTCGTGCTCTCGGACGTGATCATGCCAGACATGAACGGGTTGGAGATGGCGCGCGGCATGGCGGTCCTGCGTCCCGACACCAAGGTGCTGTTCATGACCGGCTATTCGTCCGAGATCATCGCCAAGCGCGGCATCATCGCCGACCGGGAGATGCACTACATTCAAAAACCCTTCGACATGGAAGGTCTGCATGCCAAGATCATGGAGATGCGGGCCGCCTGTTGATCCTTACCGCCCCCGAGATGCAAGATCCCGGCTTTGCCATGCCAGACGGCTTCTGCTAGACTGAACCGGTAGCGCCAAAGGCAATCCGCTCTTAGGAGACAGCTATGAAAAGGTTATTGACCATTCTGTTCATGACAGTACTGATCCCTATTACAGTCACTGCCGTACCGGTTCAGGCACAGTCGGAGCCAGGTTACTACCAGATGTCTGACCAAGACAACTACGCGGGCGATGATCTGCTCTACCCCGAGGAACTGGACGACCTGCTCGGCCCGATCGCGCTCTACCCCGACCCGCTGATAGCGCAGATCCTGCCGGCGGCCACCTTCGTCGACCAGATCCACGACGCGGCCAATTTCGTCAGGCTCTACGGCGACACCCCGCGCATCGACTATCAACCCTGGGACATCAGCGTGCGCGCGGTGGCACATTACCCGCAGGTGCTGTACATGATGGACCGCGAGTACCAGTGGACCGCATCGCTGGGGCAGGCCTACATCGAGCAGCCCCAGGACGTGATGGACGCCATCCAGAGGCTGCGCCGCTTCGCCTACGACCAGGGCAACCTCTTCAGCACGCAGCAGCAGCAGGTCTTCTTCGAGGGCGACATCATCCGCATCGTCCCGGCGCGCCCGCAGTACGTCTACGTGCCGGTGTACGACCCGACCGTGGTCTACGTTGAACGCTACTACCCAAGTTCCCCCTTCATAACCTTCAGCGTCGGTTTCTCCATCGGCCCCTGGCTCAACCGCGACTTCAACTGGCGTGAACACAGGGTCTACTACCACGGCTGGCGCGGAGGCGGGTGGATTACCCGCTCGCGTCCCTACGCGCAGGACCGGCGCGGCGTCTACATCAACAAGCGTGCCGCGACCATCACCATCAACGAGCGAGTGGTGCAGCGCGACACTCGCAGATACCGCGACCAACTGCGGGTCGAGAGCAGACGGCACCGTGACGAAGGGAAGATGCCGCCGGTGCGGCTGGAACCGCGGCGCCCCGGCAGGGTCGAACAGCCGCGTCCAGGCAAGGTCGAACAACAGCCCCGCCCAGGTAAGGTCGAACAACTGCGTCCCGGCAAGATAGAACAGCCGCGCCCGGGCAGTGAGAGACGCAGAGAACCGTGGAACCGGCGCGAGCCGGCGCCCGCGCCCGGCGTACCCGCCCCCACGACCGCGCCCCCCAAACCGGGTGCGCCCCCGCCGGCCGCGCAGCGTCAGCCGGCACCGTTACAGCCGCGGGTAGACAAGGTTCAGCCGCCGGCGCCAACCAACAAGCCGCAGCCCCAGGGAAAACCGGACAAACAGCGACCGCCGGGACAACCTAAACAACAACCCCAACTGCAGCCGGGCGCTCAGCAGGCTCCTGCCGTCACCGGGGAACCCGCCACGGCACGCCCTGGCCGGGGAGAGGGACGGCGCAGGGAGCCGCGCCCGGTGAACCGTCCCGACGTACAGCCTCCCGCCGCAGCGACTGCACCGGCGCCTGCAGCGCGCGGAGCCGCGCCCCACGCTCCCGTAGCGGAGCCGGCGGTGAAGGCACCCGCGGCTGCTCCGGTAACCCCGGCCGCCCCGGCAGCACCGGCAAGGCCGGTGACGCCCCGGAGCGAGAAACCGAGGGTCGCGCCGACACCGGCCGCAACGTCGGCGCCCAAGGCCGAGCCCGCCGAACCTGCGCGTCCGGCGCGCGAGTATGAGCCCGGACAGGGGCGCGGGCGCGGCGAATCCTCCGGCGGACGCGCCCTGCAAAGGGATGAGGATCGCTGACCGCTTCTCCTGTCCGGCCCTGCAGAGGCGAACGATCATTCCCCTTCACGCCCGGCAAACTCGATACAAAAAGGGGCGCATCGCGAGATGCGCCCCTTTCCTTTTGTCATTATCCATTGTCCCCCTACCCCGCCGGAAGGAGGTCGCAGGCAGCGGCTACCAAAGCCTTCACCCCTGCCCGCAGCGTCGGCTCGGGCAGCGGCGCGTACAAGGGCGAATGCTGCGACGGAAGCGACACCCCTTGGCGCTGCCCCTTTTCGAAGAGCTCCGGATCGGCTGCCCCCAGCCAGAACATGCAGACCGGGATCGCGCCACCAAGCCCCCAGGAGCCGAAATCCTCGCTCACCATCTTCGCCGCCGAGCGAACCACGTTATCCGCCCCAAGCGCGGCCCGCAGCGCCACCGCCACGCGCTCCGCCAGGACGGGATCGTTGTACGTCGCAGGATGGCAGGCCGGCACGGAAACCACGGGAGAGCGCTCCTCCGGCACCCCTGCGGCGAGAGCCACCCCGGCACAGATGCGCCGCACCGAGTCCAGGATCCTGTCGCGCACCCGGTCGTCGAAGCTCCTGATGCTCAGTTGCAGCACCACCTCTTCGGGAATCACGTTGCACGCGGCGCCGCCATGAATGGAGCCGACGGTGACCACGGCCGGCTCGTGCGGGGTGATCTCGCGGCTCACTATGGTCTGCAGGGCGAGAACAACCTGCGCCGCCATCACCACGGGGTCCTTGCCGTGCTCCGGCGCTGAGCCGTGCGCCCCCACGCCGCGCACCACCACCTCCACCTCGGTGAAGCTGGCCAGGAAGTTGCCCGGTGCGTAACCGGCAGTCCCGGCCTTAAGAAACAGGGTGCTGTGCAGGGCCAGGGCGTAATCCGGCCTGGGGCAGAGCCGGTAGGCACCGTCGTCGATCATCGCCTGGGCGCCGTCTCCCCCCTCTTCGCCTGGCTGGCCGACCAGCACCAGCGTGCCGGACCAGCACTCCCTGGCGCGGGCCAGCACGCGGGCGGCGCCCAGCAGGCAGGCGACGTGCACGTCGTGCCCGCAGGCGTGCATCACCGGCACCTCGCTGCCGTCCCGGTAGACCGCCCTCGCCTTGCTGGCATAGGGAAGCCCCGTATTCTCCTCGACCGGCAGCGCGTCCATGTCCGCCCGCATCAAAAGGGTCGGACCGGTCCCATTCTCAAGCACTGCCAGCACACCGTAACCGGGCCAGTCAAACCTGCTGTACCTGCCGATCCCCTCCGTAACCTTGAAACCAAGCCCCTTCAGCTCTCCCGAAAGCAGCGAGGCGGTCTCGCGCTCCTGGCCGGACAGCTCGGGATGGGCGTGCAGATGTTCATAGATCTCAACCAGCGACGGCAGTTCGGCTTCGACCAGCCCGTTCAGTGAGTCGAGCTGCAATTGTGTCGGCATAAAATCTCTCACAGGCGTGATGAAATACCGGTGCAGGTTACTATGTCTCGCCTTTCTTATCAACTCCGATATGGCGCCTGCTCTCCGCAGTCACCCGACCAGATCCTTCAGTCCGCGGTAAATGCGGCCCGCATGGAAACGGCCCCGATCGCCCAGATACACTGCACGAGGACAGGCAGGCTGGCTAATTAATGAGCAGGCCGCGAGCGGGTCAGGCGACGATTGTCCCTGTAAAGGTGCGGAAAAACGTCCCATCCCGTTGGCGAAGCAGAGGCTGGCATGCTCCATGTAAGGGGAAGCAGCAAAAGGAGGAGCTGCCATGACAGAGATCATCGACGGTATCGCGCACGTCACTGCGGCCGAGGCTGCCATCGAACTCTCCACCACCGAAACCCGCGTTCTCATGCTGCTCAAGCAGAAAACGCTGCAGGGGACCCTCTCCGACCAGGGATGGTTCATCACCAAGGCCTCCCTGGACCGCTACGACCGCGACGGGGAGCCGGCACAGCATTCCCCCGTCTGCCGCAGCACCTGCACCGCTTCCCGGTGCGGCTGCCACCAGGAGTGACACCATGGGACTCACCATCATTCCCTCGGATCTGAAATACAAGTACCCGAAGGCGACGCAGACCAGGTTCGATGCCAAGTTCTCCGGCCCGGGCGACAGCGCCCCCTTCAACCGGGACGACCTCTACGACATCCTGCCGCTGCTCGCAGCGGTCATGAACGAACTGAAGCGGGACGACGCCACCACACTGCATTTCCTTGAAGACCTGATGAACCAGGACATGCCCCGTTTCCTGTTCAGCCGCGGCGAGGTCTTCGACTTCCTCACCGGCTGCGGCAAAGAGATGCTCTCCTACCGGTAGCTGGATACCGCAGGCAACACCACGGGCACAGCAGCCTGAATTCCCTGACGCGCTGCAGCGTCAGCCACACCAAGGAGAACGGCAATGAACAGCTTGGCCACCATGAGATCGTCAGCGACAGACACGGCATACGCCGGGTTCCAGGAAACCGGCTTCACCATAGAGCCCATCTACGGGCGCCCCGGCGGCTACCGCCTGGGGATGGCCGGCTTCCTTGCGCCGGGATGGAGCGGCAGGCTTGCCGCCGGGCTCTCGGAGCACCGCGTCGGCATCGTGCGGGGGAGTGCGGAGAAGGTCAACGCCAGCAACTGGCGCTCCAGTTTCGAACTGAAGAGCGCCCCTTTTGCCGGGAGTCCCGAGGCGATCGACTTCCTGCGGCTGGCCAATACCGAGCCCGACCGCAAGGCGGCCTGCATCGAGCTCCTCTCCTTCACCATGGAGCCTACGGCGTGCCACAACGGCAGCCTCTTCGTCGAGCTTGAGGGGGTAGACCGGCTGGGCTTTCTCGGGGACCTGCTGGACTACTTCAGCATGCGCTGCCTGTTTCCGGTGAAGATGACCGTCGACACCCAGGGCGATACCGCCGTCGACCGCTTCTGGCTCAGAGGCGTAGGGGGCTCGGTACCTTCCGAAGCCATCTCCGACTCCATGAAAAGAAACCTGGAGCAGCTTCTGGTGCGCTGACGACGCGTCCCGCCGTGCAACGCCGGAACTGACCACTAGGACCACAGATGCCCCCTCCCCTCACCGGGAGGGCTCGTTTTCCCTCAACCCCACCTGCAGCTCTTTCGGTACCGCCCCTCTCACTCACACGGCTCGCTCCCCCCTCACTTGGTAACGTACCTCACCTTGGCCCTGACCTGTCGGCTGCGGATTGAGACAGATGGTTGCAAATCGAAATAGATTCGCTAAAGTCTTTAACGTCGCCTAATCCATGGAGCCCCCCATGATCATCCACATAGTCCGCCACGCAGAAGCCATAGAGAGAACGCCTGAGGTGCCAGAAGAGCACCGCTACCTCACCCGCCGCGGCAGACGTCGTTTCCGCAAAGCCGCCAAGAGCCTCGCCACGCTCGGCATCGAGCCGGACCTGATCCTGACCAGCCCGCTGGTGCGCGCGGTGCAGACGGCGGACATCCTGGCGGAAAAGCTGCGTTACAAGCGGGAGCTGATCGTCGCGTCCGAGCTCTCACCCGGTTTCCGCCCGGAAATGCTTGACGAGTTGCTGAAGCTCTACCCGCAGGCGAGCGAGGTTGCGCTGGTCGGACACGAGCCGGACCTGGGCCTGGTCACGCAGGCGCTGCTCGGGGAAGAAGCATCCCTCTCTCTTCCCAAAGGGGGTACCGTCTCGTTCAAGAGAAACGCTAGCGGCAGCGGAGAGCCGCAATTCCTGCAACTGGTGACCGGAACGGGCAGGATCATCACCGCGCGCGGCAAGGCGGTGGATCGCCTGCGTCAAGGGGGCTGATCCGGAACCAGGTCGGGACAAACAACGAACAAGGAGTGTCAGAGATGGTCCAGTCCACAGCAGATTTCAGACGGCTGAAAGGCGTCGGCGCAATCCTGGGCAAGCGTCTGTACGACGCCGGGTTTGACAGCTTCGCCAAGATCGCCCAGGCCGGAGAGGAAGGTTTGAGCAAGGTGCGCGGTGTGAACCGGCGCCACATGGGATCGATACTGCAACAGGCCAGGGAACTGGCCGGGATGGAGCAGGAGGATCGGGAGAAGCCCGTGCAGCTTATGCAGCAGCGCGTGGTAGGGATGCGGGAAAAAGTGGAAAATCTGGCGCAGACCACCCGCGACCGGTTCGTCGGGGAGATGTCGGAAAAGTGCGGCAGAAAACTTGGGACCGACCTGGAGAGGATCGAGAACGCCCTGTTGCAGATGCACGATTTCGGTAACAAGCGCTCCAAGCGGATCGCGAAGATACTCACCAAGGCGGAAAAGAAGGTCACCGGCCTGGAAGAGGCAAGCCTCAAGAAGGTCCGCAAGGGGTTCAAGAAGGCGAGAAAGGCAGTGTTGAAGGCCCTGACGTAGCGTCACCCTTCCACCCCTCCCGGGTTGTCACAGTCCGCCCTGTCCTGATACAATCTGGCATCCCGTCATGCCCAAGGAGTAGCCGTTGAAACAAAACCGGCTGGCCGCCATCGACATCGGCACCAACTCGATCCGCAGCATCATCGTCGAGACCGCGGAGAGCGGCAAGTACAAGATCCTCGACGACGAGAAGGTGCTGGTGCGCCTGGGGGAAGGGCTGCACCAGACCGGTGCCATCTCGCCCGCCGCGTGGGAGCGCGCCGTCGAGGCGCTGTCCCGCCAGAAAAAGATCATCGACGGCTACAAGGTCACCTCAATCGAGGCCGTGGCCACCAGCGCGGTGCGCAAGGCTGCCAACGGGCGCGAGCTGGTGGCGGCCATCAAGGAGCAGACCGGCCTCGACATCGAGGTGATAAGCGGCGAGGAGGAAGCCGAGCTGGCCGCCCTCTCGGCCCAGCACAACTTCGAACTGGACGGGGTGCGGCACCTGATCTTCGACATAGGAGGCGGCAGCCTCGAGCTGATCTCGGCGCTGGGCGCGCACGCCGAGGAGATGCTGTCGCTGGAACTGGGCGCGGTCTTTCTCACCGAGAATTTTTTGAAAAGCGATCCCGTACAGCAAGCGGAACACCAGAAGCTGCGCAAGCATATCCGCAAAACCCTGAAGGCCGCCTACAGCGGGGAGCGCACCGGCATGCAGTGCCTGGTAGGCTCCGGAGGGACCGTCACCTCCATCGCCGCCATGGTGGCCGCCGCAAGGCGCGAGAAGTTCGACTCCCTGCACGGCTACGAGCTGCTTCGCTCCGAGCTGGTACACCTTTTGGCCATGCTGATGAGAAAGAGCGACAAGGAGCGCCGCGCCATACCCGGCTTGAACCCGGAACGCTCCGATATCATCGTCGCCGGGGTCACCGCGGTCGACGAGCTGATGGACTTTTTCCAGGTGAACCACCTGAAGGTCAACGAGCGCGGCATCCGCGAAGGGCTCATCCTGCGCGGCCTGCGCCGCCGTAACCTGCTGCCCGACAAGAAGAGGCGCTCCTGGCGCGACAGCACCCTCGAGTTCGCCCGCTCCTGCCATTCCGATGAGTCCCACGCCCAGCAGGTCGCCAAGCTCTCCCGGCAGCTCTTCTCGGCGCTTTCGAAGCGCTACGGCTGGGGCGACAAGGAACTGAGGCTCCTGGAAGCCGCGGCAATCATGCACGACGTCGGCTACTTCATCAGCTATTCCAGCCACCACAAGCATTCCTACCATTTGATCCGTCACGCCGACCTGTTCGGTTTCACCCCCCGCGAGCGGGAGCTGATGGCCAACATCGCCCGTTATCACCGCAAGTCCATGCCCAAGAAAAAGCATGACGAGTACGTGCGCCTCTCAGCGGCGGACCAGCTCCTGGTCGCCCGGCTGGGTGGGATCCTCAGACTGTGCGACGGCCTGGACCGGCGCCGCAACGGAGTCGTGCAGCAGTTCGACTGCGTTCTCGAAAAGGACGTCCTGCGGCTCACCCTAAGCGGTGAGGAAGACATGTCCGTCGAACTCTACGGAGCGAAGGCCAAGAGCGACCTGCTCCAGGATGCGTGCCGGTTGAAACTCGTCTTCGAGGTTCTTGCCCGGCAACCTGCCGCCCCCCCCCCTCGTAAGGGCGAATAATCATTCGCCCGCCTTTCGACCCCGGCTCAGGCGCAGGATGGCCGGTCGCCAGGTTGCGGCTGTAACTGTCGCCGGCACATCAACAAACAGAAAGGCCGGGAGGATGGTTCCCGGCCTTCACGTGTCCCACTGCGCTGTTTTCCACCTGCCGCAAAACCTCGCAAGCGAGGACCTACAGGAGGAAAAAGGAAGCGATGATTATCAAGAGCCCGCCGGTTATCCTGATCGGCACCGATGCCAGGAGGTGGCGCGCACGCTTGAACCAAACCGGCAGCACATCAAGAATCAGATGACAGACGACCAAAAGCAGGACGATGTAGATGATGCATTCGTGGCCATAGCTTAAGTATTCCATACTGGCCACCTCCTCTATCGGCGGAAATTCTGTGTTCTTCAACACGTCAATAAATGGAACCGCCGCCGACTTACCCAGACTTTAGCATAGACAGTGCCATCAACGTCTTTTCCGTCCGACGGCCGCACTCCCCGGAACAGGCCGGAAACAAAGGGGCGACGCGCCCCTTAAAAGGGAGTGCACCGTCCTGTCGGGAAAGCCACCGGCCGCTGTTAAACTTATCGACACTTTTCAAGGAAACTTCTGTCGCTTTCCTTTACAGTTTTACACATTTCAGGTTTTATTTCCCCGCTTTCCTGCGCGCGGTGATCGACTCTCCGCCAATGCCCCAGTTGTCCGTGTCCACCTCCTCGATGACCACCACCGTTGTTGCTGGATTCTTTCCGAGCGTGTCCACCAACAGCTGGGTCACCCCCTTGATCAGCGTGGCCTTCTGCTCCGCAGTGGCTCCGTCCCTGGTGATCTTGATGTTGACGAATGGCATCTGGTTACCCCTCCTGAAATTTCAAAAAGTTTCCGCTCCTGTCTAAGCGAAGCGGCCACTGTACCATCTGAGGCCGGCTTTGCACACCCCAAATGAGATCAAAAAAGGGGAGGAAGACTTACGTCCCCTCCCCTTCCAGGCGAAGTATCCGCTGGGCGCAATCAACCGAAACTGGAGAAAGCGTCCTGCTCTGCGCTGGTGAACATGCGGTCGAGCTGGAGCATGAGCAGCAACTGCTCGCCGTGTTTGATGACACCGCAGATGAAGTCCTGGTCCACGCCACCGGCGGCGATGCTTGGGGGGGGCTGGATCTCGCCGCTGGAAATCCTGATCACCTCGGAGACGCCGTCGACGATGAAGCCCATGAGCTTGCCGTCGATGTCCATGACCATGATCCGGGTGTGCTGGTCGTCATCGGTGCTGCACATGCCGAACCGGTTCCTGAGTGAGATGATCGGTATCACCTTGCCGCGCAGGTTTATGATCCCCTCTACGCTGGGCGGGGTGTTCGGGATGTGGGTGATGGGGGTCATCCTGATGATCTCGCGCACCTTCAGCACCTCGACGGCGTACTCTTCTGCGCCTAGGTTGAAGCTCACCAGCTGAATCAGTTCGCTGCTCGACTCACCCTTTTTGATCGGCAAATTGGCGGTAGACATTTATTTCCTCCGGGGTTCCTTGATGTGTCAATGGACTCTGATGCGATTCAGGCCCTGCCGCACGGGTGTCCGTCCTGAACGCTGCGGCAGCCTGCCTCCGGGACCTGTGTGACGTATCGGCACCCCTTCATGAATCTTGAGAAGAAGTTGACATCCGGGAAGGCGCTCCCCTTCAGGAGGGTTCACCGGGGGGTGGGGCTCACCGGACGGAGGTGCCAGATCTCCTCGTTGTACTGGGATATGGTTCGATCGGTGGAGAACTTGCCGCTTCTCGCGCTGTTGACGATGCTCATCCTGGTCCACGCCTCCCGGTCCAGGTAGGCCTCGGCGGCCTTTCTCTGCGCCCTGACGAAGCTGCGGAAATCGGCGGCAACCATCCATGGGTCCTGCGGGCTCATGATCGCTTTTACGATGGGATCGAAGATCCCCTTCTCGAACATGTTGAAGTGCCCGCTGGCCAGAAGCTGCATGACCCGCTCCAACTCCGGGTCGGCGGCCACGATGCCGGCGGGGTTGTAGCTGCGGCGCTCCCGTTCCACCTCCTCGGCGGTAAGGCCGAAGACGAAGAAGTTTTCATCGCCGACTTCCTCGCGGATCTCGATGTTGGCGCCGTCCAGGGTGCCGATGGTGATGGCGCCGTTCATCATGAACTTCATGTTTCCGGTGCCGGATGCCTCCTTGCCTGCGGTGGAGATCTGCTCGGAGAGGTCGGTGCCGGGGCAGATCACCTCCATGGCGGTGACGCGGTAGTTGGGGAGGAAGGCCACCTTGAGCCGCCCCCCCACCACCGGGTCGTCGTTCACCACGCGGGCCACGTTGTTGATCAGCTTGATGATCAGCTTGGCCATGTAGTAGCCGGGAGCGGCCTTGCCGCCGATCAACACGCAGCGGTCGGTCCACCCCTCGGTGTCGCCGCGCTTGATCCGGTCGTAGAGGTGGATCACGTGCAACACGTTCAGGAGCTGGCGCTTGTACTCGTGGATCCTTTTAACCTGGACGTCGAAGAGGCTGTCGGGGTTGAAGGTGACACCGCACTGCTCCTGCACCAGGACCGCTAGACGCTCCTTGTTTGACCTTTTCACCGCGTGCCACTCCCTGCGGAACTCCGGGTCCTCGGCGTAGCGCACCGCTTCGGAGATCAGGGAGAGGTCGGCCACGAAGCCGTCTCCGATCCTGGAGGCGAGGAGCCTGGTGAGCCCGGGGTTGCAGCGGGCGAGCCAGCGGCGCGGCGTGACGCCGTTGGTCTTATTGTTGAACTTCTCCGGCCAAAGCTCGTAGAAATCGCGGAAGAGCCCCTGCACGAGGAGCTCGGAGTGCAGGGCGGCCACACCGTTCACCGAAAAGCTACCGACGATGGCGAGATAGGCCATACGCACCTGCTGCACCTCACCCTCCTCGATGATGGACATGTTGCGCAGGCGCTCGCCGTCGCCGGGCCAGCGGCTAGCCACCTCGGCCAGGAAGCGGGCGTTGATTTCCAGGATGATCTCCAGAAGGCGCGGCAAAAGTTGCCTGAAAAGCGGCACCGACCATTTCTCCAGGGCTTCGGGGAGCAGGGTATGGTTGGTGTAGGCCATGGTACGGGTGGTTATGCGCCAGGCCTCGTCCCAGGAGAGTCCCTGCTCGTCCATGAGCAGGCGCATCAGCTCGGGGACGGCGCAGCTTGGGTGGGTATCGTTCAGCTGGAAGCTGTTGCGCTCGGCGAAGTGGTCGAAGACCTTCCCCTGGCGCGAGATCCAGCGTTCAATGACGTCCTGCAGGCTCGCGGAGGCCAGGAAGTACTGCTGCCTGAGCCGGAGCGCCTTGCCGTTCTCGCTGGCGTCGTTTGGGTAGAGCACCATGGTGATATTTTCCGCCTCGTTCTTCATGGCGACTGATTCGGTGTAGCTCCCGGCGTTGAACTCCTCGAGGTCGAAGACGTCCGTGGCGGCGGCCTTCCAGAGCCTCAGCGTGTTCACGGTACCGTTTCGGTACCCCGGGATCGGGAGGTCGTAGGGAACGGCGAGCACTTCGTGGGTGTCGAGCCAGCAGTAGCTCACCGTGCCGTCGTCGCTGCGCCTGGTCTCGCAGCGCCCGCCGAAGCGAACCCGCTGGGTGTATTCGGGACGCTCCATCTCCCAGGGGTTGCCGTCGCGCAGCCAATGGTCGGGCTCCTCGACCTGGCGGCCGTCCTCGATGCGCTGGCGGAACATGCCGTATTCGTAGCGGATGCCGTACCCCATCACCGGGAGCTGCAAGGTGGCACAGCTGTCCAGGAAGCAGGCGGCCAGGCGCCCCAGGCCGCCGTTGCCGAGCCCGGCGTCGATCTCCTGCTCGGCGAGTTCCTCCAGCTGCAGCCCCAGTTGCTGCATCGCCTCTGCCGCGGGTTCGTCGAGACCGAGGTTGAGTACGGCGTTGCCCAAGGCGCGTCCCATGAGGAATTCGAGCGAAAGGTAATAGCCGGTCTTCGTGTCGGCGTTGATGTAGGCGTAACGGGTGTTGTTCCAGCGCTCGATCAGGCGCTCCCGGACGGTGTAGGCGATGGCCTGGTAACGGTAGCGGATGTTGCGGCAGAACTTGTCCCGCCCCAGGTGGTGGAAGTAGTGGTGTACGAAATCCTTGACCAGGCCGTCGGCGTCCATGGGGAGCGCCTCCAGCTCGCAGATGTCTTTAGGGCAAAGGATATTCTTTTCCTTGTCGTGCATAAGCGAGAACTCCTTTTGCTGAAAAAGTGACCGGTGCCCGGAGGCAACCGGTACATTCTACACCTTTCGGCGTACAGATGAGGTTACTGAAGCAGGGAAAGCGGGCGACGGGGAGTGAAGGGCGAATGATCACTCGCCCCTACATACACCTCCGGCTGGCGCGGGCTTAAGCCGGTTCGAAGAGCTTGGCCGCGGCGCGCATCTGCTCCGGAGTAGCCAGAAGGAGCGCGGTGTCCCCGTCCTTGAATTCCCAGACCGGGTCTGGATTGGCGATGATCTCGTCCCCCCGCTTGATGGCCACCACGGTGGCTCCGGAACGAGAGCGCAACATCCCTCCCCTGAGGCTCTCCCCCTCTATGGGGGCGTTTTTGCGCACCCGGAAGCTGCCGATCTCGGCGCCGGAGAGAAAACCGGCGATGCCGACGGCATGGCTGTGGCGCTTGCTCACGCTGCGCAGCATCTCGTAGCCGTCGCGCCTGACGTCAGCGATGCACTCTTCGATCACGTCCTGGGGGATCAGGAACCGCTTCAGCACGCGGAACAGGATCTCCACGGAGGTCTCGAACTCCTCCGGGATCACCTCGTTCACACCCAGCCGGAACAGGGGCTCCATCTCCAGGAGATAGCGGGTGCGCACGATCACGTGGATCGAGGGGTGCATCTTCCTGGCCTGCGCCGCGATGCGGCGACTGGCTGCTGCATCCGATATGGCCACCACCACGATGCGGGCGTCGCGTATCCCAGCGTGCTCCAGGATCTCGGGCTTCGACGCGTCGCCGAAGATGATCTCCTCCCCTTCCCTTCTCAGGCTGCGCACCGTGAATGGGTTTGTCTCGACGATGACGCGCGGGATCTCCAGGCTCTTCAGGATGCGGGCCAGGTTCTTGCCGTTCACACCGTAACCGACGATGATGACGTGGTCCTGGTAGCCGACCTTCTCGCCGTTTTGGGCAAGGCTGCTCCGGCCGCGGGTCCAGGAGTGCGGCAGCGTGGCGGTCATGAAGTCGGCCACCGGCCCCGCCAGCTTCATGCACAGGGGGGTGAGCGCCATGGTGGCGATCGAGGCGGCCAGGAAAAGCTGGTAGGTCTCCGGGGTGAGCAGCCCGTACTTCAAGCCGCTGCGCGAGAGGACGAACGAGAATTCTCCGATCTGGGCCAGCGAGAGCCCGGCGATGAGGGCGATGCGCATGGGGAGGCCGAGAACGAGGCCGACCGCGGAGGTGAGCAGCGCCTTGACCAGGATGATGGAAAGCACCAGGCCGAGCAAAAGGAGCGGGAACTTGAACAGGATGGCAGGCTTCAACAGCATCCCGACCGAGATGAAAAAGAGGCTCATGAAGGCCTCGCGAAAGGGCATGATGTCGCTGAGCGCCTGGTGGCTGTACTCGGATTCAGAGATGGCGAGCCCGGCGATGAAGGCGCCCAGGGCGAGCGAGAGCCCGACCTGCGCCGTAAGCCACGCGGTCCCCATGCCGATGAAGATGATGGAGAGGACGAAGAGCTCGCGGCTCCGGGTCTTCACCACCTGCTCGAAGAGCCAGGGGACTACGAAGCGGGCGCCGTAATGGGCGCCGACGATGACCGCCCCCGCCTTGGCGGAGACGATGGCGATCTCGACGAGCCCCTGTCCCCCACCGGCGAGAAACGGGGTGAAAAGCATCAGGGGGACGATGCAGAGGTCCTGGAAGATGAGTATGCCGAGGGCGGCCTTACCCTGGGGCGTGTCCATCTCGCCCGCGTCCATCATAAGCTTCATCAGGATGGCGGTGGAGGAGAGCGCCACCAGGAACCCGAAGAAGACCGCCTGCGAGAGCGGGAACCCTCCAACGGTACCCAGGGCGGCGACCGCTGCGATGGTGAGGACGAGCTGCAGACCGCCCCCCAGGAGCACCATGTGGCGGATGCGCATCAGTTCCTTCAAGGAAAACTCGATGCCGATGGTGAACAACAGGAGCACCACGCCGTACTCGGCCATCTGCTCGACCTGGTGGCTGTCCCTTATGAACCCCAGGGCGTAGGGGCCGGCCAGAAGGCCGGTGATCAGAAAGCCGATGATGGAGGGGAACTTGAACCTGCGCAGCACCACCACGGTGAACAGGGCCAGACCGAAGAGCACCACGATGTCGCGTAGAGCGTGAAAATCCATGAAACCTCACCTTATATAAATGCAGAGTCTCGGCGCCGCAAGAGCCACTTGGTCAGCTCCAGGACGGGGACGACCGATCCGGAAGCGAGGATGATGACTCCCCAGTCGAGCGGTGTCAAGGAGAAGGTGCCGAAGGGGCGGTGCAGTACCGGCAGGTAGACCACGGCCAGCAGCAGGCAGATCTCCCACGATACCGCCAGGTTCAGCCACCTGTTGGCGAAGGGGCGCCTGAATACGGAGTCGCGGTCCGAGCGGAAGTTGTAGGCCTTGAAAAACTGGATCAGTACCAGCGACACGAAGGTCATGGTCATCGCCTCCGCATCGGAGCACCCCGAGGCGCGGGCCCAGGCGAAGAGCGCAAGGTTCACCAGCGTGGACCAGGCGCCGCCGGCCAGGATCAGCGTCACCACGGAGCGGTTGAAGATGCCGCGCGAGGCGTCCCTTGGGGGGCGGCGCATGAGATCGGGCTCGGCGGGGTCTACCGCGAGCGCCAGGGCGGGGAGGCCGTCGGTGGCGAGGTTCACGTACAGGATCTGCACCGCGCTCAGCGGAAGCGGCAGCCCCATGAGCATGGCTCCGGCCATGAGGCCGATCTCGCCGATGTTCGAGGACAACAGGTACATCAGGTACTTCTTGATGTTGTCGAAGATGGCACGCCCCTCTTCCACCGCGGCCACGATCGAGGCGAAGTTGTCGTCGGTGAGGATCATGGCGGCAGCCTCCTTGCTGACCGCGGTGCCGGTGATTCCCATGGCGACGCCGATATCCGCTTTTTT
This sequence comes from Geomonas diazotrophica, assembly GCF_018919385.1. Taxonomy (GTDB): domain Bacteria; phylum Desulfobacterota; class Desulfuromonadia; order Geobacterales; family Geobacteraceae; genus Geomonas; species Geomonas diazotrophica. The sequence goes on from NZ_JAHLMF010000008.1 coordinate 103,460, forward strand.
GAGCGCCGGCGCATCGTTGACCCCGTCGCCGGTCATGGCCACCACCTCGCCTCGCTTCTGCAGGGCCGCGACCACCCGGAGTTTGTGCGCAGGCGAGACCCGCGCGTAGACCCCGATCGACTCGACCTCCCGCTCGAGGGTCGCGTCATCCATCGCCTCCAGCTCGGCCCCGGTGACGACCCGCCCATGCTCCAAAAGCCCCAGTTCCCGCGCCACCGCTACTGCGGTGACCGGATGATCCCCCGTGATCATGACCGGCCGGATCCCCGCCTCCCGGCAGGTGCCGATGGCGTCGCGGGCCTCGGGACGGGGGGGATCGATCATCCCGACCAGGCCGAGAAAAGTCATGCCGCTCTCCGCCCCGGCGCGGTCGGTTCCCTGTTTGCGCGCGACGGCGAGTACGCGCAAGGCTCCCTCGGCCATGCCGCGCGCGGCCTCGGCGATGCGCGACCGCGCGGCGTCATCGAGCGGGGGCTCCCCTGAATCGGCAAGCTGGGCGGTGCAGGCGGACAGGATCACCTCCGGCGCCCCCTTGGCGCAGGCAACCAGACCGGACTCTTCCCGATGCAGCGTGGTCATGCACTTGCGCTCCGAGCTGAAGGGGATCTCGTCCAGGCGGGGGTAGCGGGCCGCGAGTTCTTCCCGCTCCAGCCCCGCCTTGGCCGCGGCGACCACCAGGGCGGCCTCGGTCGGGTCTCCCTGGGCGGTCCAGCTCCCCGCGCTCTCCCCAGGTATCACCCTGGCGTCGCAGGCCAGCAGGCCGACACGCAGCAGTTCGAGAAGCAAGGGGGGAGGCGCCACCACACGCCCCTCCCGCGAGAACTCCCCCTCGGGGGCGTACCCGGCACCGGAAACCTCGTACCAGGCGCCGGCGCAGTAGCATCTGCGCACGGTCATCTCGTCTTTGGTGAGCGTCCCGGTCTTGTCGGAACAGATCACCGTGGTGCTCCCCAGGGTCTCTACTGCGGCAAGGCGCCGCATCAGTGCGTGGCGCTTCACCATGCGCTGCACACCCAGGGCGAGCGAGATGGTGACCACGGCGGGAAGCGCCTCGGGGACCGCCGCAACTCCCAGGGCAATCCCGAAGAGAAGCATCCCCACGAACGGCTCGCCGCGCAGCAACCCGCCCGCCACGATGACCGCCACCCCGACCAGGGCACAGCGCGCCAAAAGGCTCCCCACCCGGTCCAGGTTCTCCTGCAGCGGGGTTCTCCCCCCTTCGATGCCGGAGATCATCCGGGCGATGCCGCCGAACTCGGTTTCCATGCCGGTGGCAACCACAACCCCGGCCCCGCGGCCGTAGCTCACCACGGTCCCGGCGTAGGCCATGTTGCGCCGCTCCGACAGCGGGGCCTGGGCATCTGCCAGGAGCGCCGCGCTCTTGTCGACCGGAAGCGATTCGCCGGTCAGCGTCGCCTCTTCGAGTTGCAGCCCGTAGGCCTGGGTCAGCCTGACGTCGGCCGCCACCCGGTCCCCGGCCCGCAAAAGGAGCAGGTCCCCCGGCACCAGTTCGCGTGCCGCCACGGTGACCTCCGCACCGTCCCGCACTATCCTGGCCTCGGGCGCCGCCATCCGGCGCAGGGACTCCAGGGAGCGTTCCGCTCGGTATTCCTGCGCGAAGCCGAGCAGGGCAGCGAACAGCACGATGACGGAGATGGCCGCCGCCTCCAGGGCATGCCCCAGGAAAGCGGAGAGCAAAGCAGCCAACAGCAGGATCACGATGAGGACGTTTTTGAACTGCCGGAACAGGACGGACCAGGGGGAGATCGGCCGCACCGCTTCCAGTTCGTTGGCACCGTAACGCGAGAGCCTGTCGGCGGCCTGGGGTGAATCGAGTCCTGCCGGGGAGGATACCAGCCGGGCGTACAGCTCGGCCGTGTCGAGGGTGTGCCAGGGGGCATGGTCCTGCGTCGCCCGGATCACGGCTTTGTCTCCAGGGCGCGCCTGCTCACCTGATGCCGGGGCGGATGGCCTGACCGGGGCTGACGAAGGAGATTCCCTGCCCGGAGGTGGCGCCGATCATGACGCATTCGATGATGGGGGTGTTTATGGTATGGTCGGCCTGCCACTTCACTATGAAATTGGCGCCGAAGCCCCCCGCCACATCCTTCTCCTCGATGTGGACATAGGTGCTCGCCAGGGGCGCCAGTGATAGCGGCTTGTCCTGGTAATGGCGAAGCAGTTTTCCGCTGGTGTCGTAGTAGTCGATGGAGGTGATGCGAAGCCAGGAATCCATGTCCGTGTTCCTGATGCTGAGGGTGGTGGCCAGCTGGAACGGAAGGCTGCGCGGCCCGCTGAAGACGTTCGAGTAAACCGGCACGTAGACGGTCTGCCCCTTGGAGAGGCGGACGTCGGAGGCGGACCAGCCCGCGGCGGGCAAGGCCAAGAGAGAGAGGAGCAGACAGGTGACAAGGCGCATGGGAAACCCTCCGGTTCATGCTGCGGCGGCCAGGAAGATGACAGGGCCGCCGAAGCGGTAGGCAGGCGTCGGCTAACGGTTTAGAAACGGCACCAGGCCGCGCAGCAGATCCATGGTGAAGTTCACCCCCGCCAGGGCGCCCAGCGTCCCCGCCACTCCCAGAAGCAGGGTTGCCAGGGTGTTCCTGAGCTTCCAGGCGCAGGGAATGAGGGTGAACGACATGAGCAGTTAAAGAGCCAGCGTGAGCACAAACGCTGAAAAGCGCAGATTGGCCGCAACGCTGAATATATCGATGACCGTGAGTGCGACGGCGATGCAACTGCAGCGCAACAGCATCGCCCTGGCGTCACACCTGACCGCAGAGCGAAACACGATCACCCAAAGTACGGCCTTTAATAGGATAGCAAAAAAAATCATGGCGGCTCCCTGTTGCTGTTTTTTTTCAAGATGCAGGTCATTATTGGCGGTCAGAGAATAGCACAATCACCCCGGGATATGGTTATTGAAAGGATAAAGTGGTATGATCAATGGCTTTGGGGCCCGTTTTTAGATTGAGACAGCAATGCCCTTGTATCTAAACAGCAGCCGTCATCACTGATCCAGTGACTCCCGCTGTTCTACCAGACGACGCTGAGCGAGCCTGCACGGCTCGGCAAAAGGGCTATTTTCCCTTGACAACAAAGCCCCCGGCGAAAGATATTGAACCGGTGTTTACAGACACCGTTTCCCGGTTTCACACGGGATTACGAGGAAACCTGCAGGAAACGCGCAGGCACCCCGCAGAGGCAACAGGTGACAAGACATGTATAACGGCAAGGTGATCATTTGCGACGACGAGGTCGAGATCCTCAGGTACCTGAGCAAGATTCTATCGGCCAAGGGGCTGGAGCTGGAAGTGTTCAGTTCCGGCACATCCCTGATGAGCTGCCTGGAAAACCGGGGCCTCGACGACGGCGACCTCATGCTGCTCGACGTCAAGATGCCCGACCTGGACGGGCTTGAAATACTTCAACGCGTAAAGCGGATGAAGCTGGACGTCCCGGTGGTGATGATGACCGCCTACGCCTCCATCAACTCCGCCATCGAGGCGATGAAGCTTGGTGCCTACGACTACGTCACTAAACCCTTCCCCAAGGAGAAGATCTTCGGGATCCTGGAAAAGGTCCTGGAGCGCAAGGAACTGCTCAAGGAAAACATCGCCCTCAAGGACGAGCTGGGCATCCCGTCCGCGTCCACCCCGCTCATCTTCACCTCCGAGACTTTCAGGCGGGTGCACGACATGGCCATGCTGGTGGCCCAAAGCGAGTCCAACGTGGTGATCCTTGGTGAATCGGGCACCGGCAAGGAGCTGGTCGCCAGCCTGATCCACAACAACAGCCCCAGGGCCAAGGAGCGCTTTCTCACCATCAACTGCGCCGCCCTCTCCGACACCCTGCTGGAAAGCCAGCTCTTCGGCCATGTAAAGGGCGCCTTCACCGGGGCCATCACCGCGCAGAAGGGGCTTTTGGAGGCGGCGAACCACGGCACCCTGTTCCTGGACGAGGTGGGGGACATGAGCCAGGCCATCCAGGCGAAACTCTTGCGCGTGCTGCAGGAGGGAGACTTCATCCCGGTGGGTGACACCAAGGCCAAGAGTGTCGATATCCGCTTCCTGGCGGCGACCAACAAGGACCTCGAGGAGGAGGTGCGCCAGAAGCGCTTCCGCGAGGACCTCTTCTTCCGGCTGAACGTGATCTCGCTCCACCTCCCCCCCTTGAGGGACCGGGGAGAGGACATCGAGCTCCTGGCGCGGCACTTCCTGGCCAAGTACGCGGCGCGCATGAAGCGGGAGATCACCGACTTCACCCGCGAGGCGATGCAGCTTCTGAAATCGTACAACTGGCCCGGCAACATCCGCGAGCTGGAGAACGCCATCGAGCGCGCCGCCATCCTGACCCGCGGCAGCACCATCACCGCCGAGACCCTGCCGGTCTGGCGCACCCCGCCGCCCCCGGAAACCAAGCAGGAAGGTGGCAAGCGCCTGGTCTCGCTGGAAACCGTGGAGCGCGAGCACATCCTGCACGTCCTCAAGGCATCCGGCAACAACAAAAGCCGCGCCGCCAAGATCCTGGAAATCGCCAGGCGCACCCTGGACCGCAAGATCGAGGAATACGGACTGGAAGACGAGGGAGTGCGCTGATGCTCAGGCGTTTCCCGATCCGGGCCAAGCTCACCGTCGGCTCCGTCGCCCCCCTCTTCGTCGCCTTCTTCATCTGCTCCCTGGCCGGCCTCTACATCATCAACGACAAGATCGCGGGGCAGGCCCAGGAAAAGGTGCGCACCGACCTCAACTCGGCGCGCGAGGTGTACCGCAACGAGCTGGAGCGGATCCGCGAACTGATGGATCTCACCGCCACCAACCCCTACAACTCCAACTCCATCGTGGCCGGCGAGCGCAACATCAGGTCGCTTTTGCGCAGCCGGATGGAGAACAAGCACCTCGACATCCTCACCGCGGTCGACGCCTCGGGCAAGGTCCTCTTCCGCGCCCACAGCCCCGAGCTTAAAGGCGACCGGCAGTCCTCCTATTTCGTTGAGCAGGCGTTGAAGGGAATCGCCATCACCGGGACCACGGTGCTTACACCGGAGGAGCTCGGCAAGGAAGGGATCACCCTCACCAACCGCGCCACCATCCCTCTCATCTCCACGCCGCACGCCCGCCCGCGCGCAGACAAGACCGAACGCTCCGGGATGATGATGGTGTCCGCCTTCCCGCTCAAGAACAACTCGGGCACCGTGATCGGCGCGCTCTACGGCGGGATACTCCTCAACAACAACAACGCCCTGGTCGACAAGATCAAGGAGATCGTCTACGAGGGGGTCCAGTTCAAGGGGACCGACGTGGGGAGCGCCACCATCTTCCTGGGCGACGCCCGCATCGCGACCAACGTGCGTACCACCGATGGCGCCCGTGCCATCGGCACCAGGGTTTCGGAGCAGGTCTACAAGCAGGTCATCCTCGACAAGAAAAAATGGATCGGCCGCGCCTTCGTGGTCAACGACTGGTACTTCACCGCCTACGAACCGATCATCGACCTCCAGGGGAAGGCGATCGGCTCGCTCTACGTGGGGATGCTGGAAAAGCCGTACACCCACATGCAAAAGAGCGTCAACTCCATCCTCTACCTGGTGCTCTTCGTCACCTCGCTGATCGGCATCGCCGTTTCCGGCTTCATCGGGACGCTGCTGGCGCGCCCGATCAAGGAGCTCGAGAAGTTGGCCCACCGGGTGGCCCGCGGCGAGCGCGACCTGCAGATCGAGGTGCAGTCCACCGACGAGGTGGGCGACCTGGCCGAGGCCTTCAACCTGATGACCCGCGCCCTGGGACGCCAGGAGGCGGAGATAGGGCTTTTGCACCGGGCCCTGGAGCTTAAGATCGAGGAGCGCACCGCGCAGCTCTCGGACAAGACCAAGCTCTTGGCCCAGACCCAGGCGGACCTGGCGCGCGCCGAGAAGCTCGCGGACCTGGGGATCGTGGCCGCAGGCGTCGCGCACGAGATCAACACGCCGCTGGCCATCATCCGCGGCAACACCGAAGTCCTGGAGATGTGCCTCCCCAACGAGCACCCCAACCGGGAAGAGGTCGAGATCATCAGCCAGCAGACCGAGCGCATGGCGAAGATCGTGGGGAACCTTTTGACCTTCGCACGCCAGAAGTCGCTGAACCAGCGGCAGTTCATGGTGCACGAGGTGCTGGACGACATCGTGGCCCAGATCCGGCACCAGGTCCCCATGGACGCGGTCTCGGTGAAATGGGAGTACGACCTGAACCTGGGGCCGGTCACCGGGGACACCGACCAGCTGAGGCAGGTGTTCAGCAACATCATCCTGAACGCGGTGCAGGCCATGCTTCCCGACGGCGGGACCCTAAGGCTCACCACCCGCCGGCAAGGCCCCGGCAACGGCTGCATCGTGGAGGTCCGCGACACCGGCAAGGGGATCTCTCCCGAGCACCTGGAGAAGATCTTCACCCCCTTCTTCACCACCAAGGACACCGGGACCGGCCTCGGCCTCTCGGTATCCTACGGCATCGTCAAGGACCACGGCGGGGACATCAGGGTGTCGAGCACCCCGGGGATGGGAACCTGCTTCGAAATAGAACTGCCGGGGGTGGACCCTCTCGCCCCTGGGGAAAGCGAGCAGTGACGCTCCCGCAGCAAAAGGGCCGAGCGCCCGCCATCACGACAGCACCCAAACGAAAAAGGAGCGAGACATGAACATCGAGTGGACCAGCGACCTGGCCATCGGCGTGACCGAAATCGACGAGCAGCACAAGGAGATCTTCAGGAGGTTCGACCGCCTGCTGACCGCCTGCAACGAGGGTAAAGGCAACGAGGAAGTCCTCAAGCTGTTGCTCTTTCTGGAGGACTACGTGAAAGAGCATTTCACCGCCGAAGAGGAACTGCAAAAGCGCAGCGACTACCCGGACTACCCCGCGCATAAATCGCAACACGTAAGCTTCATGGCCAACGTGGACAAGCTGACCCGCTCCTTCCGCGACGAGGGGGCGACCCTCCCGCTGGTGATCCAGACCAACCGGACCCTCGCCGACTGGCTGATTCAGCATATAAAGAGGGTGGACACAGCCTTCGCGCGCTACCTGCGCGAGCAAAAAGCGTCCTAACGCCCCTACGGCGCCAAATAAGGGGCCGCAGTCCCGGGCCCGAAGCTACCGCAAAAAAAAAGGTCCCCCTCGTGCAGCGAGGGAGACCTTTTCATTTATGAGCGCAATCGGCGGGCGGGGAGCGCCTGAGATGCGGCGCCTCAGGAGGGCTTCTTCGCCTCGGCCGTCCCCTCGGGTTTGCGCGCGCCGTCCTTGCCGTGCCTGAAGGACTTCCTGTGCCGCGAACGGCTGCGGGGACGATCGCCTGCCGCGGGCTTTGCCTGCTGCTGAACGGCCCCCTTTTCCTTTTCCTTCTGCGGCTGGTTCTTTTGTGACTGATCCTTTTGCTGTTGCTCGGGGCGGTTGGGCGACTTGAGCCGGGCGATCAGGTCGCGCGCCCAGTCGGCATCGCCGTCACAGCATTCCTGGGCGACATACTGCAGGTCCTCGGGCGTGGTCTTGCTGGACTTGATCTTGAAAAGCCGTTCGATCAGCTCGCGGGACCAGTAGTACTCCCTGATGTATTTCTTGCCGTCGATCTCGTCGTAGCTGTAATCGGTGCAGGGGACCACGCTCTTCAGCCACTGCGGGGTGACCTTGAGCCGGGCCGCGGCAGCCTCCTGCTCGTGGTGATCGTGATCCTGCTTTTTGCGCACGACGTTGCTGCCGGTCCCCTTTTCCTCGGCCGCCGGGGCCGTCTGGGACAGCGCCAGGTGTTCCAGGTAGCGACCCAGATCCTCCAGCGCCGGGACGCTGAGACGCGAGATGGTTGCGTCGGAGCGGTAGACTACGCCGGGGCGATCGACGCGGAAGTCGACGGCGGGCTCGTTTTCCCCTTCCTGGACGCCGACGCTCACTTCGAGGTCGAAAGAGCCGCCGGCCAGTTGTTCGGCGAGGTCGCCTTCGACAGCGTCGAGGATGAGCCCGGTGAGACACTCCTTGAGTGCCCCTTCTTCCACCCTGAAGTAGGCGTGGCCGTGGAGCTTGGCAAGCTGGTCGGTAACTTTTTGCAGATGTTCAGTGGTCATGATGAAATACCCATCCCTACATTCAATGTATTTCTCGTGGCCAGAAGCAGAAGCTGTGGCCGCCGCTTGGCAAAACACTACCCTAGCACAAGCAGGGGCAAATCGCATACACCATTTTGGTGGCGGGCCGGAAGCAGGAAGAATAAGGAACTCGCTATCGAACCCGATTGGTGCAGGATGCCCCCGACACAGCTGTCGTCAGAACGAAAAAAAATGGGAGCCGGTACGGCTCCCATCGACATCAAACTCTAACTGATAGACAGACAGCATACGCGGCCTCTACGGCCACAACATCAAAAACTCCAGGATCTCCATCAAATACGGCAAAAAGTGTAACATTTAAAAGAACATTGCATTCACCAAATCACATCAATGCATCGCATTTCATCGCATAACAACCATTCAAACCTATACAGAACATTGCATCACAAAAGCATCTGCAGCATGGCACAACATCAACAAAAATCACATAACATCAACAACATCACAATAAAAGCTAGAGTTTAGGCAGCCAGGGCCTGGTACAGCTGTGCGGGCAAAAACGGCTTCCGCAAAAAGGTGCTTCCTTCGCTACGCAGCTCCTTGGGGGGAGTCTCGAACTTGGAGTATCCCCCGCTGCAGAAGACGATTCGCGTGCTGCCGCCCATGTCGCGGATCTCGCGCGCCGCTTCGACCCCGGTCATCAGCGGCATGTCGATGTCCATGATGGTGATGTCGGGGCGATGTTCGCGGTATTTCTCGACAGCCTCGATACCGTTGGCAGCCTCCGCCACGATGATGTGCCCTTCCCTCTCCACCATGAAACGCAGCATCAGCCTGATATCTTCGACATCATCAACAATCAGGACCCTTCTCTTCATTTCACACCCCAATGCATTGAATCGAGTACTGACCATGTCCAGCAGGCATTAACAGTTTATCTGCCGAAAACGTGCCCAAATTGTGCAAACTTCGCACATTCGCCGGGGATCAACGCCTTTATTAAAAAACCTGATGCCGCGCCCTGCAGTCAACCCGACGAAATCCTTGTCCATTTGCTAACACCATCTGCGGTGAATTAATCCAACGTCCTCAAAATGCAACGGCGCGCGAGCGTAAGATGGCGAAGAGGACGGCAGGCAGCTTGGTCTTTACACCGAATCTGGCGCGGGGTAGCGCGAAATGACGTAGCCACCCAGGCAAAATGCCCCACCGGAACGGCTCTCAGAAGGACTCTTGCTTTTGCAAAGGATATGATTAGAATTTGCTAAGCAAAAATTCCAGAGAGAGCAAGTGTGGGCAAGATGAACTACGCCGAGTCGGGCAACCAAACGACAAAAGGAGGACGGACGATGGAAAGGTTATTGCTGACCAACGACAGCTGGACCGGGACTGTACTGAGAATCGGACTGGGACTCGTGATGTTGCTCCACGGAGCCCAAAATCTGCTAGGATGGTTTTGGGGACTGGGGTTTGAGCAGGCGATGGCTGTGTTGACCACACAGCTTGGACTGCAGAAGATAGTCGGCGTCCTGGTCATCATGACCCAGTTCTTCGGAGGTATCGCACTAGTGCTGGGGGCCTACGTACGAATCGCATCCGTTGCCGTTATCGGGGTGATGCTGGCCTCATTCGGTGTGCTGAACTACAGCAACGGTTTTTTGACCACCTGGAGCGGGAAACAGCTGTCGCCGGGGGTGGAGTTCCAGCTTCTGGCAATCACGGTGGCGGTCACCATCACGATCTGGGGCGCAGGCCGCTGGTCCATCGACCGCGCCTTGGAAAGCCCGCGCAGCAGGATCAGCCGCGAACGTGCGGCGAGAGAGGCCGAAATGACCATTCAGCCCCCCTCGCACCTGTAAGGCGCGCCAGCGAACAAGGAGGATAAAACATGGTGAAGTTCTACGATGCCAGAAGCGAAGCCGAATTGGCCCGCGTCGAGGCGGTGCTGAAACAAGGTGGGGTCGAGTACTTCGTCACCGACCTCGCAGAGGAAAATGTAACCGGTGAGATCGAGGTAGCGGAGGAAGACCTGCCCAGGGCAGAGGAACTGCTCCTCAAGACCCAGTAAAGCTGTAATGGCACGTGAAAGTGCAATAGGTCCGCATCCTACCCGAGCGGGCGGTCCGAATGAGCATCGGCAGTAAAAGCCATCACGCCTTCCACCCTGATCTCGAGCCTCCACTGCACCTGCGGCAACCCGGCAGGCTCGAGCTCAGGGGCATATCCGTTCAACACCGCAGTGTCGGTCGCCTTCTCCACCTTCCCCACGAACTGATAACCGTTTCCCGTATCGTCGGCAATCACGACCGAAACGTGAGGGTTGTCCTGCAGGTTCTTCATGGTGGTGGGGCAAAACCAGGACTCGAACACCAACCGGTTCGGGTCGAACAGTGTGATGCCCCTCCCTGCCGCAAGATGCGGATGACCACCGGTATCACAGGTAGCCACGAAGGCATGCCCTACCCGCTCAGACAGTTCCCTTATCTTTTCACTTATCATGTTGACGTACCTCCTCTTGCCGATGCGGATCAGTCGGCGATGCCAGCGCATCCTTATCGGCACCCGGCGTGAGGGATGGCGGTTCCTGCTGTTGGGAATGCCGGATCGTTCGCCAAGAGGCCGGACCTCTTGTGGCACCGCCGATTTGGTCAGCCTGCCCCTGGATCGCATCCTCGTTTCTCCTTGGGATCAATCTTTTCGTCTGCCCCCCTTGATTTAACCGTGCGTCAGCATTAGGTTCTTGTAGCACCGCGTGAAAAATAGTCAAGGAAGGGGTCGGAGCCGCGGTTTGGGCGGGCCGACTGCAGGTGGAGAGCAGATGGAGCCGCCAGAAGAGGAGGCCTGCAGCGGCACCGCGGCCCCTTTAGTAATGACGTCGGAAGAAGGATCTGACATACTGTCCGGCATGACCGGGAATCAAGACCAAGACCAGAACCATAGCGTAGAGCCGCGTGACGACTGGCGTATCGTCCCGGTCTGGCGGGTGGAGGAGCGGGGACGCAAGCTGTCCATGCGCCAGGCCCGCCTCTGGGCGCTGGTGCTTGAGTCCCGTTACATAGAATGCCGACTGGAACCGGGACCGCGAGGGTGGCAGCTGTGGGTCGCCCCCGAGAACTACGACGCCGCCTGCCGGGAGCTGCACCTCTACGTTGAGGAGAACCGCAACTGGCCGCCGTTCCTGCCGCCTGTGCATCCCATGAAGGAAAACACCCTCCCCACCCTTTCCATCCTGGTCCTGCTGGCCACCTTCCACAACCTGACCAACCTGGACCTGAAGATACTTGGGCACTACCCGGTCGACTGGCTCGCGATCGGCAATGCCCACGCCGGACTCATCCTCAAGGGGGAATGGTGGCGCCTGGTGACGGCCCTGACCCTGCACGCGGACGCGCTGCACCTGATCAGCAACCTTGCCATTGGGGGGGTGTTCATCGTCTACCTCTGTCGGGACCTCGGCTCGGGGCTCGCCTGGACGCTACTCCTCGCCTCCGGTGTCTGCGGCAACCTGGCTAACGCGTACATCCAACTCCCCAGTCACACCTCGGTGGGGGCCTCCACGGCGGTGTTCGGCACGGTGGGCATCCTGGGCGCGCTCACCATGATGCGCTACCGGCACCACCTGCGCAGGCGCTGGCCGCTACCTATCGCCGCGGCGCTTTCGCTGCTGGTGCTGCTAGGCACGGAAGGGGAAAGGACCGACCTGGGCGCACACCTCTTCGGTTTCCTGTTCGGGTGTCTGTTCGGATTTGCGGCTGAACTGCTGGTGGGATACGTAGGGAGGCCGGGGCGCCTGGCCAACGCCTTGCTCGCACTGGCCAGCGCCTCGGTAGTAGGTTACGCATGGTGGCTCGCTATCGCCCAGTCCGGGTGATTATTCGAGGGGACGGCTGATCAGGCTGACGGTCAGTCGTTGCCACGGCCATGACCGCGGCCGCGGTGGTTGCCGCCATGCCCTTCCTTTTTCCATTGCCCGTAGGGAATGTGGCGTTCCTTGGCGTAGATCTCGCGGTACTCCCTCGGCACACGGTAAACGGTGCGCGGAACTGAACTGCGCGCCACCGTGCGCCAAGGCCCGTCGTAGTCGGTGGAGCGGTACCAGCGGTTACCGCGCGGCGACCACCAGTAGCCACCGTAGAAGAAGATATCGACATCGAGACCAGGTGCGAAGTATACGCTCGTCCCCGGCACCATCACCATCGCCGGGGGGGCGCCGACCACGACCGGCGGCCCTATATTGATGCTGAGACTCACCTCTGCGGCTGCATCCCGTCCCAAAATCCCGATGAGCAGCAAAGAAACCAAGAGATAGCGGTTCAGAAAAGTTCCTCTCATAACTCCTCCTCAACCAAAACAGGTTTCCAGCTCTGGCTCTTGCCTCTTGCATCTGTCCATTCGACTATGCCTTGCGACAACTCCGAAGCAAGTCAGATTATGGCCATTATAGCTCCGCCCGGGCTCTCCTGTCACTATCCGCTGGCTCAGCGAGGAGTATTCTCTCTATCGACTTACTCACTCAGAGAAAAGGAAGCGGCTTGCCTGTGCGATATGCAAGAGCCTGGCACAGTGCTATCAAGACCCCGTCCTGATCGTGGACTTTTATGTCATAGCTGGCTGTTCTCTTGGTGCTGTTCACTTCCCGGGCCTCTGCCCTGAGCCGTGCCCCGGCCTCCGGGCTCGCCACGTAGTTCACCCCCACGTTCAGAGCTACCGTGACGCTGCCGACGGTCTGGCAAACGGTCTCGAAGGCCTCGTCGATAAGGGAAAAGATACCCCGCCATGCGCCCGCCCGAACATGTTGTTCATCACATCAGCGTCGTAGGCCATTTCCACGGCAGAAAATCCGTCCTCTAGCTGTACCAGCTCCATCTTCAACGCCTTAGCGAAGGGTTCCTGTTCAACCTGACGAAATATCGCATCTTTTAATTTCTGATCCATAAGCACAGCTCCATATTCTACTGGTTATTGGGGTAGAACCGGTACTGCAACCTAGCATAGAGTCGTGGGTACTGCAAAGGCTAAGACTGTCGCGTCAGGACCCGACATCGAAATCTATGACCCTTATGTCGGGCAATGTCTTTCTGTTATTTTCGATATTATGCTTCTATAATTGGCCAAATACACCCGTAATTTCAAATTATCTATTAATACGTAGGCATCAAAATGATGCATCCTTGCAGGACTTGACAGGTAACATGTCAACCTTATACTGGTGAAGTTTCGGTAAAGTACATGGTTTAAAAAACTAAATTCACCTGATGATTAATTAGAAGCTGACGGTCACGACAATGATCAAGGAGGCAGGCGATGCGCACCGACCTGAACATCAGAGCGAAGCTCCTCATCGGCCTTGGCATCAGCACGATTGCAACTGCAATCATTGCTGTGACGGCCCTTTTCGCCCTCTCCGCCACCACGGAGTCGGCCCGGACCCAGCTCAACGCGAAGCTGGCGCAGGCGAAGACAATTTCAGAGCTGGTTTCGACCAATGCCACCGCGACACTGAAGCTGAGCGAGGCGCTGTCGGCAGGTGCTTGGGAGAGGACACGCTCGGCGTTGGAGACAGGAGCCGGCGTGGACAGGAACATGGCAGACCAGGTCGACAAGCTCAAGGGGCAAATGGGCACCGACCAGGAGAAAGCGTTGCTTCGGGCGTTATCGGCGAAGGTTTCGGCCTGTGCATCGACCCGCAGCCAGGCGGTAGGGTTTCTCACCCAGGGGGCAAAGGACCAGGCGCTGAAAACGCTCAGGGAGATGAAGCTGAAACGCGAGGAGATCCAGGAGGCGCTCTCGCAGTTGAACCTCGTCATTAATGCCCCGGTGCCGTCCGCCGCCTTCGCGTCGACTAAAAAGGCCCAGTTCGCGCTGGCACTCCTGCTGCTGGCTGCCCTCGGCATCGCCGTCGCCGCCCTGTTCTGGCTGGACCGAAGCATTGCAGGCCCGTTTCGCGTGGCGCTCGAGACCGCCGACAAGATCGCGCGCAGGGACCTGACGGTGAAGATAGACGGCGACGGCTCCACGGAAACGGGACAGCTTCTAGCTGCCATCGCCGCCATGCTGAGCCACCTGCGCGAAATCGTGGCGCAGACCAGCAGCATCTCGGCGAGCATCGCGACGTCTTCGAGCCGTCTTCAGTGCACCTCCGAACAAATGGCCGGCGGCGCGGAGCAGGTCGTCTGCCAGGCCCAGACCGTCGCTACGGCAAGCGAACAGATGTCCGCCACCTCAAACGAGATCGCGCTTAACTGCCATGAGGCGGCGAGAAACTCCAAGCAGGCGAGCAGCGCCGCCGAGTCCGGGGCCCAGGTGGTAGCTCAGACGGTGGAGATAATGAACCGGATCGCCGATCGTGTCAACGCGACCTCCAGGACCGTGGAAAGCCTTGGCGAGCGTTCGGACCAGATCGGGGCCATCGTGGGCACCATCGAAGACATCGCCGACCAGACCAACCTCCTGGCGCTCAACGCGGCCATAGAAGCGGCCCGAGCCGGGGAACAGGGGCGCGGCTTCGCGGTGGTTGCCGACGAGGTGCGGGCCTTGGCGGAACGGACCACCAAGGCGACACGCGAGATCGGGGAGATGATCAAGGCGATCCAGGGGGAAACGAAAGGGGCGGTGCTGGCGATGGAGGAAGGCGTGCGCGAGGTGCAGCAGGGAACCGAGGAGGCCGCCAAGTCGGGGGCCGCCCTGCAGGAAATCCTGGACCAGATCAACGCGGTCAGCATGCAGGTGAACCAGATCGCCACGGCGGCCGAAGAACAGACCGCAACGATCAGCGAGATCACCGGCAACATCACCAGGATCTCCGAGGTGGTGCAGCTCACGGTCCAGGGGTCCCATGATTCATCCCTGGCCGCCGCTGAGTTGGCAAACCTCTCGGACGACCTGGGGACGCTGGTCACCCAGTTCAAGGTAGCATAGGTGGGAAGGGCGGGGCCGCAGTCTGCCGGGGCTTAAAGGACTGCAGCTCCGTCTGTTCCCATAGAACAGCTAGCGCTTCATCAGCCCTAGCTTGGATAGCACGTTGAAGAGCCCTTCCTTGGAGACCGGCTTCACGAGGTAGGCCGCCGACTGTGCATTGCAGAACGACTCCATAGCGTCGTTGGAAGAGTTCAGCGCAGTCAGCATGACGATGTTCACCCGTTTGGCCGGTTTCTGCTCCTTCTCTATATGCCTGATCGCCTTGGCCGCATCGTGGCCGCTCATCCCGGGCATCATGATGTCCATGATCACCAGGTCGAACGGTTCGTCGCTAGCCAGGGCCGCGTTATATTTCTCGAGAGCCTCCATGCCGCTACTGGCCTGGTGACAGTCCGCGGTCGCGCTGAGCAAGGTGGCGACAAAGTCACGGCAAAAAGCCTCGTCATCTACTATCAAGCACTTCATAGCTCTCCCCCAGATCTTGGTGTGTTTTTCATGCTGTCAGGCACATCCCCTCGGGAGCATGGCGCCCTCCAGCACTTTTTCCTATCGGCTCATTGGAACCATTCTTTAGGACGATAATGAAAAAAACGGTCGCGGCTGTGGAAGATCCTGGTCGGGGTGCATGAAGGGCAGGACGGGACGACTCTGGAGAGGATAAACGGGGGACAGCCTGGATGATGCGGCGGAGGAGGATAAGCCAGCGAGTGTGATGTGAGGCAGCGGGAAGGACGGGGGCAGGCCGAAGAAGGCCTGCCCCTTTTTCGGTTACATGAGCAGACGCACCGGATTTTCCAGCACGTCCCTCAGTTCGACCAGGAACTGGGCGGCGTAGGCACCATCGACCACGCGATGATCCGCCGAGAGGGTGACCTTCATCACCTTGGCGTTTGCCAGCACCCCCGAACGCAGCACCGGAACGTCGACCACCGCCCCGACCGCGAGCACGCCCGCCTGAGAAGGCGGAATCACGGCGGTGAAGCTGCTCACCTGGAACATGCCGAGGTTGGAAACGGAGAAGGTCCCTCCACTCATCTCCTGCCCGGTCAGGGCGCCCGACCTTGCCCGTTGCACCAGCCGGTCAGCCTCCTGGGCGATCGCCGGCAGGGAAAGCGAATCGCAGCCGTGGATCACCGGCATGAGCACCCCCTCGGGCACCCCCACCGCCACGCTGACGTTCACTTCTCCGTGGAATTGCAGCCCATCCTGGCCGAAGCTCGCATTCATCTGGGGGAACTTCACCAAGGCGAGGGCGACCCCCTTCACGATGATGTCGTTCACCGTGACATGCATCCCCCCCTGTTTCAACTGGCGCCGGATCGATTCCGCCTCGTCCATGGCGATGTCCATGGTCACGGTGAAATGAGGGATATGGGCCCAGGACTCGGCGACAGTCTTGGCCACCGCCGCCCTGAGCTTGGACATCGCCTTCACCTCCTGCACCAGCTTGGGCCCCGGTGACGGCGCTTCCGCGGGCGCAGCCTGAGCTTTGGGCTGGGCCGGCTGTGCGGACACGCCAGTTGCCGCAGGCTTCCCCCCCTCCCCCTCCAGGTCCTGGAGCAGGATACGCCCCTCGGGGCCGGATCCACGTACCTCGGCCAGATCGATCCCCAATTCCCTGGCGCGGCGGCGCACGACCGGAGCGGCCCGTTCTCTCCCAGGCGAGACCGCTTCCTGAGCAGCCCCGCCGGGAGCGGGCGCCCTGGTATCTATATAATGCCGGGGAGTGCCCGGGGGCTCGCCTGCCGGCTGGGTCTTATCCTCTCCCGGGAGCGGTGGAGCGGCAGGAGCCTGGCGCTCACCTTCCCCGAGGGAAAGATCCTTGGCCTCGGCCGGTTCAGCGGTGGGCTCGGCGCCACCCTGTTCGCCGCCTGACGTTGCCTCCCGTGGGGCTTTGCCCCCCTCCCCCTGCACCGTTTCCGGCGCCTCTCTTTCCGCCTGGCTCTGCGGCTCGGCGCCGGCCTCTGCGACGCCCGCTTCCGGAGCTCCCGCTTCAGGCGGCGCCTCCTTAAGTGGCGCCTCGGGCTCGGCGGGGGCTCCCCCCACCTTTTCTCCGGCCTTGCCGACTATGGCAATCACCGTCCCTACCTGCACCATTTCGCCGGACTGCACCCTGATCTCGAGCAGCACCCCCGGTGCAAAGGCCTCAAGTTCCATGTTCGCCTTGTCGGTTTCCACCTCGGCGATCACCTCTCCGCGGCGCACCTCGTCCCCTACCCGCTTCTTCCACTGGACCAGCCTCCCCTCGGTCATGGTATCGGAGAGTTTAGGCATGACGATCTCGTTCATGGTGGCTCCTCAGTACGGTTCGTTAAGAAGGTCATGTACTCCCTGCACGATCCCCTCCAGTTGCGGGATGCAGAGCTTTTCGATCTTTCGTGAATAGGGCATCGGCACATCGAGCCCGGAAATGCGGTGCACCGGCGCCAGCAGCGTGTCGAAGCACCCCTCGTAGATGCGGGAGGCGATGTCACCCCCAAGCCCCGCGCTTTTCCAGCACTCCTCGATCACGGCGACACGCCCGGTCTTGCGCACCGAAGCGAGCACCATCTCCATGTCCAGAGGAACTAGGGTGCGCAGGTCGATCACCTCGCATGAAATCCCATCCTTTTCCAGCTGCTGTGCTGCCTGCAGCGCGAGGATCGCCATCCTGCCGTACCCGACCAGGGTGACCTGTTCCCCCTCCCTCATGACGGAGGCCTTGCCGAAGGGGACCAGGTATTCCGGATCCTCGGGGACCTCCCCCTTGCTGTTGTAGAGGAGTTCGTGCTCCAGGAAGATGACCGGGTTGTCCTCGCGGATCGACGTCTTCAGGAGCCCCTTGGCGTCGGCGGGCGTCGCCGGATAGGCGACCAGCATCCCAGGGCAGTGCATGAAGTAGCTCTCCAGGCTCTGCGAGTGCTGGGCGCCCAACTGGCTCCCCCCGCCTCCGGGCATGCGCACCACCATGGGGACCTTGGTCTGGCCGCCGAACATGTAGCGCACCTTGGCCATGTGGTTTACGATCTGGTCCATGGCGAGTAGGGCGAAGTTCACCGTCATCAACTCCGCCACCGGGCGGATCCCCGCCATGGCTGCGCCGACGGCTACCCCCACGATGGTGTTCTCGGAAATGGGACAGTCACGCACCCTGAGTTCCCCGAACTCGGACAAAAGCCCCCGGGTCACCTTGAAGGCCCCCTCGTAAAGCGCCACGTCCTCGCCGTAGACCACGACGGTCTTGTCGCGCCTCATTTCCTCTTTGAGCGCCAGATTGATGGCGTCCCGATAGGTCATCTCAGCCATACATGCTCTCCGTTAGCGCAGGTGACGTTACTTTCCGCAATACAAGGTTCCAATACTATCAAAGCATTAAGGGAACACAACGATGAAGAGGTCAAATTCAGGCAGTTGCAGCCCCAGGAATCATGTCTACAACGGCCAACGTACAAGTCTTGCAACGGCTCTGCAAGTACGATAGGGCGCTGGAACGAAGCGGTCATGAACCGGTGGACATCAAAAATCAACCTGGCGCTGGTTCTGGCGGTCGCCGCGTGATGAGGTTTACAGTGCAGGGTTCCTTATTAGCCCATAAGAATTAAAATCTTGCTTTTGCCAATGATTCAAGATAGTTATACCGGTATACATAATTACACATAGTTTATACCACCGAAAGGGTAACGTCAGGGAAACCTGGCTGCACAAAGCCACCTATCCAGTTTCTGGAACGAGGGGCTTGTCGAAGTGGTGTTTGCTTGGATGCTTGCGTCCAAAAAACGCCCCACCTTTAAGAAATGGGGCGTTTTTTTTGTGCCTGCAGTACCCGTTGTCATTTCGACTACGGCAAAAATACACTGAAGGAGAGCTTATGAAATCAAGTTGTCGTCTCGTTTCCCTGATGTTGATCTGCGGTCTTTTAACCTGCATTGCCCCTGCCTTTGGTGAAGATGAGGGTCTTGGAGAATGGGTCAGCCAAGCGGCCGCGAAAAAGGAAGCGCAGGTGATCCCTCCGGGTCAGTTCGCCATGCTGGCCAAGTATGCCAATGCCTTCCTTAACACGGCGCCGGGCGGGTCCCGGACCATCTACGCCGAGACGCTTATGGACGGCATCGATGATCCGAACCAGGCGGACGAACTGAACGACTTCTTCCTAGTCGACGTCCGGCCTACCAACGAGTATTGCGCGGACACCGTCCCGGGCGCCGTCAACATCCCGATGAACGAGTTGGCGACAGCCGAGAACCTCGCCAAGTTGCCGGCCGACAAACCGATCCTTCTTATCTGCAACACCGGCCATACCGCCAGCATCAGCACAGCCGTGCTCGGCATGCTCGGTTACGACGTCTGGACCCTGCGTTTTGGCATGATGGGGTGGCGCGCCGCGACCAAAGCAAAGCTGTGGTCCCCGAAATCCTCGCAGGTCGTGTACGGTGCAGGTTACCCGGTGCAGAAGTGCCAATAAGCCTGGCTTTGCAGCAAATTAGAGCGGCAGAGCGACCATAGCAACGAACGTTCAGCCCCCTTTCCCAAGGGGGCTTTTTTTGCAGGTCTCACGGATGTTGCTCGTACCAACGGAGTGGTAGCAGTGAAACTAAACATGCACAAATCAATCAGTGTGAAGGTCGTCGCCATCCTGCTGCTGGTGCTGACTGTAGGACAGGGAGTGGGCGCGTACCTCTTTATCTCCTCCGCGCGCAACGACTTCATGGGGGCCCTTCATGCCAGGATGAAACGGGGGGCGAAGCAAAATGCTAGCATCCTGGCCGAACCGCTGGTCAACTACAATACCCCCCTCGTCACCTCGTTTATTACCGAATCCTTAAAAGACGGGGACATCAGCTCGATAAAGGTCATCGACAAGAACGGAAACACCATAAAGGAAGGGATGGTGGATCGGGGGGAGCGTGAACACTTTACCCTGAGCGAGCCCATCCTGGCGGACGGTGAGACCGTTGGCACGTTCAAAATGGTGTACACCGCCAAGACCATCGACGACAGCATTAGGAGAAGCCGGATACTCATTCCGCTGTACCAACTCGGCATGCTCCTCGTCATGGCGTCTGTCCTGATCTGGTTGTTCCGTCTGTACGTCAAGCTGCCGGTGGAGCGCCTGAACAAGGCCATCTCGGGCATAACCGGCGGGGACCTCACCGTCGAGGTGCCGGTACTTCGCGACGATGAGATCGGCACCATAGCGAGCGGGGTACGTTTTTTGGTACAGCGGCTGCGCGGGACCGTGGCCAGGATCAATACCAACTCGGATAAGGTGACCAAGGCTGTCCGGCAACTGAACGACACCTTCGACAGGGTCCGGCATGTCATCGACAGCCAGAATGCCTCCACGGGCGAGGTCTCCTGCGCAGTGAGAGACGTCGCCGAATCCCAGTTGCTGATAGTCACCAACACGGACGATCTGCTTTCTCTTTCCAACGAGAATCTCTCCTCTCTGCTGCAAATGCAGGGCAACTCCGAGGAGATCGCCGGAACCACCGATGATCTCAACAAGAATCTCCAGGACTCCTACTCCGCCCTGACAGAACTGGCCCAGTCGGCCAAGGGCATCACGCACCTAGCCGACGATGCCGCCTCATTCGTCTCGGCGACCTCATCGTCGGCGGAAGAGGTTTATCGTTCCGTCAAGCACGCGGAGTCGCTGATAAACGAATCTGCCAGGATCAGCACCGCGACCACGGCCATCATCTCCGAAAAGGGGATGGTCGCCATTGATGAGGTGACGGACGGGATGAAGCGGATTGGCATCTTCATCGGTTCGCTCATGTCGGCCATCGAGAACCTCGGCGGCAGATCGCGGGACATCGGCAAGATCCTCGGCGTCATGGAGGAAGTCACCGCGCAATCCCGCCTGCTCAGCCTGAACGCCCAGATAATCGCTGCCCAGGCGGGGGAAAACGGCAAGAGCTTCGCGGTGGTAGCGGAAGAAATGAGACTCCTCTCCGACAAGGCGGCGCTCTCGACCCAGGAGATCGACACCATCGTCAAGGTGATACAGCATGAGATCGAGCAGGTCGTCAAGGAGACGCATGACAGCGTCGATGTGGTCAGGGATGGGGAAACGGTGGTCGGGAAAACGGCCAACGTGTTGATGGAGATCCTGGAGACGTCGCGTCAGGCGACCGACCTCGCCAAAGGGATCGAGCGGGCCTCCATCGAGCAGACCGAAGGTCTGAAGCACGTGGTCAATTCGACTGAGCAGGTGCGCCAGAAGATAGACCAGGTCAACCGCGCCACCAGCGAACAGGAAAAAGGGACCGCTTTCCTGCTGCAGGCGCTCAATCCGATCAAGGACGCCATGGTGGCGACCAAGCGGGGGACCGAAGAGCAGGTGAAGAGCACCAGGTTCATATCGGCAAACATAGAGCTGGCCAACCAGAAGAATTACGATATCGCCCGCGCCTCCTCGAACCAGCAGGAACTCAACCAGCGGGTGCTCGAGGCGCTCGAAGACGTGAAACGTATGGGAAGCTCGACGGTCGAAGAGGTGAAAAGGCTCATCCCCGTTGTCAGCGCCCTGCTCGAAGACATGGATGCTCTGCGGCTGGAGATGTCAGGTTTCACGGTAACTACAACCAGTGTCGGAGCCGGCGATTCGGGAGGGAAATGGCAAAGCGAACTCAACGCCCCCCTGCCCCTCGTGCCGCTGGAAACGGCATAAAAAAGGAGATGCAAATGAAGAAGAACGTTCTGGTCATGCTGATGGGTTTGATCTGTTTGATGCTGGCGGCGGGAGCATCGCTCGCCGCTGAGGGGTATCCCCTGCGGGCCAAGTACCCCAAGTTGAAGTACATCAGCACCGAGGAGCTTAAAAAGGAGTATGGGCGCGCCGTCATTGTAGACGTCCGCTCCAAGCTGGAATTCGACGTCATTCACATCGCCAAGGCGGTCAATATCCCGGTTGCCCAGAAAACCTTCGACAGGGACATCAAGGAACTCAGGAGCAGAAACGAGGCCGGGGCGATGGTCTTTTACTGCAACGGGCACGCCTGCGAGAAGTCGTATGAAGCCGCGGAACAAGCCGCCAGCGCCGGCCTGCGTAACATCGCGGTCTACGACGCAGGCATTCACGACTGGGTAACCGCTACCCCCGAGAAAACCACGCTCATGGGGGAAACTCCCGCGGTCAAGTCGCGGCTGATCCCCACCGAGAGGCTGAAAAGCCACAAGATCAAGTACGCCGAGTTCTCCAAGAAGGCACAGGCGGGTGATGTCATCTGCATCGACATCCGGGAGCCCTTTCAGCGCAAGGAGATCCCCAAACTGCCGCACCTGCGCAACATCCCTTCCGACAGGCTGGTGCAACTTCTTTCCGGCAGCGAATTCAAGGGCAAGACCCTGCTGATAACCGACGCTGTCGGCAAGCAGGTGGAATGGATACAGTACTACCTGGAGAAATACGGCATCAAGAATTTCTACTTCCTGGAAAACGGGGTGCTGAGCGCCCAGAACTAGGTGCACCGACCAGAAGGGTAGTTCAAAGATAATTAGCGCAACAAAAGCCTCATCAGGATTCCTGATGAGGCTTTTGCTATTTTGCTTGCGGGTCAAGTGAACAACTGCCGGACGGGTACCCCTACCACGACGGGATCGTTCAACCCGACGCTTCAGACATAGATATCCTCCCATACGGCGGCGTCCTCGGGCCAGGGGGATTCCTCCGCGAAGCGGACGCTTTCCTCCACCCGGGCCAGGCAGCGCTTGGTGATCTCCTCGAGTTGCTCCTTGGTCGCGATCCCCTCTTCCAGGAGCCTGCGCGACAGGTTGGGAATGGGGTCACGTGTTTTCCAGACGTCGGTCTCGGAGGGACTGCGGTACTTGGCGGGGTCGGACATGGAATGCCCGCGGAAGCGGTAGGTGACCGCCTCGATGAAGTAGGGACGCTGGCGCTCCCTCACCCATTCGGCGGCCCGTTTGGTGGCCTGGTACATGGCGATGACGTCCATGCCGTCCACCTTCTCGCTTGGGATGTCGTAGCCGCAGGTGCGCCGGTGCAGGGCCGCCTGGGCGGAGGCCCGGTGCACCTCGGTCCCGATGCCGTAGAAGTTGTTCTCGCAGATGAAGAGGACCGGCAGGTCCCAAAGGCGTGCCCAGTTCAGCGACTCGTGGAAGGTCCCCTGGTTCATGGAGCCGTCGCCGAAGAGGCAGGCGGTGACGCGGTCTTCCTCGAGCAACTGGCTACCCCAGGCAAGCCCGGTGGCGATGGGGAACTGACCGCCGACTATCGCGTACCCCCCCATGAAATTGAGCTCTGGCGCGAAGAGGTGCATGGAGCCCCCCTTCCCCTTGCAAAGCCCGGTCGCCTTGCCGAACAGTTCCGCCATCACCTTCTTCGGGTCGGCCCCCCTGACGATGGCCTGGGCGTGGTCGCGGTAGGCGGAGAGGATGTAGTCCTTTTCCTGCAGCCCCGCGGTGCAGCCGACCGCGACCGCCTCCTGTCCCGTGTACAGGTGCAAAAAGCCGGTGATGTGCCCCTTCGAATACTGCTCGGCGCAGCTCTCCTCGAACTCGCGGCAGAGCACCATCTGCTCGAAAAAGCCGAGCAGCTCTTCCTCGGAGAGCAGCTCCCTCAGGGTTTCAGCCATGGTTCTCCTCCTTTACCGAATTGAGCAGCCCCCCCGCCACCAGCTCGCGACGCTCGCGCTCGGAGGCGTGCAAGAGGGTCACGATCTCGGCACCGTTGACCCGGATGGGGATCTCGGTGACACCGTTCAAGGTCAGCTCCCGCACCCCGGGGATGGTGATGCGGTCACCCTGCTTGATCCGGTCGTAGTCGGCGGGGTCCTTGAAGACCAGCGGCAGGATGCCGAAGTTGATCAGGTTGGAACGGTGGATCCTGGCGAAGCTCTTGGCGATCTTCACCCTGATGCCGAGGTAGCGCGGCGCCAGTGCCGCGTGCTCGCGCGAGGAGCCCTGGCCGTAGTTGTCACCTCCCACCACCGCGCCGTCCCCCTTTTCCGCCGCCCGCAGCGCGAACTCGGGGTCCGCCTGCTCGAAGACGAACTTGCTGATGGCCGGGATGTTGCTGCGGAAGGGAAGCACCTTGTTCCCCGCCGGCATGATGGTGTCGGTGGAGACATTGTCCCCCACCTTGATGATCACCTCCACGTCGAGCTGGTCCGGAAGCGCCGGGAACTCGGGGAACGGGACTATGTTGGGACCGGTCACGATCTCGACCGAGCGGCCATCCTCCGGGGGGACCTGGATACCGGAGTCGTCCACCAGGTAACGGTCCGGGTTCTTGACCTCGGGCCAGGGAAGGAGCTCGGAGAGCTTGCGCGGGTCGGTCACGACGCCGAACACGCCGGCCGCGGCCGCGGTCTCGGGGGAGCAGAGGTAGACCCGGTCCTCCTTGGTGCCGCTGCGTCCCGGGAAGTTGCGCGGGAAGGTTCTGAGCGAGACCTGGTTGGTGCCGGGGGCCTGCCCCATCCCGATGCAGCCGAGGCAGCCGGGCTGGTGCACCTGCCCGCCGGCGAGGAGCAGCATCATGAATCCGCCGTGTGCCACCACGTTTTCGAGCACCTGGCGACTGCCGGGGTTGATGTGGAAGGCAAGCCCCGGGGCGATGCGGCGCCTCTCGAGGATGCGGCAGACGGTCATCAGGTCGCGGAACGAGGAGTTCACCGAGCTCCCGACGATGACCTGGTCCACCTTGAGCCCCTCGATCTCGGAGACCGGTACCACGTTGTCCGGCGACGACGGGCGGGCGATCAGCGGCACCACCTGGGACAGGTCGATCTCGTCGTACTCGTCGTAGCCGGCGTCCGGGTCGGCGGTGAGTTCGCGCCAGATCTCGCCGCGCCCCTGCGCTTCCAGAAAGGCGCGGGTGTTCTCGTCGCTTGGAAAGACCGTTGTGGTCGCACCGAGCTCCGCGCCCATATTGCCGATGGTGGCGCGGTCGGTCGCCGAGAGGGTGGCGACGCCGGGACCGTAGTACTCGATGATCTTGCCCACCCCCCCCTTCACCGTGTGGCGCCTGAGCATCTCAAGGATTACGTCCTTCCCCGAGACCCAAGGCTGCAGCCGCCCGGTCAATTTCACCCCCCAGATCTTCGGGCAGGTGAGGTAAAAGGGGTACCCCGCCATGGCGAGCGCTACGTCGAGCCCCCCCGCGCCGATGGCGAGCTGCCCCATCCCCGCCGCGGTGGGGGTGTGCGAGTCGGCGCCCAAAAGCGTGGTGCCGGGGACGCCGAAGCGCTCCAGGTGCACCTGGTGCGAGACCCCGTTGCCGGGCTTGGACAGGTACACCCCGAACCGCTGCGCCGCAGTGGCAAGGAAGACGTGGTCGTCCGCGTTCTTGTTGTCGGTCTGCAAAAGGTTGTGGTCGACGTACTGCGTCGCCAGCCCTACCTTTACCCTGGGTATCCCGGTAGCCATGAATTCCAGCATGGCCATGGTGCCGGTCGCGTCCTGCAAAAGGGTCTGGTCGATCCGGATGGCGATCTCCCGCCCCGGCACCAGCTCCCCTTCCACCAGGTGTCCCTTCAATATCTTTCTAGCCAGATTGTCTCCCATCTTAGCCTCCCAAAACCGCGGACCTTCCGCGGAATCAGCCGATGCTGGAGTCCTCCAGGAGTTCCTTCAGTACGACCGCGTTGTTGTGTTCTTCATCCTTTGCCGCGTAGAGCAGGGTCACCGTGCCTCGGGCGCAAAGCCGGGCCAGTTCTTTGAGCCGTGCCCCCTCTCCCGCCCCCTCCAACTCCAGGCGGTAGCGCTCCCGGAACTCCTGCCATTTCTCGGGATCATGTCCGAACCAGCGGCGCAGTTCGTCCGACGGAGCAAGTTCCTTCTCCCAGCGGTCCAGGTGCGCCTTCTCCTTGGAGAACCCGCGCGGCCAGAGCCGGTCCACCAGGACACGCACCCCGTCCTGCGCTGCCGGTTCGTCGTATATCCTCTTCAGCCTGACCATGGCTTAGGCAGGAACCGGGTGCAGCCCGGCCATGACCCGCTGCAGGCTCTGCTGCACCGAGTAGGAGAGCTCGTTCAACTGATTGTTCCCCACCAGGGAAAGTCCGGCCACCGGGTCCATCACCATCACCACTGTGCGGGATTCGCTGACCGAGTAAACCGCCACGTTGCAGGGAAGCAGCGTCCCGATGTTGATCTCGGCCCCGAAGGCCTGGTAGGCCAGACCCGGGTTGCAGGCCCCAAGGATATGGTAGTTGCGGAACTCCTTGTCGAGCTTCTCCTTGAACTTCTGCTTCACGTCGATCTCGAACAGGACCCCGAAACCTTCCCTCTGCAGCGCCTGGTGCACCACGGGCAGGGCGTCGGCAAAGGGGAGCGCCATGGTGATGCCAAAGGCATACGGTGTGGACAGTGGCTTCGCCTCCAGCGCGTCAAGTGCTTCCGCTTTTTCTTTCAAATTGATCACCTCTCTTTGGATCTGCTCTGGCAGGTCGCTGCGGATCATCCGCTCGGCCTGGTCGTCCTTGGGCGCCCAGTCGACCTCTATGGTCAGCACCTGCGGCGCCACCGGGCTTTGCACCGAAGAGGGAACCACCCGGTTCACCACCCGGCCGGTAAAGAGCGGGTGTTCCAGGAGAAAGTAGCGCACCTCGCCGTGAGTCTTGTCGAGGACAACCTTCTCCTTGATCAGGATCCCGTCCCCCCTTATCTCGCGCAGCAGACCGTTGCCGTAGTGCTGCAGGGTACGCGACTGCGTCACCCCCGGCAGGTAGGAATGCGGCTGTTCCATTTTTTCGATGAGCAGATTCCACACCGTATCAAGCGCGGCGTGTACTTCGCAGCTATGAGAGATCTTGCGCATGGCGTGCACCTCCCGCTCGCTCTGCCTCCTAGGTTCATTAGATATTGTATTCCTCCAGCGAAGCAACTGGAATACTTTACCCGATTGTAGAGGTGCAGCAACGACCGCGCGCGCGTTTTTCATGGGAAAGTGGCGGAAAGGCAAAGGGCTGCCGCTGCGGCTGCCGGCGACAGGGCATACAAAAGGGAGGCGGGGAAGCGAGGAAGCTACGGCTTGTGTTGGGAGGCGATCTCAACTAAGATAACGCGCTGAACAGCGCGACTAGCCTCAGGAGGAACGTGAATGAAAAAGTGTGCACTCATTACCGGAGCATCGTCGGGATTTGGCGCCGCCTGCGCGCGGGCTTTGGCAGAGCTTGGGTGGAACCTGGTGCTGACGGCCCGCCGCGAAGAGAAACTGCAGGCGCTCAAGCAGGAGCTTGCCGACAAGACAAAGGTACACGCGATGGTGTTGGACGTGCGAGACGGCGAAGCCGTGGCCGCCGCCTGCGCCGCCCTGCCGCAGGAGTTCGCCGAGGTGGACCTGCTGGTCAACAACGCCGGGCTCGCCCTGGGTTTGGAGCCGGCGCACCGGGCGGTGCTTCAGGACTGGGAGACCATGGTGGACACCAACATCAAAGGGGTGATGTACTGCACCCGCGCCATCCTCCCCGGCATGGTTGCCCGCAATCGCGGCCACGTTGTCAACATCGGCTCGGTGGCCGGAAGCTGGCCCTACCCCGGCGGCAACGTCTACGGCGCCACCAAGGCCTTCGTGCAGCAGTTTTCCCGGAACCTCCGCGCCGACCTCTTGGGAACCGCGGTGCGGGTCACCAACATCGAGCCGGGGATGGCGGAAACGGAGTTTTCCCAGGTCCGCTTCAAGGGAGACGACGAGATGGCCCAGCGGGTCTACAACGGGACCGAGCCGCTGCGCCCGGAGGACATCGCCGACATCGTGGCTTGGGTCGCCACGGTCCCCGCGCGGGTCAACATCAACAGCGTCGAGGTGATGTCGGTGCACCAGGCCTGGGGCCCCCTCGCGGTACACCGGTCATAGAGGCGCTTTAATTTCCTCTCTCACTCCGGGGGAGGGAGGGTTGAGGGAGTTGCCACGTAGAGAGAGTGCAGCTAAAGGGCGCCCTCACCCGGCCTTTGGCCACCCTCTCCCGGGGGAGAGGGGATCAAGCGCTACGTCATGCGCTTGCACAAACGAGAAAGGGGAGTCCGATGCGTCGGGCTCCCCTTTTCCTTTGTTCTCCTTTGCCGGCCTCTCGCCGCTATCCAGGGGAAGAGCATCTCGCCAGCGCTACTGTTCGCCGTTCCCCTCGGGGCTCCCGCAGCTGCCGCCATTGCCGTTTCCGTTCTGGCCGGTGTCCTTCAGAAAGTCGATGAATTCCTTGTCCAGCTTGTTGAAGTGGGAGCGGAGCCACTCGCACATGGCAGTGATGACCGCCACGATCATAAGGGTGTTGTCCCCCTGCTCGACGTGCAGCGACTCCAGGCGCAGCACCTCCCTGAAAAAGATCTCGTGCTGCACCTTGTGGGACTGGTAGCCGGGGTACCCAGCCTCCAGCATCAGCTTCTCCTCGTCACGAAAGTGCCAGCGCACGTACTTCTTGAGAAACCACATCAACCTGCCGACCTCTTCGGCGCCCTTCCTGCTTTTGGCCCCCTTGAGCAGGTCGTCGACGCGGCGCAGCAGCTCCCTGTGCTGCTTGTCCACCGCCTCGCTCCCCGTTGCCATGTCCTCGTGCCACTGGGTCAACATTTTCCCGTCTCCTTGTCACGCCACGGCAGCTGCAAGCACCCACCGAAACCGCAGAACCGATTTCTCAACCGGTTACCTGTTAGATCGGCAGATACCCCTCCTCGCTTGAGGACTTTCGTTAAAAAAAAAGCCCCGGGGTCGCCCAGGGCCTGGAAAGTATTGATGGAACCTGCCGAAGCTAGGCCCTTTTCTCCTCGTTCAGCTGGACCACGTCCTCGCCTGCGGAGGCCTTCTTGAAGTTCTTGATGCTGCTCCCCAGGGCCTGTCCCAGCTGGGGGAGCTTGGCGGGGCCGACAACAACGAGGGCTATCACGAGCACGATGATCATTTCCGGCATACCGAATCCAAACATTTACCTTCTCCTTTGAACTCCCGCGCCGGGGAGCTGTTGCGTTGACGCCTCTTGGTTCAGACCGCCCCCTGGGCTAGGCCTGCGCTTGGTGTGTTTGCTCTGCGGCAGGGAGGCTCTCGGTGGCCGGCCTCGCCTTGTCGCCGTTTCTCAACTCGTAGTACTCCTGCGGGGTGTTGATGTTGCTGAAGGAGTCGAACTCCGGATCGAAACCGGCCACCTCGCTGGCGGGGATTTCGTTGACCTTCAACTGCGGCAGGATGGAGACGATGCGCCGCTTTCCCTGCGTGAGGCACTGCTCCATGGCGGCCAGTGCGCTCTTGTTGTACAGCGCGTGCAGCGGTTCGTAGCCGTGCTCGCTTTTCGGGAGCACCAGGTCGCAGTCGCCGCGACGCCCGGCGATGTGCCTGATCAGGGCGGGATCGAGGTGCGGCATGTCGCAGGCGACGGTGAATACGCTGGGGTTGCTGGCCTGGGCGAGCCCCGCGTGGATCCCCGCCAGCGCTCCCATGCCCGGGTAGAGGTCGGGCACCTTGCGGCACGGGAGGAACTGGTACTGTTCCGGGGTGTTGGTCACCAGGATCACCTCGGGGAATATCTCGGAAAGCTCCCGGTAGATGCTCTCGATGAAGCGCCCCCCCTTGTGCGGCAAGAGTGCCTTGTTGCTCCCCATGCGGCTGGAGGCGCCCCCCGCAAGGATCACGCCGGTGACCCCGGCGATCTTCTCAGGACCGGTCGCGCCGATGGCCTCGGGATTGGTGTACACCTTGAAGCTGTCGGCGCGCACGTAGCCGACCAGGGTGATGCCGGCCTCCTCGGCCATCTTCACCGCCATGTCGGTGGGCGAGGTACGCGAGGCGATCAGGTCGATCCCCAAAAGCGACGCCTTGGCGACCAGTTCGGTGGAGACGCGCCCCGAGGTGACCAGTATGGTTCCAGCCAGCGAGATCCCCTTCAGGAGCGCCTCGCCGGCGATTCTGTCAATGGTATTGTGGCGGCCGATGTCCTCGGCATGCAGGAGCAGCGTGTCGCTCCCCACGCCCGCGGAGTGCATCCCGCCGTGGTTCTGGTACCCTTCGCACTTTTGCGCCAGCTGGTTCATCAAGGCGAAGATGGTTTCGGGCGCGTGCACCCTTGTGGGACCGGACTTCTGGACCGGCTTGGGCATGTTGAAGCTGATCCCGGTGCCGCAGCCGGAGGTGAGCACCGGCTTCAGGCGCTCGGGTAGCTCGCCGCGGATGGTGACGCTGGCGGCGCCGAAGTCCTGGCAGATGGCAAGCGCCAGGAAGTCGTCCACCTTGGATACAAAGCCCTGCAGGCGCAGGAAACCGGCCACCAGGAAACGCAGGTCGTGCGGTGAAGCGATCAGGGTCGCCATCTCGCGCCCGTTCACCACCAGCTGCAGGGGGTACTCGTTGACCACCCCGCTTTCCACCTGCTCCATGACGCCCTTCTTGAAACTGTAAATGGTTGCCACCTGCGGACTCCTTGAATCTGATCTGGCTTGAGCTTTTGTCGTCCCCCGCCCTGCCCCTCCCCCGCCTTTTGCGGGAGAGGGGACTTCGGGAGGGTTTCCTCGTACTTCTAAGCTGTTACTGCATAAGATTCAAACGACTGCTGCAACTTCCACTAGGCCTTGGCGGCACCGTGAGCATGGCCTTTCTCGGTTTTGTGGAAGTGGTCCGGGATCGTGTAGTCAACGGTCTCGGGATGGTGCTCGAAGATCGGGAAGTACTTCGCAATCAGCACGAAGAACAGGATGTGCGCCGCGATGATGCCGATGGTCACCACGCTCTCCAGGAAGGAGGGGTAGTAGAAGGTTCCCGGAGCTTCCATGCCGAACATGGAGACGTTGAAGCGGTTCAGGATGACGCCTGCGATCACCAGCCAGGCGGCGGTGGCCCGCAGACGGTTGTTCTCACGCACGTTGCCGTTCATGAGCATGACCAGCGGGAGCAGGACGCCGCAGACGACCTCGACGGCGAAGAGCACCAGGAGGCCCGGACGGTTGAAGAGCGGCCCCTGGGTGAGCGCCACGAGGGAGAACACCTTCACGGTCAGGTACACGGTGATGACCCAGGGAAGTATCTTGGCCAGGGTCTCGAGCAGTTCGCTCTCGTCCGGCTGCCCCATGTACTTGTGGCTCATGGTGGCCTCCACGATGATGATGGAGATGCCGGCGCACATGGCGGAGAGCCAGAACAAAAGCGGCAGCAGCGGGTTGTACCAGAGGCTGTGCAGCTTGTCGACCGCGATCAGGAAGAAGGTCCCGAGCGACGACTGGTGCAGGGTCGAGATGGAGGCCGCAGCGACGACGAGCGGCATCTCGATGGTACGCAGAAGGCGCAGCGGTACGTGGTAGCCGAACTTCTCGCACACCGGCGACAGGAACTCGAGGAAGAGCACCGTGGTGTAGGCGGCGATGCACATGGAAACCTCGAACATTGGGGAGTGCGGGTTCCAGTACACCATGGTGTGCCAGCAGCGCTGCGGCTGACCGAGGTCGAGCAGCAGGCCGACGCAGACCAGGGAGTAGCCGAGGAATCCGGTCACGATGGCCGGACGCACCAGCGGTTCGAGCTTCTTGATGTGGAAGCAGTGCACGATCGCCCCGAGGGTGAAGGCGCCGGCCGCCAGCGGAACGGCGGTGACGACGTCGAAGGAGATCCAGAGACCCCAGGGGAAGGTGTCGTTCAGGTTGGTGGTGACGCCGAGGCCGAACACGAAGCGGGCCAGGGAGGCGAGCGCGCCCAGAGACACGAGGACGATCAGGAACTTAACGAAGCGGTGGTATCCCTTGATCTCGTTAACGATTATCTTTGCAGCGGTCATCTAGCTCTCCTCCTTCGGCGTTGCGCCGGATTTTCTCTGCTCCTCTTCCTTGGCGATCCTCTCCTTCCTGTGGTTGAACCAGGAAAGCAGCGACAGCGAGCTGCCGACGGTGAGGAAGATCCCCGGGACCAGGCGCAGCGCCTGCCAGGTGTAGGACGGGAGAGGACGCTTGGTGACCGGCTTGAAGCCGAGCTCGTCGAAGGGGAGCGCGGTCAGGTAGATGACCGAGGTGCCCCCCGCCTCTTCCGAACCGTAGAGCTTCTTCAGGTACTTCTCCGGACGTGCCGCGATCCTCTTGTTGGCTTCCTTGATCATCTCCTCGCGGTTGCCGTAGGTGATGGCAGAGACGCAGGTGGTGGCGCAGGCCGGCTTCAGACCTTCCTTCACCCTGGAGTAGCAGCCGGTGCACTTTCTCACCAGCGGCAGCGCCTTGCTCCACTCGTACTTGGGCACCCCGAACGGGCAGGCGACCATGCAGAAGCGGCAGCCGATGCAGCGCTCCGCGTCATAGGTGACCGGGCCTTCCTTGGTCTTCTTGAAGGCGCCGACCGGGCAGACCGACGCGCAGGCCGGCTCGTTGCAGTGCATGCACATCTCTTTGTAGAAGGCGAACTCGTTCTGCCCGTTCTTCTCGTAGTCCCGGAACTTGATGCGGGTGAAGGTGTATTCCGACATGAGCGGCGGGTTCTGGTAGCCTTCGCCGGTGAAGAACTCGGTCTTCTCGGCGCCCAACTGGTTCCACTGCTTGCAGGCGACCTGGCAGCCACGGCAGCCGGTGCACTTGGTCATGTCGATCAAGAATGCTTTGCTTTTGTTGAAATCTTGATTCTCGCTGCTCATGCGCGTTTACCCCCTTTCTCGATGTTGCAGAGGAATGCCTTGAATTCGGGGATGCTTGTGTTCGCGCAACCGACCGACGGCGTAAGGACGTTGCCGGAGTCGCCGGTAGCCAGACCTGCATAACCGAAGTGCCAGGGAAGACCTACCTGCTCTACCTCTTTCCCCTGCACGCTAAACGGCTTCAGCCTGGAAGTCACCAGGGCCTTCGCCTCGATGGAGCCGCGCTCCGTGGTCACCTTGACCATGTCGCCGTTGCTGATCCCCTTGGCGCGGGCGAGCGTCTGGGAGATCTCCACGAACATGGTCGGGACCAGTTCCACGAGCCAGGGAAGCGAACGGGTCATGGCGCCGGCCTGCCAGTGCTCGGTCATCCTGTAGGTGGTGCCGACGAACGGGTACTTGGCCGTGTCGCTGGTCATGTTGGCCGGGATCTTCACCGCAGGGTTGGTCTGGGTCTTGGACATGAGGTTCTTGGCCGGGCTTTCCACCGGCTCGTAGTGCTCGGGGAACGGGCCGTCCTTCATGTCCAGGGCGTAGAGACGACCGTGACCTTCGGGGAGCATGATGAAGGGGTACTTCCCTTCCTTGGCGTCGTTCATCGGCGGCCAGGGGCCGTCGGGCACGTCACCCTTCCATTTCTTCTCCAGGGCGTCCCAGGTGATGACGACGCGCTTGGGGTTGAACGGCACGCCGTCGGGGTTGACGGAACCGCGGTTGTAGATGATGCGGCGGTTCACCGGCCAGCACCAGGACCATTTCGGGAACATGCCGAGGCCGGTCGGGTCGGCCAGGTCGCGACGCGCCATCTGGTTCCCTTCCTTGGTGTAGGAGCCGCAGTAGATCCAGCAACCGGATACGGTGGAGCCGTCGTCCTGGAGGTACTTGAACATCGGGACCTGGTCGCCTGCCTTGAACTCCAGGGTCTTGTCCTTGTCGACGATGGTCATGTCCTTGGTGAAGTAGCCGTTGATCTCCTTGGCAACCAGGTGCACTTCCGGCTCCTCGCCCGGGCCGTAGTTCCAGGAGAGCTTGGTGATCGGTTCCGGGAAGGTGCCCCCTTTCTCGTATGCCTTCTTCATCCGCTTGGCGAACTGGTTGATGATCCAGAGGTCGCTCTTCGCGTCAGCGACCGGCTCGACTGCCTTGTAGCGCCACTGGGCCCAGCGGCCGGAGTTGGAGATGGAGCCTTCCTTCTCGACGGAGGAGGCGGCCGGAAGCATGAAGACCTCGGTCTTGATGTCCTTCGGGTTCACGCCGGGGCGCTTCCAGAAGATGGAGGTCTCGGTCTCCCAGAGGTCCACGGTGACGAGCCAGTCGAGTTTCCCCAGCGCTTCGCGGGTCTTGAGCGAATCCGGACCGCCCACGGCGGGGTTCTGGCCCATGCAGACGAGGCCCTGCAGCTCGCCCTTGCCCATCTTCTCCATCAGCTTCATGAAGGAGTAGTTGCCGCTCCTCTTGGGGAGGTAGTCGTAGCAGAAACCGTTTTCCTTGGTGGCGTTGTCGCCGTACCAGGCTTTCAAAAGGCTCACGGTGTACTTCGGGGTGTTGCCCCACCAGTTGGCGCTCTTAGCGTCCTTGGTCTTCGGGGTCCACTTCTCGAGGTAGGCTTTGAGGTCGACGTTGTCAAATTCCGGGGACTTCAGGTAGCCCGGCAGCAGGTGGAAGAGCAGACCGTAATCGGAGGAACCCTGGACGTTGGACTCGCCGCGCAGCGCGTTGACGCCGCCGCCGGCGATGCCGATGTTACCGAGCAGCATCTGCAGCATGGCGGTCGCGCGCACGTTCTGGGTGCCATGGGTGGACTGGGTGATCCCCATGGCGTAGAGGATGGTCCCCGCCTTGTCCGGACGGCCGGTGGCGCAGAAGGCCTTGGCGACGGCGATGTAGTCTTCCTTCTTGGTGCCGGTGATGCTGCAGACCATGTCCACGGTGTAGCGGGAGTAGTGCTTCTTCAGGAGCTGGAACACGCAGCGCGGGTCCTTCAGGCTGTGGTCGCGCTTGGGGTTACCGGCGCCGTCCACAGCGTAGGCCCAGGCCTTCGGGTCGTAGGTCTTCTCCTGGTCGTCGAAGGAGCAGAAGATCCCCTCGTTGAAGTCGTACTTCTCGTTCACGATGAAGGCCGCGTTAGTGTACTCGCGGACGTACTCCTCGTGAATCATGTTGTTTTGCAGCGCGAAGTTGATCATCCCGCCCAGGAAGGCGATGTCGGTGCCGGGACGGATCTGCGCGTAGTGGTCGGCTTTGGAGCCGGTCCTCGTGAAGCGGGGATCGACGGCGAGGAGCTTGCCGCCGTTGTCCATCGCCTGCTCGATCCATTTCATGGAAATCGGGTGGTTCTCGGCCGGGTTGCAACCGATGGCCAGGATGGCATCGGAGTTCTTCAGGTCAATCCAGTGGTTGGTCATTGCCCCACGTCCAAACGAAGCCGCCAGACCGGCGACTGTAGCGGAGTGTCATATTCGGGCTTGGTGTTCGAGGTTCGCGACCCCCATGGAGCGGGCGAACTTGCTCCAGAGGTAGCACTCCTCGTTGTCGAGACCGGCGCCGCCAAGGAATGCCATCCCTTCGGTGCGGTTGACCACGTACTCCTTGTTGTCCTTCTTGTTGATCTCCTTGGCCTTGAAGGACTTGTCGCGCGTCTCCTTCATCTTCTGCGCGATGCGCTCCAGGGCCCAGTCCCACGACTTCTCCTCGAACTTGTCGCTGCCGGGTGCGCGGTACATCACCTTCTGCAGGCGGCGCTCGTTGTTGGCCACCTGGAACAGCGCGCTACCCTTCGAGCAGAGCGCACCCTGGTTGATCGGGTGCTGGGTGTCCCCCTCGATGTTCACGATCTTGCCGTTCTTGGTATGCACCACAAGCCCGCAACCTACCGCGCAGAAAGGACAGATGGTGGTCGAGCTTTTCAGCCCCTTGGTGCGCATCTGCGAGCCGTCTGCGCCGCCCGCTTCTGCTTTTTTGCCGGAGAGGATCAGTGCCGCAGCCGCCGCCCCCCCCTGCAGAAACTCCCGTCGTGAAACTGCCATGTTGAATCTCTCCTTTTTCCATGATAAACGTCGTCGACGCCGGATTAGCACCGCGTATACGGCAATTGCCATGCCAGCGCGTAAACGTTTACCAGAAAAATAGTTGTGTACCGTAAACGTCCGAAATGATAATGTTGTCTGCGCCGCTCGGGAATTTTGCAGAGATGAATATTAATTAATGATTGCGCTGTTTTGTCAAAATGTGTGACATTTTGTCCAAGGTAGGACCCGAGTAACGGCGCGGGAAAGACGCGAGGAGCGCCCCAAAATGACACAAGAAAGAATTCTCATCTGCGACGACGAGGAAGGAATCCTCATCTACCTGAAGAAGCTGTTGCAGACCCAGGGGTACCTGGTGGAGACCTTCAACGCCGGGTCGCAGCTTTTGCGCCGCCTGCGCGAGGGGGACCCGGGGGACGCCGACCTGATCCTTCAGGACGTCAGGATGCCCGACCTGGACGGCATCAGCGTGCTGCAGGAGGTGAAACAGCTCAGGCCCTCGCTTCCCGTCATCATCATGACCGCCTTCGGGACCATCGACGCCGCGGTCGAGGCCATCAAACTGGGGGCCTACGACTACGTGACCAAGCCCTTCCCCAAGGAAAAGATCCTGAGCGTCCTGAAAAACGCCCTGGAGAAGGAGCAGCTGCTGCAGGAGAACCGGGCGCTCAAGAACGAGCTGGGCAAGCCCATCCTGCAGGACGCCATCATCTTCAGAAGCGCCGTCTTCCAGGAGACCTACGACCTCACCCTCCAGGTCGCCGCCAGCGAGGCGAACATCCTGGTGCTGGGCGAATCCGGCACGGGGAAGGAGCTCATCGCCGGCGCCATCCACTACAACAGCCCCAGGCGCGAGCGCCGCTTCCTTTCCATCAACTGCGCGGCCCTCACCGAGACCCTTTTGGAGAGCCAGCTCTTCGGGCACGTGCGCGGCGCCTTCACCGGCGCCATCACCCACCAAAAGGGGCTTCTGGAGGAAGCCGACGGCGGCACCCTTTTCATGGACGAGATCGGCGACATGAGCCTCCCCATCCAGGCGAAGCTCTTGCGCGTGATCCAGGAGCGCGACTTCATCCCGGTGGGCGCCACCCGCAGCAAGAGCGCCGACATCCGCTTCGTCGCCGCCACCAACAAGGACCTCGAGGAGGAGGTGCGCGCCGGGAGGTTCCGCGAGGACCTCTACTACCGCCTGAACGTGATCAACATCCCGCTCCCCCCCCTGCGCGAGAGAAAGGACGACATCGAGCCCCTGGCCCAACACTTCCTCAAGAAGTACAGCCTCAAGATGAAGAAGGAGGTCACCGGGGTGACCCCAGAGGCGCTGCAGCTTTTGTGCGGCTACGACTGGCCCGGCAACATCCGTGAGCTGGAGAACGTGATGGAGCGCGCGGTAATCCTGGCCCGTACCCCGCTGGTGACTCCCAAGGAGCTCCCCATCTGGCGCAGGCAGCAAAAAGTCGCGGCGGCGCCCGCCGAGCCGCAGCTGGTTTCCCTCGAGAACATGGAGAAGGTGCACATCGAGCGCACCCTGCTCGGCACCGGCTACCACAAGAGCCGCTCCGCCGAAATCCTCGGCATTTCCAGGAAGACGCTGGACCGCAAGATCGCCGAGTACGGGATCACCATTCCCGCATGAACATCCCAAGGCTCCGTTTCCCCATCAAGACCAAGCTCACCGTCGCCACACTGATCCCGCTGGCGATCGCCATCCTGATCTGCTGGATGGCCGGCGTCTTCATCCTGAGCGCCAAGGTGGCCGCGCAGGCCCAGGAGAAGGTGCGCTACGACCTCTCCGTGGCGCGCGAGGCCTACCTG
Source organism: Geomonas diazotrophica (assembly GCF_018919385.1). Lineage (GTDB taxonomy): Bacteria > Desulfobacterota > Desulfuromonadia > Geobacterales > Geobacteraceae > Geomonas > Geomonas diazotrophica. Next base: position 140,821 of record NZ_JAHLMF010000008.1, read on the forward strand.
AACGAGTTGACGCGCCTCTACGACGCGGTCAAACTCTCCGCCTCCTTCGGCAGGACCTCGGAGACGGTCGCGGCCGCCGACCAGCGTGCCCTGGCCGCCACACTGACGCCGGTGCGCAAAAGCGAGCACCTGGACATCCTGGCGGCCGTGGACGCCTCCGGCAAGGTGATCTTCCGCGCCAACAACCCGCAGCAGTTCGGCGACGAGAAACTGCGCAACCAGTTCGTGGCGCGGGCCCTCAAGGGTGAACTGGTGAGCGGCACCACCATCATCCCCACCAGCGAGCTGACCCTGGAGGGTGAGGAACTGGTGCGCCAGGCGCGGATCACCGTGGCCGGAACCCGGTCCGACCCCACCCCCCCTGCCCCGTTGAACGGGGCCATGTTCCTCTTCGTTGCCGCCCCCGTGCGCGACCAGGCCGGCAACGTGGTGGGCGCCCTCTACGGCGGTGTCCTGTTGAACAACAACAAGAAGCTGGTGGACAAGATAAAGAACGTCGTCTACGAAGGGGCCAAGCTGAACGGCCGCGACGTGGGGAACTCCACCATCTTCCAGGGGGACGTCCGGATCGCCACCAACGTCCCCAACACCGACGGCAGCCGAGCCATCGGGACCAAGCTCTCCGCGCCGGTGTACGACCGCGTCCTTTTGAAAGGTGCCAAGTGGGTGGGAAGGGCCTTCGTGGTGAACGACTGGTATCTGACCGCCTACGAGCCGATCCTGTCGCTGCAGGGGGTGCCCATCGGTGCGCTCTACGTGGGGATGCTGGAGAGCCACTACTCGGCGGTGAAGACCGACATGGCCGTGCTCTTGAGCTTCGTGCTCCTCTTGAGCGGGCTGACCGGCGTCTCCATGGCCGGGTTTCTCGGGCGCAAGCTGGCACAGCCGATCAAGGAGCTGGAGCTTTTGACCAGACGCGTCGCGGCAGGCGAACGTGACGTGCAGAGCAACATCGACTCGCGCGACGAGATCGGCGACCTGGCCGACCGCTTCAACGACATGAGCCGGTCGCTCGGCGAGCGCGAAAACAGCATCATCGAGCTGAATCGCAACCTGGAAGAAAAGGTGCAGCAGAGAACGGCGGAACTGGAGGAGAAGAACCGCCTCCTCGTGCAGACGCGCGAGGAGCTTTTGCGGGTGGAGAAGCTGGCGGCGATCGGCGAGCTGGCTGCGGGCGTCGCCCACGAGATCAACAACCCCATGGCGATCATCCGCGGCAACACGGAGCTATTGCAGCTCTCGGTCCCGGAGGACGCGCCGAACCGGGAGGAAGTCGACACCATCTTCCAGCAGGTGAAACGGGTGGAGCGCATCGTCTCCAACCTTTTGAAGTTCGCCAGGCGCGAGCAGATGGAGCGCGGCGAGGTTCACCTGAACGAGCTGCTGCACGAGATCGTTGGGCAGATGAGACACCAGGTTTCACTGGAGAAGATAGAAGTGCTCGAGTTCTACGCGGAGCAAAGGGCCGTGATCGAAGGGGACCAAGACCAGTTACGGCAGGTGTTCACCAACCTGATCCTGAACGCCGTGCAGGCGATGCCCCGGGGTGGGGTGCTCTGCATCAAGAGCGCTCCGGTGGGAAGCGGCGACAACTACGAGGTGAAGATTTCGGACACCGGGGTCGGCATAGAGCTGGAGAACCTGAGGCAGGTGTTCAACCCCTTCTACACCACCAAGGCCAACGGCACCGGGCTCGGGTTGTCGGTCAGTTACGGCATCATCAGGGAACACGGCGGCTGCATCGACGTGGAAAGCGTTCCCGGACAGGGGAGCAGCTTCACCGTGCTTCTCCCCTGCGAGCGCTAAGCGCCCCACGCTCCCCACAAGAAACGGCCGCGAGCACTTGCGCTTCGCGGCCGTTTCGGTCTTGCATCAGTTGCAGAGTCCATGGGACCTAAGGGACCTAAGGGACCTAAGGGACCTAAGGGGCCTAAGGGGCCTAAGGGGCCTAAGGAGCCTAAGGTCCGCCGGCCTCGAGTGGGGCACCGGAAGAGACACGCCGCTCGCGGCAGTCGGCGCCGCGTCCTCGACAGGTTGCGGGGCCCGTTTCGAGCAGCAGCCAGTCGTGCCCTTACACCACGACCTGGTCTCCCGGCCTGACCACCCCGCCCTTCAGCACCCGGGCGAAGATCCCCTCTTTGGGCATGACGCAGTCGCCGGCCTGGTAGTAGATGGCGCAACGGGTATGGCACTCCTTGCCGATCTGGGTCACCTCGAGGAGGGTCTCCCCCAGTTCGATCTTGGCACCGATGGGAAGGCTCACCAGGTCGACCCCTTCGGTGGTGATGTTCTCGGCGAAATCCCCCTCCTTCACGTCCAGCCCGAGCGCCTGCATCTTGGCGATGCTCTCCTGGGCCAACAGGCTCACCTGGCGGTGCCAGTCGCCGGCATGGCCGTCGCCGACGATCCCGTGCTCCTCGCGCAGGGTGACTTCGGGTACCGGGGTCTTTCTTTCCCCTTTGTTCTTGCTGATGTTGACGGCGATGATCTTTCCGGTCATGCGTTCTCCTTGTTTTTCAGCCCCCCACGCGGGACATGGCGAAAGGTTTGGTTTCAGAGCCCTCGTCGGTCACTTCGTGCCGTCCGGGTTTGGCGGCCACGATGCGCCTGATCTCCTGGCGCAGCAGTTCTGCGTCACCGGTCGCTAGTACCGGTTTCAGGTCAACCCCCTCCCCCGAGAACAGGCACCCTTTGGCGACACCTGACGCTGTGACGCGCAGACGGTTGCAGCCATCGCAGAAGTGCCCGGTCATGGCGGTGATGATCCCGAGCGACCCGGGTGCCCCCTTGATGCGGAAGTTCTTGGACGGGCCGGAGCGCTCGGTGTTGCTGCTTTCCTCGATCTCGTACTCGCGGGCGATGCGTTCCCGGATTTCAGCGCCGGGGACGGTCAGGTCGCGCCAGTCGGCGTCACCGGAAGTGGGCATGTACTCGATGAAGCGCACGGCGTAGGGGCGTTTCAGGGTGAGCGCCGCGAAGTCGAGAATCTCGTCGTCGTTCACGCCCCGCATCACCACCACGTTGATCTTGTGCGGTGGAAAGCCGACCCGCTCCGCCTCTTCGATGCCGTCCAAAACACGCTGCAGTTCGCCTCCCCGGGTGACGGTGGCGAAGATCTCCGGCTTGAGTGAATCCAGGCTGATGTTGAGCCTCTGCACCCCGGCGTCCTTCAGGCCTTGGGCCATCTCCTTCAGGAGCAGACCGTTGGTGGTCAGCACCAGTTCCTTGAGCCCCGGCAACGCGGCAAGGCGCGCCAGGAAATCGACGATCCCCTTGCGCACCAGCGGTTCCCCGCCGGTCACGCGGATCTTCTCGATCCCGGCGGCGACCGCCTCGGCGGAGATCCGGAGCAGGTCCTCGTAGGATAGCATCTCGCAGTGGCCCAGCTTCTCCACGCCCTCTTCCGGCATGCAGTAGCTGCAGCGCAGGTTGCAACGGTCGGTGACCGAGAGGCGCAGGTAATTAATGCGCCTGCCGTAGGTATCTATCAATGACATAATATGTCCTGACTTCAGGTATTTGTCGCGTCAAACTGCAAGATGGGCCTGACCGGTTTTCCAGCAGGCCGACACTGCTTTCGGATACACGCTAAAAACCATACCTTGTTTGGCAAACGGAAATCAACCACTTTAATGAGGGAGATTGGCGAGCGCCCGCGGAGAACCAGGGAAAGTATACGGTAGCCAAACCGAGCCGATCGGGGAGTAAAAACAACGCAAAGACGTGGTGTTGTCGCGCCGTCGATCTGAGTGGGCCGCCCAATCTTAAGCTAAAATAATTGTTTATTTTGCGGCAAATATGCTATCCCTTTGGGAAAATATGCAGAACGTCTCCGAGCCGCGGCCGTCTAAAGGGAAACTCCCCAGGGTGCCGCAGCCGATGGGTGCTGCCGGAAACGGCACCGCCTCCCTCTTGGAAAGGAGAAGCACCGCCGCATCGCGCACGGGCCCCTCTTCCTTCACGGAGTCGGGCCCTTTTTCGTTATTGCCATTACCAAGGAACAAAGAGGAAGAGATGACGAACTACGAGCAAGCCAGACGCATGGTCATCGACAAGGTGGCGCCTGCCGGCGTGGAAAGGGTGCTGCTGCTGGAAGCCGCCGGCCGAGTGCTGGCCGAGGACTACGTGGCGCCCAAGGACATGCCGCGCTGGGACAACTCCGCCATGGACGGCTTCGCCGTCAGGAGCGCTGACTGCGCGCCGGGGACCGTGCTCAAGGTCACCGACTACATCCCCGCCGGCGTCAGTTCCGATGACGTGGTGACGCCGGGGTGCGCCGCGCGGATCATGACCGGCGCCCCCATCCCGCCTGGGGCCGATGCGGTCGTCCCGATAGAAGAGACCGAGAACACGGCGGAGACCGTGAAGCTGCTGCAACAGGTGAAAAAGCACGACCACATCCGTTTCCAGGGCGAGGACGTGCGCGGCGGCGAGGCGATCATACCACGGGGGACCGTGATCGGAGCGCCCCAGGTGAGCCTGATGGCCTCTTTTTCCACTGTGCTGGTGCCTGTTTACCGCAAGGTGCGCGTGGCCATCCTCTCCACCGGTGACGAGCTGGTCGAGGTCGGCACCGAACCCAAGGAGAGCCAGATCGTCAACAGCAACACCCTTGCGCTCGCCACCGCCATCAAGCTCTGCGGCGCCGAGCCGGTCATCCTCGGCATCGCCCGCGACGACAGGGAGAGCCACCGTGCGCTCCTCTCCGAGGGACTGAAGGCCGACGTCCTGGTCACCTCGGCGGGTGTCTCCGCCGGCGACCGGGACCTGGTGCGCGAGGTGCTGGCGGAGCTGGGTGTTGTGGAGCAGTTCTGGAAGCCCGGCATCAAGCCCGGCGGCCCCACCGCCTTCGGCATGAAGGGGAACGTCCCGGTCTTTTCCCTCCCCGGCAACCCGGTCTCCACCATGATCACCTTCGAGGAGTTCGCCCGCCCCGCCATCCTGCGCATGATGGGGCACGAAAAGGTGTTCCGTCGCACCGTGAGCGGCATCCTGAAGGAAGGGGCGCGCAAGAAGGCGGGCAAGGTAAACTTCCTGCGCGTTCACGTCGCCATCGAGGGGGGACGCTTCGTCGCCAGCACCTCGGGCGATCAGAACACCGGGATACTGAAGACCATGCTGCGTTGCAACGCCCTGGCCATTCTCCCGGCGGAGGCGACCGAGTTCGCCGTCGGCGCGGAAGTAGATCTGCACCTGCTCGACCCCACATTGGAAATGGAGGTTTAACATGTCGTTCAACCACTTCGACGCCAGCGGCAACGCCATCATGGTCGACGTAAGCCAGAAGACCCCGACCATGCGCACCGCCATAGCAGGCGCCCTGCTGACCCTGAAACCCGAAACCGTGCAGTCCATCGTGTCCGGCCGGATGGCAAAGGGGGACGTACTCGGCGTGGCGCGGCTTGCCGGTATCGCCGGAGCCAAGAAGACACCCGACCTGATTCCCCTCTCCCACCCTCTTGCCATCCACCACGTCGCCATAGAGTTCGAGGTGGACGAGGCCCGGGGAACCATAGGCGTCATGGCCACCGTCCGCGCCTTCGAGCGCACCGGCGTCGAGATGGAAGCCATGACCGCCGCCACGGTAGCCGCGCTGACCGTGTACGACATGTGCAAGGGGACCGACAAGGGCATCGTCATCTCCGACGTGAAGCTGCACTACAAGGAAGGCGGCAAGAGCGGCGTCTTCAAGCGCGAGGACTAAAGGAGAAACACCACCATGCGAGCAGCCATTCTCACCCTCAGCGACCGCTGTTCCACCGGAGAACGTGCCGACGGCAGCGGGCCGGCGCTAAAAGCCTGGCTCGAGGAACGCGGCGTCACCGTCGCCTGCACCGACGTCATCCCCGACGAGGGGGCCCTCATCTCAGAAAAGCTCATCGAGTGGGCCGACAGCGGCGCCTACGATCTCATCCTCACCACCGGCGGCACCGGCGTCTCGCCGCGCGACGTCACCCCGGAAGCGACCGAGCGCGTGGTGGAGCGCCTCCTTCCCGGCTTCGGCGAGGTGATGCGCATGGAGAGCCTCAAGAAGACCCCGCACGCCATCATCTCAAGGGCCGTGGCCGGCATCAGAAAAAACGCCCTTATCATCAACCTCCCCGGGAGCCCCAAGGGGGCCACCGAGAACATCGGCTTCGTGTGGGCCGCGGTGCCGCACGCGGTCGCCAAGCTGCAGGGAGACCCCGAGGAGTGCGGCACGCCGCTCCCCCGCTGACCGCCCAAGACGGCTTTTTTATTGACCGATCCCGCCTGCTGGGTTATATAACTAACACGGTTTTATAATTCAATTACGGAGGAATGCTCATGCCGTTGGTTAAGCAGATTCACGAGAAGGCGAAATCGAAACTCAAGACGGTGGTCTTGCCGGAGAGCTACGACGAGAGGATGCTCTTCGCCGCGCAACAGATCGTGGAACAAGGTTTGGCCAAAATCGTGCTTTTGGGCAAGCCTGACGCGATCCTGGCGGCGGCCGCCGCCAAGGGGATCAACCTGGCCGGCGTGGAACTGGTGGACCCCGCAACCTCGCCCAAGCTCGACGCGTACGTCGGGAAGCTCGTGGAACTGAGGAAGTCCAAGGGGCTCACGCCACAGCAGGCGCAGGAGATGCTGACCGCACCGGATAACCTTTACTTCGCGGGGATGATGGTACGCGAGGGTGACGCCGACGGCGAGGTGGCCGGCGCTACCGGCACTACCGGCGACGTGCTCCGTGCCGCCTTCCAGACCGTCGGTCCCGCTCCCGGCATCAAGACCGTTTCCTCCTTCTTCCTGATGGCCACCCAGACCCCGAACTTCGGGGAGAACGGGGTCATCCTCTTCGCCGACTGCGCCGTCAACCCCAACCCGGACGCGCAGGCCCTGGCAGAGATCGCCATCGCCACCGCGAGGAACTGCAAATCCTTCCTCGATGTCCCCGCGCGCGTCGCCATGCTCTCCTTCTCCACCAAGGGAAGCGCGAGCCACCAGGATGCGGACAAGGTGCTCAAGGCGCTGGAGATCGCCAAGGGGATGGATCCGGAACTTTCCATCGACGGCGAACTGCAGGCCGACGCCGCCCTGATCCCTGCGGTGGGCGCCAAGAAGGCCCCCGGCAGCGGCGTGGCCGGCAAGGCCAACGTGCTCGTTTTCCCGACCCTCGATGCCGGCAACATCGCCTACAAGCTGGTGGAGCGTCTGGCCGGCGCCAAGGCCATCGGCCCGGTGATCCAGGGGCTCGCCAAGCCGGTCAACGACCTCTCCCGCGGCTGCTCGGTGCAGGACATCGTGGACGTAACCGCCATCACCGCGGTGCAGGCGCAAGGCTAACCGCGACGACCGGTCCGACCGGCTGCTGAGACAGCGAACAAAACAAAAGGCCGGCGGGGTTACCCCGCCGGCCTTTTTGCTGTCTTACGCTCGCCTACCCCTACTTCCTGACGAAGTCGGGCCTGGAGAAGCTGTACTCGAAGTTCATGTGGTCGGTGTAGCTACCGTCCAGGATGGCGGCAACGTCCTCGGTGAACACCAGCTCCTCGTCGGTCGGGATGACGTACACCTTGACCGGCGAATCGTCCGTGGTGATCAGCGTCTCGCGCTTTCTGGTCATTGCCGAGGCGTTGCGCTCCTTGTCGAGGACGATACCCAGGTGCTCGAGCCCGGAGATGGCGCGCTCCCTGATCGGCGCCCCCATCTCCCCCACCCCGGCGGTGAAGACGACCGCATCGAGCCTCCCCACGACGGCCATGTAGGTCCCGATGTACTTCTTGAGACGGTACGCCTCGATGTCCAACGCCAGCGCACAGAGACGGTCTCCACCGTTGGCGTTCTCGATCACGTCGCGGCGGTCGGTGAAGCGGCCGGTAATGCCGATGACGCCGCTCTTCTTGTTCAGGATGGAGTCGATCTCCTTGGCGGAAAGGTTCTCCTTCTGCATCATGAAGGCGGGTATGGCGGGATCGATGTCGCCGCAGCGCGTGCCCATCATCGCGCCTTCCAGCGGCGTGAGCCCCATGCTGGTGTCGACCGACACACCGTTTTTGATGGCGCAGTGGGAGACGCCGTTGCCTATGTGCATGGTGATGACGTTGCACTGGTTGGCGGGCTTGCCCAGGATGGCGGCGATGCGCTTGGAAACGTAGAGGTGCGAGGTGCCGTGGAAGCCGTAGCGGCGAACGCCATACTTCTCGTACCACTCGTACGGGAGCGGATAGAGGTAGGCGTGCTCGGGCATGGTCTGGTGAAACGCCGTATCGAAAATAGCAACCTGCGGCACACCGGGGAGCACGGCCATGGCGCCTTCAATACCGGCGATGTTGGGCGGGTTGTGCAGCGGTGCCAGGTGCTGCACCTCGGTGACTGCGGCCAGCACCTCGTCGTCGATCAGCACGGACTTGGTGAACTTCTCGCCGCCGTGCACGACGCGGTGGCCGACCGCGGAGATCTGTTTGATGTCCTGAAGCACGCCGTGGGTCGGGGAGGTCAGGGTCCTCAGGATCAGGTCAACTGCGGTCTTGTGGTCCGGACAGTCGGAGTCTTCACGATAGGTCTCACGCCCGGATACCTCGTGCAGGATGAAGGAGTCGCCGATGACCACGCGCTCCACCATCCCCTTTGCCACAACCACTTTTTTATCCCAATCAAACAACTGGTATTTTACAGAAGAACTCCCGCAGTTAAGTGCCAGAATATCCATCGATTAGCATCCCCCGTGATTGTAGTTTGCCCAGTGATACGAGGAAGATCCACACCGGACAAAAAGTACACAAATAAAACCTTTTTTTATATATACAGGAGAGTGGGCCTCAGTTCAAGATTTTTCTCCCGATTAGGAGTTTATTGTCTACAGCTTTATGGTGGACTTTTTGCGAGCGCTGTGCTAGTTTCCACCTCAACTTTTAACTCCAAGTGAAGGAGGTGAATACTTTGGCACATACCATCAGCGACGAATGCATCAACTGCGGCGCCTGCGACGATTCCTGCCCGGTCAACGCTATCAGCGAGGCTGGCAGCAAGAGGACCATCGCTGCAGATACCTGCATCGACTGCGGCGCTTGCGTAGACACCTGCCCGGTGTCCGCAATCTCCCCGGCCTAATCAGCAACCGCACCAAAAGAAACATGTAATGCCATGGCCTGCAGCCGGTTCGTCCGCTGCAGGCCTCATTTTTTGCAGCGAAGAACCAAAAAGGAGGGCGCCCCGGGGCGCCCTCCTTTTTTTGATCCGCACCTCGCCGCAGACTACTTCGCGAGGACGGCTATGGCGCGCTCGATGCGCTTTTTGGTCTCGGCGAGGCCGAGCACCTCGATCATCTCGTAGATGCCCGGGGAGGCGGTCGTGCCGGAGAGGGCGAGCCGCACGGCGGGACCGACCTGGCCTAGCTTGATCCCCTTCTCTGCCATCAGCTCCTTGAAGGCCTGCTCGATGTGAGCCTGGTCGAGGGCAGGCAGGGCCGCCAGTTTTTCCACCAGCGCGGTGAGAAGCGCGGGTGTGTCGGCATTGAAGGCCTTAGCCACACCCTGCTCGTCGTAGGAAAGCTCGTCGCTGTAATAGAACAGCGCCCCGTCGGCAAGCTCCAGCATGGTCTTGGCGCGCTCCTGCAGGGTCTTGATCACGGACACCAGGTCCGGTCCCCCCTGGGCGGGATCAACGCCCCGCTCCTTCAGGAACGGCACCAGGAGGTCGGCCAGGCGCACCGGATCCCCCGTCTTGATGTAGTGGGCGTTCAGCCACATGAGCTTGTCCGGGTTGAAGACCCCGGCGGAGCGCCCCACGTTCTCGATGGAGAATTTCTCGATCAGGTCCTGCAGCGAGAAGATCTCTTCGTCGCCGTGGCTCCACCCAAGGCGAACAAGGTAGTTCACCATCGCCTCGGGGAGAAAGCCCATGTCGCGGTAGGCCATGACCGAGGTGGCGCCGTGGCGCTTGGAGAGACGGGCCTTGTCGGCGCCGAGGATCATCGGCACGTGGGCGAAGACCGGCACCGGCGCACCCAGCGCCTGGTAGATCAGGATCTGACGCGGCGTGTTGTTGACGTGGTCGTCGCCGCGGATGACGGTGGTGATCTTCATGGTGACGTCGTCGATGACCACAACGAAGTTATAGGTCGGGGTGCCGTCGGTGCGCTGGATGATCAGGTCGTCCAGTTCAGCGTTCTCGAAGGAGACCTTCCCCTTGATCAGGTCGTTCCAGGTGGTGGCCCCTTCCTTGGGGGTCTTGAAACGGATCACGTAGGGGCGGCCGTCGTCCTCCTGGGGGGGGAGGTTGCGGCAAGTGCCGTCGTACTTCGGTTTTCCCCCTTCAGCGAGCGCCTTCTCGCGCTTCGCCTCGAGCTCCTCGACGCTGCAGTAGCACTTGTACGCCTTCCCCTCTGCGACCAGCTTGTCGATGTATTCCTTGTAGACCGGGAAGTAGTCGGATTGGAAGAAGGGGCCCTCATCCCAGTCCAGCCCCAGCCACTTCATCCCCTCGAAGATGGCATCGACCGACTGCTGGGTGGATCGCGTCACGTCGGTATCCTCAATCCTCAGGACGAAAGTGCCGTGCTGCTTCCTGGCCAAAAGCCAGTTGAAAAGGGCCGTACGCGCCCCTCCTACATGGAGAAAGCCGGTCGGGCTCGGTGCGAAACGGAGACGTACTTCTGACATGAAAGGCTCCTTTGCTGCTTTGATCATTGCATGACTGCAATAAAGTGGTGTGTTGCGTTCGGTATGGTCGGGCGCGGGGCGCCTACCCCTCGTCCTCGTCGTCATCCTGGTGCTGAGACGCCTTCTCACCGGGGATACGGTACCCTTCGCTGGCCCAGGTGCCGAGGTCGATCATCTTGCACCTCTCCGAGCAGAAGGGTCGATACGGGTTCCCGGCCAGCGTGGCTTCCTTGCGGCAATGCGGGCACTTGACGGTCTGTATGGCGCACATGGGGTTTCCTCAAATAAATACCTCCAGCGCCGGACGGGGCTGGAGGGTGCGTGGTCCTGGTCGGATTTAGGCCAACCGCTCAACTTAACTGGTACTTGCGCTCCCTGAACTGCAGCGCCCTCTTCACCCGCATGATCAGGGTCTCCTCCCGCACCGGCTTCTCGATGAAATCGAAGAACCCCTTCTCGAAGGCCTTCACCTCGTCCTCGGGCTGCAGGGAACTGGTGATGAGTATCACCGGTATGGCATTCAGGTCGGGCACGCTATGCAGCGCGTCGAAAAGTCCGAAACCGTCCAACTTGGGCATCATCAAGTCGGTGATCACCACGTGCGGCTTCTCGGTCAGGACCGCCTTGTAGGCCTCCAGCCCGTCCGCGGCGTGGATGACGCGGAACCCTTCCCGTCCCAGGAAGTCGCCGAACATGGTCGCGATCAGCTTGTCGTCCTCGACCACCAGCACCGTGTGGGCGGCCGCGCTGGCCACCTCCTTCTGCAGATAGTTCTTGCAGATGGCAGCGTAGATCTCCTTCCTGGTGGCGATGAAGGGGGTGATGGTCAGTCCGAGGTTGGCCGAGATGTTGCGCACGACCCGGGTCTCGGTGGGATCGGCCATGGCCAGTGCCAGCCTCTTCTCGTCCAGCTTGAGCGGAAAGATGTTGTTCTGCATGGCCACGTCCACCGAGATGGTCCTCAGCAGTTGCGGCGAGAAGCTGTAGCCGGCAAAGTTGCTGGCGACACGGCAGCCGTACTGCGTGGCCAGCGCCTGGGCCAGTTCCTCGCCGGTGACCAGCTCCAGGTCCTCCAGCACGGTCCCGAAGCGTGTGCCGAGCTTCTTGGAGACCGCCAACATGCGCTCCACCGTTTTCTCGGTAAGAAGCCCGTTCTCGATGAATATCTGGCCCAGCTTTTTTCGCTTTTCCATAGGACCTCCCCATCCCGGGGTTAACTGTAGCTCGGGGAGAGAAAAAAACCATGCGGGGAGCGAAAAAGCTACTCCGCTACCACCGTCGCCCCGCTCCCGACCTTCCCGGCCAACTGCAGTGCCTCCTGCTTGGAGAGGTGCCGTCCTACCCTGATCCGGTACCAGACTCCCTTGTCCTGAAGCTTCGATTCCACAAGGTAAGCGGCTACCCCCTTGGCGACGAGCTTCGCGCGTACGGCATCGGCCTCCTTCTTGTCCTTGTAGGAAGCGACCTGCACCAGGTAGCGCGCCTCGGCACCCTGCTTGTCGGCAGCCGCCGGTTTGTCTGCGGCGGGCTCAGCCCTGTCGGCGGCCTTCTCGGCGGGTTTCGCCTCCGGCGCCTTGGCGGCCGGAGCGGCGGCAGGCTTTGCCGGTGCCGTCCCGGGGGCAGGCGCTGCGGTCGCGGCCGGCGCCGCGGCTGCAGCCTTGGACTGTACCTCGGGAAGCTTCGTGTTGATGCCGCTCCCCATGGCACCCTTCCCGCCCGAGGGGAGGGTCTTGTAGAAGGTCAGCGGGACGTCAGGTGCGGGCTGCCCCGGCTGCGCCGGTTGAGCGGGCGTCGCCGGCTGCACCGCGGGTGCTGCCTGTGTCTTTTGCTGGGCCGCGGCCTGCGCCGCTGCGAGGGCCTTGGCATCGACCTTTCCTTTGAACAGGAACCATCCGGTCAGCACCCCCGCACCGTATCCAAGGACAAGCAGCAACAGGCCGACCACCGCGAAGGTGCCGATCGGCTCTCGGCGCGGGCGGTTCTTCTGCACGGGCTTGGCGCGCTCGGCGCTTTCCCTGACCGCCTTCATCTTTTCGCTGTAGTCAAGCCGCATGTGCCCCTCCTACATCCTCTCCGGAGCCGAGATCCCGAGCACGGTCAGCGCGTTCTTCAGGGTGACGGCGACGCAGTGCAGCAGGAACAGACGGGCCTGGGTGAGCTCGGGCTCCTCCGGGGTGATCACCCTGCTCTTGTTGTAGAAGCTGTGGAACTCGCCGGCCAGGTCCTGAAGGTAGTAGGTGATCCGGTGCGGCTCGAAGTTCACCGCCGCCCCCTCCAGGATTTCCGGGTAGAGGGAGAGCTTCTTGATCAGGCTCATGTCGTCGGCGCCCTCCAAAAGCTCCAGGCGCACGCCGGTGAAGTTTGGCTCCACGCCGCGCTCCCTGGCCGTGTCGAAGATGCTCCTGATCCTGGCGTGAGCGTACTGCACGTAGTAGACCGGGTTGTCGTTGCTCTGGCGCTTGGCGAGCTCGAGATCGAAGTCGAGTTGGCTGTCGGAGCGGCGCATCAGGAAGAAGAAGCGGGCGGCGTCGCGGCCGACCTCGTCCACGACCTCCTTCAGCGTCACGAACTCGCCGCTTCTCGTGGACATGGCGACCGGCTGGCCGTCGCGCAACAGCGACACCAGCTGCACCAGGATGATGCCGAGGTCGTCCGCCTTGCGCCCGAGCCCCTGCACGACGCTCTTAAGCCTGGGGACGTAGCCGTGGTGGTCGGCGCCCCACACGTCGATGACCCAGTCGAAGCCGCGCGCGTACTTGTCGCGGTGGTAGGCGATGTCGGAGGCGAAATAGGTGGTTACGCCGTTGCTCCTGACCACGACGCGGTCCTTGTCGTCGCCGAAGGCGGTGGTCTTGAACCAGAGCGCCCCTTCCTGCTCGTAGATGTGCCCCTTCTCCTGCATTTCCGCGATGGCCGAGGTCACCTTCCCCTCGTCGAACAGGGACTGCTCGGAGAACCAGTTGTCGAAGCGGATGCCGAAGTCCTGCAGGTCCTCGTCGATCCCCTTGAGGATCAGGTCACCGCCCATCTTCGCGAAGAAGGCGACCCCCTCCTCCTGGGGCGCCTTCAGGAAGCGGTCGCCGTGCTTGGCGATGGCGTCCCGCGCAATGTCCTTGATGTAGTCGCCCTGGTAGCAGTTCTCGGGGAAATCGATCTTCTCCCCCAGGAGTTCCTTGTAGCGCAACAACCCCGAGAGCCCCAGGGTGTTCATTTGGTTGCCGGCGTCGTTGATGTAGTACTCGCGCTGCACGTCGAATCCTGCGGCGGAGAGGAGCGAGGCGACCGCATCGCCTGTCGCCGCGCCGCGGCCGTGCCCTATGTGCAGCGGACCGGTCGGGTTCGCGCTGACGAACTCGACCTGCACCTTCTTGCGGGCGCCGACCTTGCTCTTGCCGTACTCGTCACCGGCACGGTCGATCTCGGTGAGAACCTTCCTCCAGGCGCTGTCCTCGACGAAGAAGTTGATGAACCCCGGCCCGGCGATCTCGACTGAGCGGATCAGGTCGGACGCCTCGGCCAGCTTCTTGACCAGGGCCTCCGCCACGGCGCGGGGCGCCTTGCGCTCCTGCTTGGCCATCTGCATGGCGACGTTGGTAGCGAAATCTCCGTGCTCGGCGTGCGCCGGCTTCTCCACGTTGATGGCCGGGACCACACCAGAGGTGAGCGTGCCGTCGGCGAAACACCCCTCGATTCCCTTCAGGATGCATGCGCGCAGCTGCTCCTTCATATCTTCTCCTCCCTTTCCTTATCCTTTTCCGCGTCGGGCACGGGTTTTATGGTCACGTCGCGTGTGAAGTCCGGGCAGCGGGCGCCGCCGTCAGGCACGCAGAATTTCTTGGAGCAGTGTTCGCGCCAGGCGCAGACCACGCAGTGCTGTTTTCCAGTCTGAGTCATACTTTCCCCTCAAATGCCCGCATGGGGCAACGTTACCTGCCGGAGCGCCCAGCCGGCTGCGCAGGCTGAGCCGGCTTTCCAGCGGCGGCACCCTGCGTCCCGGGTGCAGTTGCCGGGGCGCCCTGGGCCCCGCCCTGGGGCGGAGCGCCGGCCGCTGCAGGTTTCGCGGCGCCCGGCGAGAACTGGTAGATCACCTCGTTGCTGCGCACCAGGCCGAAGTCGCGCCTGGCGATGCTCTCCAGGTAGCGCCGGTCCGACTGCAGGGCGGCGATCTCCCGCTTCAGCTTGTCATTTTCCTCTTTCAGCTCGTTCAGACGCTTCTGCGTCTCGTCCAGGTCGCGGTGCAGGTGGTTGATGCGCAGCAGTCCCCGGTCGCCAAAGACGGTGAACCCGAGGATGAAGATGACCACTGCTGCCGGTACTAGAAAAAATCGTTTCTGCATGCGTTCCTATGCCGGGGTGAGGACGGACCGGAAATAGTCGATGGTCTGCTTGAGCCCGTCGTCCACGCTCACTTTGGGTTCCCAGCCAAGCATCTGCTTGGCCAGCGAAATGTCAGGCTGCCTCTGTTTCGGGTCGTCCGCCGGCAGGGGGCGATAGACGATGCGCGAGGTGGACCCGGTGAGGGCTATGATCTTCTTGGCGAATTCCAGGATGGTGGTTTCCGCGGGATTGCCCAGGTTGACCGGCCCGATGAACCCGGGGGTCTCCATCATGCGCACCATCCCCTCCACGAGGTCGGAGACGAAGCAGAAGGACCGGGTCTGTTCACCCTCGCCGTAGACGGTGATGTCCTCCCCCTTGAGTGCCTGCAGGATGAAGTTGGAAACGACGCGGCCGTCGTTCTCGGCCATCTTTGGGCCGTAGGTGTTGAAGATCCTGATGATCCTGACGTCCACGTGGTTCTGGCGGTGGTAGTCCATCATCAGCGTTTCCGCGACGCGTTTCCCCTCGTCGTAGCAGCTTCTCAGCCCCAGGGTGTTGACGTTGCCCCAGTAGGCCTCCGTCTGCGGGTGCACCTGCGGGTCCCCGTACACCTCTGAGGTGGAGGCCTGCAGGATCCTGGCCCTCACCCTCTTGGCGATCCCCAGCATGTTGATGGCGCCCATGACACTGGTCTTGGTGGTCTTGACCGGGTTGTACTGGTAGTGGATCGGCGAAGCGGGGCAGGCCAGGTTGTAGATCCGGTCGACCTCCAGGAGGATCGGCTGGGTGACGTCGTGGCGAATCAGCTCGAAGCTGTGGTAGTCCAGCAAGTGGGCGATATTGCGTTTGTTGCCGGTAAAGAAGTTGTCGAGGCAGATGACATCGTGCCCCTCCCTCAAGAGCCTTTCGCAAAGATGTGAGCCGATGAAACCGGCGCCCCCGGTGACCAGTATGCGCATGAAAACCTCAGGAAAACCGTTCTACGTTCTATGTTTTACGTTCCATGCTAACTGCTGTTGTTGCCACACAAGCGGTGCACCATGCGCAACAGCCGTGTAACGTAGAACTTAGAACATGCAACGCAGAACAGCAGTTAGTGTTATTCCATCTCGCAGCACGCAGCACCGTTTCTGCCGATGGGGAAGTACTCGTAGCCGATCTCGCGCATCCGCTCAGGCTGGTACAGGTTGCGGCCGTCGAAGATGAGCGGGTTGACCAGGAGCGTCTTGATCCGCTCGAAGTCGGGGTTGCGGTACTCGTTCCACTCGGTGATGATCACCAGGGCGTCCGCCCCCTTGAGCGGCTCGTACTGGTTCATGTGGTAGCCGACCCGGTCGCCGAAATGCTTCTTCGCCTCGTTGAGCGCCTCGGGGTCGTGGGCCCGCACGGTGGCGCCCAGCTCCAGGAGACGGTTGATGATGGTCAACGAGGGAGCCTCCCTCATGTCGTCGGTGCGCGGTTTGAAGGAAAGCCCCCAGACCGCGATGCTCCTGCCTGCAAGAGGCTTGTCGCCCCCCTGCCCCAGGTGGCGCTCGATCTTGTCGGAGAGAATCCGCTTCTGGCGTTCGTTGGCCTCTTCCACCGCCTTAAGCAGGATGAAGTCGTAGCTGCACTCGTCCGCGGTCCTGGCCAGCGCCTTCACGTCCTTGGGGAAGCAGGAGCCGCCGTAGCCGACGCCGGGGAAGAGGAAGTCGTAGCCTATGCGGGAGTCGGAACCGATCCCCTCGCGCACTGCCATAACGTCGGCGCCCATCAGCTCGCAGAGGTTCGCGATCTGGTTCATGAAGGTGATGCGGGTCGCCAGCATGGCGTTGGCGGCGTACTTGGTCATCTCGGCGCTTCTGATGTCCATGACCAGCATGCGGTTGGACTTACGCATGAATGCCGAGTACAGCTCTTTCATTATTTCGGCGGTGCGCACGTTGTCGGTACCGATCACCACGCGATCCGGTTTCATGAAATCGTCGATGGCCGCCCCCTCTTTGAGGAACTCGGGGTTGGAGACGACGTCGAACTCGATGTGCACCCCGCGGTTGGCCAGTTCTTCCTTTACGGCGGCGCGCACCTTGTCGGCAGTCCCCACGGGGACGGTGGACTTGTCCACGATGATCTTGAAGCTTTCCATGGCACGGCCGATGTTGCGGGCCACGGAGAGGACGTACTGCAGGTCGGCGGAGCCGTCCGCACCCGGCGGTGTCCCCACGGCGATGAAACAGACCAGGGACTCCTTGACGGCGGCGTCCAGGTCGGTGGTGAACTTAAGGCGTCCCTCTTCGCCGTTTCTGAGCACCATCTCCTTGAGGCCGGGCTCGTAAATGGGGATCACGCCACGCTTGAGACCTTCGATCTTTTCCTGGTCGACGTCGACACAGATGACGTCGTTGCCGCTTTCAGCGAAGCAGGTGCCGGCGACGAGGCCGACGTATCCGGAACCGATCACGCATACTTTCATGAGGCGTACTCCTCTAGGGATTAAAAATTAGCGTTCTTATATAGCACATCCATGGGTGGTTATGCCAGAGTTTTCCCGGAGCACAAGTCCCTGGAAAGGGCGGCGAACTCTTCCAGCGACAGCGTTTCCCCGCGCCTGAGACCGTCGATGCCGCAGCGGGAAAGCGCGGCGCTCAGCGAGCCGTCACCGTCGTCGAAGCCGGTGGAGCGAAGCGAGTTCAAAAGGGTCTTCCTGCGCTGGTTGAAAGCCCCCTTGACCAGGCGGCGGAAGAGCTCCTCGTCGCCCACCTCGACCCGCGGTGCGGCCAGCGGGATGAAGCTGAGCACGGCCGAATCGACCTTGGGGACGGGACGGAAGGAGCCGGGCTTCACGATGAACTCGCGGCGGATGTCGAAGTGCAGCCGCAAAAGGACCGTGAGGGCGCCGTACTCCTTGCATGCGGCGGGGGCGGTCAGGCGGTCCCCCACCTCCTTTTGCAGCATGAGCACCAGGGATTCGAAGAGATCGCAGTGCTCCATGAACTTGAAGAGCACCTGCGACGAGATGTTGTAGGGGAGGTTCGCGGCGACCTTCCACTTCCTGCCGGGTGCCCGCGTGGTCAGGATCTGGGGCAGGTCCACCCTGAGAATGTCGCCGTGGCCGATCTCGACGCGGTCGTTGCCGGCGAACTCGGCGTGCAGCAACGGGATCAGTTCGCGGTCCCACTCGACCGCCACGAAGCGCGCGCCGCTGGCGACCAGGAGACGGGACAGCGCCCCCCGGCCCGGCCCCACCTCCAGGATGCAGTCGTCGCTGCCGGGAGCCACGCAGGAAACGATGCGGGAGAGCACGTTGTCGTCCACCAGGAAGTTCTGGCCGAACTCCTTTTTCGCCTTGATCTTCTTCTCCATCACATCCCTCCGGGGAAACGCGCCGAAAGCTTGTCCAGCGGCCAAACCGGCAGGGCGTCGAGATCGAAGCCGCTTTGATACCCGGCGCCGAGGTAGAAATCGCCGGGGACGGCGATCATGGCCGCGTTGTCGGCGCACAGGTTCGGAGAGGGGATGGAGAGTTCCACCCCGCTCGCCTGGGCGAATTCGGCCATGGAGCGGCGCAGGCCGCTGTTGCAGGCAACCCCGCCGGCCACAACCAGCCGCTTGATCCCGGTCGCGGCGACGGCCGCTGCGGTCTTCTTGGTGAGCACCTCGCAGACCGCGGCCTGGAAGGAGGCGGCCAAGTCGTTGATCCCCTGCTCCTTCGCCTCCGGGTGCTTGCCCACGTGGGTGAGCACCGCGGTCTTGAGCCCGGAAAAGCTGAAGTTGAAGGTGCCGTCGTGCAAAAGCGGGCGCGGGAACTTGATGGCCTGCGGGTCGCCGCCGGCCGCCAGGCGGTCGATGGCCACCCCGCCCGGGTAGGGAAGCCCGATCAGCTTGGCCACCTTGTCGAAGGCCTCGCCGGCGGCGTCGTCCACGGTCTGGCCGAGCGTCTGGTAGCGGCCGATGCCGTCGACCCGGTACAGGTGCGAGTGCCCACCCGACACGGCGAGCGCGATGAAGGGGAACTCGACCGGCCTCTCCAGGAAGACGGCCAGGAGGTGACCCTCGATGTGGTTCACCCCGACCAGAGGCAAGCCTCTCCCCAAAGAGAGTCCCTTGGCGGCGGAGATGCCGACCAGGAGCGCGCCGGCGAGCCCGGGCCCCTGGGTCACGGCGACCCCCTCGATGTCCGCGATCCCCACCCCCGCCTCCCGGAGCGCCTGCTCCACCACGAGGGACACCGCCTCCAGGTGCTGCCGCGAGGCAATCTCGGGAACCACCCCGCCGTACTCGGCATGGATGCTGATCTGGGAGGCCACGATGCTGGAGAGCACGTTCCTGCCGTCTTTCACCACCGCGGCCGCGGTTTCGTCACATGAAGATTCCAACGCAAGAAGAAGCATAAAAAAATAGAGAGGGCACCAGCAGCGTGCCCCCTTTTTTCTCCCATTCTGAAGTTTTCGGGTTGGTTACAGCAGGTTCGCCGCCAGCTCGGCCAGCTCGCTGCGTTCACCCTTGGTCATGGTTACGTGGCCGGAGATGGCCTGCTCTTTCAGGCGCTCCACCACGTAGGTGAGGCCGTTGCTTTCGGCGTCCACGTAGGGGTTGTCGATCTGGTACGGGTCGCCGGTCAGGATGATCTTGGTCCCCTCGCCGGCGCGGGTCACGATGGTCTTGATCTCGTGCGGGGTCAGGTTCTGCGCCTCGTCGACGATCATGTACTGGTTCGGTATGGAGCGCCCCCTTATGTAGGTGAGCGGCTCGATCTCCAGGATCCCCATCGCCATCAGCTCCTTGTACCCCTTGCTGTGGCGCTTCTCGCCTTCATGACCGCTCAAGAGGAGCTCGACGTTGTCAAAGATCGGCTGCATCCAGGGGGAGAGCTTCTCCTCGATGTCCCCGGGGAGGAAACCGAGGTCGCGCCCCATCGGGAACACCGGGCGCGATACCAGCAGGCGGTTGTAGACGTTCTCCTCGGCCGTCTTCTGCAGCCCGGCCGCGATGGCGAGGAGCGTCTTGCCGGTGCCGGCCTTGCCGACCAGGGTCACGATCTTGATGTTGTCGTCCAGAAGCGCGTCAAGCGCCAGGGACTGCTCCAGGTTCCTGGGGAACAGGCTCCAGACCCCTTCCTTGTCGAGCTTCCCAAGCGGCACCATCCTGCGGGAGACGTGGTCGAAGCGCCCCAGCGCACTGTGCGAGGGGTTCCCCGCCTCGGTGAGGAGCAGGTACTGGTTGGGGAGGTAGCCGTTGTCAATGTCCATCCACCCCTGCCCGTAGAAGCGATCGATCACATCTGCCCCGACCTCCAGCGTGGCGTAGCCGGTGTAGAGCTCGTCGATGGCGACCTTGTCGGATTCGTAATCCTGCGCCGCGAGTCCCAGGGCGTCGGCCTTGATGCGCAGGTTGGTGTCCTTGGTGACCAGGATGACCGGCATCTGCTTCTGGGATTCCATGAGATCCACAGCCACCGCCAGGATACGGTTGTCGCCCCGCTCCTCGCGCAACTCCGGGGGGAGCCGCTTCATCACCTTCTCTTCGTAGATCTCGATCTTCAGCGTCCCGCCGCTTTCCAGCGCGAGCCCCTGCGAGAGGGAGCCCTCCTTGCGGAAGGCGTCCATGAGACGGGAGACCTGGCGGGCGTTGCGGCCGGTCTCGTTCATGTCCTTCTTGAAACGGTCGATTTCCTCGATAACGGTGATGGGTATGATGATGGAGTTGTCTTCGAACTTGGTGAGAGCCTGCGGGTCGTACAGAAGCACATTTGTATCAAGAACATAGATTTTCTTCATATCCACTCCCTGTACGTTGCTGCCTTCAGAAAAAGCAAATACCTCATCCTTGACCAACAAAGCTGAACTTTTCGTAATATCCCCTTCCACGGCCTAAGCCGTCTGACACGTAATGGTTTGGACCAACCGGGTCCGCCTGAGCTGCCGGCCCCTCATGAGAGCGGCGCGAGTCTCATGATATTATCTCACGCAGCGCCTTAAGAAAAAAGTCGATATCCGATTCGGTATTGAAAAAGCCGGGGCTGACCCTGACGGTCCCCTCGGGGAAGCTGCCGATGCTGCGGTGCACGTCCGGTGCGCAATGCAGGCCCACCCGGACGCTGATGTCGTATTCGGCGTCGAGCAGGTAACCGAGGGCGGCCGGATCGTGCCCCTCTACGTTGAAGGAAACGGCGGCGCCGCGCTCCCCCTGCAGGGGGCCGTACAGTCGCACCCCGGCGATGCCGGAAAGCCCTTCCAGGAGCTGGCCGACCAGGGCCGTCTCCTTGGCGCGGATCACGTCGAGGCCGGTCGCCTCGACGAATTCGAGCCCCGCCTTCAGCCCGGCGATGGCCGGGGTGTTGATGGTGCCGCTCTCCAGCCGTTCGGGCATCTGCTCCGGGGGCTCGGGGGCGCTGGCGCTGCCGCCGGTTCCGCCCACCTGCAGAGGCTCCAGCGTGATGCCCTGGGCGACGGCCAGGATGCCGGTGCCGGGAGGGCCGTAGAGTCCCTTGTGGCCGGGCGCGGCCAGCAGGTCTATGCCCATTGCCTCCGCGTCGATCGGGAAGAATCCGGCGCTCTGCGCGGCGTCAACCAAAAAGAGCGCTCCCCCGCGGCGTGCGATGTGGGCGATTTCGGCGATGGGCTGGACCGCGCCGGTCACGTTGGAGCAGTGCGCGAGCGCCACCAGCCTCGTGTTGGGGAGCATGGCGCGGGCGATCTCCTGTTCCGATACCACGCCGCAGGGGTCGGACGCGACGAAAGTGACCTCGACGCCGCGCTTTGCGGCCAGGTGCAGCGGGCGCGACAACGCGTTGTGCTCGACGCTGGTGGAAACCACGTGGTCGCCGGGCTTTAGCAGTCCGAACACCGCGATGTTGATCGATTCCGTTGCGCTGTGGGTGAACACGAGGCGGGAGGAGTCCGAGACCCCGAAAAAGCGGGCTAGTGCGGAGCGTGCTTCAAAGACTATGCGGGCCGCGGCAAGCGACTGCCGGTACCCTCCCCGGCCCGGCGCAACACCGACTTCCCGCATGGCAGCATCCATCGCCTGATAGACGGCGTCCGGTTTTGGGAATGAAGTCGCTGCGTTATCTAGGAATACGGACATACCGTATTTACTAGCATTTTAAGGGGGCTTTGGCAACCGCTTTCATGAATTGTTTACGGGACTAACGCTAATGGTGGCTCGGTCACCTCGAGCTCGGCCAGGAACCTCTGCGTGAGCACCGCCTCGAGTTCTGGGACCCGCTCCAGGGAGACGTTGTCGACCTTCCCCCCCGCCATCATGCCATGCCCCCCGGCGGTTCCGATCCCCACCACCAGCTTGCGGATCAGCTCACCGGCGTTGATCTCCTCGCTGGTGGTCCGGATGGAGAGGACCAGCTCGTTGCTGTAGTGCCCCAGGCAAAGGACCGTCTCGGTTCCCTCGAGCCGTACCAGGAGATCGGCCAGCTCCGAGACCACCTCGGGGAACTGCACCCCGTCCAGCGAGGCTACCAGCACCTTGCCGTAGAGGTTGGCGTGCTCCAGGGCGCTATGCAGAGCGATGAAATATTCCCTGGGGAGGTTCGGGCGGGTGATGCTGTTCAACAGCGTCTTGTTGGCCAGGGGGAAGAGGACCAGGTAAGCGTCCCGATCGGGGCGGGTGGCCTCGCGTCCCAGGTCCTGGGTCTCGGACTTGATGGCATAGAAAAGCGCGGTGGCGAGCTTGGTCCCGAGCGAGACCCCCTGCACCTTCAGGTACTCGTAGAGGATCGTCGCGGTGGTGCCGTAGTTGGGACGGATATCGACCCAGCGGCAGGAGGCGCTCCCCTCGCGCATGGGATGGTGATCGATGACGATGTCGGCGCGCACTTCGGGAGGAAGCGAATTGTTGCCGGTGCCTGGCTGGGTGTCGAGCAGGCAGATCACCGGGAAGGCCTTGAGATCGATCAGCGGGAACGGTGTGAGCGGGATCTGCAGCAGCTTGGCCATGGCGAGGTTCTCGCTCCTGCCGATCATCCCTGAGAAGGCGATCACCGCCTCGCGGTTCAGCCGGACCGCGAACAGCTGCCTGAGGGCCATCGCAGAGGCGAGCGAGTCGGGGTCGGGATTGTCGTGCACCACGATGAGGATGCGTCCACGCCCGCTCACCCAAGTGAGCATGGCGTCGGTGTAGCAACGCAAGTCAGGCCGTGTTTCGATGTCCGTCAATGGGCACCCCCCGGTGTTTTGTTGCAAACTCGTGAAGTTTATACCACCCCGGGTGCAGGTGCAAAAAAAAAGGGAGGCATCGGCCTCCCGTTGGGTCTTGTTATATCGAGGGGATAGATCTGTTAGAACTTGCCGCGCAGCAACTCC
This sequence comes from Geomonas diazotrophica, assembly GCF_018919385.1. GTDB lineage: Bacteria > Desulfobacterota > Desulfuromonadia > Geobacterales > Geobacteraceae > Geomonas > Geomonas diazotrophica. The sequence goes on from NZ_JAHLMF010000008.1 coordinate 164,063, forward strand.
GCCATGGCGACGATATTGCTCTGCCCCTTGGCGTTTGCTTCCCTGAATTCGGGGTGGATGGTGGGGATGGCGAACTTCACCTTGCCGTTTTCGTATTCCGCAAGGGACTTGGAGGTGGTGACCGCGCCGTAGACGGCACCGACGATGACACCGATACCCGCGCCGATGCCTACATTCTGCAGGTGGTCCCCGGGTTTGTCCGTGAAGGCGAGCATGGCCGCCCCGACCAGGCCACCGGCGAGACCGCCGTAGAAGGCATCTTCGAAGACAGTTTTCATAGCGTTTTCTTCTGCGAGACAGGGAGTTGCCATAGAAAGGAGGGTTATTACGACGACCACGGCGCGCTTCAGATTCTTCATACGGTCCCCTTTACCGGTTTATGCAGCAAACCGCCGAGACCGTTGCAAATCAGGGGCCAAAACCGGAACCAACCGCCACACAATAGCTAACCTGCCGGATTTAATAGATGATACAACGGACATCGGATAAAGAGGGGTAACGGGGGGGTTGGGGCAGCGTTCATTAATGTGCTGCAAACGCCTCACTTCACAGGCGCTTATGACAAAAAACGTTACTTCCCGGCATTTTACGTCACCACCGCTAAAAGACGGGACTGTGGCAAAAAAAACACAGCTAGGATCGCAGCTCGGCCACCAGCCGTAATTCATCCTCCTTGCTGGAGACCCTGCCGTTCATCCTCGCGCTCAGCACCGCATCCAAAAGCTCCCGGTAGAGAGGCCCTGGCTTTATGCCGATTTTCTTCAGGTCCTCGCCGCCAATCAGGGTGTGCATGCCGTGCAACTTCGTGAAGTAAAGGGAGATGCAGCGCTTGGTTTCGGGGTTGCCGCTTCTGGCCATGTGGTAAAGCAGGATCTCCACGGGAAGTCCGCACAGGGTGAAGTAGATCTCGCTGTTCTCCAGCCGCTCCTGCCGGGCCAGCTTGCGCTCCATCGCGCCGATCAGTTCCGCGCCCTGGCGCCGCGCCTCGGCCAAGTGCGCCCTCTGGTGCTCACCGACGGCGAGCCTGCTGCAGGTCGCCCAGAACTCCTCATACGAGAGCACCTCGCACAAGGCGAGGAAATACACAGCCCAACGCTCGTAGGGGCGTTCCAGGTACAAGAGGTCGAACCAGGAGACGACGTAGCGCACCTCCTCGAGTGCCGCCTGCAGCTCCGGCGTCAATTCGATAGACGGGTGGACGAAGCGCAAAAGTCCCAAGGACGCCATGCGACTGATCCCCTGCAGCGGTTCCTTTTCCCTCAGGATATGCACCAGCTCGGAGAGGAGCCTCCTCCCCCCCAGCTTCACCAGGAAGTCCATCTTCACCGCATTCTTGATCAGGTCCTCGGTGTGCCTGGCGATCTTGAAGTTGAGCCGCTGCTCGAAGCGGATGGCGCGGAACACCCGGGTCGGGTCCTCCACGAAGGAGAGGTTGTGCAGCACCCGGATCACCTTGGCCTGCAGGTCGCGGTAGGCGCCGAAGTAGTCGATCAGCTTGCCGAAGGACATGCTGTTGAGGGCGATGGCCAGGGTGTTCACGGTGAAATCGCGGCGGTACAGGTCCATCTTAAGCGAGGAGCGCTCAACGGTAGGAAGTGCCCCGGGCGAGACGTAGTACTCCAGCCTGGTGCTGGCAACGTCTATCTTGAACCCGTTGGGGAAGACGATCACCGCGGTGCCGAATTTCTCGTGGCTCTTGACTCGGCAGCCGAATTCGGCGGCGAAGGCCTCGGCGAAGAGGATACCGTCGCCGTCGACGGTCACGTCGACATCGGAATTCTGCTGTCCGAGCAACAGGTCGCGCACGAAGCCCCCCACCGCGTAGACCGGGAGATCGAGCCGGTCGCCGACCCGCCCAAGGTTGTGCAGGATCTCCACCGAGCTCTTGGGGAGGTAGCGCCTCATCATCCCCTCGACCTCGCGGTTCTTCACCTGGATGGCGTCGCGCGACAGGTCGTAGATCGCCTCGCTTCCCAGGCTGTAACGCAACAGGTCGGTGCGGGTGATCACCCCCACCAGTTGCCCCTGATCGAGAACCGGCACCAGCCGCGAGTCCCCCCCCACCATGTAGCTCTGGATCTCGCTGATCGGTGTCTCCGGCGTGGCCGAGTAGAACTCGGAGTGCATGTAGTCGGAAATCGGCACCGTGTTGAGGTTATGGTAGAGCGCCTTCTCCACCGTCTTCCGGGAAATGATGCCCAGCACCTGGTCACCGGAGAGGACCGGCATGGCGCTCACGTTGTAACGAACCAGCCGCTCGCGCGCCTCCTCGATAGTGCAGTCGGGGGGAAGGGTCTTTACCGGAAAAGACATGATGCTGCGCGCGACGCGTATGGGATCGACCCGCTTGCGCAGCACCGCCTCCAACTGTTCCAGCACCTGGATCAGGGTGAGCCCCCGCACCGTGGCCGACGCCGCCGTGGCGTGCCCTCCCCCCCCCAGCTCGCGCAGTATCTCCCCCACCCTCACCTCAGGGATGCGGCTGCGGGCGACAACGAAGACGCGGTCCTGCATCCCCACCACCAGGAACAGGACCTGCAGGTTCTCCATGTCGCGGATCATGTGCGCCAGCGAGGCGATGTCGCCTATGTAGCGGTCCACAGAGGCGTGCGCCACCGAGACGTCCACCCCTTTGAGCGAGCTGGTCTTCAGGGAGGTGAGGAGGTCGTTCAGAAGCGAGACCTGCTCCACGGTCAGCTCCCTGCCGATGGAGTCGGCGACCTCGTTCAGCTGGGCGCCCCGCTCCAGGAGCCAGGCGGCAACCGCGTAGTCCTCGGAGGTGGTCGAGGGGAAGGTGAGGTTGCCGGTGTCTTCGTGGATGCCGAGCATCATCAGGGTGGCTTCGGCGGGACTCACCTCGATGCCGCGCAGCATGAGGAGCGTGGCGAGAATCGTGGTGGTGGAGCCGCAGGGGCGGATGATGCCGCCGGCGGCCTTGAGGTCGCCGGAGCTGATCGGGTGGTGGTCGTAGATCAGCAGCTCGACTCCCTCTTTCTGGGCGAGCTCCCCGAATTTGGCGAGACGCGAGGAGTGCTGGCAGTCGACGACTATCAGGCGGGTTACGGCGGAGAAATCTACGTCCTTGATGCGCAAAGACTCAAATTCAGGATGGGGCGCCTTCTGGAAGAAGTCGCGCACCCCCTTTTCCTGTGCCCCGGAAAACACCAGGACTGCATCGGGATGGAGCTTTTTGGCAGCGACCATGGAACCGATGCAGTCGAAATCGGCGTTGACGTGGGTGGTGATTATCTCCATCAGGAAACCATGAGGGCGGCGTAGGCGACCACGCTGCGCAGGTCGCCGCTGACCTCGCCGCTGGTGGTGTAGTGCACCAGGCGGCAGGAGCTGGCACCCATGATCTTCGCCGCGACCAGGAGCGCGGTGGCCGGAATGACGCCGCACATGGTGATGTTCTTCTCGCGGCAGACCTTCAAGAGCCCCTCGGCATCCAGTTCGGCCAGCCGGGCCAGCGCCTGGTCGTCCTTCACCTTGGCAGCGGCAGCGGATTCGTAGTGGGTCATGTCGGAACTCGCCACGATGAGGACGTCCTCGCCGTAGGCCGCGATGGCACGGGCGATCCCCTCGCCCACCAGGGCGATGGAGGGGAAGTCGGGAAGCGCAAGGCAGAGGGCTGCGATGGAGACGCCGGGGTTTCGGTACTGGAGGAAAGGAACCTGGACTTCCAGGGAGTGCTCGAAGCGGTGGGCCAGCGGGTCCTCCCGGACCAGCGGGGCGTTTTCGAGGATAAGTTTCGACAGGCGCCGGTTCACCGGCACAGGGCCCAGCGGCGTGAGCCATTCGTTCTCGGGGGCGAGTGCGGCGGCCACACCGGCCCCGGTGTGGTTCGGCCCCAGAATCAGCACGGTGTCGGGTACCTGGACCGCGGCGTACACCTTGCCTGCTGCCTTGCCGGAATAGACATACCCCGCGTGCGGGGCGATGATCCCGATCGCTTTTTGCGTCTGCCCCTGCGGCATCATCTCTGCGAGCTCCTGGCGGAGCCGGTCGGGGTCGCCGGTGTAGAACTTACCAGCTACTGCAGGTTGCCGTACCATACCAGCCTCCTTTTGCGGAAATGCTAATGAACAGCGCACCAGGCAATATTCTAACTCAGCAGCGACTACCCTTCAACGAAGTCCAGCGAGTCAACCGAAACAACGGATTCAACCGGTTCGGCGGCAGCCAAGGATTCGGCAGCGACAGCGGATCCAAGCGGGAGCGCAGGTTGGTCAGCGAAGGGATCGGGCGGCACCAGTTCATGGATCTCCTTGAGGGTGGGAAGCTGGTTCAGGTCCTTCAGGCCGAACAGTTCCAGGAACTCGCGGCTGGTGCCGTAAATGAGCGGCTTGCCGGGGACGTCCTTCTTTCCCATGATGCGCAGCAGCTTCTTTTCCAGGAGGCTCTTCATCACACCGCCGGAATCGACGCCGCGCAGGTACTCGACCTCAGCACGGGTGATGGGCTGGCGATAGGCGACGATGGCGAGGGTTTCCAGGGCGGACTGGCTGAACTTGACCCCCTTGGTCTTGTTGAGCCTGCGAATGTAGTCGCCGTGCTCCGGGCGGCTTCTCAACTGGTAGCCGCCGGCAACCTGGATCAGCACGATGCCGCGCTCGGCGGTCTCGTACTCCTCGATCAGCTCGTCCAGCGCGGCGCGCAGGTCGGTTCGCTCGAACTCTTCCAGGATGCCCGCCAGCCGGTCCAGCGTGAGCGGCTGGTCGTGAACGAACAGGATGCTTTCAACGATTCCTTTTAGCGACTTTCCCGACAACAGATTCCTCCGTAAACCTAAAAAACCAAAAGCGGGCGAATGATCATTCGCCCCTACAGGTCGTCCTTCTGCGGCCCAGCCTCAGCCTCAGCCTCAGCCTCAGCCTCAGCCTCAGCCTCAGCCTCAGCCTCAGCCTCAGCCTCAGCCTCAGCCTCAGCCTCAGCCTCAGCCTCAGCCTCAGCCTCAGCATCAGTCTCAGTCTCAGCCTCGGCGTTTCCGCCTGCTTCATCCGCCGCCTCACCCTCTCCTTCCTCCTTGGCAGCAAGGTGGAGCCAGATGGAGCCCTGATTTTCCATCTGCACCACCTTGATCAGCTTCAGCTTGCAGAGTTCCAGGATGGAGAGAAAGGTGACCACCAGGAGGTCCCGCGTCATCCCGGTGTTGAAGAGCGCGTCGAAGCAGACCGTCTTCTCGGCATGCAGGACCGAGAGCACCTCGCCGATGCGGTCGGCGATGGAGATGCCGTCGGCCACCACGTCGTGGAAGGTGTCGACCGAGACACGGGCCAGCACCTTCTGGAAGGCCTCGATCAGCTCGAAGAGCTCGACGTCGGCCGGCTCGTCCACCGGTTCCAGCTCACCCAGCTCTGGGGAATCGAACTTGCGGGCGAAGACCTCGCGCCCCAGGAGGTTGCGGCAGTTGAGCATCTGCGAGACGTCGCGGTAGCGCTGGTATTCCAGGAGGCGCCGCACCAGCTCCGCACGCGGGTCCTCGACCTCGGCCTCGCCGTCCTCCTCCTGCGTCACCGGAAGGAGCATGCGCGACTTGATCTGCAGCAGCGTCGCCGCCATCACGAGGAACTCCCCGGCGATATCCAGGTTCAGCTCCTTCATGATCTCCATATAGTCGAGGTACTGCCTGGTGATGGCAGCGATGGGGATGTTGTAGATGTCCACCTCGTTCTTCTTGATGAGGTGGAGCAGGAGGTCCAACGGTCCCTCGAACTCCTCGATCTGCACCCGGTAAGACTGCTCCAGGGCCTCGGAGAAAAGGTTGCTTTGCATCTCTTCGAGTGACAAAAAAACTCCTACCGAATTACGTCTCGTGGTGTCAACGCCCTCATCCGCCCAATCGGGGCACCTCCCCCCAAAGGGAGAAGGGATGGACAGCCCTCGCCCTACGGGAGAGGCTGGCCGAAGGCCGGGTGAGTGAAGGTTCTAGACTTTAAGTGCGGCTCTGGCTTCGTCCATGGTCTGCTTGGCGACCACTTCGGCCTTGCGGCTACCTTCGGCGAGCACCTCTTCCACCAGGCCCGGCTTCTCGGTCAGTTCCACGCGCTTCTCGCGGAACGGCGCCAGGGTGTCCACCATGGCCTGGGCCAGGATCTTCTTGCAGTCTACGCAGCCAAGCTGGGCTCCGCGGCACCCCTCGACGATCTCGGCACGCTTTTCGGCGTCGACGTAGAGGGAATGCAGGGTGAAGGCTACACAGCGGTCAGGCTCGCCCGGATCGCGCTTGAAGGGGCGCAGCGTGTCGGTGACCATGGACATGACCTTTTTCCTGGTCTCCTCGGCGGTGTCGGAGAGGAATATAGCGTTGCCGTAGCTCTTGCTCATCTTGCGGCCGTCGATGCCGAGCACCTTGGGGGTCTCGGTCAGGAGCGCGGCCGGCTCCGGGAATACCTCACCGTAGAGGTAGTTGAAGCGGCGCGCGATCTCGCGGGTGATCTCGAGGTGCGGGATCTGGTCCTGCCCCACCGGCACGCGGGCCGCCTTGTACACGATGATGTCCGAGGCCATGAGCACCGGGTAACCGAGGAAGCCGAAGGTGGAGAGGTCCTTGGTGGTGAGGTTCTCCTGCATCTCCTTGTAGGTCGGGTTGCGCTCCAGCCAGGAGACCGGGGTGATCATGGAGAGGATCAGGTTCAGCTCAGCGTGCTGCGGCACCCGGCTCTGCTTGAAGATCACGCTCTGCTCGGGGTCGATTCCGAAAGCGAGCCAGTCGAGCACCATCTCGTTGATGCTGTCCTGGATACCGTCCGTGCTGGCGTACTCGGTGGTCAAGGAGTGCCAGTCGGCGGCGAAGAAGAAGCACTCGAAGTTGCGCTGCAATTCCATCCAGTTGGACAGAACCCCGTGGTAGTGCCCCAGGTGCAGCTTTCCGGTAGGTCTCATGCCGCTAACGATACGGTTGTTGCTCATAGAATCGAACTCCTTTTTGGATTCTGCTCCCCTACCCTTTCATCATGAGCTTGGTGACACCGAAGACCAGGTTCGCGTAAGGACCGGCCAAGAGGTGCACTCCGAAGTTGAGGGCGGGCGCAATGACGTAACTGAAGGCATTGGTGAAAAACACCAAGGCCACGATGATGATCATGCCGAACGGCTCCACCTTGGCGAGCGCCATGGAAGGTCCATACGGCAGCAGCCCGACGGCGACCCGCCCCCCGTCCAAAGGAGGAACGGGGATCAGGTTGAACACGCCGAGCAGCAGGTTGATGTAGACCGAGAACGCCAGCATCAGGGTGATAGGGTCCGCAAACGCGGCCACCATGGTCCCCTCGGCGGCACCCTGGGTGCCGGCTATCACGGCGCGCATGGCGAAGGCCGAGAAGGTCGCCAGGCAGAAATTGGTGATGGGGCCGGCGGCGGCGACCCAGATCATGTCCCTCTTGGGATGACGGAGGTTGCCGAAGTTGACCGGGACCGGCTTGGCCCAGCCGATCCCGACTACGAAGACCATCAACGTCCCGAGGATGTCGAGATGTTTGATCGGGTTGAGGGTCAGACGTCCCAGGGACCTCGCCGTGTTGTCGCCGAACTTGTCGGCGACGTAGCCGTGGGACACCTCGTGACAGGTAATTGCCATCAACGCAGGGACCAGCATGATGGACAACTTTATGAAGAACTGTTCCATGACGTCCTTTAAGCCGGGTTAGCTACAACCCCTATGTCTCTAGCAGATCGGTGTCGGAAAGTCAACGATAGCGGGCGATTGGGAGGGATAGTGCTTCCCTGTGTCCCCTCTCCCCCCGGGAGGGGGTGGCCGGAGGCCGGGTGAGGGCGGCACCAGCCGGATGTCTTGCCTGACGCAGCCCCCTCACCCCACCCCGCTCCCGGGGAAGAGGGAGAGTGGACGAAGGCCCAGGGACTCTTAAACTTCGGTGACCATCTCGTGCCGCACCTCGTGCCCCCACAGTTGGAGGATGAGGCCGCCAAAGAGCAGCACGGCACCGCCGAACCCCTGCAGTGGGGTGACCCGCTCGCCAAGCAGGATGACGGACAGGAGCACGGTGATGAGCGGCTCCAACATGCTGATGATGGAGGCGTTGGTGGCGCCGATCAGGCGCAGACCGGCGAAGAACCCCATGACGCCGAAAAGGGTCGGGAAGACGGCGATCCCGACGATGGAAAGCCAGCCCGTTGGGGTGAGGTCGAACACCAGTTCTCCCTTGACGAGGCCGTAAAGAAAGAAGGCCAACCCGGCTGCGGTGCAGACCCAGAGCGAAGTCACCATGGGATCGATGTTCTTGAGGATGCGGTTGCCAATGATGATGTAGCAGCTGTAGATCACTGCCGCCCCCAGGACGGAGAGCACCCCGGCAAGTCGCGCCCCTTCGAACGACGCCCCCAGCAGCAACACCAGCCCAACCGAGCAGACCACGAGCGCAATCCCCTTCGGCGCGTTGAAGCGTTCGTCCCCGACGATGAGAGCCAGGATGGTCACCAGGGCGGGATAGGTGTAAAGAAGCATCCCGGTGAGCGATGCAGGGAGGTAGTGGATGGCGTTGGCGTACAGCCCGGACATGCCGCCGTAGCCGATGGCACCCATCAGGATGAGCTGGACGGCGGTCCTGCGGTCCAGGCGGCAGTTGATGCCGCGAACGCGGAGGATGACGAAGAGAAAGATCCCGGCCAGGAGGAAGCGCCCCGCCAGTACCGTGCTGATGTTGGCGCCGCCGGCGAAGGCGCTTTTTATGAGGATGCCGAGCGTGGCGAAACCCGCCGCCGACGCGGCGATGAACCAGGCTCCCAGGTGCTTGTTGGTCATGAACGGAAGTCCTTGTTGATAAGTTCCTCCTCTCCCCGGAGGGGGGAGGTCGGGAGGGGGGAAGATGTCAGGCAGCGCGGGCGGAGTAGTCGAGCAGATCCGTCCGCTGGGGGGTACATTTCAATCCAGCTGTATGGTCTGGTCGGTGATCTCGGTGAAGCTCACGTCGTGGCTCACCAGGAAAAGCTGGTCGTACCAGTGTTCGGTGACCTCCTCCTGGCCGACGTCGATGGCACGGAAGGCCTTGGCAAGGTTCTCGCGCCGCTCCGCGTCGAGGTTGGAGGTGGGCTCGTCGAAAAAGGCGATGCGCGCGCCGATGGTCTGCAACAGGGCCAGGCGCAGCGCAACCACGGCGCTCATCATCTGCCCGCCAGAGAGCTGGTCGTCGGTGCGCTCCCTGATGGCGCCGTCGGCCATGTCCTTCAACACGATCTGGTAGTTGTCTCCCCAGAGCAGTTCCTCGTCAGACTCGCAGATGCTGCGGTAGATGCGGTCGGCGCGGAAGCTGATCTCTTCCCTGAAGCGCTCGGAAAGCTGGGCGGAGACGTTCTTGAACACCTGGTTGCGCAGGAACTTCACCAGGTCGGCCTGCTCCTTCAGTTTTTCGATGGCGGCGAGCTTCTGCTCGATCTCGGCGGCAACGGCTCGCAGAGCGGCCGTTTCCCCCTCCAGCCGGGACACGCTTTCGCCGATCGCGCCGATCTCGGACGTGAGCCGGGTAGCCGTCATCACGAGCTGTTCGCGGTTGTTTTTCGCAGCCTCGTGCTGCTCGGGACGGTAATCGGCCACAAGTTTACCCAGTTCGGCCTGCTTGGCAGCCAGGGCCGAGGCGATCTCCTGCAGGCGGGCCAGGAATTTCTCCAGGGTTTCCTGACGCTTGTCCAACTCCTCAGCCGACTTCTGGTTGGCTATGTAGCTGTCGCGTGCCGGCTGGAAAGAAACCAGCTCCTGCCCCGCGTCCTCGATGCCGCGCTCCACGTCGGCGAACGCTGCAAGCTCGTTTTTGCGGGCTCCAATCTCGGTCGACAGCGCGGCGAGCCGTCCTTTGTGCAGCGTCACGGAATGCTCGCGCAGAGTCGCCTTCTTCTGTGCGCCGTCAAGTTCGCGCTGTTTTTGTTCCAGCGCCTCCGCCCGTGCGGAGAGTTCGGCAAGCTTGCGGGCACACTCCTGAACCGGCTCGCTTGCCAGCTTCACACGGTCCTCCAGTGCCGTCTCCAGCGCGTCGATCACGCGCTGCCAAGCATCGGTCACCTGGGACAGCGCGTCCCGGCGCTGCTGCGGAGCCGCAGCCAGGTCGAGCTCGGCGCTGGGCAGCTCGACCGAAACGGTTACAAGACCTGCAGTTGCCAGCCACTCTTCGAGCGGTGCACGAAGTGCCGATGCGGCGATCTGGGCGTAGTTGCGGCTGAATTCCTCTTCCTGCTTGGCCCGCTCCCGTCCCGCCTTGGCCAGCTCCACGCTGACCTGTTCCATCCCTGCCAGTTCGCGAACGGCCTGCTGCGCGCTGTTCACTTGTGCCGCCAGTTCGGCCGCCTCGCAGTCCAGTCCCGCGATTTCTTTATCGAGAACGGCGATGCGGGCGTCAAAGATACCGGCCGGATCGGCACCATTGAGGTTCTGACACGGCTCCAGGAAGAAGGGGCAGGCGCCTGCACCGATCTTCTCACGCCCCTCGACCAGCGAATGCTTGCGTCCTGCCAGCTCGGAACGTTGCGCCTGTATCTGCTCCAGCCGGGCCTGGCGCGCGGCGAGCTGCCCCGCTTCTGCCTTCAAGGGCCCACTTCCGGCCAGGAGTTGCTCCCGTTCCCGGATCTGCCTGTCGATCTCCTCGATCCGGCTGAGGGCGACGTGAAGGTATGGCAGCGTGGTCTCCATGCTGTGCATGGGGAGTTTGCGGAAGAAAACCCGGCTCTGTTCAGCCGCTTCCAGCCCCTGTGCCGCCTCGGCCTCCGATTTTTTCAGCTCCGCCAGTGCCGCCGCCAGCGATGCCTGGTCGCCGTGCAGGCGTTTCCACTCCTCGACCATCGACGATTTGGCGAGCTCGAGTTCGCGGCTCTCCGCGTCCAGCATCGCCTGTACGCTTCCCTGCTCCTTCTCCAGTTCGGCAAGCTTTCTTTCCAGTTGGTGCTTTTGTTGTTCCTGCTCGCGCAGCTCCTTTAGTCGGCCCTCGGCGGCGTCGTACGCTTTCTTACCCGCAGCCGCCGCAGCGACCTGCTCCGCCGCCTGCCGGGATTGTTCGACCAGGAGTTGCTGGTTGGAGACGTAGTTCTTCCCGGATTCGGCACGCTCTTCCAGCCCCTGCACTTCCTGCTGGACCGACTGGATCGCTTCCTTTTTCGACTCCAGGGCGTTGAGCAGGGTGCTCGCACGCTCAAGTTCTATGGTCTTCGTCGCCAGTTCGGCCTTCTTGGTCTCGCCCTGCGTCCGCAAAGCGGCGAGCTCCTCTTCCTTGGCCGGCAGGACGGCAACCTGCTCCGACTTGGTGTCGACCTCGGCCTGCAGCACATCGAGCTTTGCCTTAATGGTACTGGTCAAAACCTTTGTTTTGTCCTGAGTCTTGCGCCATGCGTCGATTCCCAGGATCTCGTCGAAGGCGTCCTGGCGCTTCGCGGGCTGCTTGATCACGAAAGGACCCAGGAAGTCGTTCTGGAAGGGGCCGATCACCAGCTTGAACTGCTCCGACAACGGCCGCCCGGCTGAGAGTCCGAGCAATTGCGCGATGCGGGCCTCGGTCTCCTCCATGTTGGCGTGCTCCTCGACCTCGAACTCGCCGCCGATCTCCTTGGCCAGCAGCCACTTCCCTGCGGTTCCCACGGTGCGGGTCACCCGGTACAGCTCTCCCGGCGCCGGCTCGAACACCACGCCGATTTCGCCGCGCTTGGCGCCGATGGTGAGAAAGCGCTCCGCATTGGAGACGAAGTCCTTGGCGTCGACGCCGAACAGGGCATAGCCGATGGCCTCGAAGATGGTGCTCTTGCCGGAGCCGTTCGCGCCGGAGAGGACGTTGATCCCTGGTGAGAAGACGAGTTCCTTGTCGCGGTGCGACTTGATGTTCCTGAGATGGACCGAGACTATGCGCACTGGTCACCTCCCGAGGAAAGCAGGCTCAGCAGTTCTTCCCCTTCCGCGTCTCCCTTGAGCACCAGGTCCCGTAGCGCCAGGCTGAGCCGCGTCAGTTCCTCCACGCGCCCCTGGTAGTGGCTGTTGGCGCCGATCAGTTCGCCCAGCACGTCCCGCTCGATCTCCGCGAGGCTCTTCTTGACCTTCTCCTCCCCTCCCCCTCCGGAAACCAGGGAGAGGTGGTTCTTGATCTCGAGGTGCAGCGGCTCGCAGACCTCGCACAGCGACGCGCGCAGGCGGTCGCGGCTCAACTCGAAGGGGTGGAAGCCGACCTTGCCGGCCAGACGCACCTCGACGAGCGGCGCACGCTCATCCCGGCAGCCGGCAAGCTTCTCCGCCATCTGGTTTCTGAACCGCTCCAGGGCGTCGGTGGCGTTGCCGGCGCCGTCCAGGTTCGCGGTGACGACCAGCATCGGACGCGGGGTGGTGCGGCGGAATTCGTGCCGGGCCGTGCCGTCCGGCTCCAGGGCAACCAGGTAATATCCCTTGTCGTAACGCTCCTCGCCGAAATTGACGCAGTCCGGTGAGCCGGGATTGAAGGCGTACGGGCGCCCTTCGGCATCGTTGACGATATAGGGCTTGTGCCCGTGGCCGAGGGCGACGTAATCGAAACATGCCGCCAGGGGCTGAGCCTCCTCGGGCTTGATGTTGCCGATTTCGACCGGCGAGTAGGTCCAGACCCCGACGTGGAAGAGCAGGATGTTCCGCTTCGTGCCGATCGCATCGCAGATGCGCGGCACGTGGTTCCCCGCTTGCGAGCCGATGTAGCCAAGGCCGTAGATGTTGACCCCCTTGACCTCGACATGGCCGCCGCTCCCCTGCTCGGGATCGAAGGGCTCGAAGAGGTAGCCGCCGTCTGCACTCCTTGAGGGACGCAGCAGGGAGATGTACCCAAGTTGCGACAGCGCTTCCATCCAGGAAACGCTGTCGCGGCGGTGGATCCAATCGTGGTTGCCCTCAACGGCAAGGCAGGGGATGCCGGCATCCTTGAGCGGTTGCAGGATCTCTATGGTCTTGGCGAAGGTCTTGGGGAGGATCTGGCCGGTATGGAACAGGTCGCCGCCGATCAGCACGAAGTCCACCTGTTCGCGCACGGCGTCGGCCACGATGGCGGCGAAGGTGGCGAAGAAGTCCTGGTAGCGCTGGGCATCGCAGCCGGAGCCACGGTAGGTCTTGCCGAGATGGATGTCGGAGGTGTGAATGAAGCGAACGGGCATGGAGGCTCCGGGAAAAGGAATTGCACAGGTATAACGCCGCCCGCGGGGGCAAGTCAAGCTCTCTAACCTGGCAGCTTCTGACGCAGTTCGAAGTACCGACCCCGGTCCCTGCGCCAATAGCTCGAGGCGCTCGGGAAGGTCGTACACGCAATAAGGTGGGAGCGAGTGATCGGTTCGTGTTGCAGGTAAGGGCACCGACGCCCCCCTCCCCGGATGGGGGCAGGGAGGGGGGTGAGGTGTGGGGCGAGGGTAAAAGGAAGCTAGAAGATCTCGCTGAAGAAGAGCTTCATCGCCTCGAAAGAACGTCGATCGGCTTTCTCGTTGTAGGCCGCGCCCTTGCTGTTGTCGTTGCCGGACTTGGGATTGGTGAAGCTGTGCACCGCGCCGCCATAGTAGTTCATCTGCCAGTCGACCTTCGCGTCGCGCATTTCCTTCTGGAAGGCAGCCACCTCATCCGGTTTCACGTACGGGTCGTCGGCCCCGTGCAGGGCCAGCACCTTGCCGCGTATGTTCCTGGCGTCAGCAGGGTTCGGTGTGCTGAGGCCACCGTGGAAGCTGACCGTCCCCAGGAGGTCGGCACCGCTTCTAGCCAGTTCCAGCGCCGCCGTTCCACCGAAGCAATACCCCATCACCGCCAGCCGCTTGGGGTCAACCTGCGGGAAACTGGCGAGCTTTGCCAGCCCTGCCGCACCGCGTGCACGAATCAGGCTCCGGTCGCTGCCCCGGTACTTCGCCGCCTCCTTGGCTGCCTGCTCCGGTCCTACCGGGCGCACCCCTTTGCCGTAGATGTCCGCGGCGAAGGCGACGTAGCCCAGCCTGGCAAGTTGCTCTGCCCGCATCTTCTCGTATGCAGTCACGCCGGTCCACTCGTGAATCACGAGCACACCGGGACGAGTCCCTTTGATCGCGTCGTCATAAGCCAGGTACCCCTCCAGGACCGTGTCCCCCTGGCGATACTCGACGTTTTGCCCTACCACGCCGGCGCTGGCACCTTGAGCCACCAGCGTCATCATCAATGCCAAAAGATACCTTTTCATGATCTCCTCCACGCTGCTGATTCCCAATGAAAGGGGCAAACGCAGCTCGATATGAAACAGCTCCCGTCTCATTAGCTAAAAGCGGATTACGTCATTGTATCAAAAACGATCGTTTGCCGCAGCCGGCGATGCGCTGCCGCTGCGGCTAGCGTTGACAGCAGTACTCCAATCAGTATCATTAACCAGTCGCGAAAGCATAACAGGAGGCTGTCATGAGACAATCAGACTCACGTCCTTTTATCGCTTGGCTGGCAGTAGCCCTCATAGTGACTTTCTCGGCGGGTTGCACGTCGTTGTGGACAGGGGGGCGGGAAGGGAAAAGCGCGCCACTGCAGACGGTCCAGGACGACCTGCAGTACGCACGGCAAAAAACGTGGGACACGCGCAAAGCGCTGGATGACGTGAGGTTCGCGAACCAAGCCGACCTGCCACGGGCCTACCGCGCCTTCAGGGAGGAAGTGAACACGATGACCGACGCGGGCATGAGGCTGGTGCAGCATGCCAACGGAATGCACTACATGGGGAACGCATACATCGTCGAGGCGGAACAATCGGCGGGACAGTGTCGCTACCCCCGGCTTTCCCGCAGTGCCCGGATGCCGCGCATGGAGTTGGGGGATGCCTTCGAACCGATAGACGAACAGGCGCAACAGGTGCAACGGGCCTACCGATCATTCCAGTTCGACATCCTGGCGATCGAGGGATACCTGTCCCGGGAGATGACCGAGAAAGGGGTTAGGGACATGGAGATCTTCATGCGCCGCAGCGAGGTGAACGGAGACAGCCTTTTGTATGCTCTGGAAGCGGAGCTGTCAGTGGTGGAGAGGGCAAAGAGGGCCTACAACGAAACTGCGCAGGGCAAGGAAGGCCTTAATCCCTAGCACTTCTCCGGATTATCGGCGTTGAGGGGAAGCTGGCAGTGCAGACACTTGCGCAGGTAAAGCAGAGCCATGCCGTGCATGTGAAAGTAATTGCGGCAGCGCGGGCAACGAGCGGTAGCGGAATAGAACATGGCGCCGAGCAGAACGGCGAACCAGACGAAAAAAACCGGCATGGAGCCGTTGAAGGAATGGGTAATCTTTTGGGTAACGTACATGGTGGGGAGGTAAACGATGAGAACAATCCAGAGGCACCACCGGCGCTTCCGCACCACCGCCAAACCACGGGCGATCTCGGCCGGGTCTATTTCGGCAGCTTCGGTCGCGGCAGCGGCCCCTTCGACGTCGTGACGGTCCAAGCGAACCTCCTTTCAGCCTTTAGTTCTGGGCACCTTCCCGGTATTTCATGGTCAGCCCCTTGAGAAAATTCCGCAGCATCTGGTCTCCGCAAGGCTTGTAATTGTCCTGCCCCTTGGCACGGAACACCGCGCTCAACTCGGACTTGGAAACCGGGAACTTGGCCAGTTTGAAGATCGCCAGCATCTCCTCCTCCTTGAGAGACAGGGCGATACGGATCTTCTTGAGGACGTCGTTGTTAGCCAACTGTGCGGGTGGCGGCGTGGCCTTGTCATCCCCCCCTTCCCGCTTGCCCCGCTTCAGTGCGATCAGGCCATCCAGGAAAGCCTGCAGCACCTCGTCGCTGCACTCGCGGAAGCCTTCCTCGTCGTCCTTTTTGACCAAACTGGTGATGTCCGCCTGCCCCATCTTCATGTCCGCAAGCCGAAAGGCCTCGACAACTGCCTGGGTGTTGAGGTTGAGGGCGTAGCGCAGCCTGCGGAAAACATCGTTGTTGGTCATCGGGTACTCCTATCGGTTCATACGGGCCGCAGCCCGGTTACTACATAGCATTTTACGGATGCGGTCTGCAAGTTAAGTTATTAGGTGAATAGTCGGGCCCCGGCGAATCGAAAGGCCCCTCTGCCACGTGGCAGAGGGGCCTTTTCATGTCGACGATTACCGAGGAATTTGACTATGCGGCGACGGCAGCCTGCATGGCTGTTTCCTCAACGGGCACAGCCAATCCAAGAATGGCGTCGATCTCGGCAGAGTCGAGGGTTTCCTTGACAACGAGCTCCCGCGTCAGCCGTTCCAGGGCATCCATGTTTTCCTTCAGCAAGGCCACCACGTCGGAGTAACAGCCGGTGACGATGGAGCGGATCTCGTTATCGATCTCGAGGGCGGTTACGTCGCTGAAACCTTTTTGTGACTTACCGCCTGAGTCCGTACTTTCGTTGTGGCCAAACGCGACGGGGCCGAAGGCGCGGGACATGCCCCACTCGCTTACCATTTTGCGCGCGGTGTCGGTGGCACGTGCCAGGTCGTTCCCGGCCCCGGTGGTGGTGGTGTTGTAGATAAGTTCCTCGGCCGCGCGTCCCCCCATGAGCACCTTGAGGTGGGCAACCAACATCTCCTTGGTGTAGCAGTAGATGTCGTCTTCCGGGATCTGGACCGTTACTCCCATCGCCCTCCCCCGCGGGATGATAGTCACCTTGTGCACCGGGTCGCACCCAGGGACGAGTTTCGCGACCAGAACGTGACCGGACTCGTGGTACGCCGTGGAAAGCTTGAGCTTTTCCGAGAGCACCATCGATTTCTTCTCCGCCCCCATCAGCACCTTGTCCTTGGCCAGGTCGAAATCAATCATCTCCACGGCGCCCTTGTTGGAGCGGGCGGCGAGGATGGCAGCCTCGTTCACCACGTTGGCCAGGTCTGCGCCGGAGAAGCCGGGGGTACCCCGGGCTATGACCATCAGGTCGACCTCATCGTGCAGCGGGACGTTCTTCGCGTGCACCTTGAGGATCGCCTCACGCCCCCTGATGTCGGGGGAGCCAACGGTGACCTGGCGGTCGAAGCGCCCGGAGCGGAGCAGCGCGGCATCGAGGATCTCGGGGCGGTTGGTGGCGGCCAGGACCACGATCCCGGAGTTGACCTCGAAGCCGTCCATTTCGACGAGCAACTGGTTCAGGGTCTGGTCGCGCTCGTCGCTCGCACCGCCTCCAGCGGCAGCGTCGCGCTTGCGCCCGACCGCGTCGATCTCGTCGATGAAGACGATGCAGGGCGCCGCCTTCTTGGCCTGTGCAAAGAGGTCCCGGACCCGGGAGGCGCCGACGCCGACGTACATTTCAACGAATTCGGAGCCGGAAATGGAGAAGAAGGGAACGTCGGCTTCGCCCGCGACTGCCCTGGCAATGAGCGTTTTGCCTGTGCCCGGAGGGCCAACGAGGAGCACGCCGGTGGGCATCTTGCCTCCGAGGGTTGAGAACTTCTCAGGATCCTTGAGAAACTCGACGGTGTCCAGCAGTTCCGCCTTGGCCTCCTCGGTACCGGCGACATCGCTGAAGCGGGTGGTCGATTCCGAGCCGTCGACCATCCGGGCCCGGCTCCGACCGATCCCGGTAAAACGCCTGAGGAAGGTAAACAGGAAGATTCCTATGGCGACGAGGAAACCGATCTCGAACCAGTTGGGGCCGCCGGAAGGAGGTGTGGAAGAGAAGTCGACCTTTTTGGCAATGAGCAGATCGCCCAGGTAGGCTCCGGCCGGGAGAAAGAGGCTGTACTTGTCGCCGTTTTTGGCTTCAGCGCTGATCTCGTCGCCGACGATCCTGACTCTGGATATGCTGCCGGCTGTCACCTTCTGGATGAAGGAAGTGTAGCTGATCTGTCTGCTGCGGTCCGCATGTGATTGCTGCCAGGAATAGAACCCGTACCCAGCCACTGCCAGAAAGCTCAAAGACAGTCCCAACAACATTAGCTTCTTGTTTCTCGTGTTCCCCATAATTCTCCTATTACTGCTGAAGTAGCAGCGAGGTTACGGTTGATACAATACTTTGTAATTTTTGAACTATTGTAATAGTGGCGCTTGTCAATAGGTGCATCAGACATTTCAACGAGGTTAACAAGCGTTAAAATTGATATTAAAGTTTCTATAAATGGAATGTCTATTTTTACTTCAATGGAAATAGCTTTGTACACTCAATTTTTTTTCATTGCCGCCGGCACTTGAAGATGTGCTGACGGAGACACCGAGAACAAGAAGAAGGGCAAAGGCGGGGCGAATGATTATTCGCCCCTACAGCGCTTCTGCCATGCAGGCATCCTCTACGAACCGCCCCTCCTTTGCGACGGCTGCGAGACAAAAAAAGGGGCACCCTTTTGGGGTGCCCCTTTAGAACGGCCTTGTTGATGGTCGGTTATTTGCGCAGCAGTTTCACGATGGCGGAGAAATCCTCCTCGCCCCTGCCGTCCTTCACGGCCTGATCGTAAATGGCAGAGACGGTTTTCGCGGCAGGGAGGTCGAGTCCCAGCGTCTCGGCCATCTCCAGCACGCGCCGCATCTGCGACTCCACGTACTTCAGTGCGAGGTTCCGGCTGAAGTCGCCACGCGCGATGGAGCGCCCCTTGGAGTGGAACAGCGGCGAGGCAACCCCGCCGGAATCAAGCACCTCGAGTATCTTGTCAGGTTTGAAGCCCATCTTTTCGCCGAAGACGAGCCCCTCGGACAGAGACTGCATCATCTCGGCCTGCAGCAGGTTCACGATCAGCTTCATGCGGGTGGCATCGCCGATCTTGCCGATATGGATGATGTTGAGGCCGAAATAGGAGAACGGCTCGCGGCAGCGCCCGAGCAGAGCCTCGTCGCCCCCGGCCAGGATGGTGAGTAGACCATTGGCCGCGTGCTCCTTGCTCCCCCAGACCGGCGCCTCCAGGAACATGACGCGACGCTTCTTCGCTTCCTCGGCCATACGCTCGATGGTCTCCAGGCAGTGGGTGCCCATGTCGACCAGGATGGTGCCAGGGTCGATCCCTTCGAGGACGCCATTCTCACCGAAGACAAGATACTTGCTCTCCGGCACGATGACGATGACCAGGTCCTGCCCCTTGGCAGTCGCCATCGGAGAATCGCCGACTTTGACGCCGAGTTTGGCAAGCTCAGCCATCGCGCTTGCATCCTGATCAAACACCGTTAATTGGTAGTCCGACTTGGCAAGGTTGGCTGCCATGTGAACACCGACGGTGCCCAGCCCGACAAAACCTATCTTCTTAAGCATAATCCCCCCAGAGTGGCTGATGCTCGGCATCAGCGGATAGCATTATTGCTGATCTTAAAAATCTCAAGGCCCCATTATACTCAAAGAGCAACTTTCTGCAACACTGTTTTATCTTGATTTGCCAATACCAACCCTGTCGCAGAACTGGTATAACGGGCAGGTTGAGCAGCGTGGCGAAAGCGGCGTGCACTGGTTCTGCCCGAAAGTTACCAGAAGATCGTTGATTATGATCCAGTACTCGACCGGAAGCTTCTCTCTCAGGGCAAATTCGGTCTGTTCGGGCGTGCTGGTCTTCACATAGCCCCAGCGGTTGCAGATCCGATGCACATGAATGTCGACACAGATGCCTTGCTTGCCAAATCCGAGGGTGAGTACCAGGTTGGCGGTCTTCCTCCCCACCCCCTTGAACTTCAACAGCGTCTCCAGGTCGTCCGGGACCGCTCCGTCGTAGCGCTCGCACAGGGAACGCGAGATTTCGAGAATCTGCTCGGCCTTGACGCGGTAGAAACCGACGGGGTAGATGGCGGCCTCGATCTTCGGCACGTCGAGCCGGACCATCTTTTCTGGAGAATCCGCCAGGGCGAAGAGACGGGCCGAACCCTCAGCGGTAGTCTGATCACGGGTGCGCAGCGACAAGATGCAGGAGATCAGCACCTTGTAAGGATCACGCCCCTGCGTGGCGACTATGGTCACCGCCGGGCTCACCCAGGCCTTGACCGCCTCGGTCAAGACCGCTATGGCCTGGTGAATCTGGTCGTCCCTCATGTCACAGCCTGTTGGTGACCACACGCATTACCAGCACCCCCATGATCGACGCAAGGAGCCCCACGCACACCAGCAGGATGCCGATGCTGCGCCCCTCCCCCCAGCCGAGCAGGTCCTGGTTCTTCATAAACGCTATGAGTCCGAGTCCCGTGAAGGTGAGAATCCCCCCTATGATGAATGTCGACAGCGCGAACACCGCACCTGCCATACCCTTGCTCTTTGCCACACACACCCCTGTTCATCTTGAAAAAAAGTAATGCTTCCTTATACAAGATGGTACCGGTCAAGGCAACTGCTAAGTGCGTCCTTAACGGTTGCACAAACGTGAGAAACCCCTATAATGGCCTGATCAAATCAGAGGGAGATACATGAAAGAACTGGTAGATCTGCATATGCACTCCACATTTTCGGATGGGGTGCGCACTCCGACCGAGCTGGTAGCGATGGCCAAAGGGTTGGGTCTCAAGGCGATCGCGCTGGCCGATCACGACACGGTGGACGGCATCGACGAGGCGCTCGCGGCAGGCGCAACCGCCGGTGTGGAGGTGCTGCCCGCACTGGAATTCTCGGTGGCGTACAGCTCCTTCCGCGACGTGCACCTGCTCGGATACCTGCTTGATCACCGCGACCCGCAGCTGCAGTCGATTCTAAAGGAATTCCGGGACAGGAGGGAGACCCGCGGCGAGGCCATCGTGGGGCGAATCAACGAGAAGCTGGCCGCTGAAGGAAGAGCGCCCATCTCCAGCGCCGAGGCGGCCGCCCTGGCGGGTGGGGCACTGGGTCGCCCGCACATAGCCCAGGTGCTGATGGGCAGGGGGTACGCCCGCGACATGCAGGACGCCTTCGTGCGCTACCTGCTTCCCTGCGACGTGCCCAAACGCTACTTCCCGATGGAAGAAGCCCTGGCGACGGTCCAGAGACTCGGCGGGGTGGCGGTACTCGCCCATCCCACCACCATCACCAACGACCGCGACTCGCTGAATCGAATCATCGACCAGCTGTGCGCCATGGGGCTCGCGGGCGTAGAAGCATTCAACAACGTCTGCAACGAACAGGAAAGCGCCTTCCTGCTCTCCAGCGCCGAGAAAAAAGGGCTCATCTGGACCGGTGGTTCCGATTACCACGGCATAGAGGAAGGGATCAGCATGGGCACCGGCAAGGGGACCATGGCCGTTCCCTACAGCTGCGTCGAGGCGTTGAAGCGGGTGCAAAAAGAGAGAAGCTAAAAAAAGCGAAGGGGCTGGGGGCTGGAAGCTGGGGGCTGGGAAAACCAATCGTTTTCCCGTCCCTGACCTCAAGCGCCCAGCCCCTTCTTTTTCGTTGCGCCGGTCCCTAGTCCCTGCCGCTAGTCCTTCACCGGCTTGTAGCTAAGCACATCCAGCTCGCTCTCAACGTCGGTAACTCCCTCAACCGATTT
Source organism: Geomonas diazotrophica (assembly GCF_018919385.1). GTDB lineage: Bacteria > Desulfobacterota > Desulfuromonadia > Geobacterales > Geobacteraceae > Geomonas > Geomonas diazotrophica. The sequence goes on from NZ_JAHLMF010000008.1 coordinate 185,367, forward strand.
GGCCAGTTCGATGGCCTCCTCAATCTCCTCCTCGCTCTGCACGTGCCCGGCCAGGGTGACTACGCCGTCTTCACAGCTGATGCAGAACTTGAGAGCGCGGGCCAGCGACGACTTGAGCAACTCGGCCTCGACCCTCTTGGCCACGATCAGGTCTTCGAGCAGCGCCATGGACTCTTCCTCCCCTTCCTTGAGGCGGGGATCCTTGGAGGCCGCGATGATGGCCTCGATCATGGCGTGGGAGCTGGAAACTTCCGTATTGAAAATGAGATCATACGCGAGCGGGTCGTTCCAATCGCGGTTGAAGTAAAAGTGGATAAAGCCTCCCAACTGGTGATCGCTCCTCCTGATCAGTTCGCGGGCCAGGTCCGGATCGATCCACTCCCTCTCGGCAAACTTTTCCACCCTGTCTTCAAAGGGCGCTATGAAGCGGACCCTGAGCACGTTCGTCAAAACCTTGATGAGATCCTGCGCTCCCCTTCCGTAGAGGATCACGTTGCCCTTCTTGGCGCAGTCCAGCAGGATGAGCTCCATGGTGGCAAGATGTGCGGCTTGGAGGCGGTCCTCGGCGGTCCGGTAGGACGGCGGCTTCTCGTCCACCCTTTCCAGGATCTCGGGGGTCAGGCCGTACGCTGGGGCCAGTTCCTCGATCTTCACCCGGTCAACGAGGGTGTACTTGAGCTTCTTTGCCAGTTCCTTGGCAATGGCATAGGCGCCGGTACCCATCTCCCTGGATATTGTGATGATTGCCATGCAAGCCTCCTTTGCTAATGAGAAACCGCCGCATCATAGCACGTAAAGTCTGCCGTATACAAGGGTTTTTGCTGTCTTGGATGAACTGCACGCAGCGTAGAGGCAGGCCTGACGGGGATGGAGCGGAACAGGGGCGAGGGAGAACGGCTCTCCCCCACCCCGGGCAGGTCAGTAGTTTTCAGCGAGACGCTCGAAGTGCGCCTTGGGATGGTGGCATACCGGGCAGATATCCGGCGCGGCGGTTCCCTCGTGGATGTGGCCGCAATTACGGCACTTCCAGCTGGTCGGAGCCTCTTCGGTGAAGACGGTCCCCTCTTCTATCGAAGCCAACAGCGCCTTGTAGCGCTCCTGGTGCGCCTTCTCGATGGCGGCGATGCCGTCGAACACGGCGGCGATGGCGGTGAAGCCCTCTTCACGCGCCTCCTTGGCCATGCGGGGGTACATATCCACCCACTCCGCGTACTCGCCTGCCGCAGCGGCCTTCAGGTTGGTGATGGTGTCGCCGAGGCCGGAGAGCGCCTTGAAATGCAGCTTGGCGTGCTCCTTCTCGTTCTCAGCCGTTTCCAGGAACAGTGCCGCGATCTGCTCGTACCCTTCCTTCTTGGCCACTGCCGCGTAGTAGGTGTACTTGTTACGGGCCATCGACTCGCCGGCGAACGCTTCCTGCAGGTTCTTTTCAGTCTTGCTTCCTTTCAGTTCCGCCATGCTCTGTTCTCCTTTTCACATTCGTTTTCCTGTGGTTTACCAAATACGGCAACGAGGTCAGTCGATGCCGACCCTCTTCACCCCGTCGATGGCGCTCAGGCGCATAAGGAGATCTGCCGTCGACGCCTTCTTGGGTTGTTTTACCTGGAATTCCAGGAACATGACGCCGTGTTCCATATCCCTTTGCAGCTTGGCGTCAACCCGTTCGATGCCGCTGCCTTCCAGGGTCTGGTAGACCCGCGAGATGAAATCACCGCGGTCCTCCCCCCAGACCTTCACCAGCACATAGGTGTCGCGTGACAGCCGCTTCTCCACCTCCTTCAGCAACAGGAGGTTCACCAGGGCCACCAGGGTTACCGAAACGGCAAGCCAGAACAGGCCGATGCCGCAGGCGACGCCGAGGGCCGCAGCGACCCAGAGGCAGGCCGCCGTGGTGAGGCCGCGAATCGAGGCGCGTTCCCGGATGATGGCGCCGGCGCCGAGAAAACCGATGCCGGTAACGACCTGGGCGGCCACCCGCCCGGGGTCGACGCCTGCCGGGCCGTTGCCGCTGAAATTACCGAAGATACGGTAGATCTCCAGCGAGGTGATGGTGAAAAGGCACGAGCCGAGAGAGACCAGCAGGTGGGTGCGAAATCCCGCCGGACGCCCGTGGATCTCGCGCTCCAGGCCGATCAGCCCTCCCAGGAAGGAGGCGAGCAACAGGCGGCACAGCAGATAGATGTCGAAGTCGGGACCCAAGGGCTACTCCTCGGAAAGCCCGAGCGACAGGGTAAGCACCACCGTCTTCTCCCGGGCACCGCTGCGGATGGTCAGCGGCACGCGGATCAAATCGCCAGCGGCCACCGGGTCACCGGCTATCTCGAGCGAAAGGTCTTCTTCCGCTGGTGCCGCCGGAGCAACCGTCGGCTGCACCGAAGCGGGCGCAGCGGGAGGCGCCTCCTTAACGGGCGGCGTCGGAGCGGCCACCGGTGCGGGGCTCTCCACCATGTGCTGCAGTCCTTCTCCGCTGGCTATGGCGTCGGCACCCCTGGTGCGCAATCCGGTCAGGACGCTCTTCACCAGCGCCATGAGCCCCTGCAGAACGCCTTCGCCGGTCTGGCTGCAGGTCTGGAAGCTGGCAAGGCCCGAGGGGTTCAGCTGCTGCTCCAGCTGAGTCAGGGGTGACACGTCGGGAAGGTCGCTCTTGTTGTACTGCAGGATCGCCGGGATGGTGGCCAGGCTCTGACCGTACCCGTTCAGGTAGTCGACGAGCTGGTCCAGCGCGGTCTTGTTGTCAGCCACCCGCTGCGAGGCGGAGTCCGCCACGAAGACCACGCCGTCGGCTCCCTTCAGCACCATCTTCCAGGCAGCCGGATCGACCAGCGGCCCCGAGACGGTGTAGAGGTGAAAACGGACCCGGAAACCGTCGACGTTGCCGTCGCCGGGCGGGGTGAAATCGAAGAACAGCATGCGCGCGCCCTGCACGCTCATGACCTTCAATGCGCCACGGAATTCCGGTTTCAGCTTGTTGAAGACGTGCCTGAGGCTGGTGCCCTTCCCGGCCTGTCCCGGCCCGAAAAAGACTATCTTCGCGTTTATTTCACGTTTTGCCTGGTTCACCAGAGCCATACGTAGATCCCCCTGAATTACGCTTTTTCCTTCCTGCTCAACAAAATCTTACGGGCCTGCGTCGCTAATATCGTGTTGATGTTCCTGCTTTTGGCCAGGTTGGCGAGGTCCTTCTCGCCCAGGGTCCCGAGAAAGCGCAGCGCATTTGGTAGCGGCGTCTTGTGGTTTTCCACCAGCGCCTTCCTGATCTGCCCGTTCTTGATCCACTCCTTGTTGGCGCAGATGACCCGTATGATCTCGTCGTTTTGTATCTGGGACTTGGCGATGCCAAGCACCTCCGCCTCCGTCATGCGAGGATTCTTGATCGCCGCACCCGATACAAGCTTGTTGTTGTCCTTGATCAGGATGGCGCGCCACTCCTTGTCGCCGGTCATGGCCATCTTGATCTTGTCGCTCACCCCCATCGACTGGGCCATCTGGTACTTGGACTGGTACTCCTCCTCGTCGATAGGCTCCTCGTCATCTGGGGTGGGCTTCTCGTCCGTCTCGTCCAGATCGCGCTCCGCGTGGGGCGCCGCGTGTTGCGGCGCAGCCTGGTGAGTTCCGGGGGGCGCGACCCCCTGCGCGGCGAGAAAGGCCGATGCTTTCTCGCTCAGGCTCGGGTGCGCGGCAAGAAGCGGTGCGATATCGCCCTTCATGCCGTGCAGCTGAACCAGGGCATCCAGGATCTGCGGGTGGAGCTCGCGATCGGCCAGGACCTGTTCGAGCAGCGGCCGTTCCAGTGAACGCAGCGATCCCATCGCCTGCTGCTTCACCTCCTGGTCGGGATCATGACAGAGGTAGTACAAAAGCAGCACTAGGTCGCCCGGCGGGAGCGACACCCGGCCGGAAGCGGCCAGCAGCCGGTTCTCCCTGGGCTTGTCGGCCCCGACGTACGGGGCCGCCGCCGCTGAAATCCTGAAGGTGACCTTCGACGACACTTTTGCTATTTCCCTGCCTTGACGACCTTCGCTGAAAGGCCCGTCTTCTTGAGGTTCGCCGCCGCCTTCTCGGCGCTACTAGGATCGGCGAAGCTCCCGCCACGAACCTTCACCACCGTCACCGGGATGTTCGCCTTCTTGAGCACCAGACGGACCCCCTTGTCGTAGAGACGGTCCTGTTCCACAGCGGCCTTCCCTTCCCGCATGAAGGAACCGGCGTAGACAGCGTAGCGGCCGCCTTCCTTGAGCATGAAAGCGTTGGGGGCGACACCTTTGAGGCGAGTCAGCTCTTCGGAGGCCTCGTCACGGCTGGCGAAATCGGCCAGGAACAGGCGGTGCATCGGCTCGCCTTTGTGGGCCTTGGTGGTGACCACCGGGGCGATCCCGGCCTTCTTCAGCTTTGCGGTCACCGATGAGACTTCGCTTTCGGCAATGTCACTGTCGAGTTCAAGGGCAAAGGCACCCGCCTTGGCCTTGGCAGCGGCCTTGGTTGCAGGCTTTGCGGTTTTCGTCTCTTTGGCGACTTTGTCGGCCGGCTTGGCTTGCTTGGCGGCAGCAGGCTTCGCTTCCTTGGCAGCGGCAGGTTTGGCCTCTTTGCCGGCTGTCGCGGGCTTGGTATCCTTGGCGGCCGGTTTGGCCTCCTTCCCGGGGGCGGGTTTGGCTGCCGCTGCGGCAGGTGCCGCAGCTGCGGGCTTGCCCGGCTGTGCGGCGGGCGCCGGTTTGGCAGCAGGTGCGGCAGGCGCACCCGGCTTAGCGGCAGGAGCGGGTTTTGCCTCGCCCGGCTTATTCCCGGCAGGTTTCCCCGCGGCAGGTTTTGCCTCACCCGGCTTGCCAGTCGCAGCCGCGCCAGCAGGCTTGCCAGCCGTAGCCTCAGCAGAAGGCTTGCCGGCCGTAGCCTCGGCAGAAGGCTTGCCGGCCATAGCCTTGGCGGAGGCCGGAGCTTGTGCGGAGGAGCCTGTCTCCTGAGGGCGCGGCGGCAGCGGTTTTTTGACTACGGCCGGGGCAGGAGCCGGCGGCGGAGGCGCGGATGCCTCCTCGCGGGGCTTGATCAGCCCGGTGAAGAAGTAAAGGTAGGCGAAAAGGGCGATGAGCAGCAGCAGAAGCAGAAGAAGCCGCTGTTGCGAACTCTTCTTATGGTCTACGGTTTCATCTTCATCGGGTGTAAATTGCTTCGCCATCTGGCTCATCCTCCCTGTCATGACATTCGAAATTAAGCCTGCCCGGCCTCCCACCTTCGCCGAGGCTGCGGTGGACATCGCCCACCTTCGCCAAGGCTACGTTGGGAGACCGGGCAGCAGCCAAGCTGAAATCTCAGCTATGCGCTCTTGTGGTTGTTGTTCTTCTGATCCTGCGCCTCGGCGATGATCTTCTGGGCCAGGTGGCTTGGAACCTCCTCGTAGTGGGAGAATTCCGAGCTGAACATGCCGCGGTCGCTGGTCACGGAGCGCAGGTCGTTGGAGTAGGTAAGCACCTCCGACATCGGCACCACGCTCCTGATGATCTGCGAGTTCGCCTTGGGCTCGACCCCGACCACCTTACCGCGCCTGGAGTTGAGATCGCCGATCACATCCCCCATGTTCTCGTCCGGGACGGTGATCTTCATGTTGACGATCGGTTCCAGAAGGACCGGCTTGCACTGCTCCATCGCCTTTTTGAAGGCCATGGAGCCGGCCACCTTGAAGGCCATCTCCGAGGAATCGACGGTGTGGAAGGAGCCGTCGAAGAGAGCTACCTTGAAATCCACCACCGGGTTGCCGGCCAGGAAACCCTCCTTGGCCGCCTCCTGGATCCCCTTGTCGACCGCCGGGATGTACTGGCGCGGGATCACGCCGCCGACGATCTTGTCCTCGAACTTGTACCCCTCGCCGCGCGGCAGCGGGGAGAGTTCGATCCAGCAGTCGCCGTACTGGCCGCGCCCGCCGGACTGCTTCTTGTATTTGCCCTGTACCTTCGCGGAGCCGCGGATGGTCTCGAGGTAGGGAACCTTCGGCGTCTTCAGGATGACGTCGACGCCGAACTTGCGCTTCAACTTCTCGACCACCACCTCGAGGTGCACCTGCCCCATCCCGGAGATGATGAACTCGCGGGTCTGCGGGTCGCGGTGACTCTCGATGGTCGGGTCCTCTTCGATCATGCGCTGCAGGGCGCTGTGGATCTTGTCCTCGTCGTTCTTGGTCTTGGGCTCGATGGCGTAGGAGATCACCGGCTGGAGCGGCTGGGCCGGTTCGTACACGATCGGTTTCGCCTCGTCGCAGAGGGTGTCGCCGGTAACCGTCTCCTTCAGTTTCGCCACGGCCACGATGTCCCCTGCCACGGCCTGCTTGATCGGGTGCTGCTTCTTCCCTTCCAGCTCGAAGATCTGGCCGATGCGCTCCTGGACACCCTTGGTCGAGTTATAGACCAGCGAGTCGGAGTTGAGCACGCCCGAGTACACGCGGAAGATGGTGATCTTGCCGGTGTAGGGATCGGAGGTGGTCTTGAAGACCAGCGCCGAGAACGGCTCGTTCTCCGCAGGTGCGCGCTCGATGACCTGTTCGGTCTTGGGGTCCGTCCCCACCGCCGCCGTGCGGTCCAGGGGGGACGGCAGGAAGTCGCAGATCGCGTCCAGCAGCTGGGCCACACCGATGTTCATGGCAGCCGAGCCGCAGAAGACCGGGGTGAAGGTACTGCGCATGGTGCCGACCCTGAGCCCGTCCAGGATCTCCTCTTCCGAAAGTTCGCCGGAATCGAGGAACTTCTCGGTGAGGGCGTCGTACGCCTCGGCCACCGTCTCGACCATCATTTCCCGCAGGCGTCTGGCCTCATCGAGGCACTCGGCCGGGACCTCACCCTCGGTGAACTTCCCGGAGAGGTCCTTCTGGTAGCGGTAGGCCTTCATCCGCACCAGGTCGACGACCCCCTCGAAGTTCTCTTCGGCGCCCAGAGGCATCTGCACCGCGACCCCCCTCGCCCCCAGCGCCTTTTCCATGTCGTCGATGGCGCGCAGGAAGCTGGCACGCTCGCGGTCCATCTTGTTCACGAAGGCGATGCGCGGGACCTCGAACTCGTTGGCCCACTGCCAGACCTCCTCGGTCTGAACCTTGACGCCCGAGATGGCGGAGAGGATCACCACGGCGCAGTCGAGCGTCCTCATGCAGGCACGGGTGTCGGCAATGAAGTTTCCGTATCCCGGGGTGTCGACTATGTGGATGGAGTGCCCTTTCCACTCGCAGTGGTCCAGGGAGGAGGTGATCGAGATGCGGCGCTTGATCTCTTCGGGCTCGAAATCCATGGTGGAGCTGCCGTCGTCCACCCTCCCCAGCCGGTCGATCATGCCCGTGTCGAACAGGATCGCCTCGGCCAGCGAGGTCTTGCCGGCACCTCCGTGAGCTACAATACCGAGGTTACGCAGTTTTGCCGTTTCATACCTTCCCATAGTGCCCTCCCTTTAGAATGAAGATCATCAATGACCTACGCTTCAACGAGAAACCGACTTGAGCAAAGCAGACGAAACAAACAACTAGCTACCAACTACCTGGCTGGACTCTCACAGGATTTTCGCGTACCTCCCTCACCCGCTTGTTACGCGCGTGAACTGACTGTCCCGGTTTTTGAAGCGGCTTCCCGCCGCCGTCACTGAAAGCCTAGGGCTTGTTCCTCTTGTAGATGATGCGCAGCCCTTCCAGGGTGAGGAATTCGTCCACCGCCTCGATGGTGCTCGATTCCGGCGCGATCAGGGAGGCGAGCCCCCCGGTTGCGATGACCTTGACGTTTTCCTTCCCCTCAGCCTTCATGCGCTGCACGATGCCGTCCACGAGCCCAACGTAGCCGAAGAAGATGCCGGCCTGCATGGAGTTCACCGTGTTCTTGGCGATGATGCTGGGGGGGCGGGCGATGTCGACCCGCGGCAGCTTGCTCGCCTTCTGGAACAGGGCCTCCATGGAGATGGCAAGCCCGGGGGCTATGGCCCCGCCGCAGTACTCGCCCTTCTTGTTGACGTAGTCGAAGGTGGTGGCGGTGCCGAAGTCGACGATGATGAGCGGCGAGCGGTACTTCTCGAAGCCGGCGATGGCGTTCACGATCCGGTCCGCCCCCACCTCTTTTGGGTTGTCGTAATGGATCGGCATGCCGGTCTTGATGCCGGGGCCGACCACGTAGGGGGTGATCTTGAAGTATTGGCGGGCCAGCTTTTCCAGGACGCCGGTCAGGGTCGGCACCACCGAGGAAACGATGATGTCCTTCACGTCGGAAAAGACGATCCCCGACAGGCGGAACAGGTCGTGGAAGAGTATGCCGTACTCGTCGATGGTCTTGGACTTGTCGGTGGAAACCCGCCAGTCCTGGACCAGTCGCTCCTCATCGTATATCCCGAGAACGATGTTGCTGTTCCCTACGTCGATCACCAAAAGCAAAAGAAACCTCCTAAAAACCAAAGCAAGGCTTTAACGCAAAGTCGCAGAGGCGCCAAGCCGCAAGGAAAATCTTTTTTTAAACGCAAAGAAGCAGTTATCTTGCCTCTCCTTGGCGACCCCGCGCCTTTGCGTCTTTGCGTTAATGCAGTTTGCCTTTCTGGTTTAAACCAGTGCGACGTCGCCGGAGAGCACGGTCTCCACCTTGCCGTCGGACAACTGCACCAGGAGCGCACCGAAGGAATCCACCCCCTGCACCATCCCCACGAACTCGCGCTCCCCCTGGCTCACCTTGACGTTGCGCCCCTTGATGGCGGAGCGCTCGAGCCATTCGGCACGCACCGGCGCCTCCCCCTCGGCCAGGAACACGTCGTAAAGCCGGTCCAACTCGAGGAGAAGCGCCCTTGTGAAGGCGAGCCGGTCCACCTCGGCGCCCCCCTCCTCCAAAAGCGAGGTGGCCGGGTGGCGCAAAAGCGACTCGGATATGGAGGACATGTCCAGGTTGAGGTTCACCCCGATACCGAGCACCACGAAGTTGACCTTCTCGGTCTCCGCATTCATCTCGTTCAAAAGGCCAGCAACCTTTTTACCGTTGATCAGGATGTCGTTGGGCCACTTGATCTGCGGTTTGAGACTCGTGCAGCTTTCGATGGCGCGGGCAACGGCGACCACGGAGAGAAAGGTGAGCTGACAGGCGGCCATCGGGGCGATGGCGGGACGCAGCACCACGGAGCAGTACAGGTTGACACCGGGGGGCGAAAGCCAGATGCGCCCCAGCCGCCCCTTGCCGGCGGTCTGGGCGTCGGCGATGACCACGGTCCCTTCCGCAGCCCCCTCTTCGGCCAGCTTGAAGGCGACCTGGTTGGTGGACTCCGTTTCCTTGAGACAGATGATGCTGGAACCGATCCTCGTGGTGGCGAGTCCTGCAGAGAGATCCAACTGGGTGAGAACTTTGGGTGAAGAGAGCAACCGGTAACCCTTGGAGGGGACGGCTTCGATCAGGTACCCGCTGGCGCGGAGCCCCTTGACGTGCTTCCAGACTGCGGTTCGCGACACCCCCAGGAGGCGGCTCAGCGCAGCGCCGGAAACCACCCCGTCGCCGGAGCGGAACAGCCCGATGATCCTGCCGTCTACCCCGGAGTCTTTCAAACGCCCTCCATCAGCATTGAGATGTCGGTCGCACGTACCGAGTGGGTGAGCGCTCCGACCGATATGATGTCCACACCGGTCTGGGCTATGGACCTGATCGTTTTCAGGTTCACCCCCCCGGACGCTTCGACCAGCGCCCTCTTGTTTATGATCTGCACGGCCTCGGTCATCTGCTCCAGCGACATGTTGTCCAGCATGATGATGTCGGCACCGGCCTGAAGCGCCTGCTTCACCTCGTCCAGGTTCTCGGTCTCCACCTCGATCTTCAGGGTGTGCGGGATGTAGGCGCGAGCGGCGGCCACCGCCTCGGCGATGCCGCCGGCGGCTGCGATATGGTTTTCCTTGATCAGCACCCCGTCGTAGAGGCCGGTACGATGGTTGGTCCCTCCCCCTACCCGCACCGAGTACTTCTCAAGGACGCGCAGACCGGGGGTGGTCTTCCTGGTATCGACCACGCGGGCACCGGTTCCTTCCAGTTCCTTCACGTAGGCGGCGGTCTGGGTGGCGATGCCGCTCATCCTCTGCAACAGGTTCAGAGAAACCCGCTCCCCCTGCAAAAGCGTCGCGGCGTCCCCCTCCATCACGGCGATGATGTCACCTTGGTTCAGCCGGGCCCCGTCCTGGAAGTGCGCGGTGAAAACGATGTCGGAGTCGAGCCTGGCAAAGACGCGGCGGGCCACATCGATCCCCGAAAGAACCATATCCTCCTTGGCGACGAGTCTCGCGCGCATGCGGCGCGGCTTTTCGAGCACGGAGAGCGTGGTGATGTCGCCGGTGTGGATGTCCTCGGCAAGGGCGTTGTCTATTATGTTATCGATTTGGTTCATATAATACGGATTCTCCCTGAGTTAAGCGGCAGTTTTTTATAGCACAGCTTAACTAGGCCCGCAACCGCTAATAAATTCCGCCAGAAAGCTACTGACGCCACTCTACGGGCACCCCGGCCTGGGCGGCGGCAAGCTCGAGCGCAGCGATCCGGTTCAGCATGTCGCTGATCTTGGCGTCGACGGCGGAAACCTGTGCCTCCATGGTGTTAACAGCCTCCCGGTCCCGGGAGCGATGGAAGATGGTGTGCTTGCGGCGCAGTTCGACCAGTTGCTGCTCCTTGCCGGCGCGCTCGTCCTGGAGGGTCTTCAATTCGATCCGCAGCGCCCTGAAGCGCTCGCGCCACCAGCTTTCGTCGTGTCCCCCCGGCGCGGTCATCGGGGGGGGCGCCGGCCGGGAGACCGACTCGGTACCCGGCGACACGACGGCCGGTGCGGAATCGGAGACATCCACCCGGTGCGCCTTATCGCGGTACTGCTTGGGGATGTTGGTGCGGTTGTCGGTGAAGTGAACCACGCCCTCGGCGTCGGTCCACTGGTAGAAGGCGCCTCTCGCCGGGGGAGGCGCAAGAAGAGAAACAAGAAAAAGGGAGAGCAAAATCGTTTTCATCTTCCCTCCTATTACAAGGCCTAAAAGGGCCAAACATAAAAAACAATCAATAGTTTTGAATTGACGATGACCTTTGCGATGTGTATATTATCCCGGCTATTGCCTCTAATGGGTAGCAAATAAACAGCCAGAAGGAGTGTACCATGCAGTTTCGCCTCGCCTTGCTTATGGTTCTTATCGTCTGCGCGTCACCGGTTGCGCTTTTTGCCAAGGAGACCAAAGACGTCAAGTTTCCTCTTAAGAACGGGGACGCCGTTGTCTTCAGTCACGATGTACACCTGCTGAAATATAACAACAATTGCAGGATCTGTCACAACGCTATCTTCGATCTGAAGGCGAGACGGCACTTCACCATGGCCGAAATGGAAAAGACCAAGTCCTGCGGTGCCTGTCACACCGGCATCAAGGCTTTTAGCGTAGCCGATGAAAAGAGCTGCGTCAAATGTCACAAGGGCAAGCCGCGCAACGTAGAGTTCAAGATCAAGGGTCTGGGCCAGACCACGTTCAGCCACTCCGTCCACTTGGCCAAAGTAAGCGACGGCTGCAAGTCCTGCCACAACGGCACCGTGATCACCGGCAAAGAAGGGCGCGTGACCATGGCCCAGATGGAAAAGGGCAAGACCTGCGGCGCCTGCCACAACGGCAAGAAGGCCTTCACCGTCGCCGGCAACTGCGGCAAATGCCACGCCGGCATGAAGCCCCGCGAGATCACCTGGAAAGCCAAAGGGGTGACCGACGCCAAGTTCAGCCACGACTTCCACCTCGAAGCCTTCACCTGCAAAGACTGCCACACCAAACTCTTCGCCTTCAAGGCCGGCGCCAAGCACTTCACCATGGCGGACATGCAGAAAGGCAAGTCCTGCGGCGGCTGCCACAACGGCAAGGAAGCCTTCACCGTAGCCGGTGACTGCAACAAGTGCCACAAAGGTTACAAGCCCGGCCAGGTCATCTTCAAGAACGAGGGGGGCGAAGTGAAGTTCAGCCACGACTTCCACCTGGAAGCCTACAAGTGCGCTGACTGCCACAACAAGATCTTCCCGATGCAGGCCGGTGCCAAGCACCACACCATGGGCGACATGGAGAAGGGGATGTCCTGCGGCGCCTGCCACAACGGCAAGGACGCCTTCACCTCCAACGGCGACTGCGACAAGTGCCATAAGATGTAACGAGCAGCAAAAGATGAACACCAAGGCGGGACCCAACGGGTCCCGCCTTTTTTTTGCCCCCTCTCCGCCGGAATGCTGGCCCACTTCGGGACATCAGGTATACTTGCCAGGTTTGAAAAAGCTAATCACGTCTGCCTGTCACGTCGCATGGTCCGCAACTTGTATACGAGGGGGATCATCATGGCAAAGCTCTACCTGGGCTGCAGCGGCTTCAGCTACAACCACTGGCGCGGCAACTTCTATCCTGTGGAACTCCCGACCAGACGCTGGTTCGAACATTACCACTCCGTCTTCAATACCGTGGAGCTCAACGTAACCTTCTACCGGATCCCGACGGTGGCCATGTTCAGGCATTGGTACGAGGAGAGCGGGCAGAGTTTTTCCTTTGCCGTGAAAGGGAGCCGCTACATCACGCACATCAAGAGACTGCATGACATAGAAGGCGCCCTCGCCAAGTTCTTCGCCCCGACCCGCGAATTGCACGAGAAGCTGCAGGTGGTGCTCTGGCAGCTCCCGCCGCAGTTCAAGGTAGACATGGGCAGGCTGGAACGCTTCCTGGACTTGGTCGCGCCGTATCACGGCAGGCACGCGCTTGAGCTCAGAAACGAAAGCTGGCTAACCGACGCGGTGGTGAGCCTCTGCCGCGACCGCAACGTGTCGCTCTGCATGGCGGATCATCCGAGCTTTATCGACGCGCCGCCGGTCACGGCGGACTTCGTCTATATCAGGCGGCATGGCATGGAGGGGAGCTACAACGGGTTCTACACCAATGAGCAATTGGTAAAGGACGTGGTGCGGATAAGGAAGTACCTGAGCCGCGGCTTGGACGTGTACATCTATTTCAACAACGACGCGGGTGGCGCGGCACCGCAAAACGCCAGAGACCTGGCGACCATGCTCCAGGCGCCGCTCGACAAAGAGTAGCTCTAGCGGACTCCCCTCCCGGGCCGGATCAGCTCATCGCCCCGGCCTCCCGACTTCCCTCCATCCTTCCCTTCCGGAACCAGCACCAGGTCCACCTGCGCCCCTTTCGCCCCCCGTTTCGGGTAATGCTGCGTCACCAGTCCCTCGAACTCCCTCACGTCCACCAGGATGTGGATGTGCGGCGGGCGGTTGGCGTAGGGAACGGCCGGGAAGGTTTGCAGGCGGTAGCGCCCCTTGCTGTCGGAGTAGACGGTGGCGCGATAGGCGTCGTCGTAGCGGCCGTCGGGACCGGCCTGCCAGAACTCTATGCGAGCCTTGGGGATGGGGGAACAATCAGCGGAGGAGCGGACAGTTCCGCTCAGGCGGTAGCCCTTGCCGATGGTGTCGCGAACCGGCGCGTTGGGGCGGTAGAAGGGGCCGATCTCGTCCCAGGGGGTGGGTGTGCAGGAGCCGGCGAGGGCAGAGGACGAAGGGGCGTGGAGCAGGAGCAGCAGGGACAGGGAAACGATTTGACGAGGCATCGACATGGTGTGTTCCCTCCTCTCCTCCCCACTTTTATCCTGCCAAGGGAGGACCGCAAACACGTTCCACAGTGGTCTCCATGGTCTGTTCGCCGGCCGTGAGGTAGATGTTCCCCTCTGTGACAGTGACTGACCAGTTGATTACCCGTTCCAGTTTAGCAGAAAGCAGACTTAGGAACTTGAAATCGATAGTGAACAGGGAAAGGTTTTTGATGCCGGCCAGCTTTTGTTGGTGCTGCGCGATCCAACGACCGACGTTTGAACCGAAGGCAAGCAAGACCGCACGCTCTACATGGCGGCACGACTTGGCGAGCCGGTCGGGATCGGGTTGCCCCACCTCGACCCAAAGTCGCACCCTCCCGTCCGGCCCTTTGCTCCAGAGATCCGGCTCGTCGCCGGAGCCGACCCCCTTGCTGAACGCGAGATCCTCCTCGTAGCACAGTGCATAGGCCAAAAGCCTTGTCAGCAGCCGCTCCGCGGTTTCGGAGGGATGCTGGGCGATGGTGGTCTGGATGTCGGCGTAGATCTGGCGGTCCAGATCCGACAGTTGCACCGACGCGCGGTAAATCGTGGAAGGCAGAGCCATTAGTCATTCCTTTTCAAAATAGGTAGGTACCCTCGTCCACTGTAGGGGCGAATAATCATTCGCCCCCTCAGTCGCGGCCATTGTCTCTCATGGCATCGGCGTCGGTCGGGCACCAGCGCAGGGCAAATGGTTATTTGCCCCTACAGCAGGAAAAGGCGCTTCAGCCCACCTCAGTCGCGGCCACTGTCTCTCATGGCATCGGCGTCGGTCGGGCACCAGCGCCGGGCAAATGGTTATTTGCCCCTACAGCAGGAAAAGACGCTTCAGACCCCTTTCCGTGCCCAGCGCTTCCAGTCGAACCCATCGAAGTCGATCATAAGCGCCGTAGGGATCAAGGTGTCCAGCTCGCTCATTCTGCGCCCCAGGAACCTCTCGGTGAAATCCCGAAAGAGCGCCACCTCCTCCCGGAGTATGGAGTCGAAAGGAGCAGTCAGCCCGGGAAGGGTGAGCGGGTCCACGTCGGTGAAGTTCATGGTGCACCACTCCTCGTGCATGACCTCCCCCTCTACGTCGACCAGCGGGATGCCGTGCAGCCGGCAGGTCATGGGGCGATTCTCGTAGACCAGGCAGCGGCCGTCATCCCCCAGGAGCACGCAGGGCGTCTCGTCCTCGTCCGGCATGAGGAGTTCCCAGTCCTCCTCGGGCCGGTAGTTCAGCACGAAGGGGTGGTCCAGCTCAGGCCACTGCTCCCGCGTCAGCGCAAGCCGATCCCGGCACTTCGCCAGCACCCGTTCCTTTACCTCATCAGGGAGCAGGTCGAACCCACGCTTTAGGTAATACGCGTCCAGCAACGTGATGTCGAAGGTGCCACGGCAGCACGATGAGCAGCCGCTCCGGCAGGCAATGTGCTCAGGGTAGGACGCCATGCAGCGGGCGAACCAGTCATCCACCTGCGCCAGCAGCTCTCGATTGCGATTGAGGAGTTCTTGCATAAGATCAGTCAGTCCATATCCCTTCCCCCGCAGGGTGAGGGTCAGGGAGGGGGCAGGTATTACCGCCCACCACCGGGGGGAGGGAGTAGCCCATGTGCAGCCGGAAAAACAAAGGCGGCAATGGAATTATTGCCGCCTTCGATGCAAACGATCTGAATCCTGCAGTTAGGCGAGGATCTCGGCCTTGGTGAAGATGGACTTCAGCCAGTACCCTTCTGCCTCGATGTTCTCGCGCCCGCCTTCCTCGCGGTCAACGAGGGTGACCACACCGAGCACCACCAGCCCTTCCTCTTCAGCGCGTTTGATCGCCTTCAGCGAAGAACCGCCGCTGGTCACGACGTCCTCGACGATGACGACCTTGGCGCCGGGCTTCAGGTTCTTGCGCCCCTCGAGCCAGGCGCCGGTGCCGTGCCCCTTGGGCTCCTTGCGGATGATGAAGCCCGGGACCGGTTTCCCCTCCAGGAAGCTGACCACGGAGGTCGCGGTGGCGATCGGGTCGGCGCCCAGCGTGAGCCCCCCTACCCCTTCAACCCCTTCTACGTCCTTGATCGCGTCAAAGAAGAGCTTACCGGTCAGGTAGCCGCCCTCGGGGTGCAGCGTGGTCTGCTTCCCGTCAAAGTAAAAGTCGCTCTGACGACCGGAAGCCAAGGTCACGTTCCTCTTCTCGTAGGACAGCTCGATGATGATCTTCTTCAGCCTTTCCTTTTCGCTCATTTCTTGACGTTCTCCTTTTCGAATAGTCCCATTTGCGGCTCTTCGAGCAGACGCGGGAATTTAACCGGATAGCCACCGGTAAAGCAGGCGGTGCAGAAGCCGGCGTTTTTGGCGCCGACGGAAGACATGAGACCTTCTTCGGAAAGATAACCGAGCGAATCGGCGGTTATGTAGCGGCGGATCTCGTCGAGGGAGTGGGACGAGGAGATCAGCTCCTTGCGGTTGGGTGTATCGATCCCGTAGTAGCAGGGATAGCTGGTCGGGGGCGAGGAGATGCGGACATGCACCTCGGCGGCGCCGGCGTTCCTGATCATCTTGACGATCTTTCTCGAGGTGGTACCGCGCACGATGGAGTCATCGATGACCACGACGCGCTTCCCCTTGAGCACCTCGCGCACCGGGTTCAACTTGATCTTGACGCCGAAGTGGCGGATCGCCTGCTGCGGTTCGATGAAGGTACGACCGACATAGTGGTTGCGGATCAGCCCCAGCTCGAACGGGATGCCGGACTCCTCAGCGTAGCCGAGCGCAGCCGGGACGCCGGAATCGGGGATCGGGATGACGATGTCGGCGTCGACCTTGTGCTCGCGGGCCAGTTGGCGCCCCTGCTCCTTGCGCACCTGGTACACGTTCTGCCCGAAGATATGGGAGTCGGGACGCGCGAAGTAGACGAACTCGAAGATGCAGGGGGTCGGATCGGCCTTCTTGAGCGGGAAGAAGGAGGTCAGGCCGTTCTTGTCGATGACGATCACCTCGCCCGGCTCGATCTCGCGGATGAATTCGGCGTCGATCAGATCGAGGGCGCAGCTCTCGGAGGCGACCACGTAGGCGCTCCCCTGGCGCCCAAGGCACAGCGGGCGGAAGCCGTTCGGGTCGCGCGCAGCCACCATCCGGCTCTCGGTCAAAAAGAGCAGGCAGTAGGCGCCCTGGATCCGGTTCAGTGCGTCGGTGAGGCGGTCCAGGAGGGAGTTCGCCTTGGAGGTGGCGAGCAGGTGGACGATGATTTCCGTGTCCATGGTGGTCTGGAAGATGGATCCGTAGGCTTCCAGCTCGTCCTTGATGATCTGGGCGTTGACGATGTTGCCGTTGTGAGCCACCGCGATGGAGCCGCGGGAGTAGTCCACGTTGATGGGCTGAACGTTCTTGATCACCGAGGACCCGGTGGTCGAGTAGCGCACGTGGCCGATGGCGGACCGGCCGGGCAGGGTCTTGAAGATTTCCGGGTTGCCGAAGACGTCGGCGACGAGCCCCATGCTTTTATGTGCGTGCAGATTGCTACCGTCCGAGGAGACGATGCCGCAACTTTCCTGTCCCCTGTGCTGCAAAGCGTAGAGACCGAGGTAAGTGAGGTTCGACGCCTCCGGGTGGTTGAATACACCGAAAATGCCGCACTCTTCTTCGGGCCTGCGCATCATCATTTCTTCCACGACTGCTCCTTATAGAAACTGCTTGCCTGTCGATCTCTGTTGTATTCCGGCACCACTTCATCCCCCGTAAGGGGGGAGGACCCTCCCTTCGGGGGCGGGAAGCCCTTAGAAGTTCTCTTTCACGTATTTGGCCGCGTTCTTGAAGAAGATCAGCCCTTCGCCCTCTTCCGGCAGTTCCTCGCGGGTCCAGCGCGGGTGCTGGGTGCGATGCACGAACGCTTCCGGGTGCGGCATGAGCCCCATGATCCTTCCGGTCTCGTCGCAGACGCCGGCGATGGCGTTCACCGAACCGTTGGGGTTCTCGGGGAATTCCATGGTCGGGGCCGCGTAGTTCTTGTCGGAGTACTTGAGGCAGGAGAGATGCTTCGCCTCTATGGCCTCCAGGGTCTTGGCATCGTCCACCAGAAACTTTCCTTCGCCGTGACGCACCGGGAGATAAACGCCCCCCTCGATGCCGCGGGTGTACAGCGACGGGGAAGCGGGGTCGACCTTCAGGTAGCACCAGCGGTCCTGGAAACGGCCGCTCGCGTTGTAGGTCAGGGTCACGGTCTGCTTCAGGTAGTTGCCCGAGAGGGCCGGAAGCATCCCCATCTTCACCAGGAGCTGGAAACCGTTGCAGACCCCGAGGATCAGCTTGCCGTCGGCGATGAAGCGGGTGATCTGGTCCACCAGGCGCTCTTCTTTGCCTTCCACGGCAGCGTAGCGCAGGCGGTTGGCCTGGGCCTTGGCGCTCCCGAGGTCGTCGCCGTCCAGGAAGCCGCCGGTCAGGTTCAGGAAGTGGTAATCGTCCAGGCTCACCTCACCGGTCAGCAGTTCCGCGATATGGGCAATGCGCGCCTCGTCGAATCCGCCCAGCTTGCAGGCGTGAGCCGCCTCGGTTTCGCAGTTGGTGCCGTTGCCTGTTATGACAAGCGCTTTAGCCTTGGTCATCAATAAAGTCCTCTATCGGATGGTTAGTAGCGGGCACAGCGGTTCTCATTATTGCACAACCCGCTTTTTTTCTGCATATAAAAGATTCGCGATGCAAGCTGTCCAGAGATCCACGTCCTCCCTCTCCCGTCGGGAGAGGGCCGGGGTGAGGGCGTTGGCAACTGCGTTGTCCTCACTTCGTGGCACCCCCCTCACCCGGCCTTCGGCCACCCTCTCCCGGAGGGCGAGGGAATGGGGTAGAAGCGGGCGCAGGATCGCCTACAGGTCCTTGAGCGGCTCCTGCCAGGCGGCCTTCAGCTCGGCGTTCTGCGCGTTTACCACCACGCTCCCGGAAAGCCCCTTCACCTTCAGAACCGGCTCGGCGGTCACCGCGCCGATCCTGGCACAGGGGGTACCGGCCATCGCCTTCTCGAACTCCGCGGCCTTCTCGGCACGCACCGTCACCAGCAGACGGGAGGCGGACTCGGAGAAGAGGAGCGCGATGTCACTCTTCTCTGCGGCGTCCCCCTTGAACGGCACCTGGGCCAGGTCGAGTTCCATGCCGAAACCGCCGGCAAAGGCGCTCTCGGCAGCGGCTACCGCAAGGCCGCCGTCGGAGAGGTCGTGGCAGGAGGCGACGAGGCCCGCCTTGAGCGCGGCGCCGTAGGCGCGGTAGCCGGCAAGGGCAGCCTGCGCGTCGACCTTGGGCACGTTGTTGCCGACGAACCCTTTCTGCGCCAGGTACTCGGAGGCGCCCAGCTCGTTGGCGGTGGCGCCCAGGAGGTACACCTGGTCGCCGGCGCGCTTTACGTCCATGGTGACGGCGAGGCGCGCGTCCTCCATCTTGCCGATGACAGAGAAGAGCAGGGTCGGCGGGATGGAGATCTTGGTGGTGCCGTCGTAGAAGTCGTTCTTCATGGAGTCCTTGCCGGAGATGAGCGGCATGGAGAAGACGGTGCAGTAGTCGTAGAGGGCCTTGTTGGCGCGCACCAGCTGGGCCATCTTGTAGGGGCCGTCCGGAGTCCTCTCGGAGAGGACCGGGTCGCACCAGCAGAAGTTGTCCAGGCCGGCGACGAGGTCGAGCGAGCCCCCGACCGCGACGTAGTTCCTGAGCCCCTCGTCGATGGCGTTGGCCGCCATGTCGTACGCGTCGATGTCGCTGTAGCGCGGGCAGATGCCGTGGCCGACCACCACCCCCTCGAAGGAGTCAAGGATGGGGCGCACCACCGCGGCGTCGGACGGGCCGTCGTTGTCCACGCCGGTGAACGGTTTCACCACGGAGCCCCCCTGGACCTCGTGGTCGTAGCGGCGCACCACGCTCTCCTTGGAGCAGATGTTCAGCGAGGAGAGGAGCGCCTTGACGTCGCCGGTGTAGTCGGCGGAGGGGGCGAGCTTCGGCTCCTCGTGCACCGGCTTTTCCCAGCGTGCCGGGATCTGCATCGGCGGCAGCCCCGCGTGCATGAAGGAAAGCGGCAGGTAGGCAACGGTCTTGTCGCCGTAGAGCATGTGGAAGATGCCGGAATCGGTGAAGGTACCGAGCACGGTCGCCTCGACGCCGTAGCGCTTGGCCATCTCCATGAACTCGTCGATCTTCTCGGGCGGAACGGCGAGGCTCATCCTCTCCTGCGCCTCGGAGATCAGGATCTCCCAAGGAGCGAGGCCCGGGTACTTGAGCGGCGCCTTGGAGAGGTCGAGCTGGCAGCCGCCGCACTCCTCGGACATCTCGCCGATCGAGGAGGAAAGCCCCCCCGCACCGTTGTCGGTGATGAAACGGTACAGCGCCTTGTCGCGGGCGCGGATCAGGAAGTCGAACATCCGCTTCTGGGTGATCGGGTCGCCGATCTGCACCGCGGAGACGGGCGAGTTCTCGTTCAGCTCCTCCGAGGAGAAGGTGGCGCCGTGGATGCCGTCCTTGCCGATGCGGCCGCCGGTCATCACGATCAGGTCGCCTGGGATGATCTTCTTCTGGTGGGAGGGCTCACCCTTGATGGTGGCGGGCATGAGCCCCGCGGTGCCGCAGAAGACCAGCGGTTTGCCGGCGAAGCGCTCGTCGAACACGAGGGAGCCGTTCACGGTCGGGATGCCGCTCTTGTTGCCGCCATGCTCCACCCCCTCGACCACACCTTCGTAGATGCGGCGCGGGTGAAGGAGACGCTTGGGGAGCTCCTTCTCGTAGAAAGGATCGGCGAAGCAGAAGACGTCGGTGTTGAAGATGAGCTTCGCCCCCTTGCCGGTGCCGAACGGGTCGCGGTTGACGCCGACGATGCCGGTGAGCGCCCCGCCGTAGGGATCGAGAGCGGACGGCGAGTTGTGGGTTTCCACCTTGAAGACCAGGGACCAGTCGTCGTTGAACTTGATGACGCCGGCGTTGTCCTTGAACACGGAGAGGCAGTAGTCCTTGTCGCCCTGGGCGGCGCGGACGTCGGCGGTGGTCTTCTGGATGTAGCTCTTGAAAAGGGAGTTGATCTTCTCGGTGTTCCCCTGGCCGTCGTCGTAGGTCACGTCGGCGGAGAAGATCTTGTGCTTGCAGTGCTCGGACCAGGTCTGGGCCAGCGCCTCCAGCTCGACGTCGGTCGGGGCAGCGCCAAGCCCGAGGCTCTTGCGCGTCTCAACCACCTTCGGATCGCGGTAGTGCGCCTGGATGATCTTCATCTCGTCCAGGGTGAGAGCCAGCACGCCGTCGCGGCTGATCCTCATCAGCTCCTCGTCGGAGATTTCGAGGTTGATGGTGTTGACCTCGGCCTTCGCCTCGACCTGCACCTTGGGCACGAAGGGAGCGACGCCCCCCTGGGCCTTGAAGGTGGCCGCGTCCAGGATCTGGTAACGCTGGATCAGCGTGTTGCACAAAAGACCGGTGGCGATCTTCTCTGCGTCGGCCTGGGAGAGCTTCCCGGTGATCAGGTACTGCACGGAGGTGTACACCCCCTCCCCTGCGGCCAGCGGGCGCCCCAGGAGGTAGCCGATCGCCTCGCCGGCGGTGCGGCCGACGTTGTCGGTGACGCCGGGGCGGAAGCCGACCTCGACCAGGTAGTCGAACCCAGCGGCGGCGGGCTTGTCGATCGAGTAGTTCTGGATGACCGGGTCGCTGAAGGGACCGGCGGCAACCTGGGCCAGTTCCTCCGCGGAGAGCGGCGCGTCGACCGTGTAGACGTCGATGGTGCGCACCTCGGCCACTTCGAGGTGGAGGAAGTGTTCGATCTCGCGCTTGATCCGCTCGCCGCGCGGGTCGCGAACCTCGTCCTTAAGGGTGATCTCAATCCTGTGGGGCATTGTTGGTGTCCTTTTCATGGATAACCGTACGCGTCGGGTACGGGATGTTGATGCCGTTGTCCTGGAAGCACTGCAGGAGGGCGCTGTTGATCTGGTCGGTGGCCGCCACGGTGTGGGTGTAGTCGGCGACCCAGAAGAAAAGCGAGAGGTTCAGCGAGCTGTCGCCGAAGTTCATGAAGAAGGCCTCGGGCCCGGGCTCCTGGAGCACGGCCGGGGCCGAGAGAGCGGTCTGCACCATCAGTGCCTTGGCGCGCTCGACATCGCAGCCGTAGCCGATGCCGACGTTGACCCGCCCCTTCACCCTCACGTCCGGGAAGGCCATGTTGACAAGGGTGGAGTTGCACAGCTCGGAGTTCGGGATGATCAGGAAGGTGTTGTCCGCCCCCTTGATCTTGGTGCTCCTGAGACCGATGTCGATCACGTCCCCCACCTGGGTCCCGAGCTGAATGCGGTCCCCGATCCTGAAGGGGCGGTCGATCATCAAGGTGAAACCGGAGACCATGTTGGCCAGGGTGTCCTTGGCTGCGAGGCCGATGGCCAGGGAGCCGACGCCCAGGGCGGTGACCAGCGACAGGATGTCGTAGTTGAAGTGCTTGAGGGTGATGATGAGCGCGGTCACCACCAGGAAGATGGTGCAGAGCTTCTCCACCAGCGGCATGATCTGCCGGCTCACCTCTGCCCCGGCCACCCGCGCCCCGTACGCCCTCAACAGCTCGTCGAGCACGCGGTAGGCGATCACGGTGAGGATGGTGATGTTCACCACGAACAGAAGCCCGGCGGCCGCGATGCCGACCTTGTCGTGCAGCGGCAGGCGCCTGATGGCCAGGTACAGGCCCGCGCAGTTGACCAGGAGCATGGCGGGCCCGGAGACCCGCTCGAGGATCCTGTCGTCGAGATCCGTCTCGGTGGCGGCGCACAGGCGGGTGCCGATCTTGGCGATCAGCACCTGCAGGAGCCTGGAGAGGAGGTAGAAGACGGCGATGATGCCGACGGAAATGAGCGCCTGCTTGGCCCAGAAGAGATAGAACGGGTCCATCTCGTCCGGTTTCAGGTAGTACAGGAGGCTATCCACCAAAGACCCTCGTGAAAATGGTGTCGACATGCTTCATGTGGTAACCAAGGTCGAACGCTTCCTTGATCTCCTCGGCGGGGAGGAACGAGGTGACTTCCTCGTCGTTCAGAAGCTCGGTCTGGAAGTCCTTCCCCTCTTCCCACACCTTCATGGCGTTTCTCTGCACCAGGGCGTACGCCTTCTCGCGGGAGGCGCCCGCCTCGGCGAGCTTTAACAGCACGCGCTGGGAGAAGATCAGGCCGCGCATCTGGTTCAGGTTGCGCATCATGTTTTCCGGGTAGACCACCAGGTTCTCGATCAGGCCGATGGCGCGGTTCAGCATGAAGTCCAGGGTGACGGTCGCGTCCGGGCCGATGATGCGCTCAACGGAGGAGTGGGAGATGTCACGCTCGTGCCAAAGCGGCACGTTCTCGATCGCGGAAAGGGCGTAGCCACGGATCAGGCGGGCCAGGCCGGTCAGGTTCTCGGACAGGACCGGGTTCCTCTTGTGCGGCATGGCGGAAGAGCCCTTCTGCCCCTTGCTGAAGAATTCCTCGGCCTCGAGCACCTCAGTTCTCTGCAGGTGCCTGATCTCGACCGCGAACTTCTCGATCGAGGAGGCGATGATGGCGAGGGTGGTGAAGTATTCGGCGTGGCGGTCGCGCTGCAGCACCTGCGTGGAGCAGGGAGCCGGCTTCAGGCCCGCCTTCTTGCAGACGTACTCCTCGACCTGCGGGTCGATGTTGGCGAAGGTACCGACGGCACCGGAGATTTTGCCGTAGGAGATTGTCTCCAACGCGGACTCCATGCGCTTCAGGTTCCTGGCCATCTCATCGTACCAGAGCGCCATCTTGAGGCCGAAGGTAACCGGCTCGGCGTGGATGCCGTGCGAACGGCCCATCTGCGGGGTCATCTTGTGCTCGTAGGCGCGCGTCTTGATCACGGCCATGAGGCGCTTGATGTCGGAGATGATCAGTTCGCCCGCTTCCTTAAGGAGCATGGCGAAGGAGGTGTCGAGGATGTCGGAGGAAGTAAGGCCCAGGTGAACAAAGCGGGAGTCGTCGCCGATGTAGTCGGCAACGGAGGTGAGGAATGCAATGACGTCGTGCTTTACGGTGCGCTCGATCTCGTCGATGCGCGCCACATCGAAGCTCGCCTTGGCCCTGATGCGGGAGACCGCCTCTTTCGGGATACGCCCCATCTCGGCGTGGGCCTCGCAGGCGTAGATCTCTATCTCGAGCCACTTGGCATAGCGGTTTTCGGGCTCCCAGATGCGGGTCATTTCAGGACGGCTGTAACGTTCGATCACGAATTCTTCCCCCTTGCTGAATTGTCTTTATTTTTTATGGCAAAAACAGGAGCATCCCCCTCCGCCGGGCGAAGGGGGGTGCGAAAGTCACGCTGAGAATACGCCGCTTACCTGGTGCTGGCACCCCAGGAAGAGATCGGGGCCGCACAGGTTCTGGCGGTCCAAAAGTCCGCGCGCCGCGGAAAGGGCCAGCGCCGGGTCGTTGTTCACCTCGGAGAGATGGGAGAGAAAGACCCCCTGCAGGTCGCCATGCAGGAGTTCCTCCAAAAGGTTCGCCCCCTCCGCGTTGGAGAGGTGCCCGTGGCGGGAGCGGATGCGCTGCTTGAGATGCCAGGGGTACGGTCCGTCCTGCAGCATCTGCTCGTCGTGGTTGAATTCGAGCACCAGCGCGCGGCACCCCTTGAGCTTCTCCTGGGTGAGCCGGGTGGCGATGCCGAGGTCGGTGGCGAAGCCGATGCACCCCTCCCCGCTCTCGATCCGGAAGCCGACGGGATCGCAGGCGTCGTGGGTGACCGGGAAGGGATCGATGGAAACTCCCTTGAAGACGAAGGGGACGCCCGCCTCGAACTCGACCAGCTCGGCCTTGCCGATCACGTGGTGCGCCGCCTGCAGCATCCGGCTCGAGCCAAGCACCGGGATTTTCAGACGCCGGGCCAGCGTGCCGACGCTGCGGATATGGTCGGTGTGCTCATGGGTGACCAGGATGCCGTCCAGCGTGGCGGCATCGACGCCGATGGAGGCAAGCCGGATGGCGGTCTCCCGACCGGAGAGGCCGGCATCGATCAGCAAACGGCAGGAATCGGTCTCCAGAAACAGGGAATTCCCCTTGCTGCCACTTGCCAAGAGGCTGAGCCTCATGCATCCCTCCAAAGTTGCGCGATTCAGCCCGAAAAGGGGCTCATGATCGGCAGAAAAACCTTATTTTTATACAGGAATTGGGTGGCAGATTCAAGATGAAGTTGCTGAGATTTGGTTAACGCAAAAGCCTGCTGTAGTCGGTGCTCCCCTCGTTCAACCCGGGGGCTACGGGGAGCAGGATGTGGAAGGTGGAGCCGGGGAAGCGCTCGGGGTTGTAGCCGGTGGACTCCACCCAGATCTCGCCGCCGTGCATGTCGACGATCCCCTTGGCGATGGAGAGCCCGAGCCCCGCCCCCTTGGCCTTGAAGGCGACCTTGCCGCTGGAATGCTCCTGGATGTTCCCCACCTCGTAGAACTTGTCGAACACGCGCACCTGATCCTCGCGGTCGATGCCGATGCCGGTGTCGGTCACGGTGATCTCCAGGAACAGGTGGTGTTCGCGCCCTTCGCCGCGTCCCGAGGGTCCGCGCAGCAGGTACTTGGCCGAACTGGAGACCGTGATGCGGCCGCCGTCCGGGGTGAACTTGATCGCGTTGCCGAGGATATTGGAGAGGAGCTGCATGAGGCGCAACGCGTCGCCGCGGATGCTCGGGAGCGACTCGTCGAGGTTCAGCACCACCTCCTGCTTTCTCATGGAGAAGAAGAAGCGCAGCTCGTTCACCGACGCCTCGATCAGGCGGTTCAGCTGGATGTCCTCGACCTTCAGCTGCAGCCGCTTCTCGTCGATCATGGAGACGTCGACCATGTCCTTGATGATGTTGTCCAGGCGCGCCGCCGCGTTGGCTATGTTGACCACCATCTCCAGGACGGTCTTGTCGACCTTGTCGGCCAGGTCGGTGGTGATCAGCTCGGAGTACCCCATGATCACCGTGAGCGGGGTCTTCAGTTCGTGGGAGGCGAGCCCCAGGAAGGAATCTTTCATCCGGTTCAGGCGGGCCAGGTCGGCCGAGCTCTTCTCCAGGTTCAGGATGATCTCGCGCTCGCGGGTCACGTCGCGGAAGATCGCCTGCACCAGCGTCTCGGAACCGCTCTTGATGCTGGAGGCGTGCAGCATGGCGACCATGGCGCCCCCCTCCTTCCGGGATAGCTGCATCTCCTCGGCTATGTGTGCCCCTTCGGCAGCCTCGCGGAAGATCCGGTGCACCTTGGGGATGTTGCTGATGTTCAGGAGCAGGAGCATCTTGGTGAGCGGCAGCCCGACCAGTTCCTTCGCCTCGTAGCCGAAGAACTCCTCGGCCATCTTGTTGACCATGCGGATGGACTCGTCGGCCCCGATCACCACGATGGCGTCACTTGCGTCCTCCATCAATGACTTGTAGAGCTCCTCGGAGCGTTCCAGGTCTGTGGAGAGCTTTTCCAGCTTGCGATAGGAAGCCTGCAGCTCGTCAAAGGTCCGCTCCATGTCCTGGTAGTTCTTCTTGATCTCGGCGTCCCTGTTCTTCAGGAACTGGGACATGATGTTGACGTTACGGGCAAGCTCGTTGAACTCGTAGACCTGAACCTCGCCGATATGGGTGTCGAAGGCCCCTTCGGAGATCTGCTTCACACCCTTGAGCAGCACGGAGATGGGCTGCATCACGTATCTCTTCATGAAGAGCATGATCAGGGTGAACGAGGTGACCAGGGAGATTGCCAGCAGGAACAGGGTCTTCAGCACCATCCCCTTCATCTTGTCGAAGACGACCTGCTCGCTGAAACCGACGTGCGCCTGGGCCAGCGGCTTGCCGTAGGGGCTCATGACCATGACGGCGTTGTCGTAGTAGGAGTTGGTGGAGCCGTCCACGGTCATGGAGATGCGGCGCTTGTAGACCGGCTCTTCTCCGAGCCGCGTCTCCTCCTTCTGGGACTCCTGGATGGGCATGGCCATGAAGCGGGGATCGCTGGCGAAGAGCACCTTGCCGTTCAGCTCGGTCACCATGCAGTAGGCGATGTCCGGGTTTCCTTCGATGATCTCCCGGCACTTCTCGGACACACCGGTCATGTCCTTCAATTCCAGACCGAGGTTGATGACCTTCTCGATGTTGGATTTGAGGGCGACGGCAAGTCCCTTGGAACGCAGGCTGAGTGCGTTCACCTGGTCCTTGCGCAACGCCATTATGTCCATACCGGAACCAATGAAGATGGTGAGGAAGAGGATCAGGAAGGAGAACAGTAAGATGCGTTTTTCCAGTGTCATTTTCATCTATAGTCTATTCCAGCAACGGCGTGGACGAAAGAAATGCGCATCATGGGCCACGCCAGCATAATTGATATACCGACAAAAAGTCAATTATTATGTGGATTTATTCACCGATAAATTTTCCAGCTCAAGCACGCGAATCAGCGCGGAAAGTGTCGCTGCTCAGGCCCATTGTCGCTATCGACGGGATCGGAAAAAGCTTGAATAAAATCTTGACGGGTCCCGGTTCGGCTGTTAGTATCCTTCAATTGTGAAGGAATACTTAATTAACAGGAGGGGGACATGGCTTTAAGAGTAGCTGTTAATGGATTCGGCCGTATTGGACGTTGTGTACTCAGAGCTGCTGCACAGTCGCAAGATTTCGAATTTGTTGCAATCAATGACCTCACTGATGCTAAAACGCTGGCGCACCTGTTAAAGTATGACTCTGTTCATGGCAAGTTCCCCGGCGAAGTTTCGGTAGACGGTGACCAGCTTATCGTCAACGGCAAGGCCATCAAGGTTCTGGCGGTGAGAAACCCGGCGGAACTCCCCTGGAAAGACCTCAAGATCGACATCGTGCTCGAGTCGACCGGCCTGTTCACGGCACGCGAGAAGGCCGCCCAGCACCTTACCGCCGGTGCCAAGAAGGTCATCATCTCCGCACCCGCCACCGACCCGGACCTCACCGTGGTCCTGGGCGTCAACGACAAAGAGTACGACAAGAACAAGCACCACATAGTATCCAACGCTTCCTGCACCACAAACTGCCTGGCGCCGGTCGCCAAGGTCCTGCAGGACAGCTTCGGCATCGAGAAGGGGCTGGTCACCACCGTCCATTCCTACACCAACGACCAGAACATCCTGGACCTGCCGCACAAGGACCTGCGCCGCGCCAGGGCCGCCGCCCTCTCCATGATCCCGACCACCACCGGCGCCGCCAAGGCGGTGTCCCTGGTGCTGCCGGCCCTCAAGGGGAAACTGGACGGCATGGCCATCCGCGTGCCGACCCCGAACGTCTCCGTGGTCGACCTGGTCGCCACCCTCGCCAAGCCGACCGACGCGCAGCAGGTGAACGCGGCGCTGAAGGCCGCCGCCGAGGGGCCGCTCAAGGGGATCCTCGGTTTCTGCGAAGAGCCGCTGGTCTCGTGCGATTTCAACGGCAACACCCTCTCCTCGATCGTCGACGCGGCCTGCACCAAGGTGATCGACGGCAACATGGTGAAGGTCATCTCCTGGTACGACAACGAGATGGGCTTCTCCAGCAGGGTCGTGGGCCTCATGAAAATACTGTTGTAGCCTGAGCCAACAGAAGGTAAATTGCGGGGGGAGAGTTCTCCCCCCGTTTATTTTTAATGTGTCTAGGAGGAGTCATGTCAATTCGTTACATCGATGAAATCGAAAGCCTTGCCGGAAAGAAGCTGTTCATGCGTGTCGACTTCAACGTGCCTTTGGACGACAACCAGAACATCACCGAGGACACCAGGATCCGCGCCGTGCTGCCGACCCTCAACTACGCTCTCGACCAGAAGGCCAAGATCGTCCTCGCCTCGCACCTTGGGCGCCCCAAGGGGGAGCGCAAGGAGAAGTACTCGATGGCCCCCGCGGCCAAACGCCTCTCGAGGCTTTTGGGCAAGGAGGTGAAGCTGGCCTCCGACTGCATCGGTGACGAGGTGCGCGCCATGATCGACGCCATGCAGCCGGGCGACGTGGTCATGCTGGAGAACGTCCGCTTCTATGCCGGAGAGGAGAAAAACGACGTTGACTTCGCCAAGGCCCTGGCCAACGGCTGCGAGGTGTACGTGAACGACGCCTTCGCCGTGTCGCACCGCGCCCACGCTTCCGTCGAGGCTATTACCGACTTCTTCCCCGTGGTGGCGGCCGGGTTCCTGATGAAGAACGAGATGAACTACTTCGAGAAGGCTATGAAGAACCCGATCCGTCCGCTGGTCTCCATCCTCGGTGGCGCCAAGGTCTCGGGCAAGATCGAGGTACTCGAGAACCTGTGCGACAAGGTGGACAAGATCATCATCGGCGGCGGCATGGCCTTCACCTTCCTGAAGGGGATGGGCTACAACGTCGGCAAGTCCCTGGTCGAGGACAACCTGATCGAGACCGCCATGAAGACCTACGAGAAGGCGCGCGCCAAGGGGGTCAAGTTCTATCTCCCGGTCGACTGCGTCGTTGCCGACCAGTTCAACCCGGCCGCCGAGACCAAGGTCTGCCCGATCCAGGAGATCCCGGAAGGGTGGATGGCGCTCGACATCGGCCCCGCCACCGTGGCTCTCTTCACCGAGGCGCTGCAGAACGCGAAGACCATCGTCTGGAACGGCCCGATGGGCGTCTTCGAGATGGATGCCTTCTCCCGCGGCACCTTCGCCATGGTCTCCGCCGTGGCCAACTCCTACGCGCTCACCATCGTCGGCGGCGGAGACACCGACGTCGCGGTGCACCGCGCCGGTGAGTACGCGAAGATCAGCTACATCTCCACCGGCGGCGGCGCCTTCCTCGAACTCCTCGAAGGGAAGAAGCTCCCCGGCATCAAGGTACTGGAAGACAAGGGGCACAAGTAAGACAGGTTGAGGTCAAGGTTGAGGTTGAGAAAAGGGCGCAGCTTCCCCCCTTTCCTTGACCTCGACCTCAACCTTAACCTGATTTTTGTGACAGGTTGAGGTCAAGGTTGAGGTTGAGAACTGTGCGCCGCTTCCTGCCTCTCGCCTTCCTTCCTTAACCTCAACCTAAACCTTAACCTGATTTTCTGGAGGGGACTTAGATGCGCAAACCGGTCATAGCAGGAAACTGGAAACTATATAAGACAAAGGACGAGGCGCTGGCCCTGATAGAGGAGTTGGCACCGCTGGTCGCCGGGGTGGACAACGTCGAGATCGTGGTGGCGCCCGTGTTCACCGTGCTCCCCACCCTCCCGGCCGCGCTCGCCGGCACCAGCATCAGCCTTGCCGCCCAGGACGTTTTCTGGGAAGAGGAAGGCGCCTTCACCGGGGAAGTGTCGCCGCGTATGCTGCTCGACGCCGGCGCAAGCCACGTCATCATCGGGCACTCCGAGCGCAGGCAGTACTTCGGCGAAACCGACCAGACCGTGAACAAGAAGATCAAGGCGGCGCTCAAGGGGGCCCTCGTTCCCATCTTCTGCATCGGCGAAACCCTCGATGCACGCGAAGCGGGCGACACCTTCAAGGTGCTGGAGCGCCAGGTGCGGGGTGGCCTGGAGGGGTTGACCGAAACCCAGTTCGCCCCCGTGATAATCGCCTACGAACCGGTCT
Source organism: Geomonas diazotrophica (assembly GCF_018919385.1). Classification (GTDB taxonomy): domain Bacteria; phylum Desulfobacterota; class Desulfuromonadia; order Geobacterales; family Geobacteraceae; genus Geomonas; species Geomonas diazotrophica. The sequence continues at coordinate 215,430 of NZ_JAHLMF010000008.1, forward strand.
GGGCCATCGGTACCGGCAAGGTCGCCACCGACGAGCAGGCCCAGGAGGCGCATGCCTTCGTGCGCGGGGTGGTCGCCAGAATGTTCAGCCAGGCCGCCGCCGACAAGGTCAGGATACTGTACGGCGGGTCGGTGAAGCCGGACAATGTCAAAGGCCTCATGGCCTCTCCTGACATAGACGGCGCTCTGGTGGGGGGCGCAAGTCTCAAGGGCGCCTCTTTCGCCTCAATCGTCCGTTACGGCGAATAATCTCTTGGTTATTTTTTGCAAATATGCTAAAAAGTCTCTTTGGCAGTCTCTTGAACAATCTCGGAGGTTAGTTTTTTAATGACTATTTTACTGGTAACCCTGCACGTCATCGTCTGTTTCGCCCTCATCATTGTCGTTCTGCTGCAGTCCGGCAAAGGGGCCGAGATGGGCGCATCCTTCGGCGCCAGCGGCAGCCAGTCCGTGTTCGGTGCGGGCGGCGGCAACACCTTCATGAGCAAACTGACCACGTACGCTGCGGTCATCTTCATGCTGACCTCCCTCTCCCTGGCCTTCGTGTCCGGCAAGGGCGGCGGTTCTTCCATCATGTCCAAGGCACCCAAGACCAAGCCGGCTCCCATGGGCGGCATGCCGCTGCAGCAGCCGATCAAACCCGCAGCGCCCGGCAACGCGGCAGCTCCCGCGGCTCCTGCCGCCCCGACTGCACCCGCTGCTCCTGCGGCACCCGCAGCTCCGGCAAAGTAGTTAATTAGAAATTTGCTGTTGACATCTCCTTCGAGAGATGTTAAAAACTTGGTTCTTCTTGCCGAAGTGGTGGAATTGGTAGACACACCATCTTGAGGGGGTGGCGGGCGATAGCCTGTACGAGTTCGAGTCTCGTCTTCGGCACCATCCAAACATCGAAAGCGTCCTTCTCCACGAGACAGGACGCTTTTTTTCGTCCCGGTTCGTGAGCTTAGCTCCCTTCCCTGCTCCAGTCCCGGCATGTATCGTAAAAAGTGCCGCCACTAAGCTCTTAGCGCTTGACTTCAGCTTCAGCAGATGATAAAAACTGGGTTCTTCTTGCCGAAGTGGTGGAATTGGTAGACACACCATCTTGAGGGGGTGGCGGGCGATAGCCTGTACGAGTTCGAGTCTCGTCTTCGGCACCACACAAACACAGCGCTCCAGCTTTTCAGCGGGGGCGCTTTTTTTGTTTATGCTTCCCTCTCCAGTCGGCACCTGTCATAAACCTCCCCCCCTCCAATTACAACCACTACTGGTGGCGACCGCTTTCCCTTTTGATGACAATGCTTCACGCATTACACGCCCTCCATCTTCTTTATTCGCCACCTCCCCTCCCCCACTGACATTGCCCCCTCAAAGTGGTCCGGTTGACAACCAAAGAACACCCCATATAATGTTTACACCGACGATTTAATGATATTCAAGGGAACAGGAGGTGTGAATGAAAGACATGCAAGATGCACTGAAACAGGCGATTCAAACTGAAAAGAATGCGATGAACTTCTATCAAATCGGCGCACAGCATATGAAGGATACGGAAGCCAAGAGGTTGTTCGAGCAGTTGGCGCGGGAAGAGAAGGAACACGCTGCACAGTTCTTCAAGGCCTATCGCGGCAACGACCTCGGCTCCTTTGAAGAGTTCATCACCGCTCCGCCGCAGAACGAGGCGCTTTGGGTGACCTCGATCCAGAAGGCCATCGACTCCGATTTCACCGAACAGAAAGCCCTCGAGTACGCGATGGAAAAGGAAACCCACCTGGAGAAGGCCCTGAGGGAAACGGCGGGGAGAATCACCGACCCCGGCATCAAGGAGATCTTCCTCTGGAACGCCAACGAGACCCACAACCACTTCCTCACCATCGAGGCGGAGTACGCCAGGCTGATGGCTATGGTCGACGAATCCGACATGGATACCTACGTCAGGGAGTAGTCCTCAGGCACCGACAGCTGAATCTTGAGGGGGGCGTAAAGCCCCCCTTTTTACATCACGCGTTTTTTTCGATATTTAGGGTTACGGCCAAAAAAGTTAATCATTCAAGTCATTTTTTTCTTGCACCGAAGCGCCTCCTTTGCTATAAGTAGGTCTCTCGCAAGCCGGAGTGGCGGAATTGGTAGACGCGCTAGATTCAGGTTCTAGTACTCGCAAGGGTGTGCTGGTTCGATTCCAGTCTTCGGCACCAAAAGATCAAGAGGTTGGGCTTTAGCCTAACCTCTTTTTTCTTCCTTCGATCCGCGAGAAGCAATGGGGCTGTAGCTCAGTTGGGAGAGCGCTTGAATGGCATTCAAGAGGTCGTCAGTTCGATCCTGATCAGCTCCACCATCAACCCAGGCGGGGTCCGGTAAATTGCCGGACCCCGCTTTTTTTTACCCAAATCCCCAGCCCCTGCCACACCCACTGCCGTCCCACCTTCCGCCATCCTGGCAAGCAGCTATTGACCCCGTGGAATTTCAGCGCATTGCCTCCCTCTTCAGCCCAGATATAATTACCGAGTTTTAATCTTCCAACGCAATCCGGCAAGCCTTGTGCGAGCCTAACACTCGCGGCTCCATTGACCAAAAGGCGGATCATGGTGACCTCTCGGAGCGGTATATTCAACAGGCCGGACAGGCCCCTCTACGCTGTGATAGTCATTGTTGCCGCCCTCCTCGGCCTGCTCAACGTCGTGGTCTATTTCTTTGCTCCGGCGACCAGGTACGAAGTGGTGCAGTGGTATCTGCCGACGGTGCATGCCTTCGTCGCCCTTTGCTCCATCTGTGTTGCCTTCCTCGCCTTGGGGCGGCACCAGGTCCTCAGGTATCCCGGCCCCTTCTGGATCGGGATCGCGTACCTGGCCCATTCCATCTTTTCCATCCTCCGCCTGTTGGTATTCCCGACACTGCCGGGAGATCGGGGCATCATCGATACCCTGCCGAGCGTTTCCCCCTGGCTGGTGAACCTGCAGATGGCCACCTTGGCCGCCTGCATCATAGCCGCCCCGCACACTTCGGTCCCCCGTGACGGACGTTCCGCCTGGATGCTGGCAGTGACAGCCGTCGGATCCGTCGTCTTGGCCGGTATTGCCGTAGTGAAGCTCGATCACGCCCTCCCCGTCATGGTGATAGCCGGCAGATTCACGGAGGCGGAGGTCGCCCTGCTGCTGTTCCTATCGGCGATGCTTTTTACCAGCGCCGTGGTGTCTGCCGCCACCTATCTCGACACCGGGGACCGCCTCTTCGCCTACACCGCGTTCTCGCAGTTGGCAGCCACCTCGTCGGTCGCCATGAACGCGCTTGGGGCGAACTGGTTCAACCTCCCCTTCTATCTTGGCCGCAATATCGTCGTCATCGGGGCCCTGGTCATGCTGTTCGGTCTCCTTGCCGATTACGTGCGACTGGCGCGCATGGAGCAGGAAAAGAGCCGGGAACTCGCCAAACGGTCGGAGGAACTGGCGCGCAGCGAGGAAAAGCTCCGCTACAACGAGGCCACCCTGCAGATGGCTATCAACGTCACTGGCCTTGGCACCTTTGAATTCGAGCCGCAGACCGGGAAGCTCACCTGGTCGGCTCAGGCCAAGAAAAACTTCGGGCTGGCGCCTGAGGCCACGGAAAGTTACGAACTGTTCCTGGCGGCACTCCACCCGGAAGACCGCGAGGAGGCCCAGGAAGCGCTCAAGAGGGCACTGCAGCCCGGCAGCGACGGTTTCTACCAGGCGGAATATCGGGCCGTGGGCATTCAGGACGGCAAGGAACGCTGGCTCATGGCCAGGGGACGGGTTTTTTTCGATCCAGCCGGAGCGCCCACGCGCGTGATCGGGACCACCCTCGACATCACCGGGCCGAAGAAAGCGGAAGCCCGCCTGCGCCGGATCTTCGACTCCGGCATGATCGGTCTGATCTACTGGAACATGCACGGGGACATCCTGGACGCCAACGACGCCTTCCTGAAGATGCTGGGGAGGAGCCGTGCCGAGTTGGCAGCAGGAACGATCAAGTGGAGCGACCTTACCCCGCCCGAATTCGACGCGCTGGACCAGTATGCCCTGGACGAACTACGGGCCACGGGCCTGGACACGCCGTATGAAAAGGAGTTTTTCCGCAGCGACGGCACCAGAGTCCCGGTCCTGATAGGCGCGGCGACCCTGCCGGAAGCACCGGAGGAAGGGGTCGGCTTCGCCCTGGACATGACGGAACGCAAGAGGGCCGAGGAGGAGGTGCGCAAGGCGAGAAACAGCCTGGAATTGCGGGTGCAGGAACGAACCGAGGAACTAAAACGCGCCCTGCAACACCTTAGAAGCGAGACCGAGGAGCGGATCCGGGCGGTCGAGGAACTGAGGGTCAGGGAGCAGATGCTGATGCAGCAAAACCGTCTGGCTGCCATGGGTGAGATGCTGGTCAACATCTCGCACCAGTGGCGCCAGCCCCTAAACGTGCTCGGGCTCATACTGCAGAACCTCGCCAGGAGCTACGAACGGGGCTCCCTGTCCGTTGAGGTGGTGCGCAAAAGTGTCAGCCGCGGCACGGAGCTCATCGAACACATGTCTAAGACCATCGAAGACTTCTCCGCGTATCTGAACCCGGACAAGACCAAGCTCTCCTTCGACGTCGGCGAGGTGATAAACAAGGCTGTGTCGATGGTGAGGGAAACCCTGCATGGCATCGAGCTGGAAGTGCACAGCCCGGACCACCCCGTGTTCGCGGAGGGCTACCGCAGCGAATACGCGCAGGTGGTGATCAACATCCTGGTCAATGCGCGTGATGCGCTGCGCGAGAAATCCGTCCCCCAAGCAAAGGTCTCGATCAGGATCAGCAGGCAAGGCGACAAAAGCGTGGTGACCATCTCGGACAACGCAGGAGGCATTGCCGCAGACGTCCTGGACAAGATCTTCGATCCCTATTTCACCACCAAGGAACCAGGCAAGGGGACCGGGATCGGCCTGTTCATGTCCAAGGCCATCATAGAGAAGAGCATGGGCGGTAAACTGACGGTGGAAAACACCGGTGACGGCGCGGAATTCAGAATCGAGGTTTGACATGCCAACGGCCAGAGAGCGGGTAACGAGCATCCTGTATGTGGAAGACGAGGCAGAGGCCAGGGAGCTGATCGGGAACCTGTTGACCGAGGAGCACCCTCACCTCAAGATCTTCATTGCGGTAAATGGAGCCGAAGGGCTCACCCTGTTCAAGGAGCACCGGCCTCAGGTCGTGGTGACGGACATCAGGATGCCCATCATGGACGGCCTCACCATGGCCGGCCACATCAGGGACATGGACCCGGATGTCGACCTGATAGCGGTAAGCGCCTACAGCGACACCAGCTTTCTGGTGCGCGCCATCGAACTCGGCTTCAGCAACTACGTCTTCAAGCCGGTCAACTTCTCGAAACTGCACACGGCTCTCACCAGGATCATCAAGGTGAGGGAGTTGAAGCACCGGTTCAGCGAGCAGAACGAACTACTGCGGCAAAGCGAGCAGCGCCTCCTGGCCACGTTCGACCAAGCTGCAGTAGGCATCGGGCACGTGGCACTGGATGGCACCTTCCTGCGCATCAACGACAAGTACTGCGACATCGCGGGGTGCAGCAGCGGCAAGGCACCGGAAACCATCTACGACTTCACCCACCCCGAGGACCTGCCGGTATGCCGGGCGCACCACGAGCTCCTGCTGACCGGAAAGCAGCGCAGCTACTCCCTGGAAAAGCGCTACGTGCACGACGGTGTCATCGTCTGGGCCTCGCTGACCGTCTCGATGGTGCAGGACCGGTCCGGCAAGGACACCTTCATGGTTGCCATCGTCGACGACATAACGGAACGCAAGCTCCTGGAGGAGAAAATCGCCGACCTTAATCGCGCCCTGTCGGCGAGGGCTGAGGAACTGGAGAGTGCCAACCGCGACCTCACCGCGTTCAACTACACGGTGGCCCACGACCTGCGCCAGCCCTTGAACCTGATCAGCGGCTACTGCCAGGCCGTCAGCATGACCTGTGGCGAGACGCTCAGTGACGATTGCAGGGACTTCCTGCAAAAGGCCTACGAGGGGACGGTGAAGATGAACAAGCTGGTCAACGCCCTGCTCGAGTTCGCGGAAATGGCGCACGTGAAACCGAAGCGGGAAACCGTCGATCTCAGCCGCGAGGCTGAGGAGATTGCGGCCGAACTGGCGCGGTCGGAGCCGCAGCGCCAGGCGAGGTTCACCATAGCGCCGGGACTCTCGGCCCGGGGGGACAACCAGCTGCTCAGGGCGGTCCTGGCAAACCTGCTCGGTAACGCCTGGAAGTACACTGCTGAGCGCAAGGAGACGCTGATCGAATTCGGCAGCAGCATGCGTGAAGGCGAGGCCGTTTTCTATGTCAGGGACAACGGTATCGGCTTCGATATGGCGCAAACGAAGGAGATTTTCGTCCCCTTCAGGCGTCTGCCCGGGGCACAGCGTGCAGGGGGCTTCGGCATAGGCCTGGCGACGGTGGATAGGATCATCAAGCGACACGGAGGCCAGGTTTGGGCGGAAGGCGAACAGGACAAGGGCGCCACCTTCTATTTCTCGCTCCCCTGAAGGGTTACGGCAAAGGGAGCAATTCCTTGTGTGTCTAAAGCTCCTGATTGCCTTCCAGAAGGGCTAGGAAAGCTTGCATCAGGGTGCTTCGGTAGTCGTTTTTCCTCGTCACGATCAACAAAGTGCGCTGCAGATCTACCGGATTGGCCACCTCGAATAGCCACCCCTGATCAAGCTCTCGTTGCACTGCCATTCGGGAGAGGCATCCTACGCCCAACCCAGCCTCCACGGCCTTCTTGACCGCCTCCGTGTGCCCCAGTTCAAGAGCGACGGCGTAGTTTACCCCCCCCCTCTCCATGGCAGTCTCGAAGATCTCCCGGGTTCCGGATCCCTTTTCCCTCATGATCCAGGCCGCGTCCCTGAGCATGTCCGGGGTCGCGCGCCCCAGCGATGCCCAGGGGTGCCCCTTTCCCACGATCAGGACGAGTTCGTCCCGCCTCCACGGAATGGCCATGAGAGACGGGAGGTGCTGTAGCCCCTCGATGAGGCCAAGGTCAAGTTCGCCCGACTCGACCCCCTGCTCGATCTGAAGAGCATTGCCCACCCGCAAAAGCGGCTTCGCGCCGGGGTAAAGACGCGAAAACTCACCAACCATGGCAGGGAGCAGGTAGTTGCCGATGGTCGTACTCGCACCTACAATCAACGACCCCACCGGCGTCCCGATCGAATCTTCGAGGAACTGCTCCATCCTGCGCACCCTGGACAGCACCTCGCGGGCCTCGGGGAGCAACTGCCGGCCGCGATCGTTCAAGAACAACCGCCTCCCGGAGCGCTCGAACAGCGGCGCACCCGCCAACCTCTCCAGTTCGGCGAGCGCCATGCTTACCGCCGACTGGGTTAGCAACAGCTGAATGCTCGCTTGCGTCACCTGCCCACACACGGCCACCTTCTCGAAGATCTCCAACTGCCTGAGCGTAATAGTCACGACCGCCCCCAAAACATAAGTCTAATTGATGCTAGAGGCATATATTACTAATTTTTATTTATATAGCAAGAGGGATATTATCCACTCATATTTCCACATGCGGGAGGGGAGAATGAAGAGGGCAGCGGTGGTGAAGATGGCATTGGTAGTTTGTCTCGTGGCAGTCGCGGCACCCTGGGGCGGCACAGGGTTCGCGCTGGCACTTGGTATCGCCTTCGCCCTCATGTTGGGGAACCCATGGCTTCAGCTCACGTCACGGTTGAGCAGGATCACCCTGCAGCTCTCCGTGGTGGGGCTTGGCTTCGGTCTGGAGATCGGGGCGGTCATGCAGACGGGGAAACAAAGCCTGCTTTACACGGTCTTCGGTATCGCCGGAACGCTCATCACCGGGTACCTGCTGGGGAAAGTGTTCGGGACCGACAGCAACACCTCCATGCTCATTTCAGCGGGGACTGCCATTTGCGGCGGCAGCGCGATAGCCGCGATGGCTCCGGTGCTCAAGGCCAGGGACGACGAGACCGCAGTCGCATTAGGCACCGTCTTCACCCTCAATGCGGTCGCTTTGCTACTCTTCCCACTCGTCGGACACCTGCTCGGCCTCAGGCAGGATACTTTTGGAACCTGGGCCGGCCTTGCTATCCATGACACCAGCAGTGTCGTTGGTGCGGCCTCCGCCTACGGGGCTGAGGCCCTTAAAATCGGCACCACCGTCAAGCTCACCCGCGCCATGTGGATTACGCCGGTGGTGCTTGGGTTCGCGCTGCAGAGAGGAGCGCGGGAGAGGATCAGCATACCGCTTTTCATCATCGGTTTCCTTCTTGCCGCAACCATTAGGACCGCACTCCCGGCGTATGGAGCTCTGTGGGACCATGTCGCCGCGCTTGCGAAACACAGCCTCAGGATTTCACTGTTCTTCGTGGGGCTGGGGCTGAGCAGGGAGGTCTTCAGGAGGGTCGGTTTGCGCCCCATGCTCCAAGGCGTGACGCTCTGGCTCGCCGTGAGCGGCGTCACCCTGGCCGCATTGATGGCGATCGGGATCGCCTAAGCAGGACACAAAATACAAAGAGCCCCGGCATTGCTGCCGGGGCTCTTTGGGTAAGGGACGCCCGCCTCGTGGGAGACGGGCTAAATTCTGCAACCTTCTTTGCAGTGCGATACAGGGCGAATAGCAAACTTAGAGGTCCACATAGCCTGATCTCCTTTCCCGAAATAGAAGTTATCTACTCATACACTGTCGCGACGGTACAAGTCAACATAAAAAGATCAATTCGATCCTTTTTGATTTACTGCCCGGCTCAAGAGGTCTGATGGCTCCCTTCGCAAGTGATGGGGCCTTCCATCTTGCCCCCTCGGGCTCGTGGCAACCGATGCAGACGCGGTGGGCATAGGCCTTGCCGAAGGTCCTGATGGCATCAATACATAACGCAGTTGCTCACACCGACAGTATCTAGTACCTTTCTAGTTTCCATGTCATCAATTCAGGGACATGAAGCCCGTAGGGCGGCATCGATGTCCGCCCACGGTACGCAGGGAGGAAGCTATGCGTGACATCCCCGATCTCCTCGATTCCCTCAAAAGAGCCCCGACTATCCTGTCAGAGTTCGTCGACAGCATTCCGCGGCAGAAACTGGACCTGAGAAGGGGCAAAGGTTTCTGGACCGTAGCCGAGCATGTCAGTCACCTGGCCGAGGTGCAGCCCATGCTGCTGCAGAGGATCGAGCGTTTTCTGAAAGAGGAGCATCCCGAGTTCATCCCGTACCTGCCCGGCAAAGGAGAAGAGGAACCGGACACCCCGGCACGGTTGGAAATGGCGGAAGCTTTGGAGCGGTTCAGAACCTGCCGCTTGCAGCAGTTGGAGCTTCTGAAAGGACTGGACCAGGAAACGTGGTGCAGGACCGGGACCCATCCGGAATACGAGGCTTACTCGCTGTACATCCTGGTTAGGCACATCCTCATGCACGACCACTGGCACATGTACCGGATGGAAGAACTGTGGCTTGCCAGGGACGCCTACCTCACCCGGCTCGAATAGCGGGTGCTAGGGGAGATGCTCCGCCGGCTTTTCCATGAAGACGATGGCGAAGCTGCCGGGGATCTCCTTCCTGTCGAAGATCCGGTAGCCCAGTTTTTGGTACAGGCGGATGTTGCTATCGCTCCTCTCGCCGGTGAAGAGCCGGTAACAGGAGGCTTCGGGAAAGGCGGCCTCGACGGCCTGCATCAGGGCCGCTCCGATCCCCCTCCCCTGCCTTTCCGGGTGCACCATCAACCGTCCTATCAGGCAGCGCCCCTTGCTCATCCTGCCGTTTACCGACCCCACGATCTTCCCGTCCTCGACCGCCTTCAAGACGGTGTTGCGCGAAAAGCTGTCGGCCAGCTCTTCCAGGGTCTGGGTGAGCGGCGGGATGGCGTAGTCATTGTAGATGGCCGCCTCGCTCAGGTAGGCGACCTTTTGCAGCACAAGGATTTCGGCGGCATCGGAGCGGTCTGCGCGGGTGATGATCACGAGATGCGAATCTCCTTCACCTTGGCTGCGATGAGAGCGGCAGCACGGTCCACATCCTGGGCGGTGGTAAGACGACCAAGGCTCAGCCGCACCGCGCCGAACCCCTGCGCGCGGGAAAGTCCCATCGCCTTCAGCACGCCGGAGAGCTCCCCTTTGCCGTCGTGGCAGGCGGCACCGGTGGAGGCGGCGATCTCGGGCAGGCGCGCCAGGAGGTCCGCCCCCACAACGCCCTCGAAGCTTACGTTCAACGTGTTGGGGAGGCGCTCCTTTTCCGGCCCGTTCAGGACCACCCCGCCTGCCAGTTCCTGGAGCTGCGCGTGCAGGCGATCCCGCAAAGCTTCCACCTGGCCCGGCTCGCCGGCGGCGATACGCTCAGCTGCCAGTTCCATCGCCTTGCCAAGGGCCGCCATGTACGGGACGTTCTCGGTCCCGGCCCGCAATCCCCCTTCATGCCCCGCCCCGTGCAGGTAGGGAGCCACGCGCACCCCTTTGCGGATATACAAAGCACCGATCCCTTTGGGCGCGTAGAGCTTGTGCCCGGCGACGGTGAGTAGGTCGACTCCCAGTTGGTCCACCAGGGTCGGGATCTTCCCCACCGACTGTGCCGCATCGCTGTGCAAAAGGATCCCGCGCGCCCTGGTGATGGCGCTGATCTCGGCCAGGGGCTGGATCGAGCCCACCTCGTTGTTCGCGTGCATGATGCTCACCAGTATGGTCCGGCCGGTGATGGCCTTGCGGACCTCGTCGGGATCGACCATCCCCGCGCCGTCCACCGGCAGGCAGCTCACGGCGAAGCCCTGTTCCTCCAGCCAGCTAAGCGGCTTGAGCACCGCGGGGTGCTCCACCGCCGAGGTGATGATGTGGTTGCCGCGCTCCCGGTTGGCGAAGGCGGTCCCGATCAGGGCCTGGTTGTCGGACTCGGTCCCGCCGCTGGTGAAGATCACCTCACCGGGGGTGCAGCCAACCGCCGCCGCCACCCTCCCCCGCGCCAGCTCCACCGCCTCCTTGCCTGCCTTGCCGTAAGGGTGGTTGCTGGAAGGGTTGCCGAAGTGCGTGGTGAGAAAAGGAAGGAGCTCGTCGACCACCGCCGGGTCTACCGGGGTGGTCGCGTTGTAGTCGAGATAGACAGGATTCATGGTTGCCTCGGGTATTCTGGCTGATGCCGCCGGCAGTGCCCCGGCAGGCCGGTCGGACGTCGGACTGGCAGAAGATAACGCAAAAGAGGCCAAGGGGCAATGTTTCGCTCCTTGGCCTCTTCGTTTGCATCGCTAGATGCCGGTGCCGTCGTCGCCGTACCCCTTCAGCGGGGTTGTGCCGCGCTTGAAGAGGAGGATGCTCACGCCGTCGCCGCTTCGGTCGAACTCGAAAGCAAGCTCATTCTCGTAGGCCAGCTGCGCCACCGGCTCCAGTTGGGAGAGATCCCGCAGCCGGATCAGGATGCGATTCCCCTTGTCCAGGTAGTCGCGGATGCTCTGCGCGAGATCGAGGATGAAAAGCCCCTTCTCCTCGGTGAGGTCGACCAGGTTCAGGTTGGTGGCGGCCACTGCGTCGAGGGTGATGCGCCGGGGAGCCCAGGGGTTACTCTCGCCTGCGGAGAGATGCGCCCGCTGCGATTCGTCGGGAGCGTTCAGCACCATGCCTGCCGCCACCGTCGCGTTGGTGAACCGGTCGATGAGGATGAAACTGCCGGTGTCGCGGTTGGCGCCGTACGGATCGAAGGAAACCGGGCGGTCCAGTTCTATCCGCGCGAGGCCTATCTCGTTCAGCCCCAGCGTGGCGACCTGCTTCTGCTCCAGGGTGTTCACGTCCACCGCGTACTGCACTGCGGTCACCCGGCCCGGCGTCACCCCCGTCGCGGTCTTCACCAGGTAGAGCTGCCCGGGCTGCAGCGGCTCGTCGTGCATCCAGACCAGGTGCGCCTCGGGATGCCTGGTGTAGAGCGGCGGCGCCTCGGGACGGGTCAGCATGTCACCGCGGCTGATGTCGATCTCGTCCTCGAGGGTGAGCGTCACCGCCTGTCCCGCCACAGCCTCGTCGAGGTCGCCGTTGAAGGTGACGATCCTGGCAACCTTGCTGGTCTGCCCCGAGGAGGCAACCCTGATCTCGTCGCCGGGACGGATGGTGCCGGAGGCGACGGTGCCGCAGAAACCTCGGAAGTCGAGGTTGGGGCGGTTAACCCACTGCACCGGGAGGCGAAAAGGCTGCTCGTCCCGGTCGTCCTCGACCTGAACCGTCTCCAGGAAGTGCAAAAGGGGCGGCCCCTGGTACCAGGGGGTCTCGCCGCTTTTCTCGATGATGTTGTCGCCGTTCAACGCGGAAATGGGGAGCGCGGTGATGCTGGTAAAGCCGAGCGGCGCGGCGAACTCGCGGTAGTCAGCCTCGATGGCGCGGAACTTCTCCTCGTCGTAGCCGATCAGATCCATCTTGTTGATGGCAAGGACGATGTGCTTGATCCCCACCAGGGAGACCAGGAAGCTGTGACGGCGGGTCTGGGTCAACAGCCCCTTGCGCGCGTCGACCAGGATCACGGCGACCTTGGCGGTGGAGGCGCCGGTCACCATGTTGCGGGTGTACTGCTCGTGCCCCGGGGTGTCCGCCACGATGAACTTGCGCCGGTCGGTGGAGAAGAAGCGATAGGCGACATCGATGGTGATCCCCTGCTCCCTTTCCGCCTGCAGACCGTCCAGAAGGAGCGCGTAGTCGATGGCGCCCCCTTGCGTCCCGACCTTCTTGCTGTCCGCTTCGAGCGCCGCCAACTGGTCCTCGAAGACCATCTTGGAGTCCCACAAAAGCCGCCCGATCAGGGTGCTCTTGCCGTCATCCACGCTGCCGCAGGTGATGAAACGAAGCAGCGACTTCTCCTCCTGGCTCTTCAGGTAGGCAAGGATATCTTTCTCGATCAGTTCTGATTGATGTGCCATTAGAAGTACCCTTCCTGTTTCTTCTTCTCCATCGAACCGGCCTGGTCGTGGTCGATCAGGCGCCCCTGGCGCTCGGAGGTGCGGGTGAGCAGCATTTCCTGGATGATCTCGGGGAGCGTGTCGGCCTCGGACTCGACCGCACCGGTCAGCGGATAGCAGCCAAGGGTGCGGAAGCGGACCGGCTTGTACTCGACCTTCTCGCCAGGCTTAAGCTCCAGCCGGTCGTCGTCGACCATGATCAGCATGCCGTCGCGCTCGACCACCGGGCGCACCGCCGCGTAGTAGAGCGGCACTATGGGGATCTCTTCCAGGTGGATGTACTGCCAGATGTCCAGCTCGGTCCAGTTGGAGAGCGGAAAGACCCGGATGCTCTCGCCCGGCTTGATGCGGGTGTTGTACAGGCTCCAAAGCTCGGGGCGCTGGTTCTTGGGATCCCAGCGGTGGTGCGCGCTCCGGAAGGAGAAGATGCGTTCCTTGGCCCGGGACTTCTCCTCGTCGCGGCGCGCACCGCCGAAGGCAGCGTCGAACTTGTATTTGTCCAGTGCCTGCTTGAGCCCCTCGGTCTTCATGACGTCGGTGTAGAGCGCGGAGCCGTGGGTGAAGGGAGAGACCCCCTTCTTCACACCATCCTCGTTCACGTGCACCAGGAGCTCCATGCCCGACTCCTTGGCCATCCGGCCGCGGAACTCGATCATGTCGCGGAACTTCCAGGTGGTGTCCACGTGCAAAAGCGGAAACGGCGGCGGGGCCGGGTAGAAGGCCTTGCGGGCCAGGTGCAGCATCACCGCGGAGTCCTTGCCGATGGAATAGAGCATCACCGGGTTGTCGAATTCGGCCACCACCTCGCGGATGATGTGGATGCTTTCGGCTTCTAATTGCTGCAGATGGGTCAGATTTTTCTTCATGGCAATATCCCGTATCGATCTTCGTGTGCCGGAGCTTTGACAGCGCCGGGCGCGTTCCCCTCTACCCCGGTTACCTGCGGTGCAGACCGCACTCTTTGTGCTCAGGGTTCTCCCACCACCACCGTCCGGCGCGGGCATCCTCACCCGGCTGGACCGCCCTGGTACAAGGAGCGCAGCCGATGGAGCGATACCCCTGCTGCAAGAGGCGGTTCTGCGGCAGACGGCGTTCCTGGACGAACTGAAGGAGCTGGGCCTCGTTCCAGTCGAGCAGCGGGTTGAGCTTCAGGATGCCGCCGTTCAACTGGTCCAGCTCGATCGCCTTCAGATCGGTGCGGGTGACGTTGTGTTCGCGGCGCATGCCGGTGATCCAGCCGGCGAGCCCTTGCAGCGCGCGCCCCAGCGGTTCCACCTTGCGGATATGGCAGCACTCGTGACGATTTTCCAGGGACTCCCGGAAGGAGAAAAGTCCCTTCTCACGCTCCAGCTTCTCCACCGCCTCGTGCTTCGGGAAATACCAGTCGATCTTGATGCGGTAGCGTTCGGTCAGGGCGTCGGCAACCTCGTAGGTTTCCTCGTTGAGCCTGCCGGTATCGAGGGCGAAGACGCCGATCTCCAGACCGGCCTCCTTGGCCAGTTCGATGATGGCGACATCCTCAAGCGAGAAGGAGCAGGCGAGTTTCACCGGACCTTGGACGGCTTCAATACCGAGGCGAAGGATGTCCTGGGCGGTTGCGTTGGCGGGGACTTCAGGCACAGCGTTCATTGGGGCTTCCTTTCCAGATGCGATTTCGGTTCCACGTCGGCAATCGGCGTAAAACCGCCGATCCAAACCTGTGTGACGTTGTAGCTTATTCAACCAAAGCAGTCAAGAAAATTTATCGCTATTGCACAGTTGGGTGGTAGGTTTTTGTATTACCTTATTACAGCCAATGGCAAAGGGGAAACACAGCGAGCTGCAACATGCCGATTCTCTGTGACAAATCCCGACTGGAAGCTGCCAGGCATGGCACTTTACTGGAACGATAAGTACAAGGAGAGATAGCGAAGGGAGTAGTAGCAGAAGAGAATACTACAGTAGAAATGGTGGGGAATGGTGGTGACTATCCGGGGCAGTCTCAGTGCGAGTCGTGAAGCACCCGGATCGTTCTCCAGGCGCCGGAACGAAAGCGGAGCGACCAGACAACGGCGGTGAACAGGACGAAGCAGGTGCCGAGGGTCCACTCGGCGACCAAGCCGGGCATGAAGCTGTCGATCAGCCACAAAAGGAGCAGGAAACCTGCAGAGCAATAGACGAAGGTGCGGGCGACCCAGTTGGTATCGCCGGCGGAGGAGAGCACGCAGCCGGTCATGACGTTGGCAGCATCGAAGAGGCAGTAGAAGGCGACGAACTTCATTATGAGAGAGCCGGTCTCGACGATCCGGGCGCTCTCTGGGCCGTGACCGGCAAAGATCGCCATGAGCGGCGCCGAGCAGGTGGCGAACAGCACGGCCATCACCAGCATCCAGACCTCGCACACCAGCAGCGACTGGGACGCGATGGCCGGAACCTCGTCGTCCTCCCCTGCCCCGCGGGCGTGCCCCACCAGGATGCCTGCCGCCTGCCCGAGGCCGAGCGCGGGGAAAAAGGCCATGCCGTTGATCCGGAAGGCGATGCTGGACGCCGCCAGTTCCACGGTCCCCAGCCGCCCCAGCACCACGAGAAAGAGGGTCCAGGCAAGAAGCTCCCCGCTGATGCGCAGCCCCATGGGCATGGCCAGTTTCAGGAAACGGGACAGTTCGCCGCCGTGCAGGCGCCTGTCGCCACGGTCCGTGCATCCCCCGCCGGCAACGAAGATGGCGACGTAGAGGAGCGCGGCAACCCCTTGAGCGGAAACGGTGGCCAGCGCGGCGCCGGTGATCCCAAGGCGCGGAAAGCCCCAGGTACCCAGCACCAGTCCCCAGGCGAGCAGCGCGTTGACTGCAAACGAGAAGAAGGTCACCGCGGTGACGATGACAGGGCGCCCGATACCGGAGAGCCAGCCGGCCAGCGCAGAACCGAGCACGGGAAAGAGCGAGCCGGCCATGCAGATGGTGAAGTAGCTGATCTCGTCGGCAGCGACGTCGGGCGTGTGCCCCGCCAGTCGGAAAAGCTGGCCTATCGGCCAGGCCATGACCAGGGCGAGGACGCCGGAGGCGAGCGAGGTGTTGATGCCGAGCCATGCCGATTTGCGCACGCCGGCGGCGTCGCCTCGGCCGTGGTTGTGGGCGACGAAAGTGCCGGCATACCCAGCGGTACCGAAGAGAAAGCCCTGGAACAGGATGATCGCCAGGCCGGCGGGTCCGATGGCCGCCACGGCGGCGCTGGAATGACGTGACAGGACGATGGCGTCCACGATCTGCATCAGGGTGATGGCAGAGGTCGAGAGTATCATGGGGGCCGCCAGCTTCAGCAGGCGCGGAACGTGGTTGGTCACTGGACAGGACTACCTTTTGACAGAGTCGGCATCGCAGCCGCGTGGAGGCTCATTCACAAATTCACCGGCGGTGACCGGTCAGATCCGCAAAGATAACGCCAACAGCCGGAGAAAACAAGGAGGGAATACGAGATGACGTTGCCGGAAAGTATTGGAAAGGAACTTTCTTGCACCGGGAGGAAGACCCACTACAATTAAAATATTTTTAACTTAAACAAGGAGGGCGTTATGAGTTGGCAACTGCATGTCAAAGCGGCGGAGAGCGTTCTTAGGTCGGCGCGGATTCCGTCCTCTCCGGAACTGATATCACTGATCAAACGGGTGAATCCCACATGCCTTCAGCTTCCCGAGAGTGATAGGGAGTATGGCTACCGCATCAAAAACCAGCTGCAAAACCTGCTTCTGGAGACCTACGGAGAAACCTTCCACCTGGCGCCTCATCCCTGCAACGCGGACATAATCCTCATCAAGCACAATGCCCTACCCTCCATCGACGCCTGCCATGCAGATCTCAATGCCCTTTCAATGAAGGCGCTCGACACGGTAGGCAGCATCCACTCTGCACCGGCACCCTCCCCGACAAACGTCGAGGCGAAGAGGGCGAAATCCAGGAAACGGACAGCCAGCGGTTCGCCTAAGGAAGCCCTGAGAAACGCCGAACTTCTGCTTGAGCAGTACGAATACCCTCAAGCGGAGGAACTCCTGGCCAACATTCGAATCGCTGCCCCCGGGGAGTTGCCGACCCTGATAAAAGCCGCCAGGATGTTGACGGAACAGATGGGAGCGTATCAAAGGGCTATTGAGGTCTTGCTGGCGCAGCCTAGGCATCTGCTTAAGGACAAGGTCGTCCGGGAACTGCTCGCCATGACCTATTACGGTAACGGCTTGATTGCTGAGGCGAGGGCTCTCTTCGAGTCGGCGGAGCCGGGGGATCTCGAGAAAAACTCCCTGTACGCCTACGCAGACATTTCATTCAAGGATGGAAACTTGTCACTGGCCTATTATCTTCTGAAGGTGGCGGATGAAAAAGAGGGATTCGTGACCACCCATACCAGCTTGAGAAAGGAGATAGAGGCGGCCATGCTCGAGGAAGCCGAGCCTTATCTGCAAAAGGCGGAGGCGGCCTTTGCCTGCAACGATCTCAGCCAAGCGCAGTCCCTGCTTCAGCGAGCCCTTTCCCTTTACCCGAACTTCAAGAAGGCGCGCGAATTAGCCGGAGAGGTTGAGGCGAGGAGGAGTGGAGCGGAAGTCGAGAGGCTCTGGGAGCGATTCGGGTCCAGCGAGACGGCCACCGAGAAGCTCGATTTGCTGGCGCAGCTTCTGGAGCGGGACAAGGAGAGAGGCGAGCAGATCAGGGACCTTATGGCACGGGAAAGGAATCGCCAGAAGAAAGAAGCGGTTGAAGACCGCCTCGACACGCTCCGGGCACTCGCGGCGCAGGAACGGTGGGAGGAAAGCTATCACAATCTGCTCTGGCTGTCGCGCCAAGGGGAGGAGGCGGACTACCATCGGGCATGCGCCATATCTCCTTATTTTTCTGTCCTCTGCCATAACAAGGGTCTTCGGAAACTTGCGGACGGAGATGCCATGAAGCAGTGGCTTAGGTTCGTCAGGCTCAGGCGGCAGGTGCAACAGGGACAGGTGGAAGGTTGCTGGGAGACGGTGCAGGACCTGCAGCAGTATTTTCACTGCTCCCCTCTGTTCAAGGAGCTATACGACACGCTCCTCGAACTGGAGTCGGCGAAGGCGAGGCGAGAGGCCGAGCAATTGTTTTCCTTGCTGGATGAACTGGATCAGTGGGAGGAAAAAAGGGACGCATTGGCCACAGCCAGAAAGCTCTACGCCCAACTACAAAAGCCGTTGGCGTTATTGCCTGCCGCGGAGAGGGCCGCCTATAAGGAGGAAGCGAAACGCGCAATTTACCGCCTCGAGCCGGAGACGGAGTGCGAGTGGGGCCCACTGGATTACCGTGACGCCCTGCTTTTGGGAAATTCCACAAAAGCGGCGCAGCTCAGGGAGACATTGACCAGCCCCTGGATGGCGCAGCTCCTAGATAAATACGACGATGAGGTTGCGCAGATGTTTGCCATTTCCGCCGAAGCGATCCCGATGACCGTTTCGCCGGATCTGGTCGTTGATCTCTCCTGGGAATCCGCCCCATCGCGCCTGGACAAAATGTGCTCCTCTGACCGACACGTGCTGTTGCGCGAGGATGAAGAGACCATCATCGTCCTCAACATGTGGTGCATGAGCGCCACCAGGTACCGGTCGCCCAATTTCAAGGATCTGGACGTGATGGATTGCTTGCCGGATAAGGACGTCTTCCTCTTGGCTAACTCTCGAACCAACAACACGATGTGGCGCGCCAAACTTTCAGAAATGGCAAGTCGATTCACGGCTGTTTTCGACCTCAATCAGCATTTCAACTACCAGGAAGGCGCGTCTTTTGAGGGCATATTCATGTCCGGCAGTAAGGACAATTCCTACTACGCCGTCATCCGGGAAGGCAACAATTTTAGAGTAGTGAAGCAATCCATCGACCTTGTCAGCAGTGTGGTGAGAACCTATGAAGCACCGTGTGAGAGCCTTGACGCATTCCGGCTGTCATACCAGCCCGACAGGTTCGTGGCAACCACCGATTGCTACACCCATGTTTTGGAGAGCAACCTGGAACCGCCGAGAGGCTGCAGCAGAGTCGGCGCAACCCAGGGTCTCAATTGCCTCGGTATCGACGCTGGGAGAAGCCAGATCTATGCTCTTGGGGACGGCATCGTAAACGTCCTGAATCCCAAGCTGCGAGCGGTGAAGCAGTATCTGGATGCCGAAAGCGTCGCGCATATGAGTATTACGGTATTAGCCGGGATCTGTCCCGAGAAGGACGTCGCGTTGCTCAATGTGAATGGGAGGAATTTGTTCTACAACATGAAAACCAATAAGTTCAGCCAAAAGTTTTGTGGTAAGCGTGTGCTGTCCACCGAAACTCCGAGCAGATGGTATTACACCGAATTCGACGCCGCAAACCTTGCTGTGAAGGTGAAGGACATCACCGACGAACTGGACACTCTTCTGGAATGGCAAGTCTTTCTCGCAGCGGGTGGCGACGAAAGTGCTGCCATCGAATTTGTCGAGAAACTGGAGGATCCCGAATTCTTCAGCATCGTGCAATCGACCCCTCCCAGAGAGGACACCCCTGGACATGACACCCATTGCTGATGGTCCGGTGGCAAGCACGTCCAGTGTGCACCACGTGCCCCCCCTGAACTTCGCTTTGCGGGTATTCCATGCTCATTGGACAAGGTGGACGAAACTGTGCCGGCCTCACTCGTGGCGCAAGGCGTCGATGGGGTTGAGGCCGGCTGCCCGGCGGGCCGGGAAAAAGCCGAACACAACCCCTATGGCCGCAGAAAACAAGAAGGATAAAAGGTTGATCTTCAGATCGAACAGGTACGGGATGTTCATGGCGTGCGCCAATGCCACGGAGGCGCCGGTGGCCAGGGCGATGCCGGCCAGGCCTCCCATCCCGGCCAGCACCACCGCCTCGATCAGGAACTGCAGCAGCACCTCCCGCTCCAGCGCGCCGATGGCAAGCCGGATCCCGATCTCCCGGGTACGCTCGGTCACCGAGACCAGCATGATGTTCATGATGCCGATACCGCCAACCAGCAGGCTCACCGCCGCCACAGCACTCAAGAGCATGGTGAGGATCTTGGTGGTGCTGGTCAGCGTCTGGGCGATCTGCCGGGTGTCCATGACCCGGAAGTCGTCTTCTTCGCTGTCGCTTATCTTGCGCCGCTCGCGCAAAAGCAGGGTGAGCTGCCTGGTGGCGGCATCGACGGAGGCGCCTTTGCGCACCGAGATGCTGAAGCGGCTCACGTCCTGGTTGCCGGTCAGGCGGCGCTGCACTGTCTTGAGCGGCATGACGATGCTGTCGTCCTGATCCGACCCCATGCCTGACTGCCCCTTCGGTTTCAGTACTCCCACCACCTCGCAGGAGAAGTCCTTGACCCGGATCTCGCACCCCACCGGGTTCTGGCCGCCGAAGAGCTTCTTGCGCACGGTCTCGCCCATTACGCAGACCGCCTTCCCTCCCCTCTCCTCCCCCTCGGCGAACATGCGGCCGGAGGCGATCTCCCAGTTGCCGGCATGGAAGTAGTCGTTGCTGGTACCGCTCACCATGGTGGGCCAGTTGCGGGACTGGTAGACCGTGGTGACGGACTTGCCGGCGACCGGGGCCACCCACTCGGCGCTGGAGATCTGGCTCTTGATGGCGTCGATGTCGGCGCTCTTGAAGCTGGGTGCGGCGTCCGAGCCGGGACCGAAGCGCTGGCCGGGCATCACCATCAGGAGGTTGCTCCCCATGCTGGAGATCTGATCGGAAACCGACCTGGTGGCGCCGTTGCCCAAGGTCACCATGATGACGACGGCGGCGACTCCGATCACGATGCCGAGCACTGTGAGGAAGGAGCGCATCAGGTTGCGGCGGATCGCGCGCAGGGAGAGGAGCAGCGTGTTCCAGAGCATCAGTATCCCTCCCCGTTGCGCAGGTCGCTCTCCACCACCCCGTCCACGAAATGCACCACCCGCCGTGCGTAGGAGGCGACGTCCTGTTCGTGGGTGACCATGAGGACGGTTATGCCCAGCTTCGCGTTGAGGGAGGTGATCAGTTCCATGATTTCATGGCTGGTGCGGGTGTCGAGGTTGCCGGTCGGCTCGTCGGCAAGAAGCACCTCCGGGCGGGTCACGATGGCGCGTGCGATCGCGACCCGCTGCTGCTGGCCGCCCGAGAGCTCCGCGGGTGTGTGCGACTCCCACCCCTTGAGCCCGACCTGCTCCAGCGCCGCGCGGGCCGCCTGGTGCCTTGCCGCCGCCGGTTCGCCGCGATAGATGAGTGGCAGCTCGACGTTTTCCAGCGCCGTGGTGCGGGCCAGGAGGTTGAACCCCTGGAACACGAAGCCCAGGTAGTGGCGGCGCAAAAGGGCCCGCTGGTTGCGCTCCAGCTGTTCCACGTGCACCCCCTGGAACTGGTAGCTGCCGCTGGTCGGGGTGTCGAGGCAGCCCAGGATATTCATGGTGGTGGACTTGCCGGAGCCGCTTGGGCCCATGACCGCGACGAAGTCGCCGGAAAAGATGTCGAGATCGATCCCCTTCAGCGCCTGGAACTCGGCATGCCCCCGGCCGTAGCTCTTGGTCACTCCTGACAGGCGGATCAACGGCGATCCACTCATTGCTTAGCCTCCTGGGTTTCGGTGATGACTTGCATTCCCGGCTTGAGGGCGCCCGCCACGATCTCGGTCACCTTGCCGTTGCTGGCGCCCGTCTTCACCTCGACGGCAACCGGCTTGTCCCCCTGCAGCACCCAGACCTGGCGCTGCCCGTCCTTGCTGCCGGCTGTAATCTGCTTTGGCTGCGCCGCGGGTGGGCGCGGCATCAGGGCGCCCATCACCCCGCCCGGCTTCTTGGCTGCCGCCTCGCCGGAGGAAGGGGTGAAACGGAGGGCGGCGTTGGGGACCAAGAGGGCCTTGTCCCGGGTCACGGTGGTGATCTCGGCGCTGCCGGTCATCCCCGGGCGCAGGCTGAGGTCGTCGTTTTTCACCTGCAGTACCGTCAGGTAGGAAACCACGTTGTTCTTGGTCTGGGAGCCGTAACTCACCCGGGTGATGACCGCGTCGAACTTCCGGCCGGGGTAGGCGTCCACGGTGAATAAGGCTTTCTGCCCTACCTTGACCTGGCCGACGTCGGCCTCGTCCACGTCCACCTGGAGTTCCATCTTCGAGAGATCCTCCGCCAGGGTGAAGAGGACCGGGGCGGTGAAGGAGGCGGCGACGGTCTGCCCGGGCTGGACGTTCCGCTTCAACACCACCCCGTTGATCGGGGAGCGGATGGTCGCCTTGGCCAGGTTGGTCTTGTCCGACTGCAGGTTGGCCTGCGCCTGGGTGACCGCGGCGCGGGCGTTGGCCTCGTTCGCTTCCGCGCGCTTGACGTTGGCCTCGGCGGTATCCAGCTCCGCCTTGGAGGGAACCTTGCCGCCGGAGAGCTGCGCCACCTGGCGGTACCGGGCCAGGGCCGCGCGCGCCTCGGCGGAGGTCGCCTGCATCTGCAGCACCTGCGCCTGGGCCGCCACCAGGCTCGCCCGCGACTTGACCACGGCGTCCTTCAGCTTGGAGAGGTCCAACAGGGCCAGCACCTCCCCTTTCCGGACCCGGTCGTTGTCGTCGACCAGCACCTTGTCCACCATCCCTGAAAGCTCGCTCCCCACGTCGACCTGGTTGGTCGGCTGCAGGTTGCCTGTGGCCGAGACCTTGACCACCAGCGTGCCCGACTCGACCGCCTCCGTTGCGAAACTGGGCGCAGGATCCTTCTCGGCGGGGCGGAGCGAAAAGGCGGCGGCCGCCAGCACCGCCACGACCGCGGCAGCGACGATCCAGACCCTGCTCTTGCCAAGCAGACCTGCGGGATCGGCCTTCAGAAGTTTCTCCAGGGACGCGGCCTCGACTCGTTGTGCTTCGTTTTCCTTCATCTAATTCGATTCTCCTTCGCGGCGCCAGCCGCCGCCCAATGCCTTGTACAGCGCGACCAGCGCCTGCGCTGTTTCTCCCCGCGTCTCGGCCAGGCTGTCCTCTACACCAAGTACGTTGCGCTCGGTATCCACCACGGACCGGAAATCAATCAGGCCGGCGCCGTAGCGCTGCCGCGCCAGTTCAGCGGCGTTACGCGCCGACAGCGCAGCACTTTGCAGCGCCTCGCCACGCTGCTGCCGGCGAGAGAGCGTCACCAGGGCGTTTTCCACCTCCTGCAGGGCCGTCAGAAGCGACTGCTGATAGGCAATCTGCGCCTGTTCCCGCACCGCGTCCTGGATTTCGACCCGGCTGCGCAGCGTGCCCGCATCGAAAACCGGGGCGGTGACGCTACCGAGGAGCGAGGATTTGGCCGCGGATCCGCCGGCCACTCCCCCAAGGGTCAGGGCTTCCAACCCGATGGAGCCCGAGAGCGTGAACGAGGGATAGCGGGCGGCTTCCGCGACGCCGACCCGCGCCGTCTCCGCCGCAAGCTTGCGCTCCGCCGCCCGCAGATCGGGGCGCTGGCGCAGCGTTTCCGCCGGGATGCCGACCGCCACCTGATCCGGCAGGAGCGGCAGATCCTTTACCGCCGACAGCCGCCCGTGCAGCGTTCCTGGGGCCTCGCCCAAGAGGACATCCAACCTGTGCTCCGCCTCGGTGAGGCTCGCCTCCAAGGTAGGAATCGCGGCCCTCGTCTGCTCCCGGTTGCTGCGTGCCTGCTCCACGTCCTGGGTGGCCACCAGTCCGGCCTGTGCGCGCCACTCGGTCAACTGCAACGTCTCCGACTGGCTGGCCAGGTTGTCACGGGCTATGGCGATCCTTTTCTGCAGGGTGCGCAGCTCCAGGTAGTTCTGGGCAACCTCCGCAGCCAGAGTGACCTGCGCCCCCTGCAAGGTCGCCAGGCTCGCCTCCAGATCCGCCCCGGCCGCCTCCATGCCGCGGCGCGTGCCGCCGAAGATGTCAAGTTCCCAACTGGCGTCGAATCCGGCGCTGAACAGGCTGGTCGTCGCGCCGCTGCCGGATTTCGCGCTGGATCTGTTGCGCGCGGCGCTGCCGGAGCCGGTCACGGTAGGGAAACGATCGGAACCGGCCACCGCGTTACGGGCGCGCGATTCCCGCAGTTTCGCCTCGGCGCTGCGCAGGTCCGGGCTGGCCGTGACCGCCTTTTCGATCAGTTCGGACAGTAGCGGGTCCCTCAGCGTGAGCCACCACGAGCCGAGGTCGTAGTTCTCCGCGGAGGTGCTCTGGGTCGCGCCTTTGTCGTCCAGTTGCCGCCAGGCAGCCGGCGCCTTGAGCTGCGGCATCACATAGTCGGGGCCGACCGTGGCACAGCCGGCAAGCCCCAGACCCGCGCAGATGAAAAGCGCACGGGCCAGCGTTGGAATCTTCATCTTTTCCTCGAAGTATCGCCTTGTTGATCAAGCTGGGGCCAGTATAGCGACAACGGCAGGTACTCGTTGTAAAGAATTGAAATGATATGGATTCTTGATTTTTACAAAACTTTACATCGCCCCCACACGTCTTAACTGAAGCAACGCCGGGAGCAGGTAGACTCAAGCCAGCAGGTAACGCTTCGGGAAACAAGGAGGCAGTATGGTGAACGGAATCAGCGGTGCGGGCATGCGGCACAACCCCCAGGATTTTTACAAGAAGGTCGACAGCGACGGCTCCGGGGGAGTATCACAAACCGAATTGCAGACCATGGCGGAGAAGTTGAAGGAGAAGAGCGGCACCACGCTCGATACCAGCGACGATGCCTTCAAAAGCTACGACAGCGATGGCGACGGCTCGCTCAGCATGGACGAGCTGAACACCTTGATGCAAAACGGCGGGTTCGGCCAGACGCATGGGATGCCTGACGGACCTCCGCCGGTGCCGCCACAGCAGGGGATGGAGGCATACGGTTCTGCGAGCGCGCAGAGCACCAGCCAGGACGATTTGGGCGCCGTCCTCGAAAGCTTGAAGGCGCTGGTGGAGAAGCTCTCTTCCGGCAGCGACGGGTCCGGCACCAGCACGGTCACAGGCACCGCAACCAGTGCAAGTACCAGCGCAAGTACCAGTGCAAGTACCAGCGCAAGCACCAGCACCGCTACCGGCAACAGCGCCGCACGGGCCGACGGTTCCCAGCCGCCGGGTCCTCCCCCGGGCGGCATGCAGGACCGCTCCGGCTCCTCGCTCGAGGACCAGGTGAGCGAACTGCAGAAACTGATCGATTCGCTCTCGAAGTACGTCGATGCCGGCAGTACGCAGACGAGCTTGGTGTTGAGCGTGACCACATAGCGCTGCACCGAGGTCGAAACTGAGTAGAGGAATTATCCCGTGCGGGTAATTCCTCTTTTCTTTGTCAGATCTTTTCACTCATTGTGGTGGCGTCGGAGCGAGAAACTGCTATAACTCAGTAAAGTTTTACCGCTATGTTGATATCAGGTAACCACCTCGATAACACGCCACTCTCAAAGGAGGAAAAGTGATGTCGCTTCGAAGAATCAGCTGTTCGCTGTCCGCTCTGTCAGTCGTCGCGTTGTTCACAGCGCACGGCGTAATGGCAGAAGAGGCCGCACCGGCCAAGTTCAAGGCGAAAGACGTGAAATCCTGCTCGGTCTGTCACAAACCGGCCGAGGGTCAACTGCGCGCATTTTTCGACACCGTGGCGATGAAGTCGCAGACAATCCAGCTCAGGTTTGACGACGGCGCCGAGGTGGTCAGCTTCGACAAGGATACCCTCAGGGTCCTCAACGGCGCCGTGCCCGGCAACCTCGAGAAATCGCTGCGGGCCATCAAGAAAGGGCACGAGGTCCGGGTCGTTTACACGGAAACGGGCAAGGGCCTGAAAAGCATCAGCGAGATCTCCATCAAGCCTCCCATGCAGGTGCCTGCCGAAAAACAGCTCAAGGTCGAGCAGGTAGAAAAGCTCGTCTCCGGCAAGGAAAAGTACACCCTGGTGGACGCGCGGCCGGCGCCCAAGTTCCAGGACGGGTCCATCCCGACAGCCATCAACATCCCCTTCCCCGCCTTCCAGAAGAATCTCGACAAACTCCCCAAGGACAAGGGGGAACTGCTGGTCTACTTCTGTGCCGGCGTCACCTGAGCGCTCAGCCCCTCCTCCGCCCGTGAGGCGGAGAAACTCGGCTACACCAACGTAAAGATCTTCCACGACGGCATCCCCGAATGGAACAGCCGCAACTTCACCGTGTTGAGCGCTAAGTCCCTCAAGGAGGGGTGGCTCGACAAAGGGCTCTCCTTCGTGCTCATCGACGTGCGCCCCGAGTCAGAGGCGGGACAAGGGTTTATTCCGGGCGCGACCAACGTGCCGGAACGCGAGATGGATCAGGCCCTGGCGACCTTCCCGAAACGGGAGCTGAAGCCTCCGGTGGTCATTTATGATGCCAATGGTGACGGCAGCGCCGAGCGCGTCGCGGCCAAGTTGATCAAGGCGGGTTATCCGGGACCGCGCGTCCTCACCGGCGGATACGCCGCCTGGAAAGGTGCAGGCTACCAGGTCGCTGCGGGGAAACCGGCCGCACAGGTCGTCTACGTTCCCAAGCCAAAGCCCGGCACCATATCGGTGGCCGAGTTCCAGGCCTTCGCCCGTGGGATCCCGGCGGGGGTACAACTGCTGGATGTACGCGGCGCCGACGAAGTAGCCAAAACGGGGATGATCAAAGGCGCGGTCAACATACCCGCCGACGAGATCGCCGACCGCCTGGCAGAGATCTCCAGGGACAAGAAGCTCGTGCTGCACTGCAACACCGGCACACGGGCAGAGATGGCCTACACCATCCTCAAGGAGAAGGGGTACCAGGTCCGGTACCTTGACGCTACCATAACACCCAACCAGGACGGAGGTTTCACCATCAAGTAACTGCCGCGGCAGGGTGCCCTTGAATCTGTGGGATGAATTCGTGCAGCCTGTCGAACAGCTGATGAAGGGAGGAGTGGATGAAAGCCATTGCGATCGTTGTGCTCTCTCTGGTTGTCTCGGGTACGGCTTGGGGCCTCGGTGCAGACTCTCAGTGCATCGTTTGTCACAGTGACAGGAACATGTTGAAGTCGCTTGGCGCGGAGGCCATGTACCTCGACCCTGCGCAGGTGGACCGCGAGGTCAACATGCCTGGGGTGACCTGCGTCGACTGTCACCTCGGCGCCGCAAACGAAAAGGACAAGGAAAACGCCCACCGGGGCATGCTGCGCCCCTTCCTGGTCGGGGTGGGCCCGAGAGTCAAGGGGGAGGCGCTGTCCCGGCAGGCGGCAGGGGCGGTAAAGGCCCTGGTACCGCGCTCCTCCGACATGGAGGCCCTGACGCCGGAAGGGGACCCGGCAAAACTTGCCGGGCTCGGGATCAAGGCGGTGGCCGGCATCCACTGGCAGGACCGTGATCACAAAACCTTCGCATTTTCCCCCGACATCGCCCGCAAGACCTGCGGCAGGTGCCATGCACAGGAGGTGCAGGATTACGCGAGCTCGGAGATGGGGCTGCTGAAACACCAGAGATCGTTCCGCAAATGGTCGGAGCAGCTCCCCGGTCCCCAGAACTGCGGCATGTGGTTCGGGCAGAACTACGACAACCTAAGGAGTCAAACCGCCGTCCCCTACTCCGAAGCGCAGAACGACGCATCAAACCGCGCCTGCAACATGTGCCATCCGGGATGCAACGACTGTCACTACAAACCGCACGCGGGAACCGGCAGCCACAGTTTCGGCATTCCCGACACCACCAGTTGCTACGGCGGCCGCCGCGGCACCATTTGCCACGCCGGCCCCATGGACCGCAGGCGCGGCGCCGGGTACTTCCGCGGCGATTACTCCTTTCCTCCCAACCTCCCCCAGGAGGCGCACTTCAAGGCGGGGATCACCTGCATCGACTGCCATAAGCCCCAACACCACCAGTTCGGCCACCTGGGCTCGCCCCAGGCGCGTGCCGCCTGTGCCAACTGCCATGCCGAGATCGTAAAGGCGGTGCAGAGTTCGGCGCACGCCAAGGTGGACTGCGCAACCTGCCACGTTACCGTGGTCGGCGCCTACCAGTACACCTTCTGGGGGCCCGGAGTCACCTTCGGAGTGGAGACGCCGTACGGAAAACACAAGGAGTACTACGGCACCCGCGATCTCCCCACCGTCATCAAAAACGCGGACGGACGCTGGATCGGGGTGAAGCCCTACCCCATGGCGGTAATGAACCAGACCGCGGAACTCGCCCCTACCGGGCTTATGTTCCGGGAGATCTCGAAACGGCGCGTACCGGGGAACCCCTCCATCGGGGAGCCCGCATTCTTCGAGGCGGTGCGTGGGGCGCGCGACGTCAACGACGCCTACATCGGCGTCGGCACCCGCAGCGATCTTCCCTCCCGCAACAAGGCGATCCTCTGGGTACAGATGGACAAGATGAGCCACGCCCTGGGCAAGCCCCGCGGCTGCGCTACCTGCCACGACTCGCCGACGCAGGTGGGCAGATCGGAATGGAACTACTTCGAGAAGTCCGACGTGAAAAAACCCTTCAAGGGGAGTTACAAGGTGCTTGCGGACAAGGACGGGTTGAGGTTCACCGAGCAGGTGTGGGAAAAACCGGAACCGGCCGGGAACCGGAAGCTGGAGGATTTTGCTCCCTTTACCCTCCTCCCCGCAAGCGCATGGGACGTGAAAGGGATCAACTTCTCGCTTCCCTACGACAAGAAGAAGACGGACGCGGCGCGCAAGGAGCTCGACCTCTTCCTGGCGGAGCTCGCCGGGCGCAAGGACGCGGAAGGAGCGCGCCTGCGGGGGATAGCCTATCACAACCTCGAGCTTGCCAAGTCGATGCTGCAAAAACGTTAGGGCCGCCTTTTTGGCGGAGCGGGCGCACTCCACACACAAAGAAGGGCCCGCTGCCGGTGGCAGCGCGCCCTTTCTTTACCGCGGCCAAAGAGGCAGGGACCTGAAAGGCCCCTCCCCCGCTAGTGCCTGTTCAGCACGCGCAGCGTATCGTTGGCCTCCTGAAGTTTCTTCTTGAGGATCTTCAGTTCCTCGACCGTGTAGGTGGTGGCGCCCTGCTCGTTGATGGCGACCTGCAGCTTCCTGATCTTGTCCTGGATGCTGTCGACCTGGTTGTTGCAATCCTTCAGGAGCATCGCGCACTCTTTCTCGCACTGGGCGTCGCCGGTTTTGTGCATGCTGCCGTGGTTCGGGGCCTCGTCAGCCAGTACCGGGGTTACCGCCGCGAAAAGGGATACCGCCATGAGTACCAAGAGTTTACGTTTCATTGTTACATCCTCCTTTTATCGAGAGATTTTGTTGCGCTTCATTACGCACCTGTTCAACTAATAGCATCGGGCGTGCCAAATCGTAACTAGTTGAAATATCGAATCTCCTTTCAAGAGGAAGTCCAAAACTAGAGAATATTCAACAACACCAGTGGCTTATTCGGCAAGAGTTCACCGGGATCCGCCTTGGTTATAGCGGCACGCCCCTTTCCATCTGCAGGGGCTGAAGGAGTAAGGGATGGCACAACTTTTCGAAGAGGCTTGCCTTGGGAAGCTAAGTCTGAAAAACCGATTCGTGCGATCGGCGACCTGGGAGGGGCTCGCGGCTGAGGATGGCTCCGTCACGCCCAGGCTGACGGATATGATGGTGGAGCTGGCGAGCAACGACATCGGGCTGATCATCACCGGCTACGCCTTTGTCACCAAGGGGGGACAATCCACCCCCTGGCAGATGGCGGCCTGGGACGACCGGTTTCTCCCGGGCCTAGCCAGCATGACCGAGGCGGTACACGCAGCGGGTGCCAGGATCGCGCTGCAGCTTGTGCACGCCGGCCGATTTTCGTCGCAGGAACTGACCGGCGAGCGCCCGAGGGTCCCCTCGGCGGACGGCCCGCTCAACCAGGCCCTCACCACCGGCGAGATCGAAGGGCTCATTGCCGCCTTCGCGGACGCGGCCGCCAGGGGGAAAGCGGCGGGCTTCGACGCGGTGCAGCTCCACGCCGCACACGGCTTTTTGCTGAGCGAGTTTCTCTCCCCCGCTTTCAACCGGCGCGAGGACAGCTACGGAGGCAGCCTGCAGAACCGGGCCAGGCTGCTCCTGGACGTGGTCCACGCGGTGCGGCGCAAGGTGGGAGAGGCATACCCGATCCTCGTGAAGATGAATTCCGACGATTTCCTGGAGGACGGCATGACGGCGGAGGAAGCCCTCCAGGTCGCCCAACTTCTGGAAAAGGCCTCGGTCGATGCCATCGAGTTTTCCGGCGGCACCCCGCTGTCGGAGGAGCTGATTCCGCCTCGCCCAGGGGAACTGACCAGCAGGGAGCACGAGGTCTACTACCGGGCGGCCGCGCAGGACTACCAGAAACAGGTGGGGATACCGCTGATCCTCGTGGGGGGGATCCGTTCCTTCGAGGTGGCGGAAGAATTGGTGCAGCGGGAAGAGGCCCAGTTCATCGCCCTCAGTCGCCCCCTGATCGGTGAACCGGACCTGGTGCGGAGATGGCGCGAGGGAGACCGCGCCAAGTCGGTCTGCCTCTCATGCAACGGCTGTTTCGGTCCGGCGCTGGAGGGGTTGGGGGTGCGCTGCGTGGTCCTCGAACCGGAACAGGATCGGGCCTAGGCAAAGCGCCCCCTGCGGCGAAGCCGCAGGGGGCGCAGTCGTTCGGATATTCGTGCCGGCTAAGTCGGAATGTTCACCAGGGAGACCACCAGTCTCCTCCCCTCGGCGTCGCACAGTACGTCGAGGTTGATCTCGCGGGCTTCGGGGCCGGCCTCCTTGCGCTTGATCCCCATCCGGTCCACGACCAGCGTCTCCTTCCCCACCCACAGATGCTCCTCGGCTCGCCCCAGTACGTCGGCAACCACACCCAGGTAGACCTCCAGCATCTTGTCGTCCTTCCCTATCTCCAAAAGCTGCTCCTCGATCTGTGCCAACCGTTGCTCCAGGGTCGCCACGTCCGGTTCCGCTCCCGAGCCGGGACCGAAGCCGAAGCCGCCGCGGCGCAACAGGGATAGCTTGGAGCCCAAAAGCGTGCGGTGCTTCTCAAGGTTGCCCCGCCGCGTCTTGATCTCGGTGATCCTCCCAAGCGCTATGCGCAGCAGGTGATCGTAGGCGCGGCGCTTCAACAGGTAGCGGGTCTCCTCTTCCTTGTCGTTTAGGTCGATGAGCCTGTGTCCTTCGAAACTGACCGTCACCTGCGGTACGTCGCGCAGCACCACGTCGCCTGACATCGCGGCGCCCAGGGTGAGCCGCTCCTGCTTCTCCATGAGCAACAGCCCCGTCGCCACGCGTTGCCCGTCCCCCGGTTTGCCGCGCAGTTGCGCGAGCCCCGGGTCACGCTCCAGGAACAGTCCCATCTCCGAAGCGGAGATGAAATACGTGCGCAGGTTGGTCTCCTCGTCGTAGCGCTGCGGGTCGAGTGCCAGGATCGGGCCGGTGCCGTCCACAAGCGACACCACGTGGTCGATGGCATGCAGCACGGCCGGGCGGAGCTTCTTCTTGTAGCCGAAAACGGCACGGATCCAGGGATCGGTGCCGTCGACGGCGCGCTCTATGGCTTTGTTGACCAGGGATTCCGGCACGGCACCTCCTCGCGTGCCCCGCCTGAAGATGGAATGTAGGAACCTCAGCAACTGCTACCTCCGGACTTACTTCTTCTCTTTGGTCTGCTCGATGTCGTAGTCGCGCTTCATGGTGTACAGGGTCCGGATCAGCTCGTATTCGAAGGGGGAGCCGGTCTGGCGGTACCTGAAGGGGGTGCGATGCCTGCGGTCCACGGCATAGACACCGGCATAGGCGTAGGTGGCGGTGTTGTCGTTTAGCCAGGCCAACGGGCCGATGTAGTCAACGGTGGCCGCATCGGCGACCAGCCCGGCGGTATCCCGGACGTTGGAGGCGCCGAGCACAGGGAGCATCAGGTAGGTCCCGCTCCCGGTGCCGTAGTGCCCGAGCGTGAGCCCGAAATCCTCGGTCTGGCGCTTGAGCCCCATCTTCTTCGCCTGATCCCAAAGGCCTCCGATGCCGATGGTCGAGTTGATCACGAAGCGGCTCACCGTGACGCCGGCGCCCTTCAGATTGAACTGCATAAGATTATTAGTCAAGTTGGTAATTTCACCCAGGTTGTCGAGGGCGTCGGAAACCCGGTCCTCGAGGTAGTTGGGCATGATGAACTCGTAGCCGCGCACCACGGGGCGGTACAGGTACTCGTCGAAGTAGTAGTTGAACCGGTAGCTGCCGCGGTTGAACCCCTCCACCGAGTCATTCACGTCCAGCATGTTGGGCTGCCCAGGCTTGACCAGGTCCTCGTAGCGCCTGAGCGGCGGCTCGACCGGACCGGTGACCTTGGGCATCGAGCTGCAGGCGGAAAGCAGCACCAAGAGCAGCAGCGGCACCAGGAACCGCCCTCCCCCCCCGGTCCCTTTTCCGCGCGACAGCGAGCAAGGCATGTGATCGGCGATTTTTTTCATGATCACTCCTCCTTCCCTTTGAGAAAGCCGGTGATGGCGGAGACCACGTCGGGGTTGAACATGTTGCCCATGTGTCCGCCGCTTGGGAAGATCCATGCCCGGTCGTCGAAGACCCGTTCCAGGTACTCGATGTCCCCGGACACCAGGATGATGTCGTCCTCGTTGTGGATGAGACCGAACTTCCTGGACCCCTTCAGGTACCCCTCGAGCGAGCGCAGGGTTTCCCGCCGCAGCAAGGCCTCCCGGGTCAAACCCGGCTCCATCTTCTGGTAGTGCGGGAAAAGCCACTGTTCGAAATAGTCGACGAAGCTCGTCTTGTAGGCAACGATGGCGTAGCGGGTGAGCGAGGTGGTCGAGGTGAGACGGACGTTTTTGGGGACGATGTAGCCGCCGCCGTTCATCACGTCAGCCGTGAAGATCATGTCAGCGGCGTTCATGCGCGCGGTGAGGCCGATGAGGGCAGCCAGATTGCTCTCGCTGGGCTGCATCCGCTTGTAGGTGCGGTACATCGATTCGCCGCTAAGCCCCCCCGGCTCCCAGGCCTCGGCAAGGTGCATGGTTTGGCTGAAGACGCCGCGAAACCAGTTGTCGAAGTTGTCCATCCCTCCCGGGACGTTCTCCACCAGCAGCCGGTCCAGGGCCGATACCGAGTCGTACAGGCAGACCGGCGGGTTGATCAGGAGCACGCGCCTGAAGTTGAAGCGATGTTCCTGGTCGTCGAGTTTCGCGACGAAGGCGGCGTCAAAGCCCCCAAGGCTGTACCCGGCGAGCATGAAATGGGAGACGTCGACACGTTTGCGGACCTTCTGGTAGGCGAGATCCATCACCCGGTACAGGTCCTTGGCGTCGTCGGTGGCGATGCCGGGGAGCCCGCTGGCCGCGTTCACCACGAAGTCCATGTGGGTCGGCGAGGTGAGCGAGATGACGTGGAATCCCGCCTGGTACAGCACCTTCTGCAGCTTCAACATGCGCGGGACGTCGAAACGGGAACCGGAACCCGCGATCAGGAAAACCAGCGGGGCCTTGTGATCCTGGGCCACCAGCGAGCAGACCAGCCCGTTTTCGTACCAGAAGACCTCGGGTATCTCCCGCTTCGGGAAGGGTCGGACCACGAACTCGTGGACCGGGACCTCGTCGGGTAGCCGGACCTCGAATTCCTTCGGGAGCTCCATGACCGTCGCCTCGTAGGGGTTCACGAAGGGGTAGAAGTAGGATTGCGGTGGCGCCGCGGCGGCAGGCCGGGCGGCAAGGAAGGAAAGAAGCAGCAGAGTCAGCGCCAGTAAGCGTTTCATGAAGACCTCCCTACTGCCGGCCGCTAAGGTATCAGGCCGGACTCTTTGAAGTAGCGTGCCGCCCCCGGATGCAGAGGAATGGCGGTGACACGAGCGGCCTGCTCCGGTGTCAGATCCTGAAAGATCGGATGCTGGCGCCGGAACAGGTCGAGGTTCCCGAGTATCTCGCGTACGACATGGTACACGGACTCGTCAGACTGGTCGGCAGTGGTGAACAAGACGGTACGAACGCCGAGACTTTGCACCGCGCCAGCGGTCTGCACGTTGGGGTAGAACCGGGTGGGGATGAGAACCGGGGCGAGGAGCGGGTTGTTGGCCGTCACCTGCCTGATCAGCCCTTCGTCCAGCGGAACCAGGAGCACCTTGCGTTGTCCAGCACTCGCCTCCAGAACCGTCAGGTTCGGATGCCCGACGATGCAGAGGTAGGCGTCGATGTCCCCTTTTTGCAGCAGTTCCGGAGCGATCGCCGTAGAGTGCTCGGTGTTGATCACCTCCCCGGGATTGAGGCCGGACATCTGCAACAATGCGCTGGCGTACGTGTTGTCGATGGAGCCGGGGGCGCCGATGTTGAGCCTTTTCCCCTTCAGGTCCGAGACGCGCTTTATGCCGCTGTCCACCGCCGCAACGATGGTGACCGTTGCGGGATAGAGCCCGAGGACGGCCCGCAGTCCCCCTCTCGCCTTCCCCTCCCATGGACGCACACCCTGCATCGCCCTCTTCAGAAGTTCGGTTTCGGCGATGCCGAAAGCCGCCCTTCCCTCGGCGACGGCGTCGATGTTGGCCACCGACCCGGCCGAAGCGACGGTGGCGAGTCTCATGCCGTACACCGCGCTCTTCTTGTTGAAGATCTTGGCCACGGCACTGGCAGCGGCGTAGTAGGAACTGGTGGTGGTTCCCGAAGAGATGGAGAGGGGTTTGACGGTGCCGCACAGGGCACGGGGGACCGGGAAAAGTAGTGCTGCAGCAGCGGCCAGCAACACCAGGCGTGCGACCTGTCGGGAAAAGTGCATATGCTCCTCCAGATAACCGGATTTAAGCAACAAGCCTTAGTTATACCAAAATTTCCTACGTGCACACGTTTCACGTCATGGTTGCGATGGTCTTTCGGAAGCGTGAAAGCGAGATGGCGAAGAGGACGCTCCCGATCAGGAAGAGCGCGGCGAACTGGGGCCACACCACGTCAAACCCGGCGCCGCGGTACAGGATCGCCTGTGCGAGCATGACGAAGTGGGTGTTGGGGGCCGCGAGCATGACGCCGCGCACCGGCCCCGGCATGCTCTCGCGCGGCGTGGTGCCACCGGAAAGGATCTGCAGGGGAAGTAGGACCAGCATGGTAAGAAGGCCGAACTGCGGCATGCTGCGCGCCACCGTGCCCAGGAAGATGCCGAGGGAGGTGGTTGCGAAGAGGTGCAGGGCGGTACCCGCCAAAAATAGCGGCACCGACCCCTCTACCGGGACCCGCAGCGCCCCTTCGACCACAAGGTAGAGCGAGGCGGTGGTGGCGCAGAGCACCACGAGGGCCATGGACCAGACCTTGGCCATCATGATCTCAAAGGGAGTGATGGGCATGACCAGGAGATGCTCGACGGTACCGTGCTCCCGTTCACGGATCAGGGCGGCACCGGTCAGGATGATGGAAAGCAGGGTGATGTTGTCAATGATCTTCATGACGGCGCCGAACCAGGGTTTATTCAACTCCGGGTTGAAACGCGCCCTGAGAGCCAGGTCGACCTGCTGCCCCGAATCGGGGCGGTAGCGCTGCAAAAAACCGGCGATCTCGTTGGAGACGATGGTCTGGATGTGGGCGTTGCCGGTGAAGGCCTGGCTCATCCTGGTGGCGTCGATGTTCAGCTGGATTTCGGCGCTGCGTCCGGCGAGAAGGTCGCGCTGGAAATCGGGGGGGATGGAGAGGGCAAAGGTGTCGAGACCCGCATCCATCCTGGCGTCCATCTCTTCCCGGGTGATGAAGGACGGAGGGGAGAACTGGGGCGGATAGAAGGCATCGCCGATCCGGATGGAAAGCTGGGAGCGGTCCTCATCCACGATGGCGATGGGGGCCTTGTGCAGGGTCTCGGGCATGGCGGTCGCCGCGGCGTAAATGGCGAGCGAGAAGGCGTAGCAGATCAGGACCAGCATGACCGGGTCGCGCAGCAGGCTGAAGAGTTCCTTGACACCGAGGTGGACGATGTTGGCAACGCGCATGGTCACGATTCCTGCTTCTTGAGCATGACCGTCCCCAGGAAAAGAAGGATCGGTGCGGCCAGGGCAAGTGGAAGAAAGAACAGCTTCAGCTCCTCGAACCCTAGCCCCTTCCCGAAGGTCCCGCGGGCTATCAGGAGAAAATAGGTGGTCGGGTAGACGCGGCCGATGAGGGCCCCCACCCCTTCAAGAGAGCGGACCGGCTCCAGCATGCCGCAGAACTCGACGGCGGGGAGGATGGTCAAAAGCGCCGTGCCGAAAAGGGCGGCGATCTGGCTCTTCATGAAGGTGGAGATGACCAGGCCAAGCCCGGTCGCGGCACCCACGTACAAGAAACCGCCAAGGCAGAGCGCGGCGAGGCTCCCCTTAAGGGGGACCCGGAAGATGAAGACCGCCTGGAGGGTGAGGAGCAGGAAGCTCGCCATGGAGAGGACCAGGTAGGGGAGCTGCTTGCCGAGCAGGAACTCCAGCTTGGTCACGGGCGTCACGTAGAGGTTCACGATGGAGCCGAGCTCCTTCTCGCGCACCACCGAGAGCGCGGTGACGATGGCCGGGATCATCATCAAAAGAAGCGGGATCACGGCGGGGACCATGGCTGGGAGGCTCTTCACGTCGGGGTTGTAGCGGTAGCGGGTCTGGATGCTCGCCTGGGCGAGCGCCGGCGGAGAACTCAGGCGCTGCCGCGCCAGGTTGGCGAGCCAGTGGGCATGCATCCCCTGCACGTAGCCGCGCACGGTCTCGGCGCGGGAGGGCATGGTGCCGTCGATCCACGCCCCGACGGAAACAGGCCTGCCGTGTTCGAGGTCTCGTGCGAACCCCGGCGGTATCTCGATGGCAAGGGATATGTCGTTCGAGCGCATGCGGCGGTCCAGCTCCGCATAATCGCTAAGGGGGGGACGCTCCTTGAAGTAGCGCGAGCCGGCAAGGTTCAAGGCGTAGTCGCGGCTCAGGGTGCTCTGGTCCCGGTCCAAAACGGCATAGGTCAGGTCCTCTACGTCCATGGTGATGCCGTACCCCATCACGAACATCAGGATGACGCAGCCCAGAAGGGCAAGACAGAGCCGGACCGGGTCGCGGCGCAGTTCCAGCGCCTCGCGGTGGGCGTAACTGAACAGGCGGCGCAGGCTGAAGACTCGCCCTGCCGGAGTTCCGGGATAGCCGCAATTGGCGGCTGCAACGGCCTCCTGCGGTTCTTCTACGGCAAAGGCGCAGCCCATCGCGGCGGGCTCCTCGCAGGCCTCTTCCAGGTAGCCGATGAAGGCCTCCTCCAGGTCTGCGGCTCCCCTGTCCCGCACCAGCCGCGCGGGGGCGTCGCTCACCAGCACCCGCCCGGCATGCATGAGGGAGATCCGGTCGCAGCGCTCCGCTTCGTTCATGAAATGGGTGGAGATAAAGATGGTGACCTGGTCGCGGCGGGCCAGGTCCACCATGATCTGCCAGAAGCCGTCCCGCGCCACCGGGTCCACCCCGGAAGTCGGCTCGTCGAGGATCAGCAACTCTGGGCCATGGATCATGGCGACGGCAAGGGAAAGCCGCTGGCGCACGCCGAGTGGGAGCGCATCGGGAAGGAAATCCATCACCTCCTCGAGCCCGAAGCGCCGCGCCATCTCGGCAACGCGTGAGGGTATCACAGA
The DNA here is from genome assembly GCF_018919385.1 of Geomonas diazotrophica. GTDB lineage: Bacteria > Desulfobacterota > Desulfuromonadia > Geobacterales > Geobacteraceae > Geomonas > Geomonas diazotrophica. The sequence goes on from NZ_JAHLMF010000008.1 coordinate 252,762, forward strand.
CTCGGGAAGACGGAAAAGGCGCGCGTGGAGCACGAGGTTCTGGCGCACCGTGAGTTCGGAGTAAAGGGAGAAGGACTGGGTCATGTAGCCGACCCGGCGCCGGGTGTCGAGGTCGCCGGGATCGACCGGCCGCCCGAAAAGGCTCGCCTCCCCTTCGCTGGCGGGGAGAAGCCCGGTAAGCATCTTCATGGTGGTGGTCTTGCCGCAGCCGTTGGAGCCGAGGAATCCGAAGATCTCCCCCTTCCCGATCCGGAAGCTGACCCGGTCCACCGCGGTGAAGTCGCCAAAGCGCATGGTGAGGCCGGAGGCCTCGATAGCCGTTTCGGCAGCGAGCTCCCCTTCCCTCGCGGGGATGAGCACCGGCCGGTACCCCGCACGCTGCGCTGGGGGGAGGAGCGCGATGAAGGCCTCCTCCAGGGTACGGCTGGCGGTCTGCTCGAGGAGCTCAGCAGGCGTTCCGGTCGCCAGCACCTTCCCGGCGTTCAGCGCCACCAGCCAGTCGAAGCGCGCCGCCTCCTCCATGTAGGCGGTCGCGACCAGGATGCTCATGCCGCTTTGCCGGCTGCGGATACGCCCAATCAGTTCCCAGAACTGGCGTCGCGACAGCGGGTCGACGCCGGTGGTCGGTTCGTCCAGGATGAGCAGGTCGGGATCGTGGATCAGCGCGCAGCAAAGCCCGAGTTTTTGTTTCATCCCACCGGAGAGCTTGCCAGCAGGTCTGCCAGCAAAGGGGGCGAGTCCCGTGGCGGCAAGGAGTTCGCCGATGCGCCGATCGCGCTCGGCGCGGCCGTGGCCAAAGAGACGGGCGAAGAAATCCACGTTCTCGAAGACCGACAGGGTCGGGTAGAGGTTGCGCCCCAGCCCCTGGGGCATGTACGCGATGCGCGGGCAGACCCGCCTTCTGTGGGCGGGGTCGGCCATGCTGCCGCCGAGGACTTCCACCCTCCCCGCCTGCAGCCTGCGGGAACCGGCCACCAGGGAAAACAGGGTGGACTTCCCCACCCCGTCCGGACCGATGGTCCCCACCGTGCATCCTGCCGGCAGGGCGAGGGTGACGTCATCGAGCGCAACGGTCCTGCCGTAGCGGAGCGTTACCCTCTCCAAAAGGGCGGCGCTGCCGCCTTCCCCGCCCCCATCCTGCCCTGGAGCCTGCGGGGTCACCGGACTACCTTCTTGAGGTGCGCCGGCCAGGGGCGCTTCTCATCGAGCCGCACGTAGGCCATGCCGGGAAGGCCGGTCTTCACCTGGGTGATGTGCTTTTTAAGGAGCTCCACCGGGAGCTGGGCCCTCACCCTGAACATGAGCTTTTCGCGCTCGCTCGCAGTCTCGACTGTCTTCGGGGTGAACTGGGCCACGTCGGAGATGAAGGAGACGCGTGCCGGTATGACGTACTGAGGTGCCGCATCGAGTACGAGCCGCACCTCGGTGCCAAGTGCCACCCTTCCCGCCGCCGCGGTTGGCAGGAAGAAGGTCATGTAGACGTCGCTCAAGTCGACCATGCTTACCACCCGTCCTCCTGCGGCAACCACTTCTCCTGGCTGAGCCACGCGGTACTGCACCCGGCCGTCGCGCGGCGACTTGAGCGCTGCGTCCCTCAAATCCGCCTCGATGCGCTGCACCGTGGCGCCCACCGCCGCCACGTTGGAAACCTCGCCCAGCACCTTCTGCCGCGCCGTGGCCACGGCCGCCTCCGCCGCCGCCTCCTGGGCGCGCGCCGCCGCCGTCGACGCCTTTGCGCTGGCCAGGCGGGCCAGATCGTCATCGGCTTCCTGCTGTGAGGTGGCCCCCTCGGCGGCCAGCGTTCTGGAACGGGCCACCCTTTTGCCGGCCAGCGCGAGCTCCGCCTCGCGCTGCGCCACGACCGCCTGGGCCGCGGCCTTCTCGCTGGCGCGCTGGGTCATCTCGCTCTTCGAGGTGAGCACGGCGTTTTGTGCCTTGACCAGCTGTGCCTGGGCCTCCCGGTGCTGCGCCTTGAGCACCTCGGTGTCCATGAGCGCCACAATCTGGCCGCTTCTGACGAACTCCCCTTCCCTGACCATGATCTCCTGCACGCGGCCGGGGCTCTTGGGCCCGACGTCGATCTCGACCGCTTCGATACGGCCGTTACCGCTAACGATCCCCTCATCGGCGTTGCGACGCCCGAACTGCTGCCACAGGATCAGGGCGAGCAGCATCAGCACCACCACTGCCGCGACCTGGATCCTCCTGTTACCAAGGCCTCTCATGGCTTGGCCTCCCCCTTCGGAATTCCCCCCGCACGGGGACGGGATGCACCTTTTTCAGGCGTGCCTTCCTCCGCGTCCCCTTCTCCCCCCAGCGCTGCGTAAAGCTCAACCCCGGCAGAAAGCAGGGCGCGCCGCGTCTGCACCAGGGCCTGCTGGGCAACAAAGCGGTCCCGTTCCGCGTCGAGCACCTCGAGATAGGTGGCGGCCCCCGTGTCGTAGCGGAGCCTGGCCAGCCGGGTGCGCTCGGTCTGCGCGGTCAGCGTGGCACGCTGCGCCTCCACCTGCTCGGCCAGCCAGTGCCGCTGCGCCAGCGCGTCTGCCACATCGCGGAAGGCCCGCTGCACCACGCGCTCGTACCCGGCTACGGCCTCGCGCTCCCTGGCCCTGGCGAGCTCCAGGTTCGCCGCGTTGCGCCCCCCCTGGAAGATAGGGAGGGAAATGGCCGGGGCAAAACTCCAGGCGCCGCTTCCGGCAGCGAATAGCCCGGATAGCTCGCTGCTAGCCGTACCGAAGCTGCCGGTGAGTGCGATAGCCGGGAAGAAGGCTGCCCGCGCTGCGCCTATGGCCGCGTTGGCGGCCTTTAGGTCGTGTTCGGCGGCCATCACGTCCGGACGGTTGAGGAGAAGATCGGAGGGGAGCCCGGGGGCGATGGCCGCGATAAAATCCTGTTCCACCGCGCTCAAGGGGAGCGGCGCGAGGTTCACCGCCTCCCCCGCGAGGAGGGCCAGCGCATTCAGGTTAAGGGCGCGCAGCCGCATCAGCGCCGGGAGTTCGGCCCTGGCCTGGTTCAGCAGGGTCTCCGCCTGCACCGCGTCCAGTTTCGAAGCGGAGCCGACCTCGAAGCGGCGCCTGGCGATGCGGAAGGATTCTTCACGGCTTTGTATGGTGGCCTTTGCCAGGGAAACCCGTTCGAAAAGCTCGCGCTCCACAAGGTAGCTCTGGGCAACCTGAGCCACCAGGCTCACCTGGACCGCGCGCCGGGCCTCGATGCTCGAGAGGTACGACTCGAGAGCGGCCTCTTTAAGGCTCCCTACCCTCCCCCAGAAATCGAGCTCCCAGCTGGCAAGGAAGAGGCCGGTCTCGAAGAGGTTGCCTGTCATGGCCTGTCCGGTGACGGAGAGATCTGCCGGGGTGCGGGAGCGCTCCGCCCTGGCGCCGGCAGAGATGCCGGGGAGCTGGTCGGCGCGGCGGATGCCGTAGAAGGCGCGGGCCTCCTCGATCTTACGCCGGGCAACGGCAAGGTCCCGGTTCTGTTCCAGGGCACGAGAGATCAGGCGCTTTAATTCGGGATCAGCAAAGAAGGCGGTCCAGCCGGGAAGGGATGCGGCAGCCCCGTTGTCGTGCCCCGCTTCCGGGTAGTGCTGCGGGACAGGGAGCGCGGGGCGCTGGTAGGAGGGTTTCAGCGAGCAGCCGCACAGAAGAACGGCCAGGCAGAATAAAAGAGGCGTGGGAAAAAGCGGACGAGTGCGTGACGGCGCTTTCGGAGTCAGAGGGCCCGGCCGGGCGGAGGTTTGCCCCGGCCGGCAGGAAGGTTCGGGTTCCAGCGGGTCGCCGTCTTCCGGCTTCTGTGCCATGAATACGCTCCTCTGTCACAAGGAATTCTTCACAAGCTACAGCGAGGGCACCCCGAAGAAAATACACTATCTACGCTACGGGAAGCTCTCAGGTAAAACTATAAACCCAATCTAGTGTTTGAAAAGAAAGTGGACCAGATTTATCGGCCAGTCAGGATGAGGCTCCGGTGCCAGAAGGTAGTAAGCTGTGAGTAAAGCGGCAACGGCGATTACGCAGTAGAGGGTGATGCGTGCTCTGGACAACGGGGCTCCTTCCGGCCACAGGGAATTCGACGCGGTTCGCCCCCCTGCGCTGTACTTCGTCCCCGGGCCGGCACCGGCCCGGGGATATTTTCTGCCTTACTTGCTGCCGCCTCCCAACACCTTGTAGAGGGTCACCATGTTGTTCAGGCGCGCGAGGCGGGTGGTGATCAGGTTCTGCTGGGCCGCGTACAGCGAGCGCTGGGCGTCAAGGACGTTCAGGTAGCTGTCGATGCCGGTCTGGTAGCGGGCCTGGGAGAGACGGAAGGTCTCGGCAGTGGCGCCGGTCAGGGATTGCTGTGCCGCCACCTGCTCGTCGATGGTGCCGCGCTGGGCGAGCGCGTCGGCTACCTCGCGGAACGCGTTCTGGATCGCCTTCTCGTACTGGGCTACGGCTATGTCGCGGTCCACCTTGGCCACCTCGAGGTTCGCCTGGTTGCGCCCCCCTTCGAAGATCGGGACCGAGACGCTCGGCGCGAAACTCCAGGCCAGGTTCCCCCCCTTGAACAAGCCGGTGAGCTGGTCGCTGCCAAAGCCCACGCTGGTGGTCAGGGCGATGCGCGGGAAAAAGGCTGCGCGCGCCGCACCGATGTTGGCGTTGGCGCCTTTGAGGCTGTACTCGGCCTGCAGGATGTCCGGACGGGAGAGGAGCACGTCCGAGGGGAGCCCCGGCGCCACGTCCTTGACCGCGGTGAGAGCCTCGGTCAGCGACTTGGGGAGGAGGTCCTGCGGGACGTCGGAACCGACCACCAGGGCGAGGGCGTTAAGGTCCTGCGCCACCAAAGTGGTGTAGCGGGCAATGTCCACTCGGGCGGAGTCCACGCTGGTCTGGGACTGCTGCAGGTCCAGCGCGGAGGCGACGCCCGCCTCGAACCGGCTCTTGCTGAGCCGGTAGGACTCCTGCTGGTTCGCCAGGGTGTCCTTGGCGAGCTGCAGGCGCTCGAGATCGGAACCGAGCGTCAGGTAGGCGTTGGCCACCTGGGATACCAGGGTGATCTGCACGCTGCGACGCGCCTGTTCGGTGGAGAGATACTGCTCAAGCGCCTGGTCCTTCAGGCTCCTGATCCTGCCGAAAAGGTCGAGCTCATAGGAACTGATACCGACCGAGACGTTGTAGGAGTGCCCCACGCCACCGTTGCCGTTCTGGGCCAGGTCGTCGGCCGTCTTCTTGACGGAAAACGAGCCGTCGCCGGTGACCGTTGGGAAGAGGTCGGCGCGCTTTATCTGGTACAGGGCGCGGTAGCGGTCCATGTTCAGCACCGCCACCTTGAGGTCACGGTTGTTGTCCAGGGCGAGCGTGATCAGCTTCTGCAACTGGGGCTCGACGAAGAACTCCTGCCAGGGGATCTCCGCCAAGGGCTTCTGCGCAGCCGGCTCCGCCTTGTAGGAAGGGCCGTTGGGCCAGTTGGCCGGGACCGGAGCCGCCGGCTGGGTGTATTTGGGTGCCATGGAGGCGCAGCCTGAAAGGAACAGGAAGGCGGCCAGGGCAAGGGGTTTGGCTATCGCGCGTGTCATGCTAGTGCACCTCCGAAACGGGGGCGGCAGCGGCCTTTTTGGCCGTTCCGTGCTTCTTTGAGAACATCTTCGTCACCATGACGAAGAAGAACGGGATGAAGATAAGGTCGATGAAGGTCGCCGATAACAGACCGCCGGTCACCGCGGTGCCGATGGCGTTCTGGGCGCCGGCACCCGCCCCCTTGGTGAGAGCCAGCGGCAGCGTGCCGAAGAAGAAGGCGAGCGAGGTCATGATGACCGGGCGGAGCCTGATCTTGACGGCGGTGAGCGTCGCCTCGACAAGTTCGTGCCCCTGGTGCATCTGGTCCTTGATGAACTGGATGATCAGGATCGCGTTCTTGGTCGACAGACCAATGGTGGTCAGGAGACCGATCTGCAGGTAGATGTCGTTCGGGAGCACCCGCAGGGTCACCGCGGTGACCGCGCCGACAAGGCCCAGCGGGAGCATGAGCAGGTTGACGAACGGGATGCTCCAGCTTTCGTAGAGGGCCGCGACGGCGAGAAAGACCACCAGGAGCGAGATGGCGTAGAGGGCAGGCGCCTGCTTGCCCGCGTTCTTCTCCTCGAAGGAAAGGCCGGTCCACTCGTAGCTGATCCCCGGAGGGAGCTTGGCGGCCATGGCCTCCATCTCGGCCATCGCCTCGCCGGTCGAGATCCCCTTGGCGGCGTTGCCCATGATCTCGGAGCTCGGGATGCCGTTGTAGCGCTCAAGGCGCGGCGAGGCGTGCTCCCACTTGGCGGTGGCGAAGGCGGAGAAGGGTACCATCTCCCCCTTGTCGTTTCTCACGTACCACTTGTTGATGTCCTCGGGGACCATGCGATAGGTCGCGTCGGCCTGCAGGTACACCTTCTTGACCCTGCCGTTTTGCAGGAAGTCGTTGACGTAGGAGGAGCCCCAGGCCGTGGCCAGGGTGTTGTTGATGTCCGCCAGCGACACGCCCAAGGCACCCGCGCGCACGTCGTCGATGTTCAGCTTGAACTGCGGGGTGTCGTCCTGGCCGTTGGGGCGCACCGCCATGAGCTTCTTGTTCTGGCTGGCCATGCCCAGGAGCTGGTTCCTGGCATCCATGAGCGCCTGGTGCCCGAGGCCGCCGCGGTCCTGCAGCTGGAAGTCGAAGCCGTTGGCCTGGCCAAGTTCGACCACCGCGGGGGGCGAAAAGGCGAAGGCCATGCCGTCGCGGAACTTGGAGAAGGCGCCCATGGCACGGCCGGCGACGGCCGGTGCCTTCAGGTCCGGGGTGGGACGCAGTTTCCAGTCCTTGAGCTTAACGAAGGCGAGACCCATGTTCTGGCCGCGACCGGCGAAGCTGAAACCGGCCACCGTGATCAGGGAGTCGACGCTCTTCTTCTCGTTTTCAAGGAAGTGCTTTTCGACCTTCTCGAGCATCTTGATGGTGCGCTCCTGGGTGGCGCCCGCAGGAAGCTGGATCTGGCAGACGATGAAGCCCTGGTCCTCGTCCGGCAGGAACGCGGTGGGGAGCCTGAGGAAGAAGAAGGCCATGGCGCCGACCAGGCAGCCGTAGAAGATCAGGTAGCGCAGCGGCTTGCCGAAGGAGTTGCCGACGATCGACTCGTACCTGTGGCGCGCCTTATCGAACATCCGGTTGAACCAGCGGAAGAAGCCGCAGTACCACCCGGACTCGCAGGGCTCGTGCCCCTTGACGACCGGCTTAAGAAGCGTCGCGCAGAGCGCCGGGGTGAGGATCTGGGCGGTCAGCACCGACAGGATCATGGCGGAGACGATGGTGATGGAGAACTGGCGGTAGATGACGCCGGTGGAACCGCCGAAGAAGGCCATCGGGATGAAGACGGCGGAGAGCACCGTCGCGATCCCCCAGAGGGCCGAGGTGATCTGCCCCATCGACTTCACCGTGGCGTCGTGAGGAGAGAGCCCCTCCTCGGTCATGATCCTTTCCACGTTCTCGACGACGACGATGGCGTCGTCGACCAGGAGGCCGATGACGATGACCAGGGCGAACATGGTCAGGGTGTTGATGGAGAAACCGGCTGCGAAGAGGACGCCCAGGGTGCCAAGGAGAACGACCGGCACCGCGATGGTCGGGATCAGCGTCGCGCGGATGTTCTGCAGGAACAGGAACATGATGATGAAGACGAGGCAGACCGCCTCCATCAAGGTCTTCACCACCTCCTCCATGGAGATCTTGACGAACGGGGTGGTGTCGTACGGGTAGACGACCTTGGCGCCGGCCGGGAAGAACTTCTCCAGCTCGACCATCTTGGTCTTGACCCGGTCCGCGGTGTCGAGCGCGTTGGCGCCGGCGGCAAGGCGCAGCGCCATGGCGGCGACCGGCTTACCCTTGTAGCGGGCCAGGGTGTCGTAGTTCTCGGTGCCGACGTCGATCTTGGCCACATCCCTGAGCTTCACCGTGGAGCCGTCGGAGTTGGTGCGCAGCACGATCTCCTCGAACTGCTCCTGGTTCTGCAGCAGGGTGCGGGCGGTGATGGTCGCGTTCAGCTGCTGCCCCTGCATCGCGGGCATGCCGCCGAACTGGCCGGCGGAGACCTGCGCGTTCTGGGCCTGCAGCGCGTTGGAGACGTCGTTGGGGGTCAGCTTGTAGTTGTTCAGCTTGTCGGGGTTCAGCCAGATGCGCATCGCGTTCTGGGAACCGAACACGGTCACCTCGCCCACGCCCTCGATGCGGCTCACGATGTCCTGTACGTTGGACACCATGTAGTCGGTCAACTGGTAGCGGTTTAGGCTGCCGTCCTCGGAGACGATGCCGACGATCATCAGGAAGTTACGGGTCGACTTCACCACCTGGATGCCCTGCTTCTGCACCACCTGCGGCAAAAGCGGCGTGGCGAGCTGCAGCTTGTTCTGCACCTGCACCTGGGCGATGTTCGGGTCGGTCCCGGCCCTGAAGGTCAGGTTGATGGAAACCGCCCCGGCGGAGTCGCTCGTGGAGGACATGTAGAGCAGGTTGTCGATGCCGTTCATCTTCTGCTCGATCACCTGGGTGACCGTGTCCTGCACCGTCTGGGCGGAGGCGCCCGGGTACATGGCGTTGACCGAGATCTGCGGCGGCGCGATGGGCGGGTACTGGGAGACCGGCAGCGACTTCATGGCCAGAAGGCCTGCCAGCATGACCCCGATGGCGATGACCCAGGCGAAGATGGGTCTGTTTATGAAAAACCTGGACATGGAATAAGCTCCTTAAATCTAGAGGCGACGTTCTACGTTCTGCGTCTATACGTGGACGTCTGCTGTTTGCGCCTGTGTTGGTTCGCCGACTACTTCTTCTGGGGCTGCGCCGGGGCCGCCGGTGCTGCGGGTTTTGCACCTGCGGCTCCTGCCGCACCCTGACCTGCCGCGCCGGGTGCGCCGCCGGGGGCGCCCTGCCCTTCGGGGGACAGGAACGGCACCACCTTCACCTGGGTGCCGGGACGCGCCTTCTGCAGCCCCTCCAGGATCACCTTCTCGCCCCCCTGCAACCCGGAGCTCACAAGCCACGCGTCACCAACGGTACGGGCGACCTGGATCGGCCTCGGCTCCACCTTGTTCTCGGCACCGACCAGCATGACAACGGCCTGCCCTGCCGCGTTGCGGGTAACGCCGCGCTGCGGGATCAGGATCGCCGACTCGTTGATACCCTCTTCCAGGACGGCACGCACGAACATGCCGGGAAGCAGGGTCTGTTTAGGGTTGGGGAACGTCGCGCGCACGGTGATGGAGCCGGTGCTCTGGTCCACGGTCACGTCGGAGAACTTCAGCGAGCCGGCCGCCGGGTAAGCGGTGCCGTCCTCGAGCAGGAGCTTCACGCGGGCCTGGCCGGCCTGGTCGCGCTTCAAGAGCCCGGTGGCGAGGCTGCGGTTAAGCTTCAGCATGTCCGAGCTCGACTGGGTCACGTCGACGTACATGGTGGAAAGCTGCTGGATGGTCGCCAGGGCGGTAGGCTGGTTCGCCGTCACCAGGGCGCCGTCGGTTACGCTGGAACGCCCGATGCGACCGGAAATGGGGGCGGTCACCTTGGTGTAGGCCAGGTTGATCCGGGCCGTCTCAACGGCGGCCTTCGCGGAAGCGACGTCGGCCTCGGCCTGCTTCAGGGCGGCGTAGGCGGAGTCGTAGTCCTGCTTGCTCACCGCGTTGATCTTCACCAGCTCGCGGAAGCGCTCCTCCTTGAGCTTGGCCGGGAGCACGTTGGCTTCGGCGCGCGCCTCGGCTGCCTTGGCGCTGGCGTAGGCGGCCTGGTAGGTCGCGGGATCGATCTGGTAGAGCACCTGCCCTGCCTTGACGTCGCTACCCTCGGTGAAAACACGCTTCAGGATGATGCCGCTCACCTGGGGGCGGACCTCGGCGATCAGATAGGGGGAGGTGCGGCCGGGAAGCTCGGTGGTCAGAGCCACGCGCTGCGGCTTGACCTCGATGACACCCACCTCGGGCGGACCCATCGGCGGGCCGCCGGCCTGCTGCTGTTTCTTGCCGCACCCGGAAAGAAGCAGGGAGCCGCTCAGAAGAACAACGACGGATAACAACTGTGCCCTGTACTTGATCTGCATGAAAACACCTCGTTTGGTTGGTTACTGCCGTGAAAAGGTTTAGGCGGGCCGCGTGCGGGCCGCCGGTTATTTGCGTTTAAAGGAAACCAGGACTACGATGCCGCCCCAGGTAAGGGCGCACAGAATCAGACAAAGTTTCATCAGCATCGGTACAAACACCTCGTATTAATGAACGTTCAATCCACCTTAGCGACGCAGCGCGTCCCAGCAGGCACCCACCACCTGCTCGATCAGCGCGTCATCCAGCTTGACGAAACCCAGGATGTGATCGCGGCAGATGTCCACCAGCGGACCGAAGAAGAGCGAGAAGAGGATGGCCAATTCCAGCGGCTTGAAGATCTGCTGGGCCACGGCCTCGTCGAAGAGTTCGCTGATGACGTCCTTTCGCCCCTGCCCGAAGATCTTTTCGCGCCGGTGGTCCACGCCGTAGGGGGAGTTGTGGAACTGCTCGACGAAGCGCAGCTGCAGCGGCTCGCTGATCAGGTGGCGCACCAGCGCCGTCCCGATGTGCACCAGGCGCTCGCGCACCGGTCCTTTCTCGGGATACCCCTGCATCATGACCTCCACGAAGCGCTCCTCCACGTTCTTGTAGATCCAGCGAATCAGGTCGTCCTTGTTCTCGAAATAGCGGTAGATGGTACCGGCGCCGACGCCGGCCTTCTCCGCGATCATGGCCATGGGGGCGCCGTGGAACCCCTGCTCGGCCACGAGCTCCAGCGCCGCCTGGATGATGGCCTCGCGCTTCTCGGCACACTTGTCCGGTTTTTCACACTTCTCTGGTTTTTCCATCGTCTTCCCTCTATGCGGAATGAATCTTCATTCCTTATATTCCTCCACCCGCATCCGTGTCAATAAGGTATGCCGAAAAAAACGATTAAATGTGACAAAGGATCCGCAAGCTTTGCATGCAAGAGCGGCGTTTGACTCGCGGCTAGTTTTGGAGTAGATTTGCCCCCTTGGATCAACGCCGGCGCTATGCCTTTAGGAGATGGAGAACCATGATCGAACTGTTACGCAAACGCCGCAGCATAAGGAAGTTCACCGACGAGAAGGTGTCCACCGAGGCCATGGAGACACTGGTGGAGGCAGCCCTAAGAGCACCCGCTTCTCGCAGCCTCAACCCCTGGGAGTTCATCGTGGTGGATGACCCGCAACTGCTTCAGCAGCTCTCGCGGGCCAAACAGCACGGCTCCGAGTTCGTGGCGCGCGCCCCCTTGGCCATCGTGGTCTGCGCCGACAGCACCAAGTCCGACGTCTGGGTCGAGGACTGCTCCATCGCCGCCATCCTGGTCCAGTGCACCGCCCTTTCCCTGGGGTTGGGGAGCTGCTGGGCCCAGATCCGCAACCGCAAGCACGACGCCCTAAAGAGCGCGGAGGAGTACCTCCAGGAGCTACTGGGACTACCCGAGGAGGTGAAGGTGGAATGCATCCTCGGCATCGGGCACCCCGCCGAGCGCCCAAGGCCCCTCCCCGCCGACAAGCTGCAGCGGGAAAAGGTCAGGATGAACCGCTGGTCCTGAGACGGCAACAGCAGCGAAAGCACGCCAAAGGAAAGGCCCGCCCCTACAAGGGGCGGGCCTTTTTCCGTACGATGGCCAGGGTAAAAAAAGGGCACATCCCCGAGGAGGTTCAAGGGATGCGCCCAATAACACCTGTTTAGCCGCCGTTTATGTCAGATTTGATGTTTTGCAGAAGGGATTTGAGGGATTCGTCAAGCCTCTGCTCAAGCACCCGGCGCACCTCACCCTTCAGCTCCTGGGAGCGGCGTTGCGGATCGACAGCAGCGACCTCGGGCACCTCCTCGCTTTCGCCGGTAACCGGGCGCCCGCTCGGAATCTGCTCGTAGTGGCCGTGTGGTCCGGTGGACCTGCCGCTGTTGCCGGAGAGGGCCAGCACGGTGCCCGCCTCGACCCACTCCCCGGAACGGACGTTCACGGATGCGTTATGGCCGTAGAGGGTGCGGTCGCCGTTATCGTGCGCGAGGATCACCGTGGCACCGTAGCCGCGGCGCTCCCCCGCGAAGGCCACCCTCCCGCCGCGCGTCGCCCGAACCGGCGTACCGACCGGCACGGCTATGTCGATCCCGCGGTGAAATGCAAGCTTGCCGCTCCCGAACGGGTCGAGACGCCAGCCGACACCCGAGGTCACCACGCCGTCGACAGGGAGGGTGCCGCCGGCGAACGCAGGGCGCGCTGCGCTGCACAGAAGGATCGCGAAGATGAAAATGAAGTAGCGTGCCGGCACTGGTGTTCCTGACCAAAAGTAGATGCGAAGCCCAAAGACAGGAAGCCATCATCAAGTTGCGTGCCAGTTCCCGCACCGTGTGACAACCGGCTGATTCCACGACCGTCTCTGTCGCCGTGGCTTCGGACGGGGACGCAGGTAGTGGAGAATATTCCCTGGGACTGCAGGATATTCGGCAATCGCCGTATTGGTACGGGGAGAGGGAGAGTGGACCTTGGATTGCATCTTCAAAAAGAAAAGGGGCCGCTGCAGGGCGGCCCCCCATTTTCGCGTTGGCTGACCTTGCCGTTACTGGTCCCGGAAGCGGTAGGGCCAGGCCATGATGCCGCCGTCCATGAACTTGACGTCGGCAAACCCGGCCGCGTCCAGTATCTTCTGCGCCTCGTACCCCCTGAGGCTCACCTTGCAGAAGGCGACGATCTCCTTCTCTTTAGGGAGTTCTTCCAGCCGCTCGCGCAGCGCTCCCAGCGGGATCAGCTTCGCCCCGGCGATGCCGATTTCGCCGTGCTCCGCGGGAGAACGGACGTCCAGCAGGATGAAGTCGTCGCCGTCTTCCAGCTTCCTTTTCACCTCGCGCGCCGAGATACCGCGGGCGTGACCGGAAAGCTTGTTCTTCATGATGTCGGCGGCGACGATGAGGTTGTCCATGGCGGCGCCGTAAGGGGGAGCGTAGGCGAGGTCCAGTTGGGAGAGCTGCTCCGCGCTGGCCTTGAAGGTGATGGCGGTTGCGGCGGCGTCGAGCCGTTTGTCAACGGCGCCCTCCCCTGCCGCCTGGAGTCCCAGGATGCGGCCGGTGCCGCGCTCGGCGACCAGCTTCAGCAGGATCGGTTTCGCCCCCGGGAAAAAGTGGGCGCGGTCCGGCGCCGGAGAGATCACGGTCTCCACGTCGAACCCGTGCCGCAGCGCCTCGCTCTCGGTAAGGCCGGTCTTGCCCGCGTTGACGTTGAACACCTTGAGGATGCTGGTGCCGATCACGCCGGCAAAGGTCGCTTCGCCGCCGGCGGCGTTGATCCCGGCGACGCGCCCCTGCTTGTTGGCGGTGCTCCCCAACGGTATGAACACCTTTTTGCCGGTGACCAGGTGAGTGGTTTCGCAGCAGTCGCCGCAGGCGTAGATATCGGGGTCGCTGGTGCGCAGGTGTTCGTCCACCGCGATGGCGCCGGTCACCCCGATGGCGAGCCCCGCCTCCCGGGCCAGGGCCACGTTGGGTGTCACCCCGGGGGCGAGCACCACCAGGTCGGCGGCGATCTCCCTGCCGCCGGCAACCACCGTCTGCACCTTCCCCTCGCCGGCAAAGCCGGTGACGGCGCAGCCGGTCAGCACCGTCACCCCTTGAAGCTTCACATGCTTCTCCACCACTGCCGCGACCTCGGCGTCGAGCACGCCGGGCAGGAGCTGGTCGCGCATCTCCACCAGGGTCACCTGCACCCCCTTGCCCTGCAGCGCTTCGGCGGTCTCAAGGCCGATGAGTCCGGCGCCGATGATGCAGGCGGAGGCACCGGCAACCGCCCTCTGCTTCAAAAGCTCGGCGTCCTCGATCGACTTCACGGTGAATACGTTCGGCAAAGAGACGTTCTCCAGGTCGGGGACGAACGGGGAACTGCCGGTGGCCAGGACCAGCTTGTCGTAGGGAAGCGCGCTCTCCTCCCCCCCCGCCTCGCGCAGACGGATCATCTTCTGTAGCCGGTCGATGCCGGTCACCTCGGTGTTGGTCCGGACCGCGACCCCTTTCACCTTGCTGAAGAAGTTGCGGTCGCGCACCACCCCGACCGGGGTGCTCATCAGTTCCTTCAGGTCCTTGACCGTGTCGGACACGTAGTACGGGATGCCGCAGGCGCCGTACGATATGAAGCTGCCGCGATCGAGCACGACGATTTCCGCCTTCGGGTCCGTCCTTCTGGCCTTGGCGGCCGCCTTGGCCCCGGCGGCGTTGGCGCCTATCACCACTATCCTTTTGTTCATCAGCATCTCCTTCGAAAGGTCTTAACGCCTCGCACACCCGCCACGGCCGCGTCATACGCGCTCATTGAGGGGCTTTTCTCCGCCCCCGAAGATCCGCCACCACCCGGCACGCCAGCAGCGCAAAAGGCCAGGCATGCCAGAACAGGTCGAATACATCGAGCGGCCGCACCAGGGTACCGGAGAGGAGCATCCTCACCTTGCCGAACAGGTGTGGCTCGGGTACGAAAGGGGCGAAACCGAGCAGCAAGGCGATCGGGATCAGGGTCCCGTATCCGGGGAGCTTAAGCTTTTCCAAGTGGTCCTCCGAAAGTGCAGCTACCTGAGCGACCCGGTGCAACCGCGGCCGCAACCGCACAATATACATTCGCTTTTTTGCATGTCAACATAATTCCATCGTTTACAGCATCGCCACCGCAGGGTGCGGGGCGCATGCGGCCGAAAACAAAAAAAGAGGAGGTCTCTAGGACCCCCTCTTTTCTGTTCGTGCTGCGCCCAACTGGGCGCCCGTCAGAACCTTCAGCCGCCGCTGTGGCACTTCGTTTCCGAAGCGCTCCCCGCCGCAAAAGTCGACATCGCCTTCTTCACCTTCGCGGAACCGCAGGTCGGGCAGCCGCACTCATCGGCCGCGCCTCCCTTTTGCAGCTTCTCGAAACGGGTACCGCAGTCGTTGCAAACGTACTCGAAAATCGGCATCGCAGCTCTCCTCGTATTTTATATGCAAACTTTTGCATATATTATAGCCGCGATGGTGCCATGTCAAGAGATGTTCGCGCCTCCCTCCCCCTCGGTCAGCACCTTCCAGATCCGCTCGGAGGCCCGGCCGTCCCAAAGCGGCGGAACCCGTGCCCTTTCCTTCTTGGCCAGGCTTTCCTGGAACCCCGCGAGGATCCCCTGCGGCGAGGTCCCCGCCAGCACGTTGCTGCCGATTTCGACGGTGATGGGACGCTCGGTGTTCTCCCTTATGGTGACGCATGGAATCCCCAGGGCGGTGGTCTCTTCCTGCAGCCCACCACTGTCGGTCAGGACAGCCTCGGCGTCCTTCCACAGGAACAGGGCCTCCCGGTAGCCAAGCGGCGGCAGCAGGACTACCCTCTCCGCAAGGTGAACACCGTGTTCCTGCATCATCTTCGCGGTGCGCGGGTGCACCGGGAAGAATATCGTCCGGCTCTGGGCGAGCTGGTTCAGGGCTTGTGCTATCCCGCCGAAGGTCTCGCGGCAGTCGACGTTGGAGGGGCGATGCAGGGTAAGGAAGAGGTAGGGGTGCGCCTTCTCCTTCAGGTGGAACCCGTCGAGGCGTGCGACGTCCTGGCGCGAGAGGCGCTCCACCTGGTGAAAAAGATTGTCCACCATCACGTGCCCCACCTCATGGATCCGTGCGGCCGGCTTACCCTCCTTGAGCAGGTTGCCGGTGGCGCTCTCCTCCGTCACGAAGAAATGGTCCGAGATCGCATCGGTCACCATGCGGTTGATCTCCTCTGGCATGGCGAGGTCGAAACTGCGCAACCCAGCCTCCACGTGGGCAACCTCGATGCCGCACTTCTTGGCCACGATGGAACAGGCCAGGGTCGAGTTGACGTCTCCCACCACCAGTACCAGGTCGGGACGCTCCTTAAGGCAAACCTCCTCGAAGGCCACCATGACCGTGGCGGTCTGGGCGGCATGGCTGCCTGAGCCCGCGTTCAGCGAGTAGCGCGGCTGCGGTATCTCAAGCTCCTCGAAAAAAGTCCCCGACATCTCCCGGTCATAGTGTTGACCGGTATGAACGATGCTGCAGCGCACGGAGCGGCAGGCGAGCGAGGCGCGGTAGATGGGAGCAATCTTCATGAAATTGGGTCGGGCACCGGCAACCAGCAGGACGTTCATGGCTTCCTCGTCGATCAGCAGCCTCGGACGGGGCGGATGGGGCCGCTGTAACTAGTTTTTTTTGGCAACAATAAAACATTGTAAGTTTTTAACATTGGCCTCGTCGTTTGCAATCATCCTCATAAATTCAACCGGATAAATCATCAAAACATGATTTTACGTATGAAATTAATTTTAGTTGACCTGTCGAGGGTTAACCAATAGTATTAATGTGATTCCGGCTTATTACCTTTTACCAGACCGTTTTATTTTGATGTACACAGGCTTTACCGCCACTTCTCACGCTTTGAGCCTGTTACCAAGATACGCAGGAAGGGAACAGCCACTTGCCACTGCAAATCCTCATCATCAGCGACAACGAGTCCTTCACCACCTATCTGGGTGAACTGCTGCAGGAAGCCGGGCACGCCACCCGCTGCGTCGCGCAGGAAAAGGAAGCCTTTCCCGCCATCAGGCGGCAGAAGCCGGACCTGATCATCCTCGCCCTGGAGGCGTCGAAGATCGTCCCCCTCGCCATCGAGCACCGGGTACAGACGCCGTCAGGCCCACGCTCAGTACCCGTCATCGTCATCTCCGAGTGCCTGAGGCTCGAGGCGGAACTGCTGCAGGTTTTCGACTTCATAGGAAAACCCCTGGACGTCAAGCGCCTTCTGGACGACGTTGCCGCCGTGGCGCTGAGGAAGTCGGTCCCCTGTCAGGACCAGGAGCTCGAACCGCGGCTGGCATCAGCCTTTTCCCGACACATCCTCTCCCACAGCGGTCTGCATTTCGACCAGCGCAACCGGCCCGCCCTGACCCGGGGGCTACTCAAAAGGATGTCGGCACTGCGCCTGACCGATTTCAAGGAGTACCTGCAGTACCTAAAGGAACACGGCGAGGACCGGCACGAGCTCCAGAAGCTGCTGCAGTTTCTCACCGTCGGCGAGACCTACTTCTACCGCTATCCCGCCCACTTCGAGGTGCTCAAGGAGCGCTTCGCCGACCCCCCTCCCTGCGCCGCTCCCATCCGGATCTGGTCGGCAGGGTGCTCCACCGGCGAAGAGCCGTATTCCATCGCCATGACCCTGATGGAGGCGCTCCCCGACTGGCGGCAGCGCGACATCCGGATCATCGCCACCGACATCAACAACCGCTCCCTGAAACGGGCGCGCGAAGGGGTTTACTCCCCCTGGTCCATGAGGATCACCACCCCCGAGCAGTCCCGGCGCTATTTCAGGCGGGTCGGCGAAAGTTACCTGATAAGGGACGAGGTGAAGCAGCTGGTGCAGTTCTCGCACCTGAACCTCTCGATCCCCTGCCGGGAGCCGGTCTGCGACGAGCTGCAGGAGCTGGACGCCATCTTCTGCCGCAACGTCCTGATCTACTTCACACCGGAGACCGCCACGGGGATGCTGCAGCGGTTCAGCAGGGCTTTGAAACCTTCGGGCCTGCTATTTCTCGGGCACTCGGAGACCCTGCTGCAGCGCGGCCTGGACCTGGAGCTGCGGCGCAAGGAGCGCAGCTTCTACTACGTGAAGAGCGGCTTGGCCGCGCAGCCGATCGCCGTCCCCCCCCTCCCCCCCGTACTCCCAGTGGTTGAGGACACTGACGCGCTCACCGAGGAGCAGCTCCGGCTGGCTGCGGCGTGGCTCAGCAAACAGACGCCGTGGCACCCCCCGGTGCCGCCAACCGAGCCCCTGCCTGCCGCTCCCTGCACACCGCTGGACGACGCCCAACTTTTGCAGGGGGCACGCGAGCTTTTCGACCGGGAGGAGTTCGAGCCGGCCCTGGAGCTTTTGGAGCTGGTGCTGGCGCGCCGTCCTGACCTCCCGGACGCCCTGGTGCTGAAGGGATTCATCCTGGCGGGGAAAGGGGCGCTGGAGCAGGCGCTTGAGACCAGCGACCGGGTGCTCGCGCTGAACGACCTCCTCCCGGAGGCCTACTTCCTCAAGGGGGTGCTCCTGGACGCTGCGGACCGGTTGGACGAGGCGGCCCGTGAGTACCGCAAGGCGCTCCTTCTGAACCACGATTTCATCATGCCGCGCTACCACATGGGGCGGTTGCACCTGCGCCAGGGCCGGCTCGCGGAGGGTGCGCGGGAAATCAGGAACAGCATCAAGATCCTGTCGCGCTGCGACGAGGAGGATACCGTCCCCTTCTCCGGGGGACTCACCAGGGCCGTCTGCATGCTGCAGCTGCAGAACACGCTGGCGCGGGTGGCCTAGCTACCGCTGCCGCCACGAGAGGTACTTAGATGGGAAACGACAACGGCTACGACATCCGCACCATTCTGAGCCAGATGCGGGAAGAGTACTGGCAGGCGCTCGCCGAGGAGGAGAGCGAGGCGAAAGAGACGCTGGAATGCCTGGTGTTCACCCTGGGGGGTAAGCGCTACGCCTTCGAGACCCACTACGCCTGCGAGGTGATCCGGGTCCCGAAGCTGGTGCGGGTGCCGGCGGTGCAGAGCCTGATCAGGGGGATCTTCAACCTGCGCGGCGAGATCACCGCGGCCATCGACATCCGCCCCATGCTGGGGCTCCCTCAGCCCGAAATCGGGGCGACGGGCCGGATCCTCGTGGTGCGCGGCGACAACTTCGCCACGGGGATTCTGGCCGAGGCGGCGCACGGGGTGCAGGGTCTCTGCTTTGAAAGTTTCGAGCCGGCCGCGACCGGCCTGCCGGGGACGAGGGCGCAGTTCGTCAGGGGGCACTTCAACCTCGAGGATGGGAGCGTGGTCCTGCTCGACATGGAGGCGCTGCTCGCCGATCCCGAACTGGTGGCGGGCGAGGCCTGAGCCGGCGCAAGGCCGGCTTCGCGACGAGGATAAGGAAGTTCCGAACATAAACTTAGATACTGGGGTTTCGACATGTCCAACAAGCTATCGGTAAAGATCGTCAGCGTCCTCATCATGGTCATGGTGGTCATCATGACCGCCTTCTCGGTCTATTTCGTCCGCTCGCGCCGGGCCAACATGGAGGAGGAACTTCTTTCCAAGGGGCGCATTCTGGCGCAGACCGGGGCCAGGTCGATGGAACGGATCCTCGAGGAGGCGGTGGCCAACGGCACCCTGACCCAGGAGCAGCTCTTCGACGAGCACTACGTCCCGATTCCGAACACGGAGCCCCAGAAGTTCCACACCCAGTTCGACCGGTTCACAGACCAGGCGGTGCAGGCGCTCGAGGACGAGTTCCTGAAGGACGACCAGATCGTGTTCGCGGTCCTGACCGACAGAAACGGCTACATCCCGACCCACAACGCCAAGTATTCCGCCCCGCTCACCGGCGACCGCGACAAGGACAGGCTCAACAACCGCACCAAGCGGATGTTCAACGACCCGGTGGGGGTCGCGGCGGCGAAGAACGTGGAGCCGATACTGAAGCAGGTCTACCAGCGCGACACCGGCGAAACCATGTGGGACCTCTCCGCGCCGGTCTACGTGAAAGGGAAACACTGGGGCTCCTTCCGGATCGGCTTCTCCATGGTGAAGACCGAGCAGAAGGGGGCCGAGCTTAGGAACCAGATCGTTGGGAGCATGGCGATCATGCTCATCGTGGCCAGCGCAACCATCCTGCTCGTGGTGAGCCGCGCGGTCCAGCCGCTGCGCAAACTGACCGAGAAGGCGCACAAGATCACCGGTGGGGATCTCGACGAGACCATCCCGGTGGAGAGCAACGACGAAATCGGCGAACTGGCCGAGGCCTTCAACGTGATGACCACGGTGATCGTGAGGGACCTGAAGGACGAGATCGGGCGCTCGGGTCGCCTGATCGCCTCGGTGAAGGAGGCGGTGATCCAGCTCTCCAGCGCCGCCAACGAGATGATGGCCATCAGCGCGCAGCAGGCCTCAGGATCGACGCAGCAGGCGAGCGCGGTCCAGGAGGTGACCACCACCAGCGAGGAGATCGCCATCACCGCCAAGATGATCACCGGCAACTCCAAAAGCGTCGAGGCGGTCGCCGAGGACACCACCAGGAACTGCAACAACGGCCGCGAAGACGTCACCAACGCCATCGAGGGGATGGGACAGGTGAGAAGCCAGGTGACGAGCATCGCCAAGAGCATGCTGGAGCTTGGGGAGAACAGCCAGAAGATCGGCGGTATCGTGGAGATCATCGACGAGATCAGCGACCAGACCAACCTCCTCGCCTTGAACGCAGCCATCGAGGCGGCGGGGGCCGGCGAGGCGGGCAAACGCTTCGCCATCGTGGCCCAGGAGGTGAAGCGCCTGGCCGACCGTACCGTGGACGCGACCCGCCAGATCAAGGGGCTGATCGGCGAGATCCAGCGCGCCACCAACAACACCATCATGGTCACCGAGGAGGGAACCAAGGCGGTCGACGCCGCCTCCCAGCTGGTGGACAAGGTGCAGTTCTCCTTCGCCTCGATCATGTCCACCGCCCACGAGACCGCCCGCACCGCAAAGGAGATCACCCTCTCCACCCAGCAGCAGACCTCCGCCTGCGAGCAGATGGCCGAGACCATGTCCGAGGTGCGCGACGTGGCGCAGCAGGTGGCGCTCTCGGCGCACGAGACCGAGAAGGCCATCGCCGAGATCCTCGAACTTGCTGAACGCCTGAAGGAGATCACCGAGGAAGAGGCCTAAATGGCAAACCGTTACCTGGAGATCTTCTGCCGGGAGGCGGAAGAGCATCTGGCCTCGCTGCAAAGCGGCCTGTTGGTGTTGGAGAAGAACCCGGCCCGGACCGACCTTCTGCACGAGCTCTTGCGCAACGCGCACACCCTGAAGGGATCGGCGCGCATGGTGGGGCTTGCCGACATAAGCGCCATCACCCACACCATGGAGGAGCAGCTAAAGGGGATGGAGTGCGGCGAGCGCAAGGTGGACGCGCAGGCCATCGACCTGCTGCTGCGCGGGGCCGACGCGGTGGCGCTGATCACCTCGGCCCTGCTGCGCGGGGAGGCGCCGGAGCTGGACGTGGAGCGCTTCGTCGCGGAGTACGACCGGGGCGAACTGGGACAGCACCTCACCCCGGAGCCCAGGGAGGCACAACCCGACACACCCCAGGAAACGGTGCGGGCGGACGTGAAGACCCTTGACCAGCTGGTCAACCTGGTCGGGGAGCTCATCATCAACAAGAAGCGCCTGGAGGCGAAACTGGACCGCCTCAAGGAAGTGGCCTACGCGCTCCCCGCCGAGCATGCCGCGCCGCTCACCGCGTTCAGGGGGGAACTGGAGGAGGACGTCCTCTACCTCGACTACCTGATACAGGAGCTCCACGGCAAGGCGATGGGGCTGCGCATGCTCCCTTTGCGCACCATCTCCGACGGGCTGGAGCGCCTGGTCCGTGACCTGGCCCAGCAGCTGGGGCGCGAGGTGCAGTTCCAGATCGTCGGGCAGGCCATCGAGATGGACCGGGTGCTCCTGGAGGGGCTGAAACCGATCCTGATCCACCTGTTGACCAACGCCCTCTCCCACGGGATCGAAGCCCCCGAGGCACGCGCCGCCGCCGGGAAGCCGCACCGGGGTACGATCCTGCTCTCCGCCCGCCACCAGGGGAACTCGGTCCTCGTCGAGGTGCGCGACGACGGCCGGGGGATGGACCCGGCCGGCATCAAGGCAGCCGCGGTGTCACGCGGGGTCCTCGATCAGCGCGAAGCGGACGGGCTTTCCGACGAGGAGGCCCTCTACCTTACCTTCCGCCCCGGCTTCTCCACCGCTGAGATCGTCACCGACGTCTCCGGGCGCGGGGTGGGCATGGACGTGGTGAAGAAGAACATCGAGCGGGTCAAGGGGAGCGTGACCCTCGCCAGCCAGACCGGGAGCTTCACCCAGGTCACCCTGCAGCTCCCGCTCACCCTTTCCGTCCTGGACGCGCTCATCGTCGCCTGCGGCGGCGAGACCTTCGCCATCCCCACCACGTACCTGCAGGAGATCGTCAAGGTGCGCGCCAGCGAAATCGACACGATGGGGAGCGGCGAGGTGATCAAGGTGCGCGGCGCGACCACGCCGCTGTACAGCCTGTCCGGGATGCTGGGGCTCACCGAGCGCCGCGAGGCGGGGGACCTGCCGCTTTCGGCGGTGGTGCTAAAGCATTGCGACCAGCGCATCGCCTGCATCGTCGAGGCGCACCTGGGCTACAGCGAGGTGGTGGTCAAGGGACTGGGGCGGCAGTTTCGAAACGTCAGGTTCCTGTTCGGCGCCACCATCCTGGGGGACGGCAACCCCGCGCTGATCCTGAACGTACCCGACCTGTTCGAGTCGGGCCGCGGCGTGCAGCGCGCTCCGGTCTCCGCCGAGGAGGCGCAGGCGGCCCAGCGCCGCCTCAAGGTGCTGGTGGTGGACGACTCCATCACCACCCGCACCATGGAGCAGAGCATCCTGGTGAGCCAGGGGTACGCGGTGGTGACGGCGGTTTCCGGGGAGGACGCCCTGGAGAAGAGCGCCGAGGAGCAGTTCGACCTCGTGATCTCGGACGTGGAGATGCCCGGCATCAACGGTTTCGAGCTGACCCGGGCGCTGCGCGCCTCCGAGCGATACCGGGAAACCCCGGTCATCATCGTTTCCTCGCTGTCTCGCGACGAGGACAAGCGCCAGGCGCTGCAGGCCGGCGCCCAGGCTTACATCGTCAAGGGGGCCTTCGACCAGGGGATGCTGCTGGAAACGGTGCAGATGCTGATCGGCTGAGCAAACGCTTCTCGCGCGCAGACCAGCGCGCCGGTGCCAAGGAAGGGACGTTTTTATGATTACGAGGGTTCTGCTGGCCGACGACTCCCTCCTCGCACGCCAGTTGCTCAAGGACATGCTGCAGGAAAGTGACGAGATCCGCGTGGTCGGCGAGGCGTGCGACGGCAGGCAGGCGGTGGAACTGGCCCAGGCGCTCAAGCCCGACCTGGTGATCATGGACCTCCTGATGCCGGTACTGGACGGCCTGGACGCCATCGAGGAGATCATGGCCCTTTGCCCCACCCCGGTGCTGGTACTCTCCGCCGCCGTCGAGGCGAGCGAGGTGGACCGGGCCTTCGTCGCCATCAAGCGGGGGGCGCTGGACGTCATGGAGAAACCGAGGCTCGACGGCAACGCTACGTTGGAGGGGTTCTCGGCCACCCTGCGCGAGAAGGTCCTTTTCCTCTCCAGGATCAGGGTGATCAGGCACCCCCGGCGCAAGCCGCGCCCCGGCGACCCCCTCCCCGCGCTCCTCGGCGGCGCCGGACACAATATCCTCGCCATCGGCGCCTCGACCGGCGGCCCGAAGGCGGTGATGCGGCTTTTGAAGGCCCTGCCTGCGGATTTTCCCGGCGCCGTGTTCGTGGTGCAGCACATAGCCCAGGGGTTCGCCGCGGGGTTCGCCGCCTGGCTGGACCGTGAATGCGCCCTGCCGGTGAGGCTTGCCCGTGACGGGGTCCCCTTCCGCTCCGGGGAAGCCCTGGTAGCCCCCGACGGCACCCACCTGACCGTGGTCGAAGGGGTGATCCGCCTCAACGACGCCCCGCCGGTCAACTGCTGCCGCCCCTCCATCGACGTCTTCTTCGATTCGCTGGCCCGGCAGCGCTGCGACCAGGTGGTGGCCGTGCTCCTGACCGGGATGGGGCGCGACGGCGCCCAGGGGATGCTCCGCATCAGGGCGGCCGGTGGCACCACCATCGTCCAGGACGAACCATCGTGCGCGGTTTTCGGCATGCCCAAGGCCGCCATCACCCTCGACGCGGCGGACCAGGTGGTCCCCCTGGACCTGATCCCCGCTGCTTTGGAAAAACTGTTCGTGGCGCAGCGCCCCGAATCGGCAACGACCGGCGCCGCCGCGCCGCATAACTGACCCAGAAAGGAGACGTGCCTTGAAGAAAAAGATCCTCATCATCGACGACAGCGAACTGGTACTTGCCATGGCCAAGGACGCCCTTGACCAAGCGGGCTACCAGGTGGTGACCGCCACCAACGGCATAGAGGCCAACCGCTTCATTTTTTCCAAGGACAAGCCCGACCTGATCATCATGGACATCATGATGCCCATGCTGGACGGCAACAAGAAGGCCAAGCTTTTGAAGGAGAACGAGGTAAGCCGGGACATCCCGATCCTGCTCCTTTCCTCCAAGGGGGAAGCCGAGATGCGCCAGCTCGTGGTCGAGGCCAACGCCGACGGGTACATCCTGAAGCCGTTCACGCCGGGCCAGATAACGGAGGCCGTCGACAAGGTGCTGGCCCGATGAGGTAGCCGGCCGGGGGGAGATGTAAAAAAACGAACAGTTCTTTTTTTTACATCGCCCGGCCAACCTCCCGTGCCGCCGACGTTTTCGCCGGCAGCGGAGAACCGCTGTAAAAAAATGCACACCCGGAGCCCCCGCACCTTCAAAACTGGTACGCCGCAAGCCTCCGATTACACTGGGTTTTGTTCCTGACTTCTTGGCACGGATATTGGAATATCGTCAGGTGTTTCAATGTCAATGCGATGGGAGAAAACCATGGACCACCAGTACAGCATCATCAACCAGTGCCTCCAACTGCTCAAGCAAAGCGACCTGCCCACCATCAAGAAGCTGCGCGTCGAAATACAGCTGATCCAGATGAAGCGGCTGCTATTAAACGACCGGCTCACCAACGACATGGTCAAGGGGGCCTGCGGCGAGGACGTCTTTGAAGGGCTGTTGAACCAGATGCGCAGGATCTGCGGCGAGGGGTCCCAGGGGGACGCCTTAACGGACCTGATGGAGCGGATCGGCGGGATGTTGACCGAGCTGGGCGGGGAGCACGCCCACCACTGAGGTTGCGGCGACCGGCAGCACCACCGTCGCCACCGTCCCTCTCCCGACCGTCGAGGCGAGCTGCAGCCGACCGCCGTGCTCGGTCACGATGAACTGCGAGATGTACAGGCCGAGACCGCTGCCGCCGAGTTCCAGCTTGGTGGAATAAAAGGGCTCGAAGAGTCGCTCCATGGTCTCCGGCGCGATGCCGACGCCGTTGTCGCGCACCTCGACCACCACCTCGCTCCTGGCGGCATCGTGGCGGGTGCTGAGTTGGACCTCGCCGCGCCCGCCGGCAAATGACTGCATGGCGTTGAGTATCAGGTTGATGAGCACCTGCTCGATCTGCTGCTGGCTGCCGGCAACCGCTGGGATCCCCGTTCCCAGCGAGGTGTGCAGTTGCACGTCTCGTTTTGTCTGGCAGGCAAGCACCGAAAGGGCAGCCGAGACCGCGCTGTTGATCTCCAACCTCTGGCGCAGCTGCCCCCCTCCCCCCACCCCGTAATCACGCAGCCCCTGCACCACCTGGGCGATTCGTTCCGAGTTCTCCACGATCTTGCCGGCGTTTTCCGTGAGCACCTGGCGCGCCTTCTGGTAGGGCACCCCCCCGAGGTAGAATTCCCCCTCCTCCTGCCAGACCCCGTCCAGAAGCGGCAGCGCGTCGGCGAGCATCTTCCCGATCATGTGCCCCGAGAAACGGATCGAGGCGTTGGGGTTGTTGATCTCGTGGGCCATTGAGGAAAGGAGCAGACCAAGCGAGGTCATCTTGTTGGTCTGGATCAGCCGGGCCATAACCCGCTTCTTCTCCTCCTGCACCTCCAGCCTCATCGCCCGGAGCAGTTCGTCCTGCAGCGCCTGGTTTTCCAGCTCGCGCAGCTCCAGCGATGCGGCCATGGCGTTGATGGCGTTGGCGGCCCGGCCCAGTTCGTCGTCACCGTCCAAGTCGACGCGGGCGGAGAGCGTGCCGTTGCCGATCTTCTCGATCCCCCCAAGGAGCAGGTTGAAGGAGTTGGTGACCCGCTTGAGGATCTGGTAGCAAAGCAGGGACACGAAGATCCAGAACAGGGTGCCGATTGCCAGAGAGGCTGCCACCAGGGTGACCAGCCGCTCGCGCGCGCCGGAGGTGTCCAGCTTCAGCCTCACCTCTCCGATGACCCGCTGCTCGTTCCCCTGGGGCTGGCCGAGCAGCGCCGACTCGGGGGAGAGCACCCCGCTGGGAGAGCTGATGGGAACCCGCATGTCGATGGCGTCGTCCGGGACGGTCTGGGATTTTACCTGCTGGGCATGCAGCCGTCCCTCCCGGTCCACGATGGAGACCGAAAGTACCGAGGGGTAGCGTGCGGTCCCCTCGGCCAGAATATTGAGCGCCTCCTTGTTTTCAGCGAAGAGGGGCAGGCGCGCGTTCTGGGCCAGGATGGTCGCCAGAAGCTTCCCTTCCCGCTCCATGTTGGAGCGGTAGGCGTTCAACTCGGTAATGACGTAGAAGGTGACGAAAGCGGCGGTCAAAAGCGCGATAGTGCCGGTGAAGATCAGGTAAAGCCGGAACCGGAAACTCTTGGCATAGGGAGGGAGACGCAATTTCCTTTTTCTCATGTCAGTGCCCCGCCAAGCCGTTCAGCTTCAACTGGCGCACGACCCCCTCGTTGCTCCTGGTGACGGCACGGCGGGGGGCCTCCCCCCCCTCTTCCGGCGTGTGTCCATCCAGCACGTGCTGCGCCAGTTCGGCAAGTTGCCTGCCGATATCGTAACGGTCGATGGTGAGGGCGACGGCCCCTCCCATGGAGAGGTAGACGTCGGCGAAAGTGACTACGGGCACACGCTCGGCCTGGGAGAAGAGGAAGTAGGCTTCGGTGGAGACCGGGGAGACCGCCGTCGTATCGGGAAGCATCCAGAGCGCGTCGACCTTACCCTTCAAGGAAGCAAGCATGGCCGGCGTCTCCTTGGGGGCATGCACCTCGCGCAGCACCAGCCTGACCCCGCCGCGCGCGGCCGCTGCGACCGCACGTTTCACGTACCCCCCGCTTCGTGCCGGGTCGTAGAGCACCCCCACCCGTTCCGCGCCCATTTCCTCGAAGACAGACAGGTAGCGCCCCGGGTCCAGGAGCATGCTGACGCCGCCCGCGCCCCCGCGCGGCCTGGCATTGAGCGCCAGCATGTAGAGCACTGGGGTTGCGTGCTGCTTTTGCGCCAGTTCCAGGGCTCGGTCACCGACCGCCACGATCAGCTTCGGGTGTTCCTCCCGAGTGATGCGGGTCAAGTCGAGTTCGGCGTAATCGGAGAGGACGATGCGGCGCACCGATCCCCGGCAGTCGCGCTTGAAACCGCGTACCGCCTCGTCGTATCCCTTGTCGTGCATGGACTGGAGCAAGAGGACGTCGTAGGCCAGGGCGAGCGTCGGTGTCAGAGTAAAGAACACCAGAAGCAAGACTCTTAGAAGTGACATCTCACCCCCACTTCAGCCCAGCGCCCCGTGTTCTTGTAAAGATCGGAAAGGTACTGCTGACCGTCGAAGATGTTCCTGAGCGAGCCGAACAGCTCAACCGACCCGAATTCGGAATACTCGAACGTTTTGCTCAGGTGCAGGTCCCAGAGAATCCCCCTGTTCCTGCCGTCAATGGCATTCCAGTCGATGTAATGCCCGATCAACTGTGCCTGAAACCGCGACGGGTCGCGGTAGCGCAGCCCGAGCTTTAGGGTGTGTTTGGGGACGGAATTGAGCACGGCCCCATCGGCCCCATCTGTGGCGCGTATGTAGGTGTAGCCGCTGGAAAGCGAGGTATTGAAGACGGGGACCGTACGGAGCTCGAATTCGCCCCCATGCTTTAGTTGTCTCTTCTTTACGATGGCGCCGAATTCGTTGCTGTTGACGTCCCAGGTGTCGTTTCTGAAGAGGGTGGCCTTGAGCCAAAGGTAGGGGACATCCCCCGACTCGAAGCCCACTTGGGAGGTCCACACCTTTTCGGTGGATTCGGCGCGGTTCAAGGAGGTGAGACTGTACCCTCTGGCGGTGTAGCCGCGCAGGAGGCTGTTCTCACTCAGGGCATAGGTGATGCCAAAGCTTGGGCTGAAGCGGTTTCCGCCGAATCCGGTCCAGTCAAAGCGAGCACTTGGGGTTATGGCGAAGTTGCCGACGGTGAAGGTGTCGTTGAGGTAGACACCCAGCCGGTCGGCGTTTTTAGCCTCTTCGCCGGGGATGCGTCCACCTCGCAGGCGCACCCTGACATGGTCGTAATCCACGCCCGCCACTACCAGCTGCCACTCTCCAAGCCAGGAAAGTTTGAGGCTTCCCCCGGTGCTGTCGTCGTCTTCCCGAGTGCTCTGCATGACGGATCCACCGGGTGAGCTGACCATGAACATCTCCATGGTGCTCTGGCGGCTCCTCAGGGAGGCGTCGAGGGAAAGCCTGTTATCCAGCGGCAACTGCAAGGCAAGCGACGATAGGATCTCATGCTTTTTGTCGTTGACGTCGACGTTGGGGACGGCGAGGACCCCCGAGTCTCTGGTGGTGTAGAGGGTGGTCAGGGTGAGCGTCCCACGCACCGGGAGTTCGTAGTGCAGCTTGCCGTACAGGTTCCTCAGATCTGCCTGGTTGTTGGGACGCAACCCGTCTGAGCGCAGCCTCCCTCCAAAGAGGTAGTAGCCAAGCCGGTCGACGGTACCGGTCACCTCCCCGCGTCCGTCGACGGTCTCCCTCGTCCCGTAGGAGCCGGACACGGTGCCGTCGACGACTCGGTCCTGCTGCGGCATCTTGGTTATCACGTTGATGACACCGCCCAGGGCGCTCCCCCAGGCACTGGAGGCGGCGCCCTTGACAATCTCGATACGGTCGATGATCTGAGCAGGTATGGAGCCTAGGTCCGGGAAATTATCGGAAAGGCTGTTGAGCGGCACGTTGTCGATCAGTACCAGTACGTGGTCGAAGTCGGAGCCCTGTATCTCAATGTTGGTGAGCGTGCCGGGTGTGCCGTTTACCTCGAATTGGATGCCGGTTACGGCGTAGAGGATGTCGGGCAGGGTATGGGCGTTCAAGGCCGCGATTTCGCCGGCCGTGACCACGGTGATGTTTTCCGCTGTCTGTGAAGCCGGACGCGGCGACCTGCTCGCGGAGACTGGGTCGCCGCCTGCGCCGTTGAACAGCTCAAGGGAACTCAGGTCGTCGTCACTTCTTGCAGGCATTGCTGTCATCAGGCAGAGCGTCACAGTCAGCAGCAACGGCTTGACCATGGCAAACACTGACAAAACTGAGGACCGTCTCCTCACACACCCTCCTCATAAAAAAAAACAAATTTATTATTGCAGATCATATAAGTTGGTGCTAATGTAGCACGGCAGGTTAAAAAAGTCCAAATTTTTCACAACACAAAAAGGGGGGAAAACGCAATGGCAAAAGAAAACCTGGAAGTGGAGATTCTCGACGAAGGCAACAACATGGTAGAAACAAATGGCTTGGGCTGCTGCATCTACTTGTACCTGTTTGTCGGCCTCATATGAAATGGGAGGAGCCTCGCCTTCCTCTGTGAGCAAGGCGAGGCTCCTTGCGTACCATCCACACAACATTTGTGGCCGGCAACACGACGGTCAGACGATAGGTACAATCTCTCATGAAACTTTCCCACTACATGAAGATCTTCCCCTCCCCCGACCGACCCGGGTACGTCCTCCTCTATTCCACCCTGCGCGGTTCAGTCGCGGCGATCCCGGCTCAAACTCTGGCGTCCCTGCAAGAGGGAGTCTTCCCCGTCGAGGGATGCGAGGCGCTGACACGGCTCGGCATGCTGGTAGAGGACCCCGACGTGGAAAGGGAACAGATGCGTGGCCTCATCGACCGCGCCAACGCGGGGCCGCGGCATTTCATGGCCTCGGTGGTGCTGAACCTCGACTGCAACCTGGACTGCGGCTACTGCTTCGAAGGCGAGTTCCGCTGCGGGCACTACATGTCGGAAGAAACCGCCGATCTTCTGGTGGAGACGCTGGTAAGGGAGAGGATCTCGCAGGGGTGGGACGTCACGGTCTCCTTCTACGGCGGGGAGCCGCTGCTGTCGCAGGACCTGATCCGTCGCATTTCGCAGCCGCTGCAGGCTGCGGCCCTGCATCACGGCGTGAAGTACGCCTTCACCCTGGTGACCAACGGCACGCTCCTCGACCGGGACACGGTGCTGCAGTTGCTCCCCCTGGGACTGCAGGGGGCGAAGTTCACCCTTGACGGCCCCCGGGAGATTCATGACGTCCAACGCCCCTACGCCTCCGGCGCCGGGAGTTTCGAGATCATAGCTGCGAACCTGGCGCAGGTCTGCGACCTCATCTCCATCCAACTGGGGGCGAATTTCCGGCCGGAAAACTACCGGGAGTTCCCGCGGTTGCTCGACCAGCTTCCCCTTTACGGCGTCACGCCGGACAAGCTCAGCGTGGTGATGTTCACGCCCGTCGTCTCCACGGGGGGGTGCTCGGACTTCAACACCGGCTGCGCCTTGTCCGAGGAACCGTGGCTCATGGAGGCGGCACCTTTCCTGCGCGAAGCGACCCTGGCCAGGGGGTACCGCGCCCCCACGCTCAAGCCGTCCGCCTGCGTCGTGGAACTCGACGACAACCTGGTGATCGATTGCACCGGAAAGTTCTACAAGTGCCCGGCGTTCATGGGCTCGGAAGAGATGAGCATCGGCGGTTTGAGGGAAGGTTTACAGGACTACAGGGCATCACACGGGATCGGGAACTGGCAGGTGGATGCCTGCCTCGAGTGCAGCTATCTGCCGCTTTGTTTCGGCGGTTGCCGTTTCGTCAGCAAGCTCCAGGGTAAGTCGCTGACAGAGGTGGACTGCCGGCGCAAATTCTATGACGCGACCCTGGAACAGACCGTGCTGCAGAACCTCACCTACCTTGCCCCCAGGAAAAAGGGCTCCGCGCAAAGCGCACCCGCCCAGGCAGCACCTCCCTACTGACGCTCCTGCTTCAACCTTTTGTTCAGGGTCGGCCGGGTCAGACCCAGGAGATCCGCTGCCTGGGTCTGGTTGCCGTTGGTGAGCTTCATGGCCTCGGCGATCAGGTATTCCTCCACCTGCAGCACGGTCGGGAACTTCCCGAACAGCGCGAAGAGGGGATTGCCGCAATCGACGGGGTGGGCTGCCCGCGCCGGTACCGCGGCCACCCCCGGGAAATCCGCGACCGACAGGGGCGCTCCCTCGTTGCAGGTGACGGCGTGGTGCACCATGTTGTAGAGCTCGCGCACGTTGCCGGGAAACCTGCACTGCTGCAGCGCCGCGATCACGTTGTGCGGCACCTTGGGAGCCTGCTTCCCCTGCTGAGCCGCGATCTGGTGCACGAAGTAATCCACCAGCGCCTCCACATCCTCGAGTCGCTCCCTCAAAGGGGGTACCCGGAACTCATGGGCGCAGAGGCGGTAGTAGAGGTCGTTTCTGAAGGTTCCGGCGCCCCGCAAGGCGGCGAAATCCATGTTGGAGGCTGCCACGATGCGGGCGTCGCTTTTCAGCAGCAGGTCCGAGCCCAGCCGGTAGTACTCGCGCTCCTGCAGAAGCCGCAGCAGCTTGATCTGGGAGGCGAGGTTAAGGTCCCCGATCTCGTCCAGGAAAAGGGTTCCTCCGGCGGCTGCGCTTATGAGACCTTCGCGCTTGCTGTCGGCGCCGGTAAAGGCGCCTTTTTTGTGTCCGAAGAGGGTGTCCGAGAACATGAAGTCGTCCAGCCCCGCCGCGTTGAGCGAGATGAACGGCCCGGGGACGCCCGACACGTCGTGCACCGCGCGCGCCAGCAATTCCTTCCCCACCCCGGTCTCCCCCGTGATCAGGACCGGCAGCCTCGAGCCGGCGATCGCCTCGATGTACTGGAAGATGCCGCGCATCTTCTTGGAGGTGGTGATGATGCCGGCGAAGGCATCGGGGTTGCCCAGGGTGTCCGCCAGCAGGTAGTCCTTGAGCATCCGGTTTTGCTGCCCGAGTTCGCTCACCTGGAGCGCCTTCTTTACGCTGGCCACCAGGCGGTTTGGGTCCACCGGCTTGGTGAGGAAGTCGAAGGCGCCTTGGCGCATACAGGTCACCGCCGTCTCGACGTCCCCCATGGCGGTCATCACGATCACCGGGACCTCCGGATGCTCCACGGTGAGGCTCTGCAGTATCTCGGCCCCGGTAACGTTCGGCATCACCCAGTCCAGGATCACCGCGTTCACCCTGTGCTCCCGGATGTAGGGGATCACCTTCCGGCTGTCCGAGATGGTCGCCACCCCCGGGATGTCGCTCGAGGCGAGCAGCAGCGACACCTCGGTGAGGATGCCCGGCTCGTCGTCCACGAGCAGTGTGTGTTGTTGTGTGGTCGTTTTGACTGTCATCTCACCACCAAGGATAGAAGTATCTACTTAAAGGTTTCACATCATATCCGGTCACGTGCCGATATTCAACTGTTTCTTGACGCGGCAGTTGAGGCGGGATGCAGAAGGTGTTCCGTCGGACTGAAGCAACGGGGTTGCAATCGGGAGACGAATCGGCATAATCTATACCCTTGAGCCGGACCAACACCCACACGGAGGCACGTTTTGAACCCTAGAGCTCTCCTCGAGAAATACTTCCAAGACAACCAGCAGGGGCTCGAGATCGTCTATCGCCACAGCCGCAAGGTGGCCGACAAGGCGCTCTCCATTGCCGCACGCGCCGGCAGAAGCGACGCGGAACTGCTCTTCATAGAGGAAGCCGCCCTGCTGCACGACATAGGCGTTGCCCGTACCTACGCCCCCAAGCTCAACTGCTTCGGCAACTCCCCCTACATCTGCCACGGCCTGATCGGACGGAAGATGCTGGAGGCCGAGGGGCTGCCGCATCACGCCCTGGTCTGCGAGCGGCACATCGGGGTCGGGCTCACCGCCCGCGACATCGCGGAGCAGAGGCTGCGCCTGCCGCTCCGGGAGATGTCCCCCGTCACCGACTGCGAGCGCATCGTGGCCCTCGCCGATCTCTTCTATTCGAAGAAAGGGGGAGAACTTGACCTTGAGAAGAGCACCGACCAGGTCAGGTCCGACCTGCTGCGTTTCGGACAGGAGAAGGTACGCATCTTCGAAAGCTGGCTCAAAGAGTTCAGCCTCGACAGCGGCGCAGAAGCCCCCGCCCCATCTAATTAGCCTCCCGCCCCTTTCCGGCCAACGAAGTGTGCTATACTGTAAGCGCCCAGCCTCACAGGGCATTTTTCGGCAGACGGCACCAGCTTCCCCCCCGGCCGATCATGTGCTTGCCACGGAAGGTGTTTTCATGGGTAAACCGCTCCGCGTTCTGATCGTTGAGGACTCCGAGGACGACGCCCTGCTCCTCATCTTCGAGTTGCGCCGCGGCAACTACGCGCCCGTCTCCAGACGGGTCGAGAGCGCCGATGCCATGCGCAAGGCGCTGGCAGAGGAGGACTGGGACCTGGTGGTCTCCGACTACGTCCTCCCAGGTTTCACCGGACTGGAGGCACTGCAGGTCCTGCGCGACTCCGGCCTGGACATCCCCTTCATCATCGTTTCCGGAAAGATCGGCGAGGACACCGCGGTGGGCGCCATGAAGGAAGGCGCCAACGACTACCTGATCAAGGGGAACACCTCGCGCC
Source organism: Geomonas diazotrophica (assembly GCF_018919385.1). Taxonomy (GTDB): domain Bacteria; phylum Desulfobacterota; class Desulfuromonadia; order Geobacterales; family Geobacteraceae; genus Geomonas; species Geomonas diazotrophica. The sequence goes on from NZ_JAHLMF010000008.1 coordinate 286,159, forward strand.
TGATCCCGGCCATCGAGCGCGAGATGCAGGAAGCGCAGGTGCGGCGCAAGAAGCGCGAGGCGGAAGCGGCGCTGGTCAGAAGCGAGCGGCGCTACAAGAGGCTGGTGGCGGCCGTTACCGATTACATCTACACCGTGACCCTCAGCGAGGGGAACGTGGTCAAGACCTCGCACGGCCCGGGCTGCCTCTCGGTAACCGGCTACAGCGACGAGGAGTATCAGAAAAACCCCTTTCTCTGGTACCAGATGATCCACGAGGAAGACCGCGCCGCCGTGACGAGCCTCACCGACGAGCTGCGGGCCGGCAAGGAGATCCCTTCGGTCGAGCACAGGATCCGGCACAAGGACGGCTCCTTGCACTGGGTCATCAACACCATCGTGCCGCGCTACAGCGAACAGGGGGAACTGATCGCCTACGACGGCCTGATCTCTGACATCTCCGAGCGCAAACAGGCCGAAGAGTCGCTGCGGGTGCAAAGCGCCGCCCTGGAGGCGGCGGCCAACGCCATCGTGATCACCGACAGCGACGGCGTCGTGCTGTCGGTCAACGAGGCGTTCACCCGGATGACCGGGTATACCCTGGAAGAATCCGTGGGGCACGATTTGAGCTTTCTGAAATCGGACCGGCAGGACCCCGAACTGTACCGGGAGCTTTGGTCGACCATCATGGGCGGGAAGATCTGGCACGGCGAGTTGGTGAACCGGCGCAAGAGCGGCGAGCTCTACCCGGAAGAACAGACCATCACGCCGGTCCTCGACCAGGACGGCCAGATCAAGCACTTCATCTGCATCAAGCAGGACATCACCGAGCGAAAGCTGGCGGAACAGGCGCTGCTGCAGAACACCAGCATGCACAAGGAGATGGAAATCGCCAGGCAGATCCAGCTCTCGCTGCTTCCTGCCGCCCCGCCTCTTTTGACCGGAATTGATTGCGCCGGCCGTTGCGTCCCGGCCAGCCACATCGGCGGCGACTACTACGACATCCTGCTTCACGGCGAGAGGCTCGACCTGGTGATCGCGGACGTCTCGGGGCACAGCGTCGGTGCTGCCCTCATCATGGTGGAGACCCGCAGTGTGCTCAGGGCCCAGATGCCGGCCCTGGACGGCCCGGCCCAGGTGGTCGCGGCCCTGAACGAGATCCTGCACGACGACCTCTCCCGCGCCGAACTCTTCATCACCATGTCGTACCTGAGCTACCACAGAACTTCCGGCAGGCTGCGCTACAGCAACGCCGGGCATCCCCCTCCCCTGCTCTACCGCCCCGCCGAGGAACGCTTTTTCGCACTCGACGCGGAAGGGCTCATCCTGGGGGTGCAGCGCAGGGTCGCCTTCGACGAGCCGGTCATACAGGTGGAAAAGGGAGACCTGCTGCTAATGTACACCGATGGCATCACCGAGACGCAGAGCCATTCAGGGGAGCTGTTCGGGGTGCAGCGGCTGAAGGGGGTGCTGGCCCGCGAGCACCGCAAGCCTTCGGCCGCCATCATCGACGCCGTGCTCGATGCCCTGCGCGCCTTCACCGGCCACACCACCTTCGACGACGACATCTCGATGCTCCTGCTGAAATTCCTCCCCTGACCGACGGCACCCTCCCCATATTACTTTTCTTGACGGCACACTCCGTGATGGTGTAAACATACGCCATTCAATAGAAACAGGGGTGTGCAAATGGCGAAAAAGATCTTCGTTGCGGCGACCGGACAAAACTGTGGCAAGACGACCATCAGCATTTCGCTCATGCACCAGGCCAAGAAGAAGTACCAAAGGGTCGGTTTCGTGAAACCCTTCGGCCCGAAAGTCCTTCTCTACGACGATTTCATGGTGGACATGGACGCCTTGCTCATGGCCAAGGCCTTCGGACTGGAGGAGGACATCGCGCTGATGTCGCCGGTGGCGCTGTACCGGGACTTCACCAAGGACTATCTGGCGGGCAAACTGGACGATCTCTCGCTGGCGGACTGCATCCTCGAGGCGGTGCGGGAGTTGGAGCAGAAATACGACTTTCTCATCATAGAGGGGGCGGGACATGGCGGCGTGGGTGCCGTCATCGGGCTTTCCAACGCCAAGGTGGCAAAACTGATCGGCGCGCCGGTCATGATCGTGAGCGAGAGCGGTATCGGCAAGGTGATCGACGCCGTGCACCTGAACCTCGCCCTATACGAGCGGGAAGGGGCGGACGTGAGGGGGATCATCGTGAACAAGATGATGCCCAGCAAGAAGGAGATCACCACGAAGTACCTAAAGCGCGCCTTCGAGCCGCAGATCAAGGTGATCGACGGGTTCAACTACTCGCCCATCCTCGCCAACCCGACCCTCAGTCACATCTCGAAGCTCTTCGACCTGCCTTTGCAGGGGGAGATCAACGAGAAAAGCAGGATCATCCACAACATCCAGCTCGGAGCCGCCTCCTCGCAGCGGGTGATCGATGGGTTGCTCGATTCTACCCTTATGATCGTGACCAGTTCCCGTGACGAGCTGATCGTGACCCTCTCCTCGCTGTACCACATCCCCGCGTACAAGGAGAAGATCGCGGGATTGGTGATATCGGGACATGTGCCGGTTTCCGAGGTGAGTCAGCAGATCCTGCACGACTCGCACATCCCGTACATTCGCGTCGAGGAAACCACCGCCGAGGTCTTCACCGCGCTTTCGGATGACGTCGCCAAGATCACCTATGAAGACCAGGAGAAGCTGAACTGGATCATGGCCAACGCCGAAAGGGATGTGGACTTCCAGGCGATCGACGCGCTGCTGTAAAAACAAAAACAGGGGCCAGGGGCTGAGGGGATTGTTAAATCAGTCCCCAGTCCCCAGCCCCCAGCCCCTGCTCCCTACTCCCTGCCTTTAGATCTTGGTCCCCGGCGGTTTTGAAGGGATCTCCTGCTCCCTCTGGCACTCCACGCAGTACGCGGCGAAGGGCATCAGCTTCAGCCGCTGCAAACCGATCTGCTGGCCACATCCTTCGCACTTGCCATAGGTTCCTGTCTCTACCCGCCTTTGCGCTTCCTCCAACGCGGTGAGCTGCTGTCGCCTGATATCGGCCACGGCAAGTCCGGCGTCGGACAACACGTCCAGCATGCTCTTCTCGCCGGGGTCCTGGGGCACGTCATACTGGGCCGCCAGATTCTCTCCGGTCTGTGAAAATACATCTTCGCGCAGCTCGGCCCAAAGCCGGCGCTTGTACTCCACGAGCAGGTTTCTGAATTCAAGCTGATCGCCTTCCAGTTTTTCCGGCATCTCGTCCTCCTACAACCGGCGCCCGCCCAGGCCAACCGGCCCTTTGCCCCATGAGGGGTAATCACCGCATCAGGGAACGTCCTCGACGTCGCAGAGCGGACAAAAGAGCTCACCACTCTCCTTGTCGCGCTGGAGTTGTGAGCCGCAAAGCGCGCAGATTTCCGTCTCCTCTGTGCCGACGACCGGCCTGTCCTTCAGAATGTCCTCTTCCTCACTTACCCTTCGCATATGGCCTCCTTTGGCGGAACTGCCACGAAAACAGCCAAAAGTATACCTTAAAAACGCAAACGGGCTTGACCCTCCACATTAATCTCGTGGAGTAATCAAGCCCGATCCGTTTTTACCGCGCACCGTTCGTCGTGGGGATGGCTCAGCAGGCCCCTCCCAAGGGGAAGCCTGCGTCGATGCAGTCCAAAAATTCAACCACCGCCGGGTCCTGCCTGCGCTCGCTCTTCACCACGACGGAGCGACGACGCGACTGCTCGAATCCCGGAACGACATGTTCGAGCAGCTGTCCGGCATCCAGCTCCCTCGCCGCTATGCTGCGGGAGACGAACGAGATACCACCTCCGGCAAGCACCGTCTCAAGCGCCAGACGGAGGTCGTCAACCACGACCACGGCTTTGAAATCCTCTACGGTACGGCCGCAGCGGGAGAGTTTAAGGTCCAACAGCCTGCGTGAGGTGCAGTCGGGTTTGCGGGCAATCAGGCAGAACTGGAAAAGCCGTTCGAGGTCCACCTCACCCGGGGGGAGTCCAAGGGATGGCGCGCTGACGAAAACCAGCTGGTCGCTCGGCAGTTCCACGATATCGAAGCCGGAAACCTCCATCGCCTCACAATGTTCAATCACCGCCAGGTCGAATTCGTTTTCCTGAAGTTCCTTCACGGCGCGGTCCAGCGAGTGGAACATGAAACGAAGGTCGACGTTGTCGGCCTTGCGGGACATGAACTTCTCCATCACCTGAGGCAGGAAACCGACCCCGAAGGTAGGCGTACAACAGATGGAGAGGCGGGTTTTCTCCCCCCTAAGCTTCAGGTCGTTGGCGAGCTGCGCCTCCAGAAGCAGTATCTGCTCGGCTCGTTGCACCACGAGCCTCCCTGCATCCGTCAACAACAACAGCTTCCCGGACCGGTCCACCAACTGGCAGCCGTAGTGGTCCTCAAGGTACTTGATGCGCTGCGAGACCGCGGACTGCGTAATCGAGAGATCGTTCGCAGCCTTGGAAAAGCTTCCCACCTGCCCTAACACCACCAGCGTTTTCAGATACTCTGTTTGCATTCAAATTGGCCTATATATAATAATCTTGATTTAGCAGTACGCTTATAACACGCCGCACGCCGGCAAGGCAAGGTTCCTTTCAAAAAAAACAGCCGCCGCCGACGAAACCGCTCAAGTTATCGACGGAATTGCCACACAGCTTAAGCGGAAACCATGAAGGCATGAAAAAGCCGGATGCAGGGCTGCATCCGGCTCCGTTGGCAGGCGTACGGGGAGGAAGGGAGTGTCAGATCTCCTGGTACTCGATCTCCTCACCCAGGTAGTTGCGCACGAAAAGGCGGCTGCCGTCCGCGCTGAACCGGGCCGATGAGACCTCCACCTTGCCTTTCCCGCCTGGCAGATCGATGACGTAATGCGGGACGGCGAGGCCCGAGGTATGGCCGCGCAGGGCCGCCATTACCGCGATGCCGTCCGCGACCCGGGTCCGGAAATGGGCGGTGCCCCGGACCAGGTCCATCTGGTGGATGTAGTAAGGACGCACCCGGATGGCCAGGAGGCGCTGCATCAGCTCGCGCATCACCTGGGGCTCGTCGTTCACACCCTTGAGGAGCACGCTCTGGTTGCCAAGCTGGATGCCGGCGTCGGCAAGCCGCGCACAGGCCCTGGCCGACTGCTCGGTGATCTCGCGAGGGTGGTTGAAGTGGGTGTTGATGTAGAGCGGCTGGTGGCGCTTCAGCATGCGTGCGAGCCGCGCCGTGATCCGCTCCGGGAGGGTAACCGGCACGCGGGTGCCGATCCTGATGATCTCGACGTGGGGGATGCGGCGCAAGGCGGTCAGTATCTGCTCCAGACGGTCGTCGGAGAGGAGCAGCGGATCGCCGCCGGAGAGAATCACGTCCCGGATCTGCGGTTGCGAGGCGATATAGGCCACCGCCTCGTCCACCGGCGCCGGGCTCATCCCCTGGCACCCCACCCCCCGCTTTCTCATGCAGAAGCGGCAGTAGACGGCGCAGGCAGTGGAGACCAGGAACACCACCCGGTCGGGGTAGCGGTGGATCAGGCCGGGCACCGGCGAGAGACGTTCCTCGTCCAGGGGATCGGGGGACTGGCTCAGGTCGTGCATTTCGGCCGGGTCCGGGACGCACTGGCGCCAGATGGGGTCTCCCGGCTCGCGGATCAGTCCGAGGTAGTACGGGGTGATCCGCATCGGGTAGCGCCGCACCACCTCGGCGAGATCCGCCCCCTGCACATGAAAAAGCCCGGCAAGCTCCTCCGGGCTGGTGATGCATCTCTTGAGGCTGTGTTCCCAGGCTTCCATCAGACCTCGAGGGCCCCGATCAGCGAGCGGACGCTTTCGATGCCGTGCTCGACCAGGTACTGTTCCATCTCCTGCGCGATCCTCTGCGCGGCGGAAGGATCGAGAAAGCTCGCGGTACCCACCTGGATGGCGGTGGCGCCGGCCAGCATGAACTCGAGGGCATCCCTGCCGTTCATGATGCCGCCGATGCCGATGAGGGGCAGCCTGACCGCTTTGGCCACCTGCCAGACCATCCTGAGCGCCACCGGTTTTATGGCGGGACCGGAGAGGCCGCCGGTGACGTTGGCCAGTACCGGGCGGCGGCGCTCCAGGTCGATGGCCATGCCGGTCAGGGTGTTGATGAGCGATAGCGCGTCGGCGCCGGCATCGGCGCACGCCTTGGCCATGACAACCACGTCGGTCACGTTGGGGGAGAGCTTCACGATGAGCGGCTTGGAGGTGTTCCTCTTGACCAGCGAAACGACCTCCTGGGCGGCGCCCGGGTCAGTGCCGAACACGATCCCCCCCTGCTTCACGTTGGGGCAGGAGATGTTCACCTCGATGCCGGCCACGCCGGCCAGGCCGTCCAGGCGGCTCGCCACCTCGCCGTACTCCTCGAGGGTATTGCCGTAGAGGTTGGCTATCACCGGCGTGTTCACGTTTTTCAGGTAGGGGAGCTTCTGCTCGATGAAGGCGTCTATCCCCACGTTCTGCAGGCCGATCGCGTTCAGCATCCCTCCCGGCGTCTCCACGATGCGCGGGGTCGGGTTGCCGGCCTTGGGCTTCAGGGAGAGCCCCTTGGTCACCATGGCGCCGATGCTCTCCAGATCGAGGTAGTCGGCGAACTCGGCGCCGTAGCCGAAGGTGCCGGAAGCGGTCATCACGGGGTTGCGCATCGGGATCCCGGCGAGGACCACGGACATGTCAGGTCGTTGCATTGCTAACTCCATTGCAGTTCAAAGCTGTCGAAGACGGGACCGTCCTTGCAGACGCAGCGGTAGTCGGGGGTCTCGTCGGTGTGATTGGCCCCCTTCATGACGCAGCCAAGGCAGGCGCCCACGCCGCAGGCCATGTACGCCTCCATGGAAACCTGGCAGGGGACGCCGTGCTTCTGGGACATCTTGGCCACCGCGTTCAGCATCGGCGTCGGGCCGCAGGCGAAGATGCGCATGTCGGAGGAGAGGTGGCGTTCCAGCACCTGGGTGACGAAACCGCGTTCGCCCAGGGTGCCGTCGTCGGTCGCCACGTAGGTCTCGACGCCGAGCCTCTCGAATTCGGTGATGCAGAGGACGTCGTCGCGGTTGCGTCCCCCGGCGAACAGGCGCACCTTTTCGCCGCGCTCCTTCAGCTCCTTGGCGAGGTAATAAAGCGGCGCGAGCCCAACGCCGCCTCCCACCAGCACCTTCTCCTCACCGGCAGGTCCCATCTGGAACCCCTTGCCCAGCGGGACCAGGAGGTCGACCAGGTCGCCGTGGTGCAGCGCGGAAAGGAGCTTGGTCCCCTTTCCCACCACCTTGTACAGGATCTCGCAGTAGACCTGCGCGCCGCAGCCGGCGTATTCGGGAACGAAGCTCCCCACGTCGAAGAGCCCGAAGGGGCGCCTGAGCAGGGGGTCGATGGCGTCGTTCACCTTGAGCATGACAAACTGCCCGGGCACCGCGGAGGCGAGCTCCTGGGGGGCCGTCATCCTCATCCTGAAGTAGTTGGGTGACACCTCGACGTTGGAGATAACCATGGATTTAAACTGCATCGCATTCCTCTACTTGAGCTATGGATAGGTCCATCAGAATGGCGTCGTCGCCATTTTCGTAGTAATTCCTGCGGCGCCCCACCTCGGCAAAGCCCAGACGCCGGTACAGCGAGATCGCCTCGTGGTTGCCCACCCGCACTTCCAGGCAGAGCAGGGCGAGCTTCCGCTGCCGGCAGAAGGCGACAGCCCAGTCGACCAGCGCGCGTCCGATCCCGCCCCCCCTGGCCCCAGGGTCTACGGCGACATCGAGGATCTCGGCCTCGTCCAGCACCTGCTTCAGGCAGAGGTAGCCGGCGACCTTCCCTGCGCCGGTCACGGCGACCACCGGGTGGCTGCCGGGGCTTTCCATCTCGTCCAGGAAATGGCGCCGGGTCCAGGGGCGGGGGAACGAGGCGGACTCGATTTCGAGGACGCTGTCTAAGTCCTCGTCACACATGGGACGCAGTGTTATTTTCTTCCCCGGGGCTGACACAGCAAGGCATATTAAGCAAAGCACCAGTCGAAGTAAACAATTTTTTCACTTTGACTTTTACTGGGGAATGGGATAAATTTCTCCTTTAATTTATTGGAGGTTTCACCTTGAAAGAGAAGAAAATCACATATAAAGACGCCGGTGTAGACATAGACGCTGGCAACACTTTCGTCAAGATGATCAAGCCGTTGGTCAAGGCCACTTCCCGTCCGGAAGTCCTTGCCGACATCGGCGGTTTTGGCGGTCTCTTCTCGTTGAACACCGGCAAGTACAAACATCCCGTGCTCGTCTCCGGCACCGACGGTGTCGGCACCAAGCTGAAACTTGCCTTCCTCGCCGACCGTCATGACACCATCGGCATCGACCTGGTGGCGATGTGCGTCAACGACATCATCGTGCAGGGCGCCGAGCCCCTCTTCTTCCTGGACTACCTGGCCACCGCCAAGCTCGACCCCGCCAAGGGCGCCTCCATCATCAAGGGTGTCTCCGAGGGTTGCGTCCAGGCAGGCTGCGCCCTGATCGGCGGAGAAACCGCAGAGATGCCCGGCTTCTACACCGGCGACGAGTACGACATGGCCGGCTTCGCGGTCGGCGTGGTGGAGCGCGAGAAGATCATCGACGGCTCCTCCATCACCGTGGGCAACAAGCTGATCGGCCTCACCTCCTCCGGCCTGCACTCCAACGGCTACTCCCTGGCCAGAAAGGTCATCCTGGAGCACATGGGGCTGAACATCAACGACGAGATTCCCGGCCTGGGCAAGACCGTCGCCGAGGAACTCCTCACCCCGACGCGCATCTACGTCCGTTCCGTCCTGAACCTGCTTCGGGACTTCAACATCAGCGGCCTCGCCCACATCACCGGCGGCGGGCTCCTGGAGAACGTCCCCCGCGTCCTTCCCAACGGCTGCAAGGCCGTGATCAAGAAGGACAGCTGGGAGATCCCCGAGATCTTCAAGATCATCGAGAAAGGCGGCAACATCGAGGAGAACGAGATGTTCCGTACCTTCAACTGCGGCATCGGCATGGTCCTGGTGGTCCCTGAGAACGAGGCCGACGACATCATGATCAGGCTCACCGGGCTCAACGAGACCGCTTTCGTCATCGGCGATGTCGTCAAGTGCGACGCCGGCAAGGAGTGCGTGGAGCTGGTCTGATCCGCGCGGAGCCTTTATGGGAAATGAGCTCAAGATAGGGGTACTGATCTCCGGCAGCGGCAGCAACCTGCAGTCGATCATGGACGCCTGCGCCAAGGGCACCATCAACGGTCGCGTGGTCTGCGTGATCAGCAACAAGGCGGACGCCTTCGGCCTGGAGCGGGCCAGGAAGGCCGGCATCCCGGCTCTGCACCTGGACCACCGCGCCTACACCGGCCGCGAAGCGTACGACGAGGCACTGGTGGCAACCCTGCGCGAGTTCGACGTGGACCTGGTGGTGCTGGCGGGCTTCATGCGCATCATCACCTCGGTGCTTTTGGACGCCTTCCCGATGCGCGTCATGAACATCCATCCGGCGCTGCTCCCCGCCTTCCCCGGGCTGCACGCCCAACGCCAAGCCCTGGAATACGGCGCCAAGGTCGCCGGTTGCACCGTCCACTTCGTGGACTGCGGCACCGACACCGGGCCGATCATCATCCAGGCTGCGGTGCCGATTCTCGCGGGGGACACCGAGGAGAGCCTGTGTGCCCGCATCCAGAAGGAAGAGCACCGCATCTACCCCGAGGCGGTCCGCCTCTTCTCAGAAGGGCTTTTGCAGGTCGATGGCAGGGTGGTCACCGTCTCGGCCTGACCACGAAACAACATAGCAAAATCAGAACCCCCTCCTGCGCGAGGGGGTTTTTCTTTGCCCGCACCAAGCCCTCCCCGTGCCTCTTTCCCGTGGCGCCTTAGCGATGTTTCTGCTATAACCACGCCCATGCCCATTCATCACCTCGCCAGATTGCTGCTGTTCGCCCTGCTCACCGTCCTTTTGTGCGGCTGCTCCATCTCCCAGGCCCTGCGGGTCCGGGACCGCACCACCGTAGACGTAGACAGCATGATCGCCGATATCTCGGACGCGCCGGTGATCTTTCTAGGCGAAAGGCACGACGAGCCTGCACATCACGATCTGCAGTTGCGGGTGCTCAAGGCTTTGCAGGCTCAAGGAAGGGATATTGCCATCGGCATGGAGATGTTCGAGAGCGTGAGCCAGCCCGCACTTGATGCGTGGAGCGCCGGAAGGGTGCCGGAAGAGGCCTTTCGCAAGGTGTACCAGTGGAGTTGGCGCCACATCCCCTGGGGCATGTACAGCGACATCTTTTTCTTTGCCCGTGACAACCACATCCCCATCGTGGCGCTGAACGCGCCGCGCGGCATCGTCCAGAACGTCGCGCAGCGCGGCTTCGGCTCCCTAAAAGCCGCCGAGCTCGCGGACCTGCCGCCCGATGTCGACGCGAGGGTGACCGACCAGTTCCTAAACTTCATGCGGGGATCCTTCCCAAGCCACAGCCGAAGCGGCGACGCATTCCGGCACATCGCCGAGGCGCAGATGCTGCGCAACTTGGTGATGGCCAGGCGCATATACGACTATCTCGCAGCGCACCCGAAAAAGGTAATGGTCGTGATCGCTGGGGGTGGGCACGCGCGTGGGGTCGGCGGGGTTCCAGCCGAATTGAGGGGAAACCTGAACTACAGGATTGTGCTCCCGCCGGTTCCGCCGTTGGACGAGGAGAGCGTTACCCCCGAGGACGCGGATTACCTGCTGATGGAGCGGTTCTGAGCGGGGAATTCGGGTGGCGTGTCAGAGCTGCTGCTCCAGTTGCTGGTCCAGCGAGTAGAGCCATGCCAGCAACTCGGCGACGGCCTGGTACAGTTCCGGCGGGATTTCCGCGTCGAGATCGATCTGCATCAGCATGGCGACCAATTCGGGGGACTGGTGCACGTACACGCCGTGCTCCTTGGCGAGCGAGATGATCGCCTCCGCGCTGATGCCGGCCCCCTTGGCGATGACCCTGGGGGCACCCGCCTCGTCGGGGTTATAGGCCATGGCGACCGCGCGCTTCATGTCCGAGCTCTTCTTAGCCATCCTTGGCCGCCATCTTGTTCAGGTGCAGTCCCTGTGAGGCAAGCGAGGTTCTCAGTTCGCCGCTCCCTTGACGCAAAAGCTCGGAAGCGCCGGGACGATCACAGACCAGCTCCACGTTGATCCCTTCGGGGGTGAAACGCAGGTGCGCCTTTACCCCCCCAAGGCGCGGCAGTTCCAGCGCCAGGTTCGCCTCGATCCCCTGCTCCCACTGCTCGGCGCCCCCTTCCCCTATTACCAGCCTCATCTCCTGTCCGGGCCAGGCCTCCCCCTGCCAAGCCAGCACGCCGGTGTTCAGCAGGTGGAGCTGTTCCTTTATGAGCGGCAGGGTGCGGCCGTCGGCGATGGCGCCACCGGCCGTCTCCTCTCCGGCCGAGCCCCCTTCCCTTTCCGACAACATGCGGGAAAGCTTCCCCTGGGGTTCCTTGAGCAGCTCTTTGAGGGGTAGCCCCCCGAGAGCCCACTGGGCCAGGTGCGATTCGTAGAAGAGGCCGTTCTGGGTGAGGCTCGTCTTCAGCCTTCCGGCAAGTTGGGCTGCGACCTGCTCCGGGTGCTCGACCAGCGGATCCTGCGCAGACGGCAGCACGGGCGCGTTCTGCACTACGTCCGCGAGCCACTTGCCCATGGAGCTCAGCTGCACCGACTCGGTCTGGGGGCGCAGCATCTGGAAGGTCACGCGGGGATCCGCGGTCACGAAGGTCAGCTCCAGGGTTTCCCCCGGCTGCACGTTGAGCGGGATCTCCAGCTTATAAAGCTCTCCAGCCACCCGCGCCAGGTACAAGTTGTTGGGAAGGTTGGCGATGATCTCGGCCTTGACCTGCTGCCCCGGGTTGAGCTGCAACAGGGAGCTGGCGCGCTCCTGCACGTCGGCGGTCGGAGTCACCGCCGTCTTGGCCAGGATGGTCAGAACCTGCTTTTGAGTTTCGTCGTTGATCAACATGCCGCGTCCCCAGCAACGACCGTAAACAGCTCTACGTTCTACAGCTCTACGTTCTACAGCTCTACGTTCTACGTTCTAAACTCCAGGAACGATCACAGCCCGGGCTGCATCGCCGGCGCCTTCCTCCCGAAAAACGCCCTGCCCCTCTGCACGGCCCGGTCCAGGTAGTAGTAGACCACCGGCGTTATGTAGAGCGTCAAAAGCTGCGACACCAGGAGCCCCCCCACCACCGCAAGGCCGAGCGGCCTTCTCCCTTCCGAGCTCGCCCCGATGGCGAGCGCGATGGGGAGGGTCCCCATGAGTGCCGCCATAGTGGTCATCATGATGGGGCGGAAACGGACCAGGCACCCCTGGTGGATCGCCTCCATCGGGCTCTTCCCCTCGCGCCTCTGGGCGTCGAGCGCGAAGTCGATCATCATGATGGCGTTCTTCTTCACGATCCCCACCAGCATGATGATGCCGACGAAGGCGTACAGGTCCAGCTCCTTGTGAAACAGCATCAGCGTCAGCAGCGCGCCGAGCCCGGCCGAAGGGAGCCCGGACAGGATGGTGATCGGGTGCACGTAGCTCTCGTACAGGATCCCGAGCACCAGGTAGATCACCACAACGGCCGCCAGCAAAAGGAGCGTCAACCCCTTGGTCGAGGACTGGAAGGCCTGGGCCGCGCCCTGGAAGCCGGTGTTGATTCCCGGGGGGAGCGTGCTCGCCGCCAGCTTCTCGACCGCCTCCACCGCCTCCCCCAGGGGAACCCCCGGCTTCACGTTGAAGGAGACGGTGACGCTGGTGATCTGCCCCAGGTGGTTCACCGACAAAGGCCCCAGCGACTTGGTGAGCGTGGTCATGGTCGAGAGCGGCACCAGCGCGCCCGACGACGACCTGACGTAGAGCAGCCCCAGGGCCGACGGGTCGAGACGGTACTGCGGCTCCAGTTCCAGGATCACCTGGTACTGGTTGGTCGGGGCGAAGATGGTGGAGACCTGCCTGGAGCCGTAGGCGTAATAAAGCGCGTCCTCGATCTGCTGCGCCGTGACCCCGAGCGCCGTAGCCTTGTCCCGGTCGATGTTCAGGTCGACCTGCGGGTTCTTGAGCTGCAGGTCGCTGGTCACGTCGAGCAGCTGCGGCACCTGCTTCAGCTTCTGCTCGAAGGCGGCAGCGCTGTCGTAGAGGAGCTGGGTCTCGGGGCTTTGCAGCACGAACTGGTACTGGCTCTTCGAGAGCTGTGCCTCAAGCCTGATCGGCGGCGGGTTCTGCATGAAGCTCTGGATCCCCGGCACCTCGGCCAGCTTCGGGCGCAACTGCTGGATCACCTGGTCGACCGTTTCCTTTCTCTCACTTCTCGGCTTGAGCGTGACAAACATGAAGCCGGAATTGGAGCCGACCCGGGAACCCGAGGCGCCGACCGTGGACATGAATCCCTTGATGTTGGGGTTGGCCGCGATCCTCTTGGCGAGTTCCTGCTGGTGGGTGACCATCTCCTCGAAGGAGGCCCCCTGCGCCCCCTCGGTGGTGCAGTAGAAGGAGTCCAGGTCCTCGCTGGGGAGAAGCCCCATCGGCATCACCTTGAAGAGATAGACCGTGACCGCGGTCATGATCAGCGTGACGGCGAGGGTGGCACGGCGGTGTTTGAGGACCGCGCTGAGTGTCCTGCTGTAGGCGGCAAGCATGGCGTCGAAGCAGCGCTCCAGGAGGAGGTACAGCCTGCCGTGGCGCTCCTCGGCGGGCGGGTGCAGAAACCGGCTGCAGAGCATGGGAGTGAGGGTCAGGGAGACCACGCCGGAGATAAGGATGGCGCAGGTTATGGTGACGGCGAACTCGTGCAGAAGCCGCCCCAGCATCCCGCCCATGAAGAGCACCGGAATGAACACGGCCACAAGCGAGATGGTCATGGAGACGATGGTGAAGCCGATCTCCCTGGCCCCCTTCAAGGCGGCCTCCATGGGGCGCTCCCCCTGCTCCATGTGGCGCACGATGTTTTCCAGCATGACGATGGCGTCGTCCACCACGAACCCGACCGAGAGGGTGAGCGCCATCAGGGTGATGTTGTTCACCGAGAAATGCAGGGCGTACATCGCGGCGAAGGTGCCGATGAGCGAGATGGGGAGCGCTAGGCTCGGTATCACCGTGGCGGAGAGGTTCCTGAGGAACAGGAAGATCACCATGATCACCAGCGCGATGGTGAGCACCAGGGTGAACTTGACGTCGGCCACGGAGTGCCGGATGGCCTGGGAGCGGTCGTAGAGCTCGTGCAGGGTGACCGCGCCGGGCAGTTGGTCGCGGAATCCGGGGAGGAGTTTCTTGATGGAATCCACCACCTCGATGGTGTTGGTGCCCGGCTGTCGCTGCACGGCGAGGATGATGGCACGCTCGCTGCCGTTGAACCAGGCGGCGAGCTTGTCGTTCTCAACCGAGTCGATCACGCTGCCGAGGTCGGACAGCCGCACAGGGGAGCCGCCGCGGTAGGCGACGATCAGCGGGCGATACGCGGCGGCGTCGAGAAGCTCCCCCTGTGACTGTATGGAGAACGACTTGCTGGAGTCCTGCAGGGTGCCCGTGGGGAGGTTAACGTTGCCGCCGGAGAGCGCCTGCGACACCTCGTCGATGCCGATCTTCCGGGAAGCAAGCGCCATGGGGTTCAGCCGCGCCCGGACCGCGTACTTCTGAGGACCGTAGATCTGCACCTGGGCCACACCGCTCACCATGGAGATACGCTGCGCGATCATGGTGTCGGCGTACTCGTTCACCCGGGACAGCGGCAGCGTCTTCGAACTGAGCACCAGGTAGAGCACCGGCTGGTCGGCCGGGTTCACCTTCTGGTAGGAGGGGGGGGACGGCATGTCCTGGGGGAGCTGCCGGCTCGCCTTGGTGATGGCGGACTGCACGTCCTGCGCCGCCGCGTCGATGTCACGCTCCAGCGCGAAGCGCAGCGTGATGCGGGTGACGCCCTGGCCGCTGGTGGAGTTCATGGTGTCGATGCCGGCGATAGTGGAGAGCTGGCGCTCCAGGGGGGTCGCGACCGCGCTGGCCATGGTCTCCGGGCTTGCCCCCGGGAGATTCGCGGTGACCTGGATGGTGGGGTAATCGACGTTGGGGAGATCGTTCACCGGGAGCATCTGGTAGCCGATCAGGCCCGCGAGCACGATGGCGAGCATGACCAGGCTGGTCATCACCGGCCGCCGGATGAAGAGTTCCGCAAGGTTCATGAGGGTGCCCCGCCCTTGACGGCCACTTTCCCTCCCGGTACCAATTTCACCTGCCCGTCAGTCACCACCGTGTCGCCGGGAACGAGCCCCTTCTCGATCAAGGTCAGGCCGTCGAGGGAAGGACCGGTGCTGACCGGCCGCACCTCCGCCGTGGAGTCGGGCTTGACGAGGTAGACGAATTCACCCTGCTGCCCGGTCTGGACGGCGCGGGTGGGGACGACGGTCGCCCCCTTCCTGGTGTCGAGGGTGATGGCGACGTTGACGAACTGCCCTGGCCAGAGCGTTTTGCGGGCGTTGGCGAAGGTGGCCTTCACCTTGATGGTGCCGGTGGCGGGATCGACCCCGTTGTCCAGGAAGGTCACCGTCCCCTGCTCCGCGACGGCGCTCCCGGCGACGCGGGCCTGGACAGGGAGTTTGCCGCCGATCCTCCCCTTGATGGTGGCCAGATCCTTTTCCGGCAGGGCGAAGGTGACGTAGAGCGGCGCGATCTGGTTGATAGTGACCAGCGCGGTGTCGTTCTCCTTGACCAGGTTGCCGGGGTGGGTGGTAAGGCCGCCGGTGCGCCCGGCCATGGGGGAACGGATGAAACAGTACTCCAACTGGAGCTTGGCGTTGTCGACCGCGGCGCGCAGCGAGGCGACCGAGGCGGCGAGGGAGTCGGCGTTGGCCTGGAGCTGGTCGTACTGCTCGCGGGTGACGATCCCCTCCTGCCAGAGCGCGGCGTACCGTTTCGCCTGCTCCCTGGCGTTGTTGGCGCTGGCAAGATCACGGGCCAGGTTTGCCTGGGCCTGCGCCAGCGAGGCCTGGAAGGGGCGCGGGTCCACGGTGAACAGAAGCGCCCCCTTGGCGACGTCGTCCCCTTCCTTGAACTGCACCCCGGTGATCATGCCGGCGACGCGGGACTTGAGCGCCACGGTGGCGTAAGCTTCGACGTTGCCGATGGCGCGCAACTCGATGGGAACGTCTTTTTGGGAGGCCCGGGCCACGGCAACCGGCGCGGGAGCTTTCGTTTTGGGTTTCTCTGTCTTGCTGGAGCAGCCTGCGCCGAATAAGGCAAACAAGAGCAAAAACAACAGGAATCGGGGAAAGGGATGGGCAAGAGAGGTGGTGCGCACGCTGTATTCTCCTTTGCGGCCTGGAGGGTTGCAAGATTCATAGCACACTCCGCAGCCAATTAGTAGCCAAGAAAGCAGATCCATATTCTTTCCTTTTTTTATATAAATTGCCGTTCGGCTAAACCTATCAGAACAGCCGGCCGATAAGAAGGTGCAGGTAGGACTCGAACCAGATGCAGAGACGCGAGGGGCCCGACCCAGATGAAACATCCACTGCGCATCCTGATCGTAGACGACTCTCCCGAGGACGCCATCCTCATCGTTCGGCACCTGCAGAAGGAGTTCTCTCCCATCTATGAACGGGTCGAGACCCCGGACGAGATGAACGAGGCGCTGGACCGCGGGGGATGGCACCTGGTCGTCTCAGACTACGTCATGCCACGTTTCAGCGGCCTTGGGGCGCTGCAGCTCATGCACGAGCGCGGCGTCGACCTCCCCTTCATCATGGTGTCCGGCCAGATGGGAGAGGATGCGGCCGTCGAGGCGATGCGCGCCGGCGCGCACGACTACCTGATCAAGGACCGCCTCTCCCGGCTGATCCCGGCCATCAAGCGGGAGCTGAGGGAAGCGGTGGTGCGCCGCGAGCGCCGCATGGCGGAAGAGGCCCTATCCGCCACCGAGGCGCGCTTCCAGAGCCTGGTGGAGCAGTCTCTGGTCGGCATCTTCATGCTTCAGGAAGACGTCTTCATCTACGCCAACCCGAAGCTCGGCGCGATCTTCGGCTATGATCCCGACCAGTTGATCGAGAAGAGAAGCCTCCTCGACCTGGTCGCGGCGGACGACCAGATCCGGGTGCTGACCCGGTTCCTGCGCCCGCTCAAGGAGGGAAGCGAGCCGCTGCACATCTTCTTCCGCGGCAGGCGGCAGGACGGCGCGGCCATCGACCTCGAGGTCAACGGCACCAGGACCCTGATCAACGGCTCGGACGCGGTGATCGGCACCTTGCTCGACATCACCGAGCGGCGTCGCGCCGAGGCCGAACTGAGTAAGTTATGGCGTGCGGTGGAACAAAGCCCGGTCTCGGTGGTGATCACCGACCTGCGGGGCCACATCGAATACGTGAACCCGAAGTTCATCGAGGTGTGCGGCTACTCGGAGCCCGAGCTGATCGGCATGAAGACCAGCATCCTCAAGTCCGGCAACATGAACGACGAGTTCTACCGGGATCTTTGGCAGACCATCTGCTCCGGGAAGGAGTGGCACGGCGAGCTGCACAACAGGAAGAAAAACGGCGAGCTGTTCTGGGAGAGCTGCTCCATCTCGGCGGTCAAGAACCCGGAGGGGCAGATCACCCACTTCGTCGGTGTGAAGGAAGACATCACCGAGAGAAAGCTGGTCGTGGACCAGTTGCGGCAGGTACAGAAGATGGAAGCGGTCGGGCAGCTCGCCGGAGGGATCGCCCACGACTTCAACAACCTGCTCACCGTGATCAACGGCTACAGTACGCTCCTGCTCCGGGCCCTGGACGAGAAGTCGCCCATGCACAAGGAGGCGGAGCAGATTCTGCGTGCCGGCGAGCGCGCCGCGGACCTCACCAGGCAGCTCCTCAGTTTCAGCCGCCGTCAGATCATGGAACCGCGGGTGCTGGACATCAACCGCCAGGTGAAATCGGTCCAGAAGATGCTGGAGCGGCTGATCGGTGAGAACATCCGGCTCGTTACCGCACTCGCTCCGGATGCCGGACTGATCAAGATGGACCCGGGGCAGCTGGAACAGATCGTCATGAACCTGGTGGTAAACGCACGGGACGCCTCAGATACCGGCGGGGTGATCACGGTTGAGACCACGAACCGCGATCTGGACGACGGCTACACGCATCGCCACCCCGGCTCCCAGGTCGGGAGTTTCGTGAGGCTCAGCGTGACCGACCGGGGCCAGGGGATGACCGAAGAAGTGAAACAACGGCTTTTCGAGCCGTTCTTCACCACCAAGGAAATGGGGCGCGGCACCGGGCTCGGACTGGCCACCGTGTACGGCATCGTTAAGCAGTGCGGCGGCTACATCGAGGTGATCAGCGAGCCGGGGCAAGGGGCGCGCTTCGACATCTACCTGCCGCGCACCTTCCAGGAGGAGGAGTCCCTGGGCAAGCGGCAGCTCGACGAGGACATCGACACCGACCACACCATCCTGGTAGTAGAGGACGAGCCCGGGGTGCTGAACCTGGTGGTGCACACCCTGAGGATGCGCGGATTCAGGGTACTGGAGACGACGGACCCCGAACAGGGGATCGTCCTGTTCGAGCAGCACGCCGAGGAGATCGACATGCTCCTGACCGACGTGGTCATGCCGTTCATGAGCGGCCCTACCCTGGCCGAGCACCTGCTGGCCAGGAAACCGACGCTCAAAGTGCTTTTCATGTCTGGACACACAGACAACAGGACCAGCTTCGAGAAGAAGCTGGAGAGAGGGATGCAGTTCCTGCCCAAACCCTTTGCAAGTGACGCCCTGATCAGAAAGGTGAGGGACACCCTGCAGGGGACCGGGTCGCAAGAAGTGCCCCGGGCGAATCCAGGAGGTAGCAATTGAAAGGGAACATACTCATAGCCGACGACGAGGACATGATCAGAGAACTGATCAACATCACTCTGTCCAAGGAAGGGTTCACCTGCTTCCAGGCCGGTAGCGCGGAAGAAGGTTTGGACATAATCAACAGCCAGCAGTTGGACCTGGCCCTTTTGGACATCATGATGCCCGGGCGCTCAGGGATCGACCTGCTCAAGGACATCAAGCAGGTGACGCCGGACACCACGGTGCTGATGATCACCGCCATGAACGACATGGACACGGCCCTTTCCTGCATCCACAACGGGGCCGAGGACTACATCACCAAGCCCTTCAACCTGGACCGAGTGCTTCTGACCGTGAAGAACACCCTGGAGAAGCGGCGCCTGGTCATGGAGAACAAGGAGTACCAGGCCAACCTCGAGCTCAAGGTACGCGAGCAGACCGAGGTGATCAGGAGCGTCATGGGCGAGATCAACCTCGCCTACGAGCACACCCTGGCGGCGCTGATTCGGGCGCTGGACGCGAGGGAAAAGGAGGTCGGGTCGCACTCCGAGCGGGTCATGGCCTACACCTGCCTGCTGGCGGAAAAGGCGGGGATCGGGCCGGAAGAGCGGATCATCATGGGCAAGGGGGCCCTTTTGCACGACATCGGCAAGATCGGCGTGTCCGACAACATCCTGTTGAAGCCGGGAAAACTGGACGACGAGGAGTGGAAGGTCATGCGCCAGCACCCGAAGATCGGCTACGACATCCTGGCGGGGATCAAGTACTTCACCGACGCCGCTGAACTGGTTCTGTTCCACCACGAGCGCTACGACGGCGCCGGCTACCCCCACCGCGTGGCCGGCGAGACCATCCCCATCAGCGCGCGCATCTTCTCGCTGGTGGACACGCTGGACGCCATGACCTCGGACCGCCCCTACCGCAAGGCCCTGAGCTTCCAGGCGGTGCTGGACGAGGTTGTGCGCTGCTCGGGTCAGCAGTTCGACCCGAAGCTGGTGGACGTGTTCCTCTCCATCCCCAAGGAGGAGTGGGAAAAGGCGGCGGGGAAGACCCTGTAACCGGGAACAGGTCACTGGGCGAATGTTTTTTCGCCTCCCCTGTAACCGCAAACGCCACCCTGTAGGGGCGAATAATTATTCGCCCAGCCCTGGTGCACACAGGATTGCCCTGGCAGACAAAGAACAGGCAGGACAAAGAACAGGCAAGACAAACAACAAGGGCGAATGATTATTCGCCCCTACAGGAACACCCCAAAAAAAGAGCCGGCGGACCATCTGGTCCGCCGGCTCTCTTCTTCTCTGCCCACCTTATCGCTAGGACTGCTCGCCCAACCCGATCCGGTAGCGCTCGAGGCGGTCGCGCAGGGTGTTGCGGCTGATGCCCAAAAGCTTCGCGGCGAAGACCTGGTTGTTGTTGCTCTTCTCCATGGCCATGTGGATGAGCGCCTTCTCAAGCCCCATGTTGACGCTCTCGTAGATGGCCCCCTTGTTCTTCGCGCAGATGCCGTCGAAAACGGGCTCCAGCATGCTCCAGAACACCTCGTAATAGTCGCCGCCCACCACCTCGAGGTCGACTTCCTTAAAGCCGGCCTTGGCGGTCAGGAAAGACTCGAAATCGCCGGGAACGAGGATGTCGCCGCGGCAGAATACTACCGCGGAGTTGATCACGTTCTTAAGCTCCCTGATGTTCCCCTCGAACTGGTGGTTCATCAAAAGCGACATGGTCTCGGGAGCGACCCCCTTCACGTTCTTGCCGTACTTCTTGGCAAATTTCTTCACGAAGAGGTCGACAAGCAGCGGGATGTCCTCGGTACGGTCTCGCAAAGGCGGCAGGAAGAAGTTCACCACGCGCAGGCGGTAGAAGAGGTCCATCCTGAAGGACTTCTCCTTGACGGAGGCAAGCAGGCTTTTGTTGGTGGCGGCGATGACGCGGACGTCAACCTTGATGGTCTCGTTCCCGCCTACCCGCTCGAACTCCTGGTTCTCCAGGACGCGCAGGAACTTGCCCTGGTTGGCGAGGCTCATCTCCCCGATCTCGTCCAGGAAGATGGTGCCGCCGTTGCATTGCTCGAACTTGCCGATGCGGCGGGAATGGGCATCCGTGAAGGCGCCCTTCTCGTGGCCGAACAGCTCGGATTCGAGCAGAGCCTCGGGGAGCGCAGCACAGTTGACGGCCAGGAAGGGACGGTTCTTGCGGCGGGAGTTGTTGTAGATGGCGCGGGCCAAAAGCTCCTTGCCGGTGCCCGATTCCCCCTGGATGAGGACGGTGGCGTCGGAATCGGCGACGCTGCCGACCATCTTCCAGATCTCGATCATCTCCGGAGAGGAGCCGATCATCAGGTCTTCGCTGAGGTCTTCCTCGGCCTGGGGTCGCTCCCTGGTGTAGCGTACCTTGCGGCTCAACAGGTTGCACTCCAGCGCCTTCTTGACCGCACCCTTCAGCTTGCTCATGTCAAAGGGCTTGGTGACGTAGTCGAAGGCGCCGTGCTTCATGGCCTCGATCGCGTTCTGGGTGGTCTTGTAGCCGGTGGCCATGATCACGGCCAGACCGGGGTCGATCTTCTTCGCCTCCTTGAGGACCTCGATGCCGGACTTCTGAGGAAGGCTGATGTCCATGATGGCCACGTTGGGACGATCGGCGATGATGCGCTTCAATGCTCCTTCGCTGTCGCTTTCCAGCAGCAGTTCGTATTCCTCGCCCGTGAAGATGGTCTTCAGCATGAGCAGGATGTCGTGATCGTCATCCAAAATGAGCAGTTTAGCAGTCATGGCCGGTCCCCCCGATGGGCTATTATAATCCGCCCCGGTCTTTTGCCAAGACCGGGCGTAGCGAGGCTGAATGAGTCCTACCGGTGATACCAAAAGAACCGCCTGAATAAAGCGGTTCTCCCGGTTTTACATCTAAGGAACGAAGCTGTTACTGTTCGTCATCTTCGTAATCGTCGTCACCGAAGGCATCAAGGTCGTCAGCGTCCTCCTCCTGGTCCTCGTCGAATTCGTCGGCCAGGTACTGCGGACGGTCGTCCTCCTCCTTGATAGCCTCGAAGCGGGCCAGGATCGCGGGATTGGTGCAGAAGCGCCCGTCCTTGCAGGTGCAGGTATCAAGGTCGCAGAGGTCAAACAGCTGGATTTCGCTGCACAACCTTTTGGTACTAGTAGTCATTTCTTACCTCAGGAATTGCTGATTAATACAATTATCGCCATACTGCTTGACAACTTTAGCTAAAAAACGTCGCAGGACGACCAATAGTACAACAAAACGCTAGCCGTTGACAAACGATGCCGCAGCGGCCGGCACACCTTCCTGGTCGAGGAGGAAATCGGTGGCCGCCTTCACGTCGGACTTGCAGCCGATGTAGATCGGCGCCCTCTGGTCCAGCGACTCGGGGACGATGTCGAGGATGGGGATAGTGCCGTTGCTGGCGGCGCCGCCGGCGTGCTCGATGATGAACGCCATCGGGTTCAGTTCGAACAGCACGCGCAGCTTGCCGTTTGGCGAGCCCTTCAGGGCCGGGTACATGAAGATCCCCTTCCCTTTCATCAGCACCTGGTTGATGTCCGGAACGAAGCCGCCGGAATAGCGCAGCTTGCACCCCTTGGCCTCCAGGTGGCGGATGAACTTCTCGTCGCCGTCGTTGTACTTGTTGCGCAGCCCGCCGGGAGCGTAGATGTTCCCCTCCTCCTGCATCCTGATGTTCTCGCGGGTCAGGGTGAACTCCATCAGGTTGTTCATGGTGAACTCGTGCACGCCGTCGCCCACGGTGTAGACCAGGGAGACCCTCGGTCCGTACAGGATGTACATCGCCGCGACCTGGTTGCGGCCGGGCTGGAGCAGATCGCATCCTTCGTAGATGGAGACGATGGTGCCGACGGCCAGGTTTACGTCCACCAGCGAAGAACCGTCGAGGGGATCATAGGCGACCGAGTAGAGCCCGTCGGCGCTAGCCTGGGCCTGGTAGATCTCGTCCATCTCCTCGGAGGCGATGTTGCAGACCACGCCGGAGTGGATGAGACGCTTGCGCATGATGCGGTCGGAGAGCACGTCGAGGGCGAGTTGCTCCTCGCCGTAGAGGTTCGAGGTACCGGCGACGCCCAGGTCACCGGTGCGCACCGCGTTGATCACGTATTTGCTTGCCTCGGCAATCTCACAGATGAGGTGGACGAGGTTGTCGCTGATGTTCTGGCCGCGCAGGTGACGGCGCAGCTCAATCTGGAATTTCGACGTTCCCGGTGCAGCAGGCATAGGTCCCTCCTAGATTAAATTAAAATTATTTTACGACCCGGTAGATTAAGTCAAAAAAGGCCACAAAGCAAGCAAAAAAGGGCGTAAAGAGGCGCCCTGCGGCAACGGATTTGGTAAACAAAATTGGCCATATTGTGAGAGCAATAGGTTAGGAGTTCCCCCATCCCCTCTCCCTCCGGGAGAGGGTGCCCGCAGGGCGGGCGAGGGAGACGCCGAAGGGGGTGCTTCGGCGCCGTCAGCGGCGCCCTCACCCCGCCCTCTCCCGTCGGGGGGGAGTGTGGCAACAGCAGGTTACAATGTCATAGAAAAAGCGCCTGCACTGTGAAAAGTGCAGGCGCCTTCGTTACCACGGTTGCTTCTGTAGGGGCGAATAATCATTCGCCCGCATTTCCACTACGCGACCCAGTCGTCGTCCTCCTCGACCGGTGCGAAACCGCGGCGCATGGTGTTCTCGGTGACCACCCTCGGATCCATGAAGTGCAGCAGGTAGTCGTGACCGCCCGCCTTGGTGCCGACGCCAGACATCTTGGAGCCGCCGAAGGGTTGGCGGCCGACCAGGGCGCCGGTGTTGTTGCGGTTCAGGTAGAGGTTGCCGACCCGGAACTGGCGGCGGGCCTGGGCCAGGTGCTCGGGGCTCCTGGAGAAGACGCCGCCGGTCAGGGCGAACTTGGTGGAGTTGGCCCACTCGATGGCCTGGTCGAAGTCCTTCGCGCGCATCACGGCGAGGACCGGTCCGAAGATCTCCTCCTGGGCGATCCTGTGCTCCGGCTTGATGCCGCCGACGATGGTCATCGGCACATAGTAGCCGCCGTCGCTGGGGACCTTGCTCTCGTAGAGCACATGCCCTTCCTTCTTGCCGATCTCGGCGTATTCCTTGATGGTCTTCATCGCCTTGTCATCGGCGACAGCGCCCATGTAGTTGGCCGGGTCCTCGGAGGGGCCGACCAGGGTCGCATGGGCCATGGAGACCAGACGCTCGACGAACTTGTCGTACACCGCGTCGAGCACGATGACGCGGGAGCAGGCCGAGCACTTCTGCCCCTGGAAACCGAAGGCGGAGTAGAGCACATGCGGCACCGCCTCGTCCAGGTCGGCGTCGTCGTCGATGATGATGGCGTTCTTGCCCCCCATCTCGCAGACGATCTTCTTGACGTTCTCCTGCCCCGGGTGGACCTTGGCGGCGCGCTCGATGATCCTGAGGCCGACCTCCATGGAACCGGTGAAGGCGATCAGGGAGACGTCCGGGCTGTCCACCAGGTAGTCGCCCATGACCGAGCCGCGTCCCGGGGTGTAGTTGAATACCCCTTCCGGGAGCCCCGCCTCGCGGAACAGTTCCACGATGTGGTAGCCGATCACCGAGGTGAGGCCGGAGGGCTTGAACACCACGCAGTTACCGGCCACGATGGCGGCGCTGGTCATGCCGAGGCTGATGGCGAGCGGGAAGTTCCACGGCGCGATCACCGCGGCGACCCCTTTGGGCTCGTAGAAGTAGTGGTTCAGCTCGCCCGGCGCGTTCCCCACGCGCTTGGGGGTACCAAGGGTGATCATCTCGCGGGCGTAGTACTCCAGGAAGTCGATCGCCTCGCAGACGTCGGCGTAGGCCTGGTCCCACTGCTTGCCGACTTCCAGCACCTGCCACGCGGAGAGCTCGAAGATGCGGCGGCGCGCCACGGCGGCGGCCTTGATCAGGTACTGGGCACGGTCCTTGGGATCGGTGTCGCGCCAAGCCGGGAAGGCCTTCTTGGCGGCGGTGATGGCGTCGCCCACTTCCTTGGTCCCGGCCTGGCAGATCACGCCGATGGTCTCGGACGGCTTGTTCGGGTTCACCGACGGGATGGTGTCGGCGGTCTTCACTTCCTTGCCGTTTATAAAGAGCGGGTAGGTCCTGCCGAGCTGCTTACGAACTTCGGCGATCTCCTTCGGGAACGCGGCGCGGTGATCGGCGCGGGTGAAGTCGACCATGGCCTCGTTGTAGAACGGCTTCAGGCCTGCGGGCCCCTTGGCTTCCGGCTTCTTGTTGGCGGCGCGTGCCGCGCGCTCGCGCTGGGCCGTGACCTCCGGGTCCTCGAGCAGGCGCTCGATCTGTGCATCCTCCGCGAAGCTCTGGCGCAGGAAGGACTCGTTCGCCGTGTTCTCCAGCAGGCGGCGCACCAGGTACCCCATGCCCGGCACCATGTCGCCGTACGGGCAGTAGAGACGGATGCGGCCGGCAACCTTCAGGATGCCCCTTCTGACCGGCTCGGCCATGCCGTAGAGCACCTGGAACTCGTAGCGTTCTTCGGGAACGTTCAGGTCCTTCGCCATCTCCATCACGGCGGAAATGGTCCTGATGTTGTGGGAGGCACAGGCGAAGTGGCAGATGTCCGAGTTCTCCAGGATCATCTTGGCCTGGCGCTCGTAGGCAGCGTCGGACTCCGCCTTGATGGTCCAGACCGGAATCGCCCAGTCGTTCTGCTTGGCCTTGACGGTCTCCATGTCCCAGTAGGCGCCCTTCACCAGGCGGACGGAGATCTTGACCTTGTTCTGGCGTGCCCAGGTCAGCAGCTCCGGAAGGTCCTTGTCGGTATCCACGAGGTAAGCCTGGAGCACGATGCCGAACTGGTCGTAGTTGGGGAACTCCAGCTTAAGGCGCTTGTACACCTCGATGATGATGTCCTTGTGGCGGTAGGACTCCATGTCGATGCAGAGGAAGCCGTCCAGTTCCATGACCTTCTTGGCGATCTTGCGGACGCGGTCCAGGATGGCGACCACCGACCCCTCGAAGTCCTGCGGGTTGGCGAGGCAGAAGAGCGCGGTCGGCTTGACGGCCACGTTGACCTTCGGCGCATGTCCCCAGTCGAGGTTGGCGTCCCCCCCCTTGCCCGGCAGCGGCTTCCACTCCTTGTATTCCTTCTTGAGCGAGTCGAGGAGCTCTAAGTAGGTGTTCATGTAGATGTCCGCTTCCTTCTCGGAAAGCGTCGCCTCACCCAGCACGTCCACCACGAACGCGAAGCCGTCCTTTCTCAGACGCTCCATGTTCTTGATGGCTTCCTTGGTGTTCTCGCCCACGATGAACTGGCGGGCCATCTCCTGGATGTTGGTGGTGAGGAACTTGTTCAGCACGGCCCCGCCGAAGGAGCCGAGCATGCCCGCCACCTTGGCGCCGGTGGAAAGGACCGGCGGCATGTCCTTCTCCTCGCCGAAGTACTCGCGGATGTGGTCGGTGAGGAGCTTACCGGTGGTGAGGGACGGGAAGACGTCGACAAAGCGGAACATCTGGATCTTGAAGGTTTCGTTCTTCATGCTCCAGTCCATCACCTTGCCCATCCAGGCGCCCTTGTTGAAGAGGGACGGCTTCTCGCCGGAGATGGTGGAGAAGAACTCCTTGCCCCGTGCAATGACTCTGTTGTTCAGTTCGGTGTTGTTCATCCAAAGGCTCCTTTATTACAGGTTGTTCCAAGAGGAAATCATAAACGTGTAAAGCCAGAGCACAAGCTGTGCCATCAGTATACGATTTCGTTCCTGGTGGAGACACGGAGGGGGTAAGCGGGATGAAAGAGCAGTCGGGAAAAGACGTTTCATCCAGCTAAACGGCCGGAAGTATTATAGCATTGCTGGAGGAAAAGGTAATCCGAGGCGGAGGAATTATAGAGAACGGAATACGGGGAGAGACAATTCACAATGGAGGGAATAGAAGCAGGAGGCCGATCAGAATATGCAGCATTGCATAGCCATTCAGTCACTGGGATTGCCAGGTCCACTGTAGGGGCGAATAATCATTCGCCCCCCGTGCCGCACCAGCGCCGCCCATGGCATGGGCAATCGTAGCGGCACCAGCGCTGGGCGAATAATTATTCGCCCCTACAGGATCATGCCACCCGTAGCAAAAGGTTGCCCGGTCGCCCTACGCGATCCCGTGCTTCTTCAACTTCCTGGCGATGGTCGACTGGTTCACCCCCAGCGCCTCGGCCATGCGCACCTGGTTGCCGTGCGTGGCAAGGGCCTTCTCCAGAACCGCCTTCTCCACCTTGTCCAGGGTCTCCTGCAGGGTCACCTCGTCGTGCCACACGCCCCCTGCCCCGGTCGGCGCTACGCCGCCGGAAGCGATCTCGGCCGGCAAATCCTTGACATCGATAAGGTCGGTTTCCGTCATGACGACGAGCCTCTCGCAGATGTTCATCAACTGCCTCACGTTGCCGGGGTAGTCGTAGGCCAGCAGGGCGTCGGAGGCGGCCCGGGTCAGCCGCTTGCGGATCGAGTCACGCGCGCCGAAGAAATCGACGTAGTGCCGGACCAGCGGCAGGATGCAGTCCCTGCGCTCCCGAAGCGCCGGCACGTGGATCGGGATCACGTTCAGACGGTAATAAAGATCGAGCCGGAAGGTGCCGTCCTTTACCATCTGCTCGAGATTGCGATGGGTTGCGGCCAGGATCCTGACATCCAGCGTCCGCGCCTTGGTCCCTCCCAGGCGGACCACGCGGCCGTTTTCCAGGAAGCGGAGCAGTTTGACCTGGGCCGCCTGCGGTAGTTCCGCTATCTCGTCGAGGAAGAGGATCCCGCCGTCGGCCAGCTCAAGGTATCCCGGCTTTCCGCTCACCTGGGCACCGGTGAAGGCGCCTTTCTCATAGCCGAACAGTTCGGATTCGATGAGGGACTCGGGAATGGCGCCGCAGTTGATCTCGATAAGCGGCTTGTCCGCGCGGCTGGAGTTCTTGTGAATCAGCTCCGCGATGAGCCCCTTGCCGACACCCGACTCGCCCAAAATCAGCACTGTCGAGTTCACCGCGCTCACCTTCTGGGCCTGTTTCAGGGCATTGACCATGAGGGGGCTGCGGGCGATGACGCTGCGGGAGGCGAGGTCGGCCTGCTGCATCTCGAGCATGTGGCTTCTGAACTGGTCTCTGAGCGCCTCCTGTTCCTCCAGTTCTCGCTGCAGGTTATCGATCTCGGTGACGTCCCGCTCGCTCACCACGACCCGGATCACCTCGCCGTTGGCGTCCAGGACCGGGGTGCCGGTGGAGATCAGCTTGCGCCCCTGGCGGTTTTGCAACTGGCTGACCACCTTCCCTGTGGTAAGCGCCTCGAGCGCAGCCGAACGGTCGATGAACCCCTGGTCCAGGAGCTCGTGCATGTTCTTCCCCACCACCTCGGGAGCCGTGATGTTGTTGATCCGCTCAGAGGCCGGGTTGATGCGGATGACGACGGCATTGGCGTCGCAGATCCAGAGCCCGTCGGAAGACGAGTCGATAATGGCATCGAGCTCCCGCGTCAGATCCTGGAAAGCGCGCATCTGCCGCGCCATCTCCTCCAGGTCGTGTCCCAAGATCGATCCAGTGAGTGCTTCAGTCATACAAACCTCCGGCAAAAGTTGCGCCGGCAACCATTATGCATAAACGCATTAGATATGCAACAGGGAATATCAGATGACTGAATCAGCCCCTGACACTGCGGTAGGCGTGCAGGGAGTAGAGTACCAGGCCGGCCCAGATGAACAGGAAACTGATCAGGTGGGTGTGGGTGAAGGTCTCTCCGAAGATCGTTATGGCGAGCAGGAAGTGCATGGTGGGGGTGATGTACTGCAAAAAGCCGATGGTGGCCAGACGAAGCTTCTTCCCGGCCGCGGCAAAGAGCAGCAGAGGAATCGCGGTAATGATGCCGGACATCGGTATCAGCACATCGAGGGTGAGGCCGTGGGTGAGGAATATGCCGGTTCCCTTCTGGTTCAGTTGCACCAGGTAGAAGAGCGCAAACGGCATCAGGAGCAGGGTCTCCACGGTAAGCCCGACCAGCGGCTCGACGTGCAGCACCTTCCGGATCAACCCGTAGAGCCCGAAGGAGAGCGCGAGGAGCAGCGAGATCCACGGCACGCTGCCGTACTGGATGGCAAGGTACAGCACACCGGTGGCGGCCAGAGCCAAACTGATCCATTGCGGACGCTCAAGCCGCTCCCGCAGGAACAAGAAGCCGAGGAGCACGTTCACCAGCGGGTTGATGAAGTAGCCAAGGCTCGACTGCAATACCTCGCCCACGCTGATGGCATAAATGAAAACCAGCCAGTTGGTGGCGATCAGGATCGTGGTGACAAACAGGATGGCCAGCGACTTGGGGCGCTTCAGGACCGCGATCGTCCCGGGCCAGGCGCCCTTCCAGGTGATCAGCAGGAGTAAAAAGGCGAGGGACCAGACGACCCGGTGCGAGACCATCTCCAGGGGGGGGACGATCTTCACCGACTTGAAGTAGACCGGGAAAAAGCCCCAGCAAAGGTAAGCCGCCAGGCCGTAGATTACGCCCTGGCGGCTTTTTTGTGCAGCGGTGAGCTCGGTATTATCAGTGGTATTGCTCATTTGACAGGCCCATTTCTCGTCCCCGGGAGGGGAGAGGTCGGGAGGGGGGAACGCCTTAGGCGAAAAAGCGATCCCCTTCCCGCACCCGGGCCCCTCCCCTCCAGGGGGAGGGGGACCAGGACTAGATGATCTTAAGTCCGCGCAGCAGGATGACGGTGATGGTGAGGGGTGCCACGTACTTCACGAGGAACAGGAAGATGCTGATGATGGCGCCGTTTTTCAACTGGCCGTCATTGGAGAGAGCCGCCCTCACCTTCTCCTCGCCCCATACCCAGCCCACGAACAGGCAGATGAACAGGCCGCCCACCGGCATCAGCAGGTTGGAGGTCAGGAAGTCGTAGAAGTCGAACATGGTCATGCCGAACAGCTTGAAGTTCGCCAGGAGGCTGTTGGAAAGCGCGGCGGTCGAGCCGATCAGGGCCAGGAGGATCACGGTCAGCGCGGTGGATTTGAAGCGGGACATGCCGAAGCGCTGGTGCAGGTAGGCCACCGGGACCTCGAGGATGGAGAGCATCGCGCCGGTGGCGGCGATCGCACCGAGCACGAAGAAGAGCACCACGAAGACGTTTCCGAACGGCATCTGGGAGAACACCGCCGGGATGGTGATGAACAGCAGCGACGGCCCTGCCTCGGGCTTGAAGCCGTAGGTGAACACGGCCGGGAATATGGCGATGCCCGCCAGGATGGAAACGGTCAGGTCGGCAAGCATGACGCGCAGCGCGGTCATGGGGATGTTCTGGTCGTCGCGGAAGTAACTACCGTAGGTGATCATGGTCCCCATCCCCACCGAGAGCTTGAAGAAGGCCAGGCCCATGGCCGTCAGCACCACGCCGCCGGTCACCTTGGAGAAGTCGGGGCGGAACAGGAACTCGAGGCCGGCAGCGGCACCGGGGAGCGTGAGGCTCCTGACCCCGATCATGACCAGGATCAGAAACAGCACCGGCATCAAGCGCTTGGTGGTCTTCTCGATCCCCTTGGAGACGCCGGCGACTATGATGGCGCCGACGAAAACCAGCACCAGGCACTGCCAGAACACGGACTGCACCGGGTCGGTGATCAGCTTTTCAAAGCCGGCCGAGGTGACCTTGGGATCGGAGGAGAGCACCGCGCCGGAGGCTGCCTTGAAGATGTAGGCGAAGACCCAGCCTGCGACCTCGGTGTAGAAGGCGAGGATCAGGAAGGCCGAGAGTACGCCGGCCGCGCCGATGAGCGCCCAGGATGCGTTCTTGGGGTGCAGCACCTTGAAGGTGGTGAGAGCGTCGGACTTGGAACGGCGCCCCAGCATGAGCTCGGCGACCATGACCACGAGGCCCGCCATCAGCGTCGAGAGCAGGTAGACGATGATGAAGGCGGCCCCGCCGTTCAGGCCGGTCAACGCGGGAAATTTCCAGATGTTGCCCAACCCTACCGCCGAACCAAGCGTTGCGGCGATGACTCCTAAACCCGTGGTGAAACTGTCCCGTGCCTTGGTTACTGTTACGTTTTGCATGTTGGTGCCTGTGTCCTTTGCTCTGCTTCTGGGTATATTAGCGGCAGCATTGCCGCGACTGCTTTCTCTGTGACGGCGGCAATGCCGCCTGGGCGAATAATTATTCGCCCCTACAACGAAACCATCTCCTACCATCTCTTCATCGCCCCCAGAGAGGGACCGAATGAGATTCTTCTGTAGGGGCAAATAATCATTTGCCCAGCGATGGTGCCCCATTCGTGCAGACGGCAAGTGAGACAACCGTGCGCGATTGGGGGGGGGCGAATGATAATTCGCCCCTACAGTGGATCCGCTGCAACGCGGGCGACGCCTATTTTTTGATGGCGGCGACCTGCCCCGCCGTGATGTGGCAGAGCTGCTCCGGGGTCAGCGCGAAAACGGCGTTGGGGGTCCCGGCGGCGGCCCACAGCTCCTGGTAACCGAGGAGGTCTTCGTCGATGAAGGTGGTGAGCGAAGCGGGGTGGCCGACCGGCGAAACCCCGCCGATGGCGTAGCCGGTCTGCTCCCTAACGAAGTCGGGCGTCGCCCGCTCGATCTTCTCCCCCACCAGGGCTGCCAGCGCCTTCTCGTTCACCATGTTGGCGCCGCTTGCCACCACGAAGACGGCCTTGCCGCTCTCCTTACCGCGGAACACCAGCGACTTGACGATCTGCCCCACTTCACACCCCACGGCGTTGGCCGCATCCAGGGCGGTGCGGGTGCTCTCGCCGAATTCCTTGACCCGGCAGTCGATGCCGAAGCCGTTCAGTGCATCCTGTACCCGTTTCGCGCTTGCGCTCAAGTTACTATCCATGCGTTCGTTCCTCCCGTGCTGTCAGTTGATTGAACGTTCCCAGTTCCAATCCCCCCTTCTCCCTCTGGGTGAGGGATGAGGTGAGGGCGGTGCTCGGGACACCACTGCCGCTTGGTTGCTACGCCCTCACCCCTGCCCCTCTCCCGAAGGGCGAGGGGATGACTCGGCAGGTTTGTCGCTTTTGGCCGTCACCCTCGTGAAGAGAAACAGCCCGGCAAAGATGATCGCTCCTCCCAGAGCCTGGCGCGGGGTCGGGTTCTCGCCGAGGAACACGGCGGCCCACAGGATCGCCCCCAGCGGCTCACCCAGAATGCTCACCGAAACGACGGAAGCCTGCACGTAGCGCAGCACCCAGTTGAACACGGTGTGCCCCAGGATGGTGCAGACCAGCGCCAGCGCCACGAAGATAAGCCAGTCCTGCGCCGGATAGGGATAAAAGGGGACGCCGCCTATAGCTGCCGCGGCGGTCAGGGTCAGTGAGCTCGCGCCGTAGGTCACGAAGGTGTAACCGGTCAGCGGCACCCCGTGGCGCAGCCTCCTGCCGATCAACAGGTACCCGGACACCATGACCGCGGCGAAGAGCGCCAGCAGGTCGCCGATGAAGGCCTGCCGTCCGACCTGGAAGTCGGTCGCGCCGATAACGACACTCCCCACAAAGGCAAGGAAACATCCATAGAGCGCCTTGCGCGGCACGCGCTCCTTGAAGAAGATCCAGGAGCCCAGCACGACGAAGAGCGGCTGGGTGGTGACGAGCACCACGGAACTGGCGATGGAGGTGTACTTGAGGGAGATGAACCAGGTGACGAAGTGCAACGCTAGGAAAACGCCGCTGGCGGCTGAGAGGCCGACCTGGCGCGCGGTCATGCCGCGCAGGGCCGGGGCGCCGCCCCAGAGGGTGAAGGGCGCCAGGAAGCAGAAGGTGAAGATGAGCCGGTAGGCAGCTATCACCAGGGGGGGAGCCGTGCAGACCCTCACCAGTATGGAGGAGAAGGAGACAGCAAAAACCCCTACCAGGATGGCCAGGTAGGGGTTGATCCAAGGTTTGCTTGTGGTGTCAGACACCCTACTCTCCCAGGTATGCCTTTCTCACTTCGGGGTTGGAGGCGAGTTCCTTGGCGTCGCCCTGCAGCACCACCTCGCCGGTCTCGAGGACGTAGGCACGGTGGGCGATGGAGAGCGCCATGTTGGCATTCTGCTCGACCAGGAGGATGGTGGTGCCGCTGGCGTTGATCTCCTGGATGATCTGGAAGATCTGCTCGACCAGCATCGGGGCAAGGCCCATGGAGGGCTCGTCCAGGAGGAGGAGTTTCGGGCGGGACATGAGGGCCCGACCCATGGCCAGCATCTGCTGCTCGCCGCCGGAAAGGGTCTTGGCCGGCTGCTTCTTGCGCTCGTTCAGGCGCGGGAAGCGCTGGAAGATCTTCTCCATGTCGGAGGCGATCTCGTTGTCGCTTCTCGTGAAGGCACCCATCTCGAGGTTCTCGAGCACGCTCATCTTGGCGAAGACGCGGCGCCCCTCGGGGACCTGGGAGATGCCCAGCTTGACGATCTCGTGCGGAGGAAGCTTGGTGATCTCCTTGTCGAGGTAGGTGATCTTGCCGGCAACCGACGGGACGATGTTGGAGATGGTGTTCAGGATGGTGGTCTTGCCCGCGCCGTTGGCGCCGATGAGCGCCACGATCTCACCCTGGTTGATCTGGAAGGAAACGTTTTGCAGCGCCTTGATGGCGCCGTAATTCACGCTGATATTCTCTACCTTAAGCATCCGCTGCTCCTTTGCCGAGATACGCCTCGATGACCTTCGGGTTCTTCCTGATCTCCTCGGGAGTGCCCTCGGCGATCTTGACCCCGTAGTCGAGAACGGCGATGCGGTGCGAGATGCCCATGACGAACTTCATGTCGTGCTCGACCAGGAAGACCGTGACGCCGGTATTGCTGATGGCTTTCACCATCTCGGCCAGGACCTGCTTTTCCTGCGGGTTCATGCCGGCGGCCGGCTCGTCCAGGAGGATGATCTGCGGCTTGATGGCCAGGGCGCGAGCGATTTCGAGGCGGCGCTGCTCGCCGTACGGGAGGTTCCCCGCCAGCTCGTACGCCTTGTGGGTCAGGTCCACCTGCTTCAGGCAGGACATGGCCAATTCCTTGAGCTCGTTCTCCTCGCGGCGTACCCAAGGGAGGAACTTCAGCGCTGCGCCGGTCAGGTCGAAGCTCCCCTGGGTGTGGGCGCCGATCAGGACGTTTTCGAGGACGGTCAGCTGGGTGAAGAGCCTGATGTTCTGGAAGGTCCTGCCGATGCCGGACGCGGCGATCTTGAAGGCGGGCTTGCCGGAGATGCTCTCGCCCATGAAGGAGATCTGACCCTCGGTCGGGGTGTAGATGCCGGTGATCAGGTTGAACATGGTGCTCTTGCCGGCGCCGTTGGGCCCGATCAGGGCCATGATGTTCCCCTTCTCGACCTCGAGATTTACCTTGTCTACGGCGACCAGGCCGCCGAAGCGGATGGTGACGTTATCGAGTTTAAGAATAGCCATGCGTTACTCTCGTTTCGTGAGTTATTTTCGTAAATTACTTCCCGGCCGGTTTCCTGCCCACCGCGCGCAGCAGCAGTTCGGTGACGTTGACGCCGCCGAGGAGCCCGTTGGGACGGAACACCATCAGGAACACCAGCAGCGCACCGTAAACCAGCATGCGGTACTGCGACATGAAGCGCAGGAACTCCGGCGCCGAGGCGAGTACGGAGGAACCGATGACCGCACCCGGGACACTGCCCAGGCCGCCCAGAACCACCATGGCCAGGATATCGACAGATTTCAGGAAGCCGAAGTCGGAGGGGTTGATGTAGCTCAGGAAGTGGGCGTAGAGACCGCCACCGATGCCGGCCATGAAGGAGCCCAGCGCAAAGGCCTGAATCTTGTAGCGAGCGGTGTTGATCCCCATGGCGTCGGCCGCAATCTCGTCCTCGCGGATCGCCTTCAGCGCGCGCCCGAAACGGGAGTTCTGCACGAAGGTGACCAGGATGATGGCCAGGATGGCGACCACCCAGACGTAAATCGGCATCGGGATGGAGGTCTTGGCCGGCGGAACGGTGAGGCCGAGTGCCTTGTTGGTCGGTTCGAAGTTCAGGAAGAAGACCTTGACGATCTCGGCAAAGCCCAGGGTGCAGATGGCCAGGTAGTCGCCGGTAAGCCTCAGGATCGGGAAGCCGATCGCCGCTGCCACGATGGCGGTCACCACACCGGTAACGGCCAGGTTGGCCGCGAAGGGAAGACCGGTCTTGATGGTCACCATGGCGCTGGTAAAGGCGCCGATGCTCATGAACGCGGCGTGCCCCAGGGAGAGCTGCCCGGTGAGACCGGTGATGACGTTAAGCCCCAGCGCCAGCACGATAGCTATGCCGACGTTGACGAGGATCTGCAACATGTACGGGTCGACTGAGCCGACCAAGCTGTTCAGGAAGTCTGCCATCGAATCTATACCTTCTTTGTAATTTTTTGGCCGAGGAGGCCGGTCGGCTTGACGAGGAGGACCAGCACCAGGATGGTGAAGGCGATGGCGTCACGGTAAGACGAGTAGCCGATGGCGACGCCGAAGACCTCGGAGACGCCGAGCAGCAGGCCGCCCAGCATCGCGCCCGGAATGGACCCGATCCCGCCAAGGACCGCGGCGGCGAAGGCCTTCAGGCCGGCCATGAGCCCCATGTTGAAGGAGACCGCGTTGAAGAGGACCCCGACCAGCACGCCGCCGGCGGCGGCGAGCGCAGAGCCGAGGGCGAAGGTGAAGGAGATGACGCGGTTCACGTTGATCCCCATCAGCGCCGAGGTGTTGTAGTCCTCGGAGGTCGCACGCATCGCCTTGCCGATCTTGGTCTTCTGGACGATGAACTCGAGGCCCATCATGAGGACCGCCGAAACGCCGATAATGAGGATCTGCAGGGTGGAGATGTCGGCGCTCCCGACATGGATCTGCCGCACCGGGAAGGCGCCGTCCGGGAAGCCCTTGGCGTCTGCACCGAATACCATCAGCGCCAGCGACGAGAGGAAGATGGAAACGCCAATCGCGGAGATCAGTGCTGAAAGGCGGGACGACTTCCTCAGGG
Source organism: Geomonas diazotrophica (assembly GCF_018919385.1). Classification (GTDB taxonomy): domain Bacteria; phylum Desulfobacterota; class Desulfuromonadia; order Geobacterales; family Geobacteraceae; genus Geomonas; species Geomonas diazotrophica. The sequence continues at coordinate 321,896 of NZ_JAHLMF010000008.1, forward strand.
CGCGGTACGCGATCAGTTCGATGAGGACACCCATGATCATGCAGAAGATCATGGCACCGATGATGGCGACGAAGACGTTGACCTTGAAGTAGGAGACCAGCAGCAGTCCGATGAAGGCGCCGACCATGAAGATCTCGCCGTGGGCGAAGTTGATCAGGGTGATGATCCCGTACACCATGGTGTAGCCGAGGGCGATGAGCGCGTAGACGCTCCCCAGGGCCACGCCGTTTACTAACTGTTGTAAGAACATGTCGACTTCCTTCCGACTGGATTTGTCTGACCAAAAGCCCGCATCCGTTTCCGGGACAGGGCTCAAAGTTAAAACTTTCTCAAAATAGAACAAGGGAATAGCTACCGATGTATACCATAAGCGTTTGGAAATAAGCAAGCTATTGGTAAACGCGATACTAGTCGTAAGACGGAGCCGAAGTGGAAAATAAAACAACAACAGGCCCTCTAATGAGTGGCCTGACCCTCGACCGCGCGACACTTTACAACAGCTTGATCTGTTTCGCAACGTTAAACTTTTGATTACTACAAAAAACGGCCCCGCAATGCGCGGGGCCGTTCTCATATATATACCGCTTCGAATTTTAAAACAGTGGCTGAATCCACGGCCTCGACAGCGTTTACGGCGAGACATCGATCACGCGTCCGCCCGTTGCCGTTTTTTCGGGAAAACGAAAAAAGGTACCGTGGCCGGAGGAGGAAGCGGCCACGGCACAATAACATAACATACTCCTGAATTCCTCCAACTTATCTCCGGTGCCGGCTAAATATCCGGTTCCGCCGCCCTCTTCTCGAACCAGCCGTACACGGCCGGGATTACCAGCAGGGTGAGGAGCGTCGAGGTAATCAAGCCCCCCACCACGACCGTGGCCAGCGGTTTCTGGATCTCGGCGCCCGTGCCGCCGGCAAAGAGCATCGGCATCAGACTGAAGACCGCTATGGACGCGGTCATCAAAACCGGCCGCAACCGGTCCATGGCCCCCTTGCGCACCGCCTCCTCTACCGAAAGCCCCTCTTCCCGCAACTGCGCGATCCTCGACACAAGCACCAGGCCGTTCAGCACGGCCACGCCGAAGAGGACGATGAAGCCGACCGATGCGGGGACGGAAAGGTACTGTCCCGACAGGAACAGCGAGAAGATCCCGCCGATAAGGGCAAAGGGGAGGTTCGAGATCACCAGCAAGGCCAGGCGTATCGACCGGAAGGTGACGTAGAGCAACAGCAGTATCAGCGCGACGGCCACCGGGCCGATGATCATCAGCTTGTTCATGGCCCGCTGCTGGTTCTCGAACTGTCCGCCCCAGGTGAGGTAGTACCCCGGAGGGAGCGTGACCTGGTTTCTGATCTTCTGCTTTGCCTCGGCAACGAAGCTCCCGATATCCCTGCCGCTTACGTTCATCTCGATGCCGATCCGCCTCACCCCGTCTTGTCGGCTGATCTGCACCGGCCCCTCCACCATCTTCACCTCGGCAAGCTGCTCGAGCGGAATGTTCATCCCGGACTCGGTGGAGATGAGGAGGTTGCGGATCGCCTCGAGCGAGTTCCTTTTCTCCTCGGGGAGCCGGACCGTGATGTCGAAGCTGCGGTTGGACTCGTAGAAGGTGGAGGCCGACTTGCCTGCCACGGCGATCTCGATGACCTGCTGCACGTCGCTTATGTTGAGCCCGTAACGGGCGATCTTGGTGCGGTCGATGGTGACGGTGAGGTAAGGCTGCCCGGAAACCTTTTCGGTGTTCAGGTCGGCCCCTCCTCTCACGGTGGAGAGCACCTTGGCGATTTCTGCGGACTTGTCACGCAGCACGTCCAGGTCGTCGCCGAAAAGCTTCACGATGAGCTGCGCCCTGGTCCCCGCCACCAGCTCGTCGATGCGGCACTGGATGGGTTGGCTGAAGCCGAAGCTTATGCCGGGGATCGTTTCGAGGGCCTTTCTCATCTCGTTGGTCAGCTCCTCCTTCGAGATGTCGCGCTTCCACTGCTCCTTGGGCTTGAACACGCCGACGTAGCCGGTCTTGTCGGGGCCGCGTGTATCGAGGGCGACGCCGGTCTGCCCGATCCGCCCCACCACCACGTCGAGCTCGTCGAACTTCTTCAGTTTCGCGGTGGCCTGCTGGTTCACCTCGAGCGCCTTTCCAAGCGAAACGCCGGGGAGCATGGCGATGTCCATGTCGAAGGAGCCCTCATCCATGATGGGCATGAACTCGGTCCCAAGCTTCGTCACCAGGAAGAGTGAGAAGACCAGCAGCCCCCCCGCGACGCCAAGCACAACCTTTTTGCGGTTCATCGCGTACTCCAGAAGCGGCAGGTACTGCTCCTTGGCGCAGACCATGATCCGGCTCTCCTTTTCCGGTTGCGGCTTCAAAAAGACGCCGCAGAGCACCGGGATGATGAAGATCGAGAGGAGCAGCGAGGACAGCAGCGCTATGGCGACCGTGATGGCCAGCGGGCCGAACATCTTCCCTTCGATCCCCTCCAGGGTGAGGATGGGAATGAAGGTGAGCGCGATGATCAACTCCCCGAAGATACTGGGCTTTCGGACCTCCATCACCGCCTTGAGGACGGTCTGCAGCTTGGGCTGCCGCTCCCCCTCCTCGCTCAGGTGGCGCTGAACGTTTTCGACCTGGATGATGGTGGTGTCGATGATCATGCCGATTGAGATGGCTAGCCCGCCCAGGGACATCAGGTTCGCGGTGATCCCGGTCAGCTTCATGACGATGAAGGTGGCCAGAAGCGACAGGGGAAGCGCCAGGAGCACCACGATGCTGCCGCGGATGCTGTTTAACAGGAGATACAGGATCACGAGAACCAGTATGGCCCCCTCGACGAGAGCCTTGTTCACCGTGCCGACGCTCGCCTTTACGATGTCGCTGCGGTCGTAGTACGGCGCCATCTTGATGCCGTCGGGAAGCATGTTGCTCTCGTTGATCTCCTTCACCTTCGCGGCGACCCGCGCCACGACATCGCGGCTGTTCTCGCCCCGGAGCATCATCACGATGCCCCCCACCGCCTCTCCCTTCGCGTCCTTAACCGCGGCGCCCATGCGCACGGCCTCGCCTACCCTCACCTGGGCCACGTCGCGCAGGTAGACAGGCGTCCCCCCCTGGGATTTCAGGACGATGTTCTCGATGTCGCCGGTGGTCTGGATGAGCCCTACGCCGCGCACGATGTACTGGTCGGTGCCGCGCTCGAGCACGTTGCCGCCGACGTTGCTGTTGTTGTTGCCGATGGCGCCGTAGACGTCGTCCACGGTCACGCTGTACTTCAGCAGCTTCTCGGGAGAGACCACCACCTGGTACTGCTTGAAGTAGCCGCCGAACGAGTTGATCTCGTTGACGCCGGCCACGCTCTTCAACTGCGGGGTGATGACCCATTCCTGGAGGGTGCGCAGGTTGGTAAGGTAGGCGCGCTGCTCCTCCGGGTTTTGGGGCGTCTTCCCCTCGAGGGTGTACTGGTAGATCTCCCCCATGGCGGTGCCAATCGGCCCCATGGTGACCTCGACCCCCTTGGGGACCTTCTCCCGCGCCTCGGCCAGCCGCTCGAAGACGAGCTGTCGGGCGAAGTAGATGTCCACGTTGTCCTTGAAGACCACGGTGACGATGGAGAGGCCGAACTTGGTGACCGAGCGGAGCTGCTCGATGTCGGGAAGTCCGCGCATCGCCATCTCGATGGGATAGGTGACGTTGCGCTCGATCTCGACTGCGGAGAGCCCGTCGGCATGGCTCACCACCTCCACCTGGATGTTGGTGACGTCCGGGAAGGCGTCGATGGGGAGTTTCAAATAGGAATAGAAGCCGAAGACGACGATCACCAGCGCGAGGAAGATGACCATACCCTTCTGCTTCAGCATGAATGCGACTGTTTTTTCAAGCATCGGTGCCGGTCTCCTTAGTGGTCGTGCCCCTCGATTTCGCCCTTCTGCAACTCCGACTTGAGGACGAACCCTCCCTTGACCGCCAGCCGCTCTCCTTCCTTCACGCCGGCAAGTACCTCTACCATGCCGCCGGAAGCCCGGCCCAGCTCGACCCGGCGCGGCTCGAAAACGCCCTCACCTTCAGAGACGAAGACGAGCTTCTGCCCTTCCAGTTCCTGGACCGCCTCCTCAGGGACGGCCACCACCGCCGGGGCGTCTGCCGCTGTGGCGAGCTCGACCGTGGCGAACATCTCGGGTTTGAGTTTCCGCCCGGGGTTCGCCACCTCCACCCGGGCCTTGATGGTGCGGGTCGTCCCGTCGACGACGTCGGCAAGGTAGGTGATCCGGCCGCGGAACTTGGCTTCCGGAAAGGCGTTGACCACGACCGTCGCCGCCTGGCCGCGATGCACCTTGGCCAGGTCCTTTTCGTGTATGTCCACCAGCACCCAGACCGAGGAGAGGTCGGCAACCGTGTAAAGGCTCTTGGCGGGATCGGCAAGCTCTCCGACGATGGCATGTTTTTCGGTGATGACGCCGGCGATGGGAGAGCGCACCGGCAAAAGGGGCTTTCTGTCCGCCTTCAGATCCCCGGCGGAGACGCCGTACAGGGAGAGGCGCTCCTGGTCGGTGTGCAGCTCGGTCTGGGCCGTCTTGTAGTCGGTCTCGGCCTGGAGGATCTCTTTGCGCGCAGCGATCTTCTTGTCCACCAGAGTCTTCACGCGCTCCATGTTGGACTGGGCCAGGGAGAGCCTCGTCTTGGACTGGTGGTAGCGGCTCAGGGCCTCACCGAGTTCCACGCTGTCAAGTGTCGCCAGCACCTGCCCGCTCCCCACGCTGTCTCCAAGGGACGCACGGACGGCGACGATCTTGCCGGAGATGCGCGGCGAGACATGGGCGATGCGGTCGGCGTTGGCCTCGACCTTGCCGGTCGCGCTGATCACGCCGGCGATCTGCAGCTTCTTCGCGGCAGCCACGACCACCCCGCTTTGCTTTTGCACCTCGGCTGTCATCTTGACCAGCTTGGCTCCGTGGTCGTCGTGACCTTCGTGCCCCTGTTCCTCCTTCCCTGCCCCGTGTCCCCCCTTTTCTTCGCCGTGCTTCTCGTCGGCGTGTTCCGCGTGTTCGGCGTGCTCGCCCGTCGCGGCGGAGTTGACGAGCCGGTAGGCGACACCGCCGCAGAGGGCGGTGGTAAGGATGAGTCCGATGATGATTCCCTTCTTGTTCACTGCGTACCTCCGTTGATGTCAGCGGCAACCGCCGATTCCAGTCTGTTGAGAGCTACCTGCCTGGCATGCAAGGCGGCCAGATAGCTGTCGCTCACCTCGAAGTATTTCTTCTGCTCCTCGATCACCGCCAGGATGCCGACCTCCCCGAGCCGGTAGGCTTCCTGCGTCAGCTTCAGGTTTTCATCGAGCTGGCGCAGGATGTCGGAGCGGTACAAAGAGAGCACTTTTTCGGCGTTGACCAGGCTCGCGTGGGCGCTCTCCACCTCGCGCTCCGCGCTTGCGGCGGCACCCTGGAGCCGGATCTCGGCGCTGCTGCGCCTGGCCCGAGCCTCCTGCCGCCCGGCCTGGTTCCGGTCGAAGAGCGGTATCGGCATCGAGAGCTTGACGCCGATGGTGTAGGAGGTTTCCTTCCCCTCGACCCCGCCGATCTCCATAGACGAGGTGTCGCGGCTGACAGCGATCCCGGCGGTGAGGTTGGGGATCCCCTCCGCCTCGGCGAGCGCGATCTCCGCATCGGTTTTGCCCAGCGCCGCCTGCAGCGCCTTCAGGTCTGGCCGGCTCTGCAGGGCGAACTGCTTCAGCTCGGCCACCCCCCTCGCCTGCACCTCCTTGCCGTCCAGCGTCCCGCTCAAGGCGGGAGACAGACCGGGGCCGAGTGCGAGGAAAGAGAAGAGCTTCGACTTGCTGTCGAGGAGACCGCGCTGCAGTTCGATCAGGCTCCCCTCGCTGCGGGTCAGCTCGACCTTCACCAGGTACATCTCCAGTTCCGGGATGTCCCCTGCCGCCAGACGGTCCTCGGCCACCTGGAGCAACTGCCTGTTCAGGTCGATGGAACGCCGCGCCAGCCCCAGGCGCTCCTGGGCGAGCAGCACGTCGCAGAAAGCCCCCTGCACCTGCTCCTTGAGAGCGCGCTCGCGGTCGGCTACCTGCCAGCGGTAGGCGGCAAGGTCACGCTCCACAACGGCGCGGCGCTTGGGGCGCTTGTCCCCCAACAGGAACTCTTGCGAGATGCCGAGGGAGAGGTTGCTGTCGTCGCTGCTGCCGGTCAGCGCACCGGTGGCGGCTTCCACTTCCAGCGTGGGGTTGGGAAGCACCCCCGCACGCACAGAAGCGGCGTCAAGGATACCGGCCTCTTTGCGCAGGGAGACGAGATCGGGGTTATTGTTAAGCGCCGCTTCCACTGCCTGGTGCAGCGAAAGGGGGTGCGGCTCCGCAAGTACGGGTACGGCTGCCAATAGAGACAAGGCGACGGCCACGACTAGGCGCGTGCCCCTGAAGGCGTCTGTTGCCAAGAAAAACCTCCTGAATGCTATTTGGGAAAGGTGAAAAGCAGGGCAGACCACGGCACGACTACGCCTGGAGAATGGTCTCCGGCAAAGGACGTACTACGGCCGTGAAAGGGGTGTTAGGCGCGCAACTGCGGGGGAACGAACTTGGAAAGGAAAACTTCGGGTATGAAGGTGAAGCGGTCGAAACTCTGGAGTGCGGCGAAAACGGGATTGTAGTCGAGAGAAAAAGGAGAAACGCTCAAAGAGACATGGCAGGCGCAGTCACAGCAGAAGTCGCAGTCGTCATGGCCGGCCTCCCCCTGCAAGGGGCAGTCGGGGGTGTCGCAGTCCCCGGCAACATGGGAATCGGCCTGCACGCAGTCGGCGACCGTCCCGCAGCGCTCCAGGGCGTGCGCAGTGTCACAGGCGCCACTCAGACTGGTGCAGAAGACCACCGCGAGAAGCAGAGAGGAGAAAAATTTGACGGGGAAGAACTTTCGCATGCACCGGCGAAGATAACGAATGAGTACGGAAAGTGTCAAGATAAAAGGGGGCGAATACTATTCGCCCCTGGTCTCAGTGTCAAGGTGCGGCTCATGCAGCTTGACCGGCTTGCCGCGCCTCATCCTCAGGTTCAGCATCTCCACCATGACCGAGAAAGCCATGGCGAAGTAGATGTACCCCTTGGGGATGTGCATCCCGAAGCCCTCTCCGATCAGGGAGACGCCGATCAAAAGCAAAAAGCTCAGGGCCAGCATTTTGATGGTCGGGTGTCTTTCCACGAAGGCGCTGATCTTGCCGGAGAAGAGCATCATGAAGCCGACGGAGATGACCACGGCGGCAACCATGATGAAGAGCTGGCTGGCCATGCCGATCGCGGTGATGATGGAGTCGAGCGAGAAGACGATGTCGAGGAGCAGGATCTGCACGATGACGGCGCCGAAGGTGGCGCCGACCTTCGCCGCGTGCACCACCTCTTCCCCTTCCAGCTTCTCGTGGATCTCCATGGTGCTCTTCCAGATCAGGAAGAGACCGCCCGAGAGGAGGATCAGGTCGCGACCGGAGATCTCGTTGCCGAAGAGGCTGAAAAGCGGGGTGGTGAGCCCCATGAGCCAGCTAAGGGAGAAGAGGAGCGCCACGCGGATGAACATCGCGAGAACGAGGCCAGTGAGCCTCGCCCTCTCCTGCTGGGCCGCGGGGAGCTTGCTGGCCTGGATGGAGATGAAGATGATGTTGTCGATGCCGAGCACGATCTCCAGCGCGCTCAGGGTAACCAGGGCCATCCAGACCTGCGGGTCGGTAAGCCAATCCATTGTGTCTCCTATGGTAGGTGCCCGTCACACGGGGAAACTGTAGGGGCGAATAATCATTCGCCCCCCTTTATCGGGTCATGACCTCTCTCGCCACGGTACCGGTCAGGGCACCGGCGGCTGGGCAAATGATTATTTGCCCCTACAGATACCCTCGCCCCCTGGGCGAGGGAGAGTGGCCAATGTTACCGCCGTACCGCCATCTGCTCCAGCCGTGCGATGCGCTCTTCCATCGGCGGATGGGTGGAGAAGAGTTCCATCAGCCCCCCGCCGGTAAGCGGGTTCACGATGAACATGTGCGCCGTAGCAGGGCGCGCCTCCTGCATGGGGAGCGCCTGCGAGGCCATGTGCAGCTTCCTGAGCGCCGAGGCGAGCGCCAGCGGGCGGCCGCAGATCTCGGCGCCGGTGGCGTCGGCCAGGTACTCGCGGGAGCGGGAAACCGCCATCTGGATCAGCATCGCGGCGATGGGTGCGATGATGGCCATGGCCAGCGAACCGACCAGACCGCCGATGCCGCCCCCTTCCTCGTCGTCGCGCCCCCCCCCGAACATGGCGCCCCACTGCAGCATGTTGCCGATCATCGAGATGGCGCCAGCGAAGGTGGCAGCGATGGTGCCCACCAGGATGTCGCGGTTCTGCACGTGCGCCAGTTCGTGCGCCATGACCCCTTCCAGTTCCTCGGGGGAGAGGATGCGCAGGATCCCTTCCGTCGCGGCAACCGCTGCGTGGTCCGGGTTACGCCCGGTGGCGAAGGCGTTGGGGCTGTCGGACGGAATGATGTAGACCTTGGGCATGGGAAGCCCTGCGCGCATGGCGAGGTTACGCACCAGGTTGTAAAACATGGGGTGATCGTGCTCGCCGATCTCCTGCGCGCCGTACATGCTCAGCACGATCTTGTCCGAGAACCAGTAGGAGAAGAAGTTCATCCCGAGGGCGAGGACGAAGGCCATCATCATGCCGGACCTGCCCCCGAGAGCCTGTCCCATGGTCACCATGAGCACGGTGAGAAGAGCTAGCAGAAATGTCGTTTTCAGTCTTTGCATAACATTTACCTCTACGAGTGTTATGTCCCGAAGGACTTGGTTCGGCCGAAGGTAAATAAAAAGACCTTTACCCTCGGCGTAGTTACCAGGATAAAGGTCTTGTTGACAGTTTAACTGCCCCGACTCCGGGTCTTGCGACCGTATTGACGAAGTCCGGGTCGGCCTTTTCTCCGGCCGATAACTACTCCCCTTTAACGACTCGAAATATAATTTTTCCTATGCCAGTTGTCAAGGGCAATCGCAAACCCAGAACGCCCAAGGCAAAGGCACAAGACTCAACGCAAAGACGCGGCGCCGCAAAGACGCAAAGAAAAAGGCTTTTGATTGTAACCCGATTCTGGCTTTGCGTCTTGGCGGCTTTGCGCCTTTGCGTTGAAGCCTCTTGGCTAAAAAAAAAACGGCCCCTGTCGAAACAGGGGCCGTCGGTGCTGCAGAGTCAGGCATTAGTCCATCTTGACGGGTACTTTTGCCTTGAGGACGAACTTGCCGTCCTTGACATACAGGAGGGACAGCGGGCTCTTGATCGGCTCGCGGTTAGCCTGCATGCTGATGGTGCCGGAAACGCCTTCGAACTTCTTGGTCTGAGCCAGGGCGCCCTTGAAGACTTTCGGGTCAACGCTGTTCGCGCGCTTCATGGCGTCGGCCAGCAGCATTACAGCGTCGTAGCCCTGGGCGTCGAACAGGCCCGGGAGCTCGCCGTTGTGCTTGCCTTTGAACACCTCGATGAACTTGGCGGTAGCCGGAGCTGCCTGCTCGGTGGAGAAGCCGAGAGCGGACATGGAGCCTTCGACAGCCGGGCCACCCAGCTCGATGAATTTCGGGGAGAACAGGCCGTCGCCGCCGAACATCGGAGCCTTCAGACCCTGCTTGCGGGCCTCTTTCATGATGAGGGCGCCTTCGGTGTAGTAACCGGAGAACAGGATGACGTCCGGCTTCTTGCCCTTGATGTTGGTGATCTGGGCGGAGAAGTCCTTGTCGCCGTCTTTAACCTTCTCGTCGGCAACGATCTTGATGGACGGAACCTTGGCGGCTGCGTCGCGGAAGGTCTGGGACAGACCGACGGAGTAGTCGTTGTTGTCGGAGGTGACGATAGCTACCTTCTTGAAGCCGAGGTCTTTCGCGAAGTACTCGATGCACGCCGGAATGGCGATGGAGTCGAGCAGGGTGTCGCGGAAGATGAAGTCGCCCACTTCGACGACGCCCGGGCCGGTTGCGCCTGCGGAGAGGAGCACGACGCCTGCTTTCTGCGCGATCGGAGCGGCAACCTTGGTGATGCCGGTGGTCGGGTCGCCAACGATGGCGGTGACGTTGTCGCGGGAGATGAACTTCTGGGTGACAGAAGCGCCTTCCTGCTTGTCGCCACGGTTATCGGCTTCGACGATCTCGATCTTCTTGCCCTGGATGCCGCCGGCAGCGTTGATCTCGTCGGCAGCCATCTTCATGCCTTCCAGGGTCGGCTTGCCGAACATGGCGACGTCGCCGGTGAGGGCGCCGAGGAAGCCGATCTTGATGGTGTTGCCGGCCGGAGCGGCGGCCGGAGCAGCGCCCTCTTTGGCCTCTTCTTTCTTCTTGCAGCCGAATGCACCGACTGCGAGCATCGCTACGAGCAGCAATGCGCTGATCTTCTTAAAGCTCATGCAGACTACCTCCTTGGGTTTGATTGATCACATTGTTAGGTCCAGCTTCTACACGTCAACAGATTCTAATTGTCACTACTCGATTGTCAAGACAGTGGCACTGAAATTCCCCTCTCCGGCTCAGTTCAAGCCGGAGAGGAAAATGTATCTGTCTTAGAAGTTGTACTTGGCAATGAGCTTTGCATCCCAAAGGTTGTCAGCATCTTCGCCAGCGCTGATGCCTTTGAAGTGGTCGCCGAGGAAGAGGTAGCCGGCGCGGGCGCCGAGGGTCACGTTTGCGGTCAGCTTGTAGTAAGCTTCGGCGTTGATCTCGGTGCCGAGGTACTTGCTGTCGCCGTTGGCGCTGCGAGCCTGGAGGTCCTTGGCAACGGCAGCGAAGCCTGCGTTGGCGCTGGCGGATACCTTGTCGTTGAAGGTGTAGTCGTAACCCAAGGTGCCCATGATGACGCCTTCGTTGTTGTTGTTAACGTCATAGATGATGGCGTTGTCGATGGTGGTCGCGTACTTGTCGCGGCCCAGCATGATCATCTCGGAATCGTAGAACTGGCCGCCTTCGGTGAAGCCCCTGTCGGAGGCGGGTACGTACCAGGCGTTCTTGCCGCCGGAAACGTAGATGAACTCGGTACGGGCGGTGCCGCCTGCCAGCGGCATCTTGGCGCCGACGTTAAAAGCGTAACCTTTGGCATCTACATCGGTGGTGATCTCGCCTGCCTGCTTGGCGACGAAGGCGTTCACGGACACCGGACCGAAGTTGCCGGCAGCGTTCACGCCGAAGGTGTGAACCTTCGCGTCAGGGAACACGGTGTACAGACCGGGGGTGTGCTGGTCGCGAATGAAGTAGTAGGCAGCACCAACGGAGAGATCCTTGCTGATGTTGTACTTACCGTCGAGGGAGTACATGTCGAAGGTGTTCTTGCCGAGCACGTCCTGGCCTGCCTTGCCGCCATCGGCGGAGTCATGGAAACGGAAGTAACCGGCTGCAATGCTGGCGTTGGAGTAGTCGTGGGAGAGAAGCACACCGGCCATGTCGGCGTCGAACAGGATCCCTTTGAAGGAGTCGTTGTACGGCTGCATACCGATCTTGGCGTTGACCTGCGGGTAGTTCAGGTCGAGATAGATGTGCTTGGTCTCCATGTTGACGGTGTCGGCGCCGAGAGCACCGCCGCCCCCACGGGCATTCTCGTAGGAGCTGTTGCCCCAGAAGTTGTAGTCGAACTCGAACTTGGTGACCAGTTTGACATGGTCGTCAGCCTTGGCGGTGTAGCCGAGGCGGAGACGCTGCACGAAGTAGTTTGCGGTCGGAGCATCCTTCGCGATGATGTTGGTACCCGCGAAGTTGCCGTTGTCGAAGAATGCGGTGAATGCGCCATTGAACTGGTTCTCGAGAGCGAGAGCGGAGCCTGCGGATGCTGCGGTCAGTGCGGTTGCGATGGCTACTACTAACAGCTTCTTGTTGCTTTTTTTCATGTACTTCCTCCTCGTGTGTAGTAATTGCATTACAGCGTTTTTGAGACTGTGTTGCCCGGTTAAACTGAGAAGAACCGTATCCCCCCTTTCGTGGTACTGAATGAAAAAAACGCAGATACAGAACTGGCCCCTGCTGACGCAGGGGCCAGCGATAAATTACAATATCTGGCTCAAAAACAACTTGGCGCGCTCGTGCGTGGGCGCGGTGAAGAAGTGCTCTGGAGTGCCCTCCTCCACGATGCGCCCCGCGTCCATGAAAATGACGCGGTCGGCCACCTCGCGCGCGAAACCCATCTCGTGCGTGACTACGGCCATGGTCATCCCTTCCTTGGCGAGATCCTTCATGACGTCGAGCACCTCCCCGATCATCTCCGGATCGAGGGCGGAGGTCGGCTCGTCGAACAGCATGAGCTTCGGGTCCATGGCGAGCGAGCGGGCGATGGCCACGCGCTGCTGCTGGCCGCCGGAGAGCTTGCCGGGATACGACTTCGCCTTGGCGGCGAGCCCGACGCGCTCAAGAAGCATCATGGCCTTCTCCTCGGCCTCCTGCTTCGAGCGTTTGCGCACCACGGTCTGGGCGAGCGTGAGGTTTTCCAGCACGGTCTTGTGCGGGAACAGGTTGAAGGACTGGAACACCATCCCCACCTCCTCGCGCACCTTGGTGATATCGGTCTTCGGATCGTAGAGGTCCATGCCGTCCACGACGATGGTGCCGCGGTCGATCTCCTCGAGACGGTTGATGGAGCGGAGCAGCGTCGACTTTCCGGAACCGGAAGGACCGATGATGACCACCTTCTCGCCGTCGTAGATATCCAGGGAAACCCGGTCCAGGGCGCGGAAGGAGCCGTAGACCTTGATGATCTCTTTCGCCTCTACCATTTTCCTGCGGCTATTTGTTGACACTGACACGCTCCTCCATTACGCCGATGATCTTCGAGAAGAACAAGGTGATGATCAGGTAGATCAGGGCGATGACCGTGTAGGTCTCAAAATAGGTGAAGGACTCGGAGGCGTACTCGCGGCCGCGGCGCAAAAGGTCGGCTACGGCGATGATGGAGACCAGCGAGGAATCCTTCAAAAGGGCGATGAACTCGTTGCCCACCGGCGGGAGGATCACCTTGACCGCCTGGGGGAGGATGACGTGGATCATGGTCTGACGGCCGTTCATACCCAGCGAGAGGGCCGCCTCGCGCTGCCCCTTGGCGATCGACTCGATCCCGGCGCGCACCACCTCGCCCATGTAGGCTCCGTAGCAGACGGCCATGGCGATGATGGCGGAAAGGATGGCGGGGACCTTCACGATGGTGCCGAGGGCGTAGTAGATGTAGAAGATCTGCACCAGCAGCGGGATGCCGCGGATGACTTCCACGTAAAGGGATGCGACGCCGTTGAAGAAGCGGTTCTTGGAAATCCGGCCCAACCCGGTTACGAGGCCGATGACGATGGCCAGCAGTATCGCCCCGAGGGTCACCTGGAAGGTCACCGCGATGCCGTCGGGAACGAACTTGATAATGTTGAGGTACGGGTCCGGTTTGCTCCAGACCAGGTAGCCAATGGTGCCGATGGCGCCAAAGAACGCTATGCGCCAGGCGGTGAACAGGCCGCGGTCGCTTTTACGGGGGATGGCTGCGCCGTCCCCTACGTCGATAATCTGCTTTTTTGCTTCAGTACCCATGCTTTCTTGTGACCGTCCTGGGCCGGTGTTTGCCGGCGGTGTTGATGCGCTACCGTGGTGCCGTTCTCTTTAAAGAAAGCTCCTGCAGAGGCGGTTACTACTGTCGGGTAGTGATCCGTTCTGCAGGAGCTTTGAGGGTGTTTACTTAAGCTGCCACTTCTTCTTCAGCTGAAGGTCGATCTTCTTTTTCTGAACCGCTGCGATACCCTTGTTCAGCTGGGCCACCAGCTCCTTGTTCCCCTTCTTGACCACGATGCCGTAAGCCTCCTTGGTGAAGGACTTGCCGACGATCTTGAACTTGGAGCTGTACTCCTTCTTCTGGAGAGCGTAGGTGATGGCGGTCGGCTCGTCGCAGACGACGCCGGCGATACGGCCGGCAGCCATGTCCTCGAAGGCGAGGCCGACTTCGTCATAGGTCTTCAGTTCGACGCCGGCAACCTTCTTGACTTCCATGGCACCGGTGGTGCCGATCTGTGCGCCGATCTTCTTGCCTTTCAGGTCCGCGATCTTGGTCCCCTTCTCAGCCTTGGGCACGACCAGGATCTGGCCGATCTGGACATAGGGGGTGGTGAAGTCGTACTTGGCCTGGCGCTCCGGGGTGATGGTGACCGAGGAGATGATGGCATCGTACTGACCCGCCTCAACGCCGGCGAAGATGCCGTCCCAAGCGGTGTTCTTGAAGGTGACCTGCAGGCCGGCTTCTTTGGCGACGGCAGTCATGAAATCGATGTCGAAGCCCACGATTTTCTTGTTGGCGTCAACGAACTCCATCGGCGGCCAGGTTGCGTCGGACGCAACGGTGATCGCCTTCGGTGCGGCGAAAGCTGCAGACACAAAACAGAGTCCCAAAGCCAAAACTGCAGTCATCATACGAAGTGCTTTCATGCTTCCTCCATAAATTCTCTTTAATATTAAACGGCATACACCATTTAGCTTACCGCCGCATACTTTTAAAGCTATTCCACCCCTCTTGTCAACCACTTATTAATTTGGCGTTGCGCTCGTTTTAAGCTCATGTTAACTTGTCTTACCACAATTAAGTGAATTCAAGGTTTTATGAGGTCAAAATTACTTTGGGATCTGTCAAAAAATTTCGTGCGGGTATACTTCTTTTGATAACAACGTTCTTCTGGGGCGTAACTTTCACTGTTGTGAAGGACGCAATCAGCAAGGTGGACGTTTTCGTTTTCCTGTCACAAAGATTTTTAATCGCCGCTGCAATCATGCTTCCGTTTGCTTTAGCGCGCACTAATAGAGTAAAAATTAAGCTACTCACACACGGGTCCATCCTTGGAGTTCTCTTATTTGCATCCTACGCCTTCCAGACCGTAGCACTGAAGTACACGAGCGCCTCGAACACCGGCTTTTTGACCGGCCTGAGTGTCCTTTTGGTGCCGCTTTTCGGTGCCGCCATTTTCCGACATGCCGTCGGTCCCGGCATCAGGTGGGGTGTTGGGCTCGCCACCCCGGGTTTGTTCCTGCTTTGCACCGATGGCAGCCTCAGTTTCAACGTAGGTGACGTGCTCGGCGCCATCTGCGGGGCCTGCGTCGCCCTGCACCTCCTCTACACCAGCCACTTCGCCCGTCACGCCGACAGCGATGTTTACCTTCTCACCACGTTGCAGCTCTCCGTCGTCGGCGTGCTGAGCCTCGCCTCGGCGTTGCTGCGGGGCCAGCAGGTCTTCGTCTGGCACCCGGAACTCCTCTGGACCCTGGTGGTCTGCGTGCTGATAGCCACCATCTTCGCGTTCCTGGTACAGACTACCATGCAGAAATGGATCAGCCCGGCCCATACCGCGCTCATCTTCTGCACCGAGCCTGTCTTCGCTGCCGGCTATGCCTACTACGCCGCCGGCGAGAGGCTCGGTCTCCTCGGATTCCTGGGTGCCGCACTGATCCTCGCGGGGATGATCGTTTCTGAACTGCTCCCCGATGGAGCGGAGAGCGCGGACAGCGTAACCGTCGCCGCCGAAGTATGACCGCCGTTAAGTTATCGGTTGACACCGGTTTCTGCTTATAATAATTTTTTCGGTCTGGCCATACCGGTCATACATGCACAAGCGGGGCACCGGCCTCGCTAAAAGGGGAAGCGATGATTAACACGGGAGACCACAGCGAGCTCAAGCACCATTTCGCCAGCGACAACTACGCAGGGATCTGCGGCGAGGCGTGGCAGGCGATGGCGGAAGCCAACAGCGGGCTGGCCAGCTCCTACGGTGACGACCGCTGGACCGCGCAGGCCTGCGAGAAGATCAGGGAGCTCTTCGAGAAGGATTGCGAGGTGTTCTTCGTCTTCAACGGCACCGCGGCGAACTCGCTGGCTCTGGCATCGCTTTGCCAGTCCTACCATTCCATCGTCTGCCACGAGATGGCCCACATCGAGACCGATGAGTGCGGCGCCTCGGAGTTTTTCTCCAACGGCACCAAGGTGCTTCTGGTGCCGGGAGAAAACGGCAAGATAAACCTCGACGCCGTCGAGCACACCATCACCAAGCGCAGCGACATCCACTACCCCAAGGCGCGGGCACTGAGCATCACCCAGGCAACGGAACTGGGCACGGTGTATTCCGTCAACGAGCTGCAGGCGATCGGGGAGCTGGCGAAGCGGTTCGACCTGCGGGTGCACATGGATGGAGCCCGATTCGCCAACGCGGTGGCTTCCCTGAACGTGTCCCCCAAGGAGATCAGCTGGCAGGCGGGGGTCGACGTCCTCACCTTCGGAGGGACCAAGAACGGTTTCGCCATCGGAGAGGCGGTCGTGTTCTTCAACAAAGAACTCGCCTACGAGTTCGACTACCGTTGCAAGCAGGCCGGCCAGCTCGCCTCGAAGATGCGTTTCCTCACCGCCCCTTGGATCGGCATGCTGGAGAGCGGCGCCTGGCTGCGAAACGCGGCGCACGCCAACAACTGCGCACGGTTGCTCGCCAACGAAATCAAGAAGATCCCGCAGGTTCGCATCATGTTCGAGAGCCAGGCCAACTCCGTGTTCCTTGAGATGGCGCCGGAAGCGCTGGAAGCCCTTCGTGCCCGCGGCTGGCACTTTTACACCTTCATAGGCTCCGGCGGCGCACGTTTCATGTGCTCCTGGGACACCAAGGTGGACGAGGTCGCCAACTTGGTGGCCGACATCAAGGCGTGCGTTTAGCCTATCGGACCAGCTGATCAGCCCTGATCTTCCACCACAGGCGTCTACACTCCCCTCTCCCTCTGGGAGAGGGCTAGGGTGAGGGGATTGCCACTCTAAACCTCCCTCACCCGCCCTTCGGGCACCCTCTCCCGGAGGGAGAGGGGACCAGCGCGGGACCATCTCTACGTAAATTTGGTTGGAAGGTGCTTTACCACGTGCAAACAGAAAGGGACGCCGAGCTGGTTCGGCGTCCCTTTCTTTATTGCATCAGAAAATTCCTGATACTGTTTTTCGTTTTTCCCTACTGCATCTCCAACTGCTGAGCCTTGGTGAAATAGCTCCGGTACCCCTGCAACACGATAAGATACGCGGTTATGGCAACGGCACCCGTGATGGCACACATGATCGCGACCTGGTAACGAACAGCGACCATCGGCTCGGTCCCCGAGAGGATCTGGCCGGTCATCATCCCCGGCAGGGAGACGATCCCCATGGCGGCCATGGTGTTGGCCGTCGGCATGATGGCGGCGCGGAAGGCGTTTCGTAGCGCAGGTCTCGCAGCCTGTCGCGCGCTCGCCCCCAGTCAGAGCGCGGTCTCTATCTCCTCGCGTCGCTCCCGCATCTCCGCCCCCAGGCGCTCGGCAGCGAGGCTCGCGCCGTTCATGGAATTGCCGATGATCATCCCCGCCAGCGGGATCAGGTAACGCGGGTCGTACCAGGGGGAATAGTGCACCACCAGGGAGCAGAAGACGAAGGTGACGCCCCCGCAGCCGATCAAGAGTGCCGTCCCCACCACCTGGTAGAAACGCGGCATCTTCCGCTTGATACGCGCGCCGATCACCTGCATCGAGAAACCGCCCATGACGAGCAGGATAGCCAGTACCGGCAACGGGTGCTGCACGGCGAAGATGAAATGAAGCAAGTAGCCCACCGCAAGCAGTTGGAACACCATCCGCAGCGAAGCCCAGAGCATCTGCCCTTCCTGGCCGATCCGCTTCAGTTTCGCGAGCCCGATCGCGAGCAGCACCAGGCTGTAGGCGACAACGAGGTCGAGGATTCCCAGATTAACTAAGCCTTGATTATCCATCTACCCCTCCCTGATCCGAAGGCTCCGACAGGAACCTCTTCAGCTCCATGCTCGCCGGGTGTGCCAGCAACTCGACAGCCCTTCCCTGCTCGATGATCCTGCCGGCTTCCAGGTAGAAACAATAATCCGCCACTTTTTCAGTCAGACGCAGGTCATGAGTCACCATGATCATGGCGAGGCTTCTGCCGCGACAGATCTCCCGCAAGGTGGCGGCAAGCGCGTCGGAAGTCCTGCGATCCAGCGCGCTCGTGGGTTCGTCTAACAGGAGCACCTGGGGCTTGGTGATCAGGGCCCGGGCCACTCCCACACGCTGCTGCTGTCCCAGCGACAGAGATCGCGCGTCCCGTTCAAGCAGTTCACGATCAAGCCGCGCCAGCGCGAACACCTCGGCGATCTCTGCGCTTTGCGCCGCAGGCGGAGCCTCGTGTCGGTAACGAAAGGGCATCTGCAGGTTGTCGAGGACCGTTCCCTCGAACATGAACGGTTTCTGCGGCACAAGGGCCACAAGGCGGCGCAACTGAAGCGGGTCCATGGCGGCGATGTCGGTACCACCGACCTCGATCCGTCCTTCGCTCGGGTCGGCAAGCCGGTTGATCAGGCGGATCAGCGTGCTCTTGCCGCCGCCGGACGGCCCTATGATGGCGCTGAGCTCTCCCGACTTCGCCGAAAGGGACACGTCGGCCAGCAGCAGAACACTCCCCCCTTGGGCGTTTCGCCCGGAGAAAGAAACTCTTTCCAAGCGGACTATTTCTGACTTAGACGTATCCAACAGGATTACTCCTTATGCAGGCCTGGGTACTGTGACAGTCGGACGGTGCCGCTGCTAATGTAATCAGGCTCGGTGCCGATACAATTAGTGCTTCACATCACTCGCGCAGGGCACACGGAGGTTCCATGCTGAAAGTGAAGTTCTTCGCCGGTTGGTTAGCCTGTGGCATAGTGCTGTCAGCGGCACCGGCCATGGCGCTGGACAGCAAGCACGAATTTGCTGGCTCTGAAGCCTGCAAAAAGTGCCACACCGAAGAATACAACAGCTGGAAGGAAACCTTCCACAGCAAAATCGTGCAGACCAAGCGTGCCGGAATCCTGAAAGACGCGGTGGCCAAATGGCGCACGGACGGCAAGAATGCGGGCCCCAGCGTCAGCAATGCAACCGGAAACCCTGCCAAAATGGATGACGTGCAGTACGTGGTCGGGTCGCGCTGGAAGCAGCGCTTCCTGGTAAAAAACGAGCAGACCGGGAATCTCCAGTTCCTGAACAAACAGTTCAACAGGCTCACGGGACAGTGGGAGAATTACGGCAACAAGAACGACTGGGACACTAACTGCGTCACCTGTCACACTACCGGGTACCGCATCCTCGACGTGGACGAAGCCACCGGCAAGACCCTGAAGTCGGAGTTCATCGAGTTGGGCGTCGGCTGTGAATCGTGCCATGGTCCCGGCATGAAGCACCTGAAGGCGGTAAAACGGGACAAGAAGAGTACCATCTTCAATCCGGCGAACTTCACCGTGAAAGAGCAATCGAGGGTCTGCGGCTACTGTCATGTGAGGTTGGAAAACCAGCTCTACAAGACGTCCCAGGGCACCAACCGGGAGGACCTCCCCGCACCCAACTTAGGCGACAACTTCACCGCCAGCGACGACTGGACCAACTGGTACCCCGACAAGGTCGTAATCCCTGGTGTGCAGCCCGACCAGCCTTTCAACAAGGAGTACGGCGGAGACCTAAAGGGGCTCTTCAACAACGACGACTTTGCCAAAGCGAACGGCATTTACGAGGAGGCGATGTACCACGCAGAGTACCAGGGCTTTCTGCAGTCGAACCACTACAAAAGCGGCATGCTCTCCTGCATCACCTGTCACGCACCGCACGCCGGAAAAGGGAGGCTGAGGAAGGTGGCGCGGGATGCCTGCCACAAGTGCCACGACGCCTCGTACACCGCCGAGAAGTACATGCCCAACACCGGCAAGTCCATCGACAACTACTACATCAGGTCGCACACCTTCAGCGGTACCCCGCGCCAGCCAGCCAAAGGCACGGCGGCTGCCGCCCCGACAATGCGCTACGAGTAGCTAACGGAAACGTCTCTCAAATCCCGTCAAACTGCCCCGCCCCACCTCCCGCCTTCGAGGACTGGAACGCCACGGCGCGCAGGCCCGTCAAGGGAATGGGAGGCGCAAGTGCTAACAAGAAAGCCACGGCGCTACATGCCGTGGCTTTTTCTTTAATTGCCGGTCCGACAGGAAAGACCTCTAACCAATGGACGCCAGCTCGAGACGTTTGCCCCAGCGCAGCATCAACTCCCCGCGCAGTCCCTCGTTGCCGGGCTTTACCAGCTCCGGGTCACGCTCGACCAGCGCGAAGGCATCTTTTCTGGCCTGTTCCAGGACCCCGCCGTCTCGAAGTATGTCGGCCACGCGCAAGTCCGGCAGCCCCGCCTGCCGTGTGCCGAGGAAGTCGCCCGGGCCGCGGATCTGCAGGTCCGCTTCGGCGATGACGAAGCCGTCCGAGCTTTTCACCATCACTTCCAGCCGCTTCTGGCCATCCTCGGAGAGCCTGTCCCCCGCCAGGAGGATGCAGCGCGAGCGTTCGCTGCCCCGCCCCACCCTGCCGCGCAGCTGGTGCAGCTGCGAGAGCCCGAAGCGCTCGGCGTGCTCGATCACCATGACCGTCGCGTTGGGAACGTCGATGCCCACCTCGATGACGGTGGTGGATACGAGGATGTCGGTGTTGCCCGCCTTGAATCCCTTCATCACCGCTTCCTTCTCCGCGGCGCTCATCCTGCCGTGCAGCACCCCTACCCGCAGGTCCGGGAACACGTCCTGGGCGAGATGCTCGGCCATCTGCACGGCCGCCTTCAGGTCGATCTTCTCGGACTCCTCGACGAGGGGATAGATCACGTAAGCCTGCCTCCCCTTCCCCGCCTCCTCGCGCACCAGGGAGTAGACCTCGCGGCGGCGTGACTCGCGCATCATGCGGGTCTCGATGGGCGTCCGCCCCGGCGGCAACTCGTCGATCACGGAGAGGGATAGGTCGCCGAAAACGGTCATGGAAAGGGTGCGAGGGATCGGTGTCGCGGTCATCACCAGGATATCGGGGTTGGCTCCCTTCTTCTTCAGGAGGGCGCGCTGCACCACGCCGAAGCGGTGCTGCTCGTCGATGATGCCCAGCCCCAACCGGTGGAACTCGACCTTCTCCTGAATAACTGCGTGGGTCCCCACCACGATGAGGGTCTCTCCGGACGCTATTTTCTCCAGGGTGTCGCTTTTCCCCTTGATGCTGGCAGTCAGAAGCGCGACCGAGATGCCGAGCTTTTCGCAGTAGCCGTGGATGTTGAGGTAGTGCTGCTCGGCCAAAAGCTCCGTCGGGGCCATGATGGCGACCTGGTAGTCGTTCTCCACGCAGATGAGTGCGGCCATGAGGGCAACGAGCGTCTTGCCGCAGCCGACGTCCCCCTGCACCAGTCGGTGCATCGGGTGCGGCGCGATCATGTCCTCCTTGATCTCGGAGAGGACCCGCTTCTGCGCGCCGGTCAGGCTGAAGGGGAGCAGCTTGAGAAGTTCCTTGGTGTAGCGGTGGCTGACCTGGAAGCTGATGCCGTCCTCGAGCGCGATGCCGCGCTTCTTCATGGCGAGCCCAAGCTGCAGGAAGAACAGCTCGTCGAAGGCAAGCGAGCGGTGCGCCTCTGAGCGTCCGTTGTTGAGATCTGCCAGCGAGCCGGCGGGATCGGGCTGGTGCGCTTCCCTGAGTGCCACCGGGAGGCTCAGGAGGCGGTGCCGGCGCAAAAGCTCCTCCGGGAGAGCCTCCTTTACGTAGCGGCTGTAGCGAAGAGCGGTGTCGCGCATGATACGGCGCATCACCTTCTGGCTCACCCCCTCGGTAAGCGGGTACACCGGGAGGATCCTGCCAAAGTTCTCGGGATCGCGCGCCATGACCTGCTCGATGTCCTCTCCCTCGCCGGCCCACTCCACCTCGGGGTGGTGCATCTCGCGCTGGAAACCGAACTGGGCCACGTCCCCGATGAAGATGCCGCGCCTGCCGGGGGTGAACTGCTTCTTCAGGAACTGGGGATGAAAGTTGAACCACTTGAGCGGCAGGCTGCCGGTCTCGTCCTTGACGATCGCCTCGAAGTAGCGCCTCCCCCCCTTGGTGACCTGCGCCTCGGCGGAGACCACGGTGGCGAAGAAGGCCTCGGAGTTGCCAGGGCGCAGTTCCGCGATCCGCTTCAACTGGCGCCGGTCCTCGTAGCGGTTGGGCAGCAGGTACAGGGCGTCCTCGACCGTAGTGATCCCCTTTTTCGCCAGGATATCGGCGAGCTTGGGCCCCACCCCCTTGATGGCGGTCATCGGGATTTTCAGTTCTTCGGGGACTAAAACTACGGTGGCTGGTACGGACTTGGCGGGCTTAACGGGTTTGGCGGTCTCGGCCGGGACGTACCTGGCAACCTGGAGGGCGCCGTCGACGATCTCGACGCTGACCTGATCGCCAGGAGCGAGCTTCAGGGAATCCATGAGCTGTTCCGGAAGCTTGAGCGACCCGTCTGGCGCGAGCGTTATGATTGGCATGGGAGAAAAAGAAAGGCGCCCGGAGCAGGCTCCGGGCGCCGGTCGTGGTTATTCGAAGATCTTGTTGAGGTCGGCGAGGATGTCGTCCACGCTGATCCCGTGGGCGGAGCAGCCCTGCTCCAGGGACTCGTTCTGAGCGCCCATGCAGCCGATGCAGCCGAGGTTGTATTTAGCGAGCACCTTGACGACGTCCGGGTGCATCCTCATCACTGCGGCAAAAGTCATGTCCTTGGTTACCTGAGCCATGTAAATCCTCCTGGTCACGCGCTGGCGCGCATGTTGGTTGTTGGTGCGATACGGGGTGAGTGCTGTTTCTATTCGTAGCGGATCTCGATGATCTCGTATTCCTTCATCCCCGAAGGAACACTGACGCGGACGGTGTCGTCCAGCTTGTGACCGATCAGCGCCTTGCCCACCGGCGAGGTGCAGGAGATCTTGCCCAGCTTGATGTCTGCCTCGTCCTCGCCGACGATCTTGTAGGTGATCTCTTCCTCGGTCGCGGTGTCGTACACGGTGACCGTGGCGCCGAAGACCACCTTGTCCGGCTTCAGGTTGGAGAGGTCGACCACGTAGGCCCGCGCCAGTTTGTCCTGCAGCTCCAATATGCGCCCTTCGATGAAACCCTGACGGTTCTTGGCCGCATCGTACTCCGCATTTTCAGAGAGATCGCCGTGTGCCCTGGCTTCTGCGATATCCTGGATTACCTTGGGGCGTTCTTCCTTAATCAGGCGTTTGAGGTCCTCTTGGAGGGCCTCGTAACTCTCCTTGGTCAATGGAACTGTCTGAGACATCGTATTTTGCTCCTTGATGAACTTATAGGGGGGCCTGGAGGCCCCCCGCTGTGCTGCATGTGCTGGATTTGGAAAGGGAGCGCCTTGTACGGCGCTCCCCGGTCGGTTACTTCAGGTATTCCTGGATGGACTTCACTTCCAGCTTGGACTGCGCCGTGGCGATGATGCCGTCGACCGCGGCCCGCGCCCCCGACGCCGTCGTGTAGTAGGCGACGTTGTGGATCAGGGTGTTCCTGCGGATCGAGTAGGAGTCCGCGACGGCCTGGGCACCGTGGGTGGTGTTGATCACCATGCAGATCTCGTTGTTCTTGATCGCGTCCACGATGTGGGGGCGCCCTTCGAGCACCTTGTTTACCACCTGGACCGGAATCCCCTTTTCCTGCAGGTAGCTCGCCGTACCGCGCGTGGCGACCAATTCGAAGCCCTGATCATACAGTCTTTTTGCTGCGCTGACAATATGTTTTTTGTCCAAGTCTTTCACTGATATGAAGACTTTACCGGTGGTCGGCAGCTTCACGTTGGCACCCATCTGGGCCTTGGCGTAGGCCTTGGCGAAGGTGTCGCCGATGCCCATAACCTCGCCGGTCGACTTCATCTCCGGTCCGAGGATGGTGTCGACGCCGGGGAACTTGGCGAAGGGGAAGACGGATTCCTTGACCGAGATGTGCTCGGGAATGATCTCCTCGGTGACACCGAGCTCGGTGAGGGTCTTGCCGGCCATGACGCGGGCAGCGATCTTCGCCAGCGGCCTCCCCGTCGCCTTGGAGACGAAGGGCGAGGTACGGGAAGCACGCGGGTTCACCTCGATGATGTAGATCTGGTTGTCCCTGACGGCGTACTGGACGTTCATCAACCCCTTCACGTTCAGCTCCAGCGCCATCACCTTGGTCTGGCGCCTGATCTCCTCGACGATCTCCTGGGAGATGGAGTACGGCGGCAGCGAGCAGGCCGAGTCGCCGGAATGGATGCCCGCCTCCTCGATGTGCTCCATGATGCCGCCGATGACGGCGATGTCGCCGTCGCACAGGGCGTCAACGTCGATCTCAATGGCCTCGTCCAGGAACTTGTCGATCAGGATCGGGTGCTCCGGGGAAGCCTGTACCGCGGTATGCATGTAACGGCGCAGGTTGTCGACGTCGTACACGATCTCCATGGCGCGGCCGCCCAGGACGTAGGAGGGGCGGACCACCACGGGGTAGCCGATGCGGTCGGCGACGGCCTCGGCCTCCTCGAAGGAGCGGGCGGTGCCGTTCTCGGGCTGGCGCAGGTTCAGCTTCTGCAGCATCTCCTGGAAGCGCTCGCGGTCCTCGGCGCGGTCGATGGCGTCGGGAGAGGTGCCGATGATGGGCACACCCGCCTTCTCCAGGGCGACGGCGAGTTTCAGAGGAGTCTGACCGCCGAACTGGACGATGACGCCGGTCGGCTTCTCCACGTCCACGATGTTCAGCACGTCCTCGAGGGTGAGCGGCTCGAAGTAGAGACGATCGGAGGTGTCGTAGTCGGTGGAGACGGTCTCAGGGTTGCAGTTGACCATGATGGTCTCGTAGCCGTCCTCGGAGAGGGCGAAGACACCGTGCACGCAGCAGTAGTCGAACTCGATCCCCTGGCCGATGCGGTTGGGTCCGCCCCCCAGGATGATGATTTTCTTGCGGTCGGTCGGCTCCGCCTCGCACTCCTCCTCGTAGGTCGAGTAGAGGTACGGGGTGTGGGCGACGAACTCGGCGGCGCAGGTATCGACCCGCTTGAAGACCGGTTTTACGCCGTTGGCGAGGCGCAGTTCGCGCACCTCCCCTTCCGTGATCTTCCAGAGCTGGGCCAGGTACTTGTCAGAGAAGCCGAAGCGCTTGGCCTCCCAGAGGGTGTCGCGCAGCGCTTCACCGGACTGCCCCTTGATATCGGCTGCCTTCAGGCACTCTTCCATCTCGATGATCTGGCGGATGTTGTGCAGGAACCAGGGATCGATGGCGGTGAGGGCGTAGATCTCCTCGACGGTCATGCCGCAGCGGAAGGCGTCGCCGACGTACCAGAGGCGGTCGCAGTTCGGGGTCCTCAGCTTGTCCAGCAGGAGGTTGCGCTCCTTCTCGGTGAGAGCCCGGCGGGTATCGCCGCCCACGCCGAAGAAGCGGGACTCGAAGCCGCAGGAGCCGATCTCCAGGGAGCGGAGCGCCTTCTGGAAGCTCTCCTTGAAGGTGCGGCCGATGGACATCACCTCCCCCACCGACTTCATCTGGGTGGTGAGGGTCGCGTCGGCAGCCGGGAACTTCTCGAAGGTGAAGCGCGGGATCTTGGTGACCACGTAGTCGATGGTCGGCTCGAAGCAGGCCGGCGTCTCCTTGGTGATGTCGTTGGTGATCTCGTCCAGGGTGTAGCCGACGGCGAGCTTGGCGGCGATCTTGGCGATCGGGAAGCCGGTCGCCTTCGAGGCGAGCGCCGAGGAGCGGGAGACGCGCGGGTTCATCTCGATGACGATGAGGCGGCCGTTTTTCGGGTTGATGCCGAACTGGATGTTGGAGCCGCCGGTGTCGACGCCGATCTCGCGGATGATCTTCAGGGAGGCGTCACGCAGGATCTGGTATTCCTTGTCGGTCAGGGTCTGCGCCGGCGCCACGGTGATGGAGTCGCCGGTGTGCACGCCCATGGCGTCGAAGTTCTCGATGGAGCAGATGATCACGACGTTGTCGGCCGTGTCGCGCATCACCTCGAGCTCGTACTCCTTCCAGCCGATCAGGGACTCCTCGACCAGGATCTCGTCGGTCGGGGAAGCCTCGATGCCAGCCATGGACATACGCTCGTACTCTTCCATGTTGTAGGCGATGCCGCCGCCGGTGCCGCCCAGGGTGAAGGAGGGGCGGATGATGGCCGGGAAGCCGACATGCTTGATCACCTCCATGGATTCCTGGTAGTTGTGCGCCAGACCCGACCTCGGGATGTCGAGGCCGATCCTCACCATCGCCTCCTTGAACAGGGTGCGGTCCTCGGCCTTCTTGATGGCCGGGAGCTTCGCGCCGATGAGTTCCACCCCGAACTTCTCCAGGGTGCCGTTCTCGGCCACCGCGACCGCCGTGTTGAGCGCGGTCTGGCCGCCCAGTGTCGGCAGCACCGCGTCCGGGCGCTCCTTCTCGATGATCCTGGCCAGGACCTCCGGGGTCACCGGTTCGATGTAGGTGGCGTCGGCGAAGTCCGGGTCCGTCATGATCGTTGCCGGGTTCGAGTTCAGGAGGACTACCTGGTATCCCTCCTCCTTGAGGGCCTTGCAGGCCTGGGTACCGGAGTAGTCGAACTCGCACGCCTGGCCGATGACGATCGGGCCCGCGCCGATGATGAGGATCTTCTTGATGTCTGTGCGTTTAGGCATTGTAAATCACTCCATTACTCTCTTTATTAAACACGTTCCGTCGAAAGCGAATCTTTAAAGGCGGGCGAATGATTATTCGCCCCTACGGGTGCCGAGGTCCCCTTGCGGAGAATCATGTTGCGTCTGCAGGTCAGGTCGTTGTAAGGGCGAATGATTATTCGCCCCTACAGGATGCCGGGGTCCCTTGGCGGAGAACCATGATGCGTCTGCAGGTCAGGTCGTTGTAGGGGCGAATAATCATTCGCCCAAAGGCTCTTCCTGCACCCACCCGTTTTCCAACTCCAACTCTTCCAGCGCGTCGACCGCCTCGGCGTACTCGGCGCTGGTGATCCTTCTCTCTATCCCCGGCGTCTGCGCCGCGGCGTGGGCCGGGAAATACTGGCTCATCAGGGCGATGTGGGTCTCGGTGCCGAGGTTCTCCGCGATCCAGGCCAGGGTCTCCGGGCTCCCCGCCTGCCCCAGCGGCAGAACCAGGTGCCGCACGATCAGGCCGCGCACCGCGATGCCGTTATCATCGCATTCCAGGTGACCCACCTGCCTCAGCATCTCGGGAAGGGCGAGACGGTTCACCTCGGTGTAACCCTTGGCCCCGGAGAGCTTTAGCGCCACTTCGTTGCAGCAGTACTTCATGTCGGGCAGGTAGATATCCACCACGCCGTCCAGCAGGGCCAGGGTCTCCAGGCTTTCGTACCCGCTCGTGTTCCACACGATGGGGATGCGGAACCCCTTGCGGATGGCGAGGTAAAGAGCGGCCAGGATCTGCGGCGTAAAGTGGGTCGGCGTGACGAAGTTTATGTTGTGCACGCCCTTCTTCTGCAGCACCACCATTTTCTCGGCCAACTGCCCCACGGTGAGGTCGGTGCCGTTTCTGAGTTGGCTGATCGGGAAGTTCTGGCAGAACTTGCAGTTCAAGGTGCAGCCCGACAGGAAGATGGTGCCGGACCCCTTCGTGCCCGAGATGGGCGGCTCCTCCCCGCGGTGCACGTTGGCGGAGGCGATGCGCACCTCTTTGCCGCTTTCGCAAAGCCCCGTCTCCCCCTTCAGGCGGTTCACACCGCAGGCATGGGGGCAGAGGTCGCAGGCGGCCAGGCGGCCGTAGGCTGCCTTGATGCGCCGCGCCAGCTCGCCGTTTTCGTAAAGTTCCTGATATCTCATCGTGAATCAGATTGAGTCAAAGGTTGAGGTAAAAAAAGAAGTTCTCAACCTTAACCTCAACCTCGACCTAGTTTTTATGCTTTTCCATCATCTCCACGAACCTGTCGAACAGGTAGTGCGAGTCGTGCGGCCCGGGGGACGCCTCGGGGTGGTGCTGCACCGAGAAGATGGGGAGCGTCTTGTGCGCCATCCCCTCGACGGTCTGGTCGTTCAGGTTCTCATGGGCGAGGCCGGCCACGTTGGAGAGCGACAGGATGTCGACCGAGAAGCCGTGGTTCTGCGCGGTGATCTCGACCTTCCTGGTGGCCATGTCCATGACCGGGAGGTTGGAGCCGTGGTTGCCGAACTTCAGCTTGATGGTACGGCCGCCCAGGGCGAGGCCGAGGAGCTGGTGGCCGAGGCAGATGCCGAAGATCGGTTTCTTGCCCACGAACTTCTTGATGTTCTCGATGACTTCCTTCATCGGCTCCGGGTCGCCCGGGCCGTTGGAGAGGAAGATGCCGTCCGGGTTCATGGCCAGCGCCGACTCGGCCGGGAACGTTGCCGGGACCACGGTCACGTCGCAGCCTGCGGAGACCAGGCAGCGCAGGATGTTCAGCTTGATGCCGAAATCGTAGGCGACCACCTTGTACTTGAGGTCCCTCTTGTCGACTTCGGGGTAGCCGGTCTGCAGGTCCCACAGCCCCTGGGTCCAGTGGTAGGGGGCGCTGCAGGTGACGCCGGTTGCGAGATCCAGACCGCTCATGGACGGGATGGCGCGGGCCTTTTTCACCAGGCTCTCGGGATCGAAGTCGATTGTGGAGATGATGCCGTTCTGGGCCCCCTTGTCGCGAAGGTGCCGGGTCAGGGCGCGGGTGTCGATCCCCTGGATGCCGACCACACCGTTCTCTTTCAGGTAGGCGTCCAGGCTCATGGTGGCGCGGTAGTTGGAGTAGCAGTCCAGGTACTCGCGCACGATGAAGCCGGAGAGGTAGAGCTGGTTGCTCTCAATATCCTCCGGGTTGATCCCGGTGTTCCCGATCTGGGTGTAGGTCATGGTGACCATCTGCCCCTTGTACGAGGGGTCGGTGAGCACTTCCTGGTAGCCCGACATGGCGGTGTTGAACACCACCTCGCCGCTGGTTTCGCCCGTTGCGCCGAAGGCCTTCCCTTTAAAAATCCGGCCGTCCGCCAGAGCCAGCACTGCTTTCATGTATCTTCTCCCGAATCCGTTATATTTCTGCCGCGCGGTGAGCGCGATATTACGATCTATACGATGTCGTCCATCCGCAACTGTAGGGGCGAATAATCATTCGCCCCCCCTATTCTTGCATCTCTGACCGACTGGCCATGGGCGGTGGTGAGGCACCAGTGGCTGGGCGAATGTTATTCGCCCCAACAGCGTCTCGCGCCGCTACCCTATGCCTGGTACACCACCTGTCCCTTGACCACGGTGTACGCCGCCTTCCCCTTCATCTTCCACCCCAGGAACGGCGAGTTCTTCGACTTCGATTCCAGCTTGTCCGCCTCGACCTGCCACTCCTTGCCCGGATCGATGACGGTGACGTCGCCGACCGCGCCGACCCTCAGGGTGCCGCGATCGATCCCGAGGATCTTCGCGGGGTTGCAGGACATCACCGAAACCAGCCCTTTAAGATCCAGCACCCCTTCCTCGACCAGCTTCAGCGAGAGCGGCAGGGAGGTTTCCAGGCCGACGATGCCGTTCAGCGCCACGTTGAACTCGACGTCCTTCTCGTCCGGGTGGTGCGGCGCGTGGTCGGTGGCGATGGCGTCGATGGTGCCGTCGGCGAGCGCCGCCTTCATGGCCGCCACGTCGGACTCGCCCCTCAAGGGCGGGTTCATCTTGGCGTTGGTGTTGTAGCCGCGCACCGCGTCGTCGGTAAGGGTGAAGTAGTGCGGTGCGGTCTCGCAGGTCACCTTGACGCCGCGGGCTTTCGCGTTGCGGATGATGCGCGCGGAACCGGCGGTGGAGATGTGGGCGATGTGCACCGGCGCGGCGGCGAACTCGGCGAGGTAGACCTCGCGGGCCACCGCGATATCTTCGGCTGCCCAGGGGATTCCCTTGAGCCCGAGCTCCGTGGAGACAAACCCTTCGTTCATCACCCCTTCGCCCACCAGGGCAAGGTCCTCGGAGTGGGAGATCACCGTGATGCCGACCCCCTTGGCGTACTCGAGGGCGCGGCGCATCAGCTCGGAGTTGCACACGGGCTTGCCGTCGTCGGAGACCGCGACGCAGCCGGCCTCTTTGAGATCGCCCATCTCGGCCAGGCTGTCACCCTTGCTCCCCTTGGTGATGGAGCCGACCGGGAAGACGTTGACCAGTGCCTCGCTCTTGGCCTTGTTCACCACGTAGCAGGCGACCGCCTTATTGTCGATCACCGGCGAGGTGTTGGGCATGCAGGCGACCGAGGTGAAGCCGCCTGCCGCAGCGGCGCGGCTGCCGGTGGCGATGTCCTCTTTGTACTCGAGGCCAGGATCACGCAGGTGCACGTGCATATCGATCAGGCCCGGGGTGACCAGGAGCCCGGAGGCGTCGATGGTCGGGGTCCCTTCCGGTGCGGTCAGCCCCTGCCCCAGTTCCAGGATCACACCGTCGGCAATCAGCACATCCATGGTTTCGTCGATCCCCTGCGAAGGATCGATCACGCGCCCACCTTTTATCAGAAGATTCATGCAAACCTCCAAAAACAAGTTCTATGTTCCAGGTTCTACGTTCTACGTTAAAGGCCAGGGCCTAGAGCGCAGGGTAGCACGAAGAACAGCCTCTCGATATGTCGTAATAGGTTCCTCGCCCATGTCCAACGTAGAACGTAGAACATAGAACGTAGAACGGCCTCTATTCCACCGGCTCTCCGCCGCAGACGTGGTACAGCATGGCCATCCTGACCGCGACGCCATTCTCCACCTGCTTCAGAATCGCGGACTGGTCGCAGTCGGCAACCGAGGAGGCGAGCTCCACGCCGCGGTTGATCGGGCCGGGGTGCATGACGATGGCGTCTTTCTTCGCCAGGGCGAGCACGGCGGGGTTGAGGCCGAAGTAACGGGAGTATTCGCGCATGCTGGGGAGCAGGGTCTTGCCCTGGCGCTCCAGCTGGATCCTGAGCATCATGACCACGTCGGCCTGGTCCACCGCCTCGCGCATGTCCTTGCAGACGGTCACGTTGCCCAGACGCTCGATACCGGGGGGCATCATGGTCGGGGGACCGGCGAGGAAGACCTGCGCGCCCATGGTGGTGAGGCCGTAGATGTTGGAGCGGGCCACGCGGCTGTGGGTGATGTCGCCGACGATGGCGACCTTGAGACCTGCCAGCTTGCCGAACTTCTGGCGCATGGTGAGCATGTCCAGCAGCCCCTGGGAGGGATGCTCGTGGGCGCCGTCGCCTGCGTTGATCACGGAGCAGGAAACCCTCTTGGCGAGGTACTCGTGGGCGCCGGAAACCGAATGGCGCATCACGATGATGTCCGGCTTCATGGCGAGGATGTTGGCGGCGGTATCGGAGAGGGTCTCACCTTTGACCACGGAGCTGGTCGACGCGGTGATGTTGACGGCGTCGGCGGATAAACGTTTCGCGGCGATCTCGAAGGAGGTACGGGTCCTGGTGGATGCCTCGTAGAAAAGGTTGATCACCGTCTTGCCGCGCAGAGTCGGCACCTTCTTGATGTCCCGCTGGTTGATCTCGCTTAGGTTGTCCGCCGTGTCGAGGAGCAGTTCGATCTCCTGCTTGGTCAGATCCTTCAGGGCGATGATGTCTTTGTGCCTGAAACCCATGGTCCCCCCCCAGAAACTAGTTTTGCGCCTCGCACCGTTACGTGGCGCGTTGAAAACGATCAGACTAGATTGCAAGTGCTTCAAAAATCTACCCTCACCCGGCCTTCGGCCCCCCTCTCCCGGAGGGCGAGGGCTTCACATCCACCTTCTCCCGCCGGGAGAAGGTGCCCCGCAGGGGCGGATGTGGGCGGAGGTGTGAGGGCGAATGATTATTCGCCCCTACTTCTGCAGGATGACCTCGGTCGGCTTGTTGTCCGCGTCAAAGGCGACCATGATGTTCTCGCTGCGGCTGGTAGGCACGTTGCGCCCAACGAAGTCGGCACGGATGGGAAGGTCGCGGTGCCCGCGGTCCACCAGCACGGCAAGCTGGATGCAGGAGGGACGTCCCTGGTCGAAGATGGCGTCCATGGCGGCCCTGATGGTGCGGCCGGTGAAGAGGACGTCATCCACCAGCACCACCTTCTTTCCTTCCACGGAGAAGGGAAGCTCGGTCTTGCCGACCGGAAGGTGCTCGTGGTGCCCCTTGATGTCGTCGCGGTACATGGTGATGTCCACCGCCCCGACCGGGACCTCCACCCCTTCGATCTCGCTCAGCCGGGCGCCGAGTTCCTGGGCCAGGTGCACCCCGCCGGTCCTGATGCCGACCAGCACGAGTCCTTCGACCCCTTTGTTCTTCTCCAGCACCTCGTGGGCTATCCTGGTGAGGGCCCTTTTAACGCCGGTGCCGTCCAGTATCACAGTGTTTTCAGCCATAATAACCCCCTGTCATCGGCGTAAGCGCCTGTCGTTTAACGTTTTCGCGCCCGGAGCGCGTAATTAAAAAGAGCCTTTCCGCACAGATGGGCGAAAAGGCTCTTCCTTTTAGATAGTAAAAGAGTGCTTTATGCTTCACCTTTGCTAACCTCACGGGGCTAATTTAAAAGGCATCGATAAATTTGAGACAAAGTAGCATCGAGACTTACCAGAGTCAAGGAAAAGGAGATGAGGCAGACAAAGATTTAGATTAAGATTGAGCAATGATACCGGGCCGCGTTCACACCGCTTCTCACTTCGGCGGCGACACCCCAAGAGACGCTCCGGCGCCCCTGCGAACCCCACACCTTTGTCTTTATCTTTGTCTTTATCTTTATCTGCCTTTAGTGCTATAAAGCTCGCACCGTTTTTCGGAAAAAATACAGACTTTTTGCAGATGGCACAAGGCGGCAGCCCGAAAGCCTGCATGAGTACAAAGGAAGAAGTGATGTTGACAGGAAAGCAGAAAAGGTTTCTCCGCGCGCTCGGGCACAGCCTTAAGCCGGTGATCCAGGTAGGCAAGAGCGACGTCAGCGAGGCGCTGGTGAAGGAGACCATCGAGGCGCTGGCCAGCCACGAACTGATCAAGGTGAAGGTGCTGGAGAGCTGCCTCATGGACCGCCACAGCGTGGCGGAAGAACTCTGCACCGCCTGCGAGGCGGAACTGGCGCAGGTGCTGGGACGCACCCTGCTGCTCTACAAGCAGGCCAAGGAGCCGAAGCTGGAGCTTCCCAAGGGGAAATAACCGGATCAGCCGCCATCATGTAAAAAGCCTCCCCGACACTCAGGGAGGCTTTTTACGTTTCCGGCCGGTTACGATCGCCCGTTACACACGCCGCATCCCCTCTCCCCCTGGGAGAGGGACTGGCGGGGATCATCTATCGGTAGCTTTATTTTGCAGGAGGGCCTAGCGCAGGCCGGATGCGTTGAACAGGGCCGAGTATTTCATGTCCGTCCCCATTATGTGGTCCTGCAGCCAGCGCTTCAGGAATTCCAGGATCTCGGCGGTGAAGATGAGTCCTTGGTTGTCGGCCCGGTTCTTCAGGTCAAGGGCCTTGGCGGCAAACTCCTCGTGCTCTCTTTTGTGCGCCACGAATTCGGGGTACTGGAACTTCTGCATGTACGCCTCTTCGGTCTGGAAGTGGCTGGCCACGTACGTCACCATCGAGGCGATGATTTCCTTCTGCGCCTCCTTCCCTACCCGTGCCATGTGCGCGTCGTACAGCGCATTCAGCATGTCCACAAGGTTCTTATGCTGGTCGTCGATCTCCTTGACCTTAACGCTCAGTGCATCACTCCATTCAAGATAAGCCATCCCGATCACCTCAACAGTATTGTTTTCCCTGAGCGGCTATTTATCACACCTTTCGGCCCAGGATCAAGCCGGAGAGTTCGTCGACATCGTCTACGGAACCGCTACAACGACCTTGCTGCTAGACCCGCTCGTACGGTTCGAAGAGGCGCTTGAACTCGTCCAGGGCGAAGCGGTCGGTCATGCCGGCGATGTAGTCGCAGATCACCCGCTCGCGCCCTTCGCGTTCCATCTTCACCTGGTGCTTCATGGGAAGCAGCGTCGGATGCTTCAGGTAGACCTCGAAGAGCTCGGCCAGGTAGCGCTCGGCCTTGACCCGCATCCTCTCGACCTTGTAGTGACGGTACAGGTTCTGGAACAGGAAACGTTTGAGCTGCGCGTTGCGCTCTGTCATGGCGGGGCTGAAGGAGACCACCGGGACGTTCACCCTTCTCAGGTCCTCCTGGGTCTCGATCTTCAGCTTGCCAAGGTTCTCCGCGGTGGTCTGCACCAGGTCGTTGATCAATACGCCGATCAGCGCGCTCACGGTCTGGCACACACCGCGCTCGACGTCGATGTCGGGGTACCTCGCCACGATCCCCTCGTGCACCTCGTTCCAGAGCTCGACCTTCTTCAACTGGCCAAGGTTCACGTACCCGGACTTCAGGCCGTCGTCGATGTCGTGGTTGTTGTAGGCGATCTCGTCGGCGAAGTTGATGAGCTGGGCCTCGACGGTGGGGACGGTTCCCGGAAGGAACTCGGCGAAGATGGGGGCGGGGGAATCGTAGGGGGAGGAATGCTTGGCGATCCCTTCGCGCACCTCCCAGGAGAGGTTGAGCCCGTTGAAGCCGGGGTAGCGCTCCTCCAGCTCGTCCACCACCCTGAGCGACTGCAGGTTGTGCTCGAAGCCGCCGCACCCCTCCATCAGACGGTTCAGCACCTCCTCGCCGGTATGCCCGAAGGGGGTGTGCCCGAGATCGTGGGCAAGAGCCAGTGCCTCGGTCAGCTCTTCGTTCAGACCGAGCCTCCTCGCGATCCCCTTCCCTATCTGGGCGACTTCCAGGGAGTGGGTGAGACGGGTGCGGTAGTAATCCCCTTCGTGGTTGACGAAGACCTGGGTCTTGTATTCCAGGCGCCTGAACGCGGCGCAGTGAATGATGCGGTCGCGATCCCTTTCGAAGGCGGGACGATTGTCCCTGAACTCCTCGTGGTGCTTGCGTCCGCGGGATGTGGAACTGGTGGCCGCGTAGCCCGCCAGATCGCCTCGCTCCAAGGCATTACCCTCTTTCATCCGCCCCCCTGCTCAGTCAGTTAAAAGTAGGTAATTTATATACTGGTCGCCGACGCTGTCAACAGCAAACTTGATTGACCTTATCCATGCATCGTGCTAATAGAGCTGCTTGCGGCGCAATGTCATACATCATTTGCCGCCCGACAAGCTGCCACGCGATACAGACCCGTTGCAGCCATGGAGTTGTTCTCTTTATGACGTACCTAAACCGGAGATGGTCCTCATGCGGGTGATCGCGGGAAGCGCCCGCGGCCGCCAGCTGCTGGCCCCGAAAAACCAGCGGGTGCGCCCGACCGCGGACCGTGTCAAAGAGGCGCTCTTCAGCATCCTCACCAGCCGCCTGGGAGATTTCTCCGGCATGCGGGTCCTCGACATCTTCGCCGGCACCGGCAACCTCGGCATCGAGGCGCTCAGCCGCGGCGCGGAAAGCGCGCTCTTCATCGATTCGCACCGCGACTCGGCGGAGCTGGTCCGCAAGAACCTGGAAGGGACCAGGCTCGCGGAGCGGGGCAAGGTCGTGGTGCAGGATGCCGCAGCTGCCATCCGGTGGCTCTCCCGCGGCGAGCCCCCGTTTCACCTGGTGTTCCTCGACCCTCCCTACGCCGAGGGGCACACGCAAAGGTTGCTCGAATTGCTCTCGACCTCGCCGCTCATTGACGCGGGCAGCACCGTGGTCGCCGAGTTCTCCGCCAAAGAGGATGTACCAACGCGTTTCGGCAGGCTGGTTGAAAGCGAGCGCCGCGTCTACGGCGACACCGCCCTCTCCTTCCTGACCATTTCAGACAGAGGTGAACCGTGCCCCTGAGAGTGGCTGTCTATCCCGGCTCCTTCGATCCCGTAACCTACGGCCATCTGGACATCATCGACCGTGCCCTCAAGATCTTCGACGGCGTCATCGTGGCAGTGGCCAGAAACTCCGAGAAGAACGCCCTGTTCACCGTCCAGGAGCGGATCGACATGCTCTCCGAGATCCTCAGGGACCGACCGCAGGCGCGGGTCGAGACCTTCGACGGGCTCCTGGTCGACTACGTGCGACGCGCCGAGGCCACCGTGGTCATCCGCGGCTTGCGCGCGGTTTCCGACTTCGAGTTCGAGTTCCAGCTGGCCCAGATGAACCGCAACATCACTCGTGAGGTGGAGACGCTGTTCATGATGACCTCGGTCCCCTACAGCTACCTCTCCTCCTCCATCGTGAAGGAGGTGAGCCACCTGAACGGTCCGGTGGACAAGCTGGTGCCGCCGCTGGTGAAGAGCGCCCTGGACGAGAAGTTCAGGCCGGGACGCTGACATGGGCGGTTGCGTGGCACATCACGTTTGATAGCATGAGAGGCGTTTGCGCATAGCAGCGCCTTTTTTTATTCCGCAGGACTGTCACAGGAGGCCGTATGATCAGCAAGGACATGACCATCAGCGAAATCCTCAGGCGTTACCCGCAAACCCTCCCCGTCTTCGAACGTTACGGCCTTGACTGCTACGACTGCCAGATCGCCGACTTCGAGCAACTAGAGCACGGCGCCAGCGTGCATAAAGTCGACCTCAAGGCCCTTCTCGACGAGCTGAACAAAAGCATCTGCTGAGGGTGCCCCCTCGCCGTTTACTGGTTGACGACGGCCTTACGCAACCCCTCTCCCTCCCCCGGGAGAGGGTGCCCGAAGGGGGGTATGAGGGCCTTGCGGCAGCTTACCGTTTTACCCTCGGCACACGTCCTCGCCCCGCCCTTCTCCCCTCCCGCCCCCCTTCCCCCGCCCGGCGCATCATCACCCGCACAGTCCGCTCCAAAGTGGCAGTTACGACCGCACGACCACGTCCGACAGCATCGAAAACCGTACTGTTACCGGCCGGCGGTTCGATATCAGTAAACGCGATTTTAAAACAGGGTAAATGGATTTACCCACTCCCCAAAGCGCCCTTGCCTGGAGGCCGCAGAACGTGCTACCTTCAGTCACCTCGGCACCTTACCGTCAGGATTAATTTTTTCTTGTATTCACTATTTAAATTGACTTTTTACCAAAACTGAATAATTTTAGCCGAAGTAAAACGGTGGATTATTCACCAGAGGAGCAGCGTCATGTCAGAGTACAACATCGGGTCAAGACTGAAGAAACTGCGTCAGGCCCGGAAACTTACCCTGCAGGCGGTGGCCAACGAGACCGGCTTCTCCCCGGCCCTGATCTCGCAGATCGAGAACGACAACGTTTCCCCCCCGATAGCAACCCTCTCCAAGATCGCCAAGTTCTTCGACATCAAGCTGGCACAGCTTTTCAGCGAGGACGAGGACGACCGCAAGTTCGAGGTCGTGCGTGCGCACGAGCGGCGCATCGTGCCCCGGGTCATCTCCAAGGAGGGGACCAAGCAGGGATACTTCTACGAGTCCCTTTCCTTCTACAAGCAGAACAAGAAGATGGACGCTTTCATGGTCACCCTGACCGAGAAGGCGCCTGAGGCCAACACCTACAGCCATGACGGCGAGGAGTTCATCTACGTCATGAAGGGAAACGCAGATTTCCTGCTGGACGACAAGAAAATCACCCTGCACGAAGGGGATTCCCTCTATTTCGAGTCGAGCATGGGACACCGTCTTCTGAGCCACGACGGCAAGGAGGTTAAGGTCCTGGTGGTCGTAACGAAGTAAATCCAAGAGCAGTGGATTCAATGGCGGGCAGCCGCTCATCCTATGGGTCAAAGGAGAACTTAAATGAGCAAGAAATTAGGGGCACTGGACTACCACTCCAGCGGTAGGAAAGGAAAGATCGAAGTCATCGCCACCAAACCGTGCCAGACCGCGGCAGACCTGTCGCTTGCCTACTCTCCCGGGGTCGCCGAGCCCTGCCTCGCCATCCAGCAGAACCCGGACGACGCCTACAAGTACACCGCCAAGGGGAACCTGGTCGCCGTCGTTTCCAACGGCACCGCGGTCCTTGGCCTTGGCAACCTGGGGGCGCTGGCCGGCAAGCCGGTCATGGAGGGGAAAGGGGTCCTCTTCAAGCGCTTCGCCGACATCGACGTCTTCGACATCGAGCTCAACACCGAGAACCCGGACGAAATCATCAAGGCCTGCCAGCTCCTGGAGCCGACCTTCGGCGGCATCAACCTCGAGGACATCAAGGCCCCCGAGTGCTTCTACATCGAGGAAGAGCTCAAAAAGACCATGAACATCCCGGTCTTCCACGACGACCAGCACGGCACCGCCATCATCTCCTCGGCCGCCCTTTTGAACGCGCTGCAGCTCGTCGGCAAGAAGATCGAGGACATCAGGATCGTGGTGAACGGCGCCGGTGCCTCGGCCAACTCCTGCGCTAAGCTCGCCATCGCCCTGGGTGTCAAGCCGAACAACATGATCATGTGCGACACCAAGGGGGTCATCTACAAGGGGAGAGTCGAGGGGATGAACCCCTACAAGGAGCTCTTCGCCGCCGACACCCCCTTCCGCACCCTGGAAGAGGCAGCCAAAGGCGCCGACGTCCTCTTCGGCCTCTCCGCGAAGGGGGCCTTCACGCCGGAGATGATCCGGAGCATGGCGCCCAACCCGATCATCTTCGCCATGGCCAACCCCGACCCGGAGATCACCCCGGAGGAGGCGCACGCGGTGCGCGGCGACGTGATCATCGCCACCGGCCGTTCCGACTATCCTAACCAGGTGAACAACGTGCTCGGCTTCCCCTTCATCTTCCGCGGCGCGCTGGACGTGCGGGCCACCGCAATCAACGAGGAGATGAAGCTTGCCGCGGTGCATGCGCTGGCGCGGCTCGCCCAGGAGGAGGTGCCCGACTCGGTCTCCAAGGCCTACGGCAACGAGAAGTTCTCCTTCGGGCCGAACTACATCATCCCCAAGCCGTTCGACCCGCGCGTCCTGTTGCACGTGGCGCCGGCCATCGCCCAGGCCGCCATGGATACCGGCGTGGCACGCCAGCCCATCGAGGACATGGCGAAGTACATCGAGCAGCTCGAATCGTCCCAGGGGCGTTCCAAAGAGGTCATGCGCATGATCATCAACAAGGCGAAGAGCGAGCCGAAGAAGGTCGTCTTCCCCGAGGGTGACAACGAGAAGATCCTGCGCGCGGCCCAGATCCTGGTCGAGGAGGGTATCGCCCAGCCGATCCTGGTGGGTGACCGCAAGAAGATCCAGCAGAAGATGGACGATCTGAACCTCGACCTGGAGGTCCCCATCGTCGACCCCACCGACTCCGAGCATACCGAGGAGTACGCCCAGGAGCTCTACCGCAGACGCCAGAGAAAAGGACTCACCCTCACCGAGTGCCAGCGCATCATGCGCAGGAAATCCCGCGTGCAGTTCTCCACCATGATGGTGGCGCAGGGACATGCCGACACCCTCCTCGGCGGGATCGACACCCACTACCCGGAGACCATCCGTCCCGCCTTGCAGGTGCTCGGCAAGCAGGCGGGGCTCTCCAGCGTGCACGGCCTCTACATGATGGTGTTCAAGAAGGAGGTCTACTTCCTGGCGGA
The DNA here is from genome assembly GCF_018919385.1 of Geomonas diazotrophica. Classification (GTDB taxonomy): domain Bacteria; phylum Desulfobacterota; class Desulfuromonadia; order Geobacterales; family Geobacteraceae; genus Geomonas; species Geomonas diazotrophica. The sequence goes on from NZ_JAHLMF010000008.1 coordinate 361,132, forward strand.
CACCACGGTGACCATCGACCCGACCGCGGAGGAGCTGGCCGAGACCGCCATCCTCGCCGCGGAGAAGGTCGCCATGCTCGGCATCGAGCCGAGGATCGCCATGCTCTCCTTCTCCAACTTCGGTTCGGTGGACCACCCGCACACCAGAAAGGTGAAGCGCGCCGTGGAACTGGTCAAGGAACGTGCGCCCAACCTGATCGTCGAGGGTGAGATGCAGGCCGACACCGCCGTGGTTCCCGAGCTTCTGGACGGCTTCACCTTCTCGAAGCTTAAGACCCCGGCCAACGTGCTGATCTTCCCGGACCTCAACTCCGGCAACATCTGCTACAAGCTCTTGCGCCGGCTGGGCGGCGCCGAGGCCATCGGCCCCATCCTCATGGGGATGAACAAGCCGGTGCACGTGCTGCAGCGCGGCGACGACGTGAACGACGTGGTCAACATGGCAGCCATCGCCGTGGTGGACGTGCAAAACGCCTAAACGAGTCGGCCTCCGCCGTATACCGGGCGGAGGCCGCTTTTCCTTGACTTGGGCGGAGTTTCGGCTTAAAAAGCCGTTTTGGCACTAACGACAAGGAAAGCAGGAAAACAATGACTCTTCTCGATAAAGTCCTGAATCACAACAAAAGGTTCGTGCGACCGGGGGCGTTTCCTCCCCTCCCCAAGGACCCAAAGAAGCAGCTTGCCATCTTCACCTGCATGGACACCAGGCTGGTCGACTTCCTCGAACCCGCCATGGGGATCAAACGGGGCGACGCCAAGGTGATCAAGAACGCGGGCAACACCCTGGTCGATCCCAACGGCGGCGTGATCCGCAGCCTCGTGGCCGCGGTCTTCCTGCTCGGCGTCGAAGAGATCTTCGTGATCGGCCACAAGGACTGCGGCATGGGGTCGGTCGACGTGGAGCAGCTCAAGGCGAAGATGGTGGAGCGCGGCATCGACCCGGCAGCCATAGAGGGCCTGGACCCGGACCTGGGTCAGTGGGTGGGCGCCTTCAGCTGTCCTGAGGAGAACGTGGAGAGGGTCACCGGGGTCATCCGCAACAGCCCCCTCATCCCCAAGGACGTCCCCGTGCACGGGCTGATCTTTTGCCCCAACGACGGTCACCTCGAAGTGGTGGTGCCCGGCTACTGAAGCGTCTCCAACGTTCATCGCCAAGGAACTAACGGTGGTGAAGCACCACAACCTCGGCGGCTGACCATCCCCCCCCGGTGGCACGCCCGCTTTAAAAAGAAAAGCCTGTCCGGCACCCGGACAGGCTTTTTTCGTTGTCGGGTGGCGGTCCCCCTACAGGATCGACGCCCCGAAGGCGGACGCGGTCAGCTCCACGGCGATCTTGGCGGTCCGGTTGCTGTGGTCCAGGATCGGGTTGATCTCCACGATATCCATCGACCGCAACAGACCGGTGTCGGCGATGATCTCCATCAACAGCTGCGCCTCTCGGTAGGTGATCCCCCCCGGCGCGGTGGTCCCCACCCCCGGCACCTCGAGCGGATCCAGCCCGTCCAGATCGAGGCTCACGTGCAGCCGGGTGCGATGGGCCAGCCGCCCCAGCGCCTCGTGCGCGATGGCCGCCATCCCCCGCTCGTCGATGTCGCGCATGGTGTAGGCCTTGATGCCGGAGCCGCGCAGGCGCAGTCTCTCCTGGGGATCCAGTTCGCGCAGGCCGATCAGGATGATGTCGGAGGCGTGCAGCTTCGCCCCGGGGCGCCCCACGTTGACCAGCTCCGGGAACCCCTCCCCCAATAGCGCCGCCAGCGCCATGCCGTGGATGTTGCCGGTGATGGTGCTCTGGGGTGTGTTGAAATCGCCGTGCGCGTCCACCCAGATCACCGCCGCCGGCTGTTCGTCGGTCACCCCGCCGATGGAGCCGACGGCCATGGAGTGGTCCCCCCCCATGAAGATAGGCATGAACCCCTGGGTGATGGCGCTGCGGCCGGCCAGGTAGACCGTCTCGCAGACCTGACGGATGGAGGGGAGGTAACGCAGCTCCCGTTCGGCTCCCAATACGTCCCGCACCGGCACCGGCAGGTTGCCGATGTCCTCCACGATGTACCCAAGTTCCGACAGCCGCGTCGAAAGCCCCGCGTAACGCAGGGCGCCGGGCCCCAGATCCACGCCGCGCTGTTCCTGCCCCAGGTCGACCGGTACTCCTATCATCCTTATGCAGTTTTCCATGACCGCGCCTTTTCCTAACCGAGCTTCTTCAGGTGGTTCCAGAGGTTGACGACGAAATCCTGCGCGTTGGTCAAAAGCCCCACCGCCTGTGCGGACCCGCGATTGGCAAGTTTGTCCACCGAGAACTCCGCCATGTCGACCACGTAGAAGTAGACCGGACGCACCTGTCCGTCAGCCTCGACCCGGTAACTCGGCACCATGTTGCCGAAGGCGATGGAGTGCAGCTGGGTCGCGATGGCCAGGACCGTGGTGGCTTTCCTGGCGTGCACCCGCATCGCGTCCTGGGCCTGGTAGGCGTCGGGGATCACCTCCGGCAGCGGGCCGTCGTCGCGGATCGATCCGGCGAGCACGAAGGGTATCTTCTTCCTGGTGCAGGCGTACATGATGCCGTCGTCGAGTCCGAGCTTCTCAATGGTCTGCGGGATCCCCCCGGCCTGACGCGCCTCGTTGATGATATCAAGGTGGTTGTAGTGTCCCAAGGGCATGATCGCCTGGGTGTAGATGTTCTGCCCCAGGCCGGTGCGGAAACGGGCCGCCTCCAGGTCGTGGGTCGCCAGGGCGTTGCCCGCCAGGAGTGCGTGGCAGTAGCCCGCCTCGATGAGCCCCTGCATGGCGTTTCGGCAGTCCATGTCGAAGGCCACCGCCGGTCCCAGCACCCAGACGATGTAGCCGTGGTCACGGTCGTGGCGCAGCACCTGGTACAGCTCGTCGTATGAGCGGGAAAAGGGGGTCTCCCTGGTGCCGCGGCTTCTGAAGGAGAACTTGTCGGCGAAGGGCTCGGCCAGGTTCAGGAAACCGCCGATGTGGAGATAGATCCCCTCCTCGCCGTTCTCGGTCCGCCCGACCACCACCTGGTCGCCCCGGCGCACCCGGCGCGGCTCCACCACGTCGATTTCCCTGCCGCGCAGCACCATGACGCAGTCCATCCGGCTGTCGGGCGCGATAAGCCACTCCCCTCCCCCCAGGTGCACGTATTCCGGGTGGTTCGAGGTGGCATGGTAGTTCTCGGGGAGCACACCGTCGGCGGGGGCGGGAGCGGTCTTCGCCGCGGGCGCAGCCGCCAGCTTGGGGCGGCGGAAGTCCGGAGGGTTGTATGAAGGGATCACGTCGCTGTGAAGAGACATGGGATGCTCCTTTTATAGAAGGATGACTGAGGCGTGGTCTTTGCCGGCGACTGGAAACTTTAGCATACGCGCATCAGCTTACAACGTCCTGCTCCAATCACCCTCGCCTTCTATACGAGTTTACCAATTCATGCTCAAGTTGGGAGGGTTTCTACCGATAAAGAGGATATCGCTGCCTCCAAAACCACTTTAGGCAGCCTTAAGGGGGAAATGTTATGGATTTCTGGATGAACCTCAAAGTGAAGACCAAGAGCCTGTGCCTTGTGGCGATCGCCGTTGTCACGCTGATTGCCATCGCCGGGGCAAGCCTTCACAAGATGCGCATCATGTCGGACGACCAGGAGGCGATGAACACATCCGTGATCCACGTCGGCATGCTGAACGACATGAAGAATGACCTCCTGGCCATCAGGCTGGACCTGGTCTACATGATGCTCCTCGAGGATCCGGCCCTCATCAAGGACAAGGCAGACGACCTGGAAAAACGGAAGAAGCAGATCGCTGAAACCCAGGCCAAGTTCCTGAAGTACGACCTGGATCAAAACGAAAAGCGCCTGATCGGCACATTCAAGCAGGGGTACGAGGAGTACCTGGTGCAAGGGGCCAAGCTGCAACAGATGACCCAGCAGAGCGTGGGCAACGCCGAAGCTCGCAAGGAAACGGTGGCCTTCGCGACCAGCTCGGTGGCGCCGCTCTACAAGAAGCCGGCAGACGCCATCAGCGACCTGGTGGCCGACAATTTAAAAAGCGCCGGGGAGCTCTACCAACAGGACCTCGCCGCCTACCACTCCTCCCAGGTCTTCATGATCGTACTCTCCGCGCTGGCCGCACTGTTCATGGGGGTCATGGGACTGCTCATCGCCAACTCCATCAGCAGGCCGCTCAAGATGGTCTTCGACACCCTGGCCGAGGTGGCGGCAGGCGACCTCACCGCACGCTCGAGCATCAGGACCCGCGACGAGATGGGGATGCTGGCAGCCGAAGTGAACGAGATGGCGGAGAAGCTGAACCAGACCCTGAGCCAGGTGGCGGCGAACAGCCAGCAGGTGGCCTCAGCGGCGAACGACCTGCACAGCACCTCTGAACAGATCGCCACCGGCGCAGAGGAGGTCGCTTCCCAGACCGGTACCGTGGCAACCGCCAGCGAAGAGATGGCGGCCACCTCCGCGGACATCGCCCAGAGCTGCCACAGGGCCGCCTCCGGCGGCGAGCAGGCGACCGGCCGCGCCCAGGCGGGCAGAGCGGTCGTCGAGCAGACCGTGCAGGTGATGAGCAGAATTGCGGACCAGGTGAAAACTTCGGCAGCCACCGTGGCGGGCCTCGGCGAGCGCAGCGACCAGATCGGCGCCATCATCGGGACCATCGAGGACATCGCCGACCAGACCAACCTACTGGCGCTGAACGCCGCCATCGAGGCGGCGCGGGCCGGCGAGCAGGGACGCGGCTTCGCCGTGGTGGCCGACGAGGTGCGGGCACTCGCAGAGCGCACCACACGCGCCACGCGCGAGATCGGCGAGATGATCAAGTCTATCCAGAGCGAAACCCGCGATGCCGTGGGAGCCATGGAGGAAGGTGTGCGCGAGGTGGAGAACGGCACCAGGGAGGCTGCCAAATCGGGCGAATCGCTGCAGGAGATCTTAAGGCAGATCAGCGAGGTGACCGAGCAGGTGAACCAGATCGCCACGGCGGCCGAGGAGCAGACCGCGACCACCGGCGAGATCACCAACAACATCATGCAGATAACCGAGGTGGTGCAGGACACCTCCCGGGGGGCGCACACCTGCGCCAACGCCGCCAGCAACCTCGCGGCCCTCTCCCAGGACCTGCAGCGCCTGGTCGGCCAGTTCAAGCTCGCCTGATCGAACCGCGGGAGAGGGAATCCCCCCCTCTCCCGCCTTCCCCCCCACCCACTCCTAACTCCCGTTTACGCCTAGAAATCCCTTTACAATTACCCCTTGGTTCTATATTATTCGCGAGTTAACCTCCGCGTGATAAAGGACAATATGGTACTCGAGCATATCCGCAATTTTTCCATCATCGCCCACATCGATCACGGCAAATCCACCATCGCCGACCGCCTTCTCGAATTCACCGGTGCTCTCTCCGCACGTGAGAAGCAGGACCAGTTCCTGGACAAGATGGACCTGGAGCGGGAACGCGGCATCACCATCAAGGCCCAGACCGTCCGGCTCAACTACCGGGCCGACGACGGTAAGGACTACATACTCAACCTGATCGACACCCCGGGGCACGTCGACTTCACCTACGAGGTCTCCCGTTCGCTGACCGCCTGCGAAGGGGGGCTCCTCGTGGTCGACGCCTCGCAGGGGGTCGAGGCCCAGACGCTCGCCAACGTCTACCTGGCCCTGGACGCGAACCTCGAGGTGTTCGTGGTGCTGAACAAGATCGACCTCCCCGCCGCAGAACCGGACCGGGTCAAGGCCGAGATCGAGGAGATCATCGGCCTGGATACCCATGACGCCGTGCTCGCCAGCGCCAAGGAAGGGATCGGCACCAAGGAGATCCTGGAAGAGATCGTCAAGAAGATCCCGCCGCCGCAGGGCGACCCGAACAAGCCGCTCAAGGCGCTCCTGTTCGACTCGTGGTACGACCAGTACCAGGGGGTCATCATCCTGGTGCGCATCGTGGACGGCATCGTGAAAAAGGGCGACAAGATCCAGCTCATGTCGAACCGGAAGAGCTACGAGGTGCTGAAGGCCGGCGTCTTCTCTCCCGACATGCGCGAGGTGCCCGCCCTCACCGCAGGCGAGGTAGGTTTCATCATCGCCGGGATCAGGGAAGTCGCCGACGCCAAGGTAGGCGACACCGTGACGCTCCTGCACAACCCCTGCGACGCTGCGCTTCCCGGCTACAAGGAAGTGAAGCCGATGGTGTTCTCCGGGCTTTACCCGATCGACACCTCGCAGTACGAGAGCCTGCGCGACGCGCTCGCGAAGCTCAAGCTGAACGATTCCTCCTTCTCGTACGACCCCGAGACCTCGCTCGCGCTCGGCTTCGGCTTCCGCTGCGGCTTCCTCGGGCTTTTGCACATGGAGATCATCCAGGAGCGCCTGGAGCGCGAGTTCAACCTCGAACTCATCACCACAGCCCCCACCGTCGTTTACCGCGTGCACGGGACCGACGGCAACATGATCCATATCCAGAGCGCGAACCAGCTCCCGCAGACCCAGGAGATCGCCTACGTCGAGGAGCCGTTCATCCTCGCCTCCATCCACGTCCCCAACGAATTCGTGGGGGGGATCCTGGCACTTTGCGAGGAGAAGCGCGGCGTGCAGCGCGAGATCAAGTACCTGACCCCGACCCGCGTCATGGTGGTGTACGAGCTTCCGCTGAACGAGGTGGTGCTCGATTTCTACGACCGTCTGAAGTCGATCACCAAGGGATACGCCTCGCTGGACTACGAGCTGCTCGACTACCGCCAGAGCGAACTGGTGCGCCTGAACATCATGATCAACGGCGAGGTGGTCGACGCCCTGTCTCTGATCATCCACAAGGACAAGGCCTACTACCGCGGACGCGAGCTGGTCTCCAAGATGAAGGAACTGATCCCGCGCCAGATGTTCGAGATCGCCATCCAGGCGGCGGTCGGCACCAAGGTCATCGCCCGCGAGACGGTGAAGGCGATGCGGAAGGACGTCTTGGCCAAGTGCTACGGCGGCGACATCACCAGAAAGCGCAAACTCCTGGAGAAGCAGAAGGAAGGGAAGAAGCGCATGAAGAACGTGGGCAACGTGGAACTGCCGCAGGAGGCGTTCCTTGCCATCCTGAAAGTCGAAGGTTAAAAAGGAAATAACTACACATGGAAGATTACAAAAACGTCTGCGAAGATAAACCCACCGAACCGGCCAACGAAGTGAAGCCCGCCAAGGGCAAGCACATCGCCCGTGAATACCTCGAATCGATCGTCATCGCGGTGCTGTTGGCCATGGTCATCCGCACCTTCATCGTGCAGGCGTTTAAGATCCCCTCCGGCTCCATGGAAGACACCCTGGCCATCGGGGACCACCTGCTGGTCAACAAGTTCATCTACGGCACCAAGATCCCCGGGCTTGACGGGCGCATCCTCAAGATCCGTTCCCCGAGGCAGGGCGACGTCATCGTCTTCGAGTACCCCGAGGACCCCACCAAGGACTTCATCAAGCGCGTCGTCGGCGTCCCTGGCGACGTAGTCGAGGTGAAGAACAAGCGCGTCTACGTGAACGGGAAGCTCTACGCCAACCCGCACGAAGTGCACAAGGAGCCGGATACCGTACCCAAGGAGTACAACCCGAGGGACTTCAAGGATCCGGTCACCGTCCCCGCCGACTCCTACTTCGTCATGGGTGACAACCGCGACCGCTCCTACGACAGCCGCTTCTGGGGTTTCGTTAAGATGGACAAGATCAAGGGGCTCGCCTTCATCAAGTACTGGTCCTGGGACAAGGACAAGATGCGGCCGCGCTTCAACGCAATCGGCAAGCTGATAGACTAAACGGCCGGTCTAGGTTCTACGCTAGAACCTCTCCTCAAAAAGGGGCTCCTCTGCAATAGGGGAGCCCCTTCTTCATTGCGCCGCCCTCCGCTCCTACCGGGGCCATCCCTCTTCAACCTCCCTCTCCCTCCGGGAGAGGGTCGGGGTGAGGGAGTCGCCACGAAGGGACATTGCAGCCGTCAGCACCGCCCTCACCCGGCCTCCGGCCACCCTCTCCCACAGGGCGAGGGGATGGAAAGCCCCCTTCCCCAAAGAGTAACAGCCACGAAAAAAGCCCCTGCCGCGCATGCGGTCAGGGGCTTTTGTTACGGCAAAACGTAGAACTTAGAACGTAGAACCTGGAACAGCAGTCAATTTACGCCAGGTCCTGCACACCCTTGTAGATGATGTCGAAGAGCTCCGGGATGTCCTGCTCGGCGATGCAGGAGAAGGCGATGCGGAGGTCGGTCTTGGTGGTGGAGATGGCGCCGACGCCATACTTGTCCAACAGGTGCAGGCGCAGCTTCTCGGCATCGACGGTCTTCAGCTTGAGGCACATGAAGTAGCCGGAGTTGAACGGGTAGTAATCCCAGGCTGCATCGTACTTGCCGCTGTTCAGTACTTCCTTGGTCTTAAGCGCGCGTCCCTTCATGATCTGGAACTTCTCCTCCTTCTGCTTCAAGAAGTCGGGGGAGCGCAGCGCCTCGATGACGAAGGTCTGGGAGGGATGCGGGCAGTTGGAGATGCGGGCGCGGATGATCCCCATCGCCTTCTTCTCGAGGGCGGTCATGACCGGCGCGTTCTCGTAGTCGTGACCGTCGGCGAAGGTGATGAAGCCGGTGCGGAAGCCCCAGACGAACTCTTCCTTGGTGGCGCCGTCCAGCTTGACCGCGAGGATGCGCGGATGGAGGTTCGCCAGCTTGCCGAAGAGAGATTCCTTGAGGCTGTCCTCGTAGAACAGGCCGAAGTAGGCGTCGTCGGTGATGGCAACCACGTTGCAGCCACCCTCGGCGACTTCCTTGATGGCGGCAACCAGGGCGTCACCCTCGGCGACGGTCGGGGTGTAGCCGCTCGGGTTGTTCGGGAAGTTCAGCAGCACGACGACCTTCCCCTTCTCCTCGGCGGAGTTCTGCAGGGTGGCCTTGAAGGCGTCGACGTCGTAGCCGCCCTTGGCGGTGAAGGTCGGGTACTTCTTCACGATGGCGCCGCTGCAGGTGCCGAAGGTGAGGTTGTAGTTGCCCCAGAGCATGTCCGGAAGGATCAGGTGATCCCCCTTGTCGACGAACATGTCGGCGACGATGGAGAGGCCGTGGGTAAGCGCGTTGGTGACGATGGGGCTGCTGAAATGCTTGCCCACCTGGCTCGGGTTCTCACGCAGCATCTTCTCGCGCCACAGGGCGCGCAGCTCGGGCTTCCCCGCCGGCGGTGCGTACGGGTAGATGTCCTTCGGATCGAAGGAGGAGAGCTTGTCCTGGATGCAGGAGAGGTACATCGGGCCGCCGTTCTCGGTGGCGATGCCGATGGTGGCGTTGAACTTGTGGGCTTTTTCCTTGGCTTCAGCCGACTGGGTAAGGATTCCCTTGGGGAAGAAGAGGTTCTTGCCGAGATCCGACAGCATCTCCAGAACATGGGGGCTGTGCTGGGCTAGAGACTCGTTTAACTCCGCGGCTAATGGATTCATTAATTCCTCCTGAAGCTTGATATGGTATCGCCCGAAGGCATCATCGCACTATCTGACAACTCAGAGACGGTCATTAAAACCCGTCGCCAAGCGGTTGTCAACGCTTAATGTGAGGGAACAGGTAAGGGGCGAATGATTCTTCGCCCCTGCCGTGATCACGTTTCTGTCTGTAGGGGCAAATAATTATTTGCCCAGCCGCCGGAGCCCGAAGGGGATCGTCCCTTTGGCATTCCGGCCCCCGTTACCGCCCCAGCAGCATCTCCATCAGCTTGTACCCCGGAGCGACCTTGAGGCCGGTCGCAGCCGCGGCAATCTCGTCGTAGCCGGCCACGCCGGCGTTCTCCTTCTCCTCGCCGGAGTAGATCACGAAGGGAACCGGATCGGAGCTGTGGGTCATCAGGGTGATCGGGGTGGGATGGTCAGGCGCGCAGAGGATGCGGTATTCGCCGAACTGCTTCACCCCCTGGAGTACCGGTCCCACCACCTTCTCGTCGAAGAGCTCGATGGCCTTGATCTTATCGGCGAGCTTGCCGGAGTGGGAAGCCTCGTCAGGGGCCTCCACGTGCACGAACACGAAGTCGTGCTCCTTGAGCGCGTCGATGGCGGCCTGAGCCTTGCCCTCGAAGTTGGTGTCGAGGTAGCCGGTGGCGCCGGGGACGTTGATGATGTCGAGGCCGGCGTACACGCCGATCCCCTTGATGAGATCGACCGCGGAGATCACTGCGCCGGTCAGGCCGTAGCGCGCGCCGAACCCTTCCATGGCCGGAGCCTTGCCGTGCCCCCACAGCCATATTGAGTTGGCAGGCACCTCGCCGTTGACGGCGCGGCGCTTGTACTGCGGGTGGTTGTGGAAGATCATCTGCGAGGAGTTCATCAGGTAGATGAGCTTGTCGGCACCCTCGCCGGAGGGCATGTGGCTGGTGATGTCCTGCCCGGAGATGTCGTGGGGGGGCGTCATCTTGATCTGGGTCCTGCCGCCGTGCCAGACCATGAGGTGGCGGTAGCTGACGCCGGGGTGGAAGGAGAATTCCTCGTTACCGAGCTGGCGCTGCAGTTCCTCGACCAGTTCACGTCCGTCGGCGGAGGAGATGTGGCCGGCGGAGTAGTCCTCCATGATCAGCTTGCCGCCGCGTGCCTCCAGGTGCACCAGGTTGAGGCGGAAGGCGACGTCGTCGGGGCCGAGGGAGACGCCCATGCTGGCCGCCTCCAAAGGCGAGCGACCGGTGTAGCAGTCGACCGGGTTGTAGCCGAACATGGAGAGGTTGGCGACGTCCGAGCCGGGAGCGTACCCTTCCGGCACCGTGTGGGCGAGCCCCAGCGTGCCGCGCTTGGCCATGAAATCCATGTTAGGCGTCTTAGCCGCCTGCAGCGGCGTTTTCCCTTCCAAAGCCCCGACCGGCTGGTCCGACATCCCGTCCCCGAGCAACACAACGTACTTCATAGCATCCATCCTTTATCAGTAATCTGTGGTTAGAGTGAAACACAATCTGTCACGCAAAGCCGCCAAGACGCAAAGGGTGAAACGCTTTAGAATCACCTGCCTTTCTAGGTATCTTCGCGCCTTTGCGGCTTTGCGTGAGGCTCTTTGTTTATCCCCTGGGGTGCGCCTTCTCGTGCAGCCTCTTCAGCCTTTCCCGAGTCACGTGGGTGTAGATCTGCGTCGTCGAGAGGTCGGCGTGCCCCAGCATGATCTGCACGCTCCTCAGGTCGGCGCCGTTCTCAAGCAGGTGCGTGGCGAAGGAGTGGCGCAGGGTGTGCGGCGAGATGCCGCTCCTGACGCCCGCCTGCAGGGCCCTTTTCTTGACGATGTTCCAGAAGGCCTGCCGGGTCATCCCCTCCCCCAGCCGGCTCAAGAAGAGCAGCGGCGAGCTCTTCTGCCTCAAGAGCTCCTGGCGCGCCTGCTCCAGGTACTCCCCCACCGCACGGCAGGCGCTCTCCCCCATCGGGATGAGCCGCTCCTTGTCGCCCTTGCCGATGGTCATCAGGTAGCCGGCGTCGATGTTGACGTCGCCGATCTTCAGCCCCACCAGCTCGGAAACCCTCAGCCCGGTGGCGTAGAGCAGCTCCAGCATCGCCTTGTCGCGCAGCTCGATGGCTCCGGTGTCCAACGGCGACGACAAAAGCGCCTCCACCTCGCGCGAGCTGAGAACGGTCGGAAGCTTCAGGAGCCCCTTCGGCGCTTCCACGATCGAGGTGGGATTCACCTCGCAGTACCCCTCCCGGACCAGGAAGCGGTGCAGCATCCTGAGCGCGGAAAGCGCACGGGCGCGGCTTCTGGGAGAGATCCCCTCCCCTTTGAGCTTGGCCAGGTAGCCGGTGACATCGCTGGGGCGGATATCGCCCGGCTCCCGCTCCCCGAGGTGGGCGAGGTAGCGGGTCAGATCGCGACTGTAGGCGGCGACCGTGTTGGCCGCGGCCCCCTTCTCGACCAGGAGGTAGTTCAGAAAGAGGTCGAGGTAGCGGTCCACTAGCCGTCGACTGCGGCGAGGAGCTCCTTGCGGATCTCCTCGAGCTTGCCCGGCTCCGAGATCTTCTGCCCGAAGATGTTCTTGACGTAGAACACGTCGGCGACCTGGTCCACCTTGGTGGAGATCTTGGACACCCCGATGTAGAGCCCGAGTCTCGTCAGCGTGCTGGTGATGCTGTACAAAAGCCCCACCTTGTCGTGGGCGTAGATGTCGATGACCGTGTAATCGGAAGAGACCTCGTTGTCGATCTCCACCCGCGCCGGCACGGTCGGCTTCGCCTTTTCGGTGAGGATGCTGGGGCGATGCCGCTTGGCCACCAGTTGCCCGACCCGGACCTTACCTTCCAGCACCTGCCTCAGATCGGACTCGAAGCGGGCCCAGCGGCTCTCCTCGGTGATCACGAACCCCTGCGGCGAGTTCACCTGCAGGATGTCCAGCACCTTTTCGTTGGTGTTGGTGTGGATCTGCGCCCCGAGGATGTTCATGCCGTTGGCCGCCATCACCCCGGTGATCATGGAGAAGAGGCCGGGGATGTCGAAGGTGCAGACGGTGCAGTTGGTGTATCCCTTCTCCACCTCGTGGGAAACCTGCAGCACCAGCAGCTTGCTGGGAAGCGCGAGCAGCGTGCGCACGTGCCCGGCGATGATCTCCGGGGCGTAGGAGAGCAGGTGCCTGGTGGTGAGCGCCTGGAGCTCGTCCTTGATGAGCTGCCCGGGGTAGTCGTCCGCCAGGAGGTCGAAGACGGTTCGCTTCACGCGGCGCACCCGGTCGCCGGAGGCCTCCAGCTTGAAGTCGCCCCGCTCGAGCACCTGGAAGGCCTTCTCGTAGAGCTCCTGCAACAGGAGCGCCTTCCACTCGGTCCAGACTTCCGGCCCCACCGCCTTGATGTCGGCGTAGGTGAGAAGGTAGAGCATCTTCAGGTTCTCGCTCTTCTCCATCTGGCGGGCGAACTGGATGATCATCCGTTCGTCGTGCAGGTCGCGCCGCTGGGCTATGTGCGCCAGAAGGAGGTGCTGCCGCACCAGAAACTGCAGCCGCTCGGAGTCCTCCTTGGAAAGACCCATGCGGCGAGCGATGGTCTTGGAAAGCTCGGCTCCCAGCTCGGCGTGGCCGCCCCCTCCCCCCTTGCCGACGTCGTGCAAAAGGACGGCGAGGAGCAGCAGCCAGCGCTTGTCGACCTCCATGGCGAGCTGGGTCAACAGCGGCAAGGTGGTCTTGTGCTCGCCGCGCCAGAGCTTGGCGAGCTCCTCCACCGCGAACAGGGTGTGGGTGTCGACCGTGTAGATGTGGTAGACGTCGTGCTGCACCTTGCAGTAGATCCGCTCGAACTCGGGGATGAAGCGATTCAGAAAGCCGAGGTGGTGCATCTGTTGCAGGGTGTCATAGACCTTCTTCTCGGACTGCAGGATGTTGAAGAAGGAGGCGTTGGCCTCCTTGGAACGGCGGAACTTGTCGTTCACCAGGTCCAGGCTGTTGCGAATCAGGGTTTTGGTGCCGAGGGCGAGCGCCACCCCCTGTTTCTGGGCGTGCTCGAAGATCTTGATGAGCCGCACCGGGTCCTTGTCGACCACGGTTTCGTCCGGGACCACCAGTTCCCCCTTCATGACGTAGAACCCGTCCCCCACCGGGCGGCGGGTGAAGTACCCCAGGATCTTGCGGGTGGAATCCTCGCGCTGGCTGCACTTGGTGATGAGGAGGGAACTGAAGTGCTCGACGCGGTTGGCGTGCAGGTAGAAGTCCTGCATGAACTGCTCGACGGCGAGGGTCTTTCCCTTGTCTTCGTAGCCGAAGAAACGGGCGATGGAGGTCTGGGCCTCGAAGGTGAGCTGGTCGTTCTTCCTGCCGGCCAGGTAGTGCAGCTCGTTACGGATGCGCCACAGGTAGGAGAGCGAGCTGTAGTACATCCCGAGCTCCTCCTCGGAGAGGACCCCCTTGATGACCAGCTCGCGCGGCTCGTCCACCTTGTATTTTATCTTGGCGACCCACATCGCGGTGTGCAGGTCCCTGAGGCACCCCTCCCCTTCCTTGATGTTGGGTTCCAGGATGTAGACGCTGGAGCCGTACTTCTCGCGCCTCTTCCTGAGTTCCTCGAGCTTCTCGTTGATGAAGGCGTCGCTTCTCTTGGCGAGCACCTGGGTGACCATCATCTTCTTCAGCTCGCCATAGAGGTGGTCGCTGCCGATGAGCAGGCGCGAGTCCAGAAGGGCCGTCTTGACGGTGACGTCGTTGGCGGCCATGTCCACGCAGTCGGCGATGGTGCGCACGGAGTAGCCCACGTCCAGGCGCAGGTCCCACAGGAAGTAGAGCAGGCGGTTCGCCGCCTCCTCGACCACCTTGGAGTCCTTGCCGCTGTACAGGAACAGGAGGTCCAGGTCGGAATACGGGTTCAGCTCGCGCCGCCCGTAGCCCCCCACGGCGATCAGGGCAAGCTGCCCGCTCTTGTGCATCTGCAGGTCGTCCGAGAGCGCGGTGAAAAGCCGGGTCACCAGGGCGTCGGTCATCGCCGTGATGGACTGCACCACCGAGATGCCGTCCTCCCCTTCCCGGTGCGAGCGTTTGGACTCCTCGCGGAAGTGCTCGAGGAATTCGCGCGCCGCAGCGAGGTAGGCGCCCCGCTTCTCCTCGAAGCTCCTGCCGTTCCCCTTCATCGCCTCGGACAGGTATGCATTTATGTTGAGGCGCATCACTCTTCCTTGGCGATCCGCACAACCTGCAGGACACCCGGGAAAGCCTGGATGTCCGACTCGGTGAGGCTTTCGGTGTCGCCGATGACCCCTATGATGACCCGGTTCGCGCCGGTGGACTGGTGGATGTCGAAGCCGCGCTCGATGAGGTACGACTTGATCTCTTCCTGGGCCTTTTCGTCGGCCGTCTTACGCATAACGATCAGCACCTGCAAACCTCCCTTTAATGTTCGCCTCGGGTCATGATGCGCTCCAGGCGGCGCGATTCGTCGATTACCCTCTCGAAGAGCCGCACGATGGCCTGGTCGTCCAGGGGCCCATGGTTCGCGGACGTCATCCGGGCGAAGATCCGCTTCTCCCTGGCGGGGTCGTAGACCGGCAGGTCGAGCCCCTTCTTGATCTCGCCTATCCTGAGGGCGAGGGAGGCGCGCTCGTTGAAGATGCGCAGCAGTTCGCTGTCCAGCCTGTCTATCTCGTCCCTGATCTCGTCAATGCCCATGGCGGTCCTCAGAACTTCTTCTTGATGTGGGTGTCGCGCTTCCAGTTCTGGTCGTCGACGCCCGGGTAATCGATGTTGTAGTTGAGCCCGCGCGACTCCTTCCTCATCTGCGCGCAGGCGACGATCAACTGGGCCACGGTGGCGATATTGCGCAGTTCGATGAGGTCGGAGGTGACGATGAAGTTCCAGTAGTACTCCTCGATCTCGTCCTGGATCAGCTCGATGCGGCGCATGGCGCGCGCGAGGCGCTTGTCGCTTCTCACGATGCCGACGTAGTTCCACATGAAGCGTCGGATCTCGTCCCAGTTCTGGGACACCACCACCATCTCGTCCGAGTTGGTCGCTGTGCCGGCGTCCCACTCGGGGATCAGCGGGAAGGAGAACTCCTCGTCCTTGAGCACCTGCACCGCGTGCTCGTAGGCGCGCCCGGCGTAGACGGCGGCCTCCAAAAGCGAGTTGCTTGCCAGGCGGTTGCCGCCGTGCAGGCCGGTGAAGGCCACCTCGCCGATGGCGTAGAGGTGCTTGATGTCGGTCTCGGCGTTGAAGTCGACCTGGACGCCGCCGCACAGGTAATGCGCCGCCGGCACCACCGGGAGCATCTCCTGGGTCATGTCGATGCCGTACTCGAGGCAGGTCTGGTAGATGTTGGGGAAGCGGGAAGTGATGTACTCGGCGCCGCGGTGCCTGATGTCCAAAAAGACGCAGTCGTCGCCGTAGGTCTTCATCTCGTTGTCGATGGCGCGTGCCACGATGTCGCGCGGGGCCAGGTCCTTCAGGTGGTGGTACTTCTCCATGAAGGCGGTGCCGTCGCGGCGCTTGAGGACGGCACCCTCGCCGCGCACAGCCTCCGAGATCAGGAAGGAACGGGCGTTCGGGTGGTACAGCGTGGTCGGGTGGAACTGCATGAATTCCATGTTGGCGATGGTCGCCCCGGCGCGATAGGCCATGGCGACGCCGTCGCCGGTTGCCACGTCAGGGTTGCAGGTGTAGAGATACACCTTGCCGGCGCCGCCCGAGGCAAGAAGCGTGATGCGCGCGGCGAAGGTCTTCACCACCCCCGACTCCTTGTCCAGCACGTGGGCGCCCAGGCAGCGGTTGTGCTCCAGCTTCTGCTTGAGCACCTTCGACTCGGTCACCAGGTCGATGGCGATGTGGTTCTCGTAGATGGTGATGTTCTCGTGCCTTTTGGCCGCCTCGACCAGGGCGCGCTCGATCTCGCGGCCGGTGATGTCCTCGGCGTGCAGGATGCGCCGCGCGCTGTGCCCCCCCTCGCGGGTCAGGTCGTAGGCGTCGCCGCTCTTGGTGAACTGCACCCCCCAGTCGATCAGGTTGCGGATGACCTTGGGGCCCTCCTCGACCACCATGCGCACCACGTCCTCGTGGCAGATGCCGGCGCCGGCGACCAGTGTGTCCTGCACGTGCGCATCGAAGGTGTCCTCTTCCGAGGAGACCGTGGCGATCCCCCCCTGCGCGTAATTCGTGGCCGACTCCGAAATATCCTGTTTGGTAACCACCGCGACCTTGCCGTGGGCCGCAGCCTGCAGCGCGAAGGAAAGCCCCGCGATACCGCTGCCGATTACCAGAAAATCAGTTTTTTCCTTCATCAACTACCCCCCGATAAGCTGGATTAGGCGTTTCTTGAGACCGAAAGTATGAGACGAAGCCGTGCAGCAGTCGCGAGTACTTCAGGAAAGGCTCAGGGGGTCATGGCGGCAGCGTTGGGCCTGTGCCCTCAAAGGAGATTTCTTGGCGTGCGTCGCGGATACCTTGCGTTCTTCGCGTAACCGGCTCGGGAAAACCCGCAAATTATTGATCCCAGCGAGATTTTTGTCAAGACTTTTGACGGGTTATAGCCCGCCAACGTCACATTAGACCTTGAATTATCATGTTTATTGGTCTATATAATTCGAGGGCGATTTTTCTTTCCCATTAAAAAAAAGGAAGCTCATGCGCTTTAAGTCACACCGAGTTTATCTGGCAGCCGTCCTGACAGTTGCCGCGGTGTCTTGGTGCCTTCCGGCACCGGCTCGCGCCGACATATATAAATACGAGGATCCCGACGGAACCGTTCACTTCACCGATGCCCCGACCGACAAACGGTTCAAGATCTTCATGCGGGACATCAAGAAGGACAAGAGGCTGAGGACCGCCTTCAAGCTCTCAGGCTATGCCCGCAACCCGGCCGAGTTCGAGCCGATCATCAGTTCCTGCTCCCGTGAGTACGGCGTCGACAGCTCGCTGGTGAAGGCGGTGATCCACGCCGAAAGCGGCTACAACCCGAGCGCGGTTTCGCCCAAGGGGGCACAGGGGCTGATGCAGCTCATGCCCAAGACCGCCCAGGGACTCAAGGTGAACGATTCCTTCAACCCCTCCGACAACATCCGCGGTGGCGTCCGCTACCTCAGGTTTCTGCTGGACACGTTCAAGGGGAACGAATCACTGGCGGTGGCTGCCTATAACTGCGGCCTCAACGCCGTGGCCAAGTACGGCGGCGTCCCCCCCTATCCCGAAACCCAGACTTACGTATCCAAGGTACTCAGTTACCGGAACATCTATAGATAGCGCAAAGGCGAACGCATGCCCTCCACCCAAGCCCAGATCCTCAACATCCCGAACATCCTGACCATGGTGCGCATAGCCGCCATACCGCTTCTGTGCGTCCTTTTGCTCTCGCCCGAGCGGGAGCCGGGTTTCTGGGCCGCGGCCCTGTTCGCCGCCGCCTCGGTCACCGACTGGCTGGACGGGTACCTGGCCAGGAAGCTGGAGATCGTCACCGTGTTCGGCAAGTTCCTGGATCCGATCGCCGACAAGCTGATCGTTATGGCCGCGCTGATCATGATCCTCCCCTTCGACCGGGTGCCCGCCTGGATGGTGCTGGTGATACTCGGGCGCGAGATGATCATCACCGGTCTGCGCGGCATCGCCTCCACCGAAGGGATCGTGATCCCGGCCAGCAACCTGGGCAAGTTCAAGACCATCTTCCAACTGGTTGCTATCATCGGCCTTCTGCTGCACTACGACTACCACTGGTTCTTCGGCATCGACCATCCCCTGCTGGTGGTGAACATGCACAACGTCGGCATGTTCTATCTCTGGATCGCCACGATCATAACCATCTGGAGCGGCGTAGACTACCTGAGTAAATTTGTCAGGGTAATAGCCAAATAAAAATTTCGTATTGACACAAGCGAGGGAATCAGGTTATAAACGGGTTCCTTCGATGCACAAGGCGGCATGGCCAAGTGGTAAGGCAAAGGACTGCAAATCCTTCATTCATCGGTTCAAATCCGATTGCCGCCTCCAATAATAAAAGGGGCTTATGGTTACTCACCGTGAGCCCCTTTTTCTATCGCTGCAATAATCGCTGTAATAAATTCTCAATCCCATAGCTGCAAGAAAATCTTATCCCTTTCCCTTAGGCAAAGCAGAATTCGGCTCCCCACTTTGTAATGAAGGCATGTTACTCGGGACGGCAACCCTCTCGCGTTCCCTTACCCACTCCTCCACCTCCGTGAGGTGCCATCCGACCGAGCCACTCCCGAGTCTCACCCGGGCCGGAAATCGCCCAGCCTTCTCCAGCCGCCACTGCGTCGAATGGCTTAGCCCGATGAGTTCCAACACCTGTTTGCGCCTGATCAGTTTGTCGTTCTCCATATGGGACCTCCTCTCGGGTAAACTCCCCGGGATGATATCTTTAACCTGAATGTCGGAACTTGTCGAAGCTGAAGGGACGCAGGATCGGTGGTGCTGCGTCGTCCGGAAGCCGCTCCATGTAAACATAGCGGTCATCCATGACGGGGCGCTTTGCCAAGGCCGAATCACGCCACTGCTCCTGGAGTCCTCCGAAGGAAAAGCAACGGGAGAGTTCAGAACCAGCGGATATGATCCGTATCGGCAGCGGCAGAATAAATTTTCCATTTAAATCAAATCGTCTTGGGGACAACGAGCAGCTCCTGGGAAAGCGGATGTCTTCCGGCACAGAGTGCCGGGAACTCCTCCTCCCGTACCGGACCTGAACGTCCCAGCGACTCCGCTCCACGTCCGAACCACCGGGAGTTTACCCCTTGGTCATTCCCCCTGAGGTAGTGTTCTCTCTGGAGAATTATCCCCGGCCTGTCCGGCGTGCATTCCAGGCGAGACTGACATCATTGTATAATCACTCCCAGATACCCGTAAGCCAACGTGACTGCCTTCTTGGAGATTTATGTATCCCATAAAAAAGACCTCGAAGGTGGCACCTTTAGATCAGCTTTGATGGTGACGCCTCGACGCCAACACAAACATTAACATATCTTAATCATAGAGCAATGTCCACACTGCTCAGCCTAAAAATTAACTTGATAGGGAAAAACCTTTAATTTAAAATGTCCAAACAACTTTTATGATAGCCGGCGCTTTCGTAATGTCCCCAACTCTGTGTTGCTTTGATAATCTCGATTTCTGCGACCTCATAAAGGTGACATGGGCTCCAGATTGGCATTTGGAGATTCAACACCAGACAGACTATAGCTAAAAATAATTTAGTATAAATTACCAACCAAGCGCATCAGCGATTGGCAAAACGGCTGCTGGTGCACTCTCAGCGTTGGGTGGGAAAAAACAACAGGAGGGAACACATGTTGTATCTCATTTGCGCGCGCAAAGTGAAAAATGGTGAATTTGTCGGTGAGCCGGGAAGAATCAGCTATATCGAGGTGGTCCCCGATGCCAAGAGCTATGGGCCTTCTGATGTCATTAAAGAATCGATTTGGTTCGATCGTGTGAGCAACCTTGCCGACGGCGATCCCAATCCGACTTCAACTAGTCCTAAGGGAGATGTCCTGATCTTTGTTCATGGCTACAACAATACGATTGAAACGGTATTGTGGCGGCAGAGGCAGTTGCAAAATGATCTCGAGGCGGAAGGTTGGAAGGGTATTATTGTGGGGTTCGACTGGCCAAGTGAAGACAGTACATTGAACTATCTGGAGGACCGCTCTGACGCTGCGGAGGTCGCGGTTTCCCTGGTCACAAACGGCATTAGTCGTCTCGCTAGAGGGCAACAGTCCGGTTGTCAGACCAACGTCCACTTGCTCGGACATTCTACCGGAGCATATGTTGTCATGGAAGCTTTTGCCCAGGCCGAGAAGAATGGGGCGCTGTTCAAGCAACCGTGGCGCGTCGGGCAGGTCGCTTTTATCGGCGGAGATGTCGCGTCTTCGACTCTGCGAGTGGACAGTGAATGGGCAGCACCCCTTTTCCGGCGCTGTATGCGCCTGTCCAACTATTCGAATCCGAACGATAAAGTTCTGGCCGTTTCCAACGCAAAGCGACTTGGAGTCGAGCCCCGGGCTGGACGCGTTGGACTACCAGAAAATCCCCACCCCAAGGCCGTTAACATTAATTGTGGCGAGTATTTTTCGACGCTTGATCCTGATAGATCGACGTTCACGGGAACCTTCAATCACTCCTGGCACATCGGCAATCGAGTTTTCGCCCGGGATCTTGCGATGGTCATCGAGGGAGGGATCGACCGTTTAGCAATTCCGACTCGTAAAGTGAAGCAAGGTGAACTCGTTCTCCAAGATTCCCCAAGACCAATGTTTCAGAGTAAATGGGATAAGACGAATCCTGTCAAGTAAAGACGGATAACACAACGAAAGACCGAGAGACAGCCATTGAAAAAGGTGGCATTTTAAATGAATTGACAATAAGACCATTTGACCCGGTCGAGCCGTTGTATGGAAGACAAAATGAGAGTTTTTTGTCTCAACTGTTGGTGGTTACCCTAGGAAGTGGCGGTTTACTGTTCTGGGCCGGCGCCCCATCACGGCAACTGTTACCAGAGGCCGCGCCATCGGAAAGCAATGGCACGTGAGGCAGGTCTCCCCGGATAAGAATGTGAACTATCGCTACGCCAACATTTACCGCTTCTCCTGAATCCGTGGGACTTCGTCATGTTGTGCTGACTTGCCCGGATGACGGCCTTGTACTATGTTTCTGTTCGTCGGCTCATAGCTTTGCGCTCGGGCTTCCTTCAGCCCCCTCCTCGCGAGACGCCCTTGCCGTCGGCTAGTACTTGTTCGACGCCCTCTCGCGACTGTGCTGGATTCTACGTACAGGGGACTTGCACCCCATAAGTTCACGCCCATGCCGGGCGTACACAAGACACATGGGCGCCGACCGCCCGAAAAAGCCAGGCGGACGGGTCATGTGCCGAGGCGTTGAACACAAAGGAGAGTTAAATTAAAGACGATTGTTCCACAGAATTTGTGTGGTGCCATCAGGTTATAAAGTGTGATACAAGGCGACTTGAGGAGGTTATAGTGATGCTAAAATACATTACATTGCTATCAATGTGTATATTTATTGCTGGTTGCAGTCCACATACTAAAGATCAGCAACCTGTAAAGAATGTGGAATTAGCTGAATTACAAGAAAACATAAGAAAAAATTACAGGGAAATGAAGGAAGTTAGTATTTTAGATTTATCTGGAAATAACAAGTACTGCCTGAAAAGAGTAGAAAAATATATAAAAGAGCAACAATTATATTACAACAATCCAAATCCGATGATAGTGTTCTATGAAAATTTCACATTAGAACTTAATGGAACAATCAATACCAAGGGAGAACTTAAGATCGCAGCTACTCCAGAAGGAAATGTTTCGATATCTAAAGGAACAGAGCAAAAAATTAATTGGCCAGTTAGAGTTGTGTCCTTAAGTGCTTTACCTGACCATTATCTAAGAATTAGGCTTGGCCTAATACAAGATTATAAAGACATTCTTGAAATAGAACAAAGACGGAAGCTTGTGAACGAAGTTATGCTAGGTTACATTCGATTAAAAAAAAGAGTCAATAAACTACAGTGTGATTTTCACCCCAGAGAATGAGCAGAGTTAGACCTATGCATTTGGTAAAACCAGATAAACAAACAGCAAGAACGCCGAATATTCAATCGGGTAGCCGGGGGTTTCAGCCCCCCGGCCCCCACACCACCCGGCATGCGGGTCCGCACCGGGCGGTTCGTTGAAGTTACCGGGCCGTAGCCGGGTAATGGACCTTCACCCACAGTTCTT
>NZ_JAHLMF010000009.1 GCF_018919385.1 Geomonas diazotrophica
TTTACAATCGCAAGAGGCTACACTCTGCCATTGGCTATTGCTCCCCAGAAGAGTTCGAGCAGCAGGAGTTGAAGATGGCAGCATAAGGGTTTCTAACGTGTCCTCTATTGCGAAGATAGGCCAGACCTAACGGCCGCGTCCTCAACCTCCCGCTCCTGTCCCTCCCCCTCAGGGGCGGGAACTGAGTTTAATCCCTTGTATCCCTTGTATCCCTGTCAATTAGGTTTCCCGATGTTTATCCATCTCCACGTACATTCGTCCCTCTCCCCCAACTGGGGGGTGCACTCGCCGGAGGCGCTCTGCGCCGAGGCGGTGCGGCTGGGCTTCGATACCCTGGCGATCACCGACCGAAACGGGCTCTACGGGGTACCGCGCTTTCTGGACGCGGCACGGGAGGCGGGCATCTCCCCCATCATCGGCACGGAGGCGGTGACGCAGCAAAACCGCGCGGTGCTGCTGGCGGTCGACCAGGAGGGTTACGCCAACATCTCGCGGCTGCTCTCGGATCTCCACTGCGACAAGTCGTTCGATCTCTGTCACGCGCTTACCCGCTACCGGCACGGGGTGATCGTGCTGAGCGACGACCGGCGCCTGCTCTGCGCGCTGAAGCGAACCTCGGCGGAGGGACTTTTCGTAGAGCTCTCACCGGGCCACGACATGCACCGGGCACTGGCAATGTCGCGGGAACTGCGGCTGCCGCCGGTGGCAACGGCAAGGGCTGTCCTTCGCGCTTCGCGCTTCGCACCGGAGTCCCATGCTGCCGACGCCCTCACCCCGACCCTCTCCCGGAGGGAGAGGGGGGATGGGGACGAATCCAATCTCTTGGTTAAGGGGGAAGGGGTTAAGGCAACAGGGGGTAAGGCAACAGGGATTAGGGAGACAGGAGGAACGGGGGGAGGGGGTAAGGGGACAGGCACCTTGCGGAACACGTACCCATCAAGGGACCGCGGGGAGGTGACCGACTTCCACCTGCACCGGGTACTGCGGGCCATTCACCTCAACGCGAAACTGTCCAGGTTGGCGCCGGAACAGACGGCTTCGGAGTCGGATGCGCTGTACTCTCCGGCACAGATGGCTGACTTCTTCCCGCATTGCCCGGAGGCGCTGGAAAACACGCTGCGCATCGCCCAGTCGTGCCGCCGGGAATGGGACTTCTCCCGCACCATCTTCCCCGCCTTCCGCGAACTCGGCAACGACGACGCCTTCGAAACCTTGAAAGCGCGCGCCCTCTCCGGCGCGCTCTGGCGCTACGGCGCCGTCGACGACAGGGTGGCGGCACGCCTGGAGAAGGAACTCGCCATCATACGCGACAAGGGGTTCGCCCACTACTTCCTGGTGGTGGAAGAGATCACCAGGCAGTCCCAGCGCACCTGCGGCAGGGGGAGCGCGGCGGCGTCACTGGTCGCCTACTGCCTCGGCATCACCCACGTCGATCCCATCCGCCACAACCTCTTCTTCGAACGCTTCCTGAACGAGGGGCGCAGCGACCCGCCCGACATCGACGTGGACTTTCCCTGGGACGAACGCGACGCCATCCTCGACTTCGCCTTCGCCCGCTACGGCGCGAGACGCGCGGCGATGGTGGCGAACCAGGTGGGCTTCAAGGGGAGATCGGCGCTGCGCGAGGTGGCCAAGGTGTACGGCCTGCCGGACTTCGAGATCAAGGAGATGACGGAGCGGATCTCGGGTTTCTGGCGCGCGGAACAAAGCGCCGCGGCGATGGCAGGGCACCCGCTGTTCCAGGGGGAGGCGCTTTCCGAGGACTGGCAGGAGATCCTCGCCACGGCGCGCCACCTCAACGGGCAGCTGCGGCACCTCTCGCTGCATTGCGGGGGGCTCGTCATCGTCCCGGACGAGATCCGCAGGTACGTCCCGGTGGAGATATCGCACAAGGGGCTCCCCCTGATCCAGTGGGAGAAGGACCAGGCCGAGGACGCGGGGCTGGTGAAGATCGACATCCTGGGGAACCGCTCGCTCGCCGTTATCCGGGACGCGCTGGCGGCGGTGCAGGAACAGACCGGGATCGAGATCGACTACGCGTCCTGGCGCCCGCTCGAGGACCCACGGACGCAGAGCCTCATGCGCCGCGGCCTCACCATCGGCTGCTTCTACCTGGAGTCCCCCTCGGTGCGCCTGCTTTTACGAAAGATCTGGAGTTCCACGGCGCCGCCGGAGACCTTCGACAGCGACATCTTCGAGGTGCTGGTACAGGCCTCCTCGATCATCCGCCCCGCCGCCAACTGCTTCATCCAGGAATACGTCGCCCGGATGCAGGGGAAGAAATGGACCCACCTGCACCCGCTGCTGGAACCGGTCCTCGGGGAGACGCTCGGGATCGCCATCTACCAGGAGCAGATCACCCAGATCGCAATGGAACTGGCCGGTTTCTCGGCAAGCGAAGGGGACCAGCTCAGGAAGGTGATCACCAAGAAGCACCGGGAGAAGAGGCTCGCGGACTTCCGGGCCAAGTTCATCGCGGGGGGGAGGGAGCGGGGCGTCGCGGAACCGGTGCTGGACGCGATCTGGGAGCAGATCCTCTCCTTCGCCGGTTACTCGTTCTGCAAGCCGCACTCGGCGAGCTACGCCCTGTTGAGCGCGAAGGCCGCCTACATGAAGGCGAACCATCCCGCGCAGTTCATCGCCGCGGTGATATCCAACCAGGGTGGCTACTACTCCCCTTTCGCCTACATCTCGGAGGGGCGCAGGCTGGGGCTCACCATCCTGCCGCCGGACATCAACGGGAGCGACTACCACTACACCGGCTTCGACAAATCCCTCAGGATCGGTCTGATGCAGATCGACGGGCTGACCCGGGAGGGGGCGCAGCGGCTCCTCAAGGAGCGCCGCGAGCGGGGGGCGTTCTCCTCGTTCCGTGATTTCCTGCGCCGGGCAGCCGTGCAGCGTGCGGACGCGGAGCGCCTGGTGAAGGCGGGGTGCTTCGACGTGCTGGAGGGGGAACAGAGGCGGCCGGCGCTTTTGTGGGAGCTGCTCCAGTTCCAGCAGCAGGCGACGGCGCTCCTCTTCGAGCAGAAAACCGAGCTCCCCGCGCCGCCCCCCTACGACGCGGCCACGGTGCTGAGGCAGGAGGTGGAGGCGCTCGGTTTCCTTGCCTCGCGGCACCCGCTCACACTGTACAAGGCGCAGTGGCAGCGGCACCGCCCCATCAAGGCATCGGAGCTGATCGGGCATGCGGGGAAGTGGGTGACCATGGTGGGATGGTGGATCACGACCAAGACGGTGGAGGACAAGCGCGGCCGCCCCATGGAGTTCGTCTCCTTCGAGGACGTGACGGCGATCTTCGACGCCACCTTTTTCCCGGACGTCTATGCGCGCTTTTGCCGCAAGCTCTCGCAGCGCCGCCCCTACCTCTTGAAGGGTGTGGTCGAGGAGGAGTTCGGCGTAGCGACCCTCAGGGTGAAATGGGTCGGCTTCCTGGACTGCTGAAGGAGCCGCCGCTTTGCGCCGACGCATCGGGGTCCCGCAGTTCGGGAACGCCCGCCGCGGCCGCCCCGGTGAGCAGCGGGAGGTACACGTTCAAGGTTGTGCCTATGCCGGGGGTGCTGTCGATCTCCACGTACCCCTCGTGCTGCTTGACGATGCCGTAGACGATGGCGAGCCCCAGGCCGCTCCCCTTGCCGACCTCCTTGGTGGTGAAGAACGGGTCCAGGACGTGCGCCTTGGTCGCCTCGTCGATGCCGGTGCCGGTGTCCGTGACCGAGACCACGGCGTAGCGCCCCGGCCTCCCGTACCCTCGCAGATCGATCCACTCCTCGTTCATCTCCATCAAGCTGGTGCCGATGGTGAGCGTGCCCCCGTCCGGCATGGCGTCGCGGGCGTTGTTGACCAGGTTGGTGATCACCTGGTCGATCTGGCCGGAGTCCGCAACGACCGCCAGCTTCTCGGGCGAAAGCTCGATGCGCAGCGTGATCTTGGACGTCACCAGCCGGCTCAGGAGCCTGCGCAGGTTGCCGACCACCTGGTTCAGGTTGACCGGTTCGGGATGGTTGACCTGTTTCCTGCTGAACGCCAGCAGCCCCTGCGTCAGCTCCGCGGCCCGCTCCGCGGCACTCAGCACCTGTTCCAGGTATTCCTGGGCGGGATCGTCCCTTTTCAGCTTCATCTGGGCCAGTGCGACGAACCCCATCATGCCGGTGAGAAGGTTGTTGAAGTCGTGGGCGATCCCACCCGCCAGGACCCCGACCGATTCCATCTTCTGCGACTGCCGGATCTGCTCCGACATGCGCCGCTCCCGCTCCAGGTAGATGGCGTTACGCAGGCTCATGCCGATGACGGGGGCGATGCCGGCCAAAAGGCTCAGGTCGCTCTGCATCAGCGGGCGCTGCGATTGCTTGTTGTCCACCGCCAGGATCCCCAGCACCTCGCCGTCGCAGGCGATGGGACAACAGATGAAGGAACGCGCCTCCAGTTCCTGGGAAAAGACGAGGCTGCGCGGCGTATGCAGGTGCGCGACCTCGGCGAAGTCGCTCACGAACCTGATCTGGTTGTCACGGAAACAGGTTACGAAGACCCCCTGGGCGTCGGGGGAGGTGAGGTCGAAGGAGGCGTTGAGGAGTGCGTCGCGTTGGGCGTCGGTATAACCGTAGCCGGTACGGAAGGTTAGCCTCGATTTCCTGGCATCGGCGAGCATGATGACGGCCCGGTCGTAGCCGAGCCGCTTCTCGATCACCCTGATGACGCTTTCCAGCACCTCGTCGATCCCGCTCTGCTTGCTGAGCGCCTGACCGACCTCGTTGACCATGCGGGCGTTGTTGTAGTTGACGCCCATCTGCGCGAGCACCTGCTCGGTCGATTCCTTCACCTGGGAGAGGGCGGTGTCGATCTCCCGCGTCTCCAGCCGCTGGGCCAGGTAGGAAGTCCCCAGGGCGAAGAAGGCAAGGGCGGTAACCACTTCCACCAGGTGCCCGACCTGCCAGAAGTGCTGCAGCAGCGCGTAGGCGACGACGGCGATGGGGATAAACCGGTTCCTGGCGCTGCGAACGGAGGCGTACAGCGTCTTCCTCCAGGAGATGACGTAACGGCAGCACTCGCCCCCCTGGAAGATGCACTCGGTGTGCTCGATCTCCGGGGGCTGGTAGTTGAAGAGCATCACCACCGCCTCGAAGAGACCGATGCGGTTCTCGCACTGGTAGGGCTGCTCCTCCACCCCCTGGTGCGGCACGGCGGTGATCTCCACCTTGTTGTCGGCCAGTTTGGTCGCCGTGTAGGCCGCGGACCGGCTGAAGTGGCCGGAACACTTCCCTATGGCAAGGAGCGTGTTGGCCGGACCGATCAGCCCGAAGGTGTACTTCATCATCATCCCGTGGGCGGCCTCAGAGGCGGCGTAGCGCCCCCCTTCCCTGGAGATGTCACTACCCACCATCTGGGTCATCCGGGCGTGGAAGCGGTCCACCTGGCGCTGGGTGAGCCAGTGCCCCTCGTCGCTCACTTCGTAGGGGCTGATCTCCGCGTACTGCAGCAACTCCCCGACATCCACATGCGGGTACTTCTTCCGCAGCAGGCTCACGAAGATACTGACGATCTTGCTGTTGTAGAGCGGCTGTTCTTCCATCGTACGTAACTCCGGCTGCGGGCGCGGCGCAGGCTCGGCCTGGATTTTAAGAGGCCATTATGCACCTATCGGAGAAATCAGCGGTTGCTTGAGGAATTCGGGCTTGTCGCGGCGGATAAGGACAACTTTTCCCCCTCCCCCTTCGCGGGACGAAGCGCTTGGGCGCGCAACCCCGCCACGGGAGGGGGAAAAACGACACAAAAAAGGCCCGGCTCCCTTGCGGGGCCGGGCCTTGTCGTGCCTTGTGTGCGGTCGGTGCTAGTCGACCGACTTCCTCAGGAAGGTCGGGATATCGTACTGATCCTCGTCATCCATCAGGAAGCTGCGCTGCTGCCGGGAGACTTCGCGCTCCTGCTTGGCGCGGATGTAGGTCGGGATCTCGCGGTTCACCTCGGGCTGCGGCTTGACGAGGCTGCTCACGTTCTTAATCTCGTGACGCCCTTTCTCGAGGTCGAAGCGGTCGCCGAAGCCGGTGGCGATGGCGGTCACCTTGATGGTCTCACCCAGGTTCTCGTCGATGACCAGACCGACGATGATGTTGGCGTCCTCGTGGACCTTCTCGTGGATCACCTTGCTGGCCGCGTCGAACTCGTCCATGGTCATGGAGGAGGAGCCGGAGATGTTGACCAGGACGCCCTTGGCGCCGGAGATGTCGATGTCTTCGAGGAGCGGGCTGGAGATGGCCTTCAGCGCCGCGTCGACGGCGCGGTTCTCGCCGTTGCCCAGGCCGATGCCCATCATGGCCATGCCGCGCTCGCTCATGATCGATTTCACGTCGGCGAAGTCGACGTTGATCAGGCCGGACTGGGTGATCAGGTCGGAGATCCCCTGCACCGCCTGGCGCAGCACGTCGTCGGAAGGCTTGAAGGCGTCCAGGATGGACATGGACTTGCCGGCCAGGCCGAGCAGCCTGTCGTTGGGGATCACGATGAGGGAGTCGACGTGCTTCTTGAGTTCCTTGATCCCGTCCTCGCCCTTGGCCAGGCGCTGACGCCCTTCGCGGGTGAAGGGCTTGGTGACCACGCCCACGGTGAGGGCACCCTGTTCGCGGGCGATCTCGGCGATGATCGGGGCTGCGCCGGTTCCGGTGCCGCCGCCCATGCCAGCTGCGACGAAGATCATGTCGGCGCCCTTCAGCGCCTCGGTGACCTTGTCCTTGTCTTCGAGGGCTGCGTCACGGCCGACGTTGGGGTTCGCGCCTGCGCCGAGACCCTTGGTGAGCTGGGTTCCGATCTGTATCTTGACGGGCGCCTTGGACATCCTGAGCGCCTGCGCATCGGTATTGGCAACGATGAAATCGACCCCGGTGATGCCCACGGACATCATGGTGTTGACTGCGTTCCCACCGGAACCACCAACGCCTATCACCTTTATCTTCGCACTCTGGTCGATGCTTTCATCGAAATGAAACATGAACTACCCCCCTTATTATCGCGCCCCCCGGCGGCGGAAAAATTATTAGCCGGTTTTATACTACGTTTACTGTGATAATGGAAGCCCAAAAACACTATATGTTGTGTTTTTTTAGAAGAACTCGCCGAACCAATCCTTCATCCTGCGGCTCACCCGACGGAACACGGTCTCGTCACTTTGCTGGGTCGGGAACTCGTGCGCGCCGACGTTCTTGGAACCGTAGACCACAAGCCCCACGCCGGTCGCGTAAACCGGCGAATTGACGACGTCGGTGAGGCCGCCGATCCGCTGCGGCAGGCCGCGGCGCACCGGGAGGTTGAAGATCTGCTCGGCCAATTCCGGCATCCCTTCCAGGATGGTGGAACCGCCGGTGATCACGACGCCCGAGGCGATCATGTCCTCGAGGCCGCTCTTCACGATCTCGCGGTTCACCAGGGTGAAGATCTCCTCGACGCGCGGCTCGAGGATCTCGCACAGCAGCTGGCGGGAGAGGATGCGCGGCTTCCTTCCGCCGACGCTCGGGACCTCGATGGTCTCGTCCTTGCCCACCAGGGAGGAGAGGCAGCAGCCGTACTTCTGCTTGATGCGCTCCGCCTCGGCCATCGGGGTCCTGAGGCCGACGGCGATGTCGTTGGTCAGGTGGTTGCCACCGAGGGAGAGCACGGAGGTGTGCTTGATGGCGCCGTCCACGAAGATGGCGATGTCGGTGGTCCCGCCGCCGATGTCGACGAGGGCCACGCCCAGTTCCTTTTCGTCGGCGGAGAGGACCGCCTCGGAGGAGGAGAGCTGTTCGAGGACGATGTCGGCGACCTCGAGCCCTGCGCGGTTGCAGGACTTGACGATGTTCTGGGCGCTGGCCACGGCGCCGGTGACGATGTGCACCTTGGCTTCCAGCCTGACGCCGCTCATCCCCAGCGGCTCGCGGATGCCGTCCTGGTCGTCGATGATGAATTCCTGGGGGAGGATGTGGATCACTTCCCGGTCCATCGGGATGGCGATGGCCTTGGCGGCCTCGATCACCCGCTTCACGTCCTCGGGGGACACCTCGCGGTTCTTGATGGCGATGACACCCTGGGAGTTGAACCCCTTGATGTGCCCGCCGGCGATGCCGGCGTAGACGGACTTGATCTCGCAGCCGGCCATCAGCTCGGCCTCCTCGATCGCCTTCTTGATCGCGGAGACGGTGCTCTCGATGTTGATCACGACACCCTTTCTGAGCCCCTTGGACGGGCTGGTGCCGATGCCGACGATGTCGATTCCGTCCTCGGTGACGTTGCCGACGATGGCGCAGATCTTGGTTGTGCCTATATCAAGGCCGACGATCAGGTTATCCCTTCTGGTTGCGGACATGCTCCCCCCCTTTTCCTACACTTTTTTCACTATGATTTTGTCGATGTAATCGAGGTCTATGTAATCCAACGCGTGCATCTGAGGTTTAAGGTCACGGTAGATGTTGGACAGGCGCGCGAGCTTCTGGCTGAAATCGCCGTTGCCCAGCTTGACCGGAACGCCCCCCTGCATGGTGAACAGGGTGAAGCCGTACCCCTTGCTGTAATGAATCTCCGAGATATCCGCCAGACTGAACACGCTTCCCGACCTGAGGGTTCCGATCAGTTGCAGCGCACTCTTCAGCGCCTCCTGGCATCCCTTCGGGTCCTGGGTCAGTTCCTCCTCGGTGATGCCGGTGATGAGCGGGAAGTCGAGCCGGTCCCCTTCGGAGAGGGACTTGAACAGCACGCCCTTCTCGTCCAGGTAGTAGAGGCAGCCTACGTTGGCCACGGCCTGCGGGGTCCGTTCGGAGGCGGAGATGGAAAGCGTGTGCGGGAAGTAGCGGCGCACCTGGACCTGCTCCAGCCAGGGATCCTTGGAGAGGCGGGCCATGATGGTCTTCAGGTCCAGCCCCAGCATGGAGTCGCCGGGCCTGACCCCCGCCCGGGTGATGATCTCGTCCCGGGAGACCCTCTTAAGCTGTGACACCTCGATGGTTTCCAGACGGAGCAGCGTGGTGCGCGTGACGAGCCCGTACGCCTTCCAGCCGCCGAAGCCGGCGACGGCGCAGATGGCCGAGGCGCCTATCCCCCGGGAGAGCCACTTGAGGATGGGGCCCCAGTTGATCGGCTTCCGCTCCTTGGGTGGTTTCTTGACCCTGTTATGGGGCACCCTCTGTTTTTTGGCGTGTAGATCGCGCATGGCAGTTACCGTCTAGATTGAATTTCAATGCACAGTGCAACAAATAACATCGGTGAACCAGGTTAATACTGAGACAGGTTAATACTGAGACTAAGATTAAGACTAAGATTAAGATTAAGATTAAGACTGAGGTCGTTGATCCTTACTTTATCTTTATCTTTATCTTAATCTTTATCTGCTTTACCTTATCTGTTTTTCAGATCTTCAGCGATGCGGCCAGCAGGATGCGCACCACCAGTTGATCAAAATCGATGTCCGAACCGCGGGCGATCTCAGGGAGCAGGCTCAGGTCCGTCATCCCCGGCAGGGTGTTCACCTCGAGGAGGTAACACTCGCCCGCCTCGTTCACCAGGAAGTCGACGCGGCTGTAACAGTCGCAACCCAGGGCGGCATGCGCCTTCTCCCCTTCCTTCAAGACCGCCCGGTACACCTGCTCCGGAAGACGGGCGGGGAGGATGTGCTCGGCACCTCCGTCGGTGTACTTCGCCTCGTAGTCGTAGAACTCGTTTTTCGGCACGATCTCGATGGCGCCCATCGCACGCCCGTCCAGGATGCCTACCTGCACTTCCTTGCCGCTGATGAACGCTTCGACGAGGATCTCCGAGTCGTAACGGAAGGCTTCCTCGAGCGCCTTTTCCATCTGCCCCGGCTCTTTCACGATACTGACCCCCACCGAGGAGCCTTCCTTGGAGGGCTTCACCACCACCGGGAGGGGGTTCTCAAGCTTCAACTCCTCGCCGCGGCGCAGCACCTGGTAGGGGGCGAGCGTCAGCCCGGCGGCGGCGAACATCACCTTGGCGGCGATCTTGTCGATGGCGAGGGCCGAGGCGAGAACGCCGGACCCGGTATAGGGGATCGCCATCAGCTCCAGGAGCCCCTGGACGGAACCGTCTTCGCCGAAGCGGCCGTGCAGGGCGATGAAGGCGAGCTCCACCTTCTCTTCGGCCAGCCGCTGGGCCAGGTCGCGCCCGACGTCGATCCCCACCGCGTCGTACCCCTGGCGCTGCAGGGAGGCGAGCACGGCCTTGCCGCTGTTAAGGGACACCTCGCGCTCGGCGGAAAGTCCCCCCATCAGCACGGCGATCTTCTTGTTTTTCAGCTCCGCTACGGTCATCTCGAAGGTTCCTTTGTCCTTATACTGCTTTCAGCTCTCGCTTCCCCCCTCTCCCCCGGGGAGAGGGTCGGGGCGAGGGTTGTGCACCCCGGGGAAGGGCTGCTTCGATTTATGCTTCGCCGACGATCCTTACTTCTTCCTCGAGCCCGATCCCGGCGGCCTCCTTCACCCTGACCTTGACCAGCTCCGCGAGAGCCAGGAAGTCCGCGGCCTGCGCGCCCCCCGTGTTCACCAGGAAGTTCGTGTGCACCTCGGAAACCTGCGCTCCACCCACCGTGGCGCCGCGCAGCCCGGCCTGGTCTATCAGCCGCCAGGCGCTCTCTCCGGCGGGGTTCTTGAAGAAGGAACCCGCGTTGGGGAAACCGACCCGCTGGCCGCCGCGCTTCCCGATGTACTCCCGGATGTTCTCCTCAATGAGGCGACGCTCGACCGGTTCGAGTCTCAGCCGCGCCCCCAGTATGATCTCGCCAGGCGCAAGCTTCAGGAAACGGTAGCCGTACTCCAGCTCGCTCCGCTTCCGGACCAGCACCCCGGTCTCCCGCAGCGTGGTCAAAAGCTCGACCCGCTGCATGGTCTCGCCGCCGTGGGCGCCGGCGTTCATGGTCAGCGCGCCGCCGAAGCTCCCCGGGATGCCGCTGAGGAATTCGATCCCCCCCAGGCACTGTTCCGCCGCGAAGCGGGTGAGAACCTGGTTGGTCACCCCGGCACCCACCTCGAGCCTCGCGCCGGGAAGCGGCTCCAGTGAGTCGAAGCGCTTCAGGGAAACCACGCACCCCCTGATGCCGCCGTCGCGCACCAGCAGGTTGTAGCCGGATCCCACCACGAGGCAGGGGACGTTTGCCGACCGGAGCAGCTCCATGCCCCTCTCCAGGTCGGCGAGGTCCGCCGGTTCCAGGTAGAGGTCCGCCGGGCCGCCCACCCTGAGCGAGGTGTGCCGGGCCATCGGTTCGTCCCACAGCACGGTTCCCCGTACCCCTTGGGCGACCCGCTCGAGATCGGCCCGGGACCAGGTCACTTTTCCCCCGCCGCCTTCATGCGCTCCAGCATGCTCTCCCCCACCTGCCAGACGTTGCCGGCACCCAGGGTGAGCAGGATGTCACCCGGCACCAGCACGCGGTCAAGATGCTCGCAGAGCTTGTCGCGTTCAGGGATCCAGGTCACGTCCTTCTGGCCGTGCCGTCTGACCCGGGCCGCCAGCGACTCGGCGGTGATCCCCTCGATGGGGGTCTCCCCGGCCGCGTAGATGTCGGTGAGGATCAGGACGTCGGCGTCGTGGAACGCCTTGACGAAGTCCTCGAAGAGCTCCTTGGTGCGCGAATAGCGGTGCGGCTGGAACACGACCACGAGGCGGTTCTCCGCGAAGCCGGACTTGGCCGCGGCGAGGGTCGCCTTGATCTCGGTCGGGTGGTGGCCGTAGTCGTCGACCACCATGACGCCGTTCACCTCCCCCTTCAGGGAGAAGCGGCGCCCGACGCCGCCGAAGGCCTTGAACCCTTCCTGGATCGTCTCGAAGGGGATGTCCAGCTCCATGGCGACCGCGATGGAGGCCAGGGCGTTCAGCACGTTGTGCGCGCCAGGCATGGAGAAGGTGATCTCGCCGAGCTTCACCCCCTTGTGGTGGGCGACGAAGCTTGTGGAGAAGCCGGAGAGGCGCACGTCGGTGGCGCGGAAGTCCGCCTGGGCCGACAGGCCGTAGCTCGTGAAGCGCTTCTTCACCCGCGGCAGGATGTCGGCGATGTTGCCGTTATCCAGGCAGAGCACGGCCAGGCCGTAGAAGGGAACCTTGTTGATGAACTCGACGAAGGTGTCCTTGATCTCCTCGATGCCGCTGTAGAAGTCGAGGTGGTCGGCGTCGATGTTGGTCACCACGGCGATGGTCGGGGAGAGGAGCAGGAAGGAGCCGTCGGACTCGTCTGCCTCGGCCACAAGGAATTGTCCCTGCCCCAGGCGCGCGTTGGTCCCCAGCGAGTTCAGCCTGCCGCCGATCACCATGGTCGGGTCGATCCCCCCCTTGGCCAGGAGGGTCGCCACCATCGAGGTGGTAGTGGTCTTGCCGTGGGTGCCGGCCACCGCGACGCCGTACTTCATGCGCATCAGCTCGGCCAGCATCTCGGCGCGCGGGATCACCGGGATCAGCTTCAGGTGCGCCTCGACCACCTCGGGGTTGTCTTCGTGCACGGCGCTGGAGATGACCACCACGTCGGCCTGGGCCACGTTCTCGGCGGCGTGACCGATGAAGATCTCGCCCCCCAGGCTTTCCAGGCGCTGGGTGGTGTCCGAGCTCTTCAGGTCGGAGCCGGAGACCTTGTACCCGAGGTTCAAGAGCACCTCCGCGATCCCGCTCATGCCGATGCCGCCGATGCCGACGAAATGTATCCTCTCTATCTTTCCGTACACGCTTGCTCCCTTCGGTCGCAGACTGAGATCAAGATTAAGATTGAGAACAACCTTTCCTTTTTCTCCCTGCCCACCGAGCTGCTATCTCTCTTCGTTCCTTAGTCTTAGTCTCAGTCTTAATCTGTCTTCAAAACCATGGCCGCGACGATGGCCTGGGCTGCGTCCAGCTGGGCCAGGGACCTGGCGTTCTTCTCCAGCTCGGCCACCTGCTCGGGGTGCTCCATCAGGTTCAGGATCTCGGCGGCCAGGTGCTCGCCGGTCAGATCCTCTTCGAGAATCATCCGCCCGGCGTCTCGCTTCACCAGCGACTCGGCGTTCTTCCTCTGGTGGTCGTCGGCGGCAAAGGGATACGGGATGAAGATGCACCCCTTGCCGCAGGCGGTCACTTCGGCGATGGTGGTGGCCCCGGCCCGGCAGATCACCAGGTCGGCCGCCCCGTACGCCGCGGACATGTTGTCTATGAAGGAGAGCACCTGCGCCTGGACTCCCTGGGCCTGGTACCCCTCGCGCACCCGCGCCACGTCCTTCTCACCGGTCTGGTGCGTGATGCGCAGCTTGTGCTTCACCTGCTCCAGGTGGGGCAGCGCCTCCAATAGCGCGCTGTTGATCCGCTGCGCACCGGCGCTGCCGCCGAAGACCAGCAGGTTGAAGGTATCGCCGGTCAACCTGGCGCGCTGCTCCTGGAATCCCCAGAGGATCTCCTTGCGGATCGGGTTCCCGGTCATCTGGGTGACCTTCCCGGGGAAGAAGCCCGCCGCCTCCTCCATGGAGATGAAGATCCCGTCGACCACGCGGCTCAGCACCTTGTTGGTGAGGCCGGGGGCGGCGTTCTGCTCGTGGATGAAGGTCCGGACCCCCATGCCGCGCGCGGCCAGCAGCATCGGCGCCGAGGCGTATCCCCCCACCCCCAGCACCATGTCGGGCTTGAAGCTCTTCAGGATCTTCCTCGACTGCGAGTAGCCGTACAAAAGGCGCCCGGCGCTCAGGAGCTTCTTGACGCTCCCCATCCCCTTCATGCCGCTGGCGGAGATCAGCTCCAGCCGGTAGCCGAGCTTGGGCAGAAGGCGCGCCTCGATGCCGCGCTCGGTGCCGACGAAAAGCACCTCGTTTTCCGATCCGCGTCCCAGGAACTCGTCGGCCACCGCTATCCCCGGGAAGAGATGCCCCCCGGTCCCCCCCCCCGCAATGATAAGCCTCATGGCGTCCCCCTCATCCTGGTCGAGACGTTGAGAAGCACACCCACCGCGCAGAGCGAGATGATCAGCGAGCTGCCGCCGTAGCTCAAAAACGGGAGCGCGATCCCCTTGGTGGGGAGCAGTCCCGTGACCACGGACATGTTGATGAAGGCTTCCAGGCCGATCAGCGAGGCGATGCCGAAGGCCAGGAAGCGTCCGAAGCTGTCCTCGGCGGAGATGGCGACCCGGATGCTCCTTTGCACCAGTAACAGGAACATCGAGGCGATCACGATCACCCCGATGAACCCCATCTCCTCGCCGAGCACGGAGAGGATGAAGTCGGTATGCGCTTCCGGGAGGTAGAAGAGTTTCTGTTTCCCCTCCCCGAGCCCCTGCCCGAAGAAACCGCCGGTCCCGAGAGCCAGCCAGGACTGGATGATCTGGAACCCCGCGTCGGTTGGATCCTGCCAGGGGTCCAAAAACGCCGTGATGCGCCGCATGCGGTAGGCCTTGGTGAAGACCAAGTAGCAGATGCCGGGCAGGGCGACGAGCCCCATCCCCAGGATGTACTGCACCTTGGTACCGGCGGCAAAGAGCATGACGATCGCCACCACCAGCATGGTGAGCGCCGCCCCCATGTCGTGCTGCGCCAGGAGCACCGCGATGAAGACCCCGAGGATCAGCATGTACGGGAAGAAGCCGGACATGAACTGCTTGAGCTTCTCCTGCCGCTTCTCCAGGGAGTAGGCCATGTACATGATGAGCGCCACCTTGGCGAGCTCGGAGGGCTGGAAGTTGAAGCCGGGAAGGCGGATCCAGCGCGATGCCCCCTTGGCGGTCCCCCCGATGCCGGGCACGAACACCAGCAACAGCAGGAAGAAGGTCCCCAGAAAGAGCGGCACCGCCCACTTCTTCCAGACGTGGTAGTCGACGTGCATGGCGACCCCCATGCCGATGAAGCCGATCAACGCGTAGAGGGACTGCCTTTTCAGGAAGAAGAAGCCGTCGTGAAACTTCTTGGCGGCCATCACGGAGGACGCGGAGTAGACCATGACCACACCGAAACAGGTGAGGATCACCGCCATCATAAGCACGATCATGTCGTACCCCTCCAGTCGCCTCACTTTCCTTCAGCCTCCTTGGCCGCGCGTACCGCCGCCTTGAAGCGCTCGGCGCGCTCCTCGTAATTCTTGAACATGTCGAAGCTGGAGCAGGCCGGCGAGAAGAGGACCACGCCGCCGGGCTGGGTCACCCTGCGGGCGATGTCGACCGCCTCCTCCAGCGTGTCGGCGAAACGGGTGTCGGTGAGATCGCCCAGCGCCTGGTGCATGCGCTCCCGCGCCTCGCCGATCAGGACCAGGTGGCTCACCCGGTCGGAAACGAGCTGGACCAGCGGCTCGTAGGAGCCACCCTTGTCCTTCCCCCCCGCGATCAGGGTGATGCCGGAGTCGAAGCTCTCCAAGGACTTGACCACGCTCCCCACGTTGGTCCCCTTGCTGTCCTCGTAATAGGCGACCCCGTTCACCTCCTCGACGAACTCCATGCGGTGCGGCAGCCCCTTGAACTCCTTGACCGAGGCGTAGGCGCAGTCGCCGTCGCAGCGCATGAGCAGGGTGGATGCCATGCTGGCCATGATGTTGTCCAGGTTGTGCACCCCTTTGAGCTTGAAACCGTCGGTGCCGAAGCGGAGCACCTTGCCGTCGTGGGCGAAGGTGATGAAGCCGTCGCGGTAGCTGATCCCCTCCTTGAGCTCGTGGAAACGGCTCATGGGGAAGAGGCGCGCCTTCAGCCTGGTGGCGCAGGCGGCCACCAGCGGGTCGTCGATGTTCAGGACCGCGAAGTCTTCCGCCCCCTGGTTCTCGAAGATGCGCAGCTTGGCGTCGATGTACTCCTGGAAGCTGTGGTAGCGGTCCAGGTGGTCTTCGGTCAGGTTCAAAAGCACCGCGACGTGGGGACGGAAGCTCTCGATCCCCTCCAGCTGGAAGGAGGAGAGCTCGACCACGACCCGCTCCACCCGCTCGCCGCTCATGGCGAGCTCGATGAGGGGGTTGCCGATGTTCCCGCCGACGAAGGTGTCGAAGCCGCACCCCTTGAAGATCTCGCCGGTCAGGGTGGTCGTGGTGGTCTTGCCGTTGGTGCCGGTGATGGCGACCATGGGGGCCTCGATGAACCAGGAGGCGAGCTCCACCTCGGAGACCACGCGGCGCTTCTGGGCGCGCGCCATCTCCAGCGGCTTGATGTCCATCGGGACGCCGGGGGATACCACGATCAGGTCGGCCATCAGGAAGCTGTAGGGGACGTGGCGCCCGAGCTCCAGGCAGAGGTCGAGGTCTGAGAGTTCCGCGAGGACGTCCTTGAGGGCCTCCTCGTCACGCATGTCGGTGACGGTGACGAGCGCGCCGCGCTCGGCCAGGAAGCGGGTCACGGCCACGCCGGTCTTCGCAAGCCCCACCACCAGTATTTTCTTGTCCTTTAATTCCATATGCCCTTCTTCTCCAAGAAAACCTAAATCCCCCTGCCCCCTCGCAAAGGGGGGGACGCGGGATCACGTGCAGTACTTTGTGGCCGGGAACGGCCTCGCTTCCCATCCCCCGACGAAACCGCGCAAAGGGGAGGCGGGGAGTTGGCACATCCTCACGCGGAGACGCGGCTAGCGCATCTTCAGCGTCGAGATGGCGACGAGCGCAAGGATGATGGTGATGATCCAGAACCGGACGATGATCTTCGGTTCGGCCACCCCCTTCAGCTCGAAATGATGGTGAATGGGCGCCATGCGGAAGATCCGCTTGCCGCGGTACTTGTAGGAGCCCACCTGGAAAATGACCGAGAGCGCCTCCACGACGAAGACGCCGCCGACGATGACCAGCAGGATCTCCTGCTTGGTGAGCACGGCCAGGGTGCCCAACCCTCCCCCCAGCGACAGGGAGCCGACGTCCCCCATGAAGACCTCGGCCGGGTAGCTGTTGTACCAGAGAAAGCCAAGTCCCGCGCCGACCATGGCCCCGCACAGGACGGCGAGCTCGCCGGCGCCCGGGACGTACGGGATCTGCAGGTAGCCGGAGAGTCTCGCGTTACCGGCGATGTAGCAGAAAAGCATGTAGGTGGCCGCGTTGATGGCCACCGGCCCGATCGCCAGCCCGTCCAGGCCGTCGGTCAGGTTCACCGCGTTGCTCGCGCCCACGATGACCAGGGTCACGAACGGGATGAAGAGGATACCCAGCTCCGGGTGCAGCCTCTTGAAGAACGGGAAGTAGAGCTCGGTGGAGAAGCCGGGGAGGTAGTAGAGGAAGATGCCGACGCCGCCGGCCAGAATCACCTGCCAGAACATCTTCTGGCGCGGCGAGAGCCCCTTGGGGTTCTTTTCCACCACCTTCTTGTAGTCGTCCACGAAGCCCAGCACCCCGTAGCCTGCGATGATGAGCAGGGTGAGCCAGATGAAGACGTTCTTCAGGTCGGCCCAGAGGAGGGTCGGCACGATGATGCAGACCAGGATCAGCACCCCGCCCATGGTGGGGGTCCCCTGCTTCTTCAGGTGCGACTCGGGACCGTCGGTGCGGATCACCTGGCGCGCCTGCAACCCTTCGAGCTTCCTGACCACCCAGGGCCCCACGATGAAGGAGAGCACCAGCGCCGTGATCATGGCGTAGATGGTGCGGAAGGTCAGGTATTTGAAGACGTTGAAAAGCTTGTAGTCCGAGGCGAGCGGATACAAAAGATGGTACAGCATCAGTCATGCCCCCCTTGTTTCGTGGGTGCCAGCGCCTCTTTTACCGCCGTCGCCACCTTTTCCATCTTCATGCCGCGCGACCCCTTGAAGAGGACGCAGTCGCCGGGCTGAAGCCAGGCGATGAGCCCGCCGGCCAGCGCCTCGTGGCTCGTCGCGCGCACGATACGCTCGGCGGGAAGCCCCGCTTCGAGCGCCCCTTTCTCGACCTCCGCGGCCAGTTCGCCCAAAAGGTACAGGCGCTCCACGGTGCCGGCGGCCTTGCGGCCGAGCTCCCGGTGCGCCTCCTCGGTACCGAGCCCCAGCTCCAGCATGTCGCCAAGGACCGCCGCGCTGCGCGCCCCGTCCGCCACCTCGTGCAGCGTGGTGAGGGCCGCCGCCATGGAGGCGGGGTTGGCGTTGTAGCTGTCGTCGATCAGGGTGATGCCGGCGACCTCCTCGAGCTGGAAGCGCTTGTCGTAAGGGGTGAACTCCTCGAGCCCTTGGCGGATCACCGCTCCCGGCACGCCCAAGGCGTGCGCCGCGGCCGCCGCGGCCAGGGCGTTGTAGATGTTGTGCCGGCCGAAGGCCCTGAGGGTGACCTGCTCCTCGCCGTCGGGTAGCCTCAAGGTAAAGCTCTCCCCCAGCTTCCCAAGCCCCCTGATGGATGCGGAGGAGACCTCCGCGCCGCGAAGGCCGAAGGTGAGCCGGGTCACGTTCAAGTGGGTCGGACAGGCGGAGACGAGGGGGTCGTCCACGTTGTAGACCGCGACCGCGCCTTCCTTCAGGCGCAGGAAGAGCTCCCCCTTTGCGCGCGCCACCCCTTCCACGCTCCCCAGGGTCTCCAGGTGCGCCGGGAAGGCATTGGTGATGATCCCCACCTGCGGCTCGGCAATCTCGGCCAGGCGATCGATCTCGCCGAACTCGCTCATGCCGATCTCCACCACCGCCCAGCGCTCGCGGCCGGTGAGCCTGAACAGGGTGAGCGGCAGGCCGATCAGGTTGTTCAGGTTCCCCTCGGTCTTCAGGCCGGGGCCGGTCTGGGACAGGATGCCGGCCAGCATCTCCTTGGTGGTGGTCTTGCCGTTGCTGCCGGTCACCGCGACCACCTTGAGGTCGAAGCGGCGGCGGTGCCAGGCGGCCAGATCCCCCAGGGCACGCAGGGTGTCCGGGACCGCTACCGCGCAGGCACCCGCCGGCAGGGCGTGTCCGGCGAGCCAGCTCTCGGCCATGAGAAACGCGGTGACCCCGCGTCCCGCGGCCGTGGTGATGAAGTCGTGGCCGTCGAAGCGCTCTCCCACGAGCGGCACGAACAGCTCTCCCGGGGCGACCTGGCGCGAGTCGGTGGACACGCCCGACACCACGGTCTGCGCCTCCCCGATCATCCTGCCGCCGGTTGCCTCGGCTATTTCTTTCAGCGTGAACATCGCCATCTAAATCCCTGTTTCCTTTATGCTGCCGGGCGTCTCGACGCCCTTCGTTTTCCGTTTTTCCAAGGCACGACGCAAAACCAGTAATGTGCCGCAAAATAAGGGAAAAGGGAACCTTTTTTTACGCCCTGAGTTTCAGGGCCGCGGCCGCCTCTTCACGGTCGTCGAAGTGGAACTTCTCGGTGCCCACGATCTGGTAATCCTCGTGCCCCTTCCCGGCCAAAAGCACTATGTC
Organism: Geomonas diazotrophica; assembly: GCF_018919385.1. Classification (GTDB taxonomy): domain Bacteria; phylum Desulfobacterota; class Desulfuromonadia; order Geobacterales; family Geobacteraceae; genus Geomonas; species Geomonas diazotrophica. Next base: position 19,227 of record NZ_JAHLMF010000009.1, read on the forward strand.
GCCGGGCCGGGCGGCCAGGATGGCGGTGCGCACCGCGGTGCGCCGGGACTCGATGGTGGCGAACCCCTTCTCGCGCACCCCCCCTTCCAGTTCCTCCAGGCTGTACTCCTTCAAGCCCGTCGGGATGCCGGCCCGGACGTCTTCGAGGATCGCCTGCGGATCCTCGGTGCGCGGGTTGTCCGAGGTGACGATGGCGAGGTCGCTGTAGCGGGCCGCGATCTCCCCCATCACCGGGCGCTTCCCCTTGTCGCGGTCGCCGCCGCAGCCGAAGATGGTGATGATCCGGTCGGTTTTCAGCTCGGCTATGGTGGAGAGGACGTTCTCCAGCGCGTCGCCGGTGTGGGCGTAGTCGACCAGCACGATGATCCCCTGGTCGTTTTGGACCCGCTCCAGGCGCCCCGGAACCTTCTTGTGCCCCTCGATCCCGGCCTCGATCGCCTCCTTGGGGATCCCCAGGGCGAGCCCGGCACCCACGGCACCCATCATGTTGTACAGGTTGAAGCGACCCAGGAGGTCGGAGTTGATGTTGATCTCCCCCACCGGCGAGTTGAGGCGGCAGCGGATTCCGTGCACCGAGAAGTTCACCTCGGCGACGCTCAGGTCGGCCGGTGCGTTCACGGCGTAGGTCAAGACCGGCGCTGCGGAATCGGCCGCGATCCTCGCCCCGTAGGGGTCGTCCAGGTTCACCACCGCGCGCCGAAGCGGCTTGTGCGCGCTCGGGGTCAGAAGGTCGGTGAAGAGCCTCAGCTTGCTCTGGTAGTAGGACTCCATGTCGAGGTGGTAGTCGAGGTGGTCGCGGGTCAGGTTGGTGAAGATGGCCACGTCGAAGATGCAGCCGTCGGCGCGGCGCTGCTCCAGGGAGTGCGAGGAGACTTCCATCACCGCGCCCTTCGCCCCCTGGTCCACGAGCTCCCTCAGGATCCGCTGCAGGTCGACCGATTCGGGGGTGGTGTTCGGGGCCGGGATGCTGGTGCCGCCGAAGCGGTAGCTGATGGTGCCCAAAACCGCTGCCGGGATGCCGGCCTGCGCCATGATCCCCTCGACCAGGTAGGTGGTGGTGGTCTTGCCGTTGGTGCCGGTGATGCCCACCAGCGGGATCTCCCCGGTGGGGGTGCCGTAGAACACGGCGGCCATGAGGCTCATGGCGCGGCGGGCGTCGGGGACCTCGACGCAGGCGACCCCGGCAACGGCGCAGGGGCGGTCCGCAACAATTGCGACCGCCCCCCCCTTTACAGCGGATGCCACGTATTCTGTCCCGTCGCTCTTCACGCCGCGCAGGGCGAAGAAGACGGCACCGGGCGTCACCTGCCGCGAGTCGTAGCAGAGCGACCCTATCTCGATGGCGTCGTCCCCGGTCACCTTGGCGCCCGGAACACATGCCAGAAGTTGTTTCAGTTTCATACTTCCCCCATGGTCAGGCCGTCGGCACGAAGCGTACCCAGACCTGGTCCTGCGTGGTGATGCGCGCTCCCGGCGGCGGGTTCTGTTCCACCGCCCTCCCGCTCCCCTGCAGCTTGACGTTGAGGCCGCGCTGCTCCATGACCCTCAGCACCTGCCTCATGCTCATGCCGCGGAAGTTGGGCATGGTCCCGGCGTCCGCCCCTTCGACCGTCCCCCCCTCGACCACCGCCTGCTCCGCCTGCGGGGTGACCTTCTCGGGTGCCGGCGCCGGCTTCTTCTTGATGCTCTTGTCAGGCGGGACGTTCAGGTAGCAGAGGGACTGCTGCGCTATGGCGCTGAACGCGGGGGCGGCGACGACCCCCCCGTACACGTTGGCGGTCGGCTCGTCCACCATCACCATGATGGCCAGCCGCGGCTTCTCGACCGGCACGAACCCGATGAAGGAACCGATGCGCTTGCTGGCCGAGTAGCTGCGCCCCTCGACCTTCTGGGCGGTGCCGGTCTTGCCGGCGACCCGGTAGCCGTCAACCGCGGCCCCGGTCCCGGTCCCGCCATCGGCCACGACCCCCTCCAGCATGCGGGCCACGGTCCTGGCCGTCTCCGGGGAGACCACCCTTCTCTTCAGCTGCGGCCCGAACTGCTGCAGCACGACCCCCTCGTCGTCCACGATCCGGTCCACCAGGTACGGCTTCATCAGGTTGCCGCCGTTGGCGACGGCGGACACCGCGGCGGTAAGCTGCAGTGCGGTGGCGGTCACCCCTTGGCCGAAGGAGATGGTGGCCAGGTCGATGCCGTACCACTTCTCCTGCGGGCGGAGCATCCCGGAGACCTCGCCGGGGAGGTCGATGCTGCTCTTCTCTCCGAACCCGAAACCGGTGAGCGCCGTGAACAGGCGCTGCGACCCGAGCCTCTGGCCGATCTTGGCGGCGCCGATGTTGCTCGAGTACTTGAGGATCTGCGGCACGGTCAACGCACCGTACTTGTGCGTGTCGTGGATGGTCCTGCCGTACATGTTGCAGGAGCCGTTCTCGCAGTTGAAGCTGTCGCCCGGGCGGATCACCCCCGCCTCCAGCGCCGCCGCCACCAGGAAGATCTTGAAGGTGGAGCCGGGCTCGAAGCTGTCGGCTATGGCGCGGTTCCTGATCGCCCCGGGGGCGAGCTCCTTGATGTTGTTCGGGTTGAAGGAGGGGTAGTTGGCCATGGCCAGCACCCGCCCGGTGTCGGGCTCCATCACGATGGCGATCCCCGCCTTGGCACCGTTTTTCTCGATGGTCTTGGTGAGCTCCTTCTCCGCTATGTACTGGATGTTCTTGTCCAGGGTGAGGACGACATTACTCCCCTTGGAACCCGCCTTCCCCTCGCTCCCCTTCTTGAGGGCGATGTCGCGCCCCAGGGCGTCGCGCTCGGTCACCAGGTAGCCGGTGTTGCCGAGGATGATGTTGTCGTACTTCTTCTCGACCCCTTCCAGTCCGCTCGGGTCGACCCCGGTGAAGCCGATCACGTGGGCGGCGACCTGGGAGTTCGGGTAGAAGCGGCGGCTCTCCTTGACGAAGCCGACCCCTTCCAGGTCGAGCGCCTTCACCCTTTTCGCCTGCTCGGGGGGCATCCTGCGGGCCAGCCAGACGAAGTTCTTCGCCCCCTTCAGCTTCGCCTCGAGCTCATCCTTGGAGTACCCAAGCGCCGGGGCGAGCTGCGCCGCGGCCTCGGGGATGTTCTCCATGTTCCGGGTCTCCGCGTAGCAGGAGTCCATCTCGATGGAGACGGCGAAGGGCGCGTTGTTGCGGTCGTAGATCCCGCCGCGGCTGGGCGTCAGCAGGATGCTCTTCTGGTGCTGCTTCTCGGCGATCTTCACCAGCTTGTCGTTGTCAAGCACCTGCAGGTAGAAGGCGCGTCCGGTTGCCGCTATGAAGAATCCGACGAAGAGCAGAGCCACGAAGCGCATGCGGACCCTGGCCCATTTCTCCCACTTGTCTATCACTTGACCAGGACCACCTGCTGGTCGGTGGGGAGCGCCATGCCGAGCTCACCCTTGGCCAGCGCCTCGATGCGGGCCGGCGCCTTGAGCGACGCCACCTCAACCTTGAGGCGCTTGTTCTCCTGCTGCTGCTCCCTGAACTGCCGGCTCGCCTCGCCTATCCTCAGGTTCATGTCGATCACCTCGACCCGGGACCAGACGTGGAAGATGGAGACCAGCGTGAGCATGACCATGACCCCCGTCAGATAACGGAAGCTGATCCAGTTTTCCCTTACTACCGCGCCCGGGCGTGCCGGTGCGGCGACCTTGCCGTAGGCAACTTTGCTCTGTGCCATAGTGCTACCTCTTGTTAAATCTTCTCGATGCCTCTAAGGCGTGCGCTCCGGGAGCGCGGGTTCGCTTTCAGTTCCTCATCCCCGGCCTTGACCGCCTTCTTGGTGAGCACCTTGTACTGGGGCACCCGTTTGCAGACGCAGATCGGGAGTTCCTTGGGGCAGATGCAGCCGGCGGAGGCGTCTCGGAAGGCCTCCTTCACGATGCGGTCCTCCAGCGAGTGGAAGGAGATCACCGCGCCGCGCCCTCCGGGTTTGAGGAGCTTCAAGAGGTCGGAAAGCCCGTCCTCCAGGCTCTTCAGCTCCTCGTTGACCGCTATGCGCAACCCCTGGAAGGTCCTGGTCGCCGGGTGCAGCCGCTCTTCCCACTTCGCCTTGGGAATCGCCCCCTTGATGACGTCCACCAGTTGCATGGTGGTCTCGATCGGGTGCTCTTCCCTCGCCTTGACGATGAAGGAGGCGACCCTCTTGGCCCAGCGCTCCTCGCCGTAGTCGGCGATGATGCGGTGCAGCTCCCCCTCGGAGAGGGTGTTCACCAGGTCGGCCGCGCTCGGCCCCGAGCTTCGGTCCATGCGCATGTCCAGGGGCGCGTCGGCCTGGAAGCTGAAGCCCCGCTCCTCCTTGTCCAGCTGGTGGCTGGAGACCCCGAGGTCGAGCACGAAGCCGTCGATCGCGGCCACACCGGCTTCGGCCAGGGTCGCGGCTATGGAGGAGAAGTTCCTCTGGAAGATCCTGACCCGGTCCCCGAAGGGTGCGAGTCTTTCCCGGGCCACCGCGATTGCTTCGGCGTCGCGGTCGAAGCCGATCAGCATGCCGTCCGGCGCGCTCGCCTCGAGGATCAGGCCGGCGTGGCCGGCGCCCCCCAGGGTGCCGTCCACGTAGATGCCGCCCGACTTGGGGGCGATGAGCTCGAGGACCTCGTCCGGGAGCACCGATATGTGATGGAAGTCCGCCATCTAGAGACCCAGACCCGCGAGGGCGGGCGAATCGAGCGGGAAGTTCTGCTCGTCCTGGGCGCAGACCTGGGCCCAGACGGCCTGGCTGTAGATGTCGATCTTTTTCTGCATGCCCACGAAGTGGAGTTCGCGCTCCAGCTGCGCGGTCTTTCTCAGGTCGGTGGGGACCAGGATGCGCCCCAGCTTGTCCGCCGTGCATTCGACGGCGGGGACCAGGACGGTGCGGCGCACCGCGGCCAGCTGTTCGACGGAGAAGCCGAGGGCGGCCCCGTCCTTGAGCCTTTCTTCCAGGGCCAGGAACTCGGTGTAGGGATAGATGACAAGGCCATAGCCCATCGCCCCACCCCCCAGCCGCAGCGGACTGGACTTGGTGAGGAAGAAGCGCTCGTCGCCGAAGCTGTCAACCAGAACCTCGCGGAATTTCGCGGGAATGCTGGTGCGCCCCTTGGCGTCGATGGTCGTGTCGAACTTCCCTCTGAACATGGTTTCCCCGGCACTCGTTGCCACTTTATACCACTACATACCACTTTCGTGCACGAACTATACGGGAGGCACGCATTGATGTCAAGGCAAAATTAGCGGCAAATAGGGAATTTTTGGGAGGTTTTCCGATGAGTTAAGCGGGGAGCGGGAACCGGTGGCAAGAAGTGGTAAAAGCCGGGGGGTGAATCGGGGCAAATTAAAAAGCCTAGCGAACAGCGCGGTGGAAAACGAGGCGGGCGGGGCCTTGATGACCCCGCCCGGAACGGTGCGACATTACTAATTCTTTTTCCTGTCGAACAGGGACACCACGTTCCCCTTCTTCTGGGAGCCCCCGTTGTCGACCGGGGGGACCGGCTTCAGGGGAGGCTCCGGCGAGACGATCTTCTCGAGCATTATGGGCGTCCCGGACATGGTGAAGGGGGCGCCGTTCACCTGGCTCTCGTCCAGGATCCAGTTGTAGACCTGGAGCGGCACGGTGAGCACCAGGAGCTTCACCTGCCACCACCCCGGCTTCGCGTCAGGCGAGATGTCCTCGATCCTGGCGTGGAAGGCGGGTTTGTTGTCGATGTGCACCAGCACGATGTCGTTGATCGTTGTAGCCATGGTCACTTCTCCTGTGGGGTCAAAGCAGGGTCAAAGCAAGGGGCCGTCCATGCTCCGCGCCGGGAACAGGGCGCGGATCTCGGCGTAGCGGGCGGAAAGCTCCTGCTCCATCCGGTAAAAGCGGGACACCTCGTCCCGCGTCAGCTGGTCCTCGATGAGGTCGCAATTAAAGGTGATGCAGTTGAAGGGACGGTAGCCGGCGGGGATCAGGCATTCCGGCTCGCCCAGAAACGGGCAGAGGCCGTTGTCGAAACGGGGTGCGAAGAGCGGCTTTGCCGTGGCCAGGTAGACCAGCAGGTCGACGGCGCTGAAGTGGTAGCGCCCCCTGACGCAGCAGGCCCCGCCGCAGCCGGCGCAATGGGCGGCGGCGTCGGCGCGGGCGACCAGTTGCTGCATCGCCTCCTTGTGCGCCACCATGCCGCGGGCGTGCCCTTCCAGGTTCTGCCGGGCGGCATCGGAGAGCCGCTCGAACGCCGCCGCCACCCTGCTCACCGCCTCCTGCCACTCATGATCCCATCCGGCCACGCGAAACCTCGTGCAACATAAAAAAACGCCGTCCGGAGCGACCGGAAGGCGGTCTATACTTTAAAACCGTTTTTTTAAACGCAAAGACGCCAAGACGCAGAGACCGCACAAAAACGAAGAACGGCAAAGGCATGAAGCGGCGCGCCCCCCACGGCTTTGCGCCTGGACCCGGTCGTTCGAGACTCGGCACTCAAGGCTTGGGGCCCGCCGTCGCCGGGTCAGGCCGGAGCGAGCGGACGGCGAAGCTTGAACGTCTTTTGTATTTTTGGCCGAAGCAGCCCGTAAGCCGGGTTCTGTTCCCGCAACCGGTTACCCGGAGGCGGGCGATGGTCATTCATCTAGGAGTGCCGTTGCCGACACCCTCAAGCAACCAACCCGGAAGCACGGACGGGCCGTCCTTGGCGCTTCCCTATTTGGTCTTGCTCCTGGTGGGGTTTACCTGGCATCCGGCGTCGCCGCCGAACCCGGTGAGCTCTTACCTCACCCTTTCACCCTTACCCCCCTTCGCCAAGGCTTCGGAGGGCGGACTTCTCTCTGTGGCACTTTCCCTGGGGTTGCCCCCGCTGGACGTTATCCAGCACCATGCCCTGTGGAGCCCGGACTTTCCTCCCTCCCCCTTCGCACAAGGCTACGGGGGACGGCGGCCATCTGGTCTGCTTCGGCCAAAACTTAACTGCAGTCTGAGACAAAGATTGAGACTAAGAAAAGGCGCCCCCTTGGGGTTGTGCCTGCTTAATCTTAGTCTCAGTCTTAATCTGGATTCTCTTTAGTCCTGCACTTCCAGCTTCATGATCAGGATACGCTGGCAGTGGGGACAGGTCACCACGTCGTCGGCACGGAACAGGGTGTTGTAGAGCTGCGGCGGCAGATGCATGTTGCACCCCATGCAGTTCCCTTCCTTGGCCTCGACCACGGCGACACCCCTTCTCTGGTCGCGCAGCTTGCTGTAACGCTTCATGACCGAGGCGGGGAGCCCCTTCACGGTCTCCTCGCGGGTGGCGGCATCCTTGGCGATCCCCCCCTCCAGCGCATCGACCTTCTGCTGCACCTCGGCCTGCTGCGCGGCGACGTTGGTCTCCATCTCGGAGAGGTCGGCTTCCCGCTTGGCGATATCGCCGTTGATCTCCTCTATGGCGTTGATCTTCTGCAGGATCTGCTCCTCCAGCTCGGCGATCAGCTTCTTCGCGCCGGAGATCTCCTTGGAGACGGCCTGGTACTCCTTCTGGGTCTTGATCTCCTTGAGGTGCGACTCGGAACGGGCGATGTTGTCGTTCTCGGAAGCGAGGTTCGCCTCGAGCGCCCCCTTCTCCTCCTCGAGCGCGCTCACTTCTTCACGCCGCGCCGCGATCTTCTCGCGCGCTTCCGCAAGCTTCGCTTCCAGCGCCTGGGACTCGCCCAAAAGCTGCGCCTTCTCGCCGTCCAGACCGTCGATCCTCAGGTCGATCTCCTGCAATTCGTATAACGCCTTCAGTTTGTTACGCAAAATCCGCCTCCCCAACTACCTTTTTATGTTCTCAAAGAGCAGATGCCTCACCAGAAGGTGAAAGGTTCCTGCTCTCCCTGGTATTCAACTATTTCCGCCTCGAAGCGGCGCGCCGCGAGGAACTCCCGCAACTGCGCCCCGAGCCCCTGCACCATAAGGCGCTCGGTGGCAAAGTGCCCGGCGTCGAGGAGTGCCACCCCGAGGGCCTCGGCCTCGCGCGCCTCGTGGTATTTCACGTCCCCGGTCACGAGGATATCGGCACCCTTTCGCGCCGCGTCGTGCAGCAGCGAGACGCCGGAGCCGCCGCAGACGGCGACCTTCTTCACCTGGCGCTCGGGATCCCCGACCAGCCGCACCCCGGCGGCGCCGAGACGCTCCCGGACCTCCTTCGCAAAACACGCTGCCGTTACCGGGGCAGCCAGCGTCCCGATCCGCCCCAGCCCCCGCGGTGCCCCCTGGTTCAGCACCGGGTACAGGTCGTAGGCGGGCTCCTCGTAGGGGTGCGCCCCCTTCATGGCGGTGACGGCGGGACCGATGCGGTCCTTCATGATCAGGAGCTCGAGCCTGCTTTCCGGCTCCGCGTGCCCCGCCCCGACCTCGCCCACGAACGGCTTGGCGCCGGCAAGCGGGGTGAAACGCCCGGTCCCCTCCGACTGGTAGGAACAGTCGCGGTAGTTGCCGATCAGGGGGATGAAGGGGGAGAGCGCGGCCAGAAGCTTCTCCTCGAAACCGCACGGCGCGAAGAGCACCATCTTGGCGTACTCCTCCCCGCCGGTGATCTTCAGCGGCTGCGCACCCTGGATCCCCAGACGGCCGGCCAGGAGGTCGTTCACGCCCCCTTGGGCTATGTCGAGGTTGGTGTGCATGGAGATGATGGCGAGGTCGTGCTTGAGGGCGAGGATGGTAAGGCGGCCGGTCTCGTCGGCGGCGGTGATCTTTTTCAGCGGGGAGAAGATGAAGGGGTGGTGCGTGACGAGCAGCTGGCAACGGGCTTCGATGGCCGCCTCCACGGCGGGACGGCCGGGATCGAGCGCCACCATGAGCCGGGAGACCGGGGCGACCGGGTCGCCCAGCTGCAGCCCCACGTTGTCCCAGGATTCAGCGAAGTGAATTGGGGCGATTTTACCAGTTATTCCAACTAGATCCGAAATTCTTGGAGTTATCATCGCGCTCAAAAGAAAAAGAGTGCAACCGCTTGGTGTGCACTCTTTCTCCCCACTAGAAGTGTATTTTTTCGTCTGACCAGGTGCTTTAAGGGCATCCCCACATCATCCTAATTTGTAAGGTGGTGGGCCCACCAGGACTCGAACCTGGGACCGACCGGTTATGAGCCGGTAGCTCTAACCAACTGAGCTATAGGCCCGAAAAGCGAAATTAAAACATATAGTAAAAGGGTTAGCGTGTCAAGCTTCTATTTTAATGACAGAAGCCCGCTTCCCTAATACATCTCGTACTTGAGCAGGCGACACTCGATGGGGCCGTTGTAGAGCACCATCCTCCGGGTCGCCTTCAGTCCGACCGACTTGGCCAGTTCGAGGTTGCCGGTGAAGAGGTAGGCGGTGTACCCCTTGCAGCGCTGTTTCAGGGTGTCGCCGATCTCCTTGTAGAGCGGACGCAGCGCCTCCTGCTCGCCGAGCCTCTTGCCGTAGGGAGGATTGACGATCAGCACCCCCGGCCCCGGGGGCGGGGTGAGCTCGGCCATGGGGAGGCGTCCCAGCACGAGGTGCTGCAGCACGCCGGCGCGCTGGGCGTTCTGGGCCGCCATGCCGACCGCGGAGTGGGAGAGGTCGGTACCCTGCACCGGCGCGGGAAGCCGCTCCAGCATCCCGGCGCGCGCCTCGGCCACGATCCGCTCCCAGAGCGCCCGGTCGAACCCCTGCCAGCGCTGGAAGCCGAAGCGGCGGTTGAGCCCGGGGGGGATGCGCAGCGCCTTGAGCGCCGCCTCGATGGCGATGGTGCCGGTGCCGCACATGGGATCGACCAGCGGGGTGCTGCCGTCCCAGCCGGAGAGCTCCACCAGCGCCGCCGCCAGGTTTTCCTTGAGCGGGGCCTCGTGACGGTCCAGGCGGTAACCGCGCCGGTCCAGCGGTTCGCCGGAAAGGTCGAGGCTCAGGGTGCAGCGGTTCTTGAAAAGCCGCACGTTGACGCGCAGGTCGGGGTCCTTTGTGTCCACGCTCGGGCGGCTACCGTAGTGGTCGCGCAGGGCGTCCACGATGGCGTCCTTGGTCTTGAGCGCCACGAAGCCGGAATGGGTCAGCGCGGAGTCGCGCAGGTTGCAGTCGACGGCGAGGGTGAGCTCCGGGGTGAGGAAGCGCTCCCAGGAGACGCCGCGCACGCCGCGGTACAGCTCCTCCGGGGTCTCGCAGGGAAACTCGGCGAGCGTCATCAGCACGCGGCTCGCGCTGCGCAGCCAGAGGTTGGCGCGGTAGGCCGCCTCCATCCCACCGGCGAAACGGGCGCCGCCGCTCTCTACCGACACATCGGACACCCCGAGCCTCACCAGCTCGGCAGCCAACGCCTCTTCCACCCCCTTGGCGGTGGTGGCGAAAAAAAACTGTTTCATCCCCTCTCCTTGAAAAACGTGCCGGCACTGTCATGAGAAGCTCAGGCCTGCCGAGCCACCGAAGGCACCCCCCTGCCGCTCACCTTCATTAGGACTATACACGCAGCGGCTTTGCCGCCGCAACGGCAAAGCGTAAATTAATGTTGTCCGGCCGTTGCACTGATTAAAAAATAATGATAAAAAATTAATTTCTTTAGTTGGCTGAGGTTGTGCCGATACATATTTTCATGAGCGCCGTGCCAGCCTGCTTTCCCGGCCCAACCGTCGCCGGCGGAGTGTTTTCCCCTCCGGCGCGGCGGTTGCCTTTGCGTCGCCATCGTTTACAATTTTCCGGTGTCCGGTGCCACAATCCCTTGGTTTTTCGGAGAAAACCGCACATGAAGAGACTGTTAAGAGTCCTGATCGTAGAGGACGCCCCGGACGATGCCCAGCTGATCGTCATCCAGCTCGAGCAGGGGGGCTTCGACGTCCATTTCCAGCGGGTGGACAGCGCTCAGCCCCTGGCCGAGGCGCTCGACTCGTCGCCGTGGGACGTCATCATCTGCGACTACGTGATGCCCGGCTTCAGCGGCCTGAAGGCGCTGCAGATACTCAAGGAGCGCGGCAGCGACATCCCCTTCCTGATGATCTCCGGGAAGGTCGGCGAGGAGGCCGCGGCGGCGGCCATCCGCGCCGGCGCCGACGACTTCGTGCTCAAGGGCAACCTGGCCCGGCTGGTGCCGGCGGTGCAGCGCTCCATCGCGGAGGCGACGCTGCGGCAGCAGAGTCGGCGCCACGAGCAGGAACTGAAGGATAAACTGGAGTTCATCCAGATCCTCATCGACACACTCCCCACCCCCATCTTCTACAACGATCCCAACGGCCTGTACCTCGGCTGCAACAAGGCGTTCGAGGAGCAGATCGGCATGAAGCGGGACGGGCACATCAACAAGAGCATCTACGACATCCTCCCCCCGGACCTGGCCGCCCTCTACAGCCGCGGCGAGGAGACGGCGCAGAACGGGGTCGGCCCGCGCAGCTTCGAGGGGACCATCACCTGCGCCGACGGCGAACGCCGCGACATGATCTTTTACAGCGCCACCTTCAAGAACTCGGGGAGCAGCTCCGGGGGAGTGGTCGGGGCGCTGCTGGACATCTCGGAGCGCAAGCAGGCCGAGCTGAAGCTGCGCTATCTGAGCAGCCACGACATCCTGACCGGCATCTACAACCGCGCCTATTTCGACGAGGAGCTCGAGCGGCTGAGCAAGGGGCGGAAGTTCCCGGTGAGCATCGTGATGGTCGACGTGGACCGCCTGAAGGAGGTCAACGACCAGCAGGGGCACGCGGCCGGCGACGACCTGCTCCGGCACGCGGCCGAGGTGCTCAAGAACGCCTTCCGGCGCGAGGACGTGGTCGCGCGCGTCGGGGGGGACGAGTTCGCGGCCCTCCTCCCCAACACCGACGAAGCCACCCTGCGCGAGGCGATGGAGCGGCTCCAGGCCCAACTGGCCCAGAGCAACGATGAGCACCCAGCCCTCCCCTTGAGCCTCTCCATCGGAGCCGCCACCGCCCACGACGGGGAGGAGCTGATGGCGTCCTGGCGCCTGGCCGACCAGAGGATGTATCGACAGAAGAAGGGTCGCAAAAACAGCAACGCCGGCAGCAGGCAGCACCAGTTGGTGGCCTAGAGCCGGCGGGGAGCAATGAGGGCGCGCGTCCCGGGATCGGGGCGCGCGCCTTTTTTATCGGGTGCAGCGAAAGCTTTTCGCCAGCCGCTACTTGAAGATGATCATGGGAAGCTCGTCCGCCTTGCCTGCGGCCGGCTTCGCCCCCTCCCCCTTCGCCTCTCGCGCCTTCGCGGGGTATTCCGCCTCGAGCCTCTTCGCCACCTCATCCGCACGTGCCGTGTCCCCAGACTTCAGGTAGGCCTGCTGCAGGTTGAAGAGGGTGTCGGCGAGCCCGGGCTCGCCCGGGAAGCGCTGCAGCGCCTCGTTCAGCCGCTTGATCGCGGAGGGGTACTTCTTGGTTCTCAGGTAGAAATTCCCAACGTAGTTCTCGTAGGCGAGCTGCTTGCCGCGGCAGTCGGCGAGCTTCACCTTGGCGTCCGCCGCGTACTCCGAGCCAGGGTACTGGGCCAGGAACATCTCCAGGTAGTGCACGGAGTTCTTCACCGCCGTCTGGTCGGTGTCGATGCCGGTGATCTCGTTGTAGTTGGACACTCCCAGGCGGTACAGCGCGTACGGGGCCTTCTCGTTGCTCGGGTGGAGCTTGCGGAAATCCTCGTAGGCTGCGGCCGCCTCGATGAAGGCGCCGTTATCGAAGTGGGCATCCGCGATCTTCAGCTCGGCCTGCGCCGTCAGTTCGGGGTTGCTGTAGCTCTCCTTCACCTTCTTGAACTGCGCGATGGCGTCCTCGAAGTGCCGGGAGGCGTAGGCGGCCTCGCCTTCCTTGAAATAGGTCTCGGGACTCTTCACCGGGGCCGGAGCCGTAGCGCAGGCGCCGACCAGCAGGAGCAGGGAGAAAAGGCCCGGGTAACGCAGGTGTCGAGAGTGCATGTGTGACTCCTCCAGTGCGATGAGATCATGAAAAAGCCCCCGAGGCCCAAGCCGCTACGGCCCCGGAGGCTCAGTATTTAAGCCCGGCCGGCGCGCTTGCGCTTGGTCGGGTCGAGCTCCTTCTTGCGCAGTCGGATGGACTGCGGCGTCACCTCTACCAGTTCGTCCTCGTCGATGAACTCGAGCGCCTGCTCCAGTGTGAGGACGCGCGGCGGGGTGAGCTTGATGGCGTCGTCGCTGCCGGAGGCGCGCACGTTGGTGAGCTTCTTACCCTTGCAGGGGTTCACCTCGAGGTCGTTGTCCTTCGCGTGCTGGCCAATGATCATGCCGCCGTAGACCTCGACGCCGGCGCCGAGGAAGAGGATGCCGCGCGGCTGCAGCGCGTCCAGCGAGTAGGCGGTGGTCTCACCCTGCTCCATGGCGATCAGGACGCCGTTCTTGCGCCCCGGGATCTCCCCCTTGTAGGGTGCGTAGTTGTGGAAGGTGTGGGTGATCACCGCGGTGCCGCGGGTCTCGGTGAGGAACTCGCCCCTGATCCCGATCAGGCCGCGGGCCGGCACGATGAACTCCAGGCGCACCGTCTCGCCCATCGGGTTCATGGCGACCATCTCCCCCTTGCGGGGTCCCATGCGCTCGATGATGGCGCCCTGGTACTCGGCGGGGACGTCCACCACCAGGTACTCCATCGGCTCGTGGCGCACGCCCTCGACCATGCGCATGATGACCTCGGGCTTGGAGACGGCCATCTCGAACCCCTCGCGGCGCATGTTCTCGATCAGGATGGAGAGGTGCAGCTCGCCGCGGCCGGAGACCTGGAAGGTATCGGCGTTGGCGGTGTTGGCGACCCTGAGCGACACGTTGGTGCGCAGTTCGCGGTCCAGGCGCTCGCGGATGTTCCTGGAGGTCACGAGCTTACCCTCGCGCCCGGCGAAGGGGGAGGAGTTGACGATGAAGTTCATGGACAGGGTCGGCTCATCGATGGCGACGTAGGGGAGCGGCATCGGGTTTTCGGCCGAGGCCAGCGTCTCACCGATCCCCACCTCGGTGAAGCCCGCGATGGTGACGATGTCGCCGGTGAAGGCTTCCGGGATCTCGACCTGCTTCAGCCCCTCGTACCCCAAGAGCTTGGTGACGCGCCCCTTGGAGATGGTGCCGTCGCGCTTGATGAGGGCCACGGTCTCGCCGGCGCTCACCTTGCCGTTGAAGATCTTGCCGGTGGCGATGCGGCCGATGTAGTCGTTGTAGTCGATGTTGGTGACCAGGAGCTGGAACGGCGCTTCCGGGTTCCCTTCGGGGGGATGCACGTTGTCCTTGATCAGCTCGAACAGGGGCTCCATGTTCTCGGAGGGCTGGTCCATCTCGCGCATGGCGTACCCCATCTTGGCGCTGGTGTAGCAGATGGCGAAGTCGAGCTGGGCGTCGGAGGCCTGCAGTTCGCAGAACAGGTCGAAGACCATGTCGACGACTTCCGAGGGGCGGGCGCCGGGGCGGTCCACCTTGTTGATGACCACGATCGGTTTCAAGCCCAGGTCGAGCGACTTCTTCAGTACGAAACGGGTCTGCGGCATCGGACCGTCGAGTGCGTCGACGAGCAGCAGCACGGAGTCGACCATCTTGAGCACGCGCTCCACTTCGCCGCCGAAGTCGGCGTGTCCCGGGGTGTCGACGATGTTGATCTTGTAGTCGCCGTGGTGGATGGAGAGGTTCTTGGCGAGGATGGTGATGCCGCGCTCCTTCTCCAGGTCGTTGGAATCCATCACGCGCTCGGTGATCGCCTCGTTTTCCCTGAAAACACCGGACTGTTTCAACATGGCATCGACCAAGGTGGTCTTGCCGTGGTCGACGTGGGCGATGATGGCGATGTTTCTGATCTTCTCCTGCATGCTTTACTGCTCCTTTTCTTGGCTCGGCTACAAATAAAAAGACGAGCAGCGAAGCCCGTCTTAAAAAACAGCTCAATATGGCACTTTTGAGATATCTTTACAAGCTATTTTCTGATAATCCGGCGCTTTCCACCCATTGCTGCCATCTGCTGCTTCTGGATGGTCGCCAAACTCTCCAGGTGGAACTGCAGCCACATCTCGCCGTACCCCTTCATCTTCATCTTCTTCCCTTCGCGCAAAAGCTCCAGGTTCTGCTTCAGGTTCTCGTCTCCGGGGAGCTTCGCCACCCCCTTGGCCACGATCTCGCAGGCCTTCACGTTCTCGCCGATCTCGTTGAGGCAGTAGCCGTAGAGGGCGTAGAGCAGCGACTCCTTGGGGCTCGCCATGAGCGCCTTGTCGAAGGTCTCCTTCATCTTGTCGTGCTTGTTCTTTTTCATGTAGGTGACGCCGAGCATCCCCATGGTGACCCAGTTCTTGAAGAAACCCTTCTCCAGGTACGGGAAGGCGGTGGCGAACTCGCGCCTGACGAAGTAGACCATGCCGATGGCGGAGTTGATCTGGCTCTCCACGTAGATCTGCCACTTGCCGTAGGGGAGCGCCGACTTCAGGTCGCGGATCCCCTTCTCGAAGCGCTGGGCCTGGATGTCCTTCATGGCCGGCTCCATTATCGCTTCGAGCCTCTTGGTGATGATGCGGGAGATGATCAGAAAGCTCGCCATGAAGACGATCATGGCGCCCAGAAGCGCCGCCCACCAGTACTGGAAGCCGGCGGCGAGGGAAACGACGAGGAAAACTGCGATAGCTGCGCCTGCGGAAATAAGAAGGTTGTACATCGGCTGATTTATCCTTTCGTGGTGCGGGTCACGTGATTTGCGAGACGGTCGATTGGGGCTACCCCTCGTCCCTGACCAGGGCGCCCTTCTTCTCCTGGTACTTGGCGACGATGATGCGTTTGCCGGGCTTTAAAGCCACCCGGGTCTTCAGGTTGTTCCAGGCGGAGAGGAGCCTGGCCGTTACGTTGAACCTCTTGGCGAGCGAGGTGAGGGTATCCCCCTTTTTCACCGTGTAGTACTTGTGGAACTCCTTGGGCTCGGCCTTGGCCACCGCCTTGATGTCCTTCGCCACAACCACCGGGCTCTCCGGCTGCGCCTGTTGCGCCTGTTGCGCAGGATGCGCCGGGTGCCCTTCGCCCCGCGCGGAGGCGACCTGGACCGGGATGGTCAGCACTCGCCCGGCGAGTTTCACCTTCCTTTTCCCCAGGTTGTTCAGCTCGGCGATGCTCTGCGGCGAGGCGTTGAAGCGCCTGGCGATGGAGGTGAGGGTGTCGCGCTTCTTGGCCCGGTACTGCACGTTCCTCACCCGCTCGACGTAGCGGTCGGACTCGGGGATCTTCGCGTACTCGGTCGCGCAGGCGCCCCCTGCTCCCTTGGGGACCTTCAGCAGGTACCCCGGGTAGTCCGGCGGCGTGGTGGCGCGGCGCAGCTCCGGGTTGAGCTCCTTTATGTTCTGAAGGGGAACGCCGCACGCCTTGGCCATCACGTCGAGGTCGGTACGGGACGGGATCGGTACCTGGTCGAACTCGATGGGGGGGAGGTAGGCGACGTCGGCGAAGCCGAACTTGGCGGGTTCCTTGGCGATGATGGCCGCGGCCAGGAGCTTGGGAACGTAGTCCTTGGTCTCGCGGGCCAGGTAGCTCCCCTTGGAGATCTCCCAGAAGTCGCGGGTGTTGTACATGTTGATGGCGCGCAGGATCTTGTTCTCTCCCGCGTTGTACCCCGCCGCGGCGAGGTACCAGTCGTTGTTGAACAGCGCGTAGAGCTCTTTGAGGTAGAGCGCCGCGGCGATGGTTGCCTTCAAGGGGTCGCGCCTCTCGTCGATCCAGGGGTCGATCCTGAGCGCGTAGCGCTTGCCGGTGGCCGGCATGAACTGCCAGGGGCCGACGGCGGCGGCCACGGATACGGCGTGGGGCATGAAGCCGCTCTCGATCATGGCCAGGTAGACCAGGTCCTCGGGGAGCGCTTCCTTCTTGAGCACCTCCCGCATCATCGGGATGTAGCGCTCGCTCCTTGAGAGCCACTTGGCGAAGGAAGCGCGGCCGGAGCCCTGGAAGTAGCGGGTGAAGTACTCGACCTTGGAGTTGAACGTGAGGGGGATGTCGGAGTCGGGAAGCTCCATTTCGGGGAGCTTCAGATCGAAGTCGTCGGAGTCGTCGGTTACGTCGTCGTTGCCGGGGAAATCGGCGGAGGTAAGGCCGAGTCCCCTGGAAAGGGCGAGGTCGGCCGAGGCAAGCTGCTGGGTCTGGTGGTCCTTGCGTCCGGACTCCTGGGAGAGCTCTCCAGGCGCCGCGAGGGCGAAGCAGGGGGTCAGGAGTGCAACTATGATCAGGGTAACTTTAAGCATTCAATACCTTTTTTTGAGTGACGACACGCGTACGCACAGGCGCGCAGAATAGCGGAATTTGGCACAGTTGTCAATTCAAAGGGGGTTTGACCGATGCAGACCAAGGGGCGGAGGCGGCAACCGGGTGCCCCACGCCCCTATCGGGCGCATCGGCGATGCGGTGCCGGACTTTAGCGAAAGGGTACGAAACGGCCGGATCTGGCCCGGGGGGGGCAGGTGAGGCAGGAGATACAAAAGGCCCCCCGTTGCGAACGGGGGGCCTTTTCCGATGGGGGAGCCCGCCGCGGTCAGGCGACGGGCCGACTAGGGCAACCTTCTTTGCAGTGGGTTACCGGACGGATCATGAAGAAGTTAGTCCACATATCCTGATCTCCTTTTCCCTGGTTGGATTTGCATCCCTCGCTTTATGGTTCCCGGAGGATGGGGAAAAATATAATGGTCCCCCCTCTCCTTGTCAACCGCCCCCGGCAGGCTACGGACCGTGGCGCTTCTTCATCAGCCGAAGCAGCCATCCGTCCCTGAGCGCCAGCGCCGCGTGGGGACAAAGCTCCCGACAGCAGAAGCAGCGGATGCAGCGCTGGTAGTCGAAACGGAGCCGCCCCCCCTCCACCCGTATCGCCGCCGGCGGGCAGGCCTTGACGCAGACACCGCAGAGTTCGCACTTGCCGGGCGCGACCTCGGGACGGGAGGTGAACTGGTTTCTGAGCCGGTTCTTCAGGAACCCCGGGAGCCCGAACTGGACGTCGGAAAGATGGGGGAGCCGGAGCGGGCGCTCCAGCACCGTTTCGGGGTCACCCCCCACAACCGTCACCTCCTCGGGCCGGGTACCGGGGAGCCCCATGCGCCGGGCCGCGTTCTCCAGGTAGAGGAGCGCCCTCGGTATACCCGCCACCCGCGCGGCGACCTGGTCCACGGCAACCGCGTTGTCCCCGGCCAGAAGCACGCCGACCTGGCAGGGGTCGCCGCTCCCCGGGCCGTTCCCCTCCATGGCGACCACCGCGTCGACGATGTTCAGATCCGGTTCGCGCAGCCGGTACAGTTCGAGGAGCATGCTGGCGAAGAGCTCCTTGTCCGCCCCGGCCTTCAGGTGCCAGGCGGCCTTGGCGGTCCCCACCACGGCACCGAACAGGTTCTTGACGCAGCAGGTCATGGTCATCATCTCGTGGGTCTTCAGCTTGGGGAGGTTGATCAGGCGGTCCGCCTCGAGGTACGGGCGCGCCAGCTCGAACTCCTTGAAGGTGCCCACCCCCGCCACGGGGAGCGCCTCGGTGAAGGGGACGAACTCCGCCCCGGTCTCCTCGATGACCGCCATCATGCCCGAGCGTTCCGCCACGCGGCGACCGCTCCCCACCCCCGGTGAGTCTCCCACCAGAGGCACGCCACCCGCCCGGCGCACCTCGAGGATCACGGCGCGCAGCAGCTCCGGGTGCGTGGTGACCGCCGCCTCGGGCGGCTTGGCCGAGAGGAGGTTCGGTTTGATCAGCACCCGCTCCCCCGGCTTCACGTAACGCCCCATCCCCCCCAGCGGTTCCAGGAGCCGGGCCACCGCATCACGCACCTCTTCGCGCCCGTATCCCGAAACCCGCTCCAGCACCACCTGATACATCTCATCCTCCCGGTTGAAAGCTGTTGTAAAGTGCCACGGCACTGAGGTAGATTCCATACCATGAAACGGGCCATCGAGCAATTCTGCGACTACCTGGAGACCGAACGCAACGTCTCGCCCCACACCCTTGCCGCCTACCGGAGCGACCTGGAGCAGTTCGCCTCCTTCCTGGCGCAGCGGAGCGAGCCGCTCCCCGAAGCGGTCGACCACCTCGCCATCAGGCAGTACCTGGCCCAGTTGCACAAGGGGCACGCCAAGAGTTCCATCGGGCGCAAGCTCTCCGCGATCCGGGCGCTGTTCCGCTTCCTGCTCCGGGAGGGGCGCCTGGAAAAGAACCCCGCAGAGCTGGTCAGCACACCGAAGAAGGAAAAGCGCCTCCCCTTCCACCTGAACATCGACCAGGTCAGCGCGCTGGTGGAGGCTCCTGCCGGGAGCAGGCTCCCGCTTCGGGACCGGGCGGTGCTGGAGACCCTCTACTCCTGCGGCATAAGGGTGAGCGAGCTGACGGGGATGAACATCGGGGACCTCGACCTGGCCGACGGGGTGGCGCGGGTCATGGGCAAGGGGGGGAAGGAGCGCATCGTGCCGGTAGGCTCCTTTGCCCGGCAGGCCCTGTCCGCCTACCTCGCCGAGCGCGGCGCCACGGACCCCGGGGAGCCGCTCATCCTGAACAGCCGCGGCAAGAGGATCAACCGGCGCAGCGTCACGCGCATCGTGGACACCCACATGCTGCTCATCGCCGCCATGCGCAAGGTCTCCCCGCACACGCTGCGCCACACCTTCGCCACCCACCTTCTGGAAGGGGGGGCCGACCTGCGTGCCATCCAGGAGCTCTTGGGGCACGCCTCGCTCTCCACCACCCAGAAGTACACCCACGTCAGCATAGACAAGCTGATGGAGGTGTACGACCAGGCCCACCCCAAGGCCCGCGGGTAGCCGTAGCGGCGAGACCATCTGCCGGCGTGCCCGCCCCGCATCAAAGAAAAAGGCCCCACCGTTTCCGGCGGGGCCTTTTTTGCTGCTTTTGCTGCGAGCGGTTAGTCTTCGCAGAGATCGATCTTCACATCCCAGTTCTTGAGCTTCATGGTGCCGTTCTTCTCAAGGTTGAGGTGCATCTTGAAGGCGCGATCCCAAAGCTGCGGCTCGTGGCCGACCTTCCTCGCCAGGCAGTCCTTCTCGGCGATGTTGAGGTACTCGGTGAGCTGCGCCTTGTAGTCCGGGTGCGCGCACTTCTCGATGATGCGACGGGCGCGCTCTTTCGGAGCCAGGCCGCGCAGGTCGGCCAGACCCTGCTCGGTGATGACGCAGTCGAGGTCGTGCTCGGTGTGGTCGATGTGCGAGCAGTGCGGCACGACGCAGGAGATACCGGTCGGGTCGGTCTTGCTCGGACGGGAGGACGGGGTGTGCATCATCTTCAGGAAGCCGTTCCTCAGGAAGTCGCCGGAGCCGCCCAGGCCGTTGATCATGCGGGTACCGCCGACCAGGGTGGAGTTGGCGTGAGCGAAGATGTCGATCTCCACCGGGGTGTTCATGGCGATGCAGCCCAGACGACGAATCGGCTCCGGTGCGTTGGAGATGGAGAGCGGACGCAGGGTGATCTTGTCGAAGTACTTGTCCATGTTCTCGAAGAAGCGCGGGAAGCCCGGGCTGGCCGAGAGGGACAGCGAGCAGGAGGAAGCCGCGTCGAGCTTGCCGGAGTCAAAGAGGTCCAGCATGGTGTCCTGGAGCACCTCGGTGTAGACGGTCAGGTTCTTGAAGGGGCCTTTGGCCAGACCGCCGATGACGGCGTTGGCGATGGAGCCTACGCCCGACTGGATCGGGAGCAGGTTCTTCGGCAGACGGCCCGCTTTCACCTCGGTGGTGAAGAAGTCGATGATGTGGTTCGCGATCGCCTCGGAGGTGTCATCCTGCTCGGCGAAGGCGCGGCCCTGGTCACGCAGCTTGGACTCGACCACGGCAACTACCTTGCTCGGATCGCACGGGATGGAGGTGGAACCGATCCTTTCCCCGGCGTGGGTGATGCCGAAGATCTGACGGTTCGGCGGGGTGAGCGGGGTCAAGAGGTCGTGGATCCCTTCGAAGGAGGGCTGTCCGGTGTTCACCTCGAGGATGATCTTGTCGCAGATCATCAGGATCTCAGGGATAACGCCGCAGGAAGAGGTCGGCACCAGGGAGCCGTCTTCCTTGATGGCGGAGACTTCGATGATGGCGAGGTCGAGTTTGCCGCTCTCGGAGTCCTTGGTGTAGAAGCCGTAGCCCAGGTCCTGTGCGAACAGGGAGAGGTGCTTGTCGCCCATGCGGATGCGGCCGGAGTTGATGCCGGCGGCGATGTTCTTGCCGGTCTGGTACGGCCAGCGGCGGTCGATCATGTCCAGAGTCGCCCAACGGTCTTCGGTCTCGGCACCAACGGAGGCCCCGATGAAGAGGTTGAACTTCAGCTTGCCCTGCAGGTTGTTCTTCTCAACATGGTCAGCCAGGGCGATGGGCACCACTTTCGGGTAACCAGCCGGGGTGAAGCCGGACCAGCCGAGGTTCATCCCGTTCTTGAAGAACTCAATGGTCTGCTCGGGAGCCATGACCTTGTTCAAAAGTTGTTTGCATTTTACCCGGTCTTGAAGTGTGCCGTACTCGGACATATCTGCCTCCTGTTTTGTTTTGATGTTTACGACAAAATCAGCGTAAAGCTGACAAATCACATGGTTTTCTGCGCCACGCCGCACGCGGTAAATACCTTGCTTGGCGTGATTTTGCTCGCTTTGGGTGAAAATTAGAACTGAATTCTACTTAAGGGCGCCCACAGAGTCAACTAAAAAGCCGTAACGCCCCGTACCGCTCCCCTGCCCCCCGAAAACCTCGATCCCGGCGTGGCACGGCCGCATCCGGAGGGACCTACGGGTATGTATACAGTATGCAATCTAATCTGAACTTGCCGTTCACGTCAAGAATAAAAAGTTGTTTCGTGCGCCTGGAGACGCCGCGCCGGCCACGGCCGAAGCGCTTTGTTCTGTTAAATTGGGTATTTTCATGAAGGAAAGAGTTCGGGCGCGGATGGAAATTTTTCTTTCAATTCTGCCCCTCTATGCGACGACGCCGCGGCGCCCCGGGGCGGGGCCGCGGCAGGATGGACCGCCTGCCGGCTTGAAGCCGCCACCCCGGTGGGCGCTGCAGCGGCGGCCACCGCCTGCAGCGCGTCTTACACAAAAATAAAACAAAAGGAGGGTGGTCGGCGGCTCCGCTCAAGCGGCTGACGTGCAGGAGGCGGAGCCGCCACGGGGGCGGCCGTTTCCGGGCGTCCGGAGGCGGCGCTACTTGGCGAGGTATCCGAGCCGGACGGCGCCCCAGTGCCGGTTGTTCAGGACGATCGGGGTGGAGATGTCGTTCATGATCTCCCCGGTGTCCCTCATGTAGGTCTGCAGCAGGTACGGCTCGGTGTTCTGGGCCGCCTTGAGGCCGGTCTTGTCGTCGAAGATCCGCTTGGTCCGGTTGTTCACCTTATCGGTTTCCGGGTCGCCGGTCAGAGGCTTGGAATAGCGGAGGTTGTGGCAAGGGACGTAGCCGTGGTCGTCGACGCAGATGGCGAAGAAGATGGTCCCCTTGCGCCCCAGGACCTCCTCCTGCACCGGCGAGACATACTGGTCGAAGAAGCCGTCGAACGCGGTGTGGAACTTCTGCGGCGAGGTGTTGGCAATGGGGCGGTAGTTGCGGTCGAAGAGGTCGGCCATGGTGATCTTGCCCGAGGCGACCCCCTGTTCCAGGGTCGAGGTAAGCTTGTCCCTCAACTCCGTGGCGAGACTCTTCATCTCGTCGTGCCGGTTGCCTACGCTGAACTTCCCGACCGTGGAGAAAATCTGCTCCGCCACCCGGGTCAGGTCGGTGAAGGCCCGGTCGCTTTCCCGCATGTCCTCGTGCACCCCGGAGGCGGAGTTGGAAACGTTGTGGATCTTCTCCGCGATCTCGTTGGTGGTGGCACTCTGTTCCTCGGTCGCGGAGGCGATCTGGTTGATGAGCTGCGCGGTCTCGCCCGCCAACCCCAGTATCCGCTCCAGGCACTCCCGGGCCGCCGCCGACTTCTCGACGCCGTCTTCCACCCGCCCCTGCTCCTCGGTGATGGAGCGGGCCGCCTCGCGGCTCTCGATCTGGATGTTGGTGATGATCTTGGCGATCTCCTTGGTGGAGGTGGCTGTCTTCTCCGAGAGCATCTTCACCTCGTCGGCGACCACCGCGAAGCCGCGTCCGTGCTCACCGGCACGCGCCGCCTCGATGGCGGCGTTGAGGGCCAGAAGCTTGGTCTGGTCCGCGATGTCCTCGATGAGGACGATGATGTCGCCGATCTGGGCCGACGAAGTCTCCAGCCGCTCCACGGTCCCCAGGGTCTGCGCCACGTTCTCCCGGATCAGGGTGATCGAGTTGCAGGCGCTGTCCACGACGCTCATGCCGCGGTTGGCCGCCTCGTCGACCTCGGAGGAGAACTCCGCCGCCTGGTGGGTGTTGCCGGCCACGACGTTGAGGGTCGCCGCCATCTCCTCGGTGGCAACCGCAACCGCCTCGGAACGCTGCTTCTGTTCCGCCGCGGAGGTGACCGTCTTCGCCGCGCGGGTGGAAACATGGCACAGCGAGATCGAGATGTTCTCGGCGAGGTCGTAGATCACCGTGATCGTCTCGCGCAGCTTTCGGACCAGGTGGTTGATATGGCGCGCCAGGTCGCCGATCTCGTCATCGGAGCGGACCGGAATCTCCTTAGTGAGGTCCCCCTCCCCTTCGGCGATGTCCCTGAGCTTCTCTGAGAAGAAGAGGATCTCCCGCATCACCGATTTCCTGAAGAAGAAGTACATCCCCCCCATCATGCAGCCGAAAAAGATGCATCCCGCCCCCACCAGGATGGCGATCATCCTGACCGCGCTCTGGTAGCCATCCTCGAGGGACGAGGTTAAAAGTACGGCCCCGAGGTACTTGTCGCCGGCATCGTGGCACTGCTGGCAGCGTTGTTCGTTCTTCATCGGGACCGCGGAACGAAGGGTGTGGATGCCGCCGACCGCCTCCCGCTTCTCGACCCGCTTCCCGGTGACGAAGCTCTCGGCGACGTCCTTGTTCGCCGCCCCGGTCACCGGATCCTTCGCATCCTTTCCGAAGACCTGGAGGTCAAAGCCGAAGTGCTGCGCCTTCGCCGTCTGGGCCAGGTTCAGCACCGACTTCGTGTCGTCCTTCATCATGAAAGCGGAGATCTCGTCGATGATGACGGCCGACATGGTGCGGCTGTTCTGCTCCTGCAGCTTCATGGTGGAACTGTACTGGAGCCAGATGGCCAGGCATCCCACTATGGCGATCCCGACCAACAGGTTGATACCGACGATAGCGAGTATCTTGTGCATCAGCTTGTTCTTGAACATCATACCTCCCAGGTGGGCGCGAGAACCCTCAGTCAGTACTGTGACTATCGGCAAATGCCTCCCCACCTTTAGAAACAGCGTTTAAAATTATCAATATTTAATTCAACCGAACCTCACACGGCGACTCCGTTCACGGTCTCTTGATTTCGGTCAAAAGCCGGCAGTGCAATGGATGGTATCATTGATACAAATCGGCAAGGGAGGACACCATGAACGGGATAGACGAACAGGAGCTCTTTCGGCAACTGGTACACAACTGCAATGACGCCATCATCTTCTCTGACAGGGAAGGTTTGATCAGGCTCTGGAACAAGGGGGCGGAGGAGATGCTCGGGTTCAGCGCCGAGGAGGCGCTGGGGCAGTCGCTCGACATCTTCATCCCGGAAAACCAGCGCGCTCGCCACTGGGAAGGGTACCATCGCGTCATGGAGACCGGCATCACGCGCTACTCCAAGGATCTGCTGGCGGCCCCCTCCCTGAAAAAGGACGGTTCGCGCGTCTCGACGGAGTTCTCCATGACCATCATCAGGGATGCCCAAGGGAAGGTCGCCGGAACCGTGGCGGTGATGAGGGACGTGACGGCCCGATGGCAAAAGGAAAAAGCGCTGCGGGCGCGCCTCGCCGAACTGGAAAAGGCGCAGGGAGCCTAACGGCTCCGTAAAAAAAGAGGGCGCCGGGAGTGATCCCGGCGCCCTCAGCTCGCCCTCGTGCTGCCGTTAACGGCGTCAACCTACCTGGTCGACCAGGTAGTTCTGCACCCCCATCTGCGAGATCTGATCGAGTTGGGCCTCGATGTCGTCGATGTGGTCCTCCTCCTGCTTGAGGATCGATTCCAGCAGCTCCTTGGTCCCGTTGTCCCCAAGTTCCAGAGCCAGCTTGATGCTCTCGTTGTACCCCTTGATGGCGCTCTCCTCGAGGGCATGGTCGAACTGGTGCATCTTCGGGATCTCCCCGCCGATGTGGATCGGGTCCAGCCTGCTCACGATCGGCCGCCCCTCCAGAAACAGTATCCGCTCGATCAGCTTCTCCGCATGCTTCATCTCGGTGATGGCGCGCTCGCGGATGGCGGAGTACAGCCTCTTGTAGCCCCAATTCTCGCACATCTCGGCGTGCACCATGTACTGGTTGGTCGCGGTCAGCTCCTCCGCCAGGCGTACGTTCAACTGCTCGATCACCCTCTCGTTTCCCTTCATGGACGACCTCCTTTTTTGGCGGCCCGGCAGCTGCGGGCGCGTTCGCTTCCGGCAACCGAAAGGGTGCGCCGGCGTGCGCTGCTAATTTATTCTAATTTAAAACGAATAGATTATACCCGCGCTGGCCTGGTTGGCAATTCAAGAGCCGCTTAAGAGGGGAGAGGCGAAGAGACCAACAAAAAACGCCGCCCCGCTTTCGCGGGACGGCGCATGTTTTTGCAGCTGGGGAAAGGGTGCTACGCGACCGTCTCCTCCGGTTCCTCCTCCACGGCGTCCCCCCCCATCGGGGCGGCCTCCCCTGTCGGGAGCAGCAGGTTCAACAGGATGGCGGCGATGCCGCACAGGCTCACGCCGTGCAGGTGCTGACCGGCCACGTTGATGCTGAGCCCGCCGATGCCGAAAACCAGCACCAGCGAGACGATGATCAGGTTGCGCGGGCGGTGCATGTCGACCTGGGCGTGGATGAGGGTGTTCAGGCCGACGGAGGCGATGGAGCCGAAAAGGAGCATCATGATCCCCCCCATGACCGGCACCGGGATGGACTGCAGGATGGCGTTGAACTTCCCGAAGAAGGCCATGACGACGGCGAAGCCGGCGGCCCAGGTCATGATGACCGGGTTGTAGCAGCGGGTGATCATGACGGCGCCGGTCACCTCGGCGTAGGTGGTGACCGGAGGTCCCCCCACGAGCGCGGCGGCGCAGACCGCCAGGCCGTCCCCCAGCATGGTGCGGTGCAGCCCCGGCTTCTCGGTGTAGTCCTTGCCGGTGACCGCTCCGATGGCGACGACGTCGCCCACGTGCTCGATGGCAGGTGCCAGGGCGACCGGGACCATGAACAGGACGGCGGACCAGTTCCACTCGGGTGTCACGAACTTGGGCACCTCGATCCAGGGGGCCGCCGCGATCTTGGAGAAATCGACCAGGCCGAAGAAGATGGAGACGATGTAACCCACGGCGACGCCGGAAAGCACCGGCAAGAGGCGGAAGATCCCCCTGGCGCGCACGGCCACGACGGCGGTGGTGGCGAGCGAGATGCCGGCCACGAGGAGCGCTGTGTCGTAGTCGACCAGCACGGCCTTGCCGTCGCCGGTCTTGCCCATGGCCATGTTGACCGCCACGTTGGCGAGCCCAAGGCCGATGATCATGATGATGGGACCTACCACCACCGGCGGCATGATGTGGTGCACGAAGTCGGCGCCGCGCAGGTAGATGGCCAGCGAGAAGGCGAGGTAGAGCCAACCCGCGGCGAAGAGCCCGCCCATGGTCGAAGGGAGCCCCCAGGTCTGCACGCTGTAGATGATGGGCGCGATGAAGGCGAAGGAGGAGCCGAGGAAGATGGGGACCTGGCGCTTGGTGCAGAGCTGGAAGATGATGGTGCCCATCCCCGCGCCCAGAAGGGCCATGCTCGGGTTGAGCCCGGTGAGGATCGGAACCAGCACCAGCGCGCCGAAGGCGACAAAAAGGATCTGCGCGCCGGACAGCGCCTGGCGCCAGACCGGCTCTTTTACTTCAGACATGCAATAGACCTCGCTTGGAAAATGATACGGAGGGGACACCCCCGCTAGGGTACGGCAGGGGTGCTACTTGGTGCCGAAGATCTTGTCGCCGGCGTCGCCGAGCCCGGGGAGGATGTAGCCGTGCTCGTTGAGCCGCTCGTCGATGGCGGCCACGTAGATGTCTATGTCGGGATAGGCGGAGCTGATCTTCGCGAGCCCCTCGGGTGCCGCGACCAGGCAGAGCACGCGGATCTGGCGGCAGCCGTTCTTCCTGAGCATCTCGATGGTCGCAGCCATCGAGCCGCCGGTCGCCAGCATGGGATCGATGATCAGGGCGAGGCGCTCGTCCAGTTTGCCCACGAACCGCTCGAAGTAGGTGTGCGCCTCGAGGGTCTCCTCGTTCCTGGCCAGCCCCACCACGCTCACCTTCGCGTTGGGGATCATGTCCAGCACGCCTTCCAGCATGCCGATCCCGGCGCGCAGGATGGGCACCACGGTCACCTTCTTCCCCTTGATCTGCTGGATCTCGATGGTGCTGCCGTCCCAGCCGGTGATGTCACGGGACTCCAGCGGGAAGTCGCGGGTGGCCTCGTAGGCGAGCAGGCAGGCGATCTCGGCGGTGAGCTCGCGGAACTTCTTCGTGCTGATGCCGGACTCGCGCATCAGGCCAATTTTGTGCTTCACCAGGGGGTGGTTTACTTCGTGGACGCTCATCTGGCTCTCCCGTCGAAAATTTTGGTCATACCATACCGGATTTTATGACTGGAAACAAGCAGTTGCGCATTAGACAGAGCCAATCGGGACGGCGGAGGTTTGATAACGGCAGACAGCCGGCAGGGTGAGCTGTTCCTGGCCGGGTCACGGCCGCCGTCGGGGGTGGATCGCCCCGGGCGCGCCGTTGAACCGGCGGCCCGATTGCTGCGGTGAAGCGGGGGGAAACGGGATCAGAAGTAGCGGTAGGAAAGGACTCTGACGCCCTTCCAGGCGCCGAAGGCGAGGACGGCAACGGTGAGGAGAAGACAGAAAAGCGCGGCCACGCGGTGCAGCGCCGTCTCGCGGCTCCGCTCCCGGTAGCCCAGCAGCTTCGCCGTGACGATGCCGCCGACGATGCCCCCGCCATGTCCCCAGTTGTTGATGCCGGGCATGATGAGGCCGAAGACCACGAGGCTGATCAGCCAGCCGCTCACCTCGCGCGAGACGGCCTGGCCGTAGTTGCCGCCGCGGCTCTTGCCGAAATAGAACAGGGCGCCGATCAGTCCGCAGACCGCCGCGGAAGCCCCGATGGTGAAGGGGACGCCGGCCAGCACGGAGAGGAGGTACCCGGTCAGACCACTTACCGTGTAGATGACGAACATGCGGCTCGCGCCGAACTCGGCGCAGACCCAGGGGCCGATTTGCCGCAGCGCCATCATGTTGAAGAGGATGTGCAGCGCCCCCCCGTGCAGGTAGTTGGCGGAGACGAGCGTCCAGAGGCCGTACCGGAACAGGGGATAGGTCCCGGTGGCCCCGAGCAGCGCCAGGCTGTTGTCGTCCGGAGACAGAAAGCCGAACAGCCCCCCGCCCAGCGCGGTTCTGCTCGAGACCAGCAGCGACAGGAGGTAGTACGCGACGTTGGCGACGATGAGGGCGTTGATGACGAGATCGCTCCCCCTGTCGCCGCGCAGCACCTCGACCACCCTCCCCCCGGGGCGCGACAGCGCGGCGCCGCACCAAAGGCAGGAGGAGTATCGGGCGTCGGTGGCGCGTCCGCATTCGGGACAGGTTATGGAAGGGTGAGCCATGGGGGATACCTCTGAGAGAGTTTGCGCCCCACTGTACCATTTTCGCCGAATAAAACAACATGGACTCTGCCATGACGCCCTTAAAAAAGCGCGCCGGCAGTCACTTTACCAGGAAGCGCCTTCGATTCGTTGCGACATCAACGCGGCATGATAGATTCTTATCGTCGTTCACTTTCATCTAGATCCTGTGCAGCACCCCGGCGAGGTGTCCTATGACAGAGATTTGCTGCGATGAACTCGGCCCTTCACGCGTCATTCACCTCTATTCCCCCAAGGAGCGGCTCCGGGCCTTCGTGGTCATCGACAATACCGCGCTCGGACCTGCGGTCGGAGGGGTGCGCGTGTCGCCGACGGTTGGCGTCGAGGAGGTGGCGCGGCTGGCGCGGGCCATGACTCTCAAGAACGCCGCGGCCGGCCTGCAGCATGGCGGCGCCAAGGCGGGGATCGTGGCCGACCCGTCGGACCCGCGCAAGGAGAGGATCTTCCGGGTCTTCGCACGCATGATCAAGGATCTGACCGACTACATACCCGGCCCCGACATGGGATGCGACGAGACGGCCATGGCCTGGATCCGTAATGAAACGGGGAGATCGCTGGGGCTGCCGGCCGAGCTCGGGGGACTGCCGCTGGACCGACTGGGCGCGACGGGGTTCGGCGTGGCCGAGTGCGCCGAGGTCGCGGCCGGATTCGCCCGGGTCGAGCTGAAGGGGGCGCGGGTCGCCATCGCGGGGTTTGGCAGCGTCGGCAAGGCTGCGGCGCGCTTTCTTTCGGAAAAGGGTGCGCTGCTCGTGGGAGCCTCCGACAGTCGCGGCGCCGTCCACGATCCTGCCGGCATCGACCTCGCGGCACTGGTCGAGGTGAAGCGCCGGGGGGGGAGCGTCGCCGACTACGGCAAGGGAGACCGGCTCTCCCGAGACGAGATCTTCGCCGTTTCCTGCGACATCCTGGTGCCGGCGGCCACGCCCGACGTCATCCACCGTGGCAACGTCGGGCAGGTCCAGGCCCGCCTGATCCTGCAAGGGGCCAACATCCCCTGCACCGCGGAGGCGGAAAAGGAGCTGCAGACGCGCGGCACCGTGGTGGTGCCGGATTTCATCGCCAACGCGGGGGGCGTGATCATGGCGGCCATGGAGTACGCAGGGAGGAACGAACAGGAGGCTTTCGCGGCGATCGCACAGAGAATAAGGAAAAACACGAGGGTGGTGCTGGAGCGGGCCGCGGGCGCCGGGATCCTGCCGCGGGAGGCGGCGGATGCGCTGGCCAGGGAACGGGTCGAAAAGGCTATGAGCTTCAGGGACTATTGAAAAGGTTCTACGTTCTACGTTCTACGTTCAAGGCTCGAGGCAGAGGCGAGAGCCGAGCCTGCAGGGACCCCGCGGAAGCACCGGTCGGGACTCCTTGAGCGGCCGCACTCCTAGCCGCAGTCCAGGAACAGCAGGGCGGGGTCTTCCAGGTAGCGCAGCACCTTCCCCAGGAACCTCGCGGCGTCGGCCCCGTCGGTGGCCCGGTGGTCGAAGGTAAGGGAGAGGGGGAGGATCTTCCTGATGGCGATCTCCCCCCGGTGCACCCAGGGTCGCTCCACGATGCGCCCGAACCCCATGATGGCGACATCGGGCCAGTTGATGATCGGGGTGGCGAAGGTGCCGCCGAAGTGCCCGTAATTGGTTATGGTGAAACTGCTCCCCTTCAGCTCGTCGAGGGCGATGCTCCGCTCGCGCGCCTTGCGCCCCAGCTCCTGGATCGCCTGCGCCAGCTCGATGATGCTCTTCTTGTCCACGTCCCGGATCACCGGGACCATGAGCCCCTCCGGCGTGTCCACGGCGATCCCGAAATGGTAGTGCCGCTTCAGCACCAGCTCCTGGGTCTCGTCGTCTATGGAGGCGTTCAGGAGCGGGTGCTCCTTCAGCGCGTGCTGCACGGCCTTCATGAAGAAGGGTAGGAAGGTGAGATGGGTGCCGCGCGACTCCACCTCCCCCTGCTCCCGGCTGCGCATCTCGAAGACATCGGTGATATCGACCTCTTCCATGCTGGTCACGAAGGCGGTGATCCTCTGGGAGGCGGTCACGTTGCGCGCGATGGTGCGGCGCAGCCCCCGCAGCGGCACCCGCTCTTCAGGCCCTGCGCCCCCCATCACCCTTGCGGCGGGGGGAAGCTGCCGGTCCAGGTCCTCGGGCCTGATGCAGCCGCGCGGCCCGCTCCCCTTGATGCTCCTGAGATCGATGCCCCGCTCGCGCGCCAGCTTGCGCACCATCGGCGTCGCCAGCCCCTCGAAGGCGCCGGCCACAGCCGGGAGCGGTTCCTCCTCCGCCTCGGGGAGCGATCCCACGATGCCGACCGACGCAGGCCGGGGTGCCGGCCGCTGTTCCGCTGCCTGCAGCTTGGGTTCGGCCTCCCGGTCCGCGAGGGTCAACAGGACCTCGCCGACCTGAACCGTCTCCCCTTCCTTGCGGCGCAGACCCGACACGACACCCGACCGGGGCGAGGGAACCTCGACCACGGCCTTGTCGGTCTCCACCTCCAGAAGCGGCTGGTGCTCCCGGACCGCGTCCCCCTCGGCGACCAGCCAGCGGCGCAGTTCCACCTCGGCGATCCCTTCACCCAGATCCGGAAGTTTGAAGTCGAAGGCCATGTGCGATTCTCCTTGAAATCCCTGTCAGTCCGACGTTCACCTGCATGGCTCCTCCCCCCGGAGGTGGGAGGAGGGAGGGAGGAAATGGGCGACGCCGCGCATCCCTCCCCTAAACTCTCCCCTCCGGGGGAGGGGGCGAATCAATACTGCAGCACCTCGTCGAGGGCGTTCCGGATCTGTTCCGCGCCGGGGAGGTAGTGGTCGATCAGCTTGGCCAGGGGGACCGGGACGTCGGGCGCGGTGACGCGTAAGATGGGGGCGCGCAGGTGCAGGATCGCCTCCTCGGCGACAGTCGCCGCTATCTCGGCGCCGAAGCCGCAGGTCTTGGCCGCCTCGTGCACGATCACCAGGCGTCCGGTCTTCTGCACCGACTTGACGATGGCCTCGCTGTCGAAGGGGTTCAGGGTGAGGAGATCGAGCACCTCCGCGTCGTAACCCTCGACCGACTTCAGCACCCGCTCCAGCATGCTCCCCCACGCCACCACGGTCACCGAGTTCCCCCCCCGCGCCACCCGGGCCCGCCCGAGCTCCACCAGGTACTCCCCTTCCGGCACCTCCTCGCGCAGGAGGCGGTACAGCCGGGTCGGCTCCAGGAAAAGCACCGGGTCGGGGTCGCGCAGCGCCGCCAGCAAGAGCCCCTTGGCAACGTAGGGCCCCGACGGCACCACCACCTTCAGCCCTGGGACCTGGCAAAAGAGCGCCTCGGTGCTCTCCTCGTGCAGTTCGGGGGCCTTGATGCCGCCGCCGTAGGGGGTGCGCACCACCATCGGGCAGCTGTAGCGGCCGCGGGAGCGGGAGCGGAGCCTGGCTGCATGGGCGAAGAGCTGTTCGAAGGCGGAATAGGTGAAGCCCAGGAACTGGATTTCCGGCACCGGGCGCAGGCCGTAGGCCGCCATGCCTATGGCCGCCCCCATGATCCCCGCTTCGCACAGGGGGGTATCGATGACCCGCTCGCTGCCGAAGCGCTCCCAAAGCCCCTCGGTCACCCGGAACACACCGCCGTCGCGCCCGACGTCCTCCCCCAGCAGGAGCACCCGGTCGTCGCGCGCCATCTCCAGGGAGAGCGCCTGGTTGATCGCCTGTACCATGTTGAGCTGGGCCATGTCAGCGCACCTTCCTTTGCCCGGCCTGACGCGGGGTGAGCGTGGCGAGGACCCCTTCGAAGAGATCGGCCGCGGCCGGCGGGGGCTGCGACTCCATCTCCCGCACCCCGTCGTCGACGATTGTAGCGACCTTTGCCGCGGCCTCCTCCCCCTTTTGCGGGCTCCAGAGTCCGCGCCCCTCCAGAAAGCGCTCCAGGCGCAGGATGGGGTCGCGCTCTCCCCAGTATGCGACCTCTTCGGCAGAGCGGTAGCGCCCGGCGTCGTCGGCGGTGGTATGGTCGGCCATGCGGTAGGTGAGACATTCGATGAAGGTGGGACCGCCGCCGCTTCTGGCCTTCTCGACCGCCTGGCGGGTGGCGCGATACACGGCGAAGACGTCGTTGCCGTCCACCTGCACCCCCTCGAAACCGTAGGCGATCGCCTTCTGCGCCAGGGATGCGGAGGCGGTCTGCCCCTTGAGGGGGATGGAGATAGCCCACTGGTTGTTCTGGCAGATGAACACCAGGGGAAGGTTGAAGACGCCGGCCAGGTTCATCCCCTCGTGGAAGTCCCCCTTGGAGGTGGCCCCGTCGCCGAAGTAGGTGACCACCGCCACCGGGTCGCGGCGGTAGCGCGCAGCGAGCGCCGCCCCGGCCGCCTGCGGGATCTGGCTCCCGACGGCCACGCAGAAGGGGAAGATGTTCAGATGCGGCGGCACCTTTTGGGCCCGCTCGTCCCCCCCCCAGTACTGCAAAAGCTGCGAGATCGGGTAGCCCAGCGTCAGGTGCGCGCCCATCTCCCGGAAGGATGGGAAGAGCCAGTCCTTTTCCGTCAGGGCAAAGGCGCTCCCCACCTGGGCCGCCTCTTGCCCCCGGATGGGGGGATAGGTGCCGATGCGCCCCTCCCGCTGCAGGGCGACCGCGCGCTCGTCGAAGATGCGCGCAAGCAGCATCAGCTCGTAGATGCGCCAGATCTCGGCGTCGGAGAGTGGCGGCAAAAGCTCCGGATCCGCCTCCCCCTTCTCGTTCAGGACTTCCAGGCGCTTGATTTGAAAATCGGCAAGTAGCAGTTCCGGCATGGCACGCTCACTTATTAAAATCTCGGCTCGGCGATTGGGAGAGTGTAAACGGACACTTGCACGATGTCAAAAGCGATTCTGCCGCCGTTTCAGCTTGCCGTAGAGGACCGGCACCAGGGCGAAGAGCCCCAGCAGGGCGAAGGAGCCCAGGACCCGGGGCGAGGCGACATCGGCAAGGGAGTCGATCGCGGCGAGGCTCGCCCCCGCGTTGACGAAGACGAAGCCCCCGGGGATGATGCCGATCAGCGTCCCCAGGACGAAGACGCGCAGCGGCAGGCGGGTGAGCCCGGCGGCCAGGTTGATCAGGAAGAAGGGAAAGAGCGGCACGAGCCTCAAAAACAGCAGGTAGTTCCAGCCCCGCTGTTCCAGCTCGCGGTTGAGCCCCTCCAGCCGCGCGCCGAAGCGGCCGGCCACCGCGTCCCTGAGCAGGTACCGGGTGACCAGGAAGGCGAGCGTCGCCCCGATGGTGGCGGCGCAGACGGCATAGACGGTCCCGGCCAGCACCCCGAAGAGCGCGCCCGCGGCAAGCGACAGGACGGCGGCGCCGGGAAGCGACAGGGCGGTCTGGAGGATGTAGATTCCCATGAAGAGGGCGACGCTCGCCCCCTTGTGGGCCGCGCAGTAGCCGGCGAGGAACTGCCGGTTCGCCTTGAGCGCCTCCAGGGTGAGGAAGCGCTCAAGGTCGAGGTAGAAGAAGAGCGCTACGGCTCCGGCGGCGGCCAGGAGAATCAGGGTCTTTTTCAGGTTCATGAAGGTGGTATCTCCTGCAGCTGTAGAGTATGCAGGTTTTAACATATCGGCAGCCCGGGCGTTACCATTTTCTTTGCCAGGCAAGCCAGGCCCGCAGGAGTCGCTGCACCAGGGGGGTGAGGCGGCGGCGCTGGTAGGCGTCGGCAAGCTTGCGCCAGGATTCCGCCTGGGTGGGATAGGGGTGGATGGTGTTGCCGATGGCGGCAAGACCGAGCCCCGATCCGATGGCGAGGGTCATCTCGCTGATCATCTCCCCCGCGTGCCGCGCCACGATGGTGGCACCCAGGATGGTGTCGCCCCCCTTCTTCAGGTGCACCCGGGCGAAGCCCTGTTCCTCGCCGTCCAGGACGGCGCGGTCCACCTCCGAGAAGGGGACGGTGAGTGTGTCCACCTCGATGCCCCGTGCCGCGGCATCCGCCGGGTACATGCCCACGTGGGCGACCTCCGGGTCGGTATAGGTGCACCAGGGGATGGTGAGCGAGGAGTTCTTGCGTCTCCCCTTGAAGAGCGCATTTGCGATCAGGATGCGCGCCTGGGCGTCGGCCGTATGGGTGAAGCGAAAGCGCGAGCAGACGTCCCCCGCCGCGTAGACCCGCGGGTTGGAGGTCTGCAGGGTCTCACTCACCGTGACGCCGTCCCGGTCGCAGGCTATCCCCGCCGCCTCGAGCCCCAGCCCCTCGACGTTGGGGGCGCGGCCGGTGCCGACCAGTATGCTCTCTACCGGGACCTCGAACTGCACCCCTTCCCGCTGCAGCTGCAAAACCTTGACGCCGCCGCGCCTCTCCACGGCGACCACCTCGGTGCGAAGGTGCAGCGCCATCCCCTCGCGGCCGAAGGCATCCTGCAGTATGGCGGCGGCATCGGGGTCGTCGCGGCCGAGGAGCTGCGCCCCCGGCTCGACGATGGTCACCTTGGAGCCGAAGCGGCCGAAGGCTTGAGCCAGCTCGCAGCCGATGGGGCCGCCCCCGATGACGGCCAAGGTCGCCGGGAGAACGGTGAGCGAGAAGACGGTTTCGTTGGTGAGATAGCCCGCCTCGGCCAAGCCGGGGATGGGGGGGACGGCAGCGCGGGCGCCGGTGCAGATGGCGGCACGGGCGAATTCCAGCTCCGCGCCGGCCACCTCCATGCGGTCCGCCGCGGTGAAGCGTGCCGTGCCGAAGAAGACATCGACCCCCAACTCGTCCCGGAAGCGCAGCGCCGCATCGTGGCGGCCGATATCCGCCCTCAGGCGCCGCATCCGCTCCATGGCGGCGCCGAAATCGGGGCGCACTCCCTCGCCCCCCCCAACTCCGAAGGGGGCGCCGGAGCGGGCATCGAAGACGGCGCGGGCAGCCCGCAGGAGCCCCTTGGAGGGGACGCAGCCGACGTTCAGGCAGTCGCCCCCCAAAAAGCCGCGTTCGACGAGGGCCACCCGTCCCCCCAGCCCGGCAGCGCCCGCCGCGCAGACGAGCCCCGCGGTACCGGCACCGACGACCACCAGGTTGTAGCGGCCGGCAGGTTCCGGGTTCCGCCACCCCTCGGGGCGCACGCTCGCGGCAAGGAGACGGTTTTCCTCGGTATCCGGTAAAAGTTCCAGGTCATCGCTCATCATGAGTCTGTCCCGTCCCAGCCGCCGCCCAGGCAACGTGCTGAAATACCGCCCATTGAGTGGGATGAATGAAGTTTCGTTTCGATAATTCCCGGTGCACTTTTGCTCCTTTTCCCTTATCATTTTTATCATAATAAGGGCCGGCCGGGTGGTCCAATTAGGAGCGCCACCGGCATCCTCCGGGCAACCGCCCGAAATCACAGCGCTGACCGTAGCCGCACAACTCATTTGGCCGAAAACACGGAGGAGCCCATGAGCGGAGCAGTTGGGACGAAGAGGAGCAGTCGCGGCATTCGCCCCGAAAAGAGCAGCTCGAAAAAGACTACCAAGGCCACGCGCCTTTCCCGCAACGAACTCGTCGCGGAACTCAAGTTGTACACCGACCTTTACGAGCACGCACCGGTCGCCCACATCACCCTGGACCGTTGCGGGGTGATCCGCGCCGTCAACCTTACCGGAGCGGAGATGCTCGGAGTGGAACGCTCCTCTTTGCTCAGGCGCCCCTTCGCCGACCTGTTCAGCGAGAGCTCCCGCCGTCCCCTGGCCGAATTTTTCGAACACCTGCTCGCCTCCAACCAGAGAAGTTCCTGCAACGCGCTCCTTTCCGACGCCGGGAACGCGCTGCAGCAGCTGAGGATCGAGGCGCTTCCCTGCCGGGACGGCTCCGAGGTCCGGCTGGCCCTGATAGGAATCACGGAAAGCGAAAAGGCGGCCAAGGCCCTTCAGATCTCCGAGGCGCGCTACCGCGGTCTTTTCGAGGCGGCCAAGGACGGCATCATGCTCGTCGATGCGGCCACCGGCGAAATCAACGACGTCAACCCCTTCCTCATCGAGATGCTCGGATACCAGCGGGAAGAGATGGTGGGGCGGTTGCTCTGGGAAGTACCCCCTCTTGCCGCCATGGCTGCGAGCGACACCGAATTCGCGGTGCTGCAACACCGGGATTACCTGCACAACGACGATATGCGCCTTTTTACCCGCGACGGACGCAGCGTGATCGTGGAGGTGGTGGTGACCGGCTACCGCATCGACCGGAGCAAGGTGCTGCAGTTCAACATCCGGGACATCACGATCCGCAAGAACGCAGAAGAAGCGCTTTTGAAAAGCGAGGAGCAGTGCCGCACCATCGTCAGCAACATAAACGAGTACGTCTACAGCGTGCGCTTCGAGGGGGGCGACATAAAGTCGATCTACCACAGCCCCAAGTGCCTGGACATCACCGGGTACAGCCCGGAGGAGTACTACCGCGATCCCCTTTTGTGGTTCACCATGATCCACGAGGAGGATCGCAACCAGGTGGTCCAGTTCCTGAACAGCATCTTCTCCGGAGAAGACCAGGAGCCGATCCGGCACCGCATCGTGCACAAGGACGGCTCGATACGCTGGATCCTGAACAACTGCGCGGTGCAACGGATCCGCAAGGCGAACCGGGTCACCATCTCGCGGCTGGACGGCTTCATCCTCGACATCACCGACATAAAGCGCGCCGAGGAGAACATCTTCTTCCTCGCCCACCACGACCCGCTTACAAAGCTCCCCAACCGCAGCACCCTCTACGCCAGGATCGAGGACGTCCTCAGGGTGGCACAGAAAACGCACACCAGCGTGGCGCTGCTTTTCCTCGACATCGACGGATTCAAGCAGATCAACGACTCGATGGGGCACGACGTGGGGGACCGGCTGCTGCAGTCGGTTGCGCGCAAGCTCGGGGACTGCACCCGCTCCTGCGACGTGGTCGCCAGGCTTGGGGGGGACGAGTTCGTGGTGGTGCTCTGGGACTGCGGGGCGAGCGAAACCAGCGTGGTAGCGGAGAAGATCATCAGCGCGGGTTTCCCGCTGCAGGGAACGAACGTCATCGTAACCCCCAGCATCGGCATCAGCATCTACCCCGAGGACGGCAAGGACTACCTCGCCCTTTTGAAGCACGCCGACATCGCCATGTACCACGCCAAGAAATGCGGCGGCAACAACTTCCAGTTCTTCACCCACAAGCTTAACGAGATGGCGCACGAGCGATTCGCCCTGGAGGCGGAACTGCGTCACGCGCTGGAACACGACGAGTTCGTGCTGCACTACCAGCCCAAGGTGGATCTCGCCACCGGCCACTTCAGCAGCATGGAGGCCCTGATCCGCTGGCAGCACCCGTTACGCGGCCTGGTGATGCCGGAACATTTCATCCGGATCGCCGAGGAAAGCGGCCTCTTGAACCAGATCAGCAAGTGGATCATCCCCACCGTCTGCCGGCAGCTCCGGCAGTGGCAGCAGCAGGGCCTGGGGCAGGTCTCCGCCGCGGTCAACCTCTCCGCCAGCTTCTTCCAGCACCGCGACTTCGAGGAAACCATCGAGGCCTCGCTGCTGGAGACCGGGATCCCCCCGGAGTCCCTGGAACTGGAATTGACCGAGGCGACCATCATGAGCGACCCGCAACGGGTGCTGGGGAGCATGGCGGCGATGAAGGCGCTCGGGCTGCAGCTTTCCATCGACGATTTCGGCACCGGCTATTCCAGCCTCAGCTACCTCAAAAAGCTCCCGGTGGACAAGCTAAAGATCGACCAGTCCTTCATCCGCAACATCGCCCGCGACAACGACAACGCGGCGGTGGTCCGGGCCGTAATCAGCATCGGGCGCAGCATGCAGCTCAAGGTCATAGCCGAGGGGGTGGAAAACGCTTCACAGCTCGCCTGGCTGCAGGCCGAGGGGAGCGAGGAGGCGCAGGGTTACTACTTCAGCCGCCCGGTGCCGGTGCAGAAGATGACGGCGCTACTCAGGGAAAGGGCCAACTTCCTGCACAACCCGCGCGGCCGGATGCAGGCCAAGCAGCTCTAACCCACCCGAACGGTTTTAAAAAAAGGCCGGCGCAAGGGATTTTGTTTCCCCTGCGCCGGCCTTTTCCTGTGCGGGCCGGTGCGGCAACTGCGCCGCGCCGCTTACCCGTCACTCCTCGTCCGTATCCTCGTCGTCGTTCCAGCCGTGATCTCCGCTGTCATCGTCATCATCGGAATCGTCCATCTGTTCCGGCGCCATGGGCCCCAGGCGGCGCATCATCATCCGGTGGCTGCGCTCCATCTCCTCCGTCATCTCGGCCCGCTGCCGCACCATTTTGGCCACGGCTTCGGCCAGCAGGTCCAGCTTTTTCTCGCGCGGGGCCTGTTCCATCTCGCGCACCAGCGCGGCGAGTTCAGCGTCCTGCCCCTTCACTTTCTGCAGCATCCTTTCCATCATCATCCCGCGCCCGGGGAACCCGCCGGGCCACCCTCCCCCGGCTCCCATCCTTGGGGCGCAGCCCGGCGCACCGCAGCCGGCCAGCATCGGCTCGACATGCCGCTTCACCTGGTCCGAGTCGATGCGGTCCTGCCGCACCAACTCTTCCAACGCCCTCAGATGGCTCTTCACCTGCACCAGGTGCTCGTCCATCATGCGCTGCAGCTCGGGGGGCACCTCCCCCGCTACGGAGGCGCGGTATTTCTCCATCTCCTCGACGCTGCGCCTCATCTCGGATACCGCGACCCGCGCCAACTGCGGCGGGACAGTGGCACCTTCCTCTGCGGCACCGTAGAGGAGGCGGCCGAAATTGGCGACGTTTCTGTGGTAGGCCATCATCAGCAGGTGCTCGTGGGAGCGCATCATCTGGCGCCCCATCGCCCTCTTCATTACGTACCCCGGGGAACCGGGCACGGCGTCCGCCATCTGGGGCATCCCGCCGGGTGAACCGGCCGGACCGGCAGCGAAGGCAGGCAAGGCTGCAAGAACTGCTAACACTGTCAACACTGTTTTCACTGGCAATCCCCCTTTGCACCGGTTCGAGCGGCCATCTCCACGCTCTCTTTTTGCAGCGCCACTGACTATAGAGGCCTGCGTCCCTGTATCAGGTTCAGTATAACGATGATGATGGCGATGACCAGCAACAGGTGGATGAATCCGCCCAAGGTGTAGCTGGTCACCAGACCCAGCAGCCACAGTATCAGAAGTATCACTACGATGGTCCAGAGCATCTCTGCCTCCTTTGGGAGCCTTTCAATTACCTGCCGGGGCTCCCCGTTGCCTGCCGTCATTTGCCCACCCTGAGCCTCGTCAGGTTTTCCAGGAGCCCGAAGACGTTCAAAAGCCAGAGCACTACCACGATGACGACTACCGCGTTCAGTATCGACTTGATCGAGCCGGCCATGGGGATGTACGTGTTCACCAGCCACAGCAGAACCCCGACCACGATCAGCACCAGTAAGACGTGTACCAAGGGCATGTAGGGCACCTCCTCTTTGACCGGCTG
Source organism: Geomonas diazotrophica (assembly GCF_018919385.1). Lineage (GTDB taxonomy): Bacteria > Desulfobacterota > Desulfuromonadia > Geobacterales > Geobacteraceae > Geomonas > Geomonas diazotrophica. Next base: position 59,222 of record NZ_JAHLMF010000009.1, read on the forward strand.
TCCGGTTTCCTTGAAAGCAGCGCCGCGATCACCAGCAGAGCGACCGCAGCCACCACCGGGGCATCCGGGAAACTCCCGCGATGACACCCTCCGCAGCGTTGTTTCCACCCGGTGGCAGGCTAGGTGCGGCGCTATTTCTCCAGTTTTTTCTCCGCCTTACCGACGTTTTTCTCAACCTTGCCGGTAATCTTCTCCCCCCTGCCTTGTTGCTCCATGGAAACATTGCGGGTGGCCTTTCCAGCCGATTCTTTGACCTGTCCTTTCAACTCATGCATTTTCCCTTTGGCTTGGTCTTTCGTGCTCGGTTTCATGATGTACCTCCTAAAGCGATGCTTTCTGTGCGGGAGGGTGCAGGTTGCATGGTGACTGCGGTCGCTCTGCTGGCGATCGGCGGCTGACAGGAAAACACCATATTATTAAATTTTGTTAATTTGCAACTGGACAAGTTTATAGTGCGTCGCTTTTGTGTCAAGCGACAGATGGCGTGGAACCGGATGACGGAGCGGGGAATTTACTTTTTAGGCTTCGAGGAGGAGACCAGGAACGCGGCGTGGTCGGGATGGCGGCAGAGGTACTGGTGGCCGAAGGACATCACGTGAGGGCAGGAGCGCTTCTTCAGCAGGCAGATGGAAAAAGCCGGGACCAGCGGATGGGTGCGGCAGCAAGCGTCGGCGGACTCCCCTGCCACGGTGTCGAAGGAGTCACGGGCCTCCTCCGCTTGAGCCTCGGTGAAATCGCGGAGATTTTCGGGTTGAGCCTTGGTGGAGTCCCGGACCTCTTCCGGTTCGGTTTTCGTGGGCATTTCCTACTCCTGGCGGGTGTGATTTACTCGGACCATGGCCAGTATGCGGTGAAGCGCCCTCCAAATAAATAGGTAAATCGGCAAACAGTACTACGGCAAATCACACGCCGCCCCGGGACGGGGCGGCATCACTTCAACGAGGTCAACCCCTGGCGCACCGCGTACTTGGTCAGCTCCGCGATGCTGAAGAGATCCAGCTTCTTCATGATGCTGTGGCGCTGGTTCTCGACGGTTTTGACGCTGACGCCGAAGGCGAAGGCGATCTCCTTGGCGTTGGAGCCGTTGGCGATGAGCTGCAGGATCTCTCTTTCCCGCGTGGAAAGGTTCTCGTAGGTCGCCGGAACGTCCTCGGGAATGCGCTGCAGGTATTCCTTGATCAAGAGGGTGGTCACCCGCGCGGGAAGGTAGGTTTCGCCTGCGGCGACGGCGCGGATGGCCGTGGCGAGCTCGGAGAAGGCGGCGTCCTTCAGCACGTAGCCGTTGGCCCCCGCCTTCAGCACTTCGACCACGAAGCGGCGGTCGGATTCCATGGAAAGGGCCAGCACCTTCACCTCGGGGAACGCGGAGGTGATGCTGCGGGTGGCATCGATCCCGTTGGTGTCGGGCATGGAGATGTCCATCACGATGATGTCGGGGCACTCCTCCCGGGTCAGGCGAATCGCCTCGGCGCCGGTGCCGGCCTCGGCACTCACCATCATGTCGTCTTCCTTGTCGATCAAAGCCCGCAGCCCCTGGCGCACGATGGCGTGATCGTCGGCAATCAAAATCTTCATCTTCATCTTTGCCCCCTTTTATAAGCCTAAGACCCCAGCGGCACCTTGATGGTGGCCACGGTCCCGCCGGTTTCCTTGCTGGTGACGGAAAAACTCCCGCCCAGATGCTGTATCTTCTGCCTCACGTTGGCGAGCCCGAAGCCGCCGCTGCGAGTCTCCGCCGCATCCTGCTCGTTCCGGTAGCCGACGCCGTCGTCATCGACCGCAATCACCAGCCCCCCGTCGCTCCGGGACAACACGACCCGGCAACGCAGCGTCCCGGCATGTTTGATCACGTTCAGCATCAGCTCGCGGACCGCCTGGAACACGGTGGAGCGGATCTCGTAGGGGAGGGTCTTGTCCTTGCCGTCGTCGCAAAACTCCGCTTCCAGCCCGAAGTCCGCGTGCAGTTCCTCGCCGAGCCAGCGCAGCGCCGCCTCCAGGCCGGCGCTGGCCAGGAGCGGGGGGCGGATCTGGAAGGTAAGCGACCTGATGTCCTGTATGGTCTGCTGGACCAGCGTCCCTACCGCCGCGGCCTCGCACTCGCATTCGCCGGCGGGGATGCCGCTGGCCAGGGCATCCAGCTTGATCTTGGCCAGGATGAGCCGCTGACCGACCTGGTCGTGCAGCTCGCTGGCGATGCGGTCGCGCTCCCGCTCCTCGGCCATGGCGAGGTCGAGGGACATGTCCTGCAGCTTCTGCTGCTGGGCCAAAAGCTCGACCTCCACCTTCTTGCGGATCTCGATCTCCTGGATCAGGTGCTCGTTGGTGAGCTGCAGCTTCGCGGTCCTCTGCTGCACTTCCTCCTCCAGGTGTTGACGGGCCCCGGCCAGCATCTCCTCCGCCACCTTGCGCTCAGTGATGTCCAGCACCACTCCCATGAGCCCGCTCACCTCGCCCGCCTCGGAGAGGAGCGGCTGGTAGCTTGCGAGCCAGTAGCGCTGATCCTTTTCGGCGGGACCCACCCTTCCCTGCAGTTCGACGTCCCGGACGCACTCGCCCCGCTCCAGGATGGGGCGCCAGAGTTCCTTCAGGTGCACGACAAGCTCCGGCGCCAGGACCTCGTCGACGGTGCGCCCTACGTGCTCGCAGATGCTCTTGCCGTTGAGCCTCGCCAAGTGCTCGTTGAGGCGCAGGAAACGCAGGTCGCGGTCCACCGCGAAAAGCCCCACCGGGGTGTGGGTGTAGATGTTGGCCAACTCCTGCAGCTGCATGCGGTAGCGCTTCTCGCTGTCGTGCAGCGCCTGGGTGTAGTCCCGTATCTGGCAGGTCACGCTATTGAAGAGCCTGGCCAGTTCCGACAGCTCGTCGTTGCCCTCGACCTCTATGCCGCTGTTCAAGTCCCCGGAAGCGATGACCTCGGCGCCACGTTTGATCGCGGCCATGCGCCTGTGCAGCACCCCGTTCAGGAACGCGGAGTTGAGGATGGTCACCAGCGCCATCAGGATGACAAGCAGCAAAGTGAGATAGATCATCCGGTTGCTGGCACTTTGGAAACGGTCCCGGGCGTACTGCTGCAGGCTCACCGCCTCCCTTTGCAGCGCCGAATCACTGAGCATGATCTGGCTGTAGAGCCGGCTGGCGAACTCGTCGTGATGCGCCGCGGCAGGGTCGGCAACGGGCACCCGCCGCATCTGTTCGACCAGCCGCTTTGATATCTGCACCGACTCGGCCAAGGCCAGCCGGGCCCTAACCAGCCCCTGCTCTTCGGTTCCATCGAACTGCTGCGCCCCTTGTGCCAGCAGATGGATCGCGGCGTCGTTCATGGAGAACCACTGCTGCCTGGCCCGCTCGATCCCGAACAGGAAATACTCGTCGCGCATGGTGGCGCGGTTAAACACGGTGGACTGGATCTTGTCCGCCACGAGGTGGTTGCGCTCCGCCAGGGTCAGTTCCCTGGATGACCAGGCAAGCAGCGCCGTCACGATCACCAGCAGGGTGAAGGAGAGGAGCGAGATTATCTTCAGTCTAAGGGCGAAGGTCACCTTGCAGCACCTGCTGGTCCACCGCCTGCGGCTTTACCGACAAGAGCGGGCGCGGATCGATGTATTCCAGATAATTCGGCATGTGGGCTTCACGGGTAAGGTGGTATTTCACGGCCCAGCGACTCTCTTCTTCCAAGGTAATCAACAACGCGTGGTCGAGCCCCACGGTACGGGTGCTCTCGCTCCAACACTCAGAAAGCGCCCACACGGGGACGCCGGAGGCCGTGGCCACGATCGACTGGGCCTCCTTGGGGTTGCGCGCGGCGAACTCTTCGGCCCGGACCAGGGCACGCAGCAGCCGCCTCATCGCCTCCTGGTTGCCTTCCACATACGAGGTCAACCCGGCTATGACGAAGGTCTCGGTGTAGATGTGGGGTTCCTCGAAGATGATGCTGCGCTGTGCCAGCTTCCTGGCGATTATCTTTATGTCGGCGCCCCAGGCCGAGACCGCGTCGACCCGGCCGGAGAGAAGCGCGTCCTGTATCCGTTCCGGCGCCAAGGGGACCGGGGTGACGTCCTCGCTGCTCAGACCGTTGGCCGAAAGAAAGGACGAAAGGAACATGTGGGTGGTGGTTCCGGAGGTGAACGCGACGCGGCGCCCCTTGAGATCTCCGGGGAGGGCGATGCCGCTGTTACGGTCGGCGAGGATGGCATGGTTCCTGTTGGAGGTGAAGATGCTCCCCAAGATGGAGAGCCTCTGTCCCTTCAAGGCCGCGAACATGACCGGGGTCTCGGCGACGGTGGCGACGTCCGCCTTTCCTTCCAGGACAGCCTGAAGGGCCGTTTTGCCGTAGTCGTAGCGCTGCGCCTCTACCTTCACCCCCTCGTCCCGGAGAAACCCCTGGGCGACGGCTATCTGTACCAGTGCGCAGTCGTGCCGGGTGACGTAGGCCAGGCGCAGAGGGAGGGGAGGCCCCGTCTGGTGCTGTACGGGGCTTTGGCAGCCGGCGATGAGCAGGCACAGTATCGATATGAGCGCGGCTCTCAGCATCCACTCCTTCAAGTACGGGGCGGCTTCTGCGGGTCTGTCGGCGACGGCCGGGCCCGGTTAAATGTTCTTGTCGGGCGGTCGTTTCAGGTCATTGCCTCACTAAATTGTCGACAAATATATGACAATTGCCTAACAAAGTACAATTAATTTTATCATCTAAATGACATAGTTCCATCTGCCCAGTGAAGAAGAACATAAAAAAAGGGAGGGTCAAGCCCATTCAGCCTGCCCCTCCCCACCCTAAAACAGAAATCGTCCACGATTCTCGGAGACTATGACTGTCGTTACATCACTTGACCGATTTCCCGCTCCTCGCCGGCTTCACGTACTTGGCGAAACGGGCCGGCAGCTTAGCCGATCCGGCGGAGGGATACTTGTCCAGCCGCGCCGAAAGCCTGGCGATCCGCTCGTCCAGCGGGGGGTGGGTCGAGAACCAGGAGCCGCTCTTGGCCGCGGTCGCCTCCTGTTTCTTGAGCTTTTGCAGCACGCTCACGAAGGCAGCGGGGTCGTAGCCGGTGCGGAAGGTCGTCTCCAGGGCGGCCTGGTCCGCCTCGTACTCCATCCCCTGGTCCAGTCCCTTGTCGAAGAGGGTCGACTGCATGTCGCCGACCATCGATTCGAACTGCTGCCCCTTGCTCCCCTTCATGGTGGCGGCGGTGATGGCGCTGGCCCCCTGCAGGAACTGGGCGCGCCGGATGCTCTTCAGCGCGTGCTTCTCGGCCACGTGCCCCACCTCGTGGGCCAGGACCCCGGCAAGCTCGGCCTCGTTGTCCAGCACATCGAGGAGCCCCCGGCTGATGAAGACGATGCCGCCGGGGGCGGCAAAGGCGTTCTGCACCGGGCTGTCCAGCACCACGAAACGGTACGGGATGGTGGAGCGCCGGCTGTTTCTGGCCACCGCGTTCCCCACCAGGTTGACGTACTTCTGCAGTGCCTCGTTCTGCACCGGCTTGCCGAAACGCTGCATGCTGTCGAGCGCGAGGCTTTCCCCCACGGTGCACTCGGTCTGGTAGGTCATCTCCTGCGACGAGGAGAGTACCTGGGTGGCCCCGGAGAGGATCTTCCCTTCCTTGGAATCCGGCTTCATCAGGTTGTTGATGGTGTCCTGCCATCCGGCGTGGGCCTGTGCCGCGATCAGGCAGGAGAGCGCCACCAGCGGTAAAAGACGTAGTTTGTTCATGGCTCCCTCCTTACTGGGCGTACTCGCCGATTTTACCTTCCTTGAGGAAGGCCTTGACCTCGTTGTTGGAGACCTTGCGCGCCAGGATCTTGTCCAGCTCCTTCTTCAGGGCCTCCGGGGTGCCGTGCTGCTTCGCGTAGGCGGCGGTCTCCGGGGAGAGGCCGCGCACGCTGCGGGCGCTGTCGGCCTTGGCGGTGTTGATCTGGCTCTTCTGCATGCTGTCGCCCAGAAGGCCGTCCCCGCCTGCCACCTCGGCGACCGGCTGGGTGTCGGAGACCCGCCCCGCGTAGACCCACCCCTCCTTGCCGTCGGCCGTCTGCACCTTGAGCCAGCGCCCCTCACCCTCCACGAGGGTCAGCTCCGCGCCCACGGGGAGGTCGGCCAAGTTCGCCGCGCTCACCGACTGTTCCTTCTTGAGGGTGGTCCCTTCGCTCACCACCCAGCGTTTCTCGGCGCCAAGCGCCTGACCCGCGCACAGGGTCAGCAGCAGCAGCGCGCCGCCTAAAACTCGCTTCTTCATGGTTTCACCTCCGTGAATCGGCCGGAGCGGATCCGGCCGGGTTGTCGTCCCTTTACTTGTAATCGCCCGTGAGGACGAAGGCCCCCCAGTAGCCGGGGTGCGGGTAGCGGTTTCTCACGTGCAGCATGGCCAGGCGCAGCGCCTGGGCCTTGTCGTTTTGGCCGTAGTCCCGGTAGAACTGCTTCATCAGTATGGCGCTTGAGACGTCGGAAACGCGCCACAGGCTGGAGACCAGGGCGTGGGTCCCGGCGAAGAGGAATGCGCGGTTCATGCCGATCACGTCGTCGCCGCTCTTCACGTCCCCCAAGCCGGTCTGGCAGGCGGAGAGCACCACGAGATCCGCCTTGATGTCCAGCCCGAACACCTCTTCCGCCTGCAGGCGACCGTCGTTCTTGCCGTCCTTGGCCAGCCGGATCGAGGAGAAGAGCGGGTTGACCGTGTCGAACTCGCCGTGCGAGGCGAGATGAATGATACCGAACTTGGCGATGTTCTCACGCACCCAGCTTTCGGTGGCCCGCTCCCGGGTCAGGGTGGTCACGTCGCTGTAGTTCCAGCGCAGCGTCCCGGCCTCCTTCTCGGCGAAGGGGAGGTCCAGCGCGGCGTTGCCGAGGTCCGGGTTGCCGATGGCCAGGATGCGCAGGTTCTTCTGTGCCTGGCGCCGGGCCAGGGTGTGGCGGTACACCGAGGCGGCCGGGAGGTGGAACAGGGTGTGCCGGTCCACCAGGTAGTCCCTGCCGTCGTAGAGGGTGGCGAAGGAGAGGTAGTGCAGGCTGCCGTGCGGCACGATGCCGATCGTCTGTCCTTCGGGCATGCCGGAGAGCGGCTCCGAGAGGAGGAGCCGGTACAGCTCCCGGGAGTTCTGCTCCAGCGGCTCCAGGTTCTGCAGCATGCGCCGGTAGGTGGCGATCCGGTCGGCGAGCTCCCGCGCGGAGACCTTGAGCACGAAGAGCCGCGAGCCCTGCCGCTCCAGGCGCCAGCAAAGGAGCCGGTCCGGGAGCTGGTAGTAGGAGAGGAGGGACACACCTGGCTCCAGCAGGGCCTGCACCTCGGCCGCCGTGACCGGCGTCACCTTCACCAGCGCCAGAAGCTCCGGACGGCGCCTCTCGATGTCGAGCAGGAGGTCCTGGTAGTCGGCGCGCAGCTTGTCCAGCGCCCCCGCGTACATGGTGCGCTCGGCAGGGGTCGCGGCCTGCTGCGCGAGCTGCTCCTGTTCCTGGATTTGCTCGCGCAGCCGGTTCTGGCGGTCGTAGAGGTCCTGGTCGGCGCCGCCGGAGAGGGAGAGGCGCTGCCGCCCCAGGATGTCGATCAGGTTCCTGGCCCGGGATCGCTCGGCGACGGCGAAGGCCTCGTCGTGGCGCTTGAGGTCCACGAGGAGCCCCACGAGCCCCTGGTAGACGTCCATCTTGTCCGCCAGGAAGCCGTCTTTCAACTGGTCCAGCCTGATCTCGGCGCGCAGCCCCTCCACCGTCTCCAGCGCCTGGCGGTAGGAGGCGACGGCACCCTCGCGGTCCCCCCCCTGTTCTTTGAGCCGCGCCAGGCCGAGCAGGGCGCGCCAGCGCACCTCCCTGAGCAGCATGGCGTCGGCGAGCTCCAGCGCTTTCGTGTAGCTTTCCGCCGCAGGGGCGCTCATGTTGCTGCGGGCCCGGGCGTCCCCCAGGGCCAGGTGGATCTTGGCCTGGTTCACCTTGTCGCCGATGGCTTCGGCAAGTCCCGCCGCCTCGGCGAGCAGTTTCAGCGCGCCCGCCGGGTCCCCCATCTTGAGCCGGGTCTGCCCCAGGTTCCTCAGGTCGTAGGCGATGGCCCAGCGCGAGCCGAGGGCCCGGTCGATGGAGAGGGCCTGCCCCAGGCTCTCCAGCGCACCCTGGTAGTCGCCCGACTCGCGCCGCACGAGCCCGATGTTGTTCAGCGTGGTGGCGCTCTCGTCGCGGCGCACCTCGAGCTTGCCGGCCAGCTCCAGGGCCTGTTTCAGCTCGACCAGGGCGCGCCTGTTGTCCCCCAGGGTCCACCAGATCAGGCCGCCGGTGTTCTTGGCCATCACCTGCTCCAGCGCCCAGCTCTCCTTGAGCGCCGCCTTTTCCACCTGCTCGCGCAGGTCGAAGGCCTCCTGGTAGCGCCCCTGGAACCAGGCGTTGTTCCCCTGCTCCAGCACGATGCGCATGCGGGTCTTCAGCTCGGAACTCCCCACCTTGGCCAGGGCCTCGCGGTACAGGGCATCGGCGCTCGGGAAGTTCCCCAAAAGGCGCTGGCAGCGACCCCGCTCCAGGATGGTCTCGGCCTCCAGGGCCTGGTTGCCGTTTTTCGCGTAGAGCTCCTGTGCCTTTTGGTAGTAGCGCTCGGCGACGGCGAACTGGTTCAGGCGCAGGTCGAAGATGCGCCCGAGGTTGCGGTACTGGTCGGCCAGGTTCAGCTCGTCTTTCAACTGGGCGCGCAACCCGGCCGCCTCCTCGAAGAGAGAGCGCGCGGCGGGATAATCGACCGCGTTCTCCATGACCACCCCAAAATCGGAAAGGGCGGCGGCCTGGTCCTTGGCGAGCCCGAGGTCGGCGAAGATGGAGACCCCTTCCTTGAGCGCCGCCGTCGCCTCCTTGAAGTGCTCCAGGCGCCCCTGCAAAAGCCCCAGCCGCAACAGGGCATCGGCGTGCTCGGCGGAGTACGGCTTTTCCTTGGCCAGCCGCTGCACCAGCAGTTCGGCATGGGCCACGGCGCGTTCCGTGAGCCCGGCGCCGAAGGCGCTCTCCCGTGCGTGGCGGTGCAGCGCGGCGCGGTTCTTGGCGAGCTCCGGGGTGGCATCGGCGACCACCAGGGCGTTGTCGAATAGGGCCAGGGCCTGGGCGTAGCGCCCGTCGTTGTGCGCCTGCACCGCTCTTTTTACGTAGTCGTTGAAGAGCTTCTTGGCGAGGAGGGCGCTCTCCCCGGCGTCGCCCCCCCAGTCGCCGATGAGGAGCCAACCTGCGGGAAGCTCCCGCCGCGCCTGGGCGAGCGAACGAAGAGCGTAGCTCTTCGCGAACGGGGTCAGGTCGGCGGGTCGGTCGGACAAGAGGAGGCTCGGCACCCCGACGAGGGTTGCCAGCTGCCCGAGGTACCAGGCCTCTCCCGCTCCCCCCCTGGGGGCCAGGAGCAGCGACACCGACTCGCCGTCGGCAAGCTGCACCAGGTCGCGACGCACCCCGCCGGCATCCTCCCAGGCAGCACTGAGGGTCCCCCCGTCCCCGGGCCGGTTCGGCACCGTGGGGAGGAGCCCGGCGGCGGCAGGAAGTGCCAGGGTGTGGGCGTCGGGAAGACGGGCCGGCAGTGCGTCGGCCGGGAGCTTCGTGAAAGGCGCCAGGGTCGGCCACACCCCCGCCGGGTCCAGCACCTGGGTCCGCAGCGGGCGGCGCTGCGCCACGCTCTTCAGGAGCTGGCTCGCGCTCACCCCCCAGCTGAGGACGTTCGCGGAGGCGAACTGTTCGGGCCTTTCGTAGAGGGCGACCAGGGCGGGGTCGTTCAGCCGGGGCGCGACCGCCGAGCGCGGCAGCGTTTCCGCCTTGAAGCCGTCCTTGCCGTCGAAGGCAAAGACGAGAAAGCGGTCGCCCGGAAGCGGTACGAGGCGCAGCACGGGACGCCCGGCAAGCCGCTCCATGACGTCGATCGCCTCGGCGGGCTGCGGCGCCAGGGCCTGGCAGAGCTTGGCCCCTTTGCCGGAAGCGCACTCCTTGCGGAACGAGGCCAGGAGCGCCGCGAAACGTTCCCTTTCACCGGCGCTGCCGCCCGAGAGCGCGGCCGACGAGGCGGCCAGCCGGAGCGCGCCGGGGCCGGCAACTGCGTAGTAGGGGGGAAGGAGCTCCAGCTTCTTGCCCAGTACCCCGTCGAGGACCGTCTGCTCCTGCTGTGCGCGCAGCTTCAGATAGGCGGCGTCCTCGGGCGCGGCCTTCCCGAGCGCGGCGCTCACGCGGTCCAGTTCCGCCAGGTGCGGCGCGCCCTTGCGCAGGAGTTCGACGGTGGCGCCGTCGTCGACGCCCAAGAGGCTCCGTCCCAGGATCTGCACCCGCTCCAGCTCGGAGAGCCGCTCCACCAGGGCGAACCCCTGCTCCGGGTCCTTGGCGGTCAGCGCCTCGATGCGCGGTGCGAAGCGCTCGGCAAGCTCGCCGAGCCGCAGGTCGTACTCCGTGGGGGGAAGCCGGTCCAGGAGTTTGAGGGCGGCGTCGTAATCCCCAAGCGCCGCCTGGGCGCGCCAGGCCATGGCGTCGTTGCCGGCGGCGCGCGCCTCGGCGAGCGCGGCGGTGTAGCCGGCCTGGGCCGCCTCGGAAAGCCCCAGCGCGACAAGCGTCGCCGCCCGGTTCAGGCGCGCCGCCAGGCGCGCCCCCACGGTGTGCCGTCCCTGTAGGGGCGAATAATCATTCGCCCCCCCCACTGCCGCGCCGGCTTTCAGCACCTTGTCCCAAGCTGCCACCGCCTTGTACAACAGCGCCTGCCGGCTGGCCTCGTCGGCACGCCCGGCGGCAAGCCGGGCCAGGATGGCGCCGGCGTCGTTGCCGTAGCGGGCGACCGCATCCGGCGGAAGCGCGTCGCGGTAGGTGTCGGCCAAGGCAGAGCAGGTCCCCTGCGACTCCAGGAATTCCGCCACCTCGCCCGGCGCGGCGTCCTCCGGGAGCAGCATCCCCCAGTTGACCAGGTTCAGCATGGCGCCCACGGCGTTGCCGTTTCTGAGTGCTACGGCGGTCGCCTTCTTGAACCCCGCGGCGGCCGCGGCACGGTCCCCGCGGGCGTAGGCGAGCTGGGCGGCCCGGTGGCTCAAGAGCCCCACCCCGAAGAGGTCCCCCTCTGCCAGCTTTTCGACCCGTTCCGGGTAGCGCCCGAGCAGCTCCTTGAAGAGCTTCTCCGCCGTGGCGTTGTCGCCCAGGTCGGCGGCGATGCGCGCGAGGTAGCTCTGCGCCAGGCGCCTTTCCTGCTCCGCCGAGAAGCCGAAGGCGGCCTCGGTGGAGCCCCCCTTGTCCAGGGCGACGTTGGCGGCCACGTTGATCAGCCCGCCCCCGCGCTTGGGCGCGCTCTTCTCCTCGGGTGGGTACTGGTCCAAAAGCGCCAGCACCTCGGTGAACCCGTCCCGGGAGAGCGCCAGGAGCCTCTGCCGTTCCGCACCGGAGGCGGTCTCGGCCTGGCGGTAGGCGGAGATGCTCGCCGAGCGGCGGTTCGCCGCCAGGTTGGCATGGCGCCCGAGCGCCCGGTTCAGCCGGTAGGCCTGGTCGAAATGGGCCAAGGCCTGCTCGAAGCGCTCCGCGTCGAAGTTGGCAAGGCCCAGCCGGTCGTGCAGCTCCGCCCCGGTCTCCACCAGGCGCGGCACGTTGTCCAGCTCGCGCTCCACCGCGCTCGCCATCGCGTTCAGCTCCAGGAGGTACTTCTCCCCCTGCGGCACTCCCGCGCAGGCCTCGGCGGAGAGCTTACGCTGCCGCACCAGGAGGCCCCTCAGTGCCTCCTCGAACTTCCGCCACCCCGCTGCCGGGGGCGCTTCCACCCGGTCCACGCCGAGCAGTTCCAGCTCCGCATTGATCGCCTGCTGCCCTGCGAGCCACTGCTCCTGCTGGGGAGAGAGCTTCTGCCCGGCGAAGAGACGCTCGTTGACCCGGCGGGTCAGGCGCCCGAACTGCTCCAGGGCACGCGCCGGCTCCAGGCGCGACTCGGCCAGCTTGAGCGCCCGGCCGTAGCCGTCGATGGCGGCCTGCTTCTCCCCCACCTGGAAGGCGACGGCGCCGTAGCGCTGCTCGAAGAGGAGCTCGGTGTCGACGTTGTCGAAGGGGACCTTGGCGGCGAGGCGCTGGCTGTAGAAGCTCCAGGCCGTGGCGTTGCGCCCCAACAGGTACGCGATGTTGCCGATGTTGAGGGAGAGGTTCGCGCTGTTCTCTGGGTTTTCCTGGGGACGGTTCAAAAGCTTGGCGCGGCGGTAGAGGTTCAAGGCCCGCTCCAGCCCCCCCCGCTCGCCGTGCACCGTTTCCAACACCTCCGCGATGTAGCCGCGGGTCTGGAATGGGTACTCGGAGCCGGGCAGCCGCTCGGCGGCGCGGGCGATCAGGCGGTCCCCCTCCTTGAGGGATTCCTTCCCCGGGAGGTAGGTGTAGCAGAGCCCCGCGCCGTAGAGGAGCACCGGGTCCTCCGGGTAGGATTGCAGCATCTTCTTGTACAGCTCCAGGAGCTCCCGGGCCTGCCCCTGGGCGGCCACGGACTTTATGTAGCCGCGGTGCGCCTCGAGGCTCTTCCCCTCGTAGCGGATCAGGTCCAGGAAGGCGGCGCGGGCGGCGGAGACCTCACCCAGGCGGTACAGGCTCTCGCCGGCGGCGAGGCTCTTTCTCAGGTAGGCGGCGCGGGCGAGCTGGTACAGCGGCGCATCCTCGGGATGCTCACCCATCTCCTTTTCATAAAGTGCCGTCGCCTCGCCGTAACGCTCCTCGCGGTAGAGGATCTCGGCCAGCGCGAAGCGGGCCGCGGCGGTCGGTGTGGCGATCGCGGGGAACTGCTCCAGCACGGTGCGGTAGGCGTCCTTGGCGCGCACCCAGTCGCCCCCGCGGTAAGCGAGGTCGCCGACCCGATTCCAGGCCCCCATGGCCAGACGCGGCAGGTTGGCGCGGTACTGCTCGGCCAGGGCCGCCAGGCGCTCGCGCGCGTCGGCGTTTTTCGCCGTCAGCTGGTCCAGGATCTCGGCGATCGCTGCCTCGGCCCACTGCTCCTGCCGGTCGTATTTCTTGGCCACCTCGACCAGGGCCGCGACCGATCCCTCGCCCCCCTCGATCCGGGCCAAAAGCCTCGCACGGCGGTAGGCGGCCTCGGCCAGGATCTCAGGAGCGGCGGAGGTTTCGGCGAGTGCCTTCTCGAAGCGGGCGATGGCGGCCAACTGGTCTTCCGCGCCGGAGCCGTATTCCGCCTGGAGCCGGGCGCCGTCCACGAGGGCCCGGGCCGTCGCGTCGCTCCCCTTGCCTTGCGCCGCCCGCAGCATCTCTTGCTGGGCCTCGGCGATCACCGTCTTGCGGCGTCCGGCGACCACCACCTCTTCGCAGCGGCTCTCCGCCTCCAGCCGCAGCCGCGCGATCGCGGCAAGCGACGATTCCGGGAAGGCTGCGTAGCGGTGCGCGGCCTCGGCGTAGCGATCCTGGGCCTGGCTGCGCTCGCCGCCCTGCTCCATGAGCCCGGCGAGGGCCAGCGAGGCCAGCGCCCCTTCCCGCGTAGGCGCCTCCTCCCGCGCCAGCACGCGCAGGCAGGCGAGCCGTGCCGTGGCCGGGTCCGCCGGCTGGCGCTCCAGGATCACCCGGGCCACCTGCCATTGACCGGCGGGGTCCGCCTGGTCGGGGACCTCCCCCGAAACCGGCAGCGACAGCACCTGCCCCCCCGCCGCCGCGCCCGCCACGAAGAGCACCCGGTCCCCGGCCGGGACCGGGGCCGCGGTGGAGAGAAGGCCGGAGGTGAGCGGGAAGGCGGCCGGGAAACCGTGGCTTCCATCGCGCTTTAGTTGCAGCCGGAACACCGCTCCCCCGTCGGGCCCGTCCGCCGCATCCCCGGTCGGGGGAGCGAAGCGGGTGAAGAGGAGGGTCTCGCCGTCCTGCCAGACCGGGTAGAGGTCGCGCTCGGCGCCGGTGGTGAGCTGGGTCAGGCGCCCTCCTTTCTCCCAGAGCCAGAGGTCCCCCCCCGGATCCTTGTCGCGGGAGACGAAGGCGATCCGGTTGCCGTCGGGGGATGCCGCCGCGAAGGCCGCGTCGATGCCGATGGGGAGAACTTCCCCCTTGCCTGTGCCCAGTTCCAGGCGCACCAGGTCGCGGCGCTCGGCGCCGGGGAGCTGGCGCTGGTAATAGAGGGCGCTCCCGTCGGGGGAGAAGCCCGGTGCGTCTTCGCCTGCGTCGTTGCCGGTGAGCCGGCGCGGCTCGGCGCCCGCTCTGGCCAGGTCGAGGAGCCAGATGTCCCCCTTCAGGTCGTCGCGCTCGTCGGCGTAGGCGAGTTGCGTCCCCGCCGCGTTGAAGGCGGGAGCGGAGATGCGCACGGGGCTCTTGGACAAAAGGCGCGGCAGTTCCGCCACGTTGCCGGCCGGGTGCAGCCAGAGCTCGTACCCCGCGTCCCCCTTTTCCACCGTGGCGATCCACCTACCGTCCCGGGAGCGAGTGGCGTAGAGCACGGACTGCGGGGTGTAGACCGCCGGCGTCGGCGCCACTTCCGGGCGCGAGCGCGGGGCCGGGCGCGGCGCTGCCGGAGCGAGCAGCTCCTCGCCCAGCGGCACCGCTTCCGCCCTCCCGGAGAGGAGCGCGGCGAGGGCCAATAGCAGGGTGATCTTTCTGGCGACGGCGTTCATCGGGTTACCCATTTCCCGTCATCCTCTTGCACCTTGGTGCCGGGGGCGCTGTTCTGGCGGTTCACCCGCGCGAAGACCTTGCGGATGGCGGGGAGGTCCTTCGCCGTGAAGTTCTCGTTGGTCTGCACCACCCGGAGCATCAGGATCTCGCGTGAGCGGTTCACTTCGTTCACCACCTGGCGGAATTCCCCCTCGCCGAAGCGGCCGGCGAAGGCCTTCAGGTCTGCCGGGGCCTTTTCCGGGACCTCGCGCGGGAAGCCGGTCAGGGTCCCCTCCAGGTTTTCCCCCACCCACCCAAGCCGTTTCAGGGCCTCGACGTCGTCTGCGTGGAAGGCGATGTTTTCCAGCGCCTGCGCGGCCTCCTGCTGTTCCGGCGAATGTTTGGGCGGCGTTTCCACCCGGCCGGTGGGCGAGACCCCGCGCACCGACGCGACCAGGAGCACGTCCTCGGAAAGCGCGTTGTAGGTTCCCAGTACCTGGTTTTCCAGCGAGGTCCGCTCGCTCGCCACGTTGACGTCGACCTTGGCGAGAGTGCAGCCGTAACTTGACGCCAGCAGCAAAACCACGACCGCCAACTTTGCGGGAGCCAGGAGGAGGGGGCGAATCGACAATTGACAATCGACGATGGACAACGGGGTCGACCAACGTCGAACGTCGAACGGTGAACGGTTTTGAAGGTTCAACGTAGAACGTAGAACACAGAACGTAGAACCTGTTTTAGTCCTTGGCATTGCTCCTCCTTTTCAGAGACGGCTTACCTTTTTCATCGATGACCAGCGTGTCGGAACGGACCAGGTCCAAAAGGGTCCTGGACGAGGCGATGGCGACGAGCAGCCGCTTCAGTTCGTTCTGGATGGGGAGTTCCGAGATGCGCAGGCGCTCGATCCTCGGGATGGCCACGTCGACTCCCTTCACCACCACCTCCCCCTCGCAGTCGAGGGCGCCGTCGACGGCGCTCACCCGCAACCCTTTCAGGTCGGCAACCTGCAGTGACTTGCGCTGCGCCACGATCTTCTCGTTACGCTGGTACGGATCGAGCGCGAAGAGGGCGCGGTCCAGGATGCGCGAGCTGAAACGGCGCAGGTTCAGGTTCAGGCGCATCCCTTCCAGGAGCGCGCGCTGTTCGGTGGCAAGGGGCGCGGAGAGGCTCAGCTCGCCGGTCAGTTCCCCTTCCCCGCCGGGACGCTCCCCCCCCGCCGCCGGGAAGAGGAGCACCGGGTCGAGGCGGGAGAAGTAGCAGTAGGTGGTGAGGACCGGGACATCGCGGGAGAGATCGATCATGCCGCGCGCCCGCACCGTCCCCCCTCCCACCTCGGCCTGGAAGAAGCTGACCCCCAGCGCCTCGGGCTCGAGGAGCAGGTCCGCCTCCAGGGCGCTGGCATCGATGGGAACGGCGCCGGACTTGAAGGAGGCGCTGCGGACACTGATCTTGCGCGGTCCCCCCATGAGCCCCCTCAGGTCCTCGTAGATGCGCGCCGACAGGTCCGAGTTGGGCGCTCCCAGGGGTGCTACCGGCGCCGGTCGCACCAGCCCCGCCGAGAGTGGTACCCACTCCTCCCCCTTCCCCTGCGATTGGGCCAGCGCGTAGCTGCGATCCAGCACGAGGTCCGCCCTGACGCCGCTCGCCGCCACCCCCTTGCCGTCCGCCACCCCGAAGTCGCGGCACTTGCCGTACCCCCGCACCCTCAGCTCGCGCGCGGCGGTGAGGTCGACACGCGCCCCAGCGGAGAGGTTCCCCGCCAGTCGCCACCCCGCCAGCACCTGCTTCGCCTCGGGCGGGAAGTTCCCCTCCAGGTGGGCGAACATGGTGGCGTCCAGGCGCCGCAACAGGGTGGCCGCGTCGAACTTCCCTCCCGGGTCCTCGAGGAGGGCATCGATCCGCCCGACGGTGAGGTCGGCGATCTGGGACAGCCCCAGCGAGGCGACCTTCAGCTCTTGGGTCAGCCGGAGCTCCTTCCACCCCGCCAGCTCCCCCTGCAGCGTGAGCGTCCCGGACTGCAGCGGCAGCGTTCCCGCCGTGCCCGAGAGGCCGGTGATCGACGCGAAACGGAAGCCGCCGTCCATGGCAAGCGGCTCTCCCGGACGCGGCAGGGACAGGCGCAGTTTCGGCGCCGTGGTGAGCCCCTGCACCCGGTAGCTCCCCCGGGGGGCGGGGACACGAAGCTCCAGGTCGGTCAACTCGAGCGCCAGTTCGGCCCGCTCCAGCAAAGCGAGGCTTCCCTTCGCCTTGCGCAACGGGTTCTCCTCCCTGGGGAGCGGGGCTAACGGCAGCGGCGCCGCGAAGTCCCAGGAGGAGGAGGCCAGGCCGGCGGCATCGAAACCGGCGGGAAGGAACGGGCGCGCGACCGGCATGAGGCGGCGCAGGTCCAGGCGCAGATTCCCCTTGCTGGCGGCGAGCTGCCGCCCCTGCCCGGTAAGGGCCGCTTCGGCATCGAGCGAGAGGGCATCGGACGCCGCAAGCGAGCAGGTGGCGTGCTGCACGGTCGGGCTCCCCCCCCCCTTGGGCGGCAGGTGCACCCCTTGGGCGGCGAGGCGCGCGCTGAACGGTTGCAGCGTCACCCGCTTCCCCTGCTGGTTCGCCTGCACGGTCCGGGCGGAAAGCTGCAACAGCGGCAGCGCGAGATCGAGGGCACCGCCGCTGAAGGTGCGCGCCTTCAGCTCCAGCTCCTCCCGCACCTGCTCCAGCGCCAGCTCGCTCCCCACCCCGGCCCGCTCCAGCTCCAGCGTCTGCCTGACGTCGGCCAGGGCGCGCTTCCCCTTCAGATCGATCGCGGTCAGGGCGAGCTTCACCCCCCCCTTCATCCCGTCCACCCGCACCGGCTTCTTGCCGGCCAGGTCCAGCCGGCGCCCCGTATAGGACAGGTCGGCCGCCACCCGCACCGGCTTCATCTTTTTCAGGGGAATCACCCCCTGGTCCAGCGAGAGGGCGATCCCCTCCCCCTGCAGGGGGCCGCCTGCCAGCGCCAGTTGCAGCCGCGGCAGCTCCACCCCTAATTTCTCGATCCGCACCGTCCCGTCGTTGGCCGGCCCCTCGAGGCGCACCTGCAACCTTACGAGCGACACCGTCCCCTCAAGCTCCCGCACCGGCAGGTTCTCGGGGAGAAAGGGTGCCGCCACCTGCCGGGCCCGTCCGAGCTCCAGGCGCAGCGGCCCCAGCTCCGCAGCGACGCTGCGCGACTTCTCGGTGGGGCGGTCGACCAGCGCGTGCCAGGACGCTGCGATCAGCCCGGGGCTCGCCAGGCTCCCCTCCTCGAAGGCCACCTGCTGGCGCTCGTGGTTGCTGACGAGTTTTTGGCGCAGACGCAGGTTCAGGGGGCCAAGGCCGCCCCTTTTGCCCGGCAGGCGGCTCACGGCCAGCCGGTCGCCGTCCAGGGCGAGCGCCACGCGCAGGTCTCCGGCTCGGTCGGTCTGCGCCTTCAGGTCCAGCGCCAGCTTCCCCCCCAGCTCCGGGACGGGCTTCCTGGCGAAGGGTGCCGCGAGACGGACCAGCTCGGGGAGGGAAAGGGCCAGGTTGGCCTTGAGCCCCTCGGGACGGGTCACCCCGCCGACGGCGCTGAAATCGACACCCGGAAGAGCCGCCCGCGCGGTGAAGGAGGCGGCCGCGGGCTTGATGCGGTAGGCTGCCGTGACCAGGTCGGCGAGCTCGGCGCTCAGGCGCACCGGCTGCGGCTTCCCCTCGTCCACCGCGACCTTCCCGGAGAACGAAGTACGGATGGGGAGCCGGCTCAGCGAAGGAACGGCGAGGCCGAAGGTGAAGTCGCTCAGGAGCAGGTCGCGCTTGGAGTCGGGGTCGGCGTAGTGGATCTTCATGGGGGCGGCATCCGCCGAGAGGCGCAGGTCGAGCGGCAGCGGCCACTCCATGGACTGGAACTTCTGCACCCCTTCCGCGATGCGGGTCAGCGGATCCTTGAGCGGCTTTGCCTCGGGGGGCTTCGGGGGGCCGGGGGCGAGCTCGGCCTCAAGCGTCCTGACCTTTAGGTCGACGCTCAGGCACCAGCGCCCGGTCCCCTTGTCGCGGGAAAGGCCCGGTTCGAGTTTCAGCTGCTGCAGGGACGCGTGCAGAAGCGGCGGTGGTCCGTCGCCGAGCACCAGCCCGGTGAGGGCGATGCCGTCGGACCAGGAGACGTCGAGGTCGGACCAGGAAACCGGTTTTTTCAGGGCCTTGGAGATCCCCAGCCGCAGCAGGGACTGCGCCGGGTCGGTGGAGAGGAGGGCAGGCAGGAACGCCACCAACAGCACCAGCAGGAGGAGGGCGGAGAGCGCAAAGGTGCAGCCCACGAAAATGACGCGTCTGACACGAAGGGTACTGATGTAGGCAAGGAGGCGACGGAGCATCAGTCAATGTCCCAGGGGTACGGAGGAAAATTTCGAAGAGTTTTTGTTACCATCTCCGCCGTTTAAAGTCAAACCGGATCGACCCTCAGAGGCCGGACCTCAAATACCTGTGGCAGATGTAGCAAAGCTCGTCGCCATCCTTCACCAGGTGCGGCGCCGGCCGGGTCAGGTTATGGCAGGACAGGCAGGTGATCTTGCCGTCCTCCAGCTCGCAACCGGCCGCCAAGAGCTCGGACTCGGGCGCAAACTTGTCCTCTTTGCCGAGAGGGGGATAACCGCGCAGGACCGGATGGTGGTTGGAGTAGAGACAGTGATCGTCGAGACAGATGGAAACCGGTCGGGCGGAGTCTTTGGAGTGGCAAGCCATGCATTCGGCCATGGTGAGGATGCGGCTGGCACCGGTCTGATGGTATATGTTGGCTTCTCCCATCTCGAAGAAGAGCATGCCACCCAAGGCGGTAGCGATCAGTGCTTGCAGCCTTAAATGCACCGTCCCTGACTCGACCATAAGTCACCTATGTACTAGAGGTCATCAAACTCCGTATCTGACTGTTTTTTGTGGCATTGTGACATCAGACGGTAATTTTCAAGCTCACTGGCAAAGCATAGCACAGCGGCTATGACAGACAACGATGCCGCGATTATATTCGACTCATTGGGGCGCCCCGGCGCGCAGGGATGTCAAGGGAGGGAAAGGAAGCAGGCGGCAGGCATCCCTGGCCGGCAGGGGCACCTTTGTGAGCGCGCTCATTTTTACATTGACTGCCGCCGCGCGTCTGCTATAGTGAGCGCGTTCATTTTACTCGGAGAGCGGACGATGCGTATCAGCGAGCAGGCAAAACAGTTGTGCCGGGCCCGGATCCTGGAAAAGGCTGCCGAGCTCTTTGCCGCGCGCGGCTTCGACCAGACCACCACCCGCGACATCGCGCTCGCGGCCGGCGTCGCCGCCGGCACCATGTTCAACTACTTCCCCAGCAAGGAGACCATGGCCATGACCATGGTGAACGAGGCGCTGGCGCGGGGACGGGAGGAATTCCTGACCCGCCTGGAGGGGAGCGAGTCGCTGGAGGAGGAGCTGTTCCTGCTGATCGGCACCGAGCTGCGCCGCCTGCGCCCCCTGCGCCCCTTCCTGGGGCCGGTGCTGGAACGCTCCCTGAGCCCATTCCCGCGCAAAAGCGTCTGCCCCGAGGGAGAGACGGCGCGCCAGGAACACCTGGAGTGCGTGCGGCAGATCATGCAGCGGCACGGCTTCTCCGCTCCGCGCGAAGACGTCGCCGGCACCATCTACTGGTCGCTCTACCTCGGCATCCTCGCCTTCTGGACCGGCGACGATTCCGAGAACCAGGAGGCATCCCGGGCCCTCATCGATTACGCCATCAGGACCTTCGTGCAGATGATCTCGGGCAACGTGCAGGGAGGTCCCCATGCCCGCTGAGCGCCCGCAAAAGCATGGCATCGAGGGTCGGGCCTCGCTCCTTGACCTCATGCCGCAGCAGGAAGAGGCCGCACGGCGGCGCCTGGCGGAACTGGTCGAATCCGTCGCAGCCAGACGCCCCCCCACCACCTCCTTCTCCCGCCTCTGGATCCTCGGCTCGCTGCAGGCGAAGGTCACCTGCGCCTACCTCGCCTACTGGTTGCGCAGCCGCTGGGCCGACGCCGACGAGCGGGAGCGGCTGAAAAGCGAGACCCACCTGAAGGCGGCGCTCGAGCTTTTGGGGACCATGGGCTACCTGCGCGGGGCGGTGATGAAGCTGGGGCAGATGCTGGCCACCTTCCCGGATGCTCTCCCCGACGAGTTCGCAAGGCTTCTGCCGGCGCTCCATTTCGAGGCTCCCCCGATGCACTACGCCATGGTGCGCGAGGTGTTCCTGGACGAGTTCGGCAAGGAGCCGCACGAGCTCTTCGAGAGTTTCGAGCGGGAGGCCTTCGCCGCCGCGTCGCTCGGGCAGGTGCACCGCGCCCGCCTCCGTTCCGGGGAACTGGTGGCGGTGAAGATCCAGTACCCCGGTATCGCCCGCACCATCGAGGCGGACCTCAAGAACCTGCGGCTCCTCATGCAGCCGATGCGGCTGGGGGAGGACTGGGACAACGTCGTCGCGAAGCTGGCCGAGGTGGAAAGGGTGCTCCTCGCCGAGACCGACTACCTCGCCGAGGCGAGGTTCGCGCAGGAGGTGGGCAACTCCTTCACCCCGGAGGACGACATCGTCATCCCGCGGGTCTACCCCGACTACTCCACCCGCCGGGTGCTGACCACGGAACACCTGGAGGGGGTGCACCTGGAGGAGTTCCTGGCCGGCAACCCCTCCCAGGAACTGTGCGACCGCTACACCCACCTTTTGACCGTCGCCACGTTGCGCGCGCTGTACCGCACCCGCTGCCTCCTCGCCGACCCCAATCCCGGCAATTACATCTTCATGCCGGACGGGCGTCTGGGGCTGGTCGACTTCGGCTGCACGCGGCGGTTGACCGAGGAGGAGTGGCAGTTCCAGTGCGAGGTCGAGGAGGCGTTGCTGCGCCGGGACGAGGAGGAGATGGAGCGCCTCATCGTGAAGTCCTCGCTCTACGACTCGGCCGAGCAGATGGGGCGGGAGCGCCTGGAACTGATCGGGACGGTGATCCGCTGGCAGCTGGAACCGTGGCTTACGGACGGCCTGTTCGACTTCGGCGACCCCGACTTCTTCCGCCGCGGCATGGACGCCATGGTCGGGGTGACGCGCAAGGGGTTCATGCGCGGCATGCCGGTGCACATCTGGACCACGCGTTTCATCCTGGGGGCACGGGGCATCGTGTACCGCTTGAAGGGTCGCTGCGATTTCCAGGCGATCTACCGGCGGGAAAGCGGTCGCAACATGGCGGCAGAGTGCGCTGAAACCAGGAGATCAGGCAGGACGGCGCATGTCGCGATGCCCCCTCCCCCTCCGGGAGAGGGTCGGGGTGAGGGGGCGGATGTGGGGTTGGGCGAATGATTATTCGCCCCTACAGTTTCCCTGGCAGACCTTTTTTCGTGAACCGAACACTGTAGGGGCGAAAAATCTTTCGACCCCTCCGAAGGAGGAACCAACCGTGCTGCAACTGAAAGACGTGGTGAAATCGTACGACGGCAAATCGACGGTGACGGCGCTCGCCGGCATCACCCTTTCCATCGCCGCCGGCGAGATGGTGGCCATCATGGGGCCGTCGGGCTCGGGCAAGTCGACCCTTTTGAACCTGATGGGGGGACTCGACGTGCCGAGCTCCGGCGAGGTGCTGGTGGCAGGGACCGACCTCGCCAAACAGAATGAGAAGGGACGCTCCCTGTTCCGGCGCGACCACGTCTCCTACATCTTCCAGGCCTACCACCTGATGCCCACCCTGCGGGTCAGGCAGAACGTGGCGCTGCCGCTGCGGCTCGCCGGGGTCCCCGCGAAAGAGGCGGAGGCCAGGGTGGAGCGCGTGCTCGCCGAGGTCGGCCTGGAAAACCGCGCCGACCACCTCCCCGACGAGCTCTCCGGCGGCGAGCGCCAGCGCGTCGCCATCGCCCGCGCCCTGGTCACCGATGCGCCGCTGCTTCTGGCCGACGAGCCGACCGGCAACCTGGACAGCGCCCGCGGCAGGGAGATCCTCGCCCTGCTCCGCTCCATCCACGGCCGGCGCGGCACCACCATCGTCATGGTGACCCACGACCGGGAGGCCGCCTCGGCCTGCGACCGCCTGATCCGGCTGAGGGACGGCCGGGTCGAGGACGACGGAGCCGCCCCGGGAGGTGACCGATGAGGTTCCTGCTGCGCCACCTCTCCCTTTCCTACGCCCGGCGCCACCTGGCCAAGACCATCCTCACCCTCCTGGGGGTGGTGGTCGGCGTCACCACCTTCAGCTCGATCAAGACGGCGCAGGACGCGCTGGTGGTCGGCATCGGCTCGACGGTGGACCGGGTCGCGGGTAAGGCGCACCTGCAGGTGACCATGGAGGGGGGCGTACCCGAGGCCCTGCAGGAAAGGCTCAGGAACCTTCCCGGCATCCGGGCCACCTCCCCGGTGATCGAGCAGATCGTGGTGCCGGAAAAGGGGGAACTGGGAAGCCTGATGGTGATCGGCGTCGACCTTCTGGGCGACCGCGAGATGCGCGACTACGGCTTCGAGGGGGACGACGCCGACCTGGACGACCCGCTTCTTTTCCTGGCCCAGCCCGATTCCGCCCTCTTCACCCGCGAGTTCGCCAAGCGCGCCGGGCTCGCCACCGGCACCTCCCTCGCGGTCAAGGTCCCAAGCGGCGTGAGAAAGGTGACCGCGCGCGGCCTGATGAGCCCCAAGGGGTTCGCCCAGGCCTTCGGCGGCAACCTCATGGTGGTGGACGTCTACGCAGCCCAGGAGCTCTTCGGCAGGGGGCGGCGCTTCGACCGGATCGACGTGCGGCTCCAGGACGGTGTCAGCGTCGCCCAGGGGATCGAGCTGCTGCAAAAGGCGCTCGGCCCGGCCTACCGCGTGGAGACACCGGCGCGGCGCGGCGAGCAGATGGAGCGCCTGGTGGCGAACTTCACCGCCGGCTTCAACGTCTCCAGCGCCTTCGCACTCTCCATCGGCATCTTCCTCATCTTCAACGCCTTCAACGTCTCGGTGAACCGGCGGCGCCGCGACATCGGCACCCTGCGCGCCCTGGGGGCCACGCCGCGGCAGGTGCAGCTACTGTTCCTGGCCGAAGCTCTCATCATCGGCCTGCTCGGCGGCGCGCTCGGCTGCCTGGCCGGGACCGCATTTTCCCAGGCGCTCCTGGTGAGCATGGGGCAGAGCACCGAGATGGTGTACGGCATCTCCGGTTCCGGCATCGTGCACCTCACCCCCGCCATCATGCTGCAGTCCATGCTGCTCGGCCTCGTCGCCTCGCTGGTCGGCGCCTGGGGGCCTGCCCTCTCCGCCTCGCGCATCTCGCCCACCGAGGCCTTCGCCAAGGGCGCCTTCCAGGCCAAGGCGCAGCGCCGGGTGGGACCGAGAATCGCCACGGGTGCGGCCCTCGTCGCCTGCGCCGCGGCGCTCGCCCTGAGCAGCGCGGTCCAGGGGAACGCGCTGGTGCTCTGCGTGCTCCTCTTGGGGGGGATCGGGCTCGTGCTCCTGATCGGCCCCCTCTCCCGCGCCGTGCTGCTCGCCCTCGGCCCGCTGCTCACCCGCCTGTTCCCCTCGGCCGGCCCGCTCTCCTCGGACGCGCTGCTGGGCAACCCGCGCCGCAGCTCCGGCACCATCATGGCCATGGCGCTCTCGCTCACCTTCGTACTGGGGCTTGGGGGGTACATGGGCTCCACCAGGCTCACCATCGAGCGCTGGATGGACGACATCCTCACCTGCGACCTTTTCGTGCGCGCCTCGGCCAACTTCTCCCGTCCCGACTTCCTCTACCCCGGCGCGGTGAAGGGCGAGATCCTCGCGCTTCCGGGGGTGCGCACCGTGGAGAGCTACCGGGCCATCCGGCCGCAGTTCCGCGACAGGCAGATCCTGGTCGGCTCCGTGGAGATGGACACGCTGATGCAGAGGGTGCGCTACGACTTCGCCCAGGGGGACCGCGACTCCATGCGCGAGGGGCTCATCAACAAGGAGATGTGCGCAGTCACCGAGAACTTCCGCGACCGCTTCGGTCTCGGCGTCGGCGACAAGGTGCCGCTCAACACGCCGGGAGGGATGGTGGAGTTCCCGATCGCCGCCGTGATCCGCGACTACTCGTCGGACCAGGGGGCCGTGTTCCTGGACCGCAAGGTATTCCTCAGGCACTGGCAGGACGACCGGGTCGACATCTACGACGTCTCGGTGAAGCCGGGGACCGACCCCGGCCGCGTGCGCGACGCCATCCGCGCCAAGCTCTCCGGCAGGTACCCCGCGCTCATCTCGACCCAGCGCGAGTTCAAGGACGAGATCGGCAAGGCCATCGACGCCTTCTACGCGGTCATGCGCATCACCGTGTTGCTTGCGCTCGGGGTCGCCTTCCTCGGCATCGTCACTTCGCTCCTCATCTCGGTGGCGGAGCGGACCCGGGAGATCGGGATACTGAAGGCGCTCGGAGCGCTCCCCGGACAGATCGCCCGCAGCGTCGTGCTTGAGGCCCTGGTGCTCGCCCTGGTGGGGCTCATGCTCGCCCTTCCCGCGGGGAACCTGTTCGCTTCCTTCATGGAGGGGCCGGTGGCCAGGGCGTTCACCGGCTGGGCCATGCCGCACCACTACCCCTGGGAGGTGCTGGGGCAGCTGCTGGTCGCCCTCCCCTTGGTCTCCTTCCTCGCCGCCGGCATCCCGGCGCGGCAGGCGGCCGGGGTCAAGGTGACCGAGGCGATCGAGTACGAGTAGAGCCCGCATCCTCCCTCTCCCCCCGGGAGAGGGGCGGGGTGAGGGCGCCGGCAGTAGCAACCAGCTTGCCCGTGGCAGCACCCTCACCCGGCCTGCGGCCACCCTCTCCCGGAGGGCGAGGGGGTGGCCCCCCTCCCGCAAGGGGAGAGGGGGACCGGTCGGTAACCATTGCACATGCATGTAACGGAGGTATTCACCATGATCCGAATTCTACTGAAACCGCTGCAATTCCTTCTCGCAGCCGCCCTGCTCCTGCCGGTTACTTCCGCCCCCGCCCTCGCCGCCCCCGACGCACGCGCGCTTTTGAAGGAATCCGAGAACCGGCACCGCACCAAGACCCAGCAGTACTCGGGCGACCTCACCGTGGTGAACAAGGAGGGGAAAGTCCGCAAAAAAGGGTGGAACAGCTACCGCCAGGGGTACGCGGGCGACTCGAAAAACCTGATCCGGTTCACCGATCCTCCCGAGGTGAAGGGGGTGGGCTTTCTCTCCCTGCCGCGGCCCGGCTCGGAGAACCCCGACCAGTGGCTCTACCTCCCCTCCATGAAACGTGAGCGGCGCATCGCGCCCCAGGACCGCGACGCCTCCTTCGTCGGCACGGACTTCAACTACGAGGACATGGAGGAGTTCGACCACGAGAAGTACAAGGTCTCGCTGCAGGGTGAGGAAACGCTCGACGGGCAGCCCTGCTGGGTGATCGCCGCCATCCCGCTGGAAAAGGGGAGCAGGTCGATCTACCAGAAGCTGACCCTCTACCTGAGAAAGGACATCCTCTACCTGGTGCGCGAGGACCTGGTCCGGAAGGGTGAGAAGGAGCCGGCCAAGCGCCTGATCCTCTCGGACATCAAGAACGTCGAGGGGCACTACGTCGCCGCGCGCATGGAGATGACCGACCTGAAGAAGGGGAGCCACACCACGGTGACGCTGAAGCAGATCTCCTTCAACCGTCCCCAGCCCGCCAGCCGCTTCACGCTGCAGAACCTGACCCGCGAGGGGGGCGATTGACAACCCGGCTTCTGATCCTTTTTCTGCTCTTCTTCCCCTGCTCCGCCTTCGCAGAGGGGTTCTCAGGCTACGCCGAGGTGAAGGGCTTCGCCTATGGCGAGCGCTTCGCGGGCGAACCCCGCGGCGCCGGGTGGGGCACGCTCTACGGCAAGTGGGAACAACGCCTCGACCAGAGCCAGTTCACCTCCTCCCTGCGCGCCGAGTGGCTCACCTCCCCGCAGACGAGCCCCCTCGTCTTCGACCCGGCGGACCGCAGGCTCAGGCGCCCGCCGCTCTCGGTCCCGGAGCTCTGGCTGCGCATCCCGCTCGCCCCGTCGCACGACCTGGAGTTCGGGCGCTTCCAACTCGGCTGGGGCAAGACCGACGGCTACTCCCCCGCCGACGCCTTCCTCCCCCGTGACGTCACCGACCCCTTCGCCGACGAAAAGCTGCCTCTTTGGGCCGTCCGCCTGAGCGGCCAGGAGGATAACCTGCGCTACCAGGCCGTGCTGGTGCCGGTAACGACGCCCTGGCGCCTCCCCCCTCTGGGAAGCCGCAACGCCCCCATCGCCCCGGGCGCGCTCCCCCAGGGAACCAGGTTCTACGAGAAGGACGATGAACCACCGCTCCCCGGATTCGCCGCCCTGCGCCTTTTGGCCACCCACGGCGACTGGGACCTCGGCGTCTGGGGAAGAAGCGGGGTGCGTCCGGCGCCCATCCTCGAATTCTCCCTCGACCCGGCGCTGCAGAGCGGGCCGGCCCCGGTGATCTCGGTCGGGCGGCGCTACCCCCGCGAGCACGGCGTCGGGGTAGAGGTGTCGCGGGTGGCCGGCCCCTACGTCCTGCGCGGCGAGGCGGCCGCCCTCTTCTCGGCGGACCGGGAGCTTGGTGACGCGCTCATCGGGACCCTGAGCGTCGAGCGCGGCTTCGGGGACGGGACGCTCCTGGTCACCCTGGCCGGCAACGCCATCGATCCGCCGGTCGATCCGACGCTCCTCTTCGACCGCGGCCTCCTCCCCGCCCTGATCGTCGCCTGGAACCGGACCGAGGAGTGGGGCGCCTGGAAGCTGGTCTGGGACTGCGGCCTGAAAAGGGGCGACGGCCTCTTGAAGGGAGAGGTCGGCTACAACCTCACCGACACCTGGAAGGTCACCGTGGGGGGCGATCTCCCCTACGGCTCGGAGCAGGGTCCGCTGGGCGCGCTGCACGGCGCGCGGCGCCTCGTGGCTGCGCTGCGCCGCAGCTGGTAGCCGCCCGCCGCGGGTACGTATACGCGCCCGCAACCCTTTGCACGGTATACGTTTTAGACACCACCCCGCCTTTACGCTACCATCGTAAACCTCTTCGGCAGTCTGCCACGGCCGAACCGCCAGTGCGCCGGACACCCCACCTGCCGAAGCCGGGAGAACGATGGCTTCAATCAGTTCCGAGACCATTTCGGGCATACGCCTTTTCAGCGGCCTCAACGAGGAGGAGCTGCAGCGCATCGCGCGGCGCCTGGAGCTGCGCGATTTCGCCGCCGGCGACGTGATCCTGGCCAGGCACGAGCCGGCGCAGGAGCTCTACGTGATCCTCTCCGGGAGGATCAGGGTCGAACTCCTGGACCGCTCCGGACAGATCCTCAACCTCACCGAACTCGGCATCGGCAACGTGATCGGCGAACGCGCCATCCTGACCGACGAGAAGCGCTCCGCCGACGTGCGCGCCATCACCGAGGTCCAGGCCGCCCGGCTCACCCGGGAGCATTTCGAGGAACTGCTGGAGGCCATGCCCCTTCTCTACGCCAACCTGAGCCGCATCCTGGCGGCGCAGCTCGGCTCGTGGGCGCACCGCCACCAGCGCGAGGAGAGCGAGCACCGCGAGGTGATCACCAACATCATCGGCTGGCAGCTCCTCCCGGAATTCGGCGAGTTTCCCGGCACCTCTCCCTGGGTGCGCCTTTTGAACCAGCGCCTGCAGCACCTGGCCGACACCAGGAGCCACGTCCTCATCCTCGGGGAGCCGGGGACCTGGAAGGACCTCGCCGCCCGCCTGATCCATTTCCACAGCACCGGGGACCGACCGGTCCTCTTCCTCGACTGTGCCGCCCCTCCGCCGGTGATGGGGGAGGAATGCTCCGCCAGCGACTCCGCGCAGCAGAACTCGCTCCTTCTCGGGCTCGCCCAGGAGGCGGCCCTGTTCGGCCACGCCCCCGAGGGCGCCATGTACGCACGCCGGGTCAGGCGCGGCATGATCGAGCTCGCCGCCGGCGGGGACATCATCCTCAGGAACATCGACTGCCTCTCCGGCGCCGTGCAGGATGAGCTGGTCGATTTCATGGAGAACGGCCATTTCACCCGCCGCGGGGAGACGAAGCTCAGGAGCGCCCAGGTGCGCATCATCGCCACCTGCGGCAAGCCCCTGCAGCCGCTGGTCGACAGCGGCAAGTTCAACGCGGTGCTGTTCAAGAAGCTCTCCGGGGAGACCCTTGAGCTCGTGCCGCTCAGGGAGCGCAAGAAGGACATCCCGGTCATCGCCAGGAGCCTCTTGAAGTCCCTGAACGCGAAGCACCACAAGCAGGTGCGCCGCCTCTCCCAGGACGCCCTGAACCGCCTGGTGGACCACGACTGGCCCCTTAACGCCAGCGAACTGTACCAGGTCGTCTCCCGGGCCGTCGTGGTCTGCAACGATGACGAGATCCAGCCCGAGCACATCTCGCTGCAGGGGCACCCCTTCGGCGACGGACGCTTCAACCTGCTCACCCTCCCGGCGGTGGAGAACCTGGCCAGGAACCCGCGCTTCCCGCGCCTTTTGCGCTGGCTCACCGTGCCGCTCTTCCTCGCGGTCACGCTCTACACCCTGTTCGGCCCGCGCCAGCACAACGCGGCCAACCTCGTCGCCTGGACCATCGGCTGGCCGGCGCTTTTGGTCACCGCCTTCCTGTTCGCCCGCGGCTGGTGCAGTTTCTGCCCCATGGAGGCGATCGGCGAGTACCTCGGGGTCTCCAGCCGCGTGGTGCGCGACCCCGCCCCCTGGCTGCGCCGCTGGGGGCCGTCGCTCTCCTTCGCCGCGCTGGTGGCGATCCTCCTTTTGGAGCAGGCGACCGGCATGTTCAGCTACGCGGGGGCCACCGGCGTGCTCCTCTCGGGGATCCTCTGCGCCACGGTAAGCGCGGACCTGGTGATCGGCCGCCGGGGGTGGTGCAAGTTCCTCTGCCCGCTGGGGCGGATCGTGAGCCTCGTCTCGCGCATCTCTCCGCTTGAGATGCACAGCAACCACAACGTCTGCCTGAGCCGCTGCCGCGTCGACGACTGCATCAAGGAGAAGGGGTGCCCGATGGGGCTGCACCCCTCGGGCGTTGACAGCTCGGACCACTGCGTGCTCTGCCTGAACTGCGTCAGGAGCTGCCCGCACCGCTCCATGCAGCTCGACCTGAGAAACCCGACCTGGGGGGGCTTCAACCGGGCCCGGCGCGGCTTCCGCGAGGCGCTCTTCAGCACCACCCTGGTCGGCGTGGTGATTGCCGCCAAGGGAACCCCGCTCCTGGCCGGCCGCCCCCCGGAGATCTTCACGCGCACCCTCTGGAGCGTGAACGACTACCTGCTGGCCCTGGCCATCGTGGCGGGCTTCACCCTCCTCGCCGCCCTCGCCTCCGCGGCGGTGCGCGGCACCGGCTGGCGCTCGGTCTTCACCACCAGCGGCCTCGCCTACCTGCCGCTGGCGGTGGCCGGCCTGTTCATGATCTTCTTTCGGGCCCTCGTGGAGGGGGGCGCCGGGATCGTCCCGCTCCTCGTGGAGGCACTGAGGCTTGAGAACCTCCTGGACGCGGCGGCGCTCACCCCGGAGCTTGGGACGCTGCGCCTGCTCATCTACCCCTTGCTTTTGCTCGCCGCCGTCTTCTCCTGGGTCATCCTGGGCAAACTGCAGCGTCAGGACGGCCTTCCCCCCCGGGCGCTGATCGGGCACCGCCTGCTCATCCTGGCGGCCGCGGTCATCTTCATGGCTATCCTGTAAAGCGATAGTGTGAGATAATTCAAGTAACAGCCGCACGCCATGTCACAGGGTGCCCGGACGTCCGGCATCTTCTTGACACAGGCGGT
Organism: Geomonas diazotrophica; assembly: GCF_018919385.1. GTDB lineage: Bacteria > Desulfobacterota > Desulfuromonadia > Geobacterales > Geobacteraceae > Geomonas > Geomonas diazotrophica. The sequence goes on from NZ_JAHLMF010000009.1 coordinate 89,454, forward strand.
GGGGGTGTTACTACTTATGCGGGACATCTCACTACCGGCAAGGACACCACAGACAAGGAGGCGCACGATGAAGAGGATTGCTTTGATTGTCATGGCAGGGTTCCTGGCAATGGGCAGCGTACCGACTTTCGCCGCTGACATGGGCGCGAAAGACGAATGCCTGCTCATCTCGAAAAACTGCAAAAACGAAGTGGACAGCATCCAGCAGAAGATCGCGAAACTGCAGGGCGAGATCAACAAGGGGAGCAGGGTCTACACCGCGGACGAGCTGAAAAAACTCCACGACAAGCTGAAAGAGGCCAACGACGTCCTCGACGAACTGAACAAGCCCGGCCACTAGTCCCCCCTCCAGGTACCGCTTCATTTCGACACCACAAAGGCCATCGTGACGCTCACGATGGCCTTTGGCGTTTCCCCCTTTCCCGGCTACTTTTTGCTTGCCACCTGTACCCAAAACTGCTACAAATTTTTGGTCAGGGTGCGGAAGGCCCTTCCCGTTCTGGCAACAAACGCATAGCAGCACGGAATTCCTCGTTAAGATGAGGCGTTTGCACAAACACAGGCTACTGCCCGGAAACGTCGAAAGACGCCAATGGGTAGACCAGGTATTGCCGGATTAAGGCTTTACTTAAGGTAGCTGGTCCCTGCGACCTACGTTGTGCACTGCCGAAAACCTACGAGTGGGGAATCGCAGGCAGACGTCCAGGCCCGGGTTCTCCCGTGGCCTTTTTTCGTATTTTCACGTCGGACAGAAAAGGTGGTGGTTCTACAAATTGGACAGTCATAGTAGCGAATATCCGTTACCCATCCCGTTCCCGCGGCGATAGCCTCCTGCAAAGCCTTCCTCCTTCCCTGTCTGCTTTGCTCCGCCGTCCGCCACCAAGGAACGGGGCTTGATGAAGCAGCGGGGAGTTCGTAGTACACTCCCATCTCAGTGCAATAACTCACCGGTTTACGCATCGGCGCAGTGCACCTGCCCGTTTGCGCTCGGGTCGAGGTGCGGGCATGCCTTTTGAGCCCCCCCCTCCCGGACCGTTTTGCCGTCGTCCCTTCCGGAGACCGACGCGAGGTCGTGGTCCGCCTTACGGGCGGCCGCACAGCAGCACAGCAGTTGATAGGAGAAGGCAGGATGTTCATCGTTTCCAATATAACCACAGGGCGCTCCGGGAAGCAGCACCCGGCCCAGCGCTCCGCAGCGCAGAAAACGGCGGCCCAGGGCGAAAACGAGCGCCGCCTGGTCGAGATCTGCTCCATGTCGGTGCGCGATGCACTCAAGGAGCTCGACACCAAGGCGAAGGAGGGGCTCACCACCGAGGAGGCCGAAAAGCGCCTCGACGAGTACGGCGCCAACGAGCTGGCCCACGCCAAGCGCCTGGGGGTCCTGGCCGACCTCCTGGAGCGCTGCAAGAGCCCGCTCGTCGTACAGCTCCTGGTGATCGCCGTCATCTCCGGCATCGTCGGGGAGACCAAGTCCGCCATCATCGTCGGCGCCATGATCATATTGAGCGTCGGGCTCTCCTTCATCCTGGACCGCCGCTCCGGCCAGGCGGTCGAGGCCCTGGGCAAGCGGGTGCAGTCCCGTACCCTGGTGCTCAGGGATGGCGAGGAGACCGAGATCCGGATTTCGGACGTGGTCCCGGGGGACGTGGTGCTCCTCATGGCGGGGTCCATCATCCCGGCGGACGTACGGCTTCTCTCCGCCAAGGACTTCTTCGTCAGCCAGTCGGCCCTCACCGGCGAGTCGATGCCGGTGGAGAAGAGCGCGCTGCCGGAGAAGGAGCATGAGGCCGGCCTTTCCGCCTGGGAACTCCCCAACGCCTGCTACTTGGGCTCCAGCGTGAACAGCGGCTCGGCCCGCGCCGTCGTGGTCAATACCGGCGTGCGCACTTTGTTCGGCTCCATCTCCGCGTCGCTTGCCGAAAAGGCCGAGGAGACCAGTTTCGACAAGGGGACCCGCTCCTTCACCTGGCTCATGATCCGCTTCATGCTGGTGATGACCTCCGCCGTCTTCCTGATCGTCGGCATGACCAAGGGGAACTGGGTCGACGCCCTCCTCTTCGGTCTCTCCATCGCCGTCGGCCTCACCCCCGAGATGCTCCCGATGATCGTGACGGTGAACCTCGCCAAGGGGGCCCTCACCATGGCGGCCAAGAAGGTGATCATCAAGAGGCTCCCCTCCATCCAGAACTTCGGGGCCATCGACATCCTCTGCACCGACAAGACCGGCACCCTCACCCAGGACAAGGTCGTCCTGGAGAAGTACGTGGACCTCACCGGCCGCACCAGCGAGGACGTCCTCACCTACGCCTACCTGAACAGCCACTACCAGACCGGCTTAAGGAACCTGATCGACCGCGCCATCCTGGACCACACCGACATGAACGTCCAGCTCTGCCGCCTGGTGGACGAGCTCCCCTTCGACTTCCAGCGCCGGCGCATGTCGGTGGTGGTGGACTTCGAGGAGGACCACGTGCTGATCTGCAAGGGGGCGGTGGAGGAGATCTACGAGTGCTGCAGCCACTACCAGATCGGCGAGGAGGTCTACCCCCTCTTCGACATGATCCGGGACAACCTCTTCGAGGAGGTGGAACGGCACAACCGCGACGGCTTCCGCGTGCTCGCCATCGCCTACCGCGAATTCCCGCGCCAGAAGACCCAGTTCGAGGTGAAGGACGAGTCGCAGATGATCCTTTTGGGCTTCATCGCCTTCTTCGACCCCCCCAAGGCGCAGGCCAGCGAGGCGCTGGGCCTTTTGCAGGAAGCGGGGGTGCGGGTCAAGGTGCTCACCGGCGACAACGGCCTGGTAACCCAGAGGGTCTGCACCAACGTCGGCCTGAAGGCGGAGCGGATGCTGACCGGCGCCGAACTCTCCCGGGTCACCCCCGAGGATTTCGCCGCCATCGTGCAGGAAGTGGACATCTTCGTGAAGCTCAGCCCCGCGCAGAAGGAGCAGATCGTGCGCAGCCTGCGCGCCAGCGGCCACGTGGTCGGTTTCCTGGGGGACGGCATCAACGACGCCCCGGCGCTGAAGGCGGCCGACGTGGGGATCTCGGTCGACTCCGGGGTCGACGTCGCCAAGGAGACCGCCGACATCGTGCTCCTGGAGAAGAGCCTCCTGGTCCTCGAAGAGGGAATCATGGAGGGGCGCCGCGTCTTCGCCAACATCGTCAAGTACATCAGGATGGGGGCCTCCTCCAACTTCGGCAACATGTTCTCCGTGATGGGGGCGAGCTACCTGCTCCCCTTCCTCCCCATGCAGCCGGTGCAGATCCTGACCAACAACCTGCTCTACGACTTCTCGCAGACCGGGATCCCGACCGACCGCGTCGACCCGGAACTGATCGCCAAGCCGCTCAAGTGGAACATCGAGAACATCAAGCGCTTCATGTTCTGCGTCGGCCCGATCAGCTCGCTCTTCGACTACGCGACCTTCGCCCTCATGTGGTATGTTTTCGGCTGCGCCGCCTACAACGCCCCGGGCGTCAGCGCCCTGCAGCAGGAAGGGTTCGCCAAGCTGTTCCAGACCGGGTGGTTCGTGGAGTCGCTTTTGACCCAGACCCTGATCGTGCACATCATCAGGACCCGGCGCATCCCGTTCATCGGCAGTTGCGCATCGCTCCCGATGACCCTGACCACCCTTGGCATCATGGGCATCGGCGCCTGGCTCCCCTACTCTCCCTTCGCCGGCGCGCTCAACCTGGTGCCGCTGCCCCCGGTCTACTGGATCTGGATCATCGGGTTCCTGTTGACCTACTCGGTAATGACCCACTTCGTGAAGACCTGGTTCTTCAACCGCTTTGGAGGTGACTGATGGATAGCTTGCTCGACGCACTACAGGAAGGACGTCTTCTCGAGATACCGGACGACTACGACAAGGAGGATGCGCTGCGCTTTCTGGCCCACATCCTCGAGGCCGTGCCGTCGCTGCCGCCGGACACCGACGTAGCGGGGCTGATCCTCGCCAAGGAAGGGGCCTCGAAGACCGCCCTGGGCAAGGGGTGGGCCTGCCCGGACGCCCGGGTCCCCTTTGACGAGGACCTGATCTGCGTCGTCGGATGGAGCCCGAGGGGGATCGACTACGGTAGCCCGGACGGCAAGCCGGTCAAGGTGATCGCCATGTACCTCGTGCCGGAGAACCAGCGCAGCAACTACCTGCGCGAGGTCTCCCTCCTCGCCAAGGCGCTGGAGATCTACCCGGAGATCGAACGGCTCAACGCCGCCGACAGCCTCAACGACATCCGCGACCACCTGCTCGACCTGATCAGCACCACCAAGGGGACCGTGGGACCCGATTCCCGCGCCAGGATGATCCGCCTGCAGGGGAAGGTGGCCGCCGTGGAGCCCGCCCCTTACGATCTCGCGAACCTCATCGTCGAGCCCATCACCATCATAGTGGGGACCGGGTTGAAGACGGTCGTGCTCGGCCATGACCACGCCCTCGTGGAGCTCCTGGAAGGGCTCCCGGGCCTCTCCGACGAGGTGGCCACGCACAGCTCGTTCAACACCGGGGGGTGGCGCATCGTGAAACGGAAGGAGGCCTCCTTCACCGGGGAGCGCCTCCTCGTCGACTGCCTCGCCCTGCGGACCCAGGGAGGAAAATGAAGGAGGATCTTTCATGTCAGAGCTGAACGATCTCAAGGAGCGGCTGGACTCGTCCGAAGCCAGAAACTCCCTCAACAACGCGGTGGCCATAGCGGTCGCGCTCATCTCGGTGTTCATGGCCGTCTGCAAGGTGAAGGATGACAACATCGTGCAGGCGATGCTGCAGGCGAAATCGGACCAGGTGGACACCTGGAACGAGTACCAGGCCAAGAAACTGAAACAGCACCTGGCCGAGCTGGGACTGAACCAGGTCGCCGCCCTGGAATCCATGGCGCCGGGGAGGGTGTCGGCTCCCCTGGCCGCCCAGCAGAAGCAGTACAGCGACAGCATCGCCCGCTACAAGGTCGAGGAAGCAAAGCTGGCCGAAAAGGCGAACGGCCTTGGGAAGCAGTACGACGACCTCAACTACCGGGACGACCAGTTCGACCTCTCCGACGCCACGCTGGCGGTCTCGCTGGCCATGCTGGCGATCACCTCGCTCACCGGGAAAAGAAAGCTCCTCTACCTGGCGCTGGCGTTCGCCGGTTTCGGCGTCCTGATGGGGGTGGCGGGCCTGGTCGGCCTCGCCCTGCACCCGACCGCCCTGGTGAAGGCGCTCACCTAGCCCCGCCGGCTATCCCCTGCGCCCCCCTTCCGCGATGGCCTCGAAGAGTTCGGACACCACCCTCGCGAGGTGGCACCCGGACAGGACCTGGGCGTAGCTGCGGTCGTCGGTGATGATCCGCTTTTTCAGCGGCCTCTGTTCGCTCTCCGCCAGCAGCTCCTCCAGGGTACTCCGGATGGTCTTTCCTTTGGGAACCACCTCGTTGTCCCGCCCGCACCCGGAGTCGTCCAGGGCGCACACGTACCACAGCCTCAGGGGGGCGAGTCCCGGGTCCGCCTCCAGGTGACCGCTGCTCTTCACGAAGTTGATCACCTTGAGCACCAGCTGCAGCTTGGCCATCTCGTAGCAGGAGTCGTCCACGATGTTGCCCTGCTCGAAGAAGGGGATCACGTGCAGCCACGGCTCCTGGCGCACCTGGTCCCCCCCGGGCTTCTGCTCCCGCCCCACCACGAAGAGCGCCCAGACGTAGGCCGTGTAGAAGAGCCTGGAACTGGCCGGGTTGCCGATCACGCTGTGCCCTTCGTACTCCAGGATGAAGGCCTCGCGGTCCGGGTTCAAAAGCTCCTGCTGCGCGCCGCAGATCTCCCCCTGGAAGAAGCTGCTGGGGGGCCAGAGCCTGCCGGTTATGCTGGCATGCAAGGCGGGATGGGCGCCGCCGCTTCTCCCCGCCACCGCTTTGCGCAGCTCCGCCAGCAGCTGTTCCTTCCTCTCGTCCCTCACCCTCACCCGCACCGAGTTGTTCTCGTCGCCGAAGCCGTACTGCAGGGTCACCGGTCCGCCCCACTGGTCGCAGCTGCAGATCGGCACGCTCGCCCCCCACAACAGCCACAGGTTTAAGATGGTCATCTGCTGCGGCGAGAAGGCACGGTTCGCCATCCGGTCGTAACAGGAGATGATCGGGTCCCAGTCGTCTGCGAACCGTGACATGAGCCCCGGCAGGAGGTTCAGCGGCAAAAGAAAGCCGTGCTCGATCTTCACGCTTGAGAGAAAGAAAGCCTGCTCGTCCAGCGAGAGTCTCAACTGCGATAACGCGAGGAGGTACTGCTTGATCCCCTCCTTGGTGCCGTCGTCGTTGAGGCGGAAGACGTCCACCACCTCGATTACCGGCTCCTTCTCCTTGATCTTCAGCGCCCCGAACTTCGCGCGCGTCGAGCGCTTCCACTCGGCCAGCTCGTGCCTGAAGGCCCGGTCGTCATACTGCAGCTGGTAGCGCTTGCTCCTGGGGTCGAGAAACCACTTGGGCTCTTGGCGCGGCTTCGGGTGCAGGAGCCTCAGCTCCAGCCAAAGCCGCATCTGCCTTCTGAACATGGCGGGGTGGAAAGGCCAGGCGGAGTCGCAGCATGCCTTCAACGTGTTCAGGACGGGAAGGTTTTCCCGGGTGGAGAGGCAGCGCCATACCAGGCGTACCGGGGGCACGAAGAACCAGAGGAGGTAGAAGAAGGCGGTAGCTGCCGCGAGGAGCAGAGCAACAATTTCCCTGTAGCTTTCCATGGCGCGCCCCCGCTCCAGATTAAAAACAGCCCACAAAGTGTATCTGCCGCACCACGTTTTTCAACGCAGGGCACCCTTGCCCACTACCTGGCGACATGCGGCTAATCTTTCGCAGTCATTTGCCGATAAGTGATGGTAGCAGCGCCCCAACTCCCCCCACTTTCCAAGAAAGAAACGGCATGAAGCGACGCACCATTCAGATACCGGCCCTGGCACTCATGGTCCTCATCTGTACCGGCCTGTGCGCCCTTGTCTTCCTGTTCGCCTATCAGCAGGCAAGGGAGTCCGCCGTCTCGAGGCTGCACGACGAGCAGATGATCCACGCCAAGCAGGCGGCCCAGGGGATCCAGGATTACTTCAGCACCTGGAGCGGCATCCTCAGTTCCATGGCGCGCATGAAAGAGATCGCGGCGGCTGACGCCTCCGGCCGCCAGCAGATGGAATTCTTTTACGACGCCCACAAGGAGCAGATCCGCGCCTTCACCCGGGTGGACGAGAACGGCATCGTCCTCGTAAGCATCCCGCAGCGGGAGATGGCGGGGAGGAACATCGCCTCCCAGAAGCACATCCAGGAACTGCTGCGCACCCGCAAGCCGGTGGTAAGCGACGTGTTCAGGGCGGTTCAGGGGTACGACGCCATCGCTATGCACGTTCCGGTGTACGAGGGGGGCCGCTTCCGGGGGAGCATCGCCATCGTCATCAACTTCCAGAATCTCGCCAAGCGCTACCTCGACGTCATCAAGATCGGGAAGACCGGCCACGCCTGGGTGATAAGCCGCGACGGAACGGAGCTGTATTCGCCGGTCCCGGGGCACAGCGGCCAGAGCATCCTCAGCGACGGCAGGGGCTATCCCGTCCTGCTCGCGGTGGCGCGGCAGATGATGCAAGGACTTTCCGGCACGGCAACCTATACCGCCCCCGCGGAGGGCGACCCGCACGGAGCGCCGGCCCGGCAGCTCGCCGTCTTCCACCCCATCCCCATAGGCAACACCTTCTGGTCCATCGCGGTCGCCTCGTCGGAACGGGAAATCCTGGCTTCGCTCGCCGCGTACCGCAACCGCCTGGTGCTGGCGGTGCTGATCCTGCTGGCGGGGGGGGTGGCCGTTTCCATCTTCGTGGTGAGGGCCATGGTCATCGTGAAGGAAGAGGAGGCCCACCGGGAGGCCGAGGAGGAGTTGAGGGCGAGCGAGCAGAGGTACCGCGACCTGTTCGAGCACAACCCCGCCCCGATGCTGGTCTACGAACGGGGGACACTGGAGATGGTGGCGGTCAACGACGCCTTCCTCATCGCCTACGGCTACACCATGGACGAGGTTCTCTCGCTGCACCTGACCGACCTCTACCCGGAAGGCGAGAAGCAGAAGATCGCGGAGGTGGCCGCACGGCTTTCCGGCCACACCTATGTCGGAGAGTGGCACCACCGCAGAAAGGATGGCACCCTGTTCCCCATCGTGGTCACCTCGCACGACATCGTGTACAAGGGGAGGACCTGCCGCATAGCGGTCGTCACGGACATCACCGAGCGCAAGAAGATGGAAAAGGCGGTCGAGGAGGAGTCGCAGTTCAACCGGATCCTGCTGGAGCAGTCCCCGGACGGCATCGTGATCATCGACCCGGAGACCGCGCGCTTCATCAACTTCAACGGCGCGGTCTGCCGGCAGCTCGGCTACAGCCGGGAGGAGTTCGCGGATCTCACGGTATTCGACGTGGAGGCCCGGGAGACGCACGAGGAGACCCGCCGGCGCATCGCCGAAATCCTGGCCAACGGCAGGGGGAGCTTCGAGACGCTGCAGCGCACCCGAACCGGGGAGCTGAGAAACGTCGAGGTGAACGCAAAGATCGTCAACGTCCAGGATCACCCCGTCTACTACTGCATCTGGCGCGACGTGACCGAGCACAAGAAGCTGGAGGAGCAGCTGCGCCAGTCGCAGAAGATGGAATCGGTGGGGCGCCTGGCCGGCGGCGTGGCTCACGACTTCAACAACATGCTGGGCGTCATCATCGGCTCCGCGGAACTGTGCCGGCACCGGCTCCCCGAGGAGAGCCCGCTGCACAAGTACCTCGAGCACATCCTGAAGGCGGCGCAGCGCTCCAGCGAGATCACGAAGCAGCTCCTGGCCTTCTCGCGCAAGGAGATCGTCTCGCCCAAGCCGGTGAACCTGAACAGCCAGATCATCGACGCGGAGAAGATGCTCTGCCGCCTGATCGGCGAGGATGTCCGACTCAACTTCAAGCCGGCCACCTCGATCTGGACCGTCCTCATCGACCCGTCCCAGTTGGACCAGATCCTCATGAACCTCTCGGTCAACTCGCGCGACGCCATGCCCGACGGCGGCACCCTGAACATCGAGACCGCCAACGTCCGCCTCGACGCCGATTACTGCCGGCATCACTCAGGCTGTGCGCCCGGCGACTACGTGAAGCTCACCGTGAGCGACACCGGGATCGGGATGGACCGGGAGACCCGGGAGCACATCTTCGAGCCCTTCTTCACCACCAAGGGGCTGGGGGTGGGGACCGGCCTGGGGCTCGCCACCGTGTACGGCATCGTCACCCAGAACGACGGGTTCATCAACGTCTACAGCGAACCTGGGCACGGCACCGTGTTCACCATCTACTTCCCGCGCCTGGGAGACGCGGAAGCAGACGAGGAGGAGATCGACGCCGCCATCCCGTCCACCGGGAGCGGTACCGTTCTTTTGGTGGAGGACGAGGAGATGCTCTTGTGGACCACGACCAGGATGCTCGAGGAGATGGGCTATACCGTGATCCAGGCCCAGAGCCCGGAAGTGGCCATCGGGATCTGCGGCAAGGGTGAGCGGATCGACCTGGTGCTGACCGACGTGGTGATGCCCGGGATGAACGGGCGGGAGATGGCCGAGCGGATCAGGGCGATCCGCCCGGAAGTGAAGGTACTGTTCATGTCGGGCTACACCGCCGACATCGTGGCCCAGCGCGGCATCGTGGAGCAGGGGATGCACTACATCTCGAAGCCGCTGGACGCGAGGAAGCTGAACGAGAAGATCGCGCAGATGCTGGCGTCCTGACGCCGCTCCGGCGCGACGCATCTCTCCAGGCACCGCCAGTCGGGAGGGTCGACAACCGCCGGAAACGCCCCCCTCCGCCGTCTCTTTTTTCCGACGCAGCAGCTGTTAGCTTTGACCTCCCGACGCCGGCTAACGGTCCAGGATATCCCGCATCCGCCGCAAAAGCTCCATGGGCTGCACCGGCTTCATGATGAGCTCCGTCCCGGCGTCTATGGAATCTCGCAGGTACACGAAATCCCTGGTGTAGCCGCTGGTGAACGCCACCTTCACCGCGGGATTCATGGCTCTTATGGCGTCGCAGGCCTCCTTGCCGTTCATCCTGGGCATGATCATGTCCATCAGCACCAGGTCGACACTCCCCGCGCCCCGGAACTTCTCGACGGCGTCGAGCCCGTCCTCGGCGAGGATCACCCGGTAACCGTACTCGACCAGGATGCTTTGCAGCAGCTCGCGCAGGACCGGCTCGTCCTCGACGACCAGGATGGTTTCCGAGCCCGCCCTGGGGGGATCGAAGTCACCCCGCGGCCTATCGCCCGACTCCACCGTCTCGATGAGCGGCAGGTAGATCCGGAAGGTGGTCCCGACCTGAGGCTCGCTGTAGACGTTGACGAAGCCATTGTGCTGCTTCACGATGCCGTACACGATGGACATGCCGAGGCCGGTCCCCTTCCCTTGCTCCTTGGTGGTGAAAAAGGGCTCGAAGACCCTGGACCGGGTCGCCTCGTCCATGCCAAGGCCGGTGTCGGAGACGGAAATGACCGCGTAGTTGCCCGGCTCGCCCAGGTCGTGGGGCATGACGCGACGCTCTTCGAGCGCCTGCCACGACGTCTCTATGGTCAGCACCCCTCCCTTGGGCATGGCGTCGCGGGCGTTGGTCGCCAGGTTCATGAGCACCTGCTCGATCTGGCCGCAGTCGACGTTGACCGGCAGGGGGGCGGCGCTGATCACCGACCTCAACTGGACGTCCTCGCCGATGACCCGGGTCAGGAACTTTTCCACGTGCAGGATGACGTCGTTTAGGTTCACCGCCTCGAGCTTCATCACCTGCTTGCGCGAGAAGGCGAGCAGGCTCGCGGTCAACTGCGCCCCCTTCTCCGCCGACTCGAGGATGTGCTCCACCTTCTCCTTCTGCCGTGAACCCAGGAGGGCGTCCGCGGTGAGCATGGAACCGTACCCCATGATCACCATCAGGATGTTGTTGAAGTCATGGGCTACGCCGCCGGCCAGCTGCCCGATGGCCTCCATCTTCTGGGACTGCCTGAGCTGTTCCTCGAGCTTGTGCCGCTCGGTGATGTCGTCCTTCAGGATCAGGTAGTGGGTGACCTCCCCCTCCTTGTTACAGATGGGCGAAACGGTGATCCGGGCCCAGAAGTATGCGCCGTCCTTTCTGTGGTTCAGCAGTTCCCCCTCCCAGGCGGCGCCGGCGGCGAGGCAGGCCTGGAGCTCGCCCTTGGCGCTGCCGGCGTCATCCTGCGAGGTGAGGAAGACGTCCGCGGGCTTGCCGACCACTTCCTCCGCCGAGTACCCGGTCATCTCGGTGAACCTCGGGTTGACGAACTCCACCACGCCGGCGCGGTCCGTGATGCGGATCGATACCGGGCACTGCTCGACGGCGTGCGACAGCTTTATGACCTGCTCTTCGGTATGCCTGCGCTCGGTCAGGTCGTCCACCAGTGCGATCAGGTAATCGGGAACGCCCTTTCTGTCCAGCGAGACGGAAGAGGTGAGGCGGCTCCAGCGCGGTCCGCCGGGGGTAGGGACCGGCGCCTCCCGCACCACGACCCGGCCCGGCGCCGGGAGCAGCTCCTCCGGGTCGAACCCCGCGAACCAGGTCTGAAACGGCTGACCCAAAAGCTCCGCCTCCGACCTCCCCAGGAATTCCCTCAGCTGGCCGTTCGCCCTCAATATCTCCCCGTGCAGCTGGAGGTGGGCGATCCCCAGCCCCGCCTGCTCGAAGGTGCTCCGGAAGCGGTGCTCACTGTCGATCAGCTTGCGGCGCGTCTGTACCGACTCCAGCGCGTTGGCCAGGGTGAGCCGGATCTCGGTCTCGTTCCACGGTTTCTTGAAGTAGTAGTAGATCTGGCTGCGGTTGATGGCCTCGATCACGGCGTCTATGTCGGCGTACCCGGTCAGGATCATGCGGGCGTTGTCGGGGTACTCCTCCGCCACCTTCTCCAGGAACTGGGTGCCGGTCATGCCCGGCATGCGCTGGTCGGAGACGATCAGGGGGATGTCGTTGCCTTGCAGCAACAGGAAGGCCTCCTCCGCCCTTTCCGCAATCAGCACCTCGTAGGTGTCGCGCAACAGCGCGCGCAGCGCCACCAGGTTGGGGCGTTCGTCGTCGACATAAAGGAGTTTCGGTCTGGCGGCGGCTTGCAGGTCTTCCATGATGACGGTCCTTTCCCCTAGGCTTCGAACTGCGGCAGCACCACCCGGAACAGGCTCCCCTGCCCGGCCCGGCTCTCCACTTCGATGCTCCCTTCGTGGTCGCGTACGATGCCGTGCGAGATGGCGAGTCCGAGCCCGACCCCGTTGCCCACCTCCTTGGTGGTGAAGAAGGGCTCGAAGAGGTGCTGCTTGACCTGGTCGCTCATGCCGACGCCCGTGTCCGCGATCTCAACCACGGCGCAGCAGCGGCCGTCGCGCTCTTCCAGCCGGGTGCTGACCCGGATCTCCTCGTCCGCACCGGAAGCGGGCTTGGCGTTGATGGCATCCACCGCGTTTCCCAAGAGGTTCATGAACACCTGGTTGAGCCTTCCCGGCTGGCACAGCCAGAGGGGGAGGTCGCCGTAGCGGCGGTCGATGCGGATGTGGTCCTTGTAGCGGCTGTGCAACAGCAGCAAGGCGGCATCGAGACATTCGTGCAGGTTGACGTTTTTCCTCTCGGCCTCGTCCAGCCGAGAGAAGATGCGCAGGCTGGCAACGATCTCGGCGGCCCGGTTGGCGCCGTAGCAGGCGTTCTTCACCAGCTCATTCATTTCCTGGCGCAGCTCCTCGGGGTGGTTGGCGCCGCTCCAGGCCTGGAGGCGCCCCAGCGCCGCGCCGTTCTCCCCCCCCGCCAGTTCCTGGCAGAGCACCATCAGCTCGTCGACCGGGGCCACCGTCTTTTGCAGCCCCTGGACGCTGGCGGAGATGAAGTTGAGGGGGTTGTTGAGCTCGTGGGCCACGCCGGCGGTGAGCAGCCCCAGCGCCGCCATCTTCTCCGACTGGATCAGTTGGGTCTGCGCCCGGGTCAGGTTCTGCAGCGCCTGCGCCAGGGCCTGGTTTTGCCGCTCGAGCTCCGCGCGCACGCGGGCGAGCTCGAGATGGGTCTCCACCCGGGCCAGCACCTCCTGCGGCTGGAACGGCTTGGTGACGTAGTCCACCCCTCCTTCCTCGAAGGCGCGCAGCTTGTCCGCGGTTTCCACCGCCGCCGAAACGAAGATCACGGGGGTGCGGGCCAACTGCGGGTCGTTCTTCAGCTCCCGGCAGACCTCGAAGCCGTTCATCTCCGGCATGTTTATGTCCAGCATGACCAGGTCGGGGGGCTGGATGCGGGCGGCCTTGAGGGCGAGGCTGCCGTTGATGGCGGCCCTGACCGTGTACCCCCTCTCCTGCAGGATCGACTCAAGGAGCTGCAGGTTGGCCGGTGTGTCATCGACTACGAGGATGTTCACTCTGCTCTGTGCCATGTTCCGCTCCCTATCGCTTCGGGGGACGCCCCCCGTTATCACCCCTGCCGCTCTCCCGCTCCCGCCTGCGCGACCAACTCCTCGATCAGGTCGAAACGGTACCTCTCAGCGAGCCCCTTAATCCGCCGGGCCACCCCGGGTGCGCTTTGCGCCACCGGTTCCAGCAGCTCCAAGAGGGAGTTTTTGTCCAGCCCCCGTGCGGCGGCAACCAGGCTGCGGCACAATTCCGGCGGCAACCGGGTCAGCTCCTGGTCCAGCTCCCCCGGTTCCGGCTTCCGCTCCGCGGCCGGCGCACCGCGCCGGCGGTCGAGGGCATCGGCCAGCTCCTGGGCGGTGGCATGGCTCAAGGGTACGCTGAGGTGGAAGCAGGAGCCCTGCCCCAGGGTGCTCCGCACCGTGATGTCCCCCCCCATCAGGCGGGCGTACTGGCGGCTGATGGCCAAGCCGAGACCGGTCCCCCCCAGGTCCGCCCCCCCCAGGTGCGCCTGCTCGAAGGCGTTGAAGATCCGCTCCAGGTCCTCCGGTGCGATGCCGCAGCCGCTGTCCTCGACCTCTACCTCCAACCACGCCCCTGCCTCGCGGATGCCGGTGCGGCTTCGTACCGACACGGCTCCTTCCCGGGTGAACTTGACGGCGTTTCCGACCAGGTCGCCCAGGACGTGGCGGATCTTCCCCTCGTCCCCCGCGGCGTAGCGCAACAGCTCCCCCGCCGGCTCATGGACCAGCTGCAGGCGCTTGGCGCGCGCCTCGGGGAGAAAGGCTGCCACGACCTCATCGAGAAGGGAGGGGAGCTCGAAGACGCCGCGCTCCAGGGCGGCGCGCCCCGACTCGATCCTGGAGACCTCGATCACGTCGTTGATCAATGCCAGGAGCTGTTCGCCGGAGCGGTTGATGATTTCCAGGTTGTGACGGTTCTCCGAGGTGAGGGTGGCGTCGTGCAGGGCGATCTGGCTGAAGCCGAGGATCGCGTTCAGCGGGGTGCGGATCTCATGGCTCATGTGGGCCAGGAAGACGGTCTTGGCCCGGTTGGCCACCTCGGCGCGCTCCTTTGCCTGCGACAGCGCCTCAATCGCCCCCTCCAGCTTCCTGGTCCTGTCCTTGACGCGTTCCTCGAGGTGGCCGTTCAGCTCCCGCAGGGTCGCCTCGCTGGACTGCAGCTCCGCGGTCCGGGCCAGGACCAGCCGCTCCAGCTCCTCGCGCTGCGCGTAGACCCCCCGGAAGTACAGCCCAAGGAACACGCTAACGAGCGCCCCGGCCGGCAGCAGCAGCCAGTAGGCCACCGGTGCGTTTCGTTCCAGGTACTCCCTACTGGGAGAAAGCCGCATCGCCCATCGGCGCCCGCAGAACTCGATGTTCCGGACCAGGGTCCGGGAGGGGGGCAGCAGTGGGGCGTACCAGGTCGCCCCCCCCTGCTGCCGGCCGCTCCACCGGTAGAGCAGTTGCTCCCCGAAAGGTGCGGACAGGTCGACAAGGTCGAAGTCGAGGCCGAACGGGGTCGCCACGCCGAAGGTCGCCACCAGGAGCTTCTCGATGTTGAGCACCGCAACGGTTGCGCCCTGGAACGCCGTCCTGCGCGCCGCCACGGTCCCGGCCGGAAGCCCCCTTGCGTAGACCGGGTGGAAGACCAGCACGCTGTAGTTGGAGGCCCGGTCCTGTACCAGCTTGATCCGCTCCGTCGCCGTCGCCCTTCCCGTGTCACGCGCGCGCTCCAGCGCGGCCAGCCGCACCCGGTCCGATCCCACGTCGAAACCGATCGCCTTGCCGTTCTCCGCCATCGGCTCGATGTACCAGACCGGATAGTAAACATCCCGCTCCGCGGCCGGGACGCGCACGCCGCTCGCGTCACGCTCGGTGAGGACGAACCCGGAGCCGGCTTCCCTGCGTCCCTCCTCCTCGAAGCGCGCCCTTTGCCCGCGTGGCACGGCAGGGTTCCAGGACAGCGCCTTGATGTCGGCGCGTTCCCTGAGAAACGTCTCCGTGAAGATGGTGAACTCCCCCCTGCTCACCTCCTTGCTCGAGGCAAAGTGGTTGCGCAGGGCCATCAGCACCAGCCCGGTGTCATCCACCTTGTTGGCCAAAGCGTCGGCGCAGTTGGAAACGTCGCGCTCCAGGCGGGACTCGAAGGAGGCCGTTTCCGAGTTGCGCACCACGAAGAAGAGCGCCAAGGTGACCAGCAGCCCCGCCAACACCACGATGGGCACGCTCCAGTGGGGTCGGCGCAGCCTCATCCCAGCCCCCCCGCCCCCAGGGATCGCAACAGCGCCTCCTCGATCAGGTCGAAGCGGTAGCTCTCGGCATGCCCCAGCAGGCGGCCGGCGGCCTCGGGCGCGACCGCGGCCAGCTCCACGAGCAGCGCCACCACGCGCCCCCGGTCCAGCTCCCTGGCCGCAGCGATCAGTGCCTCGCGCAGCTCCTGGGACATCGTCCCCAGCGCCTCCACGAAGCCTTGCTCCGAAAGCGCATCCTCCTGCGCCGGCGGCCGAGATTCAACCTCGTCATAGGCGAACTGCGCCGGGAGCAGGCGGGCGATCTTCTCCAGCAGCTCCTCCTCGCGAAACGGCTTGCGCAGGAAGTCGTCCGCCCCTGCCTCCATCACCTCGCGCAACTGCTCCTCGAAGACGCTGGCCGAAACAGCGATGATGGGGACGTCTCTTCCCTCCGGCAGGGCGCGGATGCGCCTTGTCGCCTCGCGGCCGTCCATCACGGGCATCACAACGTCCATGAGGACCAGGTGGGGCGCCTGGGTCATGAAAAGCTCGACTGCGCTCTCACCGTCTTTGGCCTCCATGGTTTCGAACCCCACCGGGGCGAGCATCTTCACAAGTATCTCCCGGTTGGTGTCCCGGTCGTCCACCACCAGCACCCGCCACCCTTGCTGCCCCGCCTTCAGGCGCGCGACGCGCGGGAGCCCCCCCCGGGCAGACGCAGCCGGGCGCTCCGCCTCGGCGACCGGCAGGCTCAGATGGAAGCACGACCCATGTCCCGGCTGGCTGGTGACGGTCAGGTCACCTCCCATGAGCCGGGCGTACTGGCGGCTGATGGCGAGCCCCAGACCGGTGCCCCCCTCGGTTCTGCGCCCCATCTCCGCCTGTTCGAAGGCTCCGAATACGTTCTGGATATCCTCCGGGGCGATCCCCGGACCGCTGTCCTGGACCTCCACCTCGAGCCAGAGTGCCCCATCCCGCACGGAGGTCCGGGCTCGGAGCGAAACCCCGCCCTTCTGGGTGAACTTGATGGCGTTGCCGAGCAGGTTGATGACGATCTGGCGCAGCTTCCCCGCGTCTCCCATGACGTAGCGGCACAGGTCCGGCTGAACCTCGAGCACCAGCTGCAACCCCTTGGCCAGCGCCTTGGGAGTGAGCAGCTCCGTCTCTTCCCGGAGCAGCCCGGGCAGGTCGAAGGCCGCCTGCTCCACGGTCATCCGCCCCGACTCGATCTTGGCCATGTCCAGGACGTCGTTGATCAGGGCCAGCAGGTGCTCCCCGGAGCGGTTCACCGTCTCGAGGTTGTGGCGGTTCTCCGGCGACAGCTTCGGGTCGTGCAGCACGATCTGGCTGAAGCCCAGCACAGCGTTCAGCGGCGTGCGTATCTCGTGGCTCATGTTGGCGAGAAAAAGTGACTTGGCCCGGTTGGCGGCCTCGGCCCCCTCCTTGGCAAAAGCCAATTCCTCCATGGTGGCGCGCAGCTTGAGATTGGTTTCCTGGAGCGAGTGGGTCCGTTCCTCGATGCGCTGCTCCATCTCCTGGTTGACCAGCTGCAGCTCCCTGGTGCGCGCCTTGACCTGATGCTTCAGGACGACGCCCCCGACGATGCTCATCAGCAGTGCGACACCCAGCACCGGTCCCAGAAACTCCAGCCACAGCGGCAGCTTCCAATCGACCTCCTCCGAGGTCCACCGTTTCAGGATGGTGTAGTAAGCGGACTGGGGATCGTTCTTCATTTCGGCGAGGTGGCGGTCAATGGCTTCCAGCAACTGCAGCGATTTCTCGGAGGCCGGTTTCTGTGCGGCAAAGAGGTAGGGGGCCGGATCGAACATGATGGGGGTATCTTCGAGGCCGGACTTCCTGGCGAACATCAAGCCGTAGTAGCGGTTGGTGACCCCGGCATCCACCTGCCCCGCGGCGATCATCTGGAACTCTGTCTTGTAATTGGAGACCGGGACCAGGGTCACTTTCAGTCCGAAACTCCTGGCCAGCCGGTCGACGGTTTCCAGTTGGATGGTCTTCTCCAGCCCCGCCACGCGCTTGCCGTTCAGATCCAGGATCGACTGGATGCCGCTCCCCTTGCGCGCGTAGACCTGGGACCAGCCGGACAGGATGGGGACCTTGTTGAAGACATAGATCTTTTCCCGCTCCGCGGTGTAGGCCACGTCCGGCATCAGGTCTATCTCCCCCTTCTGCAGGCGCTCCAGGCCTTCACTCCAGGTGCCGGGAACATAGCGCATGCGCCACCCTTCCTTTTCGGCGATCTGCTCGATGAGGTCGATGAAGATGCCGGTGGGCTTGCCGGCGTCGGAGGTGAAGATCTTGGGGGGATTTTCGTAGACGCCGACCGTCACGGTCCTGCCGGAGGCGCCCGCGGCTGCGGGGAAAAGACAGGTGAGGATCAGCAAAAGACAAAAGGCCAGGAAAACAACGGGATGGGCAAGGGTACGAGTGACGAAGCGGAACGCGTTCGTCCAGCGGGGCAGCTTTTCGACAGAGGGGGGAGCCGTCATGCGTGTCCTTGGTAACGGCCGCTTCAGTAGCTGCCGTTGCCCTGTGGGCTTTATTCAGACTGTACCTATCCCTCCACTATCAGTAGAGGAGATATATCATTCAAAGCAAAAGCATTCTCCTGTGTACAATGTGTCGCACCCCGAGCCGGAATAACACAGCGAAATCACCCATGACAGTAATTATCGCCCGTTGCTCCAAGGTCGTGGTAAATTTTACAACTAAAATGATTTTCTTCAATTAAGGAAAAAGTAAAAGGTATTTTCGGATCGGCTAAGACGAAGTCGATCAACCATATGACGGTTTGCTCGGCGCTTCTGCCTGAACAATTTAAGGAGAGTGCAACCTGCACCTGATCGCTCCCTACAGGAGTGAAGAGTCTGTGAGAACAGACGGAAATAAAGAGAGGGGCCAGTTGTGGAAACATGGCCCCTCTCGTTGATAATGGCAGGGAACGGACTTAGTATCAGGTTGTGCCTCTCTACCGCGGCGTCGACCGTTCGGCCTCTCAGATCCGGCAGCGTCACCGGTTCGTTTTCTCCCCGTTTCCCCTGCGCTCCCCCTGCCGCCGGCTCCTTCAGGGAACCACTATTGCGGTGGGCGCAACAGGTTTGCGTACTCGCGCAGCATCCAGCGCCTGGGCTCGACAGGGAGATCGAGGATGCCGGAGAGGAGCACGCGGTACCCCCAGCAGAGCTCCTCGTCCCCGGCCGCTTCCGGCTTCCCCCAGATCTTCCCGAACCGCTCCAGCTTTTCCGGCGCAAGCCTCCTCCGTATCTCCGCGTAGAGGGCCTGGTAGGCAACCGAGGTCTGCTCCTTCGTGTTGGCCGCGATGCGCGGCGACCGGGTGATCTCGGCAACCAGCGCCTGCTTGGTCAGGCGCAGGTACACCCGGGCGTCGTCGAGCGGAAGCAATTCCAGCCAATGGTAGTCGAAGGCGCTGCCGGGGCGGAGCATGCCGGCACAATCGTGCACGGGGAGCCGGTCGGCCAGGACGTTCATCACGCGCAGCAGCTCCTGGAAGTCGGCCTCGGAAAGCCGCGTCAGGCCACGCACCGCGTACTCGCCGGCCAGCGCCTTTCCGAAGGCGTCGAAGTCGGTGACGTGCCCCGCGTTTTCCTTCAGGGACGTGTAGAGAAAATCGATGACCGCCGGGTCGGACAGGGTTTCCTGCAGGTAGGACTCGAAGAGGCGGTGCATCTTCGTTCCCTTCTTGAAGGTGTTGTTCTTGTCGAGGAAGCCCTGGTCCTTCAGAAGCTTTGCCACCACCAGGTGGAACTCCTCACGGCTCGCCGTCAGTTCGCCCCCCCGCTCCACTTTCTTGTCCGGCGTAAGCGGCGCGACGGCCGCGCTGCCGACCCCGGCCGCCCCCAAGAGCAGCAAAGCCGCCACAAGGCAGCGCCCGAACCTGATCCATGACATGACCTTCTCCCTCCTCATGTGACGCCTGCTGCAAAACAGCCGGTCAAGGCAGCCGAACGCCGCCGTTCCGCTATCCCCCTGAACGGTACCCTGCTGTCCCTTGGCGTACCCTCCCTATCCCGCGGCGGAATCCCTCTTTTTGATCAGGAAATAACCGACCGAGAGGGCCAAAATGATAGCGGCTACACCCAATAAGGCCAGACCTGACAGCTCCTTTACATCGAGAATGATCACTTTCCTGGCAATGGCAATAATTGCCACCGCCATGACTATCTGCGCATGATCGACAGATTCGGCCATGTAGGTCTTCGCGATGGTATCCAAGAGTTCGATACCTATCAGGACCAGCATGAAGAGGCCGAAAATGTCGAGCAACTCGCTGATGTCAAGCAGCAACATGGGCGGAGAGATGATGTCCTCGATGATGATCCATGCAAGTTCAAGGGTACTGAGAAGCAGCACCACCGACATCAGGACCACCAGAACCATGATGATGCCTTTTTCGAAACGCTTAATCGCACGCAACATGCCGCCACCTCCTCTGGCACGGCTGACCTTCTCCGCCATCGACATCCCAAGGGTTTGTTCGCCGTCCCCTCGCCTTTTGGCTCCGGGACAAGCACGCGTGGCCTCCCGCCCGTCACTCTGCATGCAGCACCCTTTATCGGCAGGAAGCGCAATGGAGTGTCCGTCCTGCAAAACGGGGCTTCAGGACTTCCAAAGCCAATGACCAGTACCAGCATCCATACTCAATCACTGTTGCCATGACTGCAAGTTCTTCACAAACAGTAAGCAGTTTTTTCGTAACAGCAAAAACCACCTGAGTCAAGAACTTCGCCTGGAGACAAAAAAAGCCACCTACGAATTAACGTAGATGGCTTATTTTCTTTATGGTGCCCAGAGACGGAATCGAACCGCCGACACGAGGATTTTCAATCCTCTGCTCTACCGACTGAGCTATCTGGGCAAGAGACCAACTTTATACTTTGATTCGCCGACTGTGTCAACCCTTTTCTTCTAATTTTTACAGTCGACGACAGATTGCTTCATCGCCACAGTGCGCGGCCCAAAAGGATTCCTAGGCGCGGGAGATGAAACGGCCGTCGCGGGTGTCGACCTTGATCTTCTCGCCCGCCTCGAGGTACGGCGGCACCTGCAGACGCAGGCCTGTCTCCAATACGGCTTCCTTGGTCTGCGCAGTGGCGGTGGCGTTCTTCATGGCGGGAGCCGTCTCGGTCACCACCAGTTCGACTACCATGGGAAGGTCGACGTTGACCATGCGCTCCTGGAAGATGCCGAGTTGGACTTCGGTGCCGTCGAGAAGGAACGGCGCGATGGCTTCGAAGTTGTCCTCTTCCATCTCGAACTGCTCGTAGGTCTCCAGATCCATGAAGATGCCGCGGCCACCGTCGGCGTAGAGGAACTGCCCCTTGTGACGCTCGAAGTCGGCCTCGTCCACCTTGTCACCGGAGCGGAAGGTCTTCTCGAGAACCTGGGCTGTAATCAGGTTGCGGTATTTGGTCTTGACCATGGTGTTGGCGCCACGGGCCGAAGGGGATTGAAAACTTACGTCGACTAACACGCAGGGGGCTCCGTCCAGCTGGATGACGAGGCCTTTCTTGAAATCGTTGGTAGTGTACATGCAGGGTTCTCCTTAGCGAAATGTCCCTTTTTAACAGAATTCTGTGCTAAATTCAACCGCGCCATGACGGCGAGACTTTGAGATGTGGAGGATCGGTGAAGATAGATACAGAATTTATCAAGTTGGACAGTTTTCTAAAGGCGGTGGATGCGGTCTGCTCCGGAGGCGAGGCAAAGATCATTATCTCGGAAGGGATGGTCTCGGTGAACGGCGAGGTGGAACTGCGCCGTGGCAGAAAGCTGCGTCCTGGCGACCAGGTGGAACTTGGGGGGAAAACCTTCTCGGTGGAATAGCCGGATCAGCCTCCCGCGCGTTTGGCCTTATAGCCGCGTTTGGCGAGTTCAGCGAGCAGCACCTCGGCATGGTCCCCCTGGATCTCGATGACGCCGTCCTTGGCGGTCCCGCCGCAGCCGCAGCGTTTCTTCAGTTCGCCGGCGAGCGAGGTCAAGGCAGACGCGTCAAGGGGCAGCCCGGTGATGACGATGACGGTCTTTCCGCCGCGACCTTTGGTTTCGCGCCTGAGGCGCACGACGCCGTCGCCTGCCGGTGCTGCGGATTTCTTGCAGGCGCAGGCATTGACCGGCTTGCCGCAACCGGGGCAGATGCGGCCGAATTCACAGGAGTAGACTACGGGGGCATCGCTGTTGGAGGTGCTCTTTTTCATGGCTGCCTTTGTAGCAGAAAAGCTGAGGGAGATTCAAGACAAGAAAAAGGCCTTAACGCAAAGACGCCAAGGCGCGGAGACGCGAAGGTAAAAGCAAAATGACGCTGTCGGGGTCCAAGAGCTTTGCGCCTTTGCGGCTTTGCGCCTTTGCGGCTCTGCGACTTTGCGTTGATGCTTTTCAGGTTATATCTCGACCGGCCTCGGCACCTCGCTCTCCATTATGGGACGCGGGGTCAGACGATCAGGTACCTTCAAAACGGTGACGCCGGACGGCGGCTCGATCTCCGCGTAGAGTGGCCCGCTGCCGCGCTGATAGGTCTTCGAGAAGTGCATCGGCAACACGTACCTGGGACGCAAACGCTCCAGCAACATGTTGAACTGCGTGGTGCAGAGATGGCGGGACACCCTCGCCTTTTTCGACTCGGACGCCAGGAAGGCACACTCGCACACCAGTAGCGTCACCCCTTCCAGCAGCCCCGCCAGCTTCGCGACGTTTTCCTCGGAATAGCCGATATCGGTGACGTAACCGATGCTGGCGGGCTCTTCGAACTTCCTGATGCGCTGGTACAAGAGGCCGGCGTCCGGCTCTACCCTCTCCTCGAGGCTCCCGCCACTTTCGCACGGGTACCTGACCGGGCTCCCCTCCAGCACGCCGTCACGGAACAGCCTCTCCATCTCCTTGAGCCACGCCCCCTTCTTCACCCCTGCCGCCGCCATGCGTTCGTCGTCGAGAAGGAAGGCCGCTCCCTCGTCTACCCGGTAGGCCACGACCGGGATGTGGTGCTCGCAATGCGTTCCGGTCACGGTAAGGTGCCGGTTGCAGTAGAGGACGCCGTTGCGCTCCCCCTCGGGGGTGGCGAGGAACGCTTCCGGACCGCTGTAGAGCGTGCTCGCGACCCGTCCGCTCGCGCCCACCTCGTTGACCCTGAAATTTCCCCAGAAGGTGTCGGCGAGGTTCCAGTCGTAGCAGGCGAACTTGCTGGCCATGCGCCTGGAGAGACCGGGAGGGCCGAAGACGTCGATGGTGCGCGGCGAGGCGTGGCTGTGACGAATGACGCTGTCCATCCCCATGAAGTGGTCCATGTGGGCGTGGCTGATGAAAATGGCATCTATGGAGGTATAGACCCTCTTGGCAAGGTGATGCATCTTGCCGCAGTCGAAAAGGATCGCGCGACCGGTGGGACGCACACGGACCAGGAGCAGCGGGTCGTCGAACAGCCCCGCGAAGAAGGTAGGCTCGAGATAGCGGAAAGGTTTGGGCATGCGCAGAATTTTACCATTAGATTGACCTGCATCAATTGCAACACACTCTGTACGGGTTACAGTTCCTATCAAGAGAACAATCAAGCGAACTTAAAACATAAGGAGAAGGGACATGGCAGAGAAAAAGGGTGTAGCTCTGGGCGAGGCATTGAACCTGGTCAACCTGGCGGGCTATCAGGACGGTGCCGTGGTGAGCAGAACGGTCATAGACAAGCCGGTCGGCACCATCACCGCTTTCGCCTTCGACGCGGGTGAGGGCTTGAGCGAGCACACGGCCCCTTACGACGCTTTCGTGCAGGTGCTGGACGGCGAGGCGGAGATCAATATCGAAGGGACCGCGCACACGGTGTCTGCTGGCGAGATCATCATCATGCCCGCCAACAAGCCGCATTCGCTGCGCGCGGTGAAGCGCTTCAAGATGCTGCTGGTCATGATAAGGGCTTAAAACTACCGAAGCAGTTACGCAAAGCTGAAAAAGAAAGAATCCGCGAAGAGCGCAAAGAATGATTTCCGGGGGGACCCG
This sequence comes from Geomonas diazotrophica, assembly GCF_018919385.1. Taxonomy (GTDB): domain Bacteria; phylum Desulfobacterota; class Desulfuromonadia; order Geobacterales; family Geobacteraceae; genus Geomonas; species Geomonas diazotrophica. Next base: position 113,098 of record NZ_JAHLMF010000009.1, read on the forward strand.
AAACTGCTTTCTTTGCGTATCTCGCGGATTTTTTGCGTTCTCTGCGTAACTGCGGTGCTTCGAGATGCTACTGGTGCCGAGCAGGGGCGTGTTGACGCTTTTGTTTGACCCCACTTTCCCCTTGGGCTATGCTCACGTGAGCCAGAACAGCAACTTATCGGGACAGGGGCATGACTATTTTCAACATGGATCAGTGGCGACAGCACGTCGCACTCGATGTCGGGACTGCAACCACTCGCATTGCCACCGGGAGCTGCGGGATGCTGGAACTTCCCTCCCGGATCGGATCCCGCAAAGCGCTGCGCGACGGCGTAATCGTCGACCCGGACGCGGCCTTCCGGATCCTGCAGCCGGTGATCGAACGGCGCCGTGTCTTCGGCATGGTGAAGCCGAGCATCCTCGGCTGCGCTCCCAGCGACGCCACCGCAGAGGAGCGCCAGTTGCTGATGGATTCCATCATGAAGGCAGGGGCTGCGGCGGTATCGATCATCCCGGAGCCGTTGGCCGCGGCCGTCGGCGCCAATCTCGACGTTTCTTCCCCGTATGCCCAGATGGTCGTCGACATAGGCGACGGCGTGACCGATTGCGCCGTGCTCCGTTCCGGAAAGGTCGTCGCGAGCTACGCCTTAAGGGGAGGCTGTTGCCGCATGCGGCAAGCCGTCGTGACGGCGGTCGAATCCGTGCAAAAGACCGTGCTGCACGAGGAGGAGGCGGACCTGCTGCTGCGCGGTTGCGGCACCAGCCGCCCCGAGGAACACGCCGCGGGAGCAACCGCCGCTGCCGCCCTGGTCCCGGTCCTCGAAGAGATTGCCGACGGCATCGACTCCTTCATCAGGGACCTGCCCAACGACATAGGGTGCGACGTCATCTACAGCGGCATCTGCCTTACCGGCGGCGGCGCGCTGATCCCGGGATTGCGGCGCCTCCTCGAGGAGCGTACCGGCGTCGGTGTCTGCACCGCGGTCAACCCGCGCGGCGCCGTGGTCGAAGGGGCGCGCGCCATCCTTCCGGTCGTCGTGATGCTGAACCGCTGGAAATAACGGTGATGCAAATCCCCTTTGCCCCCCTTCGCAAAGGAGGGACGTTCATCAGCGTCGCTTCGTGAGCAACAGCCCCACGTCCACCGGAATCCTCCAATGAACATAAAAAAGCCCCTGCCGACCGAGTCGACAGGGGCTTTTCATTTGCATCGGTGCTGCCGCTACCTGCAGCCGCAGCCGCAACGGCCGTTCAGCTCGGCCTCGTACCCCTTGCGCAAGAGCTTGGCCACTTCCTTGGAGTGGTAGGTGAGGATCAGGTCGGCGCCCGCCCTCTTGAAGGACATCATGGTCTCCATGACCACGCGGTCTTCGTCGATCCACCCCATCTTGGCGGCGGCCTTCACCATGCTGTACTCGCCGGAAACGTTGTACACGGCGGTGGGGAGGTTGAACTCGTTTCTCACCTCGCGCACGATGTCCAGGTAGGGGAGGCCCGGCTTGACCATCAGGATGTCGGCACCTTCCTCGACGTCCATCCTCGCCTCGCGAATCGCCTCCAGCCTGTTGCCCGGATCCATCTGGTAGGAGCGGCGGTCACCGAACTGGGGGGTGGACTCGGCAGCCTCGCGGAACGGACCGTAGTATCCGGAGGCGTACTTGACCGCGTAGCTCATCAGCGGGATGTGGTTGAAGCCGTTGTTGTCCAGCGACTCGCGGATCGCGGCCACGCGGCCGTCCATCATGTCGGAGGGGGCGACCATGTCGGCGCCTGCCTGGGCGTGGGAAAGGGCTTCGCGGGCCAAAAGCTCCAGGGTCTCGTCGTTGTCCACGTCGCCGTTCTTGATCACGCCGCAGTGGCCGTGGTCGGTGTACTCGCACATGCAGACGTCGGTGATGACGGCGAGCTTGGGCACGCTCTTCTTGATGGCGCGGATGGTCTCCTGGATGATGCCGGTCTCGGAGTAGGCGTCGCTCCCCATCGCGTCCTTCTGCTCAGGGATGCCGAACAGGATCACTGCCGGAACACCCAGCTCGTAAACCTCCTGGGCCTCCTCGACGATGTTCTCGATGGACTGCTGATAGATCCCCGGCATGGACGAGATCTCTTTCTTGATCCCCTTGCCGAAGGCGGAAAACATCGGGTAGATCAGGTCGTTGGCCGAGACGGATGTCTCCCTGACCATGTTTCTGAAGACTTCCTTGCCCCGAATTCGTCTCGCTCTGTACACCGGGTAGAACATACCATTTCTCCTTTTGCTTTTCTGTGGATAAGCTCTAAATCTTCCCCCTCCCTCGCCTTCCCCCTCCGGGGGAGGGGATGCAGGACGAGAGCGGGCGGGGTTAACTGCGAGAAGACGCGCTCCCGAAAAAGCGAATCATCTCCCGCGACAGGGCCTCAAGGGTGAACTCGGCGGGCTCCATGTGCACCTCCAGCCCGAGATCCCGACAGGTCTTGGAGGTGATCGGACCTATCGAGGCCACCTTCACCCCTTCCATGAGATGCAGGAACCTGTTTTCCCCGAGGATGCGGGCGAGGTTGTGGACCGTGGACGAGGAGGTGAAGGTGGCGCAGTCGACGCGCTTCTCCTCCAGGGCCTGCAACGCCTCTTCCGGGATGCTCGTAGGGGTGTGGTTGGCGTAGGTCACCGGGGCGATCACCTGTGCCCCCAGGTGTCCCAGTTCCTCCGGAATCACTTCGCGGGCGCGGTCCCCTTTCGGGAAGAGCACCCACTTGCCGTTCATGTCCAGCTCGGAGAAAGCGGCCACCACCCCCTCGGCCTTGTAGTCGGCGGGGATGAGGTCGGGCCGGATCCCGTAGGGAGCAAGCGCCGCGGCGGTCTTCGGGCCGACGGCGCAGACGCGGCAGCGGCCCAGGGCCCGACTGTCGAGGCCGTGCTTGGCGAGCCTGGCGAAGAAGTATTTGACCGCGTTGTAAGAGGTGAAGACGACCCAGTGGAAGCTGTCCAGTGCGTCGATGGCCTCGTCGAGAGCGGCGTAGCTCTCCGGCGGCGCGATCTCGATGGTCGGGCAGCAGTAGGCGCGGGCTCCCAACTGCTCCAGCATCGAGGTGAATTCTCCGGCCTGGTCGGCGCCGCGGGTGACCAGGACCGAGTTCCCGAAGAGCGGGCGGTTGTCGAACCAGCGCAGCGTTTCACGGAGGTTCACCACTTCGCCGACCACGGTGATGGCGGGAGCCTTGAAGCCCGCGGTCCGCGCCTTTTCCGCGATGTCGGCCAACGTACCGACCAGCACCTCCTGCTCCGGGCGCGTCCCCCAGCGGATCAGCGCCACCGGCGTTTCCGGCGCCCGTCCATGATCCATGAGGCTCCGCGCGATGTGCGGCAGGTTGGTGACGCCCATGTAGAAGACCACGGTGCCGCTCCCCAGCGAGAGTCCTTCCCAGTCGATCTCCGAGGAGGCCTTCCCTTTCTTCTCATGCCCGGTTACGAAGGCGACCGAGGTGGTCACGCCGCGGTGGGTAAGCGGGATCCCCGCGTAGCTGGTGGCGCCGACCGCCGCGGTGATGCCCGGCACGATCTCGAAGGGGATCCCCTGCGCGACCAGCGCCTCGCACTCCTCGCCGCCGCGGCCGAAGATGAAGGAGTCTCCCCCCTTGAGCCGCGCCACCACCTTGCCGGAGAGGGCCTTTTGCACCAGCAGGTCGTTGATCTGGCTCTGCTCGCGGTTGTGTTCGCCGCCTACCTTGCCGGCGTAGATCAGCTCCGCCCCCTTGGGAGCGAGCCGCAGCAGCTCGTCGTTGGCCAGATAGTCGTACATCACCACCTGCGCCTTGGCCAGGCAGTCCCGTCCCTTCACCGTGATCAGCCCGGGATCACCGGGACCCGCGCCGATCAGGTAGACGTAGCCTTTCTTTGTCGTTTCAGCGGTCATCTCGCACCAGGAAAAGAGAGTGTCGTGCGCAAAAGGCAAAAGGCTAAGGTAGAACCGTTAGCCTTTAAAGCAAACCCACCTTCGCCAAGGCTACGGTGGGTAGGCTGATAATCTTCGCGCTAAGAGCTTCGGCCGACAGGGATCACTGCGACGGGACCTGTCCACCGAAGCCTTGGCGAAGGTGGATTATACCGGGATTTCCTTCTCCCGGGAGACTTCACGCTGGTACACCTCGGCGAGGATGGCGTGGCCACCTTCGGAGAGGAGCTGCTCGGCAAGCTTCACGCCCAGCTTCTCGCAGTCGTCGGCGGGGCCGCTAACCACACCCTTCACGGAAACCTTGCCGTCCACCGAGGCGATGAAACCGGTCAGCTTCAGCTCGTTGCCGGTCACTTCGCCGTAGGCGGCGATGGGGACCTGGCAACCGCCCTCGCAGCGCCAGAGCAGGGCACGCTCTGCACGCACGGCGCGGCTGGTGTCCGGGTGGTTGAAGAAGGAGATGGCGTCCTTCACATCCTCGTTGGAAAGGTTGCACTCGATGCCCAGCGCCCCCTGGCCGATGGCCGGCAGGGAAAGGTCGGTCGGCAGGAGCTCGGTGATCTGGTCGGCGAAGCCCAGGCGGTTCAGGCCGGCGGCAGCCAGGATGACGGCGTCGAGCCCCTCGGTCTCCAGCTTGTCCATGCGGGTCTGCACGTTGCCGCGGATGATGACCATCTCCAGGTCGGGGCGGACTTTCAGCAGCTGCGCCTGGCGGCGAAGCGCGGAGGTGCCGATGCGGGCGCCCTGCGGCAGGTCGAGGAACTTGACGTTACGGGAGATGACGGCGTCGCGGGGGTCTTCGCGCTCGGTGATGCAGTAAAGGCCAAGCCCTTCCGGGAACTCGGTCGGCACGTCCTTCATGCTGTGCACCGCGATGTCGATCTCGCCGCGCAGCATCGCTTCCTCGATCTCCTTGACGAAGAGCCCCTTGCCACCGACCTGTGCCAGCGGCACGTCGAGGATCTTGTCACCGATGGTCTTGATCTTCTTGAGGGTGACGGTCATGTCGGGATAGCGTTTTTCCAGCTCGGACTTGACCCAGTTTGCCTGCCAGAGTGCGAGCTGGCTCGCGCGGGTTCCTATTCTCAGCTCTTTCAGCGCCATGTACATCTCCTTTATATTTTGATCATTTCGAGATTGTCGAATCGGTTTCCGCTTAACCTTAACCTTAACCTTAACCTTAACCTTAACCTTAACCTTAACCTCAGCCTGCCTCTCAGTCTTCCAGCTCCATCATGCTTTCCTGCTGCTCGCCGGTCTCCAGGTCGAAGAGGTGGCGCAGGGCATCGACGTAGAGATCGTTGCGGCTCCCCTGGTCGGTCCTCTTCAAAAGACTGGTCGGATGATGCAGCAGCTTGTTCATGATGGCGTTGGTCAAGGCATCCATCTTCTTGTCCGCGCCGGGAGGGATGTCCTTCCAGTTGGACAGGGTCTTTGCCAGCTCCGCCTTCCTGATCTCGTCGAAGTGGCTCCTGAGGGCCACGATGGTCGGGGTCACGTCCAGCGAGGAGAGCCACTTGAAGAACTGGCCGATCTCCTGCTCGACGATCGCCTCGGCCTTGGCGGCCTCGATCTTGCGCTGCTCAAGGTTGGTGGCCACCACGCCGTTCAGGTCGTCGACGGTGTAGAGATAACAGTTCTCCACGTCGTTCACCTTGGGGTCGATGTCGCGCGGCACGGCGATGTCGATGAAGAACATCGGCTTCAGCTTGCGGCGGCGCAACACCTCCTCCATGTCCTTTTCGTGGATGATGAAGTGCGGCGCTCCGGTGGAGGAGAGGATGATGTCCGCCTTGGGGAGATGGTCCATCAGGGCTTCGAAGTGGACCGGCTTGGCATCGAACTCCTCGGCCAGCTTTTCGGCGCGCTCGTAGGTACGGTTGGTGACCATGACGCCGCGCACGCCGACGTTGATGAAGTGCTTGGCGGCCAGTTCGCACATCTCGCCGGCACCGATCAGAAGGACCGTCTTGTCGGAGAGCTCGCCGAAGATCTTCTTCGCCAGTTCCACCGCGGCAAAGGCGACGGAGACCGCGGAGGAGGCGATCTTGGTCTCGGTCCTCACCCTCTTGGCGACGGAGAAGGCCTTGTGCAGGAAGCGGTTCAGGATGACGCCGGAGCTCTTGAACTCCGCGGCGTAACCGTAGGATGTCTTGATCTGGCCGAGGATCTGCGGCTCGCCGACCACCATGGAGTCCAGGCTGGAGGCGACGCGGAATACGTGGCGGGTAGCCTCCTCCCCGTGGTAGCTGTAGAGGTGTTTCTCGAGCGTCTCCAGCGGGAAGTTGTGGTAATCGGCGAGGAAACGCTTCAGGCGGGCCATGCCGCCGGCGACGTCGCGGGTGGTGGCGTAGATCTCCACGCGGTTGCAGGTGGAAACGATCACGGCCTCGGTGATGTCGGGGAGCGCCACGAGGGCGTTGAGAGGCTTCTCCATCTGGGTAGGGGAGAATGCAACCTTTTCCCGGATTTCAACTGCGGCAGTTTTATGCGAAAGCCCGACCACAATAATGTTCATAACAATCCCTGCCCCTTCTGGGGAAATCCCTCTTACTTGTAGCTGTGCAGCCCCGGCAGCAACAGGTTAACGCCGAGGAAGGTGAAGAGCATGATGACGAAGCCGAAGATGGAGAGCATCGCGGCTTTCCGGCCGCGCCAGCCGGTGGTGAGCCTGCCGTGCAGCAACGCGGCGTAGATGAACCAGGTGATCAGCGACCAGGTCTCCTTGGGATCCCAGCTCCAGTAGGTTCCCCAAGCCGTCTCCGCCCAGATGGCGCCGGAGATGATGGCAAAGGTGAGCAGCGGGAACCCGAAGGTGAGGCAGCGGTAGCTGATGTCGTCCAGGATGTCCAGCGACGGAAGCTTCTGGAACATGGAGCCCAGCCGACGCGTCTTCAAAAAGTGCGACTGGATCAGGTACATGATGCTGACGCCGAAGGAGATGGCAAAAGCGGCATAGCCCAGGAACGCCATGATGGTATGAACGGCGAGCCACTTACTCTTGAGAGCCGGGTTCAAGGGCGGAATCACGGTGGAGAAGGAGGCCGAGATGGCCATGATCAGGAGCGCCAGCGGCATCATGAAGGAGCCGAGTATGCTGATCTTGTAACGCCTTTCCAGCAGCAGGAAGATGCCGACCACGGAGAGACTGAAGAAGGAAAGCGATTCGTGCAGGTTGGTGATCGGGGTGTGACCCGCCTCGAGGAAGCGGTTGAGGGTGAAGCCGCAATGGACGAGGAAGCCGACCAGGGCGAGCCAAAGGCCGGTTTTCCCGAGGGATTCCTTCGGCTTGAGCAAGTAGATCAGGTAGACGGCGGTGACGACCGCGTAGATGACCAGGGTGCTGTTGAAGAGCAAGGCGTTCATGAAGGGTCCTCTTTTCCTGCCCCTACCGAGCCCGGTGCGGCCCCGGCAGCGGAGAGCTTCAGGAGTATCTGGTCTATGGCATCTCTCTGCCCGTTTTTGATTAGCGCGGGGATGTCCAGCGCGGCTAGCTCGGCAAAAACCGTGTCATTGTATGCGTTCCCCGCCTTTTCAGTCAATAGCTTTTCACGGACGGCACTTAAAAGGGCGACGGCCTCACCGTATTCAGGACCGAACTGGGGCCTCAGTCGGTCGACGATCGTTTTTGACAGAGAAGGACTGGCACCGCCGGTCGAGACGGTGATCAGCAGGTCGCCCTGTTCGAGAACGGCTGGTGTAACGAAGTCGCCGTCGTCCGGAAGATCCACGCAGTCGACCAGGATGTTCAGTTCCCGCGCATCCCGGGCCACCTCGCGATTGACGGCGGGGTCGCCGGTAGCGGCAAAAGCGAGTGTGGCACCGGCGAGATCGCCGGACCGGTACCCCCGGGGCAGGTGCATGACGCGCCCCTGCGCGGCGAGAGCGGCCAGCGACTCCTCGACACCCGGGGCCACCACGGTGACGCACGCTCCTGCCGCGACAAGCCGGGCCGCTTTGCGGGCCGCCACCTTGCCTCCGCCCACCACTACGACCAGGCGCCCCCCAAGGTTCAGGTTTATCGGGTAATGACGCACGAGCACTCCCTGGCCGCCCCGCGAGGCACGCGGGATAGTATCCAATCAGGGCGGGGCGGCCGCCCCAATATGACCCCATCCCATCGCCCTGTCAATGCTGAATACATCAACGATGCAGAGGGGTTTGCAGACTTTAGTTGCCTCTCACCGAAGGGGCATTTACTCCTTGCTTTTTTCATCGGCTCATTTATAGTAGAACTCACTTTTTTATTAAAGGAGAAGGTTCCATGGCCAGCGAAAACGTACATACCTTTACCGACGACAACTTTGAGAAGGAAGTCCTGCAGTCCGACATTCCGGTGCTGGTAGACTTCTGGGCCACATGGTGCGCCCCCTGCAAAGCGATCGCTCCCCTCATCGACACCGTGGCGTCCGAGTACGAAGGCCGCGTTAAAGTAGGCAAAGTCAACGTTGACGACAACCCGGCTACCCCTGGCAAGTACGGCGTACGCGGGATCCCCACCGTAATCCTGATCAAGGACGGCAAGGTGCTTGACCAGGTAGTCGGTGCCATCCCCAAAGCCCAGCTGGAGGCCCTGATCAATAAGGCTCTCTAAAATGAAAAAGCAGATGCAGTTTAAGAATCTCCTGTTGAGAATCACCCTGCCGGCGCTGGCGGGCCTGCTGTTTTTCACCCAACCCGCAGCCGCCATACTGCAGAAAGGGGACCCCGCCCCCCCGATCAAGCTGACCACCACTTCCGGCCAGCCGATCACGCTGAGCAACTACAAGGGCTACGTCCTGGTGATGGACTTCTTCGCCACCTGGTGCATCCCCTGCAAGGAAGCCATCCCTCATCTGAATTCGATGCGGGCGAAGTACGGCAAGCAAGGGCTGCAGGTGCTGGGGGTCAGCGTCGATGAAGGAAGCGACCGCGACCTCAAGACCTTCATCAACGAACGCAAGATCAGCTACCCGGTTGCCATAGCCAACGAGGATATGCAGACCGAGTACGGGCTGCGCTCCATCCCGACCGTCTTCGTCATCAACAAGAAGGGGGTAGTGGTCGAAAGGTTCCAAGGCTTCTCGGACCAGACTGCAAAGGCGATGGAAGACACCATCAAGAGACTGCTCGCCGAATAGGCAGCGACCAGCTACCACGATAAGAGAGAAGAGCGGCGTCTCGCAGCGATACCATCACGGTCATCGCTGCGAAGCGGCCGCTCTTTTCGTTTCCGCCCGCCACCCAACTCCCGCCACCCAATCCGTCCGTCCCACCACCCATAACATTGACTTTTTCTAACCGTATGGCACGATTCGTGGGTACTTATTTCCCGAACAACATCAGCGAAGGGGGGTGCCATGAAACTGAGAGCAACGGGGGTGATAGGGCAGGACGACGATGGTCACATAGTCTTAGAATTGAAGAAAGGCCAGGATGTCGGAGTTATCAAGAGTCACGTGGGAGAGGAGGTCGAAATGGTAATACTGACGAAGGAAACAGCGACAAAGCCTCGCGAGGTGGCTACTTCAGAAAAGGATTCCGAGGGACTCAGCACATGCGCCAAACCGGGGTACTGGAACATCGAGGACCAGCAATAACCTCCTATCCTTGGATCATGGGCCTGCATCAACTTCTTGGTGACGGTCACCAACACTGTTGCGATGGTCATCAACACCGTTGCGATGGTCATCAACACTGTTGCGATGGTCATCAACACTGTTGCGATGGTCATCAACACCGTTACGATGGTCATCAACATCGTTGCGAGGGTCATCAACATCGTTTCGATGGTCATCAACACCGTTGCGATGGTCATCAACACCGTTGCGATGGTCATCAACACCGTTGCGATGGTCATCAACACCGTTGCGATGGTCATCAACACCGTTGCGATGGTCATCAACACCGTTGCGGTGGTCATCAACATCGTTGCGATGGTCATCAACATCGGTTGCGATGGCCATCAACACCTCGTTGACGGGTACCCCCTCCGCATATGGTGCTTTAGCGGATTATGTGGAAACCGAGGGGAGATCGCCGGTCGCCATGCGGCGCAGGTGGGTGATGTCCCGCAATGGCGGTGTTCCGAACAGGCGGCTGTATTCGCGGCTGAACTGGGAGGCGCTCTCGTAGCCGACGTTGAAGGCGGCGGTGGTGGCGTCAACGCGCTCGGTCAGCATCAGGCGCCGTGCCTCGTTCAGGCGCAGCATCTTCTGGTACTGCAAGGGGCTCATGGCGGTAAGCGTCCGGAAGTGGTGATGGAACGTCGAAGTGCTCATGTTGACCTTGGTGGCCAGATCATCGATGCGTAACGGGCTGGAAAAGTTCCCCTTCAGCCAATCGATGGCACGGGCTATCTGCTGACTCTGGCTTCCCGCCGAAGCCATCTGCCGCAGGCGCGCCCCCTGGTCTCCCACCAGCAGCCGGTAGATGATCTCCCGCTGGATCATCGGTGCGAGGATGGGGATGTCCTTCTCTTCGCCAAGCAGGTCGATCAAACGCTTAAAGGCGCTGAGAAGCGGCAGGCTCACCTCGCCAACCGCCATGCCGCGGCTCGATTGCTGCGTGCGTGGCTGGGGGAGGTTGCTGTCCAGCATCAGTTGGGAAACCTCGCGCAGGTCGAGCATCAGCCTCAGGCCAAGGTACGGCTTTTCGGGGCTTGCCTCGATGATCTGCACCACCGTGGGCAGGTGCACCGACGTGATCAGAAAATGATTGGCATCGTAAACCAGGGTTTCGTCGCCGAGTTGAACGCGCTTGGCTCCCTGGGCTACCAGACAGACACTCGGCTCGTACATTCCGCTGACCGGTTCGGTGACTTCTTCCCTTTTGAACAACGACAGACCGGGGATCGGCGTCTCGAACAACTCTTCCCGTTCGGTCCATCGGGCAACACTCCGCCTCAAACTTTCAATAGCGTCTTCCATTGCGAGAACCTCCAACCGCCAGCCCAACAGGCTGTTTTAACAACCATTTGACGTAACTCATCCTACCCAAGCTCCGCACCCATTACAACATTTTTTGCAGCATCCGGAGAATCGGGCAAAAATCAGGCAGGATCGGTCTACCAACCTTTCCTTTATAAGAGCTACGATCTGATCATCTTCGACGGGACACATGACTATGACCCGGCTGGAGCATGGAGCACGATGCGATAGAATTTGCCGGTATGCCTACACTCACAGCATCGGTCCCTGCTGCATCAACTACACACAAATCAGTTAAAGGAGACCAGCAATGCAAAAACGTAAACTGGGAAACAGCGGGCTGGAAGTTTCGGCCCTTGGCCTTGGTTGCATGGGGATGAGCTTCTCTTACGGCCCGCCCAAGGACAAGCAGGAGATGATCACCCTGCTGAGGACGGCGGTGGAGCGCGGCGTCACCTTCTTCGATACGGCGGAAGTGTACGGCCCGTTCATCAACGAGGAACTGGTCGGTGAAGCGCTCGCCCCGCTGCGGGACCGGGTGGTGATCGCCACCAAGTTCGGCTTCGACATCGCCGCCGGCAAGGACCCCAGGGGGATGAAGGGAGGGCTCCCGGCGCTGAACAGCCGTCCTGAACACATCCGGGAGGTCGCGGAGGCCTCTCTCAAGCGGCTGAGAACAGAGACCATTGACCTCTTTTACCAGCACAGGGTCGACCCGGACGTGCCGATCGAGGACGTGGCGGGCGCGGTGAAGCAGCTGATCCAGGAAGGGAAGGTGAAACACTTCGGCCTTTCCGAGGCGGGCGTGCAGACCATCCGCCGCGCACACGCCGTGCAGCCGGTCGCCGCGTTGCAAAACGAGTATTCGCTCTGGTGGCGCCGCCCCGAGGCTGAGATCCTCCCCGTCTTGGAGGAACTGGGCATCGGGCTCGTCGCCTACAGCCCCCTCGGCAAAGGGTTCCTCACCGGCAAGATCGACGCCGGCACCACCTTCGACAGCACCGATTTCCGCACCACCCTCCCCCGCTTCACCCCCGAGGCGCGGCAGGCGAACCAGGCCCTTGTGGACCTGTTAGGCGAGATCGCGGCGCAGAAAAAGGCGACCCCGGCGCAGATCGCCCTCGCCTGGCTGCTGGCACAAAAACCGTGGATCGTCCCTATCCCGGGGACAACGAAACTGGAGCGGCTGGACGAGAACAACGGCGCCGTCGACATCAACCTGAGCCAGGACGACCTGCGCGAGATCGACTCCGCGGCCTCCAAGATACACGTGGAGGGGGAGCGCTACCCCGAGATGCTGGAAAAGCTCACCAACAGGTAACAAAAACGACAGGAGGATCAACCATGTATAAGGCAAAAGCATATTCCGCAGCCAGCGCTGCTGCCCCGCTGGCATCGACCACCATCCAGCGTCGCGAGCCTACCGACCGCGACGTCCAGATCGAAATCCTTTTCTGCGGCATCTGCCACTCCGACCTGCACACCGTGCGCGACGAGTGGAACAGCATCATGCCCACGATCTACCCCTGCGTGCCGGGACACGAGATCGTGGGACGGGTCACCAAGGTAGGCTCGGCGGTAACCAAGTTCAAGCCGGGCGACCTGGCCGGCGTCGGCTGCCTGGTCGATTCCGATCACAGCTGCCCCAGCTGCGAGGCGAACCTGGAGCAGTTCTGCACCAACGCGACCTTTACCTACAACTCCCCCGACAAGCACTTGGGCGGGGTCACCTATGGCGGCTACTCGGACAGCATCGTGGTGGACGAGCACTTCGTGTTGCGCGTCCCCGCCCACCTGAACCTTGCCGGGGTGGCGCCGCTGCTTTGCGCAGGGATCACCACCTACTCCCCCATCCACCGCTGGGGCGACATCAAGGGGAAGAAGGTCGGCGTGGTCGGCCTGGGCGGCCTCGGGCACATGGGGGTCAAGTTCGCCAAGGCGTTCGGCGCGCACGTCGTGGTCTTCACCACCTCGCCCGGAAAGAAGGAGGACGCCCTGCGTCTGGGCGCAGACGAGGTGATCATCTCCACTGATGCCGAGCAGATGAAACAGCACGCCGGCAGCTTCAACTTCATCCTCGACACCATCGCAGCCGACCACGACCTCAACGCCTACATCCAGATGCTGGGTCTGGCGGGGAACATCACCCTGGTCGGCGCTCCGGACAAGCCGCTCGCCCTCTCCTCCTTCGCGCTCCTCTTCGGCCGCCGCAGCGTCTCCGGTTCGCTCATCGGCGGGCTCGCCGAGACCCAGGAGATGCTCGACTTCTGCGGTGAGCACAACATCACCTCCGACGTCGAGGTCATCCCGATCCAGAGGGTGAACGAGGCGTACGAAAGACTGGTCAAGTCGGACGTGAAGTACCGCTTCTCCATCGACATGGCCTCGCTGAAAGCGGAATAAACAGAGTTCGTCCCGCTGTTCCCGCAGGCTCCTCCCTCCTCCCCTCGCGGGAGGGGGGAGGAGTTAAAGGCAGCTTTTCTCCGGGCAAGCCCGGAAGCGCCAAACAAAATGCCGGTACCGTGCCTCGCGGCCCGGCGGCTCCCACTGGGGAAAAATGAAACTGGGGCAAAAGATCGTCACGGCATTGCTTGTCGGAGGCTTAACAGTCATGGCAGTACATAGCAGCGAAGTTGACCGGGCATCAAAAGGCGAGAAGAAACCATCAGGAGAAGTGATGACCACCGGGGGTATGCTCGAAACGACACGCGTCATGTGGAATTTCTTTTTCAACAAGCCTGCTGACACGCGACCTGCCGGGAAAATCCCGGTCCACAAGATGTCTCGCGAAGAGCTTCTCTCCGCGCCCGTCAACACCGTCTTCAGGATCGGACACTCCACGGTGCTCCTGAAGCTGGAAGACGGCTTTTGGCTCACCGACCCGGTCTTTTCCAAGCGGGCCTCGCCGGTTCAATGGGCGGGTCCGCCGAGGTTCCATCAACCGCCGATCGGCATCGAGGACCTGCCTCCCATCAAGGGAGTGATCATCTCCCACGACCACTACGACCACCTCGACCGCGACTCCATTGTGAAGCTGGCCGGCAAGACGGAGCATTTCCTGGTGTCGGTCGGCGTGGGAGACATCATAACCGGCTGGGGCGTCCCCGCTGCCAAGGTACGGCAGCTGAATTGGTGGCAATCGACGCAGGTGGACGCGATCCGCCTGGTGGCCACTCCCTGCAGGCACTTCTCCGGCCGCGGCCTGTTCAACAAGAACCAGACCCTGCAGAACTCCTGGACCATCCTCGCTCCCGGCTTCCGCATCTTTTTCAGCGGGGACTCCGGCTACTTCCACGGCTTCAAAAGGATCGGCGAGCAGTACGGTCCGTTCGACCTGACCTTGCTCGAGGCCGGAGCTTACAACGTGAACTGGGCGGGGGTGCACATGATGCCGGAAGAGACCGTACAGGCGCACCTCGACCTGAAAGGGAGAAGGATGCTGCCGATCCATAACGGCACCTTCGACCTTTCCATGCACGCGTGGCGCGAACCGTTCGACAGGATCTTATCCCTTGCGAAAGCGCGGGAGATCGAGGTGGCCGTACCGGTCATGGGCGAACCGGTCTACTCGTCCGCCGCCGCTCAGGCCAGGCCGTGGTGGGCGGCGGTCGATGCGGGCCCTGTGCCCGTCACGGGACAGTCAACACCGTTGGCCGCGCTTGCCGGTGGTAGCGCTTCGGCGCAAAGGCCCGGGGAAATCTGAGGCGATCGGAGAAAAGACGAAGGCTGAGGGGACAAAAGAGCTTTCTCGGTAGCAACCGCTAGTGGTAGATGCTTTCCCAATCTTGGAGGCTGACATGACAAAGGAAAATGGGGGGACCTTCACGCGCCGGGAGTTCCTGAAGGGGATCGGGGTTGGGGGGGGTGCCGTGGTGCTTTTCGGGCAGTTCGGGATCCACTCTGCAGCCTGGGCGCTGTCGGGCGAACCGACCCTGAAGATGGTCGTGGTGGATTACAACAAGTGCACGGGATGCCGCACCTGCGAGACGGCCTGCTCGTCGCGCAACAGACCCGCATCGGTCTCGGGCAAAGAACTCCCCGGCCTGGGCAATCCCTACTTCGCCAACATCATGGTCCACAACTTCAACCCGGATGTGGACGTCCCCAACGTCTGCGCCATGTGCGCCGACACCCCGTGCGCCAGGGCATGTCCGGTGGAACCGGACCCGAAAACGGGCCGGCGCGCCCTCTACCGGGACCAAGGGAGCCACACCATGCGCAACGACGCCGCCCGCTGCATCGGCTGCGGCAGTTGCGCCAAGGCCTGCGCCTCGCAGCGCACCGGCGTCATCAGCCCCAACCCGGAGACGGGAAAACCGGAGCGGATGTGCACGCTGTGCGGGGGCGACCCGCAGTGCGTCAAGCGTTGCCCGTTCGGGGCGCTCTCCTACGTCGAGGTGCGACGCGACAGGAAATTCTACGGCCTCGGGCCGAAAAAGATAGCTGCTGAATTGGCCAGGAACTGGTACGGGACGGCAGGGTTCGGAGGTGTGAAATGAGCGGCAAACCGGGATACCACGGCAGGATCCTTGAAATAGATTTGAGCTCCGGGAAGTCCAGGACCGTGACCATCGCTCCCGAGGATCTCGACAGGTTCGTTGGGGGGCAGGGGCTGGGCATGAAGCTGCTCTGGGACCGGCTGAAAAAGCCTGGCGTCGACGCGCTCTCCCCGGAGAACCCGCTCATGTTCATACCGGGACCGTTCTCGGGGCTCCCCGTCCCCTCTTCGTCGAGAACCTGCGTGGTCACGAAGTCCCCCATCACGGCTCCGCTGAAATCCGATCATTGCCATGCCTCCACCGTCACCTACTCCAACATGGGCGGGTTCTTCGGTCCGGAGATCCGGTTCGCGGGGTACGACGGGCTGGTGGTTGTCGGCAAGGCGAAAGAGCTTTCCTACATCGTCATCGACGACGGCAAGGTGGCGATCAGGGACGCCCGGAAGTTCAAGGGGATGCGCACCGACGCCTTCGACAAGGCCTTTCTGGAAGAGCTCGGCGACCGGAAGTACAAAACGGTCTACATCGGCCCGGCGGGAGAGAACTTGGTCCCCTATTCCAGCATCATCCACACTGCCGGGAGGGCCGCAGGGCGCGGCGGATCGGGGTGTGTCATGGGCTCCAAGAATCTCAAGGCGATCGCGGTCAAGGGCTCCGGCCAGCCGGGCGTCGCCGACCACGAGCGATTCCTTGCCGCACTGGAAAAGGCCAGGCGCGCACTCTACGGGACGACCTACGCCAAGTCGTGGGCCGAACAGGGGACGGCAAGGGCCATCGTCGGCAACAGCAACGCCGGCACCGAATCGGTGCGCAACTACCGCGAGGGGACCTTCACCGAGGCGGACAAGATCGGCGGCGACGCGGCCCGGCGCGACGTGTGGGTGAGGGACTTCGCCTGTTACTGCTGCCCGCTCGCCTGCAAGAAGAGCGGCGTCACCAAGGGGAAATACGGCGGAGTCGTGCACGACGGCCCCGAGTACGAAACCGGGGTCATGCTGGGATCCAACCTGATGATCTCCGACATGCCCGGGCTTTTGAGGGCGATCTACAACATCGACGATCTCGGCCTGGACCAGATCTCGACCGGCAACGTGATCGGCTTTTTGATGGAAGCCTACGAGAAGGGGATGATCGACCGACAGTTCCTGGACGGCATCGACCTCAAGTGGGGGAGCGTGGACGCGACGCTCGCCATGATCGAAAAGATCGCGGCCAAGGACGGGGTGGGCGCCCTCGCCGCCCAGGGAGTGGCGAACCTTTCCCGCCACATCGGGCAGGGGAGCGGGAAGTTCGCCATTCACGTGAAGGGGCTGGAACTGGCGGCGCACAACATCCAGGGGAACCAGCCCAGGGCGCTTTCCTACGTCACCGCGTCCCGGGGGGCCTGCCACCTGAGCGGTGACGACATCGCCATGCAAAACAGGCGCGCCATGCTCGATTCGACCGGGATGTGCTTTTTCCCGACCTTCGAGCCGGCGCTGGAAGAGCCCATGCTCGAATTGCTGAGCGCGATCACCGGCCGGGAGTACGACAAGGCTGCTTTCGAAAAGGCGGGCGAGCGGATCTTCAACCTCGAGAAGCTCTTCAACTATCGCGAAGGCTTCCGCCGTGGGGACGACAAGCTTCCCGACCGTTTCTTCGAGGACGCCTTCACCATCGGCGCCAAGAAGGGGGCGGTGCTCGATCGCAGGAAGTTCGAGGACATGCTCACCAAGTACTACCAGGAGCGCGGCTGGGACCCGGAAACCACCAAGCCCGGACCGGCAAAACTGAAAGAGCTGGGGCTGGACCTCGTCTAACAGACACAGAAAACGCAGAGAGGATTTTTTGATGAGAAACGAAAGCAACAAGGCAAGCTTCGGGGGGTGGAAGGTTTTGACCGTCTACTTCTCGCATTCCGGCAACACCAGGGAATGTGCCCAGCAGATCAACCAAAGGGTGGGGGGCGACCTGCTCGAATTGACGCCGGTACGACCGTATCCCGAAGATTACGACACCGTCGTGAGCCAGGCGAAGCGAGAGCTGCGGGCGGGGTACCGACCGGAGCTGAAGGCAACGGGCGATGGCGTAGCCGACTACGACGTGGTGTTCGTCGGCTCCCCGAACTGGTGGAATACGGTAGCGCCACCGGTCATGACCTATCTCGCCGGATACGACTTCACCGACAAGGCGGTCGTGCCGTTCATCACGCATGAAGGCACGGGCTTAGGGCAAAGCGCCAGGGACATCGGGGATCTCTGCCCCGGCGCCACGGTTCTGGAAGGCATCGCCATTCGAGGCGGCGAGGTCAACAGGGCCGGGCAGAAGCTATCGGAATGGCTACGCAAGCTCGGCATAGCAGAGGACGTGACAAGCCGAACAGGGAGGAACCAATGACAAAACCTGAAACAGCAAAGGGGATGAGCGATCTGGAGGCGGTGGCCCCGGACTTTGCCAGGCTGACCAAGGATTTCCTGTTCGGGGAAATTTGGGAGCGCCCGGAACTGTCGCCGCGGGACAAGAGCCTGATCACGGTCACCTCCCTGGTGGCGCTGAACCGGATCGAGCAGGTGGAATTTCATCTCAAGAAGGGGCTGGAGAACGGGCTGACCAAGGAGGAACTGGTGGCGGCCATCACGCACATCGCCTTTTACGCCGGCTGGCCTACGGCAGCCTCGGGGTTCGCCCATTTGAAAAACGTGCTGGACGCGTTGGGGGAATAAAACCTGTAGGGGCGAATAAATATTCGCCCGCCGATACCGCACCTGGCACCTCGGCCTCTCTCGCCATTGGCAGAGGCGGGGGCATCGGCGGCTGGGCAAATGATTATTTGCCCCTACAGCTTGCCCCCGTAGCGGTCGGCCATGTAGGAGCTGCGTACGTAGGGGGCGCTCTCGACGTGGAGGAGGCCGGCGGCAAGCGCCTGTTCCTTCAGCCTGTCGAAGCGCTCCGGCTCGATGAAGCTCTGCACCGGATAGTGCTGCCGGCTGGGAGCAAGGTACTGGCCGAGACTCAGGTAGCTGCACCCCGCGTCGACCAGATCCTTAAATACCGCCAGAAGTTCGCCCTCCTCCTCACCCAGCCCGAGCATCAATCCCGATTTGGTTTTCAATTCCGGTTCAAGCCGGTGGGCTTCGGCCAGAAGCCGCAAAGATCTTCGGTAATCAGCGCCGGAGCGGATGGCATAGAGCCTCGGCACCGTCTCCAGGTTGTGCCCGAGGATGTCGGGCGCGCTCGCCAACACCCTCTTCAGCGCCTCCAGATTCCCCATGAAATCCGGGATCAGAAGTTCGATCCTGGTGCCGGGGGAGGCCTTGCGGATCGCGGCGACGGTGTCGGCGTACTGTCCGGCACCGCCGTCGGGCAGGTCGTCGCGGGTGGGGCTGGTGATTACCACGTGGGAGAGTTTCAAACGGCGGACCGCCTCGGCCACCGAGGTCGGCTCGCCCCGTTCAGGTGCCAATGGCACCTCCTTCGAAACGGAGCAGAAGGAACAAAGCCGCGTGCAGGCACGCCCGAGGATCAGGAAGGTCGCCTGCCTCTGCCGGAAGCACTCGGTGATGTTGGGGCAGCGGGCCTGCTGGCAGACCGTGTTCAAGCTGAGCTCCTTCAGGAGCCCTTCCATCTCGGCATGTGCGGCCGGGTTCACCTTCTTCTGCAGCCACTCCGGCTTGCGCAAAGATTCCATCTCATACCTCAAAACCATCCCGTTTCGCCATCATCTCACGCCACATGCGTCCCCACCCGGATGGGTGAGGGGGTTGCCAGGGGCCACATATCCGCAGCCTGCGGAGCCCTCCCCCCCCCGCCGGGCACCCTCTCCCGGGGGGAGAGGGGACACCAGCATGGGTTACTTTTAACTCCGCCCCTCGAAGGTCCACTTCGGGCAGCGGTACTTGTACTCCTCGAGTTTCCCCGCGGTCGCCGTTTCCTGCTCCGTGAGCGGCTCCGGGGCCAGTGCCACACCCATGCACTCCTGGAAGGAGTCGACCAGCAGCCGCTTCAACCCATCGCACTCCTGCTTTTGCCCCAGTTCCGCAAGGCTTACGGAACGTGCCGCACCCGGCGCCGGTTCTTTGAGGTAGCGCAGTCCCTGCTGCACCCGGTTTTCCAGCGGGATGGAGCCGTGCTGCAGTATGGCACCGGAAAGCCTGCGCTGGGCGTTGCCGCCGATCTTGCGGTCGTTGACCACCACGTCGAACTCCTCCTTCCCTGCAAAGCAGAAGGAAGTCCGCTCTCCCAGCCGCTCCTCGTCCGGGTTGCAGTCGACGGCGAAGCGGGCGTCGAGCCCCAGGCGCTGGTAGGTGCCGAGCAGGAAGCCGCAAAGCTTGCGGAAGCCGTCCTTCACCCCGGTCCGGTCACCCAGGTGTTCCGGCGCGCAGACCAGGCTGTAGGTCACCTCCGCCGCGTGGTAGATGATGCCGCCGCCGGTCATGCGGCGTACCACCGGCACCCCTTCATCCCGGCATAGATCGAGGTTGAGCGCGGCCGCCGCGTCCTGGTAGCGTCCCACGGAGAGCGTCGCCGGGTTCCAACCGTACAGGCGCAGCACCGGCCTGCTCCGATCCTTCTGGAAGCAGTTGAGAAGCGCCTCGTCCAGCGCCATGTTGGCGGGGCCAT
Source organism: Geomonas diazotrophica (assembly GCF_018919385.1). Lineage (GTDB taxonomy): Bacteria > Desulfobacterota > Desulfuromonadia > Geobacterales > Geobacteraceae > Geomonas > Geomonas diazotrophica. The sequence goes on from NZ_JAHLMF010000009.1 coordinate 133,015, forward strand.
CCAGGGGACCCGTATCTATCAAACGCCACTCACACATCTATGAAGACCTCTAAGTCACCGGTTTTGCCTTTCTTTTATTCGCAGCAGACCTGCTGCATCCTCGCCGCGCGGGTCTCGTCCAAGCGACCCACCGGCGTGGTCACCGGCGCCCGGTGCAGCCGTTCCGGATCCTCCCTGGCCATCCGTGCCGCCTCCAGCATCACCTCGATGAAGGCATCCATGGTCTGCCTGCTCTCGGTCTCGGTCGGCTCGATCATGATCGCCTCCTTGACGTTGAGCGGGAAATACACGGTCGGGGGATGGAACCCCCTGTCGATCAGGTACTTGGCCACGTCGATGGCGTGCACGCCGTTTTGCACCTGCCGGCTCGCGGAAAAGACGCACTCGTGCATACAGGTCTGGTCGAAGGGGAGCTCGTACTCTTCCTTGAGCCTCGCCATCATGTAGTTGGCGTTCAGCACCGCCTGCTCGCTCACCTCGATCAGCCCCTCGCGCCCTAAAAGCGTGATATAGGCGTAGGCACGCGCCATGATGGCGAAGTTGCCGAAGAAGTCGGAAACGCGTCCGATCCCCTCGGGATGGTCCTCCACCCCGTAGCTGCCGTCCTCCCGGCGCACCACGCGCGGGGTGGGAAGGAAGCGGACCAGGTCCCCCCGCACGCCGACCGGGCCGCTCCCGGGGCCGCCTCCGCCGTGCGGTGTGCCGAAGGTCTTGTGCAGGTTGACATGGATCACGTCGAAGCCGACGTCCCCCGGCCGCACCTTGCCCAGGATGGCGTTCAGGTTGGCGCCGTCGTAGTAGGTGAGCGCGCCCCCCTCGTGGGCGATGGCGCAGATCTCCGCTATGTGCGGGTTGAAGAGCCCAAGGGTGTTCGGGCAGGTCAGCATCACCGCCGCCACCTCGTCGTTCATCGCCCGCCGGAACAGGTCGAGGTCCATGTCGCCGTAGGGGGCGGTCGGAACGGTCACGATCTCGTAGCCCGCCATGGCGGCGCTGGCCGGGTTGGTGCCGTGGGAGGAGTCCGGAACGATGACGTATTTCCGCTTCCGGTCGCCGCGCGACTTGTGGTAGGCGGCGATCACCATGATGCCGGTCATCTCGCCGTGGGCGCCGGCCAGAGGCTGGGTGGTGACCTCCTCCATGCCGGTGATCTCGGCCAACTGGCGCTCCAGTTCGTAGATGACGGCGAGCGGCCCCTGCACCAGCTTGTCCCCGCCGGGAAGCAGCGCCAGCATGGGATGGCAGGAGGCGAAGAGCCCGCCGGCATTCTCGGTCACCTTGGTGTTGTATTTCATGGTGCAGGAACCAAGCGGATAGAAATTGGTGTCTACCGAGAAGTTCCTGCGCGAGAGGTTGGTATAGTGCCGCACCAGGTCCAGTTCGCCCACCTCGGGCAGGCGCACCGGCTCCCGGCGCCTCACCTCTTCGGGAAGGGGAGCGGCCTTGGGCACGTCGCTCAAGGGGATCCTGACGCCGGTGCGTCCGGAGACGGATTTCTCGAAGATCAGCTCCATAACACCTCCTCAAGCAGCGCCGCCAGGCGATCGATCTCTTCCTTGCTCCGCTTTTCGGTCACGGTCACCGCCAGCGCCCGTTCCATGCCGGGATAGTACTGCCCCAGCGGCACCCCCGCCGCCACCCCCTTGTCGAGAAGCCGTTGTACCACTTCGGCTGCGTCCTTGGGAAGGGCCAAGGTGAACTCGTTGAAGGTGGCGCCCGGATTGAGGAGGTCCACCCCGCGCACCGCGCCGAGCACCGACTTCGCGTACTGTGCCTTGTCGTAGTTCAAAAGGGCCAGCTCCTCGAACCCCTTCCTCCCGAGGGAGGCGCAGAAGATGAGGCCGCGCAGGGCGCACAGGCTCTGGTTGCTGCAGATGTTGGAGGTGGCCTTGTGCCTCTTGATGTGCTGTTCGCGCGCCTGCAGGGTGAGCACGAACCCGCGCCGTCCCTGGTGGTCGATGGTTTCGCCGGCGATGCGGCCGGGGAGATTCCGTATGAAGCGCTTCCGGGTGGCGATGAAGCCGAAGTAGGGGCCGCCGAAGGAGAGGTGGTTCCCCAGGCTCTGCCCTTCGCCCACCGCGATGTCCGCTCCCATCTCGCCGGGGCTCGCCACGAGCCCCAAGGCGATGGGATAGCAGGAGACGATAAGGAGCGCCTCGTGGTCGTGCGCCTTCTGCGCGAGCTCGCGGAAATCCTGGACCGAGCCGAAGAAGTTGGGGCTCTGCACGATCACCGCGGCGGTCTCGTTGTCGATGGAGGCCATCAGGCGGGCGAGATCGGAGGCGCAGCCGTCCGGCGCGACCAGCACCGCTTCCGCCGACAGGCCGTGCAGGTAGCCGGTGACGATCTCCCGGTGCAGCGGGTTCACGGAGGCGTCGAGGACGACCTTGTGCCGGTCGGTGATGCGCAGCGACATGAGCGCGGCCTCCGCGACCGCGGTGCCGCCGTCGTAGAGCGAGGCGTTGGATGCCTCCATTCCGGTCAGCCGGCAGATGGCGGACTGGTACTCGTAAAGCGCCTGGAGCGTACCCTGTGCGCATTCCGGCTGGTAGGGGGTGTAGGCGGTGTAGAACTCGGCGCGGGAGGCGAGGTGGTCCACGGCGGCGGGGATGAAATGGTCGTAGATCCCCCCGCCGATGAAGGGGGTGATCTCGGCGCCGCAGGTGGCCGCCTTCTCCCTCATGAGCCGCATCAGCTCCAGCTCGGACATGCCCGGCGGGAGGTCGAAGGATTTGGCGCGCAATTCCTCGGGAATGGGGGCGAAGAGCTCCTCCACGCTGGCCGCGCCGATCACCGCCAGCATCTCCCGGATGTCATCCGGCGTGTTCGGGCAGTATCCCATGTCACAGTCCTTTCAGGTACTCGGCATAGGCCGCGGCATCCATGAGCGCGCCAAGTTCGGCTTCATTCACCCCTTCGACTCTGCAGATCCATCCCTGCGATTCGGCCCCCTGGTTCACCAGCTCCGGCGCCGCGTCCAGCGCCTGGTTCACCTCGGCCACCTTGCCCGAGACCGGCGAGTAGATGTCGCTGGCGGCCTTCACCGACTCGATGGCCGCCAGGGTCTCGAACTGTTTGACGCTCTTGCCGATTTTCGGGAGTTCGACGTAGGTAATGTCCCCAAGTTCGTGGGCCGCGTGCTCGCTGATACCCACCGTCGCCTGCGCTCCCGCCACCTCGACCCACTCGTGCTCCTTGGTATAGAACTTTGCCATGATCCCGACCTCCGTTAAGTTGGAAAAACAATGCGAACAGGGATAAAGGGGATAAAAGGGATAACTGCCAGGGACATGTCTTTATCCCCTGTATCCCTTTTATCCCTGTTATTGGTTTTAGCTTCTGAGCGACCCGCCGGTATAGAAAGGGAGCTCCACCACCTGCGCCTCCATCTCGACCCGGTCCTGCTTTATGGTGAGCCGCGTGCCGAGCGCCGCCGCCCCTGGTTTGACCAGCCCCAGGCCGATGCCGCAGGCGAGCATGGGGGAGAAGGCGCCGCTGGTGACGACACCCACCTCTTCCCCCTGTTGCAGGATCTGGTAAAAGTGACGCGGCGCGCGCCGCGAGTCCACCTTGAAGGCGACCTTCACCCGGGGCGAGCCCTGCCCCGACTCCCGTTCCAGGGCCGCCCTGCCGACGAACTCCTTGTTCATGTTGACGAAGGAGGAGAGCCCGGCGGTCAGGGGGGTGATCTGCTCGTCCAGATCGTTGCCATAGAGGGAATATCCCATCTCCAGCCGCAGCAGGTCGCGGGCGCCCAGCCCGGCCGGGGCCACGCGCGGGTCCTCGAGCAGCAGGCGCCAGAGCTCTGCCACCTTGCCCGACGGAAGGAAGATCTCGTAGCCGAGTTCCCCGGTATAGCCGGTCCGGCTGACGATGGCGTCGCTTCCCAGGATGCTCGTTTTGATGAACTTGAAGAAGGGGATGTCCCGGATCTGCGCCCCGAAATGCTCAACCATGATCTCGCGGGAGAGCGGCCCCTGCAGGTCCACCTTCCCGGTGCGCGCGGAGATGTCGGTGAGGACGGTGGGGTTCTTGAGCCGGGAGCGGATCACGGCGAAATCGTTGTCGGTGGTGGCGGCGTTGACCACGATCATCGCCTCGTCCTCGGCCAGGCGGAAGACGATGAGATCGTCGATCACCCCCCCGGCATCGTTCAACAGGAAACCGTAGCGCGAGCGCCCCACGGGGATGGAACTGACCGAGAAGGTGAAGACCTCCTCCAGCCCGTCCGCGACCAGGTCCCCCTTGAAGAGGAACTCCCCCATGTGACAGATGTCGAAGAGCGCCGCCTTCTCGCGGCACCACCTGTGCTCGGCGATGATCCCGGAGTACTGGATCGGCATGAGCCATCCGCCGAAGGGTGCCATCAGCGCCTTGAGGTTCTCGTGGTCCGCACGCAGCGGGGTGGCCTTGAGCTCTTCCATACCTGGACTCCTTTCCGTCAAACGAGGGTTAGCGCCTATCAAACGAGATGATCGAACCGCAGCTTCAAACGCCCCAAACACCCTATCTCTTTAACTTCTTGCTAAATTCGTCGTTATGCATATAATCTAGCCTTTGTTAGGAGAACTCATGGATAGGTCTGAACTGCTACAGAAGACTGCCGAAAAACTTTCGCCGTTCGAGACGGCCCACCTGATAGATTTCGCCCGGCACCTGACGGTGAAGAGCGCCCTCTCGAACCCCTGGATCGTCTGCGCCTTCCTGATCGTCGCCTTCTACGCCGTGGTGGTGCGGTCGAAATTCGTACTGGCAGCGCTGTTCACCACCATCTCGCTGCTCATCCTGCTCCGCTACACCATGCCGGCGGAAGGCGACACGCTGAACCTCTCCACGACCCTTCCCTTCGCCTTCGGCGGCCTCGCCATCGGGGCATTCCTCATCTATCTATTTTTCATCAAGACGGAGTAGAACTTTTGCGCAGAGTAGGCTTTACCACCACCATCCCGCTGGAAGTACTGGTTGCGGCGGGCGTGGTCCCCATCGATCTCAATAACGTCTTCATCACCCACCCCGAAAAAGCCTCACTGATAGAAGATGCCGAGCTCACCGGCTTCCCCCGCAACGTCTGCGCCTGGATCAAGGGTATCTACGGCGCCGTGGTCGCCAGCGGCGTCAAGGAGATGATCGCGGTGACCGAAGGGGACTGCAGCTACACCAAGGCCCTCATGGAGGTCCTTTCGCTGAACGGGGTGCGGGTCTATCCCTTCGCCTATCCGGCGGGCCGTGAAGCCGCACCGCTCAAGGCGGAGATCGAGAAGCTGATGTCCGTTTTCGGCGTCGGCTGGCCCGAGGTGGAAGAGGCGAAAAAGCGCCTGGACCGGATCAGGGTGAAGGTGCACGAGATCGACCGCCTCACCTGGCAGGAGAACCGGGTGACCGGCGAGGAGAACCACTACTTCCAGGTCTGCACCTCCGACATGAACGGCGACCTCGATGCATTCGAGGCCGAGGTCGACGCCTTCCTGGCGCAAGCGGCGCAAAGGCCGGAGCGCAGGGAGCCGATCAGGCTCGCCTACCTCGGCGTCCCCCCGATCGTTTCCGGGCTCTATGATTTCGTGGAGGAGGTGGGCGCCCGCGTCGTCTTCAACGAGACCCAGCGGCAGTTCTCCATGCCTTACGGAATCGAGGACCTGGTGGAACAGTACCGCGCCTACAGCTACCCCTACGACATCTTCCACCGGATCGGCGATATAAGCCGTGAACTGGAGAAACGCAAGGTGGACGGGGTGATCCACTATGTGCAATCCTTCTGCTTCAGGCAGATAGAGGACATGGTGCTCAGAAAGAGCATCAAGCTCCCGATTCTGACGCTCGAAGGTGACAAACCGGGTGACGTCGATGCCAGGACGAAGATCAGGCTGGAAGGGTTTCTGGAATTGCTCGAGGAACGTAGCTGACAATCCCTCGACTGTGCCAAACCCGTGACCAAATATACAATGGCCTCTGCAATTGGCAAGCAGCACCACAAGATAAAACCGCTCCGGATGTTTCCCGGATAGCGCGGAGCGGCGGGCAGTGACAGGAGAACATATTCAGGTGTCAGACACGTTGAAAATAGGAATAGACCTGGGGAGCAGGAAAGCCAAGTTCGCCCTGATGCGCGGCAGCGAGATCGTCAAGCTGGCGGACCTCGACACCATCGCCTTCTACAAGAAGTACGGCAGCATCGTAAACGACGAGCTGTCGCTCGACCTCCTGGGGAGCGGCATCTTCAGTGCCGAGGAACTGGCACAGGCGCAGATCACGGTGACGGGCTACGGCCGCAACAGCATCAACCTGCACGGGGCGCGGGTCATTTCCGAGATCAAGGCCCACGTCGCCGGCGCGCGCACCCAGACCGGGCTCGCCAACTTCACCCTGCTGGACATGGGGGGACAGGACACCAAGGTGGCCCAGGTGGTGGCGGGCAGGCTCACCGACTTCGTCATGAACGACAAGTGCGCCGCCTCCAGCGGGCGCTACCTGGAAAACATGGCGGCGGTCCTCGAGGTCACCCTGGACGAGCTTTCCTCCCACTCGGAGGATCCGGTGGCTCTCGACGCCACCTGCGGCATCTTCGGCGAGAGCGAGCTGATCGGCCAGATACTGCGCGGCTACCCGGCCTCCAGGCTCTGCGCCGGCGTCAACCTCACGTTGGTGAAGCGGGTGATGCCGATGCTGAAGCGGTTTCCCTCCGACACCCTGGTCATCACCGGCGGGGTCGCGCTCAACGGCGCCATGGTGAACCTGTTGCGGGCCCAGTGCGGCATGGAGGTCGTGATACCTCAGCATCCGCAGCACAACGGCGCCATCGGCTGCGCCTCGCAAGGATAGAGGCGGGGCCAGGGGCTAATTGGCGGAAGCAAGGTTTTCTCCACCCCCTATTCCCCGGTCCCCACCCCCCCGCTTTTTCTCTTGAATTTTCGCCGCGGCCCGTTTAACCTCGCCGCTAGATTTTATTCCGGAGGGCACATGCGTATCGGCAAAAAGGACTGGATCTTCATCGGCATCATCGCTGCCGTTTTTCTCATCTTCTACGTCATTTCCGGCGAGGAAAAGACCAAGCGCGTCCCCCTGGATGACGCCCACAAGCCCTCCTACGAGCTGTTCAAGAAGACCGGCAGCAAGATGGAGGCCGACAAGGGCTGCCCGGCCTGCCACAACACCGACCCGGGCGGCATTCCCTTCCCCCCGAAACACCCCGTGAAACCCAAGGACGGGCCGATGCGCTGCCTGTTCTGCCACAAGCTTAAGTTGGCCGGAGTGTAATGACCACGTTGAACCTTACCGGGGAGCTGGAGCGGCTGATCTACGACATCACGCTCCGCACCCCGGAGCTGCAGCACATCATTCCCGAGAGGCTGCTGGTCTGCGTCTCCACCGGCAGGAGCGGCCGCGGCGGCAGCCTGGCCAAGATCCACCCGTTGCGCTTTGCCGGCGGCGAGAGGTCGGTCAAGGCGCGGCGCGGCAGGCGCAGCGTCCTTTGCACCATGCCCAGCATCACCCACCGCGGCGAGGAGATGCTCTACGTCATCTATTTCCTGGTCCCCCGCTTCCTGGAACTCTCCTTCCGCGAGAAGATGATCACCATCTTCCACGAGCTGTACCACATCTCCCCTGCCTGCGACGGCGACATCCGCCGCTTCCCCGGCCGCAACTACGCCCACGGCTCCTCGACCAAGAACTACAATCTCCTGATGGGACAACTGGTGGACCGCTACCTGGAGGGGATCCCGGACCGGTCCGCACTGGGCTTTCTGGAGGGGAACCTGGCTGCGCTCCGCTCGCGGCACGGCGCCATCGTGGCCCGGCGCCTGCAAGCTCCCCGCATCAGCATCACGCCGGCCTGACGGCAAGCCATTCTTGACTTTTCACCTGCAAAACTATAAGTTGGCAGAAATACACAGATCCGCAGACCCCAAAGGGGGCAAGACGTCATGCTGAAACTGGACTACACCGTCACCCGCAAGTTCGAGGAACTCGCCGAGAAGGCGAAAAAGGTTAGTTCTTCGCAGCTCATAAACGACATCGCCGCCACCGTCGATTCGAAGTTGTTCCAGGACTGGGCCAACTCGGCGCTGAGCCTTCTGCAGCAGATCTTCGGCGAGGAAAGCGCCTACTACCGCAACTTCCAGTCCATCTACTCCAAGATCATCAACATCACCTACAAGGAAAGCTTCGACAACTGCCGCGCCATCGTGCAGTCCGCCCGCGAGGAGTACGAAGGGGGAGGGCTCACCGAGATCCGCCTGTTCCTGGACCATGCGGTGTTGGAGTACCTGGGCGGCAGGACCTCCGAATTTTTGAAGCGCGGCGACAACCACACCGCCTGCATCCTGGCCTCGGTCTTACTGGAGCAGGTGCTGATGCTGATATGCGCCAGCAAGGGGATCGCAGCCGGAAGCACCGACGAGATGAACGAGGCGCTCTACCAGGCGAAGGCGTACCAGGTGGGGACCTACCAGCGGGTAAAGGACTGGTGCTACATGAAGGCGGACTTCCTGGCCGGGCAGGGGGAAAGGTACCGCACCGCCGACGTGGACGAGATGCTGCGCGGCGTGCAGCGGTTCATCGTCAAGGAGATCGGGTAAACGCGGATTGAGACAAAGATAAGAATCGAGAGAGCAGAGAAAAAGGGGAAGCCGTCTGGCCTCCCCTTTTATTTTACCCTCTTGCCGATAGCAAGACGGTTCCGGTTTTCTCAACCTTTATCTTTATCTTTGTCTTAATCTTTGTCTTAATCTCTGCCTTAACCTACTTCTTGATCACGCAGTCGATGATGGCGTTGATCCTGCGGTTCTTGGCGCGCCCCTCGGCGGTGCTGTTGTAAGCGATGCGCCTGGTGTAGCCGTACCCCTTGGCGGTCAGGCGGCTCTTCTCGATGCCGAAGTTGTCGACCAGGTACTGCACCGCGCTCTCGGCACGTTCCCGCGATAACTTCATGTTGTACTCGAACCCGCCGACGTTATCGGTATGCCCTTCGATGATCGCGGTGGTGGTCGGGTACTTCTTCATGTAATCGGCAACCCTCGCCATTTCATCCTTGTACTGGGGCTTGATGTTCGCCTTGCCGGTATCGAACTCGACCACCAGGGCCATGCAGAGACGCTCGGGAGGCTTGACCTCCTTCACGTCGAAGGCACAGTCGATAATAGCCTCGATGCGGCGGTTCGCCTGCCGCCCTTCGTCGGTGGCGTTGGATGCCACCGGGCGCGCCATGCCGAAGCCGCGGGCCTCGAGACGGGAGCGGTCGATGCCGCAGTTGGCCACCATGTAGTCGACGACGGCCTGTGCACGCCGCTTGGAGAGGTCGAGGTTGTACTCGGGGGCGCCCACGTTGTCGGTGTGCCCCTCGATGACGGCCGTGGTGGTCGGATACTGTTTCATGAAGTCGCAGACGACGCCGATCTGGTCCTTGTCCTCCTGGCGGATGGCGGCCTTGCCTATGTCGAACTCGCCGTGCAGGGTGACGCAGTACTTGTAGTGCCCCGGGGTCGGTTCGGCCGCGGGTACCGGCTCCAGCGGCGGCTCTTCTGCGGGGGCCGGCTGCGCTACCGGCTCCGGTTCGGGCGCCGGCTTGGCCGCGACCGCAGGCGCCTGCTTCACGCCGCCGAACATGAAATCAACCCCGACGGTGTACTCCAGGTTGTGGTAGGACTCGCCGTCCTCCCTGAGGATCAGGTGCCGCAGGTCGCCGCGAAGGGCCAGCGCATCGGTGAGGAAGTACTTGAGGCCGGCGCCGTAATTGAAAGCCGCCCGACTGGTCTCGTGTTCCCCCGCGGCTTCGCGGGACTGCCCGCCAAAGCCGGCAGCGACGTAGGGGACCAACTGCCGGTCCGGCATGAAGTGATAGAGCATGTCGAGATGGTAGTTGTACGCGTCGACGTCGCCGATGTTGCTGTGGCTCTTCCCTTCGGTGGGGACGTAGTCGAACACCGCCTCGAGGCCGAAGTGCTGGGTGAAGTTGTAGCCGCCGCGCAAGCCAAAGACAGGTGCGGTCTCCAGGTGTTCTTTGCCGATGAAGGTGTAGCCGCCGACAAAGGGTGAGAGGGAGAAGCTTTGCGCCTTTATTTCGGCGCGCGCCTTCGGGCACAGGGTGAACAACAATGCGGGAACCAGAACAAGCAACAGCAGGTACTTTTTCATCTGACACCTCCTCTGTTTGTTTAGGATTCTATGTTGTGGCTGCTATTTTCCCGGTGTTCGCGGTTGGTTCAGCTCCTACTACTGGTCGGATGTGCAATTGGGGCAGCGTGTTGCCTTGGTCGGAATCATGCTGCAGCAGCGGGGGCATTCCTTGGTGGTCACGGGTGCCGCCGGCGCCGGGAGCAGCCTGTTTACCTGCCGCACCAACAGGAAAAGGGCGAAGGCCACGATGACGAAGTCGAAGACCGAATTCAGGAAGAGGCCGTAGGCGATGACCGGTACACCCGCGGCCTTGGCTTCAGCCACGGACCGCACCGGCGTGTTGGAGAGGTTGATGAAGAGGGAGGAAAAATCCATGTTGCCGAGGAGCCTGCCGATGGGCGGGGTGATGATGTCAGCGACGAAAGAGCTTACAACTTTGCCGAAGGCTGCGCCGATGACGACTGCGATTGCGAGATCAAGAACGTTTCCCTTCAAAGCGAATTGCTTGAATTCCTTTAGCATTCCGAAGCACCCTCCTCGTTAAAACGATGGCAGCCAAAACACATGAGAAAGGCTACCACCCTTTACACAGGGTGCAAGAAAAACCGATTCTTTTTTGCCCGGTTAGCAGCGCGGTCGCTCCGGCGCATGTTGCAAGGGGGGGGATGAAGTCGGGGTCAGCCTCCGGCTAACCGGCAGAACTTCAACTGCATGAGCAGGGAATACCGCTTGCCTTGCCGAAGGCCTCCCTCCCCTCCTTCAAGCTGAACCAGGCGATGCCGAGGGCTCCGGCCGAGTCGAGCCAGCCGATACCGGTGAGGTAGTAGCCGGCGCTGGAGACCAGCAGGATGACGGAGAGGTAGAGGCAGACCCTGGTGCAGGCTGCGTCGGCCAGGATGGCCTGGGAGCCGAGCGCTTTCCCCACCTTGACCTTCTGCTGGATCAAAAGCCACATGGAGAGTATGGAGACGCTGGAGACCACGATGCCCCAGAACGTGGTGGTAGGCGCATGGCCGTGAAAGGCATCATAGACGGCGGTAAGAAGGAGACCCGCCGCAAGGAGGTAGAAGCCGCCGCCGGTGATCCTGAGCGCGCCGCGCTCGAACTGGTCGGGGGCCTGGTCGGGGTTCCCCCGCTGGCGGCGCACCATGTGCCAGATGCCGGCGCCCGAGATGACCTCTACGAAGGAGTCCAGCCCGAAGCCGAAGAGGGCCAGGGATTCATCTTCGAACCCGAACCAGGCGGAGACCACCCCTTCGAGGATGTTGTAGAAGATGGTGATGAGCGCCAGGAGCGCCGCTGTCCGGTACAGCTTTTCGAGTTGCCTGTTCATTGGGGTCCTTTTGCGCTGCAACTGGAAGTATCGAGACTTTTGAATATATCCCGCAGCGGCAGTGAATGTCAACGCCGGGGACCGCCGCCACTCGGACTCTATCGAGGGGGGCGAACTGCGCCCCGGCACAAGTAATCGAATTGCCGACACTCTGAAAACGAGCGATTGTTGCCATTAAAAATATGGCAGATCCGATTCATAGATGCTGCAGAAATATTATTGACAGCCAAAAACCGCTATGCTATACACGTAATCTCTTCGCGGCACAGGGCGAAGAAAACCAGATATTCCCGAGTAGATCAGTCGGTAGATCAGTTTTTAGACCCAAGCGGTTTACCGAGTATGTATAAACCCTCGGAATAGCACCAAAAGAAAACCCGGTAACATTACCAGATTGACCCAAAAAACAGTTGCATTTGCATTAAAAGCGTAGTAAAATCAAGCACTTATTCCCGAGTAGATCAGTCGGTAGATCAGCGGACTGTTAATCCGTGTGTCGTAGGTTCGAGTCCTACCTCGGGAGCCATATTCATAAAAAGGCCCACAGTTTATAAACTGTGGGCCTTTTTGCGTTAGCCCTCAAATCTTGGAAAGGCCAGAAGAAAATTCAGCTTGGGCTCAAAAAGCAGTCCTTCAGCAACTTGATCTGCGCTTGAATATGCAGGTGAACAGACGACACTCTTCAACATCGTCAACGAACTTGCGTCGAAAGATGTGAACTTCAAAATCCTGGACATCAACCTCGACACCGCCCCCCTACCGGCAAGCTCATGTTGACAATACTGGCTGCCATCGCCACTTTCGAGCGCGAGATGATAGTTGAACGACAGCAGGAAGAGATCGCACGAGCGAAGGCTGCAGGGAAATACAAGGGGCGAGTCGCCACAGCTCGCGCGAAAACCTCCGAAGTCCTCACCCCTTTTGGGAGAAGGCCAGACAAGAAGGATCTCGCCGATGCTCTTGGCATAAGCATAGCCAGCGTGCACCGTATTGTTAGAAACGGCAAAGCAGATACCAAGGTATATCTTGGGTGCAGCGTGCGATTCTATCTAACTTGCAGCAGATCACTGTGTCGCCCTCTCGCACGAGCTCCATCATCATCACTTTCGGGTCTTCTGGTGTCCACGCCACTTCGTTTCTCACTGTAAATCTTGCTGCATCCGGCAGCCAGAAGCTGGTCCAACTGCGAGTCCAGTTGCTGGTCCATTGTGCTCACCCGAGCATATCCAACTACCTTCCCGTCAGCCATGGTTGCCTCCCTTGTGCCTATCAATACCATCTGTGAAGCAATAAATCAGAACCTATCAAAAGCCATGACCTATTGACAGGGCAAAAGGTTCAGGCGAGATAATTATTAGTTTCTCTTGCGCTGCAATGCCACATATTATATGGTTAGCCCCGCAGCAATGAGGCACAAAATTTCTTATGGAGTTGTGGAGAATCTTGCGCTCTGCTCCGATCCTACTTGCTTGGCTGGGTAATACTGATTTGCGCGCCTGCGAAACACTTGCCTCTGATGGTTTGGGACCAATCCTAGGCTCGCTACAGGCATTGCCATTTTCAGCCGTTCATTTGCTGTCTGATCACGGTCGACAAAAAACAACCTCCTATTCTGACTGGGTCAACCAACGGACAGGACTGCCTGTCGTAGCTCACCTCGTCAATCTGACCAGCCCCACAAGTTTCGAGGAAATCTATCGAGCTGCAAGCGATATCCTAGAGGAACTTAAAGTCGTATCCCCATCCACGCCTCTGACTTTTCATCTCAGCCCTGGCACTCCAGCGATGGCCGCCATTTGGATTTTGTTGGCTAAAACGCGCTTCCCAGCTAGGCTGATCGAGTCCTCTCGCGAGCAGGGAGTCAAAGAGGTTAACATCCCATTCGAACTTTCCGCAGAGTTCTCGCCGATTGTCGATAAAGCGGCCGATGAGGCTCTTGCACAACTGATGCAAGGCCTGCCGCCGGAAGCCCCAGGTTTTACCACCATCATTCATCGCTGTACTGCTATGAAACGTGTTGTGGCGATGGCACATCGACTCTCTTTGAGGGATGTCCCTATTCTGATCCAAGGGGAGTCTGGAACTGGGAAGGAGTTATTTGCCCGTGCTATCCACCAAGCCAGCTCTCGCAGCAACAGGCCATTTGTTGCGGTGAATTGTGGGGCAATCCCCCAAGAACTAATTGATGCTGAACTTTTTGGTCACGAGAAGGGGGCCTTCACTGGCGCAATAGCAGGCCGTGCTGGCTACTTCGAGTCTGCTGATGGTGGGACTTTATTCCTAGACGAAGTAGGTGAACTTCCTTTGGCCTCACAGGTACGGTTACTTCGCGTAATCCAAGAGCGCGAGGTGACGCGCATCGGCGCCACCAAACCGAATTCAATCGATATCCGCATCATCGCGGCTACGAACCGAATTCTGCCAGAAGACGTTCGCGAGGGGCGCTTTCGGGAAGACCTGTTTCACCGGCTTGCAGTTGGCGTCCTGCTTTTGCCACCCTTGCGCCAGCGCGAAGGTGACATCAGTCTTTTGATTGACTCCTTGCTCGCAAGCATTAACGAAGAAGTCGCCAACCAACCCGGCTACCAGTATAAAGAATTGGATGTTGCTGCAAGAAATCTTCTGCTTCAACACTCATGGCCCGGAAACGTCCGCGAGCTGCATAATGCCTTGCTGCGCGCCAGCATCTGGTCAATAGGCAACAAGATAACCAGGCAGGACGTAGCCGAATCGTTAGCCGTGACGGTTGCGCCTAAGGCGGAAACGATCCTCGGGCGGTCGCTGGCTCAGGCCGTCTCGCTTCCGGACATTATTGCTGACGTAGCGTGCCACTACCTGGACCGAGCTATGGCCCAGACCCACGGAAACAAGTCAGAAGCTGCGCGTTTGCTAGGTTTAGGCAGCTACCAGACATTGAGCAATTGGTTACAAAAGTATGGGCGCAATTAAAGTGGCATGTCTGATGCAGATTCAACGCAGATAGTTTTTCTGGTCCAGCTAGCCATCCAAACTTTAGATAAGGCGAACATAATGGCACGTAATGAGCGAATAACCTGTAAAGAACTCATAGAACCGCAATTGGCCGCGCTCGGCTGGACGTGGCAGGAGCAGCTGCGGATCGGCCCGGGCCGTGTCAACCTCACGGGCGATGCGATGTATGACGAAACGCAGTCGATTATCGCCGACTATCTGTTGCGTTACAAAGGTGTGCCGCTGGCGATTCTTGAAGCCAAGGCCGACACTATGAGTGCCGCAGACGGCATGCAGCAGGCATCGCGTTATGCCCGCCGCCTCTCCCTTAGGTTCTCGATCTCATCTAACGGCAATGATTGGATCTTGACCGACAACGATAGTGGCAAATTTGATTCGTTGAATGCCCCTCCATCTCCCGAAGAGTTAGTCGCGCGAATGGGTCTTTCGGTCGACTGGCCTCGCTGGGAAGCCGCCTTCAGTGGTGGCTATCACGTGGACCAGGTTTCCCGCAAAAAAGTCCGTCCGTATCAGGACATGGCTATCAACAAGGCGCTGTGGCAGTTCGCCCAAGGGAATGACCGTGTGCTATTGCTTATGGCAACCGGCACCGGCAAAACGTTTACTGTTTTTCAACTGGTTTGGAAACTGCTTAACGGGAAGGCACTGAAGCGCGAGCACGTCCTGTTCTTGACAGATCGAAACAGCTTGAAGGATCAGGCATACCGTGCATTTTCGGCCTACTCTGCTTCCGAGCGCATCCAGATTGACAAGGAGACGGTAGCCCAAGGCCAACACCTGGTAGGCAAGATCTTCTTTGCAAACTACCAGAGCCTTGGTGAAGAACTCGACGGTAAGAAGGTATACGAGCACTACGCACCTGATTATTTTGACCTGGTCGTTGTCGACGAGTGTCACCGTTCTGGTTTCGGGGACTGGTTCGGGGTGCTGGAGCACTTTGGGCAAGCGCTGCAACTAGGTCTCACCGCTACCCCGCGTGAACTGGAAGAGGGCGAGCGAGCCCTGACCGACGAAGAAAAGCGTCGTGATACTCAACACTATTTTGGTGATCCAGTATTCAGTTATAGCCTAAAGCAGGCTATTGAAGATGGTTATCTTGTGCCGTACTTGCTAGAAGAGCGGATCACCAATGTCGACGAAGACGGCTACACTGATCCCGACGGCAAGCGTTATACAACCGCTAACTTTGAGCGGGACATACGAATGCCGGACCGTACCAAGGCTATCGCTGAAGATCTGTGGGACATTTTGGGGAAGTACGAGCTGCGCAATGAAAAGACGATTGTCTTTTGCGTTGATGACACTCATGCTTCTTTCATGGCGCAGGAGCTGCGCCGGTTGGCAGGCGATAACGACTTTGCAGCGCGCATCACCCGTGCAGAGCGCAATAGTCATCAGCTTGAGCGGAATTTCGCCGTGGTAGGTCCCAGCAAGCCACGGGTGGCAGTTACGGTCGATTTACTGACGACTGGTTTTGACGCCCCAGATGTGAAAAATATCGTCTTTGTCCGGCCGTTGCGAAGCGCCATCCTCTATAAACAGATGAAAGGGAGAGGCACCCGTCTCTGTGAGGACATAAACAAGCGCTACTTCACTATTTTCGATTACTCCGGTGCCAGCCAGCTGGAGGATGCTGAATTTGATGGGCATCCTGCGAATCGGCAGAAGGCGGTCGCGAGTAACAGCAAACCAAAAAAGAAAAGTGAAGAGACCACCCCAAAACTTGTCTGCGATGGCGTCTCGGTCATTATCTCTTCCGAAAACCGCTATGTCTGTTTAGCCGACGGGCGGAAGGTTCCTTTCGAAGAGTACACCGAACAATCACGCGAGTTCATCCTGGATGTAAGCCATAAAGGTCTAGACGAGTTGCTGCGGATCTGGACCGACAAGGGCAGCCGCCAAGAACTGCGGGAAGCCATGCGTGACCGGGACATTTACCCCTCAGCGTTCCGGCATTACCTCGATCTTCCCGATGCGGATGACGTAGACATCTTAGCCAAGGTAGGCTTTGAGTTGCCGCGTGTACCAAACCGCGTAGACCGCGCGAACCGGCTGTGGGACGAAGATCTGATTTGGTTAATGGACCACCTTGGAGAAAATTTGTTACCCGAAGTTCAGCGGTTCAAAACGCACCTTTGGCAGACAGCATTGGACCATTACCGCCTGTTCGGCATCGATGAGCTCGAACAGGCTCGCACTTACAGTGCTCCGCAGTTCACGGACCAGTTCGGTAGCTTCGTCACGTTAACCAAACGTTACGGTGGTCCAGCTTTGCTCAAGGCTGATCTTGAGTTGGTTAAAAAACACCTTTACGTGCCGATGACCGCATGATGCGGTGGCACTCTACAACCACAGGATAAAATATGACACAGAACATCGACCACCGCCGCCAAGAAGTACAGCAGATAGTCAAAAATGCCTGCGATCAGCTTAATTCCGAGGGCGTTGATGCACGTAACTATGTCGAACAACTTGCCTGGCTGTTCTTCCTCAAGGCTTTCGACGAAACCGAGTCACGAAAGGAACAGGAAGGGGCCTTTGATGATACACCCTACGAGCGTCGCCTAAGTGGTGATTTTGCTTGGAGCAACTGGGCAAAGAACACTGATCATCCAGATGAAATGCTTGAGTTTGTCGACGGCAAGCTCTGGATCAAGCTCACCAGCCCCGATCCAGAAAAGGGGCTTGGCAATGACGCCCTAGGGCAGCGCTTTCGGCGTATATTCGATAATGTTCGAAACTACAGTCGGCGAGGCGTAAGCTTTGCGAGAGTAGTTCAGCAGGTGGACAAACTACATTTTTCTAGCGACACCGATGTCATCGTGCTCTCAGAAATCTACGAGGACCTGTTGAAGCGCGTGGCGGCCGACTCGGCGGGCTATGCTGGTGAGTTCTACACTCAACGGCACATTATTCGAGCAATGGTGCAACTAGTGCGGCCTCAGTCTGGAGAGCGTGTATATGACCCGTGCTTTGGCACCGCAGGTTTCTTAGGCGAAGCCGCCGACCATGTTCGCCGCCACAGCACACTCAGCGGAAAGCAGCTGGATGATCTGCAGCACAAGGCTTTTTACGGGATTGAGCTTAAACCACTCACGTACCTGCTCGGCTCGATGAACATGATTTTGCACGGCATCGAGGGGGCAAACCTGGAGCTGACAAACACACTGGAAGTTCATAGTCATAATGTTGCAGAAAAGGATAAATATCAGGTTATCTTGGCCAACCCTCCATACGGCGGCAAGATGTCGCAAGAGCTACAGACTAATTTTCGGGTGCGGAGTGGCGCTACGGAATGTCTGTTCCTGCAGCACATTATGGCCAATTTGGCCAAGGGGGGGCGCGCCGCTGTGATAATCCCCGAGGGGGTACTTTTTCGTGGCGGGCCGGATCAGAAAGTGCGGAAGGAGTTGCTTGAGCAGTTCAAGGTCCACACAATCCTTTCGCTTCCTGCAGGCTGCTTTCTGCCCTACACGGGTGTAAAAACGAATGTGATCTTTTTCGATCGGGATGAAAATGGCTTAGGCACCGATTCGGTCTGGTATTACGAACTCACCAATGATGGATTTGAGCTAAAGCAGACGCGCAAGCCAATCGTCGGTAACCAGATTCCTGATTTTCTCGCTAAGTGGCAGGCGCGCGTAGAGGGTGAAAACACGTGGACGGTGCCGGTGGCCAACATAGTTGCCAAGGGCTACGACCTTTCGGCCAGAAACCCGAACCGGGTTGATACCTATGAGCACAGGCCTGCGCTCGATCTAGTTCAATCGATCCGAAACAAGGAAGACAGGATCTCCGAACTTCTTGATGAACTAGAATCCATACTGGAGCAATGAGTGATGCCCTCAAATTGGACCGTAGTAAAACTGGCTGACATTGCCATGATCCAAGGAGGAGGAACGCCCAGTCGCACTGAACCTGCCTATTTTGGGGGCGAATTGCCTTGGGTTACTCCTACGGATCTTGAGCCGATAGGCAATATTACCCTCCTGGATGCCGTCGCTGAGACAATTACGATTCGTGGTCTGCAGAATAGTAGCGCCAAAGTAATTCCTGCAGGATCGGTGCTATTTTCAAGTAGAGCAAGCATCGGCAAAATCGCCGTTACGGATCGAGACTGTGCCACCAATCAAGGCTTCATTAACCTTACGCCCAAAGCTGATCGGGTGTGCCCTTGGTTTCTTGCATACCTTCTCGCTCATCACAGGACAGATCTGATACAGCTAGCGGGAAAAACAACATTCCTGGAAATTCCTCGTGGCAAATTCAAGGATTTCGAGATTGCCATTCCACCGGTTTCCGAACAATACCGAATAGTTTCTCGTATAAAGGAATGTCTCGAAAAGGTAGAGGAGATTGAGGGGCTGGCCAAGATTCTGCGTCACGAATCTAATCACCTTCCGCAGGCTTTTCGGTTTGATCTCTGGGAAGAATGCGTGACTTCCTACCCAATGATTAAATTGGGTTCCATTGTGACGTCGGCTAAGAATGGCCTGTACAAGCCACGCGAGTACCATGGCTCCGGTACGCTTCTTCTGCGTATGTTTAACATCAACGGAGCAGATTTCGATGATGCTCGTCTTGAAAGGCTGCAGGTGACCAGTAAGGAGGCTGAGGATTATTCAATATTGAATGGAGACATCATCATTAGTCGGGTCAACAGTCGGGAATTAGTAGGCAAGTCGGCTGTGGTTGCCGGACTGATGGAGTCGGCCGTCTTTGAGGCAATGCTGATTAGGTTGCGAATAAATGCGAAACTGGTGCGACAGGACGTTTTAGCTTGGCTCATGAACTCGCCGCAGTTTCTACATGACCTACGTATGCGGGCTAAGCATGCCATTGGGCAGTCCAGTATTAACCAGCAAGATTTGCTTGAATCGCTCTTACCCCTACCTCCATTGACGGAGCAGGAAAAAACCGCAGAGAAATTTTCAGGACTTGGGGGGGGAGCCGCGATGCTTAAGGAGGAGTGTGCAACCCAATCGCAAGCGACTGAAGGCCTACGTGAAGCCATCCTCCGCAAAGCCTTCGCCGGAGAGTTGTGAGCGCCGTGAACGACAAGTCATTGCAGGACATAACTCGGCAGATTGTAAATCGCCTGCTTGCAGAAGGTCTGTCCGGGGCAGTAATTCGCGAAGTCTTTGCCGCTCTCTTTGTCCTGCGCTGGATTGATAACAGGGATGTAGAGCAGGAGGCGATGTCGATCTTTGAAGATCGGTCTTACCAACCTTTGTTGCCAAGCCGACTGCAGTGGCGAAATTGGGCCCAGTTGGATAATCCCTACGAGATCGCGGCGCAGTTTCGCGAGTTGACCCGGTATCTTGAAGCTCGGCGAGGTGATACAGAGCAGCCGCTGCGCGCGTTGGTACACATGCTGCCTCGCGTGCTGGAGGTGGACTTTGTCTGCCTCCACGATCTTGTGCGGTGGGTAGCGACTTTGCCCTTCGATATGGTGAGTGAACGGCGTGCGCTCTTGTCGGTGTTTGATCAGATGGTTGCCCAAACCACTGATGCCTACGACGGCCAGTTTTCTTCGCCGGCATCTATCGCGCTCTTGGTGGCTGTACTAGCGAATCCAGAGCCAGGTGAAAAAGTTTATGATCCCTGCTTTGGGTCTGGAAACTTCCTGTTGGCGGCTTGGCAGCAGGCTGAGCGTAACCACAACGAAAGTCGCCGGCAGTGGCCATCGCTTGAGGTGGCTGGTATTGAACTTAATCCCAGTGCTTTCCTAATCGGTCTTACGCGGATGCTACTGGCGGGAATTGACTCGCCTTCCCTGGAACTGGGTAACAGTCTGGAGCGTGAGGCGCCATCTAGCTCCGGCCGCGGGGGGTTCGATGTGGTGGTGGCCGACCCGCCCATTGGCGCAAAGGTTGGCCGTCAACCTTGGGGTTGCCAGCATTTCGCCTTCGTGACAAACGACAGCACGGGGTTATTTATTCAGCACGCGCTGTCGCAGCTTAAGGCACATGGACGAGCGGTGATTGTCGTACCGGAAGGGTTTTTGTTCCGTGGTGGCGTTGAACGTGAGTTGCGCCGTTATCTAGTGGAACATGGGCAGGTTGAAGCAGTGATCAGCCTACCCGCAGGTGCTTTTGCCCCTTACACCAGCGTTAAAGGCAGCTTGTTGTTACTGAGGAAGCAAGGCGGGGTAAGCCGGGTGCGGATTGTCGATGCCGCTCCGTTATTTGATCGCCGCTCAGGCCGTGAAGCACCAACGCTTCATTCCGTGTTGGCGCAGCAACTAGTTACCGAGATCCGCCGGCCGGAGCTACGCACCCCACTTGAACTACAACCAGGCATAGCTGAAGGCACACCCGGGACTGGCGTGCTGTCCCGCTCTATTTGGGAGGTAGGCGTAGAGGATCTTGCCGCCGCAGACTGGGATCTTTCTCCGCGCCGTAGAGAGAAGGGAGGTCTCAACGAGTTACTGACCAGCCTTACCGATGCCCTGGGCGAGACCGGAACGGTCGTTACTCTTGCCACCGTTGTGCAAGTCAGCACTGGGCGCTCCATTAATTCGAGTAACCTGCTGGATAAGCCGCCCCGCGAGCGAGCGATAGGTTACATCCGTATTCGGGACTTAGCCGATGGTAAGGTTGGACGTTGTTCCAATTGGCTGGCACCCGAGGTGGTGAGTGTTGAGGCTCGCTGGGCGTTGCTACCTGGTGACATACTGCTGTCCAAGTCTGGAACCATTGGAAAGGCTGCATTAGTGCGCAATGGTGCGGTTGGCTCAGTGGCTGCTAATGGACTCTATGTCTTACGAGCAGATAAGGGGCGGCTAGATCCAGGGTTCCTTCTTGCTTATCTCGCTAGTCCTGCTTGTCAGAACTGGCTGGCTGCGCAGTCGCGTGGTGCAGTGATTCAACACCTCAATCGTGTGGTGCTGGATGACCTGCCTATTCCTTTACCGCCGTTGTCAGTGCAAACTCGCGCAGCCGCGCAGTACCAAGACTTTGGTACTGATGCCCTGGCGTTTCTTGCAATGAGCGCTGGTACTGGCGCTTCGGATCGTCTCACCGCTTGGCTTGCTGAGTTGAATAGCAAGACACCCACGTTTGTCGCTGGTATGGATGCCACACCAGCCGTGAGTCAGTTCGAACCTTTGGTGGACATGGCTAGTACCGCTCGGCGCTGGGTGGAACAAGAACAGGTCCCCAATGATGCAAGACGATGGTTAATGCCCCTTGTCGACGCGCTTATACCGCTCATCGGGGTGGCACAGATCCCAGAGGGGCCAGCGTTACTGACTGTTCTGCAAGCGGCAGAGCGCAGTATGCTCGGCGTTTTGGAGCATGCATCCGGACACGTGCCCACGGAATCACAAGCGCGCGCCATCGCCGAGCGTATGCGAAACTGGCTTCGCTCGTCAATTAGCGATCTGGTCGAAGCGGGTGAGATCCGACTTGTTTCGGCACCAGCGGCCTTGGTGGCTGGGAATTTCACAGAATTTGTAGTCGGACTGGAGAATGACAGGGCGTTACCGCTGCGTAGCTTCCGCATTGAAACCTTGCCGGATTGGGGTGTTTTTCAGGTGCCTTATTTGGCTGAACGCCAACTGTTCTCCCTAAACCTGCGGGGTGATGTGCCGAAGCTAGGGAATCAACTCTCACTGCAGCTAAATTGGTCGGCGACTAACTTAGTGGGGCAACCGCTCAGTGGTGTGGTCGAAATTGCGGTGCAGATTGTCACGCCTGAGGAACCAGTTTCTTCACTAGGTATAGGCTTAGGAGGCAGTCCCTACGTCACTGGCAGTCCTCTGCAGCCACAGCATGGCCATGCTGTATTCTTTGGTCGTGAGGCTTTGATCAGTCAGATCAGTCGCCAGATCTCAACTAATGGTAATGTTGTGCTGCTGGAGGGCAACCGTCGAGCTGGAAAGACTTCCATTCTTAGACATCTTGAAGGATCTGCCGCAATTCATGGCTGGCTATGTGTCTATTCAGACCTTCAGGAGGCTGAGGGCGATGCAAAGTCGGTCGGCGTGCCCACACCAGAAGTCTATCGATTGTTTGCGTCCAGCATCGCTAAGGCGCTGGCCAAACTTGGCATAGAAGTGCCTCTGCCGAACGGGGAAGTCATCGGGGCCGGGAAACCGCCGCTTAGGATCACGGGGCCTTGTCGGGAGGGCATTGGTCATGAGTCGCCATTTTCTGATTTTAGGGATTATCTGGAAAAGATTTTATCTTTGCTGGAGCCGCTTGGGCTGAGTTTAGTTTTGATGCTAGACGAATTTGACAAGCTCCAGGAAGGTATTGACAATGGTGTGACTTCACCGCAGGTGCCGGAGAACATTCGTTCACTGATCCAATCCTATCCCCGGTTCTCGGCAATCCTCACTGGTTCACGGCGCTTAAAGCGCTTACGCGAGGAGTATTGGTCTGCTCTTTACGGCCTTGGCACTAGTATTCCAGTTACCGCTCTGGACATGCAAAGTGCACGCGACATCGTAACCGAGCCTGTGCGCGGGAGGCTGGTGTATTCCAACGAGGCGATCGAACGTGTTGTCGATATTACGGCCGGGCACCCGTACTTGCTGCAGTGTTTGTGTAACAGGCTTTTTGACTTTGCCGTACAAACGAAAAGTCACTCCATTACGCTTAGCATTGTTGAGAAAGTTGCTGCCAGTATGGTTCGTGACAACGAGCACTTCGCTAGCTTGTGGGACTACGCAGGTCTTGGACCAACAACGGGCCGGCGGCGGCGCCAGTTAATTCTGTTGCTTTGCGCACAGAGCTTTAAATTGGGGACACATACAAGCTTCGGAACTTTGCATGAACAGTTGGCCCAATCCGGCGTAGATGTAGATGACGATGTGCTTGATGCCGATTTGGCGTACTTGCGGGAGTTGGAGCTGATTGATCTTTTCGGCGGAATTGGCGAGGGGCACTACCGCCTAGCAATCCCAATGATGACCGATTGGATTGAGCAACAGCAGGATGCTGTAATACTTTCAAGCCGAGCGCTCACCGAGGCGGAGGAAGAAAATGTCTGATCGCAGATTCCCAATTCTAGGTGCTTTCGCACCACCGATGTTGGGTCGTGAGGCCATCTTTCAGAGACTGGTGGCAGCCCTGACGAAGCCTTCACCGGATCATCTGCAGGTGGTCGGGCCACGGTATGCGGGTAAGACCGTCATTCTGAATGAATTAGCACGCCATTTACGCTCCGCTGGCACTCCGTACACAGCGGTTTTACTGTGGGATCTTGGCCACGAGACGCCTAACAGTGACCAATTCTTCATGCAATCCCTCGCGACCGAGTTATCTAGTGCTTTGACGGCACATCACCTTGACTATGCTAATCACCTGAGGGACTCCCATGGGTATTCGTATCAGGAAATCGCCGAGGTCCTGGATGCACTCAAGGATGACGGAGGAAAGGTGCTAGCCATAATGGACGGGTTTGACAAGCCACTTTCAAATGGCCAGTTGACCCGAAACCTGTGGGATCAATTGCGTGCACTGGCACTCAAGCCTAGCCTGACACTGGTAACCGCCAGTCGACGTACGCTTCGCGAGTTGATTCGTAACCCAGACTCTCAGACTAGTGACTTCTGGAATATTTTTGAACCATCGCCCGTTCGGGTCGGTTGCTTCGACGAAAATGATTTAACCGTGGTTTTGCGCCAACTCCCTGACCTTAAATTCGCAGCCGGGGCACAGGCGGAACTGTGGAATGCGAGCAATGGCTTCCCTGTGATGGTGCTTGAGATTCTTAATTCACTTCTTGATATAGGAGAGACAAGCGAGATCAATCAAGAATTAATGCTGAAGGCTTGCGATCACTGTTTCCCTTCGGTCCGTGACAAGATCGATTCACTTTGGACAGATTGCTCACCGTCAAGCCAAGATTTATTCCGGCGCGTGCTTGAGGAAAGGGCGCTGATACGGACCGGTATCGCAAATGCTGACGTGGATGCAGTAATAGAGAGGGGATTCTTACATTCGACAGGCAATAAACTGCAGCGGCCGAACCGATTAGTAGAGAAATACCTGGAAGAGCAACCAAACGAAGGTTGCGCACTTGTCCGTCTGTTTGGCGCAAGTGACGTTTATCAGCGTCATTTCAGGGGAGTGTTGGAACGTCGGATGCAGCAGATTCTTAATATGGATCCGACTCTCAGGCGCTTTCTTGAGCGTGGAGTAGAAGACTTGCCGGAGCACCCACACGTTTTCCTCAGTAATGTCCATGGAATACTTGAGCAAGGACTATCGCTTGTCTGGAAAGCCGAGTGCTGGGACCCCGACTGTATCAAACCTCGCATCCCACCGGAGTGGTTTTCCATTTGGCGCTTCAATGGAGAGAGAGGATTTGAAGGATGGCAGGCGCGGTTCCCTGAGGGGGGGCAACGGTTGCATCTGCTTGATTTGATGACTGGTACGCAGAGAATAGATCGTCTTGCTCGGTTCGTTAGCAAAAATACATACGTTCTAGCAAACGCTGTACAGGGGTTTAGAGATTTTGGGGTCCATCCAAAAACAACAGAGATTGACGTCAGTACCGCTTATGCTGCGCTGCACCTTTGCATAGAATTTGCGGCTTCAATAACTCGCGAATTGTCTAAAGCCTTTTCTTCAGACAAAGATACTATGATGACGTGAATTGAGGTGGGTAGATGATTGAAAAAGTTGTTTTTCACCGATTTAAGAAGTTTAAGGATAAGACCATTGCTTTAAAACCTTCAGTAGTATTATTAGCAGGTGGGAACAACTCTGGCAAGACAACATTAATGCAAGGCTTAGCGATATGGGAGTTCGCTCGTACTGTTCTAGAAATGGAAAGAGGGGTCGCTGCATTGTACTATGGGCAGACTCACCAAGGGTTCGGAATAAGCATTGATGAATTCTCTCCTGTAAACGTTCCGTCACTAAAACACCTATGGACAAACCTGAAAACACAAAAGGACCACGAACAAGACGGGTACACACTCTGGATCGACGTTTATTGGAAAACCGGAGTTGGTGATCAAAGAAATCTTAAGTTTGGCCTCTCTCTTGCCAACGACAGGCTTTTTCTTAAAACAATTCATTCCACGGTCCCAGCTGGTGAAAATATTCCACGGATTGCCTACGTCCCACCTTTTGCAGGTATAGTAGATCGTGAACAACGGCACACAAAGGCGATACGAAGGAAGCTGATCGGGCAAGGACTCTCAGGAGCGGTAATAAGAAACATTCTTTTAGATCTACTTGAGTCTAATCAAATAAAGCGTGCAGACCTCAGGGGGGGACGTCCTAAAATACCCAACGCCTCACTGAAAACACTAAGAGAAGCTGACCCATGGGAACTTCTTCAGACAATATTGGAAAGAACCTTTTCGTATGGTTTAACTATTGAGCCGTTCAACGATGTTTACCACTCGTATATAAAGGTTGAATGTTTTAAAGGAAGTCGTGTCAAAAACCGGTTCATTAGATATCCTGAGTATACCCCGCGTGACCTTATGGTGGAAGGCAGTGGGCTTCTGCAATGGTTGGGGGTTTTTGCCCTAGCCTTGGATCCGGAATATAAGATGATCATGCTAGATGAACCAGATGCGCATCTGCATCCTTCGTTGCAAAAGAATCTTGTACAGGAATTAACTATAATAGCTGAGAAATTTAACAAGCAGGTTCTGTTTTCTACACACTCTCCCGATTTGATTCGCAGCTACCAGCCAGATAAGATTCTACACTTTTCTGGAACTGCTCCAAAATATTTGGCAAATGATTCTCACAAGATTGGATTATTAGCTGGAATAGGGGCAGAATATTCACCTAAGCTGCATAAACTTCAAGAAGTTAAAAAGCTCATGTTTGTGGAAAATGAATCGGATGTCACTTTATTGAAAATTTGGAGTAAAAAATTGGGGGTGGATTTTCCATGCAACATCGTAGTATGGCAATATTTGGCTGACCACGGGGAAAGAAAGAGGTTGTTCAGTCAATTAGCATGTGAGATTGAGGGACTTGTTGGAATCAGCCTTCGGGACCGTGATGATGAAAGTATTGGTACTACAGCTCTTACACTGGAAGATAAAACACACCCTGACAAAGATGGTCGTAATTTGTACTGTAGGAAATGGAGGAGAAGGTATATAGAAGGCTATCTTTTGTCGGGAACCGCTATAGGGAGGTCTTGCGAAATAGACACGCAACAAATTATTGAACACGTGCGAAATCATTTTGCAATTGATATCACAAATAATTACACAAATCAGGATGAGCCAGAAGCAATTTTGGACGCTAGAGCAAAAACTATCTTCTCTGAGCATGCAAGTTCAATAAGTGCAACATACCACATTGATAAATATACCATTGCTGAAGCAATGCTAGCAGCTGAGATACCAATGGACGTGGCAGTACTTATTCAAGAGATTGTTGAAAAGTTTGCTTAGGCCTTACCGCTAGGGCGAAGCTGGTTGGCTGGATGTTAACCTAGTCAGATGTATGGGAGGGGGATGAAGGGCAGGGCTGGATTAATCATACCGAGGGTAGAAATGGGACGGATTTACAAGTACCCTTCATACGTGAAAAATGTGGAGCCTTTAGGTGTCGGGGGAGACCCGTGTAGAAGGTTGTGCCTGACGATTAACCTTGATCGTCGCGGGAGCAAGCAGGCTCTGTTCATAATGATGAACCCCAGCAAGGCAACCGCCACAGTTTCGGACAAGACCATAAACGCCATCATAAAGTACACTTATGAGAAGTGCGACGATTTGCGTGAGGTGTCGAAAATTATTGTTTTCAATCTCTACGCCGTGTACGAGACTGCCTCTGGTAACCTTGCTGACCTTATCGCCGTGCACGGACATCTCTTTGCTACTGGGAATGACAAGCTCATATCGCCGCCCTGCGATGAGATGCTCTCACGGGAAGCAGAGAAATCCAGCATGGTTGTGATTGCCTGGGGCAAGCCACAATGTTCCTCGGGAGCCATCCGCTCCTGCGGATACTACCTTCGAATTCTTGAAGTCCTGAAGCTAATAAAGGCCCATGATCCCTATCATCTCGGCACTTCCCTTGTGGACGGGCTTTTTCCTAGGCATCCAAGAGGGATAGATTATTCTTGGTCGCTTTCCAAGGTCGACGTGGCAGGCCTGATACAGAAGATCGAAAGTCGTCTCTGACGCTATTACAGCAGTAATTGGCGCATTAGCTAATTGCGGTTCCTTTTCAGATGCTCAATTCTTCTGGATGTTGAGTGCCACAAATGGTATGTTCGCTGCTCTAGCCGCCCTAACTTGACACCACTGCAACAGGTTGGGGGCATTTGTGGGGGCACTAGTCATAAACTAAGTCAATAATTGCCTGCTAGTTCTGATGGTTGGCTCTCTTTACAGGTTCCGTCTCTGGCTACCAGCAGCTCTATTGCAAAAGAAGTCGGTTTACGCAGCCCCTTTTCAGTTTGCCTGGGCCTTTATTGCACTACCTTCCGTTTGTAAAGTAATCCGCCCGCCTGCATTATCTTCCATCGTTCAGGAAGGTGTGCTGTTCGGTTATACGCGCGTCCATTGGGGTCCCTGACTGCATGTCCTAGTTGATGCTCCACAAGATCAATACTGCACTGTAGGACCTAGTCGAGAATAATTCAAGCCAAAGCTCTTAACCCGTGAGCCGTCATCTCCCCCTTATACCCCATTCACTTGTGGGTGAAACCACCAAGTGGATTCCACTGGATACGAGAGACCCAAATAGATTTATGGCTGTCCCGCCCCCAGACGAGTCCAAGCTTCCGATCTGCATCTCTTTTTAGGAACTGGACAATCATTTCCTTTTTCGAGAGATGCTCGTATTTCATTTTTCATCCCCGCTCCTATCGCAGCTGCATTCGACAAGCCGTAAAGTTCGCAAGATTCTTACAACCACTTGGTACATTCGCACTATCATCGGCTATAGGTCTGCAGGATTTTCCTGAGGGCGTCAACAAACCCCGGTTTAGACAAAGCACTCCCCGTAACAGCACGCTTCGCAATAACGGCCCCCAGATCGTTGAACGTGAGTCCACGTCGTTTGGCGCTAGCTTCCCTCAAGAAGTCCTCCAAGGCGTCCAGTTCATCATCTGTGAGATTGGTGCTGTTAATTGTAGAGGAGTTCCCGCTGTCAATGCTCAACGGAATAGGAACGGCCCCAAGCAATCTGGGAGCAACAGGGTTTTCCCGGATAGCCTTGCGCATTTCTGCTTGGTTTTTCAGTTGATTCACCTGCCCATACAGGATCGCAACCTTATGCCTCACCACCAGATCGGAGATCGATGCTAGGTCGTTAGTCGTGAGGAACCCGCCCACGGACGCCGCGGCCGGCTCGCTACCCCGGGCCTTCTTTGCAACGGCCTTTTCCTGAGACACCGCGGCCCAAGCGCTGATAACCCTTGAATAGGGGCTCACCGTCTTTACACCGCCGTACTCCCTCTGATTGTATATCGTCCTCTTCGTGAGCTTGACGCTTGGACGATGGTTGGCAATCCAAGCCTGTATCGATGGCGCGTTGGGGGTTCCGCCCCTCTGGATGATATCCTCGCAGGCATCGCGGACGGCTCTTAGTCTGGTCTTGACATCGGCCCCTTTGGCCTTAGCCAACTCTTCCTCAAAAATAGCCTGGGCTATATCCCTCACGTTCTGGGCTTGCACAGACATCACTTCTCCCATGAAGCCTCCAATCACAGATTTGGCGTACGTTTTTGCTTTCGCCTCAAAGCCACTTCTTCCCTGAAACAGGTCGTACGAGTGGACCGCCTGCCGACGACCGTTTCAAGCGCCGTAGAAGGTCCGATTAGGACCACCTGTTCTGTTGCCCTCGTCAACGCCGTGTACAGCCACTCAAGCGTCAGCATTTCGTTCCCGTCTAAGGCAACGATGACATATTTGCATTCAGAACCTTGGGCTTTATGGCAGGTCAAGGCCCATGCGGATGCTATATCCACCCAAGCCTCTTTGGGAACCATTTTGGCCGAAACCTCGCCTTGCCACCGGATGGTGAACGGTTCCAGCGAAGCCACATGGCCAAGCATTCCGTTCATAAGGCCATCTTTATATCTGTTCCTAGTACAAATTACCGGGTCCCCTTCAGAAACCCAAGGCGCGAACGGGCTAATGCGGACACCAGTGATGCCGTTCACGTTTTTCCGTACCTGCATCGCACGGTTGATGTTTCTGCAAGTCCTTTTTAAGGCAGCTAGTACAAGAATTTCGTCTATCGGTACCTTTGTCAGTTTGTCCTCTAGTAGCCTTATCACGGCTGCTTCAATTCCTGCAGAAGGGACTTTCAGATGGAATGCCCCGGGGGCAGTCGTGTCTTCCCATGTTGGCAACGCCGGAGCGATGCCTTGCCGAATCATCGTTGCCGTTTTGATGATCGGATTTTCCTGGGATTGGCGATGCACCTGGTTTAAGTGGTAGGTCTTAGCACCAAGCTGTACTAGGTCGAAATAAACCTGCCCTAGGCCGACAGGAGGCAGTTGAGCGGTGTCCCCAACAAGAACCAATGAGGCTCCATCAGGCAGGCAGTTCATGACTTTCCGGAAGGTCACGATGTCGACCATGCTAGCCTCGTCTACGATAAAAAGGGTTTTGGTGTCGACCCCCGGGAAGAGCGGGAGGGTGCCGGAATCGCCTCCCCCCTGAGCCTGTTCCAACTCCAAAAGATGCCTTGCCAAGGTCTGTGCCCGTCGGCCAGTTGATGAGGACATTCGGAGGGCTGCCTTACCGCTAAGAGCACCAAGGAGAACGTTGCCTCCAAGGGAAATCCATACATTCACCAACACTTTCAAGGTGGTCGTTTTACCGGTGCCGGCACCACCTTGCAAAATGGACAGCTTACTGCTAAGGATAGAACAGACAGCGCGTCGCTGTTCCGCAGTCAGAGGTCGATTAGGATCTTCATTACTGCGCACAAGGGCATCAAGATTTTCTGGAATATCAAAAGGGCGCTCATCCACCTGCTCGAAGTCTACGATTCTCGCGGCCAAAGTTGCCTCTAGGTAGGCAGCACCCGGTGCCCGCAGTAGATCGCCAGCTACACGGATATTGCCGCGATCTACGCCAGCCTGTAGGGCTAGTGCTGGAATCACGTCACGTCGATGCAACTCATGCAAGAAATCAGCTTTTGTCATAGCTGTGTTTCCATTCTTGAGACACTCACGCCAAACATTATCACAAGCCCCAACGAGCCTGTCGGGGTGCCGTGTGGCATGAGCCGCTCCCTCAATCTGCCGCAAGAGATTTCGTCCAAGGTGGTCTGCCTGCTTCCAGGGGAGTAAGCTCGCAGCGAGGTACGGCTTTAGCTTGAGCTGCTCCAAGGCGTTAAGGTCGCCAATAAGGCGGAACATCTTCTTTGCGGCTAGCCGGTCTGTGATGCCACATGACTCGAGATACAGCAGAAACTCCCCCTCCAATACCGCTAGGCTCTCCTGTGCCTGCCTAGCGAAGTAATGCATCTGCACCAATGCGGCCAAACGCTCACCGACCACCGGTTTGTCCGGCTCAAGAGCCCTGGCCAGCTGCTGAGTCATTTCCACATTGCTCAAGCACCAAACGACGTCTTCCCCAAATGTAGAGAGCAGGCGCTTGGAACGCGTTGGACCGATCCCCGGCAACGATTCGAGCCACGGCCGGATGAGCCTTCCGGACGTTCTTGCTCTGACGGCCGAGGTCGCCTTGATTTGGGGGACACTTCGCCCGTATCTATCTTTAAACTCGGTTTTTTCGCCCTCTATTTCATAGACCTCGCCGGTCACAGGTGCCAGATTTGGCGGGAGAATCACATTGATAGGGTTATCGTTCTTGCACCTGCAAGAAGCGATAATGCCGTAAGCATTTTGGCTGATAACGTTGCTGATAACGACTGTGTGCATGTTACCCCCTCAGGAAGAGTCCCGCCTCTTCGATAAGCCGTAGACGCTCACGTAGGGATTGAATTTCGAGATCTTTTCGAACCATCTCCGTTCGAAGGGTGCGCAGCTCTTCGAGCACAGCATCTCGAGCCGAGGCCGCTTCTACCGCAGACTGGGCGTCTTTCCTGGCCTGAACGTTTGCGTGCCTAATCCGTAGCTCTAGCTCATTATCAGCATCGTCAGTGATGGATCGGTGCCCGACAGGCAAAAGCCCTTGCCGCTGGGCTATTGTATTGATGGCCTGTTTTATCTCCTCCTTCTTGTGGAAGTGCTGGACATCATCTTGTCGGACGTTTCGCAGCTCGCGGCACAAGGCAGTGACATTGACTTTGCCGTCATTAGTAGCAGGAAGCCGATTACCATCAGCACTGAAATCAGCTAGCGCAGCCAGTATTCTCGATATGACAGTAGAAGGTCTACCCATAGGTTATTTCTCCTACAGAGGAGGCCAATTTCATAGGAAGCGCTTTCCCAATTGCTGATTCTATGACCATCACCAACTCCTTGCTGTCCCGACCTAACGTTTTCAATGTTGATTCCCCTCTGTAGATAGCATCTAGCTCCATGGCCCCAACGGCATTTAGCAGCCACATTGACTCGGCGTCGGAACCAATGCGCTTCTCGTGCTTGGAAAGCGGAGCGATGCTCCACGACATTAGATTCTCCCTCATGGCGATAACATCTAGGAACTGGTCGCGTTCTCGTTCCATGTCCTCATCATAGAGAAAGGGAACCACTCTGGAAGCCTGGAGAAGGTAGCTGCATAGCTCGAAGCGTGTGCCTTCGCGGAAGGCTGGCTCGATATCCTCGGTGCACCGCGTGATCAATGTTAGATTGCTGCCGTCTCCTTCGTCCTTGGGAATCAAGGCTCGGATATTTTCCAGAAGACGCCAGGCTGCATGCAAATCTAGGAGGCTCTCGTTCAGCTTCTCTGCACGAGACTCACAAATGGCCTCTAGTTCCTTGATGCGATTTCTCATTTTTGTGGTGATGTCATCTTTCCGCCCGGCCTTCGCCAAAAGGTACTTCTCCTCCGTTAGCCGCTGCAACTCTAGCTCAAGTTCGTCATAGCCGGTTGAGTATTTTTGAGAGTCGGCGAGACACTTGTTCGCTTTCAGCCACATCCTGATTAAAAATGGCACCCCCGAGAAAAGGAACCTGCAGGGCCTGTAAAGAATTTTGTGTAAATGGCCTTGGTTAAGATTTTGGCAATCTGTCTTCGAAGAGGATGGCGAATCGAGCCATTGCCGCTTTCCAGTTTATGATCGGCTTCTTCCATTTCT